>CAVOLI010000004.1:0-560358 GCA_963696725.1 uncultured delta proteobacterium
CAGATAGGGTTTGATATAGTGATAACAATAACATACAGTCTTTGTCTGTAATTTATCTTGCCATAGAATTGAACCTTTTTTGTTGATCACGATTTGCTTGGCTATTCCAGTTTGATCCTTCACTGTAGTTAGGACATGTAAACAGATTTTCTGATACAGTCTGAAATCCATAGAGATACAGGAAACATCTAGGGTAAAGGGGAAAGTCAAAAGTGTTTACCTTCGATTAGGCAATATTTAGCTATAGGATCACCTGCTGAGCCGTCAGGCAAAAGAGATTAGTCGAATGGCTTACATTCGTGACTTCTCTTGGGGCGTAGTGAAATTTGTTGATGTTATGTTATGTAAATAGACAAGTACAGGCATTAGCCAAAAAATCGATAGGTGCTTGAACTTATAAAACTAATTGCAGTCTATAAGACAATTTTTTGGGTTTTCTCCATTAATCTGAAGGTGTTATCACGAACTATCCCCTGACATCGACATCGGCGGTAAAAATATCGATATAATTCGCAATGCCATTGTCATTGGAGATTGCTCAGCTCTCAAGATTTTTTTACTGGATCAGGTCCTTACACTTCATAGCCTAGGAAATCAGTTCATTGTGAAGGCAGAGGAGTTAGATAAACTGTATGCAAGATGGAGTGTGTGAATGTAGCTGTCAGGTGTTTCACACAGTCACAAAGGACGATGGCAACAATAAGGTTGCTGGAGCCTAGTCAACCAAATAACTAAAAAGAGAAAAATGTATAGGAGCCACCCGGTTTCACCTAATGATTCCAGGTTTCGCTTACTATCATAGAATAACCTGAAATAAGGTCACGTAAACGAATCCACCCTTGGCCTGTAAAGAGCCAACACGGGTAAATAGAGAGATACCTCTTAAATAATTTTCATTTTTTTATTAGTCGTGCAACCCCAAAAAGGATTACGTGTAAAATTACTGCATAAAAAAAAATGACTGAAATACCCCAAAAAGCTCGGAGCTCTAATCCATTCTCCCTCCACCATTCCGAGAGTACCTAATAATTCCATCCATGGTGAAATTAGCACCCATATGGGGATTGCTAGAAATCCAATTATTTTTCCATCCATCCTGGAATTGGCAGATTTAACGAGAAAAGAGCAAAATAGACCAGTAACGAATAGCAAACGAAGGCAGATGTAACTTTAAGTAATTGTTTTTGATTTGGCATCAGTGACGTTTCATAAACTTTAGAGCAGATTCACAGATTTCATCAAAAATAGAATAGTAATAAGAAACCATTCATGCTTCTCTTACAGGTAGAGAAGAAAATACAATCATAAAAACGGGATAACAGAACAAAAAGAATAATGCTCCCCATTAGAGCGTTACGTAGGCTGGTAAATAGGAAACTTCTAATGGGGATGAACGGTAAAAATGATAATTATTTCACCTTAGCCTAAGAATTGCTCTTGCATCCCTGAGATAGATACTTCCATCCCTTGTAATGTCACGTCGATCACCAGGTGAAAGCGCGGAGTTATTTCGCGCTGCTAAAATATAATTCCGGTCAATATTATCAACATCGCCATCATTGTCCAAGTCCCCCTCTTTCACCGGATTAAACTGCCAACGTTGATAAGGTGGAGATTCTCCAACTCGTGCTAATTGAGCCGTTCCTTTGGCACCATAAACTAAGGCAGATATAACTCTATAAGGGCCATCAGCAGCTTGGAAAAACTCAGCAGGTAAGAAAAAGCTTACGATATTGTTACCGACTTCTAAGTACTCAGTAAAACCACCTAATTCAATGTCTTCACCAGCGCTACCAACAACTTTTACGGAGATTTCATAATTACCTGCAACTTGAACATCGATCTGCATTTCGAATATGAGTGAAGAAATGTAACCGTCTTCAATTTCTTCGTATACCGTCAGCCCTTCAATAATTTGGATTGATTCTCGACATAAT
Source organism: uncultured delta proteobacterium (assembly GCA_963696725.1). GTDB lineage: Bacteria > Desulfobacterota > Desulfobulbia > Desulfobulbales > Desulfocapsaceae > MADRE3. The sequence goes on from CAVOLI010000004.1 coordinate 1,938, forward strand.
GATCCAAAATCTAAAGTTTGTGTGAGATCTAAATCTAAATTACGACTAACAAGTGCGAAACTCTCATCATCAGTGCGTAGTATGTTAGTTCCTTAAATGTAAATCTCCAGCTTCTCCGAATTTTACATTTCCTTGCTGTCGTAGTACAGAATTAGAGAATGCCCACCGATAGAAAAAGTTCCTTTTGACCTTTTTCAATTTTCTCCTCATCAATGTTCCACAAAGAGCCGCGGGCAACATATTCCCCTGACTCTGAAATCTGTAAATCAATTGTCTCCTTGATACCGGCAATACATCCGTTTGTTCCATTTATAGGTGTCACTGTGACATTTGAGACAAGACCCGGAGGATCTTTTACCTCTACTGTTCTTGAAGCTTCCCTAAAAATTTCTCCTGAGGAGTCGGGATAGCGACAGTTCCCTTGATCAAATAGACTCCGGCTTGTGTAAAGGTATGGTCAATACTGTATACGCCATCGTCTGCTAATCCATCTGCATCTATTCCATCATCTTGGCCATTCAAGAGTACAAATGAGTATTTGAGCTATTATAGAAGATTTGAACTTCTGGAGCTAAACCTGTCAACGGTTGTCCTCCATTCAGAATAATCATCCCTATTGAGACATCTTCTCCAGTCAAATATGATTCTCTTATTAGTGCAATACCTGCTTGGTAGGACGAACGAGTAAATATACTTGTAACGACAACAGTATCTTGAAGAGCAGGAGGAAATTCTAGGCGAATTATCCACCTACCATCAGTTGGGTTATTTATCTCTTGAACTACAAAAATCCCACCTGGCAGACCTGATCCAGGCGCTAAATCAATTCCCGCTGTATGAATTTACATCAGGAGCCCCCGGTAACAAAACAACATTGCCTGATGGATCTAGTAGTGTTGAAAAGAAGCACCATCAACTGGCACTATAGTTTCAATTATGACACCGTCTGCACCACCTAACTCAAAAGGTATTTCAGTAATTTCCATTCCAGCCGATATGTCAGCTGTAAGTGTGGTGGGAATATTCGTCGCGACAGGAATATCTTCCGCTTCAGACTGGCTGGATAATAAAAATAGTGTCACGGTGAGGCTTATAAGCAAACATATTGCCGACTGCCATGAAAACCTTTTTATATTCATTTTGATCTCCTCTGAAAAACTTTTGCTTTCTTACCGCAATGGAATAGTCCGTTGTAGAATTTGGTTAATATTGGCCAGTTCGTCTCTATTTATTGTACTATGGTTGTTGAGAGTATTTCCAAGTGATGTTCCATATGAAGGGTGTGCGCTTGTTGTTGTCACAACGATATCGTTGTTCTGTGACATCTGTGTCGTTACCGTCTGATATGTCAGTACTGTTCTGGTGCCCCAATATCTACCGGGTACCTGTGTGACTGAGAGAATTGGAGATAGAAAAATCTCTTAATACTCTCCATGCTCTTCTGCCCGATGAGCAATTGACGGGAACAACCCAGAAGATTCATTTTCTGTTAAAGCGTTATCTGCATTTAAGTCTGCGTTCGCCCCCATGGTGAATGTAGGTGAGATGTTTCCTCTAAGCCGAAGATTTATGGCTTCTGAGGCTCGAGCTATCGTTAAATCATTTAAACCAGGTAATTGAGGACCTTGTCCCCAAGTCCATATTGTCAATCTAAGTATTGCAAAACCATTTGGGTCGTTTTCTGTATTTACTTTTTCGTCAGCTTCTGTTTTTTTGAATAATTGAGAGGTCAGCAGCAACACTACCCAAATGTGGTGTAGACAACGTTGACAGTGAAAGTATTTTAAAAGAAGGTCACTTTGCTTGCAATTCCTCATGTCTAAACCACCTACTATGAGCAATGATGTTACCTTTTCTGCTTTGATTTCATTTAGAAAGTTTGAGATGTTATTTTCAAGCTGTCTAGCGTTCCAGCTGATCGTCCGTTTGAAGTAACAATCTACTTTCATACAAAACACCCATATTATCCATGGTATTTATAATTCCATCCCATGTATCAGCTTGTGCATTAATCCCGTGGGCCAAAATGTATGGTGCAGCGACGGCGAACCGAATTGCTACCCAATCAACTGCCATGCACCAGACTTCCTGGCTGTTATCAGTGTCAATGTCGATCCGAATTTCATTTTCAACGCCAAATTTAACTTCTTCAATGGGAACAATTATTGAGTCATCGGTCCATTGGCCATCCACTCCTGAGAGGTTTTTCTTGACTTGACCATTAAAAGAAACTCTATCTACTTCTGGGCTATACCCTGAAATATTAGCACCGGAGTCAATATCGTATACAGGAAACCTGAGGATTGCCTGTGCACCTATAATACCGTTATTTACAAGGGTGGGTGCATCAGCTAGTTTACCATCAGCTGCTAATTGGTTTTGATTAACAACAGCTGGCACATTGAGATTGATGATAAGAGGCCCACCTGAGCGAAATGTGCAGCCATTAGCCCTGATCCGCTATCCACCACATAAATCCCCAATTTTTCCTGGGCGGGGGGAGAGAGAAGAAGTCTGTGCATATACTTCACCACCCAAGATAAAAAATGTAAGAACAAATGTAATCGTAATTATATTAAATGATATTTTTCTCATGATAAATATCTCCAATTATGGATTATTGACCATTTATTGACGATTCAACTAGTATATAAGTATCTCCGACAGCAATATATTTACCTGTTATAGATGATCCTATATAATTTTCAGGAATTGAATTTTCAACGCTTATCCAAATTGTCTTTTTATTTTCTGTTATAACTTCAATACGTTTACCTTCTATATCAGTTATAATTCCACTTATCGATTGATTTGAAAATGAAGACAGCGGAAATATAAAATACACTAACAATATAATATTTAGCAATATTATTGATAAATATTTAGTATTCATATTTTTCTCCTAATCTATTATTTTAGATATTTTCTTAATCTTTTAGACAAGAATGGCAGCCCTGTTAAAAATAACAACATTGTAGATGGTTCTGGGACTGGAGCCGTATCTGATCCAGCGCTAAAGTTTACTTGCATAATCGAATTACTTACATCCAAGTCACCAAAACTATCTAAAACGAGAAGGCTTGGATCACTCATGTCAATTGAAATCGTGGAGGTTGCTGCTTCAGAAATTGTTAAGAAAGTAAGCTCTAGGAAACGGAAATCTGTTGCTTGCATTGTATCGAATTGTATCGGTATTACCAGAAACTCCGTAGGCGTCTAACACACCATTACTGATTTCATAAACATCCCCATCGAAAGGGAATGCATCTATTTCAGGTAGATCCAGTTGGTTCGTAGCTGTGACTGGATCCATGAAATGAAACACATTAGCTGAAAAATGCTATCTGAATAAGATATCTAAATCAAATGCACTTAAAGAATCCCCTGGTGAGTTAGACAAACCTGAAATTTCAAACTCTACATTGATTATTTCACCCAAAGTGATATCTGCTGTGGACGCAGTTACGTCGATCAATGCAGCATTGGCAAAATCGGAACCAATATTTAAACTGAAAGTAGTTATCAGAAAACAAAGTATAAGCAAGCAAGTTTTCAAGTAGGCCTTACACGCATTTGGAAAAGAACAAACAGTAAGATCCCTGAATTCACTGGTAAATTTTTCTTTTAATACCATGGTATCTACCTCTCTAGTAAATATTCAAAATTAATGAGATATTGTTCTTCTACAAAACAATCAATATCCCATTCCTGTAGGCACTGATTTAAGTCCTTCTATGAAAAAACGTTGCAAGTTGCATTCTGGCACCTGTATTAATTTTGCTTCCTAAGTCCCTTATTATTTATAAATTGACCGATAATTCTGTTCGTAATATCTTTGTAGTTTTCTTCCATCGTAAAAAACTTTTCGAACTAGTGTTCTTTGTTTTCCCAAACAAGGTATTTTTTGACAAATTCGGCATGTGGAAACGCATGAATGCTATCAATTACCATGCCAATTAATAGTTAGGCCTCATTTTTTTAGCCAGGCAATTAAAAACACAACTACTCTTTTGTTTGGTTGGAAGAAATTGTGAATGTATAAGTAGAAACATTATTCCGGATATCCGGTAATGCAATCTAGAATCATGGATTTCTAGAGCCTCACACTCTAAATCGCTTTATTACATGAATGATAAGTGGTTAATGGGAAATCCTCTTTTGTGAGCTGGCCTTCCTGTTAGGTGAAAAATGGAGGGCAATATTCAACGCTTAGAAATGTCAAAATTTGACCCTGATTGACACCTATAATCGGTGGTAATCGCTAAAAACTACAACTCAGCCAAAAAATTACTCCGAACGTCGCTCCCCACTCTTTATCAGACACTATGCCAGCACGCTAGAGGATATCTTCAGATACTTCCGCACCTATCATGAGGGTGCCAGCAGTGATGACAGTAATTCAGCAACCGCATTTTAAATACGGAAGTGTTCAAATAAGGTCCCCGGATTAATGGCTCATCTCCTTCTTTGGTGTAGTCCCCCTTGATCCCATCTGACCGGCATCTGACCAAGCCAAAACAGCCACCCAGTCAAAGCGACTAAGCTGCTATTATCATAGGTACTCCCGACAGGATTCGAACCTGTGACCTACCGATTATAAACCAGTTAATCAGCACATCCCTAGAGACAAGAATAAAGAACAGGGTATCTTCTTACCCTTGCGGATCATGTTCGCAGTCGTGTCTTCCATGTTTTTACTCCATAGGATGGATTCCCGAGGTTGTAGATTTGTTTCGGCACGAAGGGAAGAATCTTAGTCATCCCTCAGCCCAATGAAAATGGTAGTTAACTGAGATAATACAGCCAAGAGGACACTTATGAAAAATGAACTCTTACTTCAAAACTTCTTTTTAATAGGATTGAAATGACATGCTCTCGTGAGATTAGTGAGGTATGGGAACAACTTTAATTTCAAAGAGGGATGGCCATAATTTACCGGTTACAAACAATCTATCGTCCACTGAATCGTACATAATTCCATTCAGCACATCCGGTTTATTTTCACTTTTCTATTCGTAGATAGACCACTCAGGTCAAGGTAGTTGGTGACAACTCCATTCATGGGACTGATAACAGCTATCCGGTCTGTCTTCCAGATATTGGCATATATTTTCCCATTTACATATTCCAGTTCATTTAGTCGGCCTACCTACCCTTGATCATCACGGACTATTACCTTGCGTTTTTCCGATAGGGTTTTCGGGTCTAAAAAATAAAGTGTCGCGGTACCATCGCTGACAATCAATTGTTCGTTGTCATGGGTAATTCCCCAACCCTGATAAGGGAATTTCCTTGACCTGATTAGAGAAAAATCATGTTTGTCATACTGAAAAATGCGATTATTTTTCCAGGTCAGCTGATAGATTTTGTCTTCGTATATCGTTATCCCCTCAGCAAAAAGCTGCTGATCATATTCATGCTTTAACTCAACTTTTCCCGTATGTAAATCAACTCGTCGCAGTGAGGATTGACCATATAGCCCTGTCGCCTCATAGGTGTTTCCATTGTCCCAAGCCAACCCTTGAGTGAATGCCTTTGGATCATGAGGAAATTCCTGAACAATAGAATATGTTAACTGATTGGGTTTGGTGATTTGAGATTTACAATTACCGACTGGCACCAACAAAAGGTTGACACCTGAAATAAAGATAAAGACAGTTAGATTAGTCGATACCAGGTCAGTCCCATAGAAGAAATGGGTGGTTGACATTAGATTTTAACAATATATTGACATGAACCAAATTGATTCCGAGGGAGTTTAATGTCTTTCAAAAGTTTAAACTCACTATTCATTACAAACTGTCACTGACCTTCTTGACAAGGAACTATCAACAAGAGTCTATAAGTTGTGTAGTCTAATCTGAGATAGTCAAATTGCGTATTCCATTGATTCCGGCCGGTGATTCCAGCCGAAGGCGGCCAGCGATTCCACGCGATCCCGGCCACTCATTCCAGATGATCGCGGCCAGTTGATCGGAGCGTAGCGACGCTGTTATTTGTCCTTTACCTCACCGTTATCCTTTACGTCAAGTTTGCATTCTTTTTTCTCATAGATTCTCCATTGAGTTTTATTTTATGTGCGCTGTGTACCAGCCTGTCGAGAATAGCATCGGCAAGGGTCGGGTCACCGATCTGTTCATGCCAGTGGTCAATAGGTAACTGACTGGTGACCAGGGTTGATTTTAACCCATGACGATCCTCCAGTATCTCAAGCAGATCATGTCGCTGTTCCCGGCCGAGTTGTTCAAGTCCGTAATCATCGAGGACCAGCAGGTCTGCTTTAGCAAAAGAAGAGAGCAGTTTAAGATATCGACCGTCGCCTTTTGACAGGCTCAGGTCCTCAAAAAGTTTGCTTATTCTCAGGTAGATCGTATTAAATCCTTCTCTACATGCCTTTTGGGCAAAGGCACATGCCAGGTACGTTTTTCCAACCCCGGTGGGGCCGGTGATTATCAGATTGTTATGCTCTTTAATCCACTCGCAGCCGGCCAGTCTCATGACAAGAGATTTATCCAGCCCTCTTGGGTGACGGAAGTCGATGTCTTCTATACAGCTGTCCTGACGCAGTTTGGCCTTGCGCAATCGTGTATTCATTCTCCTTGTCTGCCTGACAGCCATTTCACGGTCGAGCAGGAGGCCGAGCCGTTCTTCAAAGCCCATGTCATCAAGTGAGTCCATCTGCATCTGTTCGTCGAGTGCAGCCACCATACCGGTGAAGCGTAATGTCGTCAGTTTTTCAAGCGTTGGATGAAGCAGCATTATTGTCTCCTTTAACAGGTTTTGAGTCATAGTAGGCAGCACCACGGATATTACGGTGTTGCACCGGTCTGGTGTTAGTTTCTTTTTCTCTGAGCGGTTTTTGGTCCAGGCCGTTTTTGAGGATGGAGTCGATACTCCGGTAAGACAGCGCGTTGATCTGCAGTGCCCGATCGCATGCCGCCTCAAGTCGTTGTTCACCGTAGGATTTGCCCAACCGCAGGATCCCGAGCAGGGTTCGATACGCCTGCTGTGGATGAGCCCTTTGGACAAGGAGCGTTTCGGTGAGCACCTTTGTTTGCGGGCCGACTTTTGCCGCCCACCTGGTAAATCTCTCAGGGCTCCACTCCGAGTATTTCCGGTGTCGTGGCGGCATATGTTCTCGTATGGTTGTATGACGGCCCCGGACCTGGTTACGGATGTGGCTTGCCACCCGCTGATTTCGATACAGACATTCCACCGTTGTTTGTGTGTAACGGATCTCCAGTTTCTTTTTTACCAGGGTATACGGGACGGAGTAATAGTGCCCTTCAACCTCCACATGATAATCAAGATGGACCACAGCCTTTTTCCAGTAGGCTATTTCGTAGGGTGATGCGGGAAGTGGTTTCAGTGCCGGTTTGTCCATTTCATCAAAGCGGCTTTGTCTGCTGCCGGGCAGCTTTTTGAAAGGCTTGGTGTTGAGGAGGCTCAGGAGTTCTTTGATTGTCTTGTTGAGCTCTGCCAGACTGAAGAAGGTGTGCTTGCGAAGACGTGCCAGTATCCAGCGTTCCACCAGCAGAACACCGGCTTCAACTTTCGCCTTGTCTCGTGGTTTTCTTACTCGAGCCGGTAAAACGACAGTCTGGTAATGGTTGGCGAGATCGTGGTAGGTTGGGTTGATATCCGGTTCATAGCGGCAGACTCTGCTGACACCGCTTTTCAGGTTATCGGGAACGACCGCCTCCGGAACACCGCCGAAGAAGGAAAAAGCACGGACATGAGAGCCGATCCAGTCTTCGACCTGCTGGCTCAACGTGGCCTCGGCATAGGTGTAACTGCTGGCACCCAAGACAGCCACAAAGATCTGTGCTTTATGTATCTCACCGGTTTCCCGGTCAATCACGTTGACCGTTTGGCCTGCATAGTCGACAAACATTTTCTCGCCTGCCCGGTGTTCATGTCGCATGACCACATCCAGCCTGGCAGCCCAGTCCCGATACTTGTGACAGAACCAGCTGTACTGGTAGCCCTCCGGGTTTCGTTCTTTGTATTCTTGCCAGAGCAGATTCAGGGTGACGTCTTTACGCGATTGCAGTTCCTTGTGCACTTCATGAAAGTCAGGGAACAGTCGTGAGCTGTTGCGTGGGGTTGGAGGCGGGAACAGCAATTGTTCCAGGGCAGTGTCGTTAAGCTCTTCAGGCAGAGGCCATGTAAGCCCTGCATTTCTTACCCGCTGAATATAATCGCCGACGGTGCTGCTGCCTATTCCACAGCTCATACCGATCTCACGGTTGCTGCGGTTTAATTCATATTTGAGGCGTAATACCTCACGTATCTTTCGCATAGATAACCTCTTGCCTGGCATGAAACCCTCCTTGATTAATTCATCGTAAAAAGGGTTTCTCTACCATTTGATTCTATGCGTCGCTACTCACCAGAATGGTGGCCGGAATACTCTGGAATCACCGGCCGGGATCAAATGGAATCAGTGACCGGAATGAAATGGAATCAGTGGCCGGGATCAAATGGAATGGGTGGCCGGAATGGAATGGAATCCATGGCCGGGATCGTCTGGAATATGCATCAAATCCGACAATCACCTAAATTAAGATCCAATCACTATGCAATCAGAGTAATTAAGCCCATAATTTTCCAGGAATAAAACAGATTAGAATCGACCCTGAATGTTGAAGTAGCCTTGCTGTAACAAAAAAAACATTTAAGTCAGAAGAAAAAATATAAGTTTGCGTTGACAATGCTTGATTGTTAGGTTAAGCTCATTCTTATGTAGCAACATGTATGTATCTACATAAGAATGGTCAAGTAAAATTATAAGGGTGAGTGATATGAATGAAAATATGACGCTACTCAATAATGGTGATTTTGATCAATTCCTAAAAGAGCAAAAGGAGCATACCTCACTGGTCCTGCTTTTCAAGCCCAATTGTCCACACTGTAAAATTCTAAAAACAGTAATCGATAAGGTACTGCCAACTTTTCCAAACCTGAATCTGGTAGGCATTGATTCAATTGCCAGTCCTGAGCTGATGGAGCGGTTGGAAACCTCACGGGTACCTTCACTGCTATTTATCAAGAGTGAAAAGATTGTTGCAAAGAAATCCGGAATCATGAATCCAGCTGAAATGACACATTTCATTAACGGTGCCATGATCTCGTGAATAAGCAAAATGATGAAAGCAACAGCTATGAGGTAATTGTTGTCGGTGGGGGGATTGCGGGCATGACCGCCGCCATTTATGCGTCCCGTGCTAATCTAAGAGTACTTGTCCTGGAAAGACAAATCTGTGGCGGATTAGCGAATTGGACTCACACTATTGAAAATTACCCCGGTTTTAGTTCCATCAACGGTATGGAACTAATGGAAAAAATAAAGCAGCAAACGCTTTCTTTAGGTGCAGATATTGAAGAAATTGTCGAAATATCAGGTTTTGATTTTTCATCCCAAACAAAAAGGATCAGCATTGACGATCAACATTTTACGGCAAAAGCTGTCATTCTTTCAACAGGAAGGGTGCCCATCTCACTACCGGTCGACGATGGTGGGTTTGAAGAACATATCCATTATTGTTCCGTATGCGACGGCACCTCATATAAGGGAAAGTCTATAATCATCGTTGGCGGGGGAAATAGCGCTTTTGACGAAAGTCTATACCTGGCAGGACTAGGTGTAAAATCCATACTAATGATTGACGCGATGGACGATTGTATCGCTGATACGACTATCCAGCAAAAAACAAAAGATACCGGGATCGCGTCTATTATGACGGGGCATCGAATCAGTGAAATAAAGGCGGGTCAAGATAAGGGAACTGTTTCCATAGAAAATATAAAAACTAATCAGCATATAGAGCAGGATACTAACGGCATATTCGTTTTCATAGGACAAAAACCAAATACGGAAATGTTCAAAGGGTCAATAGAACTGGACAACAAAGGATACATTTTAGTTGATGGAAACATGAAAACAAATATAGACGGTATTTATGCCGCAGGAGATGTAATCCCTAAAAAACATAGGCAGCTGACGACGGCAGCATCTGATGGAACAATTGCGGCTCTCGAAGTAAGAGAATATATATCTTCAACCTTTTGAAATTAATGAAAATAAAAAAAGATTTGGATATAAGAATACTTGATAATGATGCACGGCGAATTGCTGAAATTGACAGGAATATCAATCTTGCACTTCGAGAATTAAAGATTGAAGCCCTCGTAACCAGTAACAGTGAACCACCATCATTGGCCCGTGAGGGCTTGATCGGTAAAGTTCCAGTCCTTCAAATTGCAGGAAAATATTGGAGTATTTCAGAAAAGAGAGCTTTTACTAAGCAGGAATGCCTTGCGTTGCTAACAAGATTATTACAGGCCGGTATAAAGTAACCAACCAGAAGAAAGGAGGACCAATTGAGTTATTTTTTAAATAAAAAAAATCTATTGGCATTGATCTTTATTGGTATCGGTCTTCTTTTGTTTTTGAACTCAAAGGGAGATCAAGGCATCCTGTATAAAGCAGTCACCGATGAGATTGATCCAATGGATTTTCCCCGCTTACTACTCAAGTTTTGGATTGGGTTGTCTATTATTTATTTTTTTATGCCTGCCAAGCCATTTGATGCAGCTGGGTTGAGGGAAAACGCTAAAGTTCTCATTCTTTCGGTCCTAGGTTTATTGATTTACGTGTTTATTTTTCCTCTACTTGGCCTTTTTACTTCAAGTTTTATCTTTCTTGTCTTGTTTTACTACACTCACAGATATAACGACGCTAAAAAAGCACTTCCCATTGCTTTTGCAACAGCCTTTGTGATGTGGGTCATTTTTGTGAAGGTATTGGCCATCCCGTTACCACCTGATCTCATCTTTGGAGGATGACATGAACCCGGATCTGCTAAACGCCTTAGCACTTTCTGTTGCTCCAGAAACTATGATCGCATTGATGGTTGGTGTCATGTTCGGTGCTGTTATGGGAGCGATTCCTGGCTTAGGAACAGCCGTGGCCATAGTTGTCTGTATACCATTCACTCTGACAATGGATAACGTGCCAGCAATCGCACTTCTGCTTGGGATCTATGCCTCATCTGTCTATGGTGGCTCCATCTCTGCTGTTTTATTTAATACTCCCGGCACACCCCAATCTGCATGCACCGGTTTCGACGGTTACCCAATGGCTGTTGCCGGGAAAGCTGGCGAAGCCCTTGGCTGGGTGACGATGGCATCTGTTTTAGGTGGTCTGATTTCTTGCGTCATACTGACAATAGCAACCCCTGAGTTAGCCAGGTTGTCGGTAATATATGGCGGCCCGATAGAGATCTGTGGACTTATTTTCATGGGCCTTGCCTGCATATCAAGCCTTTCAGAGGGAAATCAAGTTAAAGGTCTGCTCATGGGTGTGCTGGGAATTTTTCTGACGACGATTGGAATTGACCCGTTCAGCGGTGAGCCCCGGTTTGTCTTTGGTTCGAATAACCTGTCTGCCGGCATTGATGTCATGGCTGTGATTATCGGAGTGTTCCCCCTTGCTGAGTTGTTTTATCGCATTTACGAATCAAGAGAAGGAGTCGAGCTGAAACCAATCAACTGCACCAAGATTATCTTCCCGAAAATGAAAGAGTGGAAAGGACGTATTCGTAACCTCGTAACATCGTCTCTTCTTGGTGTGGGCATCGGCATTTTACCTGGAACTGGTGCGACGGTTTCGACCTTTATTAGTTATACCGTAGCCAAACGCACCTGCAAAACAGGCGACAAGTTTGGAAGCGGCGAACCAGATGGCCTTATCGCAGCGGAATCGTCAAATAACGCCGTTGTTGGCGGAGCGCTTGTTCCTACCCTGGCCCTTGGAATTCCCGGTGAAGTGACCGCGGCCCTTATGCTGGCTACTCTAACGCTGCATGATATTACCCCTGGTGTACGCCTCATGTCAGAAAATCCAGAGGTGGTTTTCTCCATTTTCATTACCCTGGCGATGGCATGTATCCTTATTATCCCCGCAGCTATGATAACGGTGCGCTTTTTTGGTGCCATAATAAAATTTCCTCTCCCAGTTATTCTTGGAATTATTGCTGTATGTTCGGTTATTGGATCATATCTGCCGCGGGGCAACATGTTTGACGTCAAGGTGGCATTGGTAATAGGGGTAATTGCATTTCTCCTACGCATTGGAAAATTTCCAGTAACACCTCTCATTGTTGGTTATGTCCTCGGCCAGCCACTTGAGTACAATTTGGCTCAAGCTATAATTTACAGTGGGGATCAATCCTTGCTGCAATATGCATTTAACTCAAAACTAGCTCTCTTCTTTTTTTTCATGGCCTTTGTTTTTATGGTGCTGCCTTTTTCGCGGTCGTTTTTCAGGAAACAAAAATCGGCTTAGGGATTGGGTAGCGATAATTAGCTAACCTTCACAGGAGGACTATTATGAACACAAGAATTATTAGAAACATTTTTTCAGCCCTGGTTGTCTTGTCATTAACTGCCGGCTTTGCTCTCGCAGAGTATCCAGATCGGCCTATCAAGGTGATTGTGCCGTTTGGGGCTGGTGGTGAAACTGATCTCAGTGCACGGATTCTTGCTGCTGAACTGCAGGAGAAACTTGGTCAAAATGTGATTGTGCAAAATATCACCGGTGCCGCAGGCATGACTGGTACGCAGGCTGTTTTGGCCGCAGAACCGGATGGATATACACTTGGTGTTATCCCAAGCGCTCCTTTAAGCATGCATGCATATATGCGCGAATTACCTTATTCGTACACGGATTTTGATTACGTGTGTCGTATTTTCCATGCACCATTTCTGTTGTATGTCCATAAAGATTCGCCATGGAATACAGTAGCTGATTTTGTTGAAGCACAAAAGAAAGATCCCGGTAAATATTTTTGGGGGTCCTCTGGTGTTGGCTCAGTTCCATACATTGCTGGCATGGCTTTGCTGCAAGAACTTGGAATTGACGCAAAACATGTACCATTCAGTGATGGTGATAGTGGGGCCTTTCAAGCAATGGCTGGTAAGAGGATACAATGGTATATCACAGCCCCTGCCGCGCTCAGCAAATTTGATGTAAAGGCTATTGCTGTGCTGGACAGTAAACGTGACAACATGTTGCCAGATATTCCAACTATTTCTGAGTCTGGGCATGATGTTTTCTTTAGCCAATGGGTAGTGCTGTATGGCCCTAAAGGTATTCCTGCAGAAATATTAGCCAAATTGGGTGTTGTTGCTAAGGAAATCTCAGAGTCTAAAAGTTTTACAGAGAAAATGGCCCGTCTTGGGCTCGTACCTGCATATTTAAATAGCGAAGACACTCTGAAGATGGTTGAAGAGGCCAATAAACGAAATGAAGTAATTATCAAGAAAGTAATGTCTAAAGTTGAATAATATTTAAACATACAGAAAGAGCCTGGTACCGACCGGGCTCTTCTTGGAGACTTTGAGATGTCGAAACAAAACAATGTTATTGTCGTAATGCTTGACACCCTACAGTTTAATTACCTTGGCTGTTACGGAAATGAATGGATAAATACACCAAACATTGACAAAATGGCGAAGCAGGGGGTGCTCTTTGAAAATGCATATACTGAAGGGTTGCCAACCATCCCTTGCCGAAGAGCAATGTTTACAGGACGATATACCTTGCCATTTAAAGGGTGGTCACAGCTCGATATGGATGATACCACAATTGCCGATCTTTGTTGGGGTCAGCCAATTGACAGCCATTTGATCTATGATGCAGGCCCGTTGCGCCTGCCAAAGTTTGGTTATACCAGAGGATTTGATAAAGTCCACTTTGTGCATGGGCATGAGACAGATCACCAGTACTACGCAGAGGATGAATTGATTCAGCATAAGGCGGAAGATTATTACGAAGATCATGTCATGGAATCGGCTGATGATATCCTGGGCGAGAATGTCATGCGCCCACTTATGAACCAGGTCGAATGTCACCTCAAGGAACGTCAATACTGGAAAGGAGATGAAGATCAGCATAGTGCCCAGGTAATGAAAAAAGCGGTCAAGCAACTTGAGGAAATGGACAGGAACAAGTCCTTTTTTATGTGGATTGATTGCTTTGACCCGCATGAGCCATGGGATCCACCATCAGTTTATGACGATAATTTGGTGTGCCCCTATGATCCTGAATACAAGGGTAAGGACATGTTCCTGCCTATTCAGGGCGATGTTGAAAAACTATATACCCAGGAAGAACTGCACCATATCCGTATGCTCTATGCAGAAAAAGTGACGGTTGTGGATAAATGGTTTGGCTACCTCATGGATCGAGTGCGTGAGTTAGGTTTTGACGACAATACCATGGTTATCATGGTGTCTGACCATGGTTCACCTATGGGTGATGACGAACATGGGCATGGGATCATGCGGAAGTGCCGTCCGTGGCCGTACGAAGAGCTAGCGCATGTACCAATGATTATGAAAGGGCCTGGTCTGACAGCAGGTAAACGAGTTGAGGGGTTTGTTCAGTCCTGCGATATCGCGCCTACAGTGCTAGAGTGGCTTGGAATAGGAGCGCATCCATCCATGCAGGGGAAAAACCTCCTGCCCCTGGCCAAAGGAGAGCTGGATAAGGTTAGGGACTTTGCCATTGCTGGTTATTTTCGTTACTCATGGTCAATCATTACCAGTGAATGGTCATATATTCACTGGCTCAAAGACGATGAGAAATCGATTGCGGATGCGCGCTTTGGTATTTATGGAAAGGATTTGGCCGTTTCGACGCAACATTTACGTGAGGTTAAGAAAGCTAACGTTGTTGAAGACCGTGATACAGCCTTTTATAATAAGGCCTACGAAGAGCATTTGAAAGCGGCTTCTTTAGACGGGGAAGATCAGTGGACCTGTACGGCTGCAAGCTCCTCTGATGTACCTGAGCGTGATGAACTCTACAACCGCAGAGGAAGACCAGTTTCAGTTGAAGAATTTAGCTGCTGAAGAGCCGGAGAAGGCTGCAGAGATGTTTGAAAAATTGAGGTTGTTCATGGCTGAGCTTCGAGCATCCTAGCGAATATGTGGCGATGACTCGAGCTGTCATTGCTGTAGCTTTGTGACCAAGAAAATATTTGTGAGTGATGACTAGAATCAGTAAATACCCTCGATTGAGCATAAGTGTTCTTCACAAAGTCATGGAGTTCTCTTTTGTTCGCGCTATGCAGGAGCGCAATCTCGACATAACAGGGGCTCAGGAACTCGTTCTACGGGCTTTGCGATTTGAGGGCGGACTAACTCAGACGGAACTGGCTTCGCGTGTAGGGCAGGACAGGAATAATTTGTCTCGGACGCTGTCTATTCTAAGAAAAAAGGGTCTTATAAGTAAAAAGACAAAAGAGGACGATAGAAGATACTATGAAGTGAGCATTACTCCCGAGGGTGAAAAGATTCATCAGAATATTTTTGAAGTTATGGAAGAGTGGCGGGAGAATGTGCTTTTTAAGAATATGGAAATTGAGGAGATTGTTGAGTTCAATAATACCTTAAAAAAGCTAGTGAGTAATCTCCGGGAGAATCATTTCACTGACGGCTAGACATTATTCTACCTTGTTTGTTTTGAATGACCTTTTGTGCATCGAGTTTTTGTGTGTATTAAGAGAATTAATAAAGTGGTGATTATCATCAAAGCCTTGGGGTTTTGATATGGAACAATCACAGCATACGTAGAAACACACGAAAACATATGTAGCTACATGCGAGTGTTGTTGGAAGAACTTTATAAAGTGGGAGTTGAAGTGCTGAAGAGAAAGATGAAAATGCGATCACTCTACCACTAGGATTGGAAATAAATCAATGCGTGAAGAGGAAATAAAATGAAAAAAATTGAAGGGTGTTATGTAGCTTGTATTACTCCAATGGAAGAATCAGAAGCAATTAATTACGAGGGTTTTCAAAATTTTCTCGATTTTCTAGCGGATGACGGAGTTGGTGGTATCACAGCTTTAGGAAGTACTGGTGAGTTTGCCACCATGACTGTTAATGAGCGGAAAAAAACTGCTGAAGTTGCAATTAAACACGTGAATGGACGGGTTCCAGTAATGATCGGTTGTTCAGCCGTAACTACAAAAGAGGCGGTAGATATTGCTGAGCATGCCGAAAAATCTGGGGCTGACTCACTTCTCCTCATTTCCCCTTGGTATAATAAACCAAGTGAAGAAGAGCTGTTTGAGCACTTCAAAACGGTTGCTAAATCTGTCAAAATTCCAATCATGATTTACAATAATCCGGGTGTTTCAGGTATTGACCTGTTGCCTGCACAGCTCCTTGAACTCATGAAGTATGACAATCTGGATTACGTCAAGGAATCATCAGGAGATCTTCGACGCGTTAGTGATATTTTGAAAAAGGCAAAGCCGGGAAGTGTGTTTGGCGGAGCTGACGATATTGCTCTTGAGTCATTTCGATTGGACGCCACAGGATGGATTTCAGTTGTAGCAAATGTGATCCCAGGTAAGTCGCAAGAAATATATACTCAATACAAAGCAGGAAATCATTATAAAGCCAGAGAGATATACGACTTCTATTACCCGCTCAGTGCTTTTTTTGAGAGTCCAAACTGGATTCAGAAAACAAAAGCAGCATTAAACATTATGGGAATGAATGTAGGTCCGTGTCGTAAGCCTCGCCTTGATATCCCTAAAAAAGAAAAAGAAACACTGAACGGCCTTCTGAAGAACGCAAATCTCATTTAGAGGGAAGCAAGATGAATTGGAAAAAGCTCGTAACTGCTTACGGGGTTCACTGTGAAGGCGAGGTCGGTCGAGTTGTTACCGGTGGAGTACTGAATGTTCCAGGCAGGAACATGCTGGAAAAGATGATTTACATCAATACCATAGACGACTCATTATTAAAGTTTTTGGTGTTTGAGCCCCGAGGTTGTTCAGCCGGTTCAACGAACCTCTTGTTCCCGCCGTCGCATCCCGATGCCCATGCAGCTTTTATTATTCTTCAGCCGGGAGGGGCTTACCCCATGTCCGGCTCAAACAGTATGTGTGTTGTAACGGCACTTATTGAAACCGGAATGGTGACTGTTCCGGAAGGTGAATCTACGGTAACTCTTGAGACCGCGGCTGGGCTAATTCCAATTGATGTGGAGGTAAAGGGCTCCAAGGTGATGCGTTCACGTATCAATATGTGCCCAAGTTTTGCTGAACATCTTGACCATACCTTGGAGCTTGGACAATTGGGAAAAATTGAGGTCGATATTGCCTTTGGTGGATGTTTCTATGCCCTTGTTAATGTTCTAAAGCTTGGACTGTCAATTAATAAGGGCAACGCAAGGCGACTTGGAGAGATCGGACAGGACATCATTGAGGCTGTCAATGAGCAAATAACAATGAAACATCCTGAAGTTGATGCATTCAACAAGGTAGATTATGTGATGTTTACAGACATTGTAGATAAACAAAAAGGTATTTATCGAAACTGTACTGTGGTGCCGCCGGGACGTGTTGATAGGTCACCGTGCGGTACCGGGTCGTCTGCGCGTATGGCTGTGATGCATGAAAAGGGTGAACTTGAAATCGGTCGAGAAGTTGAGATGCGTTCCATTATTGACAGCCGATTTGTAACAAAAATAAAAGATAAATGCCTAGTTGGCACCAAGAACGGCATCTTGCCGCTAGTCTCAGGGCGTAGTTGGATTTATTCGATTGAACATCTGGGTGTAAGTGATACTGATCCATACCCTGATGGATTTGCCCTTTCAGATACCTGGGGCCCTGGGATCTCAGAACGATAAAAAGGTACTGAAAATACAAGCCACACATCTCATAAGATAACAAATAATACACTTATAGAGCTATGAGGGAAGTTATATGAAAAAGAGTGCAGATGTTGTGGTTGTTGGTGGTGGCACCATAGGCACAGCGGTCACGTATTACCTTGCAAAAAAAGGGGTTGATGTCTGTAGCATTGAGCGTAAAGGAATAGCTGATGGAACCTCTGGACGTTGTGATGGCCGGGTCATCGTTTATGATCAGGTCCCGGGTGACAGCTGCCGACTAGCAAAGATGAGTTTGGATATGTTTTCTGGTTTATCTGATGAACTTGGCTTTGATATTTGTTGGTCAAGGGAAGGAACGCTGTTGTTGATGGGAAATGAACAGGAATACGAAACTGCTAAAAAACATTGTGCCGCTATGGTCGCAGAAGGTTTGCCATATAAAGTGTTAGACCACCATGAAATTCATGAACGAGAACCCTATTTGGCTGATGATGTGGTGGGCGGACTTGATGTCAGTTGTGATGGTTCAGTAAATCCTATGGCTCTAGCGCAAGGTTTTAGTCACGGGGCCAAAAAACAAGGAGCCAGCGTCGAGGCATACACCTCGGTTGTAGATATCAAGCTTGATGCTACAGGATGTGTGTCGCATGTGATAACCGACCGTGGAACCATTGCAACCAAACAAGTCGTTAACGCTGCCGGGATTTGGGGTTCTGAACTTGGGGCAATGGTTGGCCTTGATATTCCTATAAAGCCAAGGCAGGGACAATTACTTGTAGTTGAACGGACCTATGGTGTGGTTCGAAGTCCGGTGACTGAGTTTGGTTATATCATGACCAGGCTTGAGAGTAGCGAGTATCAAGGAGAGATGACTGCAGAGATGGAAAAATTTGGCATTGCATTCGCCTTTGAACCTACAGAGGCCAAGACATCTCTTATTGGAACGAGTCGCTGTTTTGTTGGCCGTGATATCAGAACCAGCACAGAAGTTCTCAAAGCCATTGCCAACCGTGCCATTCGTTTTTACCCAGCACTCAAAGATGTCAGTGCGATCAGAAGCTATGCCGGCCTGCGCCCCCACACTCCGGATCATGTTCCGATTATTTCTACAACAGAAATACCAGGTTTTTTCATCGCAACAGGCCATGAAGGTAACGGCATTGGAATGGCTCCGATTACCGGTGAGTTGATCGCAAATCTGATATGTAATGAAGCAACCAGGATTGATGTCAAACCATTTGCATGGTCAAGATTCTCTGACCACTAGCCTTTTAAAACCACGCCAATTAAGTATTTGAAAAGCCAAATTAAAATGCATGACGGAGTTTAAACAGAAAAAGCAGACGGGGTAAACAAATGTCTGAAAGTAAAAATATTGTATTTCAAGTAGATGGGGAAGATGTTCATGCTCAAGAAGGTCAAACCATTGCTGAAGCTCTATTGAATAAAGGCGTTTCTACCATGCGCCACACAAACAAGGGTGGGCCTCGGGGTGCTTTTTGCGGTATGGGAGTGTGTTATGAGTGCCGGATGATTGTCAATGGCCTTCCCAATACTCGTGCATGCGTCACGCCTGTGACCGCTGACTGTATTGTAGAGAGGCAGTACGATGGCAGCCTTGAAAACTTGGAGGTCAAATTATGATTCAGGCTGATCTCGTCATTATCGGTGGAGGACCCGCCGGAATGGCTGCGGCCATAGAAGCGGCTCAGCATGATCTTAAGATCGTTCTTCTTGAAGAGAATCTCTCTTTGGGTGGCAAGGTACTCCGAAAAGATGGCCATATAAATGCTTCAAAGGGTCATGGTGATCCTGCTGAGGCCAGAACACGAAAACAGCTCTTCGATGACTTTGACAGGATAGCCCATCGTATAACTGTGTTGACCAACACTGAAGTCTGGAGTGTTAATGAAGAGAAAGTTGTTGAGTTTTGCAGAAGGAAAGATGATGTGCCGCATGCTCAAACCGTGCAGGGCAAGAAACTTATTGTCGCTGTGGGAGCCAAAGATCAGACCGTCCCGTTTCCTGGTTGGCATCTTCCGGGAGTATTTACTATCGGTGGACTGAATACATTTACTCAAAGAGACGTTACTCCTGGCCAAAATGTTCTTGTTGGTGGAACAGGCCCTTTGCAAATTGCCCTGGCCTATAATTTGGTCAGCGCAGGTGTTAAGGTGAAAGGTCTTGTCGATGCGTCTACTATGAGAGAAATGCTCTCCTTAGCGCTGCAAATTCTGACAAATGGTGGTCTGAACAAACTACTCATGGGAGCAAAATATCTCATGAAAATCAAAGGTAGCAAAGTTCCGACATATCAGGGGTATGTTGTTACGAGGGCACTCGGTACTGACAAAGTGGAAGGAGCAGTTATTGCAAAGGTTGACTCTCTATGGCGGCCGATCCCGGGTACTGAAAGGACGATAGCGGTTGACGTCATCGCTACTGGTTACGGCCTTTCTCCCCAGACAGAGATTACCAGATTGTGTGGCTGCAATCATACTTTTAATGAAAAATTTGGATATTGGATGGTTGACCGTGATGAAAACATGGAGACATCAGCCAGTGGAGTTTTTGTTGCTGGAGATGGGGCAGATATCAAAGGATATGAGGCCGCAATAGATGAGGGAAGGGTTGCAGCAATTATAGCATCTACTCAACTGGGTGTTGTCCTAGCAGATGCCGCCGATCGAAAGTCAATAGCTCTGATAAAAAAATTAGAACATGCGAGAGCTGTTGGTGCAAATATGAGTTCAGGGGCTCGAGTGCGGTCAGGTATCTTGGACGCTGTGACCGATGACACGATTATTTGTCGGTGTGAAGATGTGTGTTTTTCGGACATTAAGGCTGCTGTTAAAGAGGGAGCAAAAGATATCAATGACGTAAAGCGCCGCACGCGTCTTGGAATGGGACACTGTCAGGGGCGGTTCTGTGGGCAGTTGGTTAATGAATTGATCTGGAAGATTTCCGGGGAAAAACTTCCGCGGACAAATTTTACCGTAAGGCAACCATTGAAACCAGTTCCACTCAAGTATATTGCTGGTTTGGCAGGTAAAAACCTTAGATAGAAGTACTTTCTGTTTTCTGGCAATTCTAGTTTGGGCCCGTTTGTAATCAGTCATCAGATAAATAGCTTTCTGTAAAAGTTGGTATATTAAATGAAGTGAGGCTGACAATGAAAGTTGGAATTTTGAAAGAAATCAAGGTGCTGGAGAAGCGGGCATGTATGGTATCTTCCGATGTTGCAACGATGATTGCAAATGATCATGAGGTGATGGACGAAAAAGCATCAGGAAACGGTGCCGGTTTTCCTGATGCGGAGTATGTTGCCGCGGGTGCTATCATCGTAAAGCACTCCAGCGGAGGTTTCTGCCGCATACGATATGGTTATGCACGTTAAAGAACCTCAGCCTTTCCAATATGATCTTGGTCGTGCAGGGCAGATCGTGTTCACCTATCTGCACCTGGCAGCCGATGAACCGCAGGCCAATGCGCTTATGAAGGCAAAACCCGTAACTATCGAATCTGAGCCGATTGAAAAAAACAGACAGTTCACTACCACTTCTGGTACCAATGAGCAAAGTTGCTGGCCGTATAGCGGCACAGGAGGGTGCTAAGTATCTTGGAAAATGCGCGAAGGATTGGTGTGGTGTGATTCTTGGCGGTGTCAAGGGTGTTTTTCTCCTGCCAAGGTCGTTATCATGGGCAGAGAAGAAGCCTTAAATTGGGTAAAATCAAAGTTAGTTGTTAGTTCAGTTTTAACAGAGAAGAAACTTTTATTCATAGTAATGGATGAGATCTTAATATGACTGTCACAAGTATATTCAATGATATTATTGGGCCGGTAATGCGGGGTCCGTCGAGTTCTCACAGTGCAGCTTCATGCCGCATTGGTCTGATTATCAGAGATCTCATGGCTGAGCAAATTTCTTCTGTTGTTGTCGATTATGACGAATATGGATCTTTAGCCTCTACGCATGAAAGCCATGGTTCTGATATGGGACTTTATGGAGGACTGCTCGGTTGGAAACCTGATGATGAACGAACGCTTGAATACCGCCGTGAACTATCTAAAAGAGATATCCGGACACGAGTAAACTATCAGAAATTTAATGATGAACACCCCAACACGTATCGGATAAAGGTGGAAAATGATAATGTATGTCATTCTGTCAAGGCTGTTTCAACCGGCGGAGGGATGATAGAAATTCGGGAGATTGATGAAGCATCGGTATCAATCTGTGGAGATTACCATGAATTGCTAATTTTTACGGATTGTCCTGAAACAGTACTAGAATCAATAGGAAGATTACCGGATTTTGATCGCTCCACAATCTGTAAAGGAAGTTGTTCTTTTGTCGAGCTGAAAAGTTTCCGGCCATTTGGGATGCCATTGATTGGCCAACTCGAAACCATTCCCGGAGTTTTACACGTCAGTTATTTAAAGCCGGTGCTGCCTGTATTGTCACGAATAGACCAAGTTGTTCCTTTTAATCATTGCCAGAAGATGTTGGAAATTGCGGAGACGGAGGGTTTATCGCTCTGGCAGCTAGCACTGCGTTATGAAACTCAGCGAAGTTCATTGAGTGAAGAGCAGGTCATGAATATGATGATGGACCTTGTTCAAACTATGGAAACATCAATTGCGCATGGCATTGCCGGAACCCAATATCGTGACAGAATCCTTCACTGTCAGTCCTCTAACTTCAAAAAGATGATCGATGACAAGATGTTGCTTGGAGGTAGCCTGTTAAATACCGTTATCTTGTATGTAAGTGCTATAATGGAAACCAAAAGCTCGTATGGAGTTATCGTTGCAGCTCCCACGGCAGGGAGTTGTGGTGCCTTGCCGGGCGCCATCATTGGAGCTGGGCATGTTCTTGGCAGGTCGGTGCGAGATATGGCAAAAGCGATGTTTGCCGCAAGTATTCCAGGCATATTTATTTCCGAACATGCGACATTTGCCGGAGAAATAGGGGGCTGTCAGGCTGAATGCGGATCGGGGTCATCAATGGCCGCGGCAGGATTGGCTTATTTAGCAGGAGGCAATCTGCAGCAATGTGTTGCAGCCGCATCGCTTGCTTTGCAAAATATATTGGGTCTGGTCTGTGACCCAATCGGTAACCGTGTCGAGGCTCCCTGTTTGGGCAGAAACGTGATGGCCGCAACAAATGCGATAGCTTCTGCAAACATGGGATTGGCTGATTATGATCCAATCGTTACTTTTGATGAGGTTGTGACCGCCATGCATGAGGTTGGTACCAGTATTAAACACGAACTTCGTTGTACGGCGCTGGGAGGGCTATCGATCGCAGATACTTCGAAAAAACTGGAAGCTCGGCTATCGCAACCCGATGGTGTGAAGTCTAAATAGTTCCTGATAGTTTGATCACAGCGACTTGTCTTTGAAATTAGTATTGCCTTGACGAAGATAATCAATATTATCTTTTACTTAACTGAAGGGAGTACCTGTGTTTAAAATTTTCGTTCGTTTGCAAAATAAGAGATTCGCAAGGGCAGGAGGAACTCTAATGATTTCATCAAATACTAAATTCCATTCCTTTAAAATATGGTAGGATATAATATAAGCTAAAATGGTCCAACAAAAAGCGGGTACAAAAGAGGGTATGTTGTGCCAATGTCGATTATCTAATAGCGATAGTAATTTGATATTAATATAAAAATTTTAATATGTTCGTCTCTCGCCTTCGCACCATTGACATATAAGGCCCGTAACTTAAATTGGTTACGGGCCTTGTTTTTTTATGCCTGAGTAAGGTCTTGATTTCCTACAATTTGTCCTCATTGTCGACATTGAGTTTACGTTTTAAAAGCATATTTCAGGCAAAATTTTTTTGATTGGGTTGAAGCAAGTGACACCACAATGTCGCATATGGTGCTAATGCTTGATAGGCGGTCTTTGTACATGTGGGCTCTAGTTTAAAATTTTTTTATTGCAGGTAAATTGCTCAAAATGATTTTTGGCAAGGTCAACCGCCATTAAAATCTTTCCTTGGATATATTGCTGCAGAGGAGTAGCCACTAAAAATGGTACTGCAGGTAAATGGATGGATAATTGCTGCCCCCCGAAATCCTGCCAAAAAATTGCGAGCTTTCAAACATGGCTGAGCGATGATGGATGGCAACCCCAAACCAAAGATCGTTTAGCCTCTCATTCCGAAAGAGATCGCCAACATTACAATCAAGTGAGGCATCAAGATAATTCATCAACCTGCTTGTATCATATCCACCACGTTTGTTTTTCTCTTGTTCCACGTTAGGAACGTCAGTGACAAATGATAAACCTTCTGCAAGGCCGATACGGAAACGCACCGGTAACGAAATGGTATAATATCCTTTCATGGCGATGACAAACTCCAGGGCACTCGTCTGCACGTCAGAGCTGTAATGGTTGCCGAGGCCAGAAGTTACATAAATATCAATCGGCAAAGAAAAAAGTGTGTCAGCCACAGGGTAGCCATAAAATACTGACGTCATCTGGGCACCGTCTTTATCCTGCTCGAAGTCCTCGGTGAACAGTTGGGCCAAGCTTGAATACGTCGCTAAGCCTTGAGAGATGCGCAGATAGGGCTTAAGTCCGGTATCCGGCTTGCGTTTTTTCCTGTCTTCGTTGAAGAAGCCGATACCGGCAAAAACGGCACTTTCCAAATCCTTCTGCACTGGTTCTGCATCTCTGGCGGCACTGTCAAGCCAGCGGGCATTCAGTGATCCCAGGAGATAGAGATTGCTGAAAAGATGATACTTCACCTCCACACCCACCTGGAAATCAATCCCACCGTTAATTGATCTGTTTCCCAGCCATTCAAGGCCGTAGTAACGGCTATTGAAGCCACTGCTTTTAATCCGGGCATTCATATAGGGGGTTAGTTCTAGCCCGCCTGATATATATTCGTGTTCCAACCTGACATTACCGTGAGGATTACCATACTGGTCAGAAAGTAACTCGAGATTGATACGGTTATTATCGGTGACTTGATACCCTATACGGCCACCTATGTCTGCGGTATCTCCTGGCACAATGTTCTGGTACTTTTCTGGGACATCAAAAAAACGAAACCGGCCGAACAGGCTTGCCTGCCAGTTACGCCTCGCGAAAAGGTGATATCCTCCCTCCAGACCATCCAGGTATAATTTTTCTCCCTTATAATATAACAAGGTGGCAATATTACTAACAACCTCCTCGTCCGTAGCAAAAATATTCGTTGCAGTTCGCATTCCTGCCGCCGCCCCCCATGTCTGCTCTGGTTGTTGCTTTTTGTTGGGTGTATCCGGGCGTTGCATCTCCGCGTAACCGTTTGATGCGCACCCAATTAGCAGAAATAAAATCCACCCCAGGTATTGGCGTCTTCGGTTTCCTGTTTTGTTCATCATGGTTGGATTGCTCTGGCCATCGTGGAATTATTGCATCGATGTTGACAATATTTAAGCATGGTCGATTCATCTCAGAATAATGGTCTCAGGTTCTTTGTACGCTCAACAACAGCGAAATGAAGAAAAGTAAATAAGAGACTACGTTTCTTCAGCCGGGAAACCAGAAAGAGGGAATAGCATTGTGAATCCAAATCGAAAAGTAATTCCTGGATTGTCTTTACAATTATATCGTTAGACGTAAATTACCACCAATTACTTCAAGCAATGAAGGTGGTACATCGTGCTCGACGGCTAGGCGATTCCATCTTGAAACATGCTCTGTAATCTCCTCAATTATCCGATCAATCTTGCGTTTGCTAAAGAGAGGACTCAGTGTTTCAAAGCTATAAAAGTCTTCTCGCGTAAAATTGTCTCGTTTCCCATTGAGCTTCATCCAATGACTGTCTACCCAACGGCTTCCCGGCTTGTAGCTGTAGGCCAGGTCGTAAGCGGGGGCTAATTTCCACTGATGTTGATCATCGAGCATGAAGGCAAAGTTTTTAGAATGGTCGTCATGATTACGTGCCACAATATTAAACACCATACGTTTGAATATCTGCATTGCGTCGTCAGCACCCAGTTTAAGCTTTCTTGCTGTCGCCAGCAATTCGGCATAGGAATAGGAACCTACTTGTTTGTAGCTGATATGCACCAAGCCATTTAATGTTTGTACATGTTTCTTATTGTTTCCTTGCCGATCAAAGCGCTGGGTAACAAAATGTCGCCTTTTACCTTCATCGAGTAGGCGGCAAGGCATCATTTCTATTTCGCAGGCCTTTGCCATAAGGTAATAAACATACTCCATTGCTCCATATCCGAGCGGATCGCCAAAGGTTTCCCTGTCTTTATTGTGCTCACTGACACCATCAAATTTCATTATGAAATGAGTAAACCCTTCCGGAGCGTCTGTCTGCCCTGATCGCACCTGTGTGAAATCAGTGTTAAACGCGAGTACCGCTTTTGGTCTGGCACCACCCGCGCTCACGCCCACAGACAATAAGGCCATCATTGCTGCTTTATCTTCTTGGCTCTGGGTGCCAAGGTTTACCCTGAAAAGTTCTCGCTTATCCAGGATTTCCTGGGCAATGGAAATCAAAGACTGAATTTCAACATGCTGCGAAGCGTTTAAGTTTTTCTTGCGAACAGCAGGGTGGTAGGTTAAGGCGCCCATGCCACGTTTACCTGTATATTTAAGGCGTTGCAGTGGTGAAATAGCAGCTGGCAATTTACCCTGGCTGGCTGCCCAGGCATTCAATACAGCATTGCCGAAATCATCAGGTAATGAGTCGGCGATCATCCCAGGCAAGCCATGGAAAGCTGCCGGGTCAGCTTCCGGGAATGAGTATATTTTTCGGGACAACGGCATTTTTATGGGCGACAGCTCGATTCCTGTTTCTATAAATCGAGGCTCAAATTCAAATGAGCCTCTGCCGGTTTCAGTGTCAAAACTGACAGCGCCAACATTATTTCCTCTATATTTTACTCTGGCGGCATCCATTACCATGAGGGTTTATCCTCTTTGCTTTGAGTCTTTCTATTCTTAGATCCTGATGCCCGTTGTCGCTGTTGCCCTCTGAGTTTTGCCAACTGTATTGGAGATATATCCTGTACAGGTAAAAACATATCAAGTTGTTCCGCCATACCTATTGATGCCATTATGGCGACAAGGTTTTCGAGCTGGACCTTTCCTTTTTCAGCGTTGAGGATGGTCCTCCTGTTCAGGCCGGATCGAAATGCTACCTCAGCCTGAGTCAGGTCTGCCCGGAGTCTGGCTTGCTTCAACCTGTTGCCAAGCTCTGCTGCTATTGCGAGCGGAGACATGTTTTTAAGTTTCATAATGTCACTTTTAGGTCACATTAAACAGTTTTTTTACAGTTTAGGTACATATATAAACACATTAAAACAAAAGAAGATAAATGTAAATTGATTTTTTAAAGTACAATAATCGTAACACTAATAGCAGAATTTATAATCAATGTGTGTAAAAATGTACATTATACTACTGGTATTATTTCAGGTGTGGTTAGCGAGCGCAAACCTTACTGGGCGCGACGGAATAGATCAGATGCGTTTTTTCCACTTTTTAAAAGAAAAGCGGACCGGTTAGGTTGAGAGCACAGATTAACAGTCGGTTATCGGTGGTTGATTATAGAACAATAATTTGAGGCCGCATGTGGCTGCGGATGAGGTAATTGACCATGGAGGGGTTCAGCTGCCGCCGGTCGATGCTTCTCGTCTTCGGCGCCATTTATTTGCAAGGCCTGTAACTTTAATCAGTTACAGGCCTTGCAAAAAAGACGGTCTGCCTGGCATAATCTCAATGACGCTTTAATCCAGCACACCCTGTACAATAAAGAGATTGGCGGTTATGGCCGGGTGCCTGTCAGAGCATATTTAGCTCGACGGCAACAGATTATTAGAGTGAAGTTCCCCCTTCATCTTTGATACGGGTTATTTCCGCCTGCATTTCATTGGCCGTTTCCTCCAGGTCGCTGTGGAGGGAAGATTGCTTGTCCAGGAGGTCATCCATCTTTTCTGCGAAGTCTTTTCTTTTCACCTCATCTTCCATAAACAGCCAGAATTCAGATAATTTTTCGATGTTTGATTTTGCATAATGAATCATTTCTTTCAAACCAGAGAGCATATCCACGGTTTTATCGAGACTTGTCTTTTCAGGTACTATTTCTTCCGGTGTGGTCATAATCTTCTCCTTAGAGGTTTTAAGAGTGACAAATACTAATCTTCTGTAACAAGGCAGAGAATTAACCTGTATGCACTATTATTAGCACGGTTTGATCCTATATCAAGGATCGTGCTTGTCGCCTTATAAAGATTCAATTCAGCATAAAACGATTGACTTAATCATATGGCCATTATTGCCGGCGTTAGGCACAAGACAAGCCGAGCTGATGGGGGAGGAAATACACTGGCCATCGGAAGGTATTTAAAAATGAAACTAGCCTGCGTAAATCTTCCTTAGATGATTGATCTTTTAATACAAGACAGTATTATGTACATCCGGGGCGGTTTTCATTTTGACCGTGCGTTGCAACCCGGCACAAAGCACACGTGCTTGACAAACAGGCTGAGCGTAGAAACTCTTGTTCGTGAGGAAGTTTCGTAAAAACACGCAAGAATTGTTCATTTTTTTCAAAAATACCTGCAGGGAGATCAAAAAACAGAAGGATGAGAAATAAACAGATCAGCGTATCTGGAGTCTGGCCTGTTTTTCTTACAAGGTTATAAACACACATTAATAAGTACAGACGGGAGGAGTCATGGCACAACAAAATGTCAAAGTAAAGGTAGTACATAAAGGATCAGAGGAAGCCTATTTTGCAGAGCGTGATAAACAACTGCTCAAGGCACTGCGCGAAAAAGCTTCCAAAGAGTGCAACGACAAGTACTGCGAGGAACACAAGTACCACTGTTTCAGATGCGGCACTCAGAGCCTTGCTGAAATAGATGAGGGGCATGTCAAAATAGATATCTGTGTCAATAAAGACTGCGGAGCTATTCACCTTGATCCGGGCGAGTTAAAAGAATTGATCGCACATCAACCGGCGCTGAGCTCTGCCAGAAAAGCTTTTCTTAGTATTTTCAGTAAGTAGAGCCTCTTGCAAAATGATGATTTTCGTTCAAAATCAATTGAAGAGGAAATGGGTTGTTGGCACGAAAAGACAGCCATTCCTCTTCAATTTTATATCTGTTTTCACTGTTTCAGCATTACCGGTGCAGGATCCGGGTGAAAATTGCCGCAGAAGCTTAATCTTTTGACTCTTCCGTTAAGCGATTAGCTGTTTGCTATAATCATCATCCAGCTGCCCATCAGATGCCCGTTGCTCGCCGCCTTATTCCGCCTGCCGGCACCGCGGCTTGACGGCACCAAACGGGGATACCCAGTAGGCGCATTCCTGCTTCAGGTGCGCGTTATCAGGATGAACCATATTTTAGCAATGGTTTTGAATGTATTAGCCCTGGAGAAGGGGAGTGCGTTTTACCCAGCGATGTGTGTCGAGGCAAGATGCTGCATGAGCCTGTTAAAGATTGGTTTGCACATCTTGAAAAGGCAGCTATGGGAATGAAACATCTGCGGGAGGGACATCAAAAGTCCCCGGGGTCAAGACACAAGCATATCATTGATCCTGGAAATTGTCCTGGGAGCGGAACCCTCAAAGTGATTATTGACATAGAGAAATGTCTTCACTTTTTTACTTCTGAGGCCTGCGATCATCTCTTTCAGCCTGGAAAGATCATTGTCTTTGGGGGCAATAATCTGATTCCATTTATTTTTACTCTGCTTTTCAATAGCTTCTCTGTCGGGACCGTGGAGTCTTATGACCGCCAGATCTCCTAACAGCTCTTTATACTCCTCGTAGACGGCAAAGACTGAAGGCATATAATAGCCATGCAGGAATACGTGATGCAGATTGTTTGCTGAGAGAAAACTGAAATACTCTGGACCGAGATAATTCGGATTCCGTATTTCTAGACAATAGCTAAAACCTTTCGGCAGACTTTCTGCAAATGCCTGAAGTTGTTCGAAGAACAATTCTTTGGTCGCCATCTTCTTTTTGTTCAGGTATTCAAACTGGAAGATCAATGGTCCGATATGGCCGGACAATGGTTCTAGGCTGTCAATGAATCGTTGAAACAGTTCTCTGGACAGGAAGCAGGGATTGGGCTGCAGGGCCGCTTTCTTATCTTTGTTGTAATGATGTGTCAGGGTGATGCTGTTTGGAACCTTGATTGTAAAGATAAAACCTTCCGGAACTGAATGGGCATACTCATGCACTGTTTCAGGTTTCGGCAGAACAATCTTGTCACCCTTGAACAGCGACCAGAACCATTGGTCAATTTCAACAGTGCGGTAATAGCAGCTGTACTCCCTGAGGTAGTTGACAGGCCCCTGTTCAGGGTAGATGAGGCCTCTCCAGGAGTCGTATTTCCAGGAGCAGGTTCCGATGTTGAGATGAGAGTCCATGGTTCAACAGTAATACATGCTCTTGAAAAATGAATGCTGACCAGCGCCTGATCATCATAAAAATCAGGGTTGAGGATCTTGCAGCCTGCCATCAAAAAACCTGTACCAGGCTGGACGACTCGAACTCGCTGAAGTTCAGAGAGGTTTGTCGCCTTATTTCGCCGCAAGCTGGGCTGCGTCTTGACTTCATCCTGTCATGTTCTTAGAGTAGAGTCCAATTTGAAGTTGCGGTGCGGCTTCGGCGTCTGGGCGGTTTCTGTCTGCTTCGCGACGGATCGGTGGAATTTCACAACATGCTGTTTAATAATGCTTGAGGGGCGTTAATCATGGGAATGATGCAGGAGTTCAAGGATTTTGCAATAAAGGGAAATGTCGTTGATATGGCTGTCGGTATCATCATCGGCGGCGCTTTTGGAAAAATTGTCTCATCTTTTGTCGCCGATGTAATCATGCCCCCCATCGGTGTCCTTCTTGGCGGCGTTGATTTCACGAGCCTGGCGATCACGCTCAAGGAGGCTGCTGGGGATGTGCCCGCAGTGGTACTGAGTTACGGGAAGTTCGTCCAGACGATGGTTGATTTTACCATTATTGCCTTTGCCATTTTTATGGCCATCAAGTTTATGAACAGCCTGAAAAAGAAGGAAGAAGAGGCACCGGCAGCGCCCCCCGAGCCGAGCAAGGAAGAATTGCTTTTAACCGAGATAAGAGATCTGCTGAAACAACAGAAATAGTCTGCCAGAATGGTTTGCAGGGATCCTGAGCGTCCCGGTGATGACACCGTTCGGTTGTGAGACAGTGTCTCTGCATTAACGAACGTGGTCAATCTGTTTCAGCACCTGCTCAATATCGACGGCTTGTTCAGTGTCGATTTCAAGGGCATAGCGTCGCTCATCGGGAGTGAGCGGTTCACTGGCCATAAGCTGATGTTCAAGAATCGCAACAGTGGCATCGGAAATATCGCTGCCGTTGCGGGCACGTCTGTCTACACGGCTTCTCAGTGTGGAGGCAACGGCGGTGTAGCAGAGAATGAGAAGCGGCACATCGAGCAATTTTGCCAGATCGGCAAAAATCTTTCTCTGCGTGAGTTTCAGGCTGGCTGCATCAACGATGACACTGTAGCCTGCAGTCAGCAGGCAGTGTGCCAGTTCGGCAAGCCGGGCGTAAGTTTTGCCGGTTATCTCGACCGTATAGATTCCTTTTTCAAAAGCGGCGGGGGTGGTGCTGTCTGTATCGTCGAAAACACGTTTGCGCTCAACGTCGGAGCTGATCACGATCGCCGGTATTCTGTCGGCAAGCGCTCGTGCTCCTGACGATTTCCCGGTCCCCGACATCCCGTTGCTGACAAGCAGAAGCGGCGAGGATGGCCGTGTATATTCTGCGGCCAGGTTGAGATACCGGTCAAAGTCAGCCTGTGTCCTTGCCTGCGCTTCTGAACCCGGCTGCTCCTGAACTGAGAGCAGGATATCGACTTTGGCCCGCACGAGGGCACGGTATACCTTGTAGAATCGGAAAAGTTTCAGTCCGGTAAAATCACCGGTTATTCTCAGGTAGTGGTTAAGAAAATGGCTGGCCTGTGTTTTTTCCCGGCGCACTTCCAGGTCCATGATCAGAAAAGCGATCTCGCTGATCACGTCGATGAAACGAAGCCCTTCGTTAAATTCAATACAGTCAAAGATGATGATATCGTCCTTCCACCAGGCGATATTTCGTAAATGCATATCCCCGTGACATTCACGCACGAATCCGAGTGCTTTACGTTCGGCGATTTCTGCACCATGTGTTTCGAGCTGTTTTTCGCTCCACTGCTCCAGTTCTCCAAGCTGCGCTGAGCGCGCTGGGTCCTGAAGAGAGCTGCGGATATGTTTGAAATTCTCCATCACCGTTTTTCGAACATGTTCTGCTCCGCCCCACCCGCTGCTCCTCGGGGCAGCCGCCACTGACAGATGAAAATGCGCAACTTTTTCAGCCAGTCGGGCCATAATCTCATTGCTCAGCCCTCTTTCGGCAGGTAGACAATCGAGCTGCGCTGTCTGCGGAAACTGGGCCATTTTCACCGCATATTCGATGGCTGGCCCGGGTCCATTCAGCTCTATGCGCTTTCTTGAGCCGCTGATCTTCACCAGATCCAGGTACAAGTGCGGTGCCAGCCGGCGATTCAGGCGCAACTCTTCACGACAGTTGAAAAGCCGCTTTTCAAGCGATGAGAAATCAAGAAAACCAAAATCAAGTGGTTTCTTGATTTTGTAGGCGAAGTATCCGGTGAGAATCACCCAGGAAATATGGGTTTCGATAACCTCAAAACAGCCTACCGGATGATCGTAGAGTTCCGGGTCCTGCAGTGAGCTGATCAGCCATCGCTGCTCTGATAGAGAAACAATCACTCGAATTCACCCGTGCGTGAAAGAGGAGATATCTTCCCTGCGTCTATCCTCATGTATAATCATTTTCTTCTCTGAATGTTTCCCGGGTCTGAAAAATGATGGGGCATACAGAGCGAAGATGAGTCTACGCCAGGAGTTTTGCGATGAGAATCGGCGAGTTAGAGGAGCGACGGCTTACGCTTGCGCGATCTGCTGGTAATCTTGCCGATAATGATGCCGAGAAGAAGAACGCCTCCCCCGGCGAGAAACCAGTTGACTCTTTCATCGTCTTTCAACGTTTCGTTTTCCCTGGCAAGGATCGTGAGGTTCTCTTTGATTGATTTGTTTTCCTCTGTAACGTCTGTCAGTTGTTGTTTGATTTCGATTACATTGGCGGTATCTTTTCTCAGTTTCTCAAAAGACGCAGCGATCGCGGCTTTTTCCGTCTGGGTTGAACTGAGTGCCTGCTCTGTTTCCATAAGCGTCTGACTGAGCTGATCGAGCTTTTGACTGCTCTGCTGTTCCTGAACGACCAGTTTGTCCTCGCTCTGCTCCTGCTGCATTTTTAATGCTTCATTTTCCCTGGTCAACTCTTCAACAACCTGGTTCAGCGGCGGCTTATCGCTGAGAAACCGGGTGAGAATCCATCCTTCCTTGTCATTGTCCAGACGGACCAGGCTATACGATTCGCCCCGCTCGACAACTTCCACCCGGGTACCGTCGCTGACCAGGGCAACAATCTTGTAGTCTGTTCCCTGGCCGCGCCGTACGGGAATTTCTGAGCTGGGAATAACATACTGGCTTTCAGCCCGGAGCAGAGAAGGCAGAAAGGGTACCATGACGAGCTGCAGGAAGAGCGCTATCACTACTACCGGTGCAAATGACGTCAGACCCTGAGCGTGTTGGGTGATTGATTTCTGTTGACGTTGTATCATAATAAAGAGACCCGGGGTTGATGAGTTCTGTTGTGGGGTTTGTGTGTCTTGAACATTTCACGATCCTGTATCCTTTTATTGCCTTATCAGTGCCAATCTACTCCTAAAAATCTATTCGGACAAGATTGTTGCGCAATTGATTTTTTATTTTGCCGTGCCTTGTCCTGTTTTTATCTGCTCCCGAGAGCGGTTTTTCCGGCAGCTGCCAGTTCGCCGGCTGCTGGTCCCTGAGATAGGTCACAATCTTGTCGGCAATATGGTCATACCCCTTGTTGTTCGGGTGTCCCATGTCAAGGTAGAAATCGGAAAAATGGGGCAGGAAGTCGTCGAACAGCGGTATCAAATGGCAGTTGCTCTTTGTTTCGGCAATTGATTTCAGCTGCCTGTTGTAGTGCTGTATCGCCTCATTTCTGTATGTTTCATGGTGCGGGATCGTTTCGGGAAGGATAACAATCCTGTTGTCGCACTGGCTGATCATGAAGAGAAAATTTTCCCGGTATTCAGCCTCCGGTACAACCTGCACCTGGCCGTATCTGTTATTGAGCCCCATTTTTCTGCAGGTTTTTTTGTACTTCTTGACAATGCTTCTCAGCTGCTTGCGAAAAAAGTTGTCCGGGTAGTAGGGTATATAAGGGGAGTATTTGAAAGTGAAATAAGCATCAGCGAGGCCAAACTGAAGCAAAATACAGTCGTAATCTCGAGATAAATTATGGCTGAGCAGGGTCCGTCCCTCCCTGCTCGTGGACATGGCCAACCCTTTATTATTCACCGGTACACCAAGTATTGCCGCTATCTTCTCCGGATAGCTGTTTTTAAAACATTGCTCAACCCCGAGCATGATACAGTCGCCAACTGCAAGAATTCTGTTCATCTTTTGATCCTGTCTGGTTTTTTTTATTGTTAAAACGATACTATCGTACCATATTCAGATGATTTCAGCAGGCCTGATGATTGGTCGAGTCTGTACTCCCCTGAAATGGTCATCGTTTTGTCCGATAGGCTCTTGCTGATTTGAACTCCGGAAATAATTCAGGAAAAAAACATGGTTCCCGGGGTGGATTTCACGATGTTCAAGGTTATTGTTACCCGACAAAAGTGGAAGAAGAAGCTCAACGCGGCAGATCTGATCGCGGCAGAGCAATTCAGTAGTCCGTTTGACAGGAACAAAGGAGAGAGAAGAGATGCAGTGGCTGGTTGTGCTTGATTCGTTTGAGGGGCTGAATCCAAAGACCGATACCTCCCTTGCTTTGATTAATCAGGGAAGAAAAAGTAATCTCAGGGTCGATACCGCAACAATTGACAAACTGTTTTTTGACAGAGGGGCCGCCGTTGTCGCCCAGGACTCAAGCGGCGCGGAACAGAGCCGGAAGCTGAACGATTATGATCTGATCCTGATGCGCAAGGAGCCTCCCTATGATATGGCTTTTCATTATGCGACACAGCTGCTCTCGCTGTCTGCTACCCTGGTTGTCAACGATCCATCGGCGCTGCGTGATTATAATGAAAAACTGATAACCCTGCCCTACCATGAATACATGCCTGCGACCCTGGTAAGCTCCAGCGTGGCTCAGCTTGTTGACTTTTTTAGACAGCATGATGGCGGCATTATCAAGGCGCTTGACAGTTTTCAGGGAAAATCGGTGCAGCGGGTGAGCTCAGCGGACTCGAAACTGATAGAGCAGTTTACTGCAGGCGGATCGCGGCCGGCCATGGCCCAGGAGTTTCTCGACTCGGTTTATGATGGTGACAAGCGTGTGCTGATGCTTGGAGAAAGGTGCATCGGCGCATCCCTGCGCCGGCCAAAAGAAGGGTATCACGCCAATTTTGCCATGAGCGATGCGCTGGCGACCACCCTTACCGCCAGAGAGCAGGAGATTGTCAATGAACTCGGCCCCTGGCTGGTGTCCCGCGGGATCCATTTTGCAGGACTCGATTTCATCGGTGAAACGCTGACAGAAATCAATATTACCTGTCCGACCGGGATCATGCAGGTATCACAGCTCGATGGAAGAAACCTGGCTCAGGAGATGGTCGACTATTTTACTGCTCTCTGCAGTGCCGGAACCTAAAAGGCGATGTATGAAGGCTCTGGAAATAAATAATCTTTACAAACGCTATAGCGGAGGAGTTCAGGCACTCGACGATATCTCGCTCACGGTCGGTGAAGGCGATTTTTTCGGGCTGCTTGGCCCGAATGGTGCGGGAAAGACCACGACGATCGGCATTATCACCTCCCTGGTAACCAAGACCGCCGGTTCGGTAAAAATTTTCGGCATCGATATCGATGTTGATTTTTCTGCTGCTAAACGGCTCATTGGTGTTGTGCCGCAGGAGTACAATTTTTCAATTTTCGAAAAAGTTCAGGATATTGTCTGTCAACAGGCTGGTTATTATGGAATTCCACGGCAGCAGGCCAGGCGGAGTTGTGAGAAATATCTTCGCAAGCTCGGCCTCTGGGAAAAAAGAAATGTTTCCGCCCGGGAACTATCCGGAGGCATGAAGCGGCGCCTGATGATCGCCCGCGGCCTCGTGCACGAGCCCCGCCTGCTGGTCCTTGATGAGCCGACGGCCGGAGTGGATGTTGAGCTGCGCAGGGGAATGTGGGAATTTTTGGAAGAATTCAACTCGTCGGGAAAAACCATCATCCTGACCACTCATTACCTGGAAGAGGCAGAACGGCTCTGCGACCGGATCGGGATCATTGCCGACGGGAAACTGATCGAAAACACCAGCAAGCGTGAGCTCTTGAGAAAACTTGATAAAGAGACCTTTGTGCTTGATACCAAAGACTCCGTGACTGAATTGATTCCTCTTGAACCGTTCCAGTTTTCTGTCGTTGATGACACCACCATTGAAGTGACCCTCGGAAAAGAGGAGTCGCTCAATCATCTCTTTGCGCACCTCAGCAGCCAGAACATCGTTATTGAAAGTATGAGGAACAAGAGCAACCGGCTGGAAGAGCTGTTCCTGGAGCTGGTGGAGTGATGAGTCCAAATCTTATTTCATTGCTCAGCATAACCCGAAAGGAATCGACCAGGATCTTTCGCATCTGGGTTCAGACCCTGGTTCCGCCTGTTATCACGATGACCCTTTATTTTATCATATTCGGGAGGCTGATCGGCTCTCAGCTGCGTGATGTCGGCGGTTATGACTACATGGCTTTTATTGCCCCGGGCCTGATCATGATGTCGATAATAACCAATTCCTATACCAATACGGTTTCAAGTTTTTTCAGTGCAAAATTCCAACGCAATGTCGAGGAGCTGCTGGTGAGTCCGACACCGGACTACATTATTGTTCTCGGCTATGTCTCCGGGGGAATGGTCCGTGGTCTCTGTGTCGGCCTGCTGGTGTCCTTCGTCAGCCTGTTTTTTACCGGAATACCACTGTTTAATATCGGTTATGTGGTACTTTTTGCCATTTTGACAAGTTTTGTTTTTTCGCTTGCCGGAATGATCAACGGTATTTTTGCCCGAAAATTTGATGATATTTCCATTATCCCCACGTTTGTCATCACACCGCTCACCTATTTCGGCGGGGTGTTTTATTCGATCTCCCTGCTGCCTGACTTCTGGCAGGCATTGTCCCGGGTAAACCCGATTGTCTATATGATTGATGGATTCCGCTACGGTTTCTTGGGAATTTCAGATATTCCCGTTGTCTCAGGACTTGGCATGCTGCTTCTTTTTTCAGTCGTGCTGTTTTCCGTCAATCTCTATCTGCTGAAAAAAGGTATTGGGGTTCGAAGCTGATTTGTATTGAATGGTAACAGGAACAATCAACCAGGTGCACAGATGATTCAACTTTATTTATGGGACAGCTGCCCATTCTGTAGAAAAGTCAGTATGGCCGCCGCCGAGCTCGGCCTCGTTGAAGGAAAGGATTTTGAGGTTATCCCCGCCGGGCCCGGGACAGCGGGGCAATTAGCTGTTGAGGCGCGGGGAGGCAGCCAGATGGTGCCGTTTCTTGTCGATGGTCAAACCGCCATGTATGAGAGTGATGACATCATTGACTATCTCAGGAGCAGGAGCGATGGGGGGAAAAGCTGAAATGTATGAACGGGAGCGCTGCCTGGTGCTATCCCTGTTCAGGCGTGGCAGGGCTGCTGCGGGTAGATGTCGCGGTTGCGGGACCAGAGTGCTCTTTCTCGCAGCAGTTTGATCAGCCGCGGCTCTTTTCGGGCCCGCCATGCAGTGTGCATGACAATGATATGGAATATCTCGATCAACTCTTTTTCTGTTACGCCGATGAAACGATCTGATAAATGCTTTTCAGTCATGGAGGTAAAAAACCGCAGCGCCCTGCCGCAGTCAGTGCTCCAGAAACCTTTGTCAGCCGTTATTTTCCCACTGTTTTTTACAATCTCGTCAATTTCAAGCTGAATTTCAGGCGGCAGGCAACGCTTTGCTTCGTCAATGGCTGCATCCAGATCAGCGACTGACCGCCTCTCGATCTGGTAGCTGACCAGTTCGGCAAAATTCCTCCTGCACATGGCCACAGCTAGCTGACGAATCGAAATTGAGGTCATTCTTCCCCCGTATACGGATCTTTCCCGTCATGATTAACATCCGGTCATAAAAACCTTGCAAGTAATATTCCCGCCATGGGATTATTTATTGTTAGGTATTACAGTCTGTTAACGGGGCAGGCAAAAGCGGGCAAGAAGGATTTTCTAAATAACTGGAAAAAAAGTTCTCTTTTCCCGGAAATCTTTATAAATTGTGAATTCGTTTTTCATTCTCCGTCGTGCCGATAATGATCAGCTCATCCGTTTCTGTTATCTCGAACTCCGGCTCCGGACTGATTATCATCTGATCCTGCCGTTTGATTGCGAGAATCGAACATCCTGTTTTTTCACGTATGGTGCTGTGCTTGATCGTTTTACCGCCAAATTGAACCCCGGCAGTAATAGACAATACCGAGAGGCCTTCGCTGAACACGGAAATTCCATCCGGCTGGAGGATCTGATAAATTGTTCCGGCCCCAAGCGAGGCATAGGACATCACCAGATCAGCACCGGCCATATGCAGTTTCGAAACATTACGTTCAAGTGTCGAGCGGCTGATAATCTGGATGTCCGGGCGCAGTTGCCGACAATAGAAGGTGAGATAAATATTCATTTCATCACTGTGGGTCGTGACAATTACCGATTTGGCCGTTTCGATACCGGCTGCTTTGAGGACAGAGATATCAGCCGCGTCGCCGATAATGAAATTGTTGATGTCGCCCCCCCCCTCTGTCCTGATCGATCGTTTTTCTACGATTCGATACTGCACGCCATGCTGGGCAAGTGTGTCGGCCGCTGCATGGCCGACACGCCCGCCCCCGAGGATGACGACCTGCACTTCGTCTTCTTTCGAAAATCTCTCTACCATGTATCTCTGGTCAAAGGATGCCAGCTGCCTGGCTGACCCGGCCAGCATGAGAATGGATTTCGGGGTGATTACGGTATGGGGTGAGGAGGCGATAAATTTTCCCTCCTCCATAATGCCAATAACGGTTACCCCGGTCTTCTGCCTGATGTTTGCCTCGGTCAATGATTTACCGACCAACTCCGTATCAAGAGCGGTCATCTCAGAAATAAGGATATCGTTGAATCTGCCGATGATATTGGTCGTCATCCCGACACCGAGTGTTCTCCGGCTCAAAGATTCTCCGAGCATCCTCATGAACTGGAATACCTGAATATTTCCTGAAAATTCAAGAATATCTATCGAGTGTTCGTGGTCTGCGTTGGTGATGATCGGCACATCCCGATTCACTTCTCGTATGGTAAAAGAGAGATTGGTATTGGTCAGGTCGTCATTGGTGATGACGGCCATCGCCGCGTTTTCAATCCTGAGCGCCCGATACGTCGAGGGCCGGTCAGGCTCTCCGACAACAGTCCGATATCCCTGATCGATCAATTCGTTTGCCAGCCTGAGGTCTGCGGTGACAATGACATATGGGATGCCCTGTTTATCAAGGCGTTCGATGAGCCTGGCCGTGATCGGGTCAAAACTGGTCATGATGACATGACCTCTGATATCCTCGGGCAGTTCTCGCGGGGTGTGTGCTTTTTCCTGGGCTTCCAGCCAGGGGGCATAAAAGAATTGTATAAAAGTGAAGGGCAGCAGTATCAGCAGGAAGAGGACGCCGGAGAGCAGAACAACCATGGTAAACAGCCGCCCGATGTCGGTGTGAAAGGTAATATCTCCAAAACCAAGGGTCGACATCACGGTCATGGTCCAGTAGATCCCGGTAATCCAGCTGTAATAGCGGCCTTCATACATCATCAACAGATGAAACAGTACCGAGTAGAGGCAGATAATAACTGCCAGAAAGGCAAAAAACTTCCAGAGCATGCCGAAGTTTCGCCGGGCAGTCTTGTTCTGGAGAAAATAGATGAGTTGCGCCGGGATGGTTTTCATAACAATGTAGGAAATGGTTGAATGACAAGCATATGTGTCCGTCAGGTTGGTCTGCTGCAACCGTAAGAAACTGTAATCGTTCTGTTTTTATGGATTTCTTGTTTTTGGATTAAAGAACTATACCATAATGATTTGAAATTTCGTACTCTGTCTTGAGTATTGGCGTTGATTGTGTTCTTTTTCATGGGAACTGCAGTAAAAAAGATGGTGACCAATCGAGGGTTCCATGTGTCAACTCTGGTGGGTGATGATGAAATGCAGAGCAGCAGGTCTCAGAACACGTGGCAGCATGACCGTAAGCGTCCTTTTTGTTTTCATCTTGTCGTGCTCGACTCCCGATGCCTATAAAATCGGCTTTCTGGGGACTCTGACCGGCGGTGTCAGTGATATCAGCATTGCGGCAAGGAATGGCGTTATCCTGGCAATTGAGGAGATGAACAGAAAGGGCGGTATTTCTGGACGCAGGGTAGAGCTGTTGATCATGGATGATAAAGGAGACCCTGAGAACGCAATGAGAAGTATGGAGTATTTTGGTGATCAGCGCGTGATCGGCGTCGTCGGGCCGATGACCGCTGAAATGGCGCGGATTGCCGCACCGCTTGCCGAACTGAAGAAAATGGTGATGATCAGCCCTACTGCAAACAGTGTCGATTTCCCAGACCGGGGTGACTTTTTTTACCGGGTTTCTCCGGCAGACAGAAGCGAAGCTCGGATGCTTGCGGAGCTGGCTTTTAATACACGAGGATATCGCTCTATCTCCATACTCTACGATTTGACTAACCGGGAGTTTGCCGAAAACCGGGTACGATATTTCAGCGCTTTCATTGAAACGCTGGGTGGTTCGATTGTTCAGACGACCTCATACACAACCAGGGGCGATACCGACTTTGGCCTGCTCGCTACTCAGGTCTTGAAGGATAATCCTGATGCTGTTTATATTCTTGCATCCACGTCCGACCTGGCCAACATCTGCCGTCAATTAAAGAATCAGGGACATGATATTCCGGTCCTGGTAAATGGCTGGTCGGTCACCCAGGAGCTTGTCCGCCAGGCTGGTGCGGCGGTCGAGGGAGTGGAATTTTTCCAGTCCTATGATCTTGACAGTCCGGCTGAGGTGTACCGGAATTTTCTCAAGAATTATGAAAACCGCTTTCACCGGGAGCCCTTGTATGGTGCACTGTATGGGTACGAATCAGCAAAAATCGTGCTGACAGGACTTGAACGACTTGAACAGGTAAAAAAGAAAAGGAATCTTGGCCAGGTTATCCGCGAGATCAGCGTTTTTCAGGGATTGCAGGACACCATTGCCTTCAACCGGCAGGGTGCGGCCGAGCGGGCGCTGTATCACAAGAAGATAAAGAACCGTTCTATCATCGCGGCTGGCGAGGGGTAGACCGGTGAATGTCAGTGTTCTTTAACAGGTGCAGAGAATAAAGAGCAATCAGTATCGTCAGCAGCGGCATGTACCAGGGAAACCAGCTGATGGTCTCCCGAAAAGCCTCATTCTCAACGAGCTCGTGGATAAAATCCGGGTTGGCTTTATGAATGGCACCGCGCTGAATCTGCATGAGCAGCGCAAATAATATACCGATGAGACCATAGGCCAGATTGAAGGCCATTCCCTTGAAGCTCAGCACGGTTGCCCGCTGGTTCGAGGAGGTGACTTTGTTTAAATAATGGCTGGTGAAAAAGGCGGTCAACTGCAGGCCGATGGTCACCAGTGCAATGGGGATGATGCCGAGGTAGGGGACAAAGCCGGTGAGTCCCCAGAGGGCCAGAAAAGCAGTGAGCCCCAGCCAGAGACAGTTCTGCTGCGGGCTGAATTTTTCCACCATATGCTCGGCGACCCGGGGAATCAGCAGGCCGAGCAAAGAGAGCAGGGCCATGATCAGTCCGAAACTTGCCTCCGGCAGCTGTATCAGGCGAAAATACTGGCTCGTCAGGGTGATCATCATGCGCAGGACGTGATCATACATCATCCCGAAAAGAATGACTGCCATGGCAAAGGGAGTTTTCATGATCCACATACCAGCCTGCCAGATAAGCCTGCCCGCCTGCCAGATGTTTACCAGCGAAAACCGCTGAGAACCCGGTCCCCGTTCATCCCCGGTTTCCTTGAGTCCCAGCGTTGTCCAGAGGGAAAGAAAAGCAAGAACCAGGGTGAGATAGACCGGGAAGCGCATGCTCACCTCCTGGGAGACCGTCACACTGATATCCAGTGATGCCAGCAACCTGTTCACCATTTCCGGGTCGTAGACTATCGCTCCTGCCGTCATGGTGAGAATTCCTGCCAGAGCCTTGAGACGCATCTGCAGACTCAGAACCTGCGGCCAGTGTTCCGGGTTGCCGCTCTCTACCAGAGAATCATAGGCAATCGCCTCATCTGCCCCGCTTGCCATGGCCTCTGCCAGGCCGCTCAATATGCGATTAACGAGAAAGGCCCAGAAAACCACGGTGATCGAGCTGATCGGCACAAAAGCAATGACACTGATCTCGACGATCATCAGCACCGAGGTGAGAACCAGCAGCTGTTTGCGGCCGAGAAGGTCGGCGAGTGCACCGGAGGGAACTTCACAGCAGACGATGGTGATCGCCCAGACCGTGTTTAACAGGGCAAACTGTTCTATGGTCAATCCATAATCGAGGAAAAGAATGGTGAAAACCGGATAGTAGAAGCGCGCATTGAAAAAAATCCTGAAGGCGATA
Organism: uncultured delta proteobacterium; assembly: GCA_963696725.1. Classification (GTDB taxonomy): domain Bacteria; phylum Desulfobacterota; class Desulfobulbia; order Desulfobulbales; family Desulfocapsaceae; genus MADRE3. Next base: position 44,462 of record CAVOLI010000004.1, read on the forward strand.
AAAAGGCGGATATTCCTGATCGCAAATGGGGAAGCAGCTTTCATGGGGTTCCTGTCCTTCAGAGATAGATCATCAGGAGATCTGCATGCTCAGCCGGTTCTCAAGCCATTGCACCCATAACGACAGCGCCAGGCAGAGTACCAGATACATAGCGGTGATGGTAAGCCATACCTCGATCGTTACCTGGGTCGAGGACATAACCTGCATCCCCTGGAAGGTGAGTTCCTGGATTGATATTATCGAGACGATCGAGGAATATTTTATCGTGTTGATAAACTCATTTGCCAGCGGCGGCAGCATCAGGCGCAGCGCCTGCGGCAGGATGACCAGCCGCATCTGCTGCAGACGGTTGAGGCCGAGTGCGCGGGATGCTTCCCACTGTCCGATATCAATTGCCTCTATGCCGGCTCTTACAATTTCAGTGATATAGGCCCCCTGAAAAATACCGATGGTGATTGTCCCTGAAAGAAAGGCGACAAACAACTCCGGTGGGGCGGCAAAAATATTCAACCAGTAACTTCCGTTTTCAGAGAGGCTGCGAACAAAGGCCTCAGCGCCGATGGCCGGCAGAACCTGGTCACTGACAAAGAAATAAAAGATAAACACAAGGACAAGCGGCGGGGTGTTACGTATCAGCTCAACGTACGTCCGGGCACAGAGTTTGAAGAACAGCCGCTTAGAGGTTCTGGCAAGTCCCATAAGCAGGCCGAGAATTGCTGCCAGCAGCATTCCCCACGCAGAAAGCCGGATCGTGGTGAAAAGTCCTTCAAGCAGGACATTTGCCGTCCACCTGCCGCTCTCACTGTCAAATCGGACGAGATAGGTTGGAATGATCGCCCAGTTCCAGTTGTAGTTGAGCGTAAAGGCAAGCCGATAGATCACGAGCAGCAAAGCGCCCGCCATGACGATGATCAGAAAAATATCAAGCACGGTAAGCCGGAAGCGTGGTCTGTTCATGAGAAGGCAGCAGCAGGAGTGCAACGCTGCCGCTCTGTCTGAGCGGCAGCGTCCATTGGGTTGCCCTGGGTAACTGTAGGTAATCTAGAGATTATTCGACCTGGTCGGCCCATTCCCGTGTCTCAAACCAGTAATCGTGGCGTTCCTTGAGCCACCCTTCAAGCCATACCCCGGTAATCCATGAATTGAAAAATGCCAGTGAATCGGGGTCTCCCTTTCGCAGCGCAAAGCCGATCGGCTCCTTGGTAAAGGTTCCCTTGAGCGGCAGGTAAAGCGTGTCGCTGTACTGCAGGGCTTCATATGCCGGCCTGGGAGCAGAACCAACAACCGCATGGACATTGCCGTTTCGCAGTTCCTGGTAGGTCTGGGTTTCGTTTTCAAACATGCGCAGCGTTGCTTTGGGCAGGTACTTCTGGGCTGCGGCGACCGCAGACGTCCCAAGCTTCACCGCTACCTCGACGTCGGCTTTGTTGAAATCTTCAAGGGATGAGAATCCTTCCGCTTTTTCTTTGTGGGCGACAATGGACATACCCGAAAAATCATAGGGTTGCGTAAAGTTGACCTTCAATGCTCGCTTGGGCAGGATCCCCATGCCGCCGATGATCACGTCGAATTTTCCAGTCAACAGCGCCGGAATAATTCCTGACCAGGCGGTCGGTACGAATTCCACCTTTACCCCCATATCCTCGGCAAGCCGAGTCGCCACATCAATTTCGAATCCGATAAATGTACCGGTCTTGTCTTTCATTGCCCATGGCTGGAAGGTATCCATTCCGACACGGAGAACACCGTTTTTGACAATCTTTTCAACAGTGCTCTCCTGGACCAGCTGTTGCTGGAGTGTTGCCGCTGGGGCCGATTGGGCAAACAGTGATAGTGCCAGCAGGGAAATAAAAAAAACATATAGAAGTCTAATGCTTGTAACCATAGCTGCCTCTCCGTGAATGTGCTGTTTGTTTAGTGGACGTGATGGTTGACAAGACTGGCGGCTTGTCAGGAAATCTTGAGTCGTTTTTCTAGAAACGTGACGAAAAAAGACAGGGTAACTGTAATCATCAGATAGAGAATGGCAACGGTAAACCATATTTCAAAGGTGAGAAAGGTTTCAGAAATTAAGGCTTGTGCCTGCATCGTCAGGTCATAAATTGCGATGGTCGAGACAAGTGCCGAATCCTTGATCAGAGATATTGCCTGGCTGGTAAGCGGGGGCAGGATCGTACGGATCGCCTGGGGAAGAATAATAAGCCGGTAGATATAGCTTTTTTTCATGCCAAGGCTTGCTGCCGCTTCAATCTGGCCTTGGTCCACAGAGAGGACGCCTGATCTGAAAATTTCGGAGGCGTAGGCTCCTTCAAAAAGACTCAAGGCAAGCACCGCTGAAAAAAAACGTTCCAGCCCAAAGAGTGGTCCGATCACAAAATAGATAAAGAAGAGCTGAATCAGCAGAGGCGTGTTTCTGCTCAACTCCAGATATATCCTGGCAACGAAACGGGCGACGGGTGAGTGAGACAACCTGAACAGAGCGGTAACCAGGCCGATTATAAAGGCAAAAACAAGGCTCAGTGCTGAAATTTTTATTGTTACTCCAAGGCCGAGAAGCAGTGGACCGGGCTGAATGCCATCAGCTGTGGATTTTACAATAAGCGGTGGTATCTGATACCAGGACCAGTGATATCCAAGATTTTCTATGGAGCGCAGCGAGAGCCAGCCCAGAAAGAGGAGCAGGCTGATAAACTGGGCTATATCAAACAGCGGTGAGCGCATGAAACCGGCGCTTCGCCCTGTCGCTTGAGGGGAGTGGTCAGTGGACATGCCCGGGTTCGTTAACTTTTCCGCTTTTCCGCGCGCTGTTCTCTGACCATTTCGGTAATCGTGCGGAAATCGATTTTCCCGCTGCCCATCTTCGGCAGCTCGTCGAAGAAAATAAACTGCTTCGGCAGGGCTATTCTGGGAAGCTGTTCCGCCATCTGCTTGAGAAGCGCTTTTTCATTGATCTTCTCGGTGACAACGGCTACGATCCTGGCACCTTTGGTCGAATCGGGGATCTCAATCACACAGCAATGGGCCTCTTCGGGAAGCAGGCTGTCCAGCACAGACTCGATCTTGACGAGTGAAACCATTTCTCCGCCGATTTTAACGAATCGCTTTATTCTGCCCACGTGCCAGAGATAGCCGTCCTCATCGATATTGCCCATGTCTCCGGTGTCATACCAGCCGTTGCGGATATGCAGTGAGGTCTGTTCAAAATCATCGAAGTACCCTTTCATAACGTTGTCGCCCTTCACCAGTATCCTGCCGTCCTGGCCTGGCCCGCACTCCTTACCCGTTTCATAGTTCTCGATCCGTACCTGGACATCGGGGATTGGTTTGCCGACACTGCCTGGACGATTGTCTTCGGGTGAGTTGGCTGATATGACCGGAGAGCATTCGGTGGCTCCATAGCCTTCATAGAGCGTCTGGTTATGCTTCTCCTGGTAGGCCTCTCGCAGTGAGTCCGGACATTTATCCGCGCCGACCAGGGCAATGCGCAGTGAGGCAAAATCACCTTTTTCAGATTTTTTCAGGTATCCCCAGAAAAAGCTCGGGGTACCTACCATCAGTGTTGCCTTGTGGTCCCTGACGATTTCACAGATCTTCCTGTATTCAAGCGGATTGGCATAGGTCAGGATAGTGTCGCCATGGTACAGCGGAATCCACAGGTTGACGGTGAGCCCGAATACATGAAAGTACGGGAGCGAGGAGAGAAACGTGTCACTGCCGTTGAAATTGTAGCGCTTGCTGGCCGAGAGGATATTGGCGTTGATATTTCTGTGAGTCAGCTGCACAGCTTTCGGGTCTTTTTCACTGCCGCTCGTGAAAAGGATAACTGCTGTATCATCGTCGCTGCCTCCTTGGACCAGTTTCTTGATAACGGCTGCAGGCAGCTTTGCAAGGAGCGCGGCCTTCACTTTCTGCAGTCCGCTCAAACGCTCCATGATATCTTCGATATAGACCATTCCTTCGACAGCTGGGCAGTCGATTTTTTCCAGCAGGGCCCGCGAGGTGATAATGGTGCGAAAGTCACATTTGCGCTGGGCGTAGGCGGCATTGTGCTCGGCCCCGGTGGAATAGTTGATCATGACCGGAATGCGGCCGCTCATCATAAGAGCGATTTTGGTCAGGATACAGCCTGCCGAGGTGGGCAGCATGACACCGATAAAGCCCCGGTCGTATTTTTTGAAAACAGCTGCTAACAGCAGGGAGGCCAGGAGCGCACGGCTGTAGGAAACTTCCTTGTTGGTCGTGAAATCATGAATTGCCAGTTTGTCGCCGATCCTCTTGGCGACATCAATGAAATGATGATGCAGCAGCATGATTATCCCTCCGGTTTGGTGCCAGTTAAAGATCCTGCTCTGTTCGGAACAGAATCAACGACGCACATGTGATGGTTTGAGTACCATGTTTACCCCGATTTGGCAATAAACTGGAAGCACAGATTGCACACGGCTGACTCTTTGTAAGATAGAGCAGGGGGAGCAGAGCGGCTCAGTTCTTTTTCTTTTTTGATGACCCGGAGAGTCTTACCGGTTCGTCGTCGGCCATTTTGTCTTCCACCAGCTTATAGGCAATGTAATACTTTAAGATGTTGCTCACGTATTGAACCGTTTCCCGGCCGATATCCCGTGCAGCGACTATTTCGACATTGTTGAACCATTTATTCGGATCAAGCCCCATTTTTCCCGCAGTCTGTCTTAATTTTGCTACTTTGGCGGGACCCGCATTGTAAGAGGCAAATGCAAACAGGGTTCTGTTGAGCTGGTCAAGTTCCTCTTCGGCAAAATATCTGTCGGTCATAAAGCGCAGATACTTGGTTCCTGCATGTATATTAGGATCAACCTCCTGGATATTCGGAATACCGACATTCTTGTCTTTAGCCGTTGTCGGCAGCACCTGCATGACACCGATAGCTCCCCGGTTGCTCTTGACACTATGGTCAAGCTGTGACTCCTGGTAGCCAAGTGCCGCCAGCATCAGATAATCGAACCCGTATTGTGAGCCGTATTTCTTGAAGTAATTGGTCATGATTTTGAAACGCTGCAGGTGTTCATTGTACACCGAGTCGGTAATGTAAGAAGTTGTCTTGAAGTATTTGTTGAGCAGAATATTTCCCATCAGCGTGCCGATTTTGTGGTCTGTTACAAATTCATTGATTACCGCCTTTAGTTTCGGGTTATTTTTTCTGACTGCCCAGCTTATCTTACCCTCGGTTCGCAACCTGATATCAGGGTACAGGTGTATGGTGTTAAAAATTTTTGCCCAGAATTCTGCTTTGTGGCTGTCGATGACCATGTACTCGATGAGGCCCACATTGAGCATTTCGAGCAGATCTTCGTCTTCGAGGTTATCGTCGGCAATTATGATGTTGACGCCTTTTTTCCCTGTCGCCTCCAGCGTATTATTGAGCCGGAGGAGACTCTCATAATAACTGCTTGATTTTCTGGCATGAACTTTTTTTCCGGAGAGGTCAAACAACGACTTCAGAGGTGGTGATTTGGGCGCTGAGACCACAATTTCGTCTATGCCTGTTGCAAACGGATCTGAAAAATCCACCTCCTTTAACCGTTCCGCCGTAATCGTCAGGTTACCGGCGGCGATATCGCCTTTTCCGTCCCGGAGATGAGGGATCAGGTTTTCTCTGGCGGTGGGAATGACAAGGGCATGGATTTTAAGATTCTTCGTCTTGGTTTTTTCATTGATGAATTTCTCGAACGCTACAATCACCTCGTAGGTGATACCCCGTGGTTCCGCACCGTCAAAAAAGAAGAAGGTCTTGCTGTGCGGCACCAGGATTCTTATTATCCGGCGGTCATTCACCAGAGCGTCGTAGTCGCCGCTAAATGGGGCATTCAGGCGGCTGATGGTTTCCTCGGTAAGGTGGTTTTCGGCATCGTCTTCAGCTAAACTGTTTTGAGAAAAGAGCAGCTGGGAGAAAAAAACTGCCGCAAGCATGAGTATGGTTGGTGATGTTTTCATATCGTCAGGTTTAATGGTGGTTGATGTTGAAAAGATGGCTACAGAATAAAATGTACGAGTGGTTTAGTCACTGGAGCAGCTCCCGGGCGATCTCTTTTTTCACCTGGATGCCCAGCTCCGGAAAGCAGCTTGCCTGTGATACCAGATTTCCACGGCCTCTGCTTAACTTGTTCATTGCCCTGTCATAGCTGTCCCTGGTGGTGTCGAGCTGCGTGCCCAGCTTGTCCATATCCTCGATAAAGCCGCGCAGCTTGTCGTAGAGCAGGCTTGCCCGGTTGGCAATCTCAACGGCATTACGGTTCTGTCGTTCAAGCTGCCAGATGTGCTCGATGATTCTCAGGGTGGCGAGCAGGGTTGTCGGGGTGACAATGACGATCTTGCGGGAATACATTTCGGCAATTAATGATTCCTCTGCCTGTATCGCGGTGATAAAGGCAGCATCAATGGGCACGAACATCAGCACGAAATCGAGCGATTGCAGACCCTTCAGCGAGCTGTAGTCCTTGGCGCTCAGTGCCTTGATATGATTTTTCAGGGCGAGCAGATGTTCTTTCATGGCCTGCAACGCCTGTTCCTCTTTGCCGGCACAGACGTAGCGCGACCAGGCAGAGAGTGAGACCTTGGAATCAATAACGATATCCTTGCCGTCCGGCAGGTGAATAATGATGTCTGGTTTATAGAGGTGGTTGCTGCTGTCACGCATACCCTTCTGGGCTTCATACTCTTGCCCCTTGCGCAGCCCTGACTGTTCCAGCAGTTTTTCCAGCACGAGTTCTCCCCAGGCTCCCTGGGTCTGGCGATTGCCTGCGATTGCCTGGGAGAGGTTTCGAGCTTCCTCGTTGATTTGCTGGTTCAGGGTTCGAAGGTGGAGGATTTCCTGTTTCAGAGATGCACGTTCCTTGGTCTCTTCAACAAAGATCGTATCAACACGGTCCCGGAATGAATCGATCTGTTCCTTGAATGGCCGCAGCAGGATATCCAGTTTTTCACTGTTCTGGGATGAGAATGTCCGACTTTTTTCATCGAATATCTTCTGTGCCAGATCCCTGAACTGCAGTTTGAGTTCGGCGGAGGTCGTCTCAAGCTGGTTTTCTCTTTCCAGCCGGTACTGCTGTTCAAACCTCAGCCGTTCCTCAAGAAGGGAATGAGAGAGAAGCAGCGACTGGTATTTCCTTTTCCACCTGGAGGCCAGCAGTCCGAAAACGAAACAGGCCAGTCCGAGGATGGCTGCCGGGGCGATGGCCGGCAGGTGCTGGCTGGAAAGCAGTTTGAGGTGATTAAGGAGCTCAGCGATCATGGTGTTTCAGTCATGACATGTGGATTTGCCAGGAAAACCCTGTTCGGGCAGGGGAAGCGCTTGTGTGATGGCAATGTAGCAGGAACCGGAGGGAAAGGAAAGCTCGATGCCCTGAGGGGCTGTAAAAAATTTCAGGTAAGAGGATCAGGGAAGAGAGCTCTTTTTTCAGCCGGGAGGCCAGCCCATAGGCCTGCCTCCGAGGATATGCATGTGGATATGAAAAACCGTCTGCCCTGCACCGGCTCCATTGTTGAACACCACCCTGAAATCGTCGCCGATATCATGCTCTGCTGCCAGTTGTGCACCGAGCCGCATTATTTTACCGATCAGTTTCTCATCCGTCTCCGTTACATCTGAAGGGCCGGCCAGATGCTTTTTGGGAATGACCAGGAAGTGTTTCGGGGCCTGGGGCGCAATGTCCCAGAATGCCAGCAGATCATCGTCTTCATAGAGTTTTTCGGATGGGATGTCGCCCGAAACAATTTTACAGAACAGGCAGTTGCTCATTCATCACCTCTCTCGTTGCTTTCAGGAACCGGCGAACGCCGTTTTTAATGGTCATAGGTGAACGTCAGTTTGTCCTCTTTCAGGTCAATGGTCGCGATGCCGCCTCTTGTCAGTTGGCCAAAGAGTATCTCTTCCGAAAGGGTGTCGCCGATTTCCTTCATGATCAGGCGCCGCAGCGGCCGGGCCCCGTAGTCGGGGTCATATCCTTTTTTGGCGAGCCAGTCCCGGGCACTGCTTTGCAGACGAATACCGACCTTCTTTTCGGAAAGCTGTATCTCAAGTTCAATGATCAGCTTGTCGACAACGGATTTCATCGAGTTGATGTCGAGCGAATCGAAGGTAATGGTGCCGTCGAGCCGGTTCCTGAACTCGGGGGAAAATAATTTGTCTACTGCTTGAGCACTCTTTCCTTTCTTGTCGCCGACAAATCCAATGGTGTTGGCCGCCATTTCACGGGCTCCCGCGTTGGTTGTCATAATGATGATGACATTGCGAAAATCGGCCTTCCTGCCCGAGTTGTCGGTCAGTGTGGAGTGGTCCATCACCTGCAGCAGAATCGAGTAGATATCCATGTGGGCCTTTTCGATCTCGTCAAGCAGCAGAACCGAGTACGGGTGCTTGCGGATGGCTTCGGTGAGCAGCCCACCCTGGTCAAATCCCACGTAACCCGGAGGTGCCCCGATAAGTCTGGCAACGGCATGCTTCTCCATGTATTCACTCATGTCGAATCGTTCAAAGTGAACGGACAGGGCCTTGGCCAGCTGCCGGGCAACTTCTGTTTTACCGACCCCGGTCGGGCCTGCAAACAGAAAACTGCCGGTCGGTGAATCAGGATTTCCCAGGCCGGCGGATGAACGCTTGACCGCCTGGACGACCGCATCAATTGCTCTGTCCTGCCCGAAAATAACGGTCTGCAGCCGTTCCTTGAGCTTCTTCAGGGAATCTCTTTCAGACGCCTTTCTCGTGCGTGCGGGTATCCGTGCGATCCGGGAGACGATCTTTTCGATATCGGAAACCTTGACCGTAGCGTTTTTCCTGCCCTCAAGCCTGAACAGGGAGCCAACTTCATCCATGACATCGATTGCCTTGTCCGGCAGAAAACGCTCGTTAATATAGCGGTCTGCAAGTTCAGCAGTGGCGCGGACGGCAGCCTTGGAATAACGGATATGGTGATGCTCCTCGTATCGTGTCTGCAGTCCCTTGAGGATATGAAAGGTGTCCTCGACCGTCGGCTCCTCAATGTCTATTTTCTGAAATCGTCTGGAAAGCGCCCGGTCTTTTTCTATCTGGTTCTTGTATTCCTCGTATGTCGTCGAGCCGATGCAGCGCAGAATGCCTGATTGCAGGGCCGGTTTGAGCAGGTTGGAGGCATCCATGGAACCGCCGCTGGTTGCACCTGCTCCGACAAGTGTATGCATTTCATCGATAAAGAGTATTGCATTGTCTTTTTTCTCAATCGCTGCAACAACGTTTTTCAGCCGTTTCTCAAAATCGCCGCGATATTTGGTGCCGGCCACCAGCGTACCCATGTCGAGCAGGTAAATTTCCACATCCTGCAGCAGTTCAGGAACCACACCCTTGCCGCCCTCATTGCGCGCCACCCGGTCTTCATGAATGCGCAGCGCAAGTCCTTCCGCCATCGCCGTCTTGCCGACTCCCGGTTCGCCGACAAGCAGCGGATTGTTTTTTTTCCGGCGGCAGAGTACCTGCATCATGCGGTTGATCTCAGCATTTCTGCCGATCAGCGGGTCGATCTTGCCTTCGGCAGCAAGCGTTGCATAGTTGACGGTGAACTCAGCCAGCGCCTTGTCGTCTTTTTGCGGCGGACCTTCCTGGTTTTCCGTGCCGTGGGGCATCTTCGGAAGCGGTGCCTGCTGCAGTCCTTCCGGCAGTTCGTGAGAGACAAAATGAACAACCGCCATCCGGCCGACGCCGATCGAGCCAAGAAAATAGACCGCGTGGGATTCCGCCTCGGAAAAAATAGCAACAAGCACGTCTCCCGAATCCACCTCTTTCTTGCCGCAACTCTGGACGTGGGCAACCGCCCGCTGCAGCACCCGGTTGAAGGCAATGGTCTGGGTCGGGTCGCCGCCGGTCGTGCTCGATATGGTCGGGATTTCAGCGGCAAAGAAGGTTTCAAGCTTATGCTTCAGAGTCTCAACGGACCCGCCGCATTCGCTGATGATATAGGCCGTCAGTTCATCATGGAGCAGCCCGTAGAGCATGTGCTCAACAGTGACAAACTCATGATTGTAGGTTTTCGCTTCCCTGATTGCCTTTATCAGCGCGGCCTCTAATGTTTTACTCAGCATGTGTATCACTCATATGATTATGTTACTCTTTTTCCATCGTGCAGCGCAACGGGAACCCATTCTTTTTGGCAAGTTCATGAACGATGGCAATCTTGGTCTCGCAAACTTCCCTGGTGAAAACCCCTGCAATACCGACGCCTTCATTATGTACATTCAACATGATTGCAGTGGCCTCATGACTGGATTTTTTAAAAATGTTTACCAGTATCAAAACAACAAACTCCATGGTTGTGTAATCGTCGTTGTGGAGCAGAACCTTGAATAACGGAGGTTCTCTTGTTTCTATCACCTCTTCGGTTACAACCGATCCCTGCCGATCACCTTTCTTTTCAGCCATTCCTGTTATAAATCTTTGTACTTAATTGGTTAATCTTCAGGACCTGTAATTCTTCATTGCCTAAATTATAATCCTGATCGGTCCGTTTTCAATCCTGCAATGCGCTAATTCGGGATTTGCTTCTGCTTTTGCCTGCTGCCCAGCAGTGATATAATCGACAGCAGCAATGTCTCCAGTACAATGGTATGCGGTATTGGTGAACCTTTCAAGCGATACTCCGCTTCGAGAACGAGGCAGAGTGTTTTCTTCAAAACAGAGACTGAAAACTCTGAGGCTTTGCTGAAGCTCATAAAAAGCGCATAGGGGTGACCTCCGAGAAGATCGGTCCACACCTCTTTTTCCTTGAGGGCAGGGAGGTACTGGTTCTGGAAGCTGCCGGCGTTCATGTTTCGCATCCACGGTGGGTCTGAGGTGAGCATCAGGGATCGAAAAATGAGCAGTTTCCTGAAATAGTTGCGGATCGAGGCAAGGACGGCAAGGCTGTGGATGCCGTCCCGTATCAGGTTGTTGAAGATAGAAAGGCTTGCTGAGCTGTCCTTGTTGCCGAGGGCTTCGGTCAGTTGAAAAATGGCATCTTCCCTGGTCCTTGCAACCATCAGTTCAATATCGCTGAGTGAAATTTTCTTTCGCTCGTCGGTAAAAAGGGCAAGCTTCTCTACCTCCATGACCACGGCTACGGGATGAAAACCGACACGTTCAAAAAGAAGCTCAAGCGCACGCGATTCAATGGACTTGTCATATTGTGCCAGCGTTGCCGCGACCATCTCCTGGACAACGTCTTTCTGTTCACGGACGGCATGGCGTGACGAACCGGGGGCGACGCTGCAGTCGATGATTTCGCCATATTTTTTTATGGAAGAGTAGAGTTTTTTGCGTTTGTCGATGTTTTCGGTGGTAAGAAGTAGAATGTTGTTAACCGGCAGTCCGGCTTCAATTGCCGCAACAAAACGATCTGCAGCCGTGCCTGGAGAAAACAGTGGTTTCGGATCGGAGTTGGCAATCAGGGCATCAGCCCAGTCAAGATTGTCGCCGGGATACGAAAAACCAAAGATTTTCTGCCACTGATCGCTGGAGATGCCCGAAAAAACAGGTGCTCCATCAGGTGTGATAGAGGCGGTATTAAGCAGATCGAGAAGATGGCGAGCAGCGTTTTTGGGGTTGCTCTGCTGGTGAGCCTGGAGTGCTTTGTCCCAGATCTGGGAGCTGATATTTTTACTGAGAAAGAGATTGGAGTCATTGACCCGATAGACTTGAATACCCGGCAGCAGGCTGAAACTGAGGATGCGTGAGAGAATCCTGTTGTTCTCTTCAGTGCTCCCGTCGATGGTATGAACCGTACCCCTGGAAGCCATCAGAAGCGCCTCCTGGATCTGGTCGGTAGTCTGCCGGCAGAGGTAGCGTTCACCGAAACAGAGATAAAGCTGTTTGCGGCTTCCTTCCTCAAGGTCATTGAGGAGCGTGTGAAGTTCTGCTCGCTTGCGGATTGGCATCAGTTGAGTTTCCGTGTGTCCATCATTTTATGAAGAATTGCCGGGAGCGAGCCGGGCTGCAGATAATCTGCCCCCCTGCCTTCGGCAAATATCGATGCCGACTGGCGGTTGATCTCCTTCCAGCCGACAGTATCAGGGGTTGTGGCAATAATTTCAAAGAGTTTTCGGTTGTAAGGGTCATTTACCACAGCTTTGCCGGTGCCGATCGTCGCCAGGATATCGATCGAATGGTTGAATAATTTGTTTAACTGCGTATAAATTCTCAGCCCACCGCAGGAGCCGATACTCAGGAAGCGGTTGATTGCCGAAATAGAGTCACTCGATACGGCTCCTGTCTCGATGATCTTTGTCATTGGCTCAATGAGCTGTTCGGCTCTCCAGTAACTGTGCCCGCGCTGGGCGAACATTTCCATTTTCCCTTCAAGAAACTGTTTGAGGAGCTGCTGCTGGCTGATTTCATTCTGGTATACTGTAACCGCATGGGATAATTCAATGTTGTTGACCATCTTGTACCATTCGAACACAACCGGTGCCGCGGCTGAAAGGGCGAAGAGCTCGCCAATCACGGTGCCGGGGTTCTGTTCTGCCTGGCGGATCAGCTGCCGGGCTCTGAGCTGGTGAACATCATCCTCGGGCAGCAGTGAGAGGGTAAGCGAAAGTCTTGGTTTATAGCCGTTCATGAGGAGGTTGCGGCCGTTTGAGCGATAGGAGACATTGCCATCGTCGTCATGCTGAAAAACCGACAGGCTGGCGAGTCGGCGGTCCGCCTTCCAGCGGGAAAAATCGGTGGAGACAAACGGTGAAAGGTCAACTTCGCCGTAGCGGTTGATGATCTCTGTTATTTTTTCAAGATCACCCGCCGAGAGAAGATCCGGGTGCTCGACTCGGTAATATTGAAGGATAACCCGGAGCTGCAGGGCAAACGTCGAGGCCTGCTGCTGGATAGTCGAAATGATTCTTTTAATCAGGTAGGTGCGTACTTCCGGCTCTATTTTCTCAAGGAGCGCACTGAATGTGGCGGAAAATAAAATCAGGCTCTGTTCGTCCTGGAATGCGGAGCTGGTGACCAGGTCAAGAATGTCGCGCTGCTCGCCGGGGTCTGCCGGGAAAAACGCGGTCAGTTTTCCTTTTTGCGCGCAGCTGACGATGAAATCAGAGATATAGCCGTTTTCGGGGTCTGTCTGTATCAGGAAAGTGAGCAGGTTGCCGTGGTGCATCCGGCTGATTCGCTCGAGCAGGACCGGCACCAGGATATCTCGGAACGAAGAGTCGTAGAGCTCGCTGCCATGGGACAGCAGGATGTAAACAGTTGCAGAGCTTAGGTCCTGTGCCGTCAGCCTGCGCGCGCGGGCGGTGGCATCCTTGAGAATGGTGGCCGCATCGTAGCGTTGATTTTTTGTTAAGGCCGCCTGGAGTCTCGTTTCATAGTGCTGTCTGGCTGCGGGGTGAAGTTTTTCGAATAGCTCCAGGAGTCGTTCAGCGCTGCTGTTGACCAGTGTGCCGGTGCCGATTTCACCGCCATAATCGTCTGTTACACTGTGCAGGTTGTTGAGCTTCAAGATCAGGTAATCCGCCCCGTCTGAAAATGCGGAGAGGAGCTCTGATTTTTCTTTGTCCGGGAGCTGAAGAAATTGCCGGTCCCCGTTGCCTGGCGGGAGGGTAAAATAGTTCTGCAGCCAGTCGAGTCCGCTCCGGGGGGTGATCCGCTTCGAGGAAAACAATGCTGCTACCGTGTTTGCATCTGTTTCGGACAGGAACTGCAGCGACTCCAGCAGTGCCGGGACGTGCTGCGGATCCTTGCTGAACAGACCACAGGCTTTTTCTACCGCCAGATGCTGCCGGGCCTTCATCGTACTGATGATCGTCAGCCCCCGCACAATATTGTCTCCGCTGACGTTCGGAACCTTGAACAGGGCTCGGGCGGCCCAGCAGCCGCTGTCATCGAGTGAGTTCAGGATGTCGAGTACAGAAAGGAAAATATCCGCATCGAGTTCTGGTGAACCCTCCAGTTCTGAGGCGGCCTGGCTTGCGGTGAATTTCAGTCCGGCTGTTTTCTCAAGGACAGTCCAGCCCCCGTTAACGGTTGCGTTTGGGGTTTTTAAAAATGTTTCCAGGATTTCCACCTGGTCGAAGCTCAATGGATAAAAAACCAGTTTCTGGAGCGAAACGATGGCTTCATCGGCACTGATTTGCGGCAGTGAGCAGAAGGCTCTGAGAGCTCTCATCCTGGAGTAGGAGAGTGCCCTGATAACATCCTTGTAATAGCGATACTGCTCCTCTTCCAGGCACGGCACCTGGCGGAAATAGGCCAGTGTCGTTTCAACGGGGCTGTTGGTCAGAGCTTTTACGGCCGGGGAGCAAAAAAGGAGCAGACCACTGCTGAACAGTGTGATGATGAACAGCCGGAATACGTTCACAAGCGGGTCAAATGAGGTCTCGGGTTAACGCGGTGGTGCGATTTTCTCTGTGGATTCAGCTGGAGCAAATAGTAACCCTTTCCACCGTTTTTCTCTACGATTATGTTTTTGGTACGCGTGCGAACAGCGGAGGGCAAGTCAAGGCAGACGGCGAAAACGGATGAGCGGGGACCGTCAGCGTAAACTTTCGTTGAAGGCTTGCAGTTTCTCATTTCCCGGGCAGAGTTCTTTTTCACCAAGCGAGTTAAGCGGCGTTTCCGTGGTCCCCAGGATCTCATGGGTACCCTGGCTGTCCGGATTAAGGTAGAGGATACCGGTGAGAATCTGCTGTTTCTCCTTGGTTTTTTCCAGCTCGGCAATTGCCTCACGCCTGCTGGTGATGATTTCCTTGTCCTCCCGCTTGTAGAGGTTGATGATTGAGCCATCGTGCAGCGACACGGGCGTTGCCGTACCGTGTGGGTACTCTGCGGTAATTTCCTGCATCAGCGGAATGAAATCAAAAGACCTGGTGGCCTCCATATGGTCGCGGACCCAGCTGTAACTCTTTGTCGAGGTGGGAACGTTGTTAAAGGTCACGCACGGCGAGATCACATCCACAAAGGCCAGCCCCTTGTGCGCAATGGCAGCCTTGAGCATCGGCAATAGCTGTTTCTTGTCGCCGGAGAAGCCGCGGGCGACAAAGCCCGCCCCAAGCTGGATTGCGATCTCGCAGAGATCAATTGATTCAAGGGAGACCGGCTCCCCTTTTTTACTCTTGGAACCCTTGTCGGCAGTAGCAGAGTCCTGGCCCTTGGTAAGCCCGTAGCAGCCGTTGTTCATCACCACGTAAATCATGTCGAGATTTCGCCTGACCACATGGGCAAACTGTCCCATGCCGATGGAAGCGGTATCACCGTCGCCGGAGACGCCAAGATAGACGAGGTCCCGGTTGGCCATGTTGGCCCCGGTTGCCACCGACGGCATGCGCCCGTGCACTGAATTAAAGCCGTGTGAACGGCCGAGAAAATATGCCGGGGTCTTGGAGGAACAGCCGATGCCGGAGAGCTTGGCCACCCGGTGCGGCTCGATGGACATTTCAAAGAAAGCGGTCACGATGGCGCTGCTGATGGAATCATGGCCGCAGCCGGCGCACAGGGTGGAAATGGCTCCCTCGTAGTCTTTTCGGGTAAGGCCCAGCCTGTTCTTCTGGGCATCCGGATGCCTGAACTCGGGCTTTTTTTGACTCATGCGCTGATCTCCCCCTGTACCGCCATTTTAAGGTTTTTCCTGCCGCTGGAAAGCAGTTTCGAGTGGATCTGGTTGATAATCATCGTTGCCGTGATCGGCAGCCCGTTGAAATTGGTCACCGGCACCAGTTTACCCGGCGAGATCTGGCATTCCCCGGCAAGCAGAATCTTCATCTGAGAATCACGGTTCTGCTCGATGGCAAAGACGATTTCATGCTGATCGATGAACTCGAAGACTTCCTTCTGGAACGGAAATGAACGGATTCTGATGCTGTTGATGATCAAGCCGTTTTCCTCGAGCCGGTCAAGCGCTTCATGGGCTGCATATGTTGATGAGCCAAAAAACAGGGCCCCTATGGAAGCCTTTTTATCCTTGATGATTATTTCCGGGGCAGGCACGAGATGACGGGCCGTTTCCCATTTAACCAGGAGCCGTTTCATGCCGCGCTCGTAGGCTGCGCTTTCTTCGGTGTAGGCGGCATATTCGGTATGGGAGGTGCCGCGGGTGACGTAGGCTCCTTTTGCCGGGTGGGTGCCGGGCAGGGTGCGGTAACAGATACCGTCCTTGTCGATGTCCAGATAGCGGCCCCACTTGGCGCTGAGCTTGTCGAGATCAGCTGAGCTCAGGACCTTGCCCCGGTCATAGATTCGGCTGTCGTCCCAGTCAAATGGCTTGCAGAGGTGATCGTTCATGCCGATATCAAGATCACTGAGCACGATTATCGGTGTCTGCAGGCGGTCTGCAAGGTCAAAGGCATCTGCGGTCATCTGGAAGCACTCGTAGGGGTCGCCAGGTATCAGCAGCACGTTTCTGGTATCACCGTGGGAGAGATAGGCGCAGGACAGAATGTCTGACTGCTGCGTCCTGGTGGGCATGCCGGTGCTCGGACCGCTGCGCTGGACATCGATCAGCACCACGGGAATTTCAGCAAAGTAAGCGAGCCCGAGGAATTCATTCATCAGTGACACGCCGGGACCGGACGTGGCGGTGAATGAGCGGGCACCATTCCAGCCGCCGCCGATGGCGATGCCGATGGCCGCAAGTTCGTCCTCCGCCTGGATCACCGCATAGCGTTTTTTTCCTGTTTCAGGGTCAATCCGGTAGCGCCCGGCAAATCGCTCAAAGGCTTCCACCACCGAGGTTGAAGGGGTAATCGGGTACCAGCCGGCGACGGTGGCGCCCGCATAGAGCGCGCCCATGCCGGCTCCGGTGTTGCCGTCTATCAGGATACGATCACCGACGGCATCGGAGGGACGGATTGAAAGGCCGCAGCTGTCCTGATGATGCTCCTGTGCATAGTTGAAGCCAATTTCCAGCGCCCTGACATTGGGTTCCGCTAGTTTCGGTTTCTTGCTGAATTGTTTCTCTATCGATTCGACGACCGGCCCAAGGCCGATGTCGAGCAGAGAGGCGAGTGCACCGATGTAGATTATGTTTTTCAAAAGCTGCCGGAGTCGAGGGTCGCTGAACTCATCGTTACAGAGCTGGGTCAGCGGGATGTCGATGACGGTGATGTCGTCGCGCCGGTAATCTTCGGGCAGCGGCCTGGTTGAATCGTAGAGAAAATAACCGCCAGGTGCCAGCATCTCATAATCCTGCTTCATTGTCTGACCGTTTGCGGCGACAGTGAAATCCACCCCGCCGCGTCTCCCCAGATACCCTTTTTCACTTATCCGCACCTCGTACCAGGTTGGCAGTCCCTGGATATTGGACGGGAATATGTTCTTCGGGCTTACCGGCACACCAAGACGGTAAACGACCTTGGCAAAGAGGTTGTTGGCACTGGCGGACCCTGACCCGTTTACGTTGGCAAAGCGGACGACGAAGTCGTTTACGCGTTCAATTCTCATCACTTGTCTCCGGCA
Organism: uncultured delta proteobacterium; assembly: GCA_963696725.1. Lineage (GTDB taxonomy): Bacteria > Desulfobacterota > Desulfobulbia > Desulfobulbales > Desulfocapsaceae > MADRE3. Next base: position 61,884 of record CAVOLI010000004.1, read on the forward strand.
ACCGCTGATTTGTAGAGGAATTTAAGCATGTCCCACGCTGCTGTCGGGCAGCGTTCAGCGCACATGCCGCAATGCAGACAGACATTCTCGTCCTTGGCCATGATCCTGCCCGACGGCAGTTCCTCGGAAATGTAGAGTGTCTGGTCCTTGTTGCGCGCGGGGGCCAGCAGTCTCTCTCTGAGCTCATCTTCTTCGCCGTTTTCGGTAAAGGTAATGCAGCTGGTCGGGCAGATATCGACGCAGGCGTCGCATTCGATGCACAGGGCAGTGTCGAAAACCGTCTGGACATCGCAGTTGAGACAGCGTTTTGCCTCGGTCTTTCCGCTTTCCACAGCAAACCCGAGTTCCACCTCGATCAGCCGGTCTTTTAATGATTTTGCTTTTTCAACAGTCGGCACAATCTGGCGCTGGTCTTCGGTTATATCGGAGTCATAGATCCAGTCCTGGAATCCGAGTTTCTGTCCGGCAAGGCTGACATCCGGCTTCGGCCGGTGATGGAGGTCCTTGCCCTGGCAGAAAAGATCTATTGAGATCGCGGCCTCGTGGCCATGGGCCACGGCTATAATGATATTGCCGGGCCCAAAGGCGGCATCACCGCCAAAAAAGACCGAGGGGAGCGAGGACTGCAGCGTTACCGGGTCCAGTTCCGGCAGGCCCCGCTCATTGAAGACAATCCCGATGTCATCTTCGATCCATGGGAAGGCATTCTGCTGGCCGATTGCCAGAAGCACTTCATCGCATTCAAAAAAGACCGGGTCTTCACCGGCAGAGACAAGTTTTCTTCCACCCTCCTCGTCATAGCGGGGCATCACTTTCTCAAACATCATTCCGGTTAATTTCCCGTTCTCGTGCACAAATTCAAGGGGTACATGGTTGTCGATAATGGGGATATCTTCCTTAATCGCGTCTTCGATCTCCCATTCTGATGCCTTCATTTCAGACTGGGGGCTCCTGACAATGACCGAGACGTTTTCGCCGCCAAGCCGGCGGGCGGTCCTGCAGCAGTCCATGGCCGTGTTGCCGCCACCGAGGACAAGAACCCGTTTTTCAGTCTTCTCCACGTGGCCGAAAACGACCCCGGCAAGCCATTCGATGCCGATATGGATAGACTTTTCAGCTTCTTTTCTTCCCGGAAGATCAGGCAGGTCACGTCCTCGCGGAGCGCCGCAGCCGATAAATACCGCATCATACTTCTTGTCAAAGATTTCCCTGAGGCCGGAAACATAGGTGTTGAGGTGGGTCGTAATCCCCATGTCAAGAATGTAATCGATCTCAGTGTTGAGCACCTTTTCGGGGAGGCGAAAGGAGGGAACCTGGCTTCTCATGAACCCCCCCGCCTTGCACTGGTCGTCATAGAGGTCGAGCTCGTAGCCAAGACGTGCCAGATCCCGTGCCACGGTCAAAGAGGCCGGACCACCGCCGATAAGGGCTACCCGTTTGCCGTTTTTCTTCTTCGGGATTGCCGGAAGCAGCGGCAGGATATCATCTCTGTTGTCAGCGGCGACCCGTTTCAGCCTGCAGATGGCGACCGGCTCTTCTTCAACCCTGTCCCGCCTGCAGGCAGGTTCACAGGGCCGGTCGCAGACTCTGCCCAAAACTCCCGGGAAAACGTTTGATTCCCAGTTTATCATGTAGGCTCTGGTAAACTCTTTATGCAGGATTAGGCGTATGTACTCTGGAACCGGGGTGTGGGCCGGGCAGGCATACTGGCAGTCGATCACTCTGTGAAAATATTCGGGGTTCTTGATGTCGGTGGGTTTCACTGGTGTTCCCTGAGGGTAATAGTGCTGTCTGATCGAATTCCCTGACAATCAAACAGAATAGATAATCTCGCGCTCCGGGGCAAGTTAAAAGTTATATAGTACTGATTACCATTCCTACTGGTGTAACGGTAATGCCTGCGGTTCGAAAATCAAGATTTTTTATCGACTGCAGGAGTGATATAAAAACAAGTAAAAACATGTGGTTGAAAAACAATACAGGTTTCTGAGACCCGGAGCTATGCGTTCCAGGTCTCAGCTTCAGCGGCTATTCGGGAACGACCCGGATCGCCCCTTTGTCGGCAGACGATGCCAGGTGCCCATACGCCTTCAGGGCTTTGGAAACCGCGCGCGGTCGGGCAGGTGGGGTAAACGCCGCTTTGCCTTTTGCTTCCTCTTTTTTCCTGCGTTGTGCCAATTCTTCGGCGCTGACGGCGACATCAATGGATCTCTTGGGGATATTGATGTCGATCCGGTCGCCCTCCTCAATAAGCGCGATGGCTCCTCCAGCCGCCGCCTCAGGGGAGATATGGCCGATGGAAAGACCCGATGTTCCGCCGGAAAAACGGCCGTCGGTTATCAGGGCGCATTTTTTCCCGAGATGGATCGACTTGAGGTATGAGGTCGGATAGAGCATTTCCTGCATGCCGGGCCCGCCGCGCGGACCCTCGTAGCGAATGACGACCACGTCCCCTGCACCGATTTTGCCTCCCAGTATCTTCTCACAGGCTTCCTCCTGGGAGGCGCAGACCCTGGCGGTGCCTGAAAAAACAAGAATCGACTCGTCCACCCCGGCCGTTTTCACAATACAGCCGTCTGCCGCTATGTTGCCGTACAGGACCGCAAGCCCGCCGTCTTTGCTGTAGCAGTTTTCCTCGCTGCGGATGCATCCTTTGCTGCGATCCAGATCAAGCGCCTGATAGGTTGCGGACTGGGAACCCATCGTCAGGTTCCTGCCCGATGCTCCCGGGGCGCTCAAATAAAGCGACAGCGCCGCATCCGTTGGCTTGCCCCCGGCAATGTCGTATTTTCTCAGGGTTTCTGCAAGAGTCGGGCTTTCCAGTCTTTTCACCGTGGTGTCGAGCAGTCCGGCGCGGTCAAGTTCCGCCATAATGCCGAGAATGCCTCCGGCGCGATTGACATCCTCAACATGGTAGGAAGACGAAGGTGAAACCTTGCAGAGATTCGGTATTTTCCTCGACAGATTATCAATGTCCTTCATGGTGAAATCGACCTCTGCTTCCTGGGCTATGGCGAGCAGGTGCAGCACGGTGTTGGTTGAGCCCCCCATGGCGATATCAAGGGCCATGGCATTCATGAATGCCGCTTTTGTCCCGACCGAGCGGGGCAGAACCGAGTCATCTCCGTTTGTGTAGTAGGCTTCGGCCATCTCAACGATACGCTTGGCTGCCTGCTCGAACAGTTTAGTCCGGTTCACATGGGTTGCAACAACGGTACCGTTGCCCGGAAGCGCCAGGCCAAGCGCTTCGTTGAGGCAGTTCATCGAGTTTGCCGTGAACATCCCCGAACAGCAGCCGCAGGTCGGGCAGGCGCATCGTTCAACCCGGTCAATGAGCTCATCGTCCAGGCTCTGATCGGCCGCCATTATCATCGCATCAATCAGGTCATAGCGCTTTTCTCCGTCGATTCCTGCTTCCATTGGGCCGCCGGAGACGAAAATAGCCGGCAGGTTGAGCCGCATCGCCGCCATCAGCATGCCGGGGGTGATCTTGTCGCAATTAGAGATGCAGACAATCGCATCAACCGTATGGGCATTGCACATGTACTCGATGGAGTCGGCAATGAGCTCACGCGAGGGGAGTGAGTAGAGCATACCGTCATGGCCCATGGCAATTCCGTCATCGATGGCGATGGTATCAAATTCAGCGGCGAAGCAGCCATGCTCGGCGATAATTTTTTTCATGTGCTGGCCGATCTCGTGAAGATGAACGTGCCCGGGTACAAACTGGGTAAACGAGTTGACGATGCCGATGACCGGCCTGCCGAACTGTTCGTCTGTCATGCCGTTTGCCCGCCAGAGGCTGCGAGCCCCGGCCATGCGCCGTCCCTGGGTAGTTGTGTCGCTGCGGAGTGAATTTGCCATGAGTTGTGTCCTTTTGGTAGAATGAAATAATGAGATAAAAAAAAATTGTACTTTGTATTTCTTTTATAGCAATATAAAATGAAAATAATCGTTATTGCACAATTTTTCAGGAGATCGTCATGAAAAAGACGGAAATAGATTATTGGATAACCGTCATGCTGGAATCCAATCCAAATGTTTCTGACCTTAACATCACCGTCGGCAAGAGTCTGCAGGTTGAGTCTTCAGGAGTCCTGGTGCCGGTTGAGGTGGAGCCCCAAATCAAGCAGTTGACGCCGTTCCAGTCAGAGACGTTTGCCCTGAATCTCATCGGCAATAACAAGCGGCTGCTGACCGATCTTGTCGTCAACGGCTCGTGCGACCTGTCATATTCCCTGGGCGATCTGGCCCGCTTCAGGGTAAATATTTTTACCCAGAAGGGCTATCTGACCACCGTGCTCCGTAAGCTTGAAACAAAGGTACCGAGTATTGAAGGGATGAATTTCCCCCGGGCTTTCGGGATGATGGCCAGGGAGCTGAACGGGCTTGTGCTTTTTACCGGTGCTACCGGTACCGGTAAAACAACCTCGCTCGCCGCACTGCTCAACAGGATCAACCAGGAGCGCTCCGTTCATGTTGTCACTCTGGAAGATCCCATTGAATATGTCCACCCCCACCATAAGGCAACGTTCAACCAGCGGGAACTGGGAAATGATTTCAGCTCTTTTGCAACCGGTATGCGAGCGGCTCTTCGCCAGGCCCCGAAGGTAATACTGGTCGGTGAGATGCGGGACCGCGAAACCATGGAGATCGGGCTCACTGCTGCGGAAACAGGGCACCTGGTTCTCTCGACCCTGCACACCATCGATGCCGGGCAGACCATGAACCGTGTCCTTGGTATGTTTGAGCAGGAAGAGCAGCCCCAGATCCGGCATCGGCTGGTCGATACCATCAGGTGGGTTGTCAGCCAGCGCTTGCTGCCAAGAGTCGGCGGCGGCAGGGTCGCTGCGATGGAAATTTTGCGGACAAGCCTCCGGGTAAAAGATCTCATCATGAACGGAGAAACAGAGGAAAAGACGTATTACAACGTTGTCAAGGCAGGGTCGGCCCTTGAAATGAGAACCTTCGATCAGCATATTCTTGAACTCTTCACTGATGGCCTGATTACCGAAGAGACGGCGGTTACCTACTGTTCACATCGCAACGAGGTGAACCGTGGGCTGGACAGAATAAAAGCCGCGCGGGGAGAAGCCACAACATCTCTTACCGGTCTTGCCATGGAAGAGGAAGAAGCGGATCAGCTTGGCTACTGACAAGAGAAAGGCCTTCGCCTCTGTACCATCCAACTGGAGTATTTGTAATCGTGTCGTCAATGGTTAACGGGAAATAAAGTGACAATGATGAATATCACCTGTAAAGCATGCGGAAAAGCCCATAAAGCAAATTCAAAGATAGAAAAAAGCATCAGGAAGCTCCCCTCCGGCCAGAAGCTGCGACTCAAGTGCAGCCAGTGCGGAGAGCCGATAGCCCTGGGACGGGAAATTCTGCCAGGGGGCAGGACTGCCCGTGTTAAACCGCCGGAACCGCCTGATACAAGCTGGCTTGCCGACGGTGACTATGAAGAGGAGTCGGTCGTTTCAGATATCCCGCAGGCCATGGTTCTGGTACAGGACGAAAAAACTGAGGAACAGGTCGTCGGCGCCCTGACCGGCCTTGGGTACCGGGCCGAAACAGTTGACAACGTCTCGGACGCCATCGAGAAAATGCAGTTCTTTGAATATTCATCCATTGTGATGCAGGCTTCATTTGATGGTCAAGACCTTAATGAAAACAGCTTCCATGAGCTGATGTGCTCAATGAGCATGTCGCGCAGACGCTATATCTTTTATGCCCTGCTTGGCCCCGAGTTCAAAACTTTTTATAATCTGCAGGCACTTGCATGTTCGGCCAATCTTGTGGTAAACGATAATGACACAGCGCACTTCGGCGTAATACTGCGCAAGGCCATCCCAGAATATGAAGAGCTGTTCGGCCCGTTTATGGAAGAACTCAAGGTCCAGGGTCGATAGCGGTTCTCTCTGCTCCGCGTTGCCCGGGTCCGGGGTGTACCGTACATGAGTAAAAGACGGTAAAGAGACGGACACCGCGTGCTTTTTTTCTTTTCCAGCGCAGTAATCCTGTTTTTTCTCTAGACATAACAGCAACAATCTTACCAGGACACCAGTTCAGATGACATATCGAATGAAGCGGCTGGCCGGAAGCGCCGTCTCCCATTTCCACAGACTGACCCGTTCGGGAAAAGATGTCTATCGACGAATATTTCCGTTTTCCGATAAGAAAAAAGAGGCCTTGCGTGAAGACGAGCTCCTGGACGACGAACAGGCAGCGGCGCACACGACAGAAGTGCTGAAGGACGTCAAGCCGGAGAGGGCGGCAGATGAGATTCCGGTGAAAAAACATGTTCACCAGAAGAAAAAAAGGCAGTGGAGCCTGGATGATTTTCAGGTTGTTCCGGTACCGGGGCGCAGCAGGTTCCATGATTTCCCGATTGACCTGAGCATCATGCAGGGGATTGCATCCGAGAAATTTCACTATTGCACGCCGATACAGGAAAAAGCCCTGCCGATCGTTCTTGATTCCAAAGATCTTGTCGGCCGGGCCCAGACCGGCACGGGGAAAACGGCAGTCTTTCTGATCGGCCTCTATTGCAGGTTGCTCAGCGACCAGAAGGCGTGGCCGGCAAATGGCCATCCCCGGGCGCTGATCATTGCTCCCACCAGGGAACTGGTCATCCAGATTGCCAAGGACGGCAAAAAACTCGGTTTTTTTACCCCGCTCAATATCTGCGCTGTTTATGGCGGCGCTGACTACCGAAAGCAGCAGGAGATGGTTGCCCAGCGGCGATGTGACATAATCGTGGCGACTCCGGGGCGCTTACTCGATTTTGTCCGCCAGCAGATCCTCTTTTTTGATTGCTGCACGAGCCTGGTGATCGATGAGGCAGACCGAATGCTTGATATGGGTTTCATTCCCGACGTCAGGAGAATACTTGGCCATCTTCCCCCCAGGGAAAAACGTCAGACAATGCTTTTTTCGGCGACAATTACCGACGATGTCAGGCGGCTTGCCTCGCAGTGGTGCACAGACCCTGTTCCGGTGGAAGCCGGGGAGGAGACGATAGATGTCGAACGGATTGAGCAGCGGGTCTATCTGACGACTGAAAAAGAAAAGTTTACGCTGCTCTATAATCTGGCCAGCAAAACCGGCAACGGGCGAATTCTGGTCTTTGCCAACATGAAGAGCGAAGCGGCGGATCTGGTCGCAAAGCTCCAGGCGCACGGGGTGGGCTGCCAGCTGCTCACCGGTGACGTTCCTCAATATAAACGGACCAAGCGGCTGGAATCCTTTCGCTCCGGGAAAAATCTGTTGCTGGTGGCAACCGACGTTGCCGGCAGGGGTATCCACATTGATGACATCAAATATGTGGTGAACTATACCCTGCCCTACGAGCCGGAGGACTATGTTCACCGGATCGGCAGAACAGGCAGGGCGGGAGCGGATGGAGTGGCAATCAGTTTTGCCTGCGAGACCGGCTCGTTCTATCTGCCCGCTATCGAGGAATTTATCAGCAGGAAGCTTGAATGCGTTGTCCCGGAAGACGATTTGCTGATTGAGCCGCCGGAGCCGAAACCAACCCCCGCAAGAAGCGGCAAGAAAAAATATCCTGGCCGGAGGCGAAAAGCATCGCCCCGCAGACGGTAAAAAATAAGAGACGTTTCAACAGACGCTCGCAGCCTGGACAAGTATGGTTATAGTAACTGCCTCACGGTGTTAGAATTTGAGTTTCAAGGTGATGTGTTGACATGAGCGCACAAAAAGCGATATTGCCTTTTCGTTTCGTCATGATGGTCGGTTTTCTCATGGCGCTCCTGGTCTTTACCAGTTGTTCCGCGGAGGAGGACCGGCAGCCCCCTGCTTCAAAAACTGCAGTTTCATCCGCAGAATCGGCGGTCGGCGGGAACCGCTTCAAATCAATCTCCGGGGTGGAGGCACAGGGGCTGATCCAGCAGAAAAAGGATCTGCTGGTGATCGACGTCAGAACCCCTCAGGAGCGCAGACAGGTGAGACTTCCCGACTCTTTGTTTATTCCTATCGGCGATGTGATGAGGGGGCGGTTGGCGGTGCCCAAGGAGCAGCCGCTCCTGGTCGTCTGTGCCGTCGGCGGCAGAAGCTATGTGGTCGGTAAGGCGCTGCTGGCCATGGGGCACCAGGAAATATACAATCTCGATGGCGGCATAGAGGCCTGGAGAAGGGCGCGGCTGCCGGTGGAAACGGGTCCTGAGGAGCAGAAAACAAACTGATTCCAGAGGGCTTGGGCGGGATCAGGCGCGAGCCGCCAGAGCAGCATGAAGCGCTCGTGCCGGGCCAGAAAATTTGGATTGCAGCACAATAAAGGCTTGAGCCTGCACGGTTTTCGTGGTATAAAACGGGTTTCTAATTGTCAGGGTTGCATTCTGTTATAGGAAATGCGGCCCTTCAAATTTTTTAGCGCCTGCTCCCGGCAGGTAAAGATAAACATTAAACTGTGCAGATTGTCTGCGCGATGAGTAAATCCATGACAGAAGAACTTAATCAATTAAACCAGGAAGAAAATGATCAAGAGATGAGTTTTGCCGATCTCTTTGAGATGGAAGAAAACAACAGGGTTGTTGAGGTGGGTAATGTCGCCGGCGGCACCATTATCGGTGTTGAAGATGACTATTACCTCGTCGACGTCGGAGATAAGGCCGAGAGCTATATTTCCAAATCTGAATTCCGGCTGGACGGGATTGAAGGAATTAAGGTTGGCGACACGGTCGAAGTGTTCGTTGAACGTCGTAAAGATGAAGGTGGACTTCTTCTGTCACGGGAAAAGGCCATTGCTATCAAGGTCTGGGAAGATATTGCCAAGATCCAGGAAGCAGATGGTACTATCCAGGGTAAAATAGAGAGCCGGGTCAAGGGCGGTATGTCGGTCGACATCGGCGTCCCCGCTTTTCTCCCCTATTCGCAGATTGATCTGCGGCCGGTCAAAGACCTTGATGGCCTTATCGGCGAATCATACGATTTCAAGATTCTCAAATTCAACCGTAAACGTAACAACGTTGTGATTTCCCGCCGGGCAATCCTTGAGGAAGAGCGCAACAAACTGCGTGAAGAGATGCGCTCGCGCCTTGAAGAGGGTCAGGTCATCAGTGGGGCGATCACCAATATCACCGATTATGGTCTCTTCATAGACATGGGAGGAATGGACGGGCTCTGTCATATAACCGATCTCAGCTGGGGGCGCGTCTCGCATCCTGCAAAGCTCTACAAGGTAGGCCAGGAGCTTGAGGTGAAAGTCCTCAAATATGACAAGGACAATGACCGGGTCTCTCTTGGCATCAAGCAGCTCAAGGAAGATCCGTGGGCGACGGTAACGGATCGTTATCCAGTTGGTGAGAAAACGGTCGGCAAGGTCGTCTCCATCACCGACTACGGCGTTTTCGTTGAACTGGAGGAGGGCGTTGAGGGGTTAATCCACGTTTCCGAGATGACCTGGTCGAAAAAGCCGCGGCATCCTTCCAAGATGGTCGCTGTCGGTGATCAGATCGAGATCATGGTTCTCAACATAGAGCCGGAGACCAAACGTATTTCACTCGGTATGAAGCAGCTCCAGGAAAATCCCTGGGATCTCGTTACCGATAGTTATCCGGTCGGCTCCATTATCGAAGGGAAGATCAAGAACATTACCGATTTCGGTGTTTTCATCGGTATCGAGGACGGTATTGACGGGCTGATTCATGTCTCTGATCTGTCCTGGACCGAGCGCATCAAGCACCCGTCTGAAAAGTATGCCAAAGGTGAGATGATCCAGGCGGTCGTTCTCAAGATAGACAAGGAAAACGAGAGATTTTCTCTTGGAGTCAAGCAGTTGACTCCCGATCCATGGCAGGCGGCGTACAACAACTATCCATCCGGAACCGTTGTTGAAGGAGAGATTACCAACGTAACCGACTTTGGTGTTTTCGTGAAGCTTGAAGAAGGCATTGAAGGTCTGGTGCATGTTTCTGAAATCAGTAAAGACAAGGTCAAGACCCCGGTGGGTATGTACCAGGTCGGGGATGTACTCAAGGCAATTGTCATCAATGTTTCCGCAAAAGACAGAAAGATCGGCCTGTCCGTAAAAACGCTTGAAGATGAGGGTGAGGCGGAAGCGGTAGAGAAGATCAAGAAGGCGGAGGCCGAGGTCGCAGAAGCGGCTCCGTCCACCTTCGGTGATCTTCTCAAGGCAGCTGCCGAGGGAGGCTCACCGACTGAGGAGTAGAAATACTCTGATAATGTCACTAGAGAAAAAGGTTGTTTTGGCGATGCATTCGGCAAAACAACCTTTTTTTGTATCCTACGATCCAGCAGATGAATGTGAGGTTTTTACTGTATGAGCATGTTAAAGAAAGAGTTGGTCGATCAGATTAGTGATGATCTTGACATCCAGAAACAGGACGTGGCGGTTGCCGTTGACATCATCCTTGACTCCATGGTTGATGCAATTTCAGACGGTCGGCGGGTTGAACTCCGGGGTTTCGGCAGTTTTTCAACAAGAAGTCGCAAAGCCCGACAAACCAAGAACCCACGCACCGGTGTAATCATGGATATCGGTGAGCGAAAGACGATCCATTTCACGATGAGTAAATCTCTGAAAGACGCCTTGATTCAAGAAACGGACTGACATCCCCTTTGCCTTCCCTGAGGATGACGGGTGTTTCACCGGTAAGGTCGATAAGAGACGATGGGTCGGAGAATACCGGGCCGCCGTCTATGATGAGGTCCACTCGATTGCCGATCAGCGTCTCTATCTTGTAGGCCTCCTGAGGGCCCTGGCTTTCGTCACCGACGGGAATACTGGTATTGATGATCGGTGTCTCGAGTTCTTCAAGCAGCAGTCGGCAGATTTCATTTTCCGGGACGCGGATACCGACCGTTTTCTGACGGGTCGTCATCACTTTTGGAACCAGTTTTGTTCCGGGAAGAACGAAGGTATACGGTCCCGGCAGATTCTTTTTCAAAAGCCTGTAGGCGGTATTTGAGACATGAGCGTAGAGGCTGATATTTTTCAGGTCGGAGCACATGAAGGAAAACGGCTTGTCCTTCGGCCTCCTTTTTAACTGGACGATCTGTTTGATTGCTTTTGGATTGAAAATATCACAGCCGATGCCGTAGCCTGTTTCTGTCGGGTAACAGATAACCGCACCGTGCCGGATTTTTTCGCTGACCTGTTTTATCAGACGTAGCTGGGGATTTTCGGGGTTGATGGAGACGATCATTTTGTTGCCGGAACCGGAGAAAAAGCCCGATTACGGCTTTATCCACCAGACGTTTACGGCCGGTAATTTAGTTGAGATTTTCGTGTCGGATGTTTTAAACTGTTAAATGAATGACTGTATTACATGTGATTGACCGGGAAAACAAGCCTGGTTTGCGTTGATCCGAAAAGGAGTTTTCTATGATACCAGATAATATTGAATTAGCATTAACTTTTGACGACCTCCTTTTGGTTCCCTCGGCGTCCGAGGTTCTTCCGAATGAAGTCTCGCTGAAAACCAGACTAACCGACCGGATCAGCCTGAATTGCCCACTCATCAGCTCGGCCATGGATACGGTTACTGAATCGGCGACTGCAATCGCCATGGCCCGCGAGGGCGGAATCGGCATAATCCATAAAAACATGGATATTGAACAGCAGGCACTCGAGGTTGAGCGGGTGAAAAAATCCGAATCAGGGATGATCATCGATCCGATTGTCGTCGGGCAGTATCAGTCTGTCGGGGAAGTGCAGGACATTATGAGTCATTACAAGATCTCCGGGTTGCCGGTTCTGCATGAAGGAAAACTCGTCGGAATCGTTACCAATCGTGATCTGAGGTTTGTGTCGGATAACAATCTCAGAGTTGCGGATGTAATGACCAGCAAAAATCTGGTAACCGCCAAGGTGGGAATCGATCTGGAGCACTCAAAGGCGCTGCTGCATGAACACCGTATTGAAAAGTTGCTGGTTGTCGATGACGCCGGCAATTTGAAAGGGTTGATAACCATTAAGGATTTAGAAAAGATCAAGAAATATCCCGATGCGGCAAAAGACGAATTTGGACGATTGATTGTCGGAGCGGCAATTGGTGTCGCTGCTGAACTGGAAGCAAACGTTGAAAAACTCGTCAAAGCAGGCGTTGACGTCGTCGTCCTCGACTCGGCTCATGGCCATAGTGTTGGCGTGATAAACAGCGTGAAGGCGGTGCGGAACTCATATCCTGAGCTGCAGATTATTGCCGGTAATATTGCGACGGGGGAAGCGGCCGAGGACCTGATCAAGGCCGGTGCAAACGGGGTAAAAGTGGGCGTCGGCCCCGGTTCGATATGTACGACAAGAATCGTCGCAGGTGTCGGTGTCCCGCAGATTACCGCTTTGCGGGAGTGTGTGAAGGTTGCCGACAAATACAATGTGCCGGTAATCTCGGACGGCGGTATCAAACATTCCGGCGATCTGGCAAAAGCGATCGGTGCCGGCGCCTCAACGATCATGATCGGCAGCCTTTTTGCCGGTACCGACGAGACCCCGGGGGAAACCTTTCTCTATCAAGGCAGAACCTACAAGGGTTATCGCGGCATGGGGTCGCTGGGTGCGATGAGCCAGGGATCATCGGACCGCTATTTCCAGTCAAATATCAGTTCCGCCTCGAAGCTGGTTCCCGAAGGAATTGAGGGAAGGGTACCGTACCGGGGGCCGCTGGTAAGTGTTATTTATCAACTGCTTGGCGGCCTTCGCTCAGGGATGGGCTATGTGGGGGCCGCCTCGATACCGGACCTGCAGAAAAAAGCCCGTTTCGTTCGTATTTCCACGGCGGGTCTGCGTGAGTCCCATGTTCATGATGTCATTATCACCAAGGAAGCACCAAACTACAGAACGGCCTGATATGTATGGCAGGATGGATTGCCGCCTTTAACTGACCAGCAGAGGATCGTATTACATGACTACACATACCCAGATGATTCTTATCCTTGATTTCGGCTCCCAGACAACGCAGCTCATCGCCAGACGGATCAGGGAGCAAAAAGTCTATTGTGAGATACATCCTTATTCGCTCCCGCTCGATAAGATACAGGCGCTGAAACCCTCAGGAATTGTCCTTTCCGGCGGCCCATTTTCAGTCTATGACAAGGATGCACCGCATTCCGATCCGGCCCTCTTTGACCTGGATATCCCGGTGCTGGGAATCTGCTATGGAGCACAGCTGATGATTCTGCAGCACGGGGGCACGGTAGAAAAGGCTGAAAACAGGGAGTTTGGCAAGGCTGAACTCCATGTCCGCTTTACCGAAGGTTTGTTCGCCGGACTGGAAACAGGCGAAGATGTTCATCATCATCAGGTGTGGATGAGCCATGGTGATCGTGTGGAGGTTGTGCCGGAGGGGTTTGAGGCAACTGCCGTCAGCGATCATTCACCATTTGCCGCTCTGCGGCATCGGGAAAAGCCGCTGGTGGCGGTACAGTTTCATCCTGAAGTTGCGCACACCCTCATCGGTACCGATGTGCTCCGCAATTTCATCTTCGGTCTCTGCAATTGTCTGCCGGACTGGACCATGCATTCGTTCATAGAGACAACCGTTGCCGCTATCAGGGAGCTGGTCGGCAAGCAGAAGGTGATCTGTGCCCTCTCCGGCGGTGTCGATTCTTCGGTAACCGCGGCCATGGTGCACCGGGCAATCGGTAACCAGCTTACCTGCGTGTATGTGAATAACGGTCTGATGCGGACCGGGGAATCACGGTCGATTCTGCGATTCTTCAAAGAGAAGAGCAAGCTCAATGTCATCGATGTTGATGCAACCAGATTCTTTCTCTCCGAGCTTGATGGCGTTGTCGATCCGGAAATCAAACGAAAACGGATCGGCCTCGGCTTTATCAAGATTTTCGAGGATGAAGCAAAAAAAATCGGAGATGTCAGGTTTCTGGCTCAGGGTACGCTCTATCCCGATGTGATCGAATCGGTGTCGTTTCGCGGTGAAGCGCCGATCAAGTCCCATCACAATGTCGGTGGACTGCCTGAGGTCATGAAACTCGATCTGATCGAACCACTGCGTGAGCTGTTCAAGGATGAGGTCCGGGAGCTTGGCCTTGAGCTTGGATTGCCTGAAGAGGCGATTTATCGGCAGCCCTTCCCCGGCCCCGGGCTGGGAATCAGGATCATGGGAGAGGTCAGCGAAGAGCGGCTCGATATTCTCCGGCAGGCCGATGTCATTGTCCTTGATGAAATGAAAAAGAATGGCTGGTACCGCAAGGTGTGGCAGTCATTTGCGGTGCTGCTGCCCATCCAGACGGTTGGGGTGATGGGGGACGGCAGGACCTATGAAAACGTCATTGCCATTCGCTGCGTCGACTCGCGTGATGCAATGACCGCTGACTGGTCGAAAGTTCCCTACGAGATCCTTGGCAGTATTTCTACCCGGATCATCAATGAAGTCCGGGGCGTCAACCGTGTGGTTTATGACATATCATCAAAGCCGCCGGCAACCATTGAGTGGGAATGATAAACCGGGGGCACGGGTATGCTTAAGACGGGAATCTACGTTGATGCCGAAAACATCAGGCTCAGCGGCGGTTACGGGATGCGCTATGATATTCTGGTTGACCTTGCCAATGCCGGAAATTCAGAACTGCTTCGGGCTAATTCCTATCTCGCCGAGGACCGTGCCCGTACCAGAGAGGATACCGACTACCGGCAGAAACTGTACCGTTACCACGATATCCTCAGGCAGTGCGGATTCAAGGTCATAAAAAAGTATGTAAAGCATTTTGTCGATGACGAAGGGATCCTGACAACCAAGGCCAATGCCGACATGGATCTGGCTATTGATGCACTGCTTCAGGCCCGAAATCTTGACAGGGTCATCCTGATGACCGGGGACGGCGATTTTATCCGTCTGGTTCTGGCCCTGCAGAACATGGGGTGCCGGGTTGAGGTTATTGGCTTCAACAATGTCAGCCACGAACTCAAAGAGGCGGCGGACAGCTATCTTTCAGGATTTCTGGTTCCTGGACTTTTACCGATTCAACCCGCGGATGAAAGCCGTGTTCGGGGTGTTCCACTTAATTATAATCCTGAACGAGGTTTTGGATTCATGCGTTATTACCATTTATCAAGAGATGGCCTGCGTCCTGAGACCGTGTTTTTTCACTGCTCAAAATCAAATATTTCCAATGATCATGTATTTCTTGACTCGTCTCATATCTTTGAGTTTTCTGTCGTCAGAAACAGCGATAACAGCCGTACGGAAGCTGCTGACATCATCATACTTGATGAATAGTCCTGATCATGAAGGAGCTGAGATAATGTCTGACTGCAGTAAGGGAGAATGGAGATGATGGATATTGATGTAACCATGCTGACCGAACTGGCGTTGTCCTGGGGGGCAAAGATCATAGCCGCCGGCCTGGTCTTTTTTATCGGAAAATGGATTTCCCTGCGGATTGCCAGGCTGGTCGCCGGAATTCTTGAGAAACAGCAGATCGATGTCACCCTGACCAGGTTCTTGAAAAATATCATCTATTATGCGCTGCTGGCGACGGTAATCGTGGCTGCGGCGGGGCAGCTAGGTATAAATACCGCTTCATTTCTGACCATTATCGGTGCCGCCGGACTTGCGGTCGGCCTGGCATTAAAGGACTCACTGGCAAATTTCGCATCAGGTGTGCTGCTCATTCTCTTTCGGCCCTTCAAGGTGAATGATTTTGTCCAGATTGCCGGGGTGTCCGGCACTGTTCAGGAGATAACCATATTCAACACAATACTCCATACGCCTGATAATCAGCAGTTGATCGTTCCAAACGGTAAAATCCATAATGATACAATAACCAACGTCAATGCAAACCCGACCAGAAGGGTCGATCTCGTTATCGGCATCTCCTATGATGATGACATCAAGGCGGCACATCGTCTACTCGAGGATATTGTCGCCGCAGACGAGCGGATTCTCGCTGAACCGAAAACGACAATCGCCGTGTCGGAGCTTGCCGAATCATCGGTGAATTTTGTTGTCAGACCGTGGGTGAAGACCGCAGATTACTGGAACGTCTATTTTCATCTGCTGGAGACGATCAAGCTGCGGTTTGACGAGGCGGGAATTTCAATTCCCTATCCGCAGCAGGATGTCCATCTCCATCAGCCCGGCGGGCAACGGTAACTCTTATGGTGGTTAAACAGACAGAACAATTTCTGGCAGTGGATCTCGGCGGCACCAAAACCGAGGTTGCTGTCTACCTGAGCAGTGATGAATCACTGACCCCGATCGCCAAAAAACGTTATGTCAGCCGCCAGGCGGATGGCATCGATGAGATTATCGGCGATTTTCTCAAGACTCAGCGGCTCCGCTGCGAAACGATCAGCCTCGCTGTTGCTGGAGTGGTCGGGCAAGAGAAGGCCCAGGTGACGAACCTGCCATGGAAAATAGACCGAGAGGGGCTGGCGAAACTTGGATTCTCAACGGTCAGCATGATAAATGACATGACTGCTGTTGCCGCCTGTCTGCCCCTGCTCGGCGAGAACGATCTCTTCCGTCTTCACAAAGGAGGCGGGGACGTCGGACCAATACGTGCTGTCCTGGCACCGGGAACCGGGCTTGGAGAAGGATTCCTGCTTAATTCAGGCGATCATTGTTACCCGCGGGGAACGGAGGGCGGGCATGGTGATTTTGCTCCGGTTGACAGGGAGCAGCGGCAGCTGCTGGAGTGGCTGGCCGACGCTTCCGGGGGGGCGGTGAGTTATGAACGAGTCTGCGCCGGCCCTGCCATACCCAGGCTGTATGACTTTTATCGTGACCGGGGGGAGACGGAACATGCTGAACTGCGGACACGGTTGTCCCGCGCCGAAGACCGGACGCCTGTAATTGTCGGGGCGGCGATAGCCGGCACCTGCCCGCTGTGTGCAAAAACCCTGCAATTATTTTTGAAAATCCTCGGTCGCGAGGGTGCAAACCTGGTACTTAAACTCTATGCAACCGGAGGGTTGTTCCTCGGCGGCGGCATCCTGCCGAGGATGGTCAACTCAGTCTCCTTTGTTCCGTTTCTGAAGGCGTTTCATTTTCCGGGGCCCATGGCATCGCTGCTGGCGGCAACGCCTATATACATCATCCTGAGGCGGGACGCCGCCCTGCTCGGCGCCGCCAGCTTCGGCAGGCGCCTTTTTTACTGACAACCATCAGCTCCTGATGGCACAAAAGGTTTTGACATGGCGATGAAAACGGCTGTGGATGTTCACATCCGACAAATCCTCTCCTGTTTTCTTCCCCGTTCGTCCCTGCTCTGCGTGAGACCGCTCGGAGAAGGCAATATCAATGACACCTATCTGTTGAGGTTCTCCGATCGCGATCCGGTCGTCCTGCAGCGCATAAACGCCGACGTCTTCCCGGAACCGGTGCGCGTTGCCGATAATGTCCGGCTGGTGACCGAGCACATCCGGAACCAGCAGAAAGGAAGGGATGTCCTCAGGAAAACGTTGCGTGTGATTGCTGCCGGAAGTGGCAAGAGCTGCTGTCTTGATGGTGATGGCGCCGTCTGGCGGATGGTAGAGTATTTAGGAGACACGGAGTGCTTCTCATCCGTCAGTTCGCTCAGCCAGGCATTTGAGGCAGGTGGTCTGCTCGGCTGGTTTCATCAGAGGCTTGAGCATTTGAACCCCGATCTTATCTTTGACCCGCTGCCAGGTTTTCACGATCTTCCCGCATACTGCAGGCACTATCAGCAGGCAGTCTCTAATCACAAGCGCAAAGCGTCGCCGGATTTGAGCTATTGCTGTCAGCAGGCCGATGGAAGGCTAGTTGATGGAGACTATTTACACTCGTTCAGCAAAAGCGGGAAAACTGTCAGAAGGGTTATTCATGGCGATCCCAAGATAGCCAATATGCTTTTTGACAAGGATTCCGGGCAGGGTGTCGCCCTTATTGATCTTGATACGGTTTCAGCGGGAAATCCGGCCTCTGACATTGGTGACTGCCTCAGGTCCTGCTGCAACATCGTGGGGGAAGATCCTCCGCGACCAGGTGATGTTGTCTTTGACCTTGATATCTGCAGAGCGGTGCTGGATGGCTACCGGGCCTCGGGAGTATCTTTTACTCCAGCTGAGAGGAGTCTGGTTTATCAGGGGGTCAGACTGCTCACCTATGAACTGGGGTTGAGGTTTTTGACCGACTATCTCAATAATGATACCTATTTCAAAGTGTCGGACGAGAAGAAGAATCTGCGCCGCGCAGTTGTCCAGTTTTTTCTGTTGAATTCTATTGAGAAACAGCAGGAGGCAATAATAAAAATAGCTCAGGATGTGTGATGCTGCAGCCGTTATGGCTCAAGCAGATAGTGTTTGATTGTTTCCTTCACACGTGAGTCCAGGTCGGAAAATTCAACACCCATCCGCATCTCCTGACTGTTTGTCTTTATGTTCCGGATGATTCCGCGAATCCTCTGCTGGTCAGTGAGTCCGGGCAGGATGCATCTCAGCTCTATCGCCTGCTTGATTTTGACATCGGGAAGGGATTCGTTTCTTTTCGATTTCAACTGACAGAGGGTACCGGTACTGCTGATGTCCAGGACCGTTGCTGAAAAGCTTCCCTCTCCTTCCAGGTCGAGTGTACAGGGGATATATATAGAGGTGCGTTTTTCTTTCCTCATTTCATGATAATAAATTGTTTCCGGGTACTCAAAAAACAGCAGTCGGAGCGGCGTTTCAACCGTTTTTATCAGCCTGCTGTTGAACATGCACAGCTTGCCCAGATAGGTGAATTTGATCAGGGCGATGTCGCCAAGCGCCATCTCGTCGCGGGTGATGATAAAATGACTCGGGGTTGTTGTTATCACGCATTTGTCCGGCACCAGGCCGACAAGAGCGCTGTCGAGGTTTGAGTCGATGGTTTCAAATTCCATTTTCAGGCGGAGGCCGATTTCAAGGGCAAGGCGGTGGCCGGCGGTAGAGATCTGTTTGAGATTATGGTCGGGTTTTGACAGCGCCCGCTGCTGCCTTCGTTTTTCCTCCTCCTCGTCTTTCAGGCGCAGTCCCTCCATGATCAGTGATATCAAAGGTTTGACGATTTTGTCATCCTTGCGGCCGTTGAAATATCTGATTTCAATATGCACACCCTCCCAGGCTATCATCTCATAAACAGCCTCTTCCCCGGACAATGTCCCGGTTTCAGCGCCAACAAGCGTGCCTCCGCGAAGAAACAGGGAACCGGTTGTCGGGCCACAGGTGACGTTCAGCGTGCATGACTCTCCATCATTTTCGAGCATCTGGAGAAATGATGATATCGGTATTCCCTTGACGATTCCGGTAGAGGAGCGCTCAACGAGATCAGCAATGTGTTGAAGAAATTTTTCCTTGGCAACAGGTCTTTCAAGGATAATGCTTGCCCCGGGCACCGGAACAGTGGCGCTGCCGCCGGTCTGCTGCGGCCTGATGGCGATCAGGGGAATAAAGGGGAATTTGATGCTCAGCTCGTCGATGACTGCATATTCGGAAAAACCGGGAACAATGGTGCTGCAGACGATCAGGTCCACCCTGTCGCCGGAGAGGGTGGTCAGAGCCTGTGCCAGGTTGCCGGCAGAGAGGACGTTATACTCGACCCCGCCTGCAGCGCAGGCTTCAAGCATTGTTTCAAGCTCGTCTCTGTTATTTTCTATAATGAGGATTGTTTTCATTGTACTCCCAATAATAGTGACGGGTTATCTGCTAACATTATGCAGGAAATAAGAGGGGAAATCAAAAAAAAATTAATAATTCCGGGACCTGTTAATTATTGCACTCACCGGGCAGATGACATATTCTGCAGGATCATCTGCCGGCTGCAGGCAGCCTGCTGCCAAATTCAGCACTGGCTGTGAAAAAGAGGTTCATCAGGATAACGCCTGGCTGAAACAGGAACATGCATGCTGGATGTTTTTGGTGTGGTGGTGCCGAGCAGCGGCGAGCAAAGGGCATCCGACGGACTGGCCGGTGCTGATCAGAGCAATCAGGCGCTGTTTTACCGGAAGAACTAAAAGTAACAGCTCGGGAAAATACTCATGGGAAAATCTCCATATACGCTGCATGCTCGTTCGAGCGAGTGCAGGGCGCGCCGGGGAACTGTGGCGACCGCGCATGGTGTTTTTCAGACACCCGTTTTTATGCCGGTCGGAACGCAGGCCACGGTAAAAGCGGTAACCGTTGAAAATCTCAAAGATATTGGTGCCGGGATAATTCTGGGAAATACCTATCACCTGTTTGTCAGACCGGGCCATCTCCTGATCAAAAAACTCGGCGGCCTGCACAACTTCATGAACTGGAATGGTTCCATTCTGACCGACAGCGGGGGCTTCCAGATTTTCAGTTTGAAAGAGCTGGCAAAGATTACCGAGGACGGTGCATCCTTCAGGTCCCATCTCGATGGCTCGCCTCTCTTCCTGAGCCCCGAAGATTCAATAGAGGTCCAGCAGGCACTCGGTTCGGACATCATGATGTGCCTTGATACCTGTATCCCCTGTCCGGCGACAAGAGATGAAACGGTCACGGCGACTGCATTGACAGGCCGCTGGGCCCGCCGCTGCCGAGCGGCGTACACTGACGGTGATCAGCTGCTTTTCGGCATCGTCCAGGGCGGCATGTACCCTGAACTGAGAAGGGTTTCTGCCCAGACCATGGTTGATATCGGTTTTGACGGCTACGCAATCGGCGGATTGAGCGTCGGTGAACCAAAAGAGCAGATGCATGACATGACCGAGGCAACGGTTGAACACCTGCCTGATGACCATGCGGTTTACCTGATGGGTGTCGGCACCCCCGAAGACCTGGTAGAAGGGGTGTGGCGCGGCGTGGATATGTTTGATTGTGTCATGCCCACGAGAAATGCAAGAAACGGTACGCTGTTCACCTCCACCGGCAAAGTCGTGATAAAAAACGCCAGGTATCGTGAAGACAGCAGCCCGGTCGACAATGCCTGCGGCTGCTATACCTGCCGGAATTATTCCAGGGCCTATCTGAGGCATCTTTTTGTCTGCAGGGAAATTCTTGCCTACCAGTTGAACACGATACACAATCTTTATTATTATGTTTCGCTGATGGCCAGCATCAGGCAAGCGATTGAAAATGATCGATACAGCGCCTTCAGGGACGATTTTTATGGCAGGCTTGAGAGCAAATGATTAATGTGCTGCAAATTTATCGGAAAATGGTGTGTGAGAAGAAACACACTGCAGTGATAAACAATCAGGAGGTTACAACATGACTCGACTCGTCTATCTGGCCATTGCAGGGGCGGCAATCATGGTCACGGCTTCAACGGCCGTGGCTGCGGACGGCCAAGGAGGGGCTGGTGGATTTGCTTCATTCATTCCGCTGATTCTTATTTTTGTGGTTTTTTATTTTCTGCTGATCAGGCCGCAGCAGAAGCAGGCAAAGAGGCATCAGTCCTATCTCAGTGAGCTCAAGAAGGGAAACAAGGTGATCACCAAGGGTGGGATTTATGGAGAGATTACCGGATTGACCGACAATGTCCTCACCCTTGAGATTGCAGAAAACATCCGGATTAAGGTCACCCGAGATGCGATAGCCGGACCGCAGGTGAAAGAGGACGCCAAAAATGAAGACACCAAGAAGGTCAAGGCCGGCTGAGGAATCAAGGGCTGCTGATTTTCTACGGTCGTAGATTGCGTAAAAAGGTGGGAGGGCTCAGGCTCTCCCGCCTTTTTTTATTGGTATGCCCGGTCAGCGTTTGTCTCCTGCTCCCCTGTTTATAACGTTTAACAGCTCAATAGCCCAGCCATCGCCCGGCGGCGACGATTGCAATACCCACGAGCATCGAAACAAATACATTGCCGGTTTTCAGGCTGCAGAGCCCGGTCAGGGCTGTTGCCAGCCAGCCGACCGGACCGGCTCCAATTGCTGCTGGAACAATCAGCGACAGTAGGATCGTGCCGGGCAGTGCATCCATGAATTTCTTGAACCTGCCTGTTTTCGGAAGCCTGCCGGCCAGAAGCAGCCCCGATAACCTCAAAGAATAGGTGACCAGCGCTGCAGAGAAGATCGTCAGCCAGGTCGCTGCTTCTGCGCCCAGGCTAACCATCTTTGAGCTCCCGCGATTTTACGGGCTGAAAGGCTGCGACAAGTGCGCCGCCGACCCCGCCGCAGACAATATACCATTTGCCCGGCAGCAACGATTCCGCAGCAAGTGCCGCGGTTGCCGCAACAAGCCAGGGAAACAGATCCTGCCTTCCTTTCCAGAAACTGAAAACCAGCGCGGTAAAAACGGCAACAAATGAAAAATCAAGGCCAAACCGCTCGGGATTGCTGATAACTGCTCCAAGGCGATGGCCGAGAATCGTGCCGCTGCACCATGCCGCCTGGACGCAGAGCCCGCCACCGAGAAGAAAGTAGATTGAGGTCGTTTCCTTGTGGAACCGTGCCATGGTAATCGCCCAGTTCTCGTCTGCGACCAGGTGAATAAAGAGTATTTTGTGATAGAGTTTCCGGCCTTCAAAAAGAGGATTCAGGGAGGCTCCGATCAGCAGATAGCGCATGTTGATTATCAGCACTGCCATGGTGATCTCCAGTATCGGCAGCGGCGGGAACCACATGTCGACCATGACAAACTGGGCAGAACCGGCAAAGACGCTCAGGTTCATGGCCAGAAGCTGAATCCAGCTCAACCCTTTCTGGGCGGCAAGCAGGCCTAGAACGCTGCCGTAGGCGCCGACGCTTGCGGCCACGACCAGGTTTGCAGTAAAACCGATTTTTAAATGGTGTAAATGCTCACGCTGCATCATGCGATCTGTTGCTGGAAAATGGCTGGTTGTCTGTGCGATCAAACAGGTATAGAGTATTGGGGCACTACCATACACGTTTTGCCTAGGTTGATAAATATAAAAGAAAAAATCAGCTCCAGTGCCCAGGAGTTCGAAAAATTCAGGCACTATCGAGCAGCACAGGGAAGCCCGCAGGGGCGACAGGGAGGCGAGATGCTGAAGCGTAATGACAATATAGACAGGCGAAGCAGGGTTATACAGGAGGGCAGGCGGGGAGACGGTCCGGTTGTTTACTGGATGAGCCGCGAACAGCGGGTGGCGGATAACTGGGCACTGTTGTGGGCACAGCAGGAAGCGCTGAGCCGGGAGAAAGGACTGCAGGTAATCTATTGCTACGATCCGGCTCATTGCTGTCCTGCGCTCAGGCACGCACTGTTTGCCTTGCAGGGCCTTGCGGAGCTTCAGCAGCGCTTGTCCAGGTATAATATTGGTTTTTTCCTGCTTGAGGGCGACCCCGCTGAGTCGATATCCTCTCATCTAAGACAGCATGATTGCCATCTCCTCGCCACCGATTTTTCTCCGCTCAGAAAAAAGAGGCGCCTGTTGGAGCAACTCTGCGAAAGGCTCGTGCTTCCCATATGCGAGATTGACAGCCACAATATAATTCCGGCATGGCTGATATCGGCCAAAAAGGAGTATGGCGCCTACACGATACGCCCTAAAATTAACCGGCTCCTGCCTGATTACCTCACCGATTTCCCGGAGCTTCTGAAACACCCTTATGGAGCTCTCCCCGGAGAAAAACCCATTGCTGTTTCCCGCCTGGCTGCCCGGGCGGAAAATCACCTCGCTGGTGAGCTAGTCTGGATTAAGGCAGGCGAAAAAGCGGCGCAGACGGCAATGACCAATGTCTTGAATTCACTTGAAGACTATGCGCAAAACCGCAATGATCCGACAAAAGATGCGCAGTCCGGCATGTCTCCCTATCTGCACTTTGGTCAGCTGGCGCCCCAGAGACTGGCATGGGAGGTTTATCACTCTGCTCTTTCCCGGGATACACGGGAGTGTTACCTGGAGGAGTTGATCGTGCGCAGAGAACTAGCCGACAACTTCTGTCTCTACGAGCCCTCCTATGACACTTTTCAAGGATTTCCCGACTGGGCCCGCAAAAGCCTTGACGAACATCGGGACGATACCAGGGAGTATCGATATTCGCTGGAACAGTTTGAGCAGGCTCAAACGCACGAGATGCTCTGGAATGGCTGTCAGCTCGATTTGGTCAGCAGCGGTAAGCTGCATGGATATCTGCGGATGTACTGGGCAAAAAAAATTCTTGAATGGAGCTCAGGGCCGGAAGAAGCGCTGGAGTATGCAATAACCTTGAACGACACCTATTCCATTGACGGCAGCGACCCAAACGGTTATGCCGGTATTGCCTGGGCCATTGGGGGTGTTCATGACCGTGCCTGGCGGGAGCGCAGCGTCTTTGGCAAAATACGGTACATGAATGAGGCGGGATGTCGTCGTAAATTTGACGTGGATCGTTACCTTGAAAAGGTTAATACGCCGCTGTCCTGAACGTCTCTTTCGGCTCACCCGGATAAGGCGTACTTGAAACAGGAATGCGTTTTGTGGATGTCCCCCCGTCCGGTACCGCCGAGCAGCGGATCCGGTGGCGAACCAGACGCCAAACTTGTCTGAGCGTCAGCGAGTTTTTGGCGTCCCGTCACTGGCGAGCAGCACAGGGAAGCCCGCAGGGCCAGCATCGCCGGGTGTCTTTTTCTCGATCCTTCTTTTGGACAAGCAAAAGAAGGATGCCAAGCGGCGAGCAAAACCCAGCTGATGGACCACTGACTGGTGATTACAGCAAACAGGTAGTCATTTACCGGAAGAGCCGTGCTTTTTAGGTTGAGCGTGGAAAACCGGCGGAGGGCATCGCTTCCAGACGCTGCTCTTCGGCCTGATCACCGTTGCACGACGGCTGACAGACAGGCCGTCCATGGCCTGCTGTCAGTTGCGGACCTCCTGTCCGCAACCCTTCGGGCCTCATGTCGTTCCACGGCGGGCCTTCGCGAGGCGTCTTCCAGCAATGCCCCCCGCCTTCCTGGTCACAGATACGTGCGCGTCATCCGGATGAGCCTTTTTTTCTTTTCTGCGGTTATTCTGCCGTTCCCATTTGTTTCGTCGTTTTGTTTTTGATAAGCTTATCTGGTAGCCGGGAAAATCGTGCCCGCTGGACAACTGCGGGCACGACGTTCAAATTGCTGGTCCAGCAGGTCTCAGGAAGCCCGGATGCACCCGATGATTGAACACTCGAGTCTCCTGAAGGCTTGTTTTTAAAGGGATCCCCGGATTCCAGGATATTCACGGTCAGCACGGATAGTAGGCACACTGATATGGTTACGATGCGTTTGAAATACAGCAGGTACTCTGAGTTGAAAGTTTTTTTTCTGGTCTCGGTGCTCATCGGAGCTACCCTCTGCATTGTTCAGTATGCAGGGATATTTACCCCTTTTGACATGTTATTCTTCAAACTGAACGCGCTTTCGGGTTCATTGCCGGTTCCGCAAACCGTGTCGATTTTTATTATTCTCTTCTTTACGCTTTTTCCCGGCATCATCATTCTTGAGGAGGGGACGGTTAAAGGGATCATCTATACCGGTGTCGCCTGGTTTTTCTATGCGATTCTGATTCACTCCTATTCCGTGGCCTTTAATCTGTATGTTCCGTTATCGGCCCCGCTTATCGGCACAACAGTCGCGCTGATACGTGCTCTTGCCTGGGGGTCTTCCGTTCTTGAGGAGGAAAAGAATGACATCAAGGAGACGTTTGGTCATTTTGTCGAACCGATTATCGCCACGATGGCAATCGATAATCCCGGCATGCTCAAGGAAGACGGGGTTCGCAAGGTCATAACGGTAATGTTTGCGGACATGCGCGGTTTTACCAAGCTTTGCGAGGTCACTGAAGCAGAACAGCTGATAACCATAATGCGCGAATGTTTCGGAAGGCTCATTCCGATAACAAGGAGAAACGGCGGAATCATCGACAAGTTGATCGGTGATTCCCTGATGGTTGTCTGGGGTAATCCGGTGCCGCAGGCCGACCATGCTGAAAGAGCCGTTGAAGCGGCACTGGAGATGCAGGCGACGATGCGGAACCTGCGTCGCAAGTGGTTGAATACTCTGGGGGTAGATATCGATCTTGGGATCGGCATCAATACCGGTGAGGTGGTCGTCGGCACAATCGGTTCGGAAGAATTCTGCGATTATACCGTTCTTGGCTCAGGCGTCAACCTTGCCGCCCGCATAGAACGGGGCTGTCCTGGGGGTGAGATATGTATTTCGAGCAATACCAGAGCCTTGTTGGGTGAACACTATCAGTGTGAACGGCTGGGACGGTTTGAGTACAAGAATGTACTGGAGAAGGTCGAGGTTTTCCGGGTCGTTCAGCCATAACCTGCTAGGGCATGAAAACATATACCGCACTGATGCTGAATATCCAGATGCAGCCCAGTGCAAGGGTCGCCCTTCCTTCGGTCAGCCCCTGACCGGTCACCAGACTCTGCCTGAGGAGTTTAAATGACCAGAAAAATGTTGCGATAAGCGGCAGCAGGATCGCAAGCGATAATGATTCCGTAGCTCTGAACCTCAGTGAATAATTGAGCAGCGGTGCCAGAATCCAGAACGGTACAGCGCTCATCCCGATCAGATCCACAATCAGGTTGAAACCGCCCGGCCCGTTAAATGCCTTTGCCGCAGCCCAGTAAACCAGACAGAATCCGGCAAGTGCTCCAAGGATTGTCATTATTCCATACAGAGAGAAGAGCAGCGGGATGATGACAGCATATTTGCCGCTCATCGGCAGGGAGCCCGGGTCTGTGGCGAGAACGCCGATGATGTTGGAGATTCCAAACAGAATTCCGGTAATGACAATGTTGATTATCGTATGTTTCCTGATCTTCCCGTCAACGGCCATCTGGAATATTTTGGGATGCCCTGACACCAGTGAAGGGAAGAGTTCGAGATAGCTCATGGCTTATAACAAATGAGAAGGGAAAAAAATCCCGTTCTGCAACTCGTTACGGTTGCAGAACGGGACCATAGCCTGATTCAGCGAGTATACCCGATTACCATCCGCCCGGCAATACTGCCCAGATGCAGATACAGACCGCTGACGACGGCGATAATGATTCCGGCGCGTTTACTGTTGTAGCGTTCCTCGCTGTAGTCGGACCAGCCATGGATGCTGTCGACCAGTTCCTTGTCCTTCTGGTGCGGTATTTTGGCCATGAGGCGCAGGTATCCGTCAGTGATCATTGATACGGTCGTATGCAGGAAGAAACAGAGCGGCACGCAGAACAGTGAGCCAGACATTCCGACACTTGACGGGAGACCGGTTGAAATATCGAAATTCGGGAAGACGTAAGGTGATATGGCTATGTAGGTCAAGCCGGAAACGAGAATGGCGACCGTGGCGCCGTAACGGTTTGCCGGTTTCCACCAGACGCCAAGGATGACCAGCGGAGCAACGGTGACCCCGCGAGCCCAAATGCCCAGAGGATACTGACAACCAGAAATGTCGGGGGGTTGAGGGCGATGAGAATACTTGCCAGACCACCGCCTGAGATGGCCAGGTAGCCGATGATCTTCATGGTCTTGTCAGAGAGATCAGGCTTGATGGTGGCGATGATATCCTGGGCGATCATTGCGCCGATTGCCATCAGGTTGGCACTGATCGTGGAGAGACCGGCTGCAATTGCACCGGCGATAACAAACGCCAGTACCCAGGCCGGATTGTAGACACTGTTCAGGATCAGGGTGATCTTGTCAAGATCCGTCGGAGCAATAACGCTTGAGGAAGTTGCCTGGAAGAAGACACCGGAGAATCCCATGGTATACGTGGAGCAGAAAACAATACCGCAGAAGAAGGTAAACCAGACCATGGCTCCCCGCGCGGATTTGAGGTTCGAGGCTGTGTAAACCCTCATGCCAAGATGGGGCAGCCCCATGGCACCCAGAGTGAAGCAGGGAATCAGGGAGGCATACCACTTCAGACCGTATTTCATGTCGAAGAAATCGGGCACCGCTTCAAGCATGGAGGGGACCATGTCACTGTAAAGCAGAGGCGGAAAATACCAGCCTGTGCCACCCATTGCCTTCATGATTGCCCCCAGTGGGATAACAAAGGCAACCCCCATCAGCACCATCTGAAATGCTGCGTTATAACTGGTCCCGTACATTCCGCCAATGGTTACATAGCCGACAATCAAGGCACCGCCGCAAATCAGCGCAACCGTGTAATTGATCCCGAAAAGCATCTCAAACACTTTGGCAACACCGATCATCTGTCCAAGGGCATACATGACCATGATCAGGATCATGAAGATGACGGTGATATATGAAGTCTTGAGTCCATAGCGTTCACGGACAAAATGAGCCGGAGTGAACGCTCCCATGCGGCGCAGTGGCGTACCGTACCAGAGGGTTATGAGCGGTATTGAGAGTGCAAACTGGATCCACATGTAGACAAACGGTACCTTGAGCTTGAGGATAAGCGCCGTGACGCCCATGAATGTTGCCAGGCTCATGTAGCTTGAGGCCATGCCGAGGCCGTTGGTAACCGATCCTATGGACCTCCCTGCCGTCCAGTAATCCGTCGATGATTTCGCCATTTTTTGCGAGTACCATCCGATCAGATAAAAAATGATAAACGAACCGCCTACAAATATAATGCCGAGAGTGGGGCTTTCGAGAGCCCATTGCTGTTGTTCCATGGTCTATTATCCCCCTGTTAAACCTTTTCGTTCTGATGCGTTGAGTTCTTCGATCTCGTCATCGAGATCATTCGTCAACTTGGCCTGAACGGCAACAATGACCATGAGGCCA
Source organism: uncultured delta proteobacterium (assembly GCA_963696725.1). Classification (GTDB taxonomy): domain Bacteria; phylum Desulfobacterota; class Desulfobulbia; order Desulfobulbales; family Desulfocapsaceae; genus MADRE3. The sequence goes on from CAVOLI010000004.1 coordinate 90,446, forward strand.
AGCCAGCCCATAACGACAGGAATAATATACTGGGATGGAAAACCGAAAAGCATGTGGCCCTGTAGTCCGGGAAAGGCAACAAATACCAAACCAAGATGACCGGACATGATTAAAAGGGCGCTGAAAATCAGCGTGTACCTAATTTCCTTCTTGTACGCACTATTCATTCTCTCCTCCTTATGAAGATTACTTCGGTTTTCCCGTCTGTTCGTCACTGGATAAAATGCAAAACTGCTGACCGCAATCCATCGACTGCAAAGGGGTCTGTAGAACAGAATTGATAAAAACTGGTTTATCCGGCCTGCCAAAAGATAAAACGGCTAACCGAATCAGACCAATGCGACAATGTGTCTGTAGTCCCTCCTTTTGCTGAATTTTGTCAAATGTACCTGCCGCAAGATTGAGCGCTCGATCGTTTTTTCTCCAAACTGACGTTCGCACCATGGTGCTTCCTCGTGCTGGTTTCTATAACGACACGCTCCTGCCAAAATAAAGGAGCATAGTGTTCGAATTCTTGACGCCTCGTTCTCCTGATAGTGAAAAATCATGAGCGCTTTAGCCTGATAGAGGGTAAAAAGACAACATGGCTGAGCGAGCGCTCGGTCTGAATATTCGCTGATATTAAATTCATTGAATAACATTTGTCAACGTTTTTATGGATCAGGACGGCAAGCGGGCGGGGTGCTGAATATCCACAGCCAATGATAAACGAAAAACAGCCGGCTGTGCTGCAGGGATGCGTGAAATAAGGTACAATTGTGATGCCGGTTTCCTGGTCGATCCGGGTAACGCCTGCCGAGACAGGAATGGACATGCTGGCTGTCCCCCGCCTGGAGCCGCCGGGCAAAGGGCATCTGATGGACAACCCAGTGATGATCATAGCAAACAGGCACTCGTTTACCGGAAGAGCCGATTTCAAGTATGGCTGAGCAGCAATTATCTTCGCACAAGCGTTTCCTGCGCAGATGCTGCCTCGTGCCGGGTAACCCACTGTTTGGAGAAAGGATGAGCGATAGGGGAAGAGTGATTCTGAACACCGGTGATGGAAAAGGAAAAACGACCGCTGCCCTGGGCACGGCGTTCAGGGCGCTTGGCCATGGTCAACGGGTGTGTGTGATCCAGTTCCTGAAGGGCCAGGGCCGTTACGGTGAGCGGATGATGGCGGAAAAAATAGATGATCTCGACTGGTATATCTGCGGGAAGGGGTTTGTTTTCAGCAAGGAAGACATCGAAGCCGACAGGGCGATAGCACGTGAGGGGTTTGAGCTCGCCAAGAGGATAATAGCAGAGGATGAGTACGATCTTGTCGTACTCGACGAGATAACCTATCTGCCCCTTTACGATTTTCTGCCAGTGACCGAAATTGTAACCACTGATTGCCAATAAGCCTGAACGGTTGAATGTGATTCTTACCGGAAGAGACGCGCCGCAGGAGCTTGTTGACATTGCCGATACGGTTTCCGAAGTTAAGGCAGTCAAGCATGCGTATGAGGGGGGTATAAAGGCTCAGAGAGGTGTCGAGTATTAACAGCCATTACAAATTCGGGGACTGCCCGGAAACCTGTCTGGTGGGGATTTTATGAAAAACAACGGTAGTCTTTCAGGAATACAGGTTCTCGATCTTTCCAGGCTCCTGCCGGGGCCTTACTGTTCTATGATCCTTGCCGACCACGGGGCGGAGGTTATTGCGGTGGAAGATCGCCGGTTTAAAGAGGACGAGCTATTCTTCAGTCCCATCAACAGGAACAAGCGTCATATCTCCTTGAACCTGAAAACCGGCGAGGGCAGGGAAATTTTCTACAAACTGGCAGAGAAAAGCGATGTCATGCTGGAAGGTTTCAGACCCGGTGTGGTAAAACGCCTCGGTGTTGATTATGACACCATGAGGAATATAAATCCAGCAATCATTTACTGTTCCATCAGCGGTTATGGGCAGGGCGGTCCGTTGCGTGACCGGGTCGGCCACGATGTCAACTATATGGCCACAGCAGGGCTGCTGGGACTCATTGGACCGGAAAAAGGGCCACCGTCCATCCCCGGGGTGCAGTTTGCGGATATCGCGGGCGGCAGTATGAATGGTGTTGTTGGCATACTGCTGGCCCTCTACGCCAGGACAGTCAGTGGAAAAGGGCAGTATATCGATATTTCAATGACTGACGGATTGCTTGGCTATCTTAGCCTGCCTCATTATTTCACCCAGAAATCGGGGCATCCCCCGCGGCGCGGGAATGATCTTCTCTCCCATCGCTATGGCTGTTATAATACCTATGAAACGGCAGATGGCCGATTTATCGCTATCGGAGCAGTAGAAAATCGCTTCTGGGCAAATCTCTGTGAACAGCTTGATATGCAGGAGTATGCAGATCTACAGTATGATGAAGCGTGCAGAGTGGAAATCATTGAGCGCTTGAGGGATTGCTTCATCAGAAAAACCCGTGACGAGTGGAACAGTATTCTCGCTGACCGGGATGTATGTTACAGTGATGTGCTGGACTACCGCGAGGTGCTTGACAGCCGGCTGTTTCGTGAGCGGGGGGTTATCGTTGACAGGCGAAAAGAAGACGGCACCATTATCCCGGAACTGGGTATTGCGGTCAAGTTGAGTGAAACCCCGGGCTCTCTCCGCACCGGGCCTGCAGATTTCGGCGCAGATACCGAGCGTGTGCTGCTGGAGCTTGGTTATTCCGGGGAGCAGATAAGCGATTTTACCAAAAGAGCTGTTATTTAGTCCCAGAGGTTTCGGTGTCAGAGCCTGCATTGGCTGATGCCGGCAACTCACTGGCGACATCCAGGAGTTATCCATGGGCGAAGACTATGCGACATTTTTCAGGGTTTTCTCACAGGTCAGCAAAGCGATTCACAGCGGTGAAAACACGACGGAAATCCTTGAAAATATCGTTAAGAATATCAAAGAGATACTTGGCGCAAAAGGCTGTGTCTACTGGATAGTGGATCATGCGAAAGGAGAAATTGAAGCGATGATTTCACACGGTTTTCCTTACCGGAACCTGACCAATGTGGATTATCGGACCCTCAATACAATCTTTGATCCGGCTGAAGGTGCGGTCGTACTCATTGACGACGCGAAGACAGACCCGAGAATTCCGGAGCTTGACAGCATCGGCAAGAAAAGTGTCGGCTCCATCGCCGGCATGTTCTTCGAAATCGTCGGCTCTTTGTCCGGCATCCTGGCGGTGTATTTCTACAACCGCAGGCAGCTCAGTTCCAGTGAGCTGGAAATCATCACAGCGCTTGGTGAACAGGGGGCAATTGCCCTTCACAAGGCACGCAGCTATGACGAGAAGATGCTGCAGAACCTCAGGCAGATGGTCGAGGGGCTGACACTTGCCCTTGAAGCAAAAGACGAGAGTACTCACGGGCATTCAGTACAGGTTGCCCACTATGCAAAAGAGATCGCCTTGGAACTTTGCCTGCCGGGAGCAGAGATCGAGAGAATCTATCATGGCGGCCTGCTTCACGACATCGGGAAGATCGGTATGAATGATGATATTCTCGAGCGGCTGGGAATCCTGACCCGCAGCGAGATGGATATTGTCAGGCAGCACCCGGTCATCGGGGCGAGGATAGCACAGCCGCTGAGTTTTCTGGACGATGTCGTGCCGCTCATACTCCACCACCATGAGCGCTATGACGGCAGCGGTTATCCGGATGGCCTGAAAGGTGAAAAGATTCCGATGGGTGCCAGGATTTTAACGGTTTGCGATGCCTTTGAAACGATGCTCGCCGGCAGAAAACATTTTAACCGGATGTCTGTCGAGGATGCGGTGGTCAATCTGCAGCAGGGAGCTGGGCACCAGTTTGATCCGAAGATACTGGAGGCTCTTTTTTCCGTGCTGCTTAAAAAACCTCAATTGATCGAATCGCATGGAAATGGCTCAACACGTACCTGTCTGAAAAATTATAAGCTGAAACTGCTCAGTCGCTCCCCTCAGCCGACACAGTTTTTCATATAGGCGGTAGCATTTGATTAAGGAGAAACGATCCGGCCGGATGTCTTATTGTTAATAACGATCCGGCATGATACCTGTCTTCCCCCAACTATTTTTGTAAACGCATCATGCTTGAAGAGACCCGCAGACAGCAATGGCTAAAATTCATGCTTGGCATCATCATGCCGACCCTGCTGGCGATTGTGATCGCAGTCGGATCCATCTACCTGGTCATCATTCCATCGTTTGAAAAGAGCTTTCTCGAGAGCAAGCGTGAGATGATCCGTGAACTGACCATGGTCGCCTGGGGGATCCTGGAGTTTTATGAAACACAGGAGCATGCCGGAACGTTGACGACGGAGCAGGCACAGTCCAGGGCCATTGCTGAGATCGAGCACCTGCGCTACGGAGACGAGTCCAGAGACTATTTCTGGATAAGTGACATGTCACCGAAGCTGGTTATGCACCCCTATTCCAAGGAGCTGGTCGGAACGGATCTGAGCAGTTACGAGGACAGCAAGGGCAAGCGTCTTTTTATGGAGATAATCGAAACGGTCTCTGATCAGCAGAGCGGCTTTATCGATTATATCTGGAGCAAAAAGTATGAGACCAGCCAGGAAGTGCCGAAACTCTCATACGTGAAAAAATTTGAGCCATGGGGATGGGTTGTCGGCACGGGCGTATACCTTGATGATGTAGAGGAGAAGACAGAGCAGATCACCGCCCGGCTGACCAGGATGATCTATGCGACGGCGATCGCTTTCACCCTGCTGCTGCTCTACGTTACGCATCACAGCCTGGTCATCGAACGCAAGAGGCGGCTGGCCGAAGAAAAGCTGGCGTTGTCGAGAAAGAAATACAAGACCCTGGTTGAGTCGGCTGTTGATCCGATCATGATGATACACAACGGCAGTTGTATTTACGCCAACAAAAGCATGGAGCGGCTGGTCGGCTATACGGCAGCGGAACTGGAGGCTATGCCGCTGATTGACCTTTTCCCGGAAGGCAGCGCTGACGGGGAAGGGGCGCGGTCCGGTGGCGCACAGGTCTTCATGGATGCACTGCACGGATATGTCTTGCTGGGTTCGCATGAAACGTCGCTGGTGACAAAAAATGGAGACGAGGTCGATATTCTGATGACCATGTCCCGGAAGAATCTCGGCAGCCAGAAAGTCGTTGTCATGACTGCCCGGGACCAGAGCGGAACCAGGCAGATAGAGGAAGCACTGGACGAAAGTCGGGAAAAATACCGGCTGTTGACGAACCGTCTTCACATCGGTGTCTTCCGGACCAATGCAGAGGGCAGTCTTAAATTCCTCGAGGCCAATCATGTCGTGCTCGAACTGCTCGGCATCGATACTGAAACGGCATTAACAGAGCTTTCACTGCTTGATGTGATGAGCCAGGATCCCAAAGACAAAAAACTTACAGATCTGCTGAGAGATCAGGGGTTTGTCAAGGAACAGCTCTTCACTCTCAAAGGGAGGGACGAGGACTCTCGAATGGTCTCGATCTCGATGGTTCTGACCAAAAACAGCAGGGGAAAGCCGCTGTATTGCGACGGTCTGATAGAGGATGTCAGCAAACAGCAGAAAAGCGCCCGGGAGCGGGAGGATCTCATTGTCGAATTACAGACATCGATCCTGTTTCTCAATCAGCCGGTAAGAAATGCCCTGACCGATTTTGTCTCCTGCAGAGTTGATGACTCGATTCACACGGCTGCACAGCTTATGACCGATGCCCGTAAAAGTGCAATCCTGGTGAGAAATGAAAATGATGAAATGATCGGTATCGTCACTGACGTGGCCCTAAGAGAGCGGGTGGTCGTTGATAATCTTCCGGTTGATTCCCCCGTGCGCGAAGTGATGAGCAGTCCGTTGATCCATATTGAAGACAGCGCGCTCATTTTTGAGGCGGTTCTTCTTCTCCAGGAAAAAAACATCAAGCACCTTGCTGTTCGTGACTCAAACGGAGCTGTTATCAGCGTGATCAGCAATGAGGAACTGCTTGATGTCCATCGTTATTCGGCAGCATTTCTCATCGAGGAGATTCGGGAGGCTGCCTCTGTTGAGGATATAGCAAAAAGCCGTGAGCGCCTGCCCAGAATCGTCAAGGCACTGATCGACAGCGGAGCGCATGCGGAAAATATTACCCGCATCATTACAAACGTCTCGGATACGATCCTCGGACGATTAATCGATTTTGCCCTCGCACAGGCGGGTGAGCCGCCTGTGCGTTTTGCCTTTATCAGTCTCGGCAGTGAAGGCCGAGGCGAACAGACACTGGTAACCGATCAGGACAACGCCCTGATCTTTGAGGATGTCGGGGAAGATCTCGGTGAATCTGTTCATGCTTATTTCCATCGCTTTAGTGAAACGGTCTGCACCTGGCTGGACCAGGTCGGCTATGCTTTCTGCAACGGCAAGGTGATGGCGATGAACCCTCAATGGTGTCAGCCGATCTCTGTATGGAAGAAGTATTTCAGCGCCTGGATCACCGAATCGAGCCCAAAGGATTTGATGGAGGTGAGTATCTTTTTTGATTTTCGCTGCCTCTATGGGGATCATGGTTTTGTCGATGAACTGAGAGAACACATCTCCAGCAGGTCCGAAAACAAGGCTGCATTTCTTTTTCAGCTGGCCCAGAATACCCTGTCGTTCAAGGTGCCGATAGATTTTTTCGGCAAGATCGCGGTGGAGTCTGGAGGCGATCATCCAAACACCTTCAACGTCAAGCATGTCATGGCCCAGATTGTCGGTTTTGCGAGGATATATGCAATCAATTATTCGCTGGAGAGCACCAATACCTTAAAAAGAATTAATATCCTGCGGGAAAGGAAGATCCTGAACAGAGTGACCCATGAAGAAATCGTGGAGGCGTACAATTATCTGATGCAGCTGCGCTTCAGGCACCAGGTGAGTATGATTGATCGGGGCGAACCACCGGACAATCATGTAAACATCAATGAACTGACACACATGGAAAAAGAATTGTTTGAAAAGATATTCAGCCACGTGAATCAACTGCGTAAACGCTTGAGCCTGGTTGGTCACAACGAGATATTCTTTTAGCGGATAAAACCGAATAAGAAAGACAGCAGAGCCTTTTGCAAAACGCCATTTTCGCTCAACCTCCGCGTTATGCTAAAAAATTTTATCCTCGCAATATCAATTAGATGCCTGCGGTAAAGTTTTTCGCATGCCTTGATTTTGAACGAAAATCATCAGTTTACAAGAGGCTCAGCAGAGTAGAATTTTTTGACAAAGGAGCCCTCATGAATGTTCATGATGCATTGGTCACACGAAAATCTGTGCGAGCCTTTCTTGCCAAGCCGGTCAGCAATGATGCTGTTACCAGAATTCTGGACAGCGCCAGGAAAGCTCCATCAGGTGTCAATACCCAGCCCTGGCAGGTTGCCGTGGTCACCGGCAAAAAAAAAGAGGAACTGGGGAAGATGATGGAAGTGGCCTTCAGAAACGGCGAAAAGCCGCAGATGGATTACCGGTACTATCCGCTGAAATGGGGAGAACCCTATAAAACACGGCGTTTTCAGTGCGGCCTGCAGCTCTACAAGACGCTGGGGATAAAGCGCGAGGAAAAGGAGCGGCGGCTCGAGCAGTGGATTGCAAACTACCGTGCTTTTGGTGCTCCAGTGGTGCTCTATTTTTTTATGGATCGGGGGCTTGAAACCGGTTCTTTCATGGATTACGGCATGTTTCTCCAGTCCGTCATGCTGGCGGCCGTGGCAGAAGGGCTTGCAACCTGTCCGCAGGCCGCTCTTGGAGAGTATCCGAAGATTGTCAAAGAGACCCTTGGGTACCCGGAGGATTCTATCCTCATCTGCGGCCTGGCCCTTGGCTATGAAGATCGTGATGACAAGGTAAACAGTTATCGGACCAGCCGCGAACCGGTTGAATCCTTTACCAGGTTTTTTGATTAGCCGACAAGCTGGAATAATCACAATTAATGGTTACCAGTAGCCATAACCAGGTGACTTGACAGACGACTTTACTGGAGGATTGGTTATGGCGAAGGTGCTCACCGGCGATTTTTCGAGGAAGCAGCAAAAGAGCGTGCAACAGGTTTCGGCCGACAGACCGGTACCGGGATATCAACTCACGCTTGCCGTACCCTTTTCTGATCCGCTTATCTGGCGCAGCATACAGGTCCCCGGAACGATGACCCTGGCCACGCTGCACAGAGTGATTCAGGTTTGTATGGGCTGGGACGACAGCGATACCCACCAGTTTCTGGTCGGTAAGATATTTTACCAGTCAGGTTTCGGCATCAGGGATATGAAAAGAGATGCTGGGTACGATGAACATAATTTTGAGCTTCATCAGCTTGAAGAAGGCATGCAGTTTCTTTTCACCTATCTTTATGACGGCGGCGAAGGGTGGGAACTGGAAATTACCCTGGAAAAGGTCATCAGAAACGGGCTGGAGGACGATATTCCTGTCCTGCTTGACGGCGACCGGGCATGCCCGCCGGCGGAGGTGGGAGATATTCATCGCTATCAATCACTGCTGGCTGATGCTGAAGACGCCGGTGACAGCCGTCAGATCATACTAAACCTGCCGGCGACTGCAAGGTTTGATCCCGAAAGATTTGACAGGAAGGCGATAAAGGCTTTGCTTTCTGAAATAGTTTAGGTGCAGGTGACTTGACAGGAAAAGGAGATCAGGAAGTATGACAACTGAAATTGATGTGAGTTTTCCCGGAAACCTCAGTGTTGAGGCAAATATCCGAGGCTTTGTACTTTCCACTGACCAACCCGAGAAGTCGGGCGGAGATAACAGGGGCCCGACGCCGTTTGAACTGTTTACCTCGTCTATTGCAACGTGTGCAGGTTACTTCGCGGTAAAGTTCTGTCGGGCCAGAAATATCGAGACAACCGGCATGAGCCTGAAAATGAGTTATGAGTGGGACAAGGAAGAAAAACGCTATCCCAAAATGAGTATCGATCTTAAGGTACCTGAAGGATTCCCCCCAAAATACCGAAAGGCAATTATCAAGGCAATGGACCAGTGCGTAGTCAAAAAGCATATTCTTGAGCCTCCTGAATTTGAGATATCGGTTCTATGAGCCACCAGGCCCAAATTCAGCAAAACCTTTTCTCGCTATAATCGTATTCATATAATCCCCGGCAGTGGTGGAAACATTTTACCCTCAGCGGACGTGGACGATGAGGGGCTAATATCATAGGGTTTACAGGTATGTTTCGATCGTTTTATAAAAGTAGAGAGTGGTTTGTCTGGGCCTATGGTGGCGCTGTTTGTTTTGCTCCTGGCCCTCTTTGTTCAGGTAGAGCTGACTGTTAAAATCAATGAGTGGTATGGCAGTTTTTACAATATTCTGCAAAAAGCAACGGAACATGAGATTGAAGAATTCTGGGCTCAGATGCTGATGTTTGCCAAGATTGCTTTTCCCTATGTTCTTATTGCTACTGTAACATCTTATTTTACCAGGATTTATTCTTTTAAGTGGCGGGAGGCCATGACCTTTTCCTATGTTGCCAGGTGGCAGAAGGTCGAAGAGGAGGTAGAGGGTTCCAGTCAGCGTATACAGGAAGATATTTACCGTTTTGCCCGTATCGTTGAAAGCCTTGGGCTGCAGGTCGTTCGGGCAATAATGACATTAATTGCCTTTCTGCCGATACTTTGGGGGCTGAGTTCTGGAGTGGATATTGCGTTTTTCAAGACTATTCCGGGTAGCCTTGTCTGGGTTGCTCTCGCTCGTTTCAATAGGAGGGCTGCTCATATCCTGGTTTGTGGGAATAAAACTTCCCGGACTGGAGTATAACAACCAGAAAGTGGAAGCAGCGTTTCGTAAAGAACTGGTCTACGCCGAGGACGATAAGGTCAACTATGGAAAAACAGAATCGATCGTCGAGCTCTTTATCGGTCTTAAATTTAACTATCATCGTCTCTTCATGCATTACGGCTATTTTGACATTTGGGTGAACTTCTTCGAACAGCTGATGATTATCGTACCCTACCTGATCATGGGGCCGGGGCTTTTTACCGGATTGATCACCCTCGGCGTGCTTGTTCAGGTCTCAAATGCCTTCAGCAAGGTACGGGAGTCGTTCTCAATTTTTATCTCCAACTGGACAACGATTACCGAACTTCGTTCCATTCACAAGCGTCTCAAAGAGTTCGAGCTGAATATTAATTATTGAGCTGCTGCGGGTTCATGATGCAAGCGCGTGCCCTACCGCTGCGGCAATTTTGCTCCAGGCCTGCGGTGAGTCCCGAAGGGGCCTGGAGATCTCCAGTTGAACGCCTTTGCCGGTAATTCCCCTGTTGCAGATGTTGTCAGGGTGGTTGCCGCGGTGAGGAGAATACTGATTGCAGGCAACGGCGGGAATGTGAGCACGGTTGAGTGCTGCAGATATTCGCCGCTTCAGTTTATCGTCGCGCCCCCCGACAAAAATTACCGCCTCTTTCCGGGTACAGCCGTGAACGCTGATAACTGTGGTTGAGGATCGCACAAGAGACAGGGCCTGCTCTTCATCGTAGTGATGGCTGGTAATGTGCAGCAGATGATTGTCCCGCTGTTTTAAGCCGTTGAAGCAGAACAAATTGTGTGTGTCTGCGGCGATCAATGCGGCAATTTCAGAGGTGTGCGGTTCAATGTTTCCACCATGCGGCGCGATGATGGTGATGTCTGAGCCTCGGTCCAGGTGGGTAATGTGGTATTCTGTCTCAACTGCCTTGAGCTGCTTGAAACTGCTGTATGTATCCATTGGTCCGGTTATTGTCTGAAAGGGGCGAGACGGTCTGCTGTCCATAGTATGACATTGGTTATTATTTGACAAGGCGTCTGAGCTCTGCTGCTGCATGACGGATAAAGCGATTGCTTCGGGCTGCAATTGCTGCTACTAGTTAGTTTCCATCCGAAAACGGTGCTTTTGCCCTTACGCTTCGTTGTGAGATAAAATTTTATCTCCTCTTGATTGAGAACAAAATCCCGCGTTTTGGGATGGAAACTAGCCAGAGAATGGATGGCGATTTGAGCAGTGATACCTGATCAGTACTAACAACGTTAACAGCTTGCTGCCGGTAGGGTGAGCAGAGAGTACGGAGGTGACTATGAAGTTGAAATATTTTTCTCATTCTTCTTTCCAGATTACAACCGATAGCGGTCTTACCTTGCTGATCGATCCGTTTCTTGATGACAACCCGACGTCTCCGGTAAAGTCAGCCGAAGTTTCAGCAGATTATATTATCCTGACCCATGCTCACGGCGACCATCTCGGCGATGCCTTCAAAATCGCCAAGAGAGAGGATCCGCTGTTTATCTGTGTAAATGAACTGGCCAACTATTGTATCTCAAAAGGCTTCAGGGCTCACAACATGCACATCGGGGGAGCGCATCGCTTTGATTTCGGCACGCTCAAGTTTACCATTGCCCATCACGGCTCGATAACTCCAGACGGCATCTATGGGGGTGAGCCTGCCGGTGTTGTCATCTGCATCGACGGAAAAACCGTCTATCACACCGGTGATACCGGTCTGTTTTATGACATGAAACTCATCGGAGAGATGAATGCGCTGGATTATATGCTCCTGCCGATCGGCGACAACTTTACCATGGGAATCACTGATGCGGTCAAAGCCGTTGAACTGGCAGCTCCCTCTGTTGCCATTCCGATGCACTACAATACCTTCCCGGTGATAGAAGCTGATCCCCAGGAGTTCAGGGCAAAGGTCGAGGCAATCGGCAAGAGGGGAGTGGTTATGGAATATGGCGAAGAGATAGAACTGGTGTGATGCTGCATATCTCCCTAGCCCTTGACTCAATCCCACCATGGCCGGCATCAGACAGGCACGATGAGGAATAAGGCCGCTCGTTGAACAACAAGGACGCAGGTTCATATCAGAGCGCAGATGGTGGTGGGCTGCCGCTTAACGCATCTCTTTTCACAATCGTTTTGTGTATCCTATTCGGTGCCAACGCGGTTGCCGTGAAGATCAGCTTTACCGGGCTCGGCATCTTTACCTCAGCAGCGCTGAGGTTTTCAGTGGCGGCCTTAACCATCTTCTGCTGGGCGCGGTTTTTTGGAAAACCGCTAGCTGTCAGGAGACCACAATTCCCGCAGCTTCTTTTCCTTGCCTTGATTTTCTTCGCCCAGCTGTCACTTTTCTATGCCGGACAGAATAAAACAACTGCCTCCCACGGAACGCTGATCACCAATATCCTGCCGTTTGGCGTTATGCTGTTGGCCCATTTTTTCATCCCGGGTGAGAAGATTGTCCCGAAGCGATTATCAGGGCTTGTCCTCGGGTTTTTCGGCGTCTTGCTCCTGTTCTTTGACAGTGCCAGGATTACTGCCGAGATGGTGACCGGTGATTTACTGGTCCTCCTGGCAGTAGTGGTATGGAGCTGTAATGCTGTTTTTACCAAACGCATCATTTCCGACTATGATCCTATACAGATCACCCTGTACCCGATGATGATGGCGTCCCTTCTTTTTCTGGCCTGCGGTTTCATTTTTGACGAGAAAATGGTGAGTAAAATAGATCCGGCTATTATCAAGGCAATGCTCTACCAGATATTCGTTACCGCTTCATTCGGCATGGTTGCCTGGAATACGATGATCAGGAAGTATGGTGCAACCTCGCTTCACTCCTTTGTCTATCTGATGCCGGTTTCAGGGGTAATCCTTGGTGTTGTGCTGCTCGATGAACCGCTGACCTACAACCTCATTGCCTCGGTGTTGCTCATTGCCGCGGGCCTCGTTATTGTCAACAGAAGAACGAAAACATCTGAAAAAAAAGGTTTTTCATAACCATGGATGCAGGGAGCGGTATGGGAGGAACAGACAGTGTTGAAACTCATCAGCTGACGGAGCTTGCCCGGATGAAAATGCCATTTGGCAAATATGCGGGGCGGCGGCTGATCGATCTGCCGGAAGCGTATGTGGTCTGGTTTTCACTAAACGGCTTTCCACGCGGCAAGCTCGGTGAAATGCTCAAGATCGTCTATGAAATCAAGGTAAACGGACTCGAGTACCTGTTCGATCCGCTGCGCTGAGAGCACTATTCTTTAAAGTGGTGAAGCTGGCTTCGGGGAATGAGCAGTAGTTTCCCGGTAAGCTGCATATCACCAGCCTCCCGCTTCAAACACGCCTTTCTCACTTCATTAATGCAGGCAGCCGCGCAGGTCTTCCCCCAGAACCAGTCAGCCAGGATTTTAGGATCCGTCGATTGTCCCGGTTGGGCGGAAACGGCCATGAAATAAAATGCCTTCAGGTCTTCTGAGGCGAACCTGAGCAGGTCGGAAACCTCCTGGTCCCCGATTGTCTGTGTTTCTATCCTGCCGTTGATAAAATCTGCAAACAGTTCCTTGATCTGCATGACCGAACGCCCGCTTAGGCCCGGAATTGACCGCGTTGTCGGCCCGCATGCCTGAGCATGCCAGGTCTGCATGGTGAAGAGCTCCTGTTGCAGTCCTTCAATCAGCCTGTCTGTGGCTGATCCTGGTTGCGGCCGGCTCTGGAAATTCACCGGACAGGCGGGAGCCTGAGCAGTATCGGCAACCTCGTTGGCATCAATGGGATAGTCTACCAGTACCGGGCCGGCTGGATATTCGAGCAGTGACAGCGTTTGCTCCAGGACCGCTGTCTGGAACTGCCGGTCACCCGGATTTCCAAGCGGGCGGCCAAGAGGAAAGGTGACCCAGAGTGCCCTCGGAGGCTTTATAATGAGGGTGTGTTCTTTTATCAGGCTGATCTGGGTGGTGGCAATACCCTCTGTTTCAATATAGTGAGAAAGCCCGCCTACAGCGCGCGTGCAGTTTGGTCAGACCGGCACAAGAAGAACGGCATCAACATGGTCTTTTTTCATGATTGAGGCAAGATCGCGCGCCTCCTGTTCCATCTGTGCCGGATCGGTTGCTCCCATGAATGAATAGTGGAATTCGGCAACACTTCCTATTATACCGGCCGCAGCCATTTCGTTCAGCCGGTCCAGGGGGAAGACAGTGTTGAGATCGAGCTGGTAGCCGGTTCTGTCGAAATTGGTGGATATGTGACTCATGACCAGCTCGCTCGCCCTGCAATCTCCGGGTATCAGGCGGTAGCCCGATTCCCCGACCGCAAATGGGCGATCTGATGCCTTGTGCAGGCCGGCGGTTGAGATTATTGCGATGCGGCTGTCTCCAAGCTTCAATCCTGTGACGAACGGGGTGCTCTCATATGTCGGGCAGGGCAGCTCGAGAAGATGTTTCTGCTCCTCTTGCCCATATTGTTCAAGTCGAACCATGACTGGGTCTCCTCCGGTTGTGCTTGATAGCTTAATGAGCTTGGTACGCTGCGGTCTCGGCAGATGAACCGTGGGGGTCGGCAAAATCTCCCGGAGAGCAAAGGGTCAGATCTCCGCTCTGGGATATTGTGAGGTATAGAGTTACACGGATGATCCACCAGCAGGATACAGATTCACATTACCTGGGCGCATTCGGTGTGTCAACAAAGTGATTTTCTGCCCTTTTGGGCGCGTGCCAGCGTATCGGTGTCGGTTATTCGATAGTCAATCGGCAAGATCCCGGTAAAGAGTGAAGACCTTACATGGCCGTTGCTGAAACACGCAAGCTCCTGGTATTTCACTTTGCAGCTGTTGGATGTAGAAATAATTAGGAGCGTGTGACACACAATCCGCTCGAGTTAACGGCCGGATGGCGTCTATATTGTCTAGCGAGACTTTTTAAATTCAATATTTTCTTTTTTAAATCCCGCTTGAAACTCCGGAAGGGCTGAGACCTGATCAACAAGTCTCTCCACGTTCTTTCCAAGAGGTATCGTGATGTCTTGGAAATTATTTCCCCAACTGGAATAAATAGTGGCCAGATAGTCTACAACAGTCGGTTGATCACCGGTGATAAATTCCCTTGTCTCCAGTTCATTATTGAGAATTGCCCAGAGGCTGGAGACATAGGCTGCTGATTGTTTTAATGCGTTGATTTTATCATTGTCCCCAATTTGTATTTTGTACTGGATCGCAAACATTATGCCATAGGCAGGATGAAGCGTCGCATAATCAAACATCAACCACCTCAGAAATTCAGCCTTTCGTGACAGGTCTGTGGGTAACATCGGTGATTTGTGCTTCTCAAGGAGGTAGAGTACAATTGCGGCGCCTTCCGTAATGATCTGACCTTCAGGTGTTTTCAATGCCGGTACCTGGTTGGTCGGCACTATCCCGGAATAGTTGGTTGCGTCGTCTCGTTTAACCGGCGTATACTCAATCTTCAGTTTCTCAAGCAGGACTGTGATGCCGGAAGAACATGAACCGGGAATAGTATAAAGTGTGTACATGGTGTCTCCACGCGGGTCTGATTGTTAGCCGGAGGATTTTTTAAATCCTTACTGGTGAATGATTTGGTTCATTGGCAATGGAAAACTGACAGTAACCATTCTTCTCAGTTATTCAAGAAAGCCGGCTCCGGAGAGGCTGCCTTGTTAACATCAAAAAAGAGCTATTTGAAACGGTAATCTTGATGAATCAACCCGGATTCAAAATATTTTTGAGTATACAGGTGCTCTGCGGTTGTGATTGTAACGCTCTGAAAAGGCAATACGGAAGAGGAACTGCAGTCGGAGGCGAAGCAGCATTGCGGAATTATTTCTCCGACAGCACTGAGGTCATCAGAACGCTTAGGATGATTTCAATGCATCTCTGTATGAGTCGGCAGCCATCTCAACCGCATTCTTGAGTGCACCAAGGTGAGCAACCGTGGCTGTCGGCTCTATCTCCCAGGGATCAAAACAGGCGCGCTCCAATCGTTTTACCCATACACCACGCATGCCGGCTGATATGGCTCCGATAACGTCAAAGGGATTACCCGATATCAGCCAGGCTTCCTTGCCCGTGGAACCGGTGCGACGCAAAAAATGCGCATAGACGGCCGGATTGGGCTTGAAACTCATGATTTCGTCCGTGCTTATCACGTCGGAAAAATAGGAACTGATACCGCTTTGTTCGAGGAGGTTGCAGACATCAACCTTTCTTCCGTTGGAGAAGGCAAACAGTTTGAAATCACTATGCAACAAGGTGGGAAGAGCTGACAAGACGTCCGGGAAGGCTGGCAGAATACGGTACTGAGCCATCAGCTCGTCCCGGTCCGCCAGCGAGATGTCATATCCGAGCACAGTGCAGACATAGTCAAGAGCGTTTCTGGTACAGACGGCAAAATGCTGATAATTCTGCATGAGTCCTCGCCTGAAAGAATACTCGAGCTGTTTATCCCTCCAGAGCGCGGAAAACGCTGCGGCGTTCTCGCCTGTATGTTTTTTCAGGGCTTCTGCGATACCAGCGGTATCGATGAGCGTGCCATATACATCGAATCCAAGCGTAATGGTCATTGGAACACCTTTTATTAAAAAGAAGAAATTACATGTTTCTCCGGTATTGACCACCGACCTCATAGAGTGCATTGGTGATCTGTCCGAGGCTGCAATGCCGCACCGTTTTCATCAGCTGCTCAAAAATATTATCCCCTTTCAGGGCCGCCTGTTTCAGTTCTTCCAGAGCCTGCGGTGACTGCTCCTTGTGGGCAGACTGGAATTCGGCCAGCCGCCGCAGTTGTTCGTTCTTATCATCGTCCGAGGCGCGGGCCAGTTCGAGGGTGGCGTTTTCCTCATCAAAATTTGCCTCGGGGTTGCGAAAGGTGTTGACGCCGATGATCGGATAGTCGCCCGAATGTTTCAGGCGTTCGTAGTACATCGACTCCTCCTGTATCCTGCTGCGCTGATAACCTGTTTCCATGGCCCCGAGAACGCCGCCGCGATCGGTGATCCGGTCAAATTCGCAGAGAACCGCATCTTCGACGAGGTCGGTGAGCTCTTCGACAATGAAACTGCCCTGGTTCATGTTCTCATTTTTTGCCAGCCCCCATTCCCTGTTGATAATGAGCTGGATAGCGAGCGCCCGCCGCACCGATTCCGAACTCGGAGTGGTGATCGCCTCGTCATAGGCGTTGGTGTGCAGGCTGTTGCAGTTGTCATAGATGGCACAGAGCGCCTGCAGGGTCGTGCGAATATCGTTGAACTGGATTTCCTGGCTGTGCAGCGATCTGCCGGAAGTCTGGATATGATATTTCAGCCGCTGTGAACCAGATGAGGCACCGTATCGCTCCCTCATCGCAATTGACCATATGCGTCTGGCAACCCGGCCGATGACGGTGAACTCAGGATCCATGCCGTTGGAGAAGAAGAACGAGAGGTTCGGGGCTATTTCATTAATATCCATTCCCCGGGCCAGGTAATACTCCACGTAGGTGAAACCGTTGGAGAGAGTAAGTGCCAGCTGGGTAATCGGGTTTGCTCCGGCTTCTGCGATATGGTAGCCCGAGACACTGACGGAATAAAAATTTCTGACCGTATTGTTGATAAAAAATTCCTGGATATCGCCCATCATTTTCAAGGCAAATTCAATGGAAAAAATACAGGTGTTCTGTCCCTGGTCTTCTTTGAGGATGTCGGCCTGCACGGTACCCCGGACATTGGTGAGGACACGTTTTCTTATCTCATCGGCCTCGGTATCATCCGGCGTCCGGCCATTGTCGGCGGTGAATTTTTCAATCTGCTGGTCGATGGCACAATTCATGAACATCGCCAGGATGATCGGTGCCGGGCCGTTGATGGTCATCGATACCGAGGTGTTTGGTGAACAGAGATCAAAACCGTCATAGAGCAGCTTGATATCATCGAGCGTGCAGATGCTTACCCCTGAGGTGCCTATTTTACCATATATGTCTGGTCGTTCCGCGGGATCCCAGCCATACAGGGTGACAGAGTCAAAGGCGGTGGACAGACGTTTTGCCGCATAATTTTCAGAAAGCAGCTTGAAGCGCCGGTTGGTCTGGGCCGGCCCGCCTTCTCCTGCAAACATCCTGGTGGGGTCTTCCTCTGTCCGTTTAAGCGGGAAAACCCCGCCGGTATAGGGGAAGAATCCGGGCAGGTTCTCTCTGCGCCTCCATCTGTATATCTCTGCCGGATCGGTGAATTTAGGCAGCGAAATTTTTGGCACCCTGGAGTGCGACAGCGACACCGTGTGAAGAGCAACGCGAATTTCACGGCCCCGGATATCATAAACCAGTTCGTCCTGTGAATAGGCCTCCCTGATTTTATCCCAGGAGGAAATGAGCTCTTCGGTCTCTTTCTCGACGGCAAGCGCCTGGGACTCTTTTTCCCTGTTGATCAGCTCGATCGCCTCCTTTGCGCCGTCAGCTGCCGCCGAGGATAACAGCTTGACGCTCTTGGAAAGATGCCAGACATTTCGAGCGGCTTTGGCTTGTTGATCGGTTTTTGCATGATATTGCCGCACTGTTTCGGAAATCTCCGAGAGGTACCTGATCCTATCGGTCGGAATGACGATGGCTTTTGACGATGATACTTTCAGTTCCGGCTGCGCCAGGGTCGAGCTGAAGGTGATCCCTGCCCGGGCATTGAGCTGGTCAAGTATGCCATGGTAAAGCGCGGTAACGCCGTCGTCATTGAATTTGGAGGCGATGGTGCCGAAAACCGGGAAATTCTCCGGGGAGGTTTCCCAGCTCTTCCTGTTGCGCTGCACCTGCTTGCGGATATCCCTGATCGCATCGTCACTGCCTTTTTTTTCAAATTTGTTGACGACGATGATATCGGCATAGTCGAGCATGTCAATTTTTTCAAGCTGTGAGGGAGCGCCGTAATCACTGGTCATCACATATATGGAGATGTCGGCAAGATCGGTAATCTTGGAATCTCCCTGGCCGATTCCGGCGGTCTCGGCGATAATCAGATCAAACCCGGCTGCCTTTGCGGTCTGGATCGCCTCGGGAAGGGCTTCCGATACCTCATTCGCAGAATCACGGGTTGCCAGGCTCCGCATGTAGACACTGGGGAAATTTGAGATTGAATTCATTCGGATACGATCGCCCAGCAGTGCTCCGCCGGTTTTCCGTCGAGACGGATCGCAGCAGATAACGGCTATGGAAATTTCCTTGTTGTCATGCAGGAACCGGACAATGATCTCATCGGTCAATGAGGATTTGCCGGCACCGCCTGTTCCGGTGATGCCGATCACCGGCGGATTGTTGTGTTCGGCCTGCGGCCTGATAACGGAGATGAGTTCGGAAAGCTTTTCAGGGTCGGCTGCCCTGGCATGTTGCACGGCGGTGATAAAGCCGGCAAGCTCTTTTGTGTTGTCTTTGCTCAGTTTTTCCGCCTGGAGATGGTGAAAATCCAGGGTGGAAAAATCCATGCACTCAATCATGTGGTTGGCCATCCCCTGGAGACCCATGGTTGTACCGTCCTCCGGAGAATATATCTTTGTCACTCCATAGGCCTCGAGCTCTTTTATCTCCTCGGCGACAATGACGCCGCCGCCGCCGCCGAACACCTTGATGTGAGAGGCATCATTTTCCCTGAGCAGATCGATCATGTATTTGAATGCTTCCATGTGTCCGCCCTGATAGCTGGACATGGCGATGCCCTGCGCATCCTCTTCAATCGCCGTCTTGACAAGTTCCTGGACTGAGCGATTGTGTGCCAGATGAATTACTTCCACTCCGCTGTCCTGGAGTATTCTGCGCATGATGTTGGTTGAGGCGTCATGGCCGTCGAACAGCGACGTTGCGGTAATGATTCTGATGTTGTGGTGAGGCTTGTAGACGGCAATGGGTGCGTTCATGATCATGTTCCTCTTTCGGCCAGGATTATCAGCGTGGCGATGATTTTATTCTGTATTCTGCTGCTGCAGACTGGGCACCCCGGAAGAAAAGGCGTGACGATTCATCTGAGTTTTTGATCCCTCTGAAAAGGAATTACAGAAAGGTCCGGCACAGGGTCTCAGCACTATTTTTCAACCAAAAATCTCATGATGAAAGTGGTCTGCTGTTCGATATACTGATCTACAGTAAAGTTTTTTGCGAAATACCATCGCCTGAAGGTCCAGGTGTGACCGAGAACTGAGATATTGTGTCCCATCAGGTTGATGGTGGCCTCGTCGAGTTCGGGAAGCGCTCCTCTGTCCTTGAGTTCATTGATGGCCTTGATAAAGATATCGGTAATTCTGATTTCGGCCTCCAACACTTTTTTCTGCCATTTCGGCGGTAAAAAATGGGTAGCCTGGTACATGAGCAGAACATGGTCGCTCATTCTGTCGCAGACCAGGAAATATTCACGAATAACCTCCGCCAGGGCATCGGGTCCTTCAAGGGATCGGGCAAGTGCCTGTTTGACGCCGAATTCCACCTCTGCATGAATAGCCATACAGACCAGGTAGAGAATATCATCTTTTGTCGAGATGTATTCATACATCGAACCGATGGAAAGCCCGGTGGCTTTGGCAAGGACCCGGGTTGTGGTTTTGTGATAGCCATGCTCGATAAAAAGCTTGACCGCGGCATCGACAATCTGTCGTCTGCGCTCTATTACCAGCTCCTTGTTTTTAATCTGGGTCGCTACTTCCCTGGTGTCTGGGGTGGTCATAGATCCTGTTCTGTTTTCTGAAGGTTAGAGAATTGATTCACCATGTAAACCATCAATGAATTGAAGCGCCAAATGGCAACTGCCTGTCTCTACAGAACGGCCTGCAGCTTCCAGAGCTGTACCCCCCATGCATCCGTTTATCGGGGCCCAACACGCTCCTAGAGGCTGTTTATTTTGTCCGTTAAAGCGGGTACAAATTGCTTCAGGTCGGCGACTACAAGGACATCCGCCACCTCGCCGATGGGAGCATCCTTGTCCGTATTGACGGCAATCACAAAGTCAGATTTTTTCATGCCCGCCAGGTGCTGGATGGCCCCTGAAATGCCGCAGGCAATATAGAGTTTCGGAGAGACATTCTGTCCTGTTGTCCCGACCTGACGGTTATGTTCCGCCCATTCAGCATCAACAACCGGACGGCTGGCGCCGTATTCGCCGCCAAGCGATTTAGCCAGGGCTGCGATCATGGCGATGTTGTCGGCCTGGCCGATGCCCCGGCCGCCGCTGACGATGACATCCGATTTGCTCAGGTCGACACCGCCCTGCTCCGCTTCCTCATATCCCCCGAAGGAAAAGCTGCTCTCAGCCTCGGTGGTCACCGTCTCAACACTCGGGGTGCCCGCCGGTACCTCGGCGGTTCCAAATGCCCCGGCCTGCAGCGTGACAATGGTAACCTCCGTCTTCGACTGAACCTGCCTTCGCAGTTTCCCGTTGCAGACTGGTACGACCGGAAGACCGTCCACCACGTCGACAACCTCTGAAATCTGCGCTGCTCTGAGAGCAAAGGCAATGCGGGGGGCAAGATCCCAACCGTAGGAAGAGTGGCTGAAGACAACCATATCAGGCTTTACGGTAGTCGATTACCGACAACAGCAGCCGCTTGTGGGCGTCCGGGTTGAATTCGCCATGGACAGCAGCGTCGGCCAGATAAAGCGTTCCTTCATACGGTGGCAGCTTGGTGCCATCACCGACGAGAAACATGCTGCTCTCGGCTCCGATTTTTCGGGCAAACCCAACAAGTTCACTGTTAGATCCCGGGAGGGTGCCGTTACGAAATTCTGCGACTAAGAGTACTTTCATGATTCCACCTTGTCTGCTATCGGGCGAGAACGCCGGTTTTTTCTTTCAAGATCCGGATTACCTGATCCACGAGGTCTGCAACATCTCCCTCGAGTACCAGGCCGCCGCCTGTTTTCTCCGGAACATACATTTTCTCGGTCTGCTGTCGCCCCTCTGTTTTGAGCAGATCGGCTGAGGGGATAGAGGTCAGTTCTTTTTTCTTGGCCTTCATGATGTTCGGCAGCGTCGGGTAACGCGGGGTGTTGAGTCCAAGCTGACAGGTGAAAAGCGCCGGGGTGTTGACGCGCACCAGCGCTTTGACTCCGCCCTCGAGCTCACGTTTGACATTGGCCACCCCGCCGTCATAGCTGAACTCGACGATGGTGCTGACAGACACCATTGACAGAATTTCTGCTACCAGTAGTCCAACTTGTGCACTGCCGCGGTCCTGGGACTGCATTCCGGTGAAGATGAGGTCAAACCCCTTGCCTGAGGCAAATTCAGCAATAATCGAGGCAATCTCGTACGGTTCGCGCGAGGAAAGGTTGTCTTCAAGCACATGTACTCCGCGGTCGCAGCCCATCGCCAGGGCTTTCTTCATGGTCTCTTTAACTTTTTCCGGGCCGATGCAGAGTACCGTCAGGTCGGCGTCGCCAACCTGCTCTTTTATCCGGACAGCCTGTTCAACCCCATATTCATCATATTCATTCATGCGCCAGGCGAGATCAGCATGATCGTACCAGGTGCCCGCCGCGTTGATCTTGAACTTTGATTCCATGTCCGGAACCTGCTTGATACAAACAAGAATTTTCATGGTTAACCTCAAATGTAATAAAATGCGTTCCTCAGGAGCAACTAGCGGGTCAATCCACTGCCTATTATCAGCCGCTGGATTTCACTTGTCCCTTCGTAAATTTCAGTAATTTTCGCGTCGCGCATCATGCGTTCTACCGGAAAGTCACGGGTGTATCCGTAACCTCCCAGAATCTGCACGGCCTGGGTTGTGACTTTCATCGCCGTCTCGCTGGCGATCAGCTTGGCCATCGCCGAATTCTGCGAGTAGGAGAGGCCGGCACTTGCCCTGTATGCTGCCATATAAACCATTAACCTTGACGCTTCAACCTGGGTTGCCATATCCGCGAGCTGAAACTGAACACCCTGGAAGTTTGCGATCGGCGTATTGAACTGCTTACGCTCCTTTGCGTAGGCAACGGCCTCGTCGAGTGCGCCCTGGGCAATTCCGAGCGCCTGGGAGGCAATGCCGATCCTGCCTCCGTCAAGCGTTTTCATGGCAATCTTGAAGCCGCTTCCTTCCTCACCAAGCATGTTTGCAGCAGGTATCCGGCAGTTTTCAAAAACCAGCTCCAGTGTCGGCGAAGAGCGGATACCCAGTTTCTGTTCCTTCTTGCCGAATGAAAAACCGGGAGTTCCCTTCTCGATAATAAAGGCACTGATCCCGTGATGCTTTTCGGCATCTTTGTCCGTCCGGGCAAACACCACGTAGGTTTCGGCATCCCCGCCGTTGGTTATGAAAATCTTGGTGCCGTTGACGACCCACTCATCTCCATCTTTTGCGGCGCTGGTCTTTGTGCCGCCGGCGTCTGAGCCGGCTGCCGGCTCAGTCAGCCCGAATGCCCCGAGTTTTTCACCCTTGGCAAGTGGAACGAGAAACTGTTTTTTCTGCTCTTCGCTGCCGAACAGGTAAATCGGATTTGCTCCAAGAGACAGGTGTGCAGAGAGGGTCACCCCGGTTGACGCGCAAACCCGGGACAGCTCCTCAACGGCAATGGCGTAGCTGATATAGTCAGCCTCGGCTCCTCCATATACTTCCGGAAAGATGATGCCGGTAAGACCCAGTTCGGCCAGTTTGTCAAACATCAGAACACGGTCAAACCGCTCCTCCTCGTCGCGCTGACGAGCAGACGGGGCGATTTCGGTTTCGGCAAAATTTCGGACCATTTCACGTATGAGGCTCTGTTCTTCACTCAATTCAAAATTCATGTGGCGGCTCCGGCAGAAAGTCTTTGTTTTATTACCAACCAGGGGCAAGCGCAGGAGGAGTCAGGGCTCCTGCGCTCTGCGCATTATTTTTTTGAGCTCAGTTCAGGGAAATCCCAGTAAAAATATTCCTGGTTCTGGGTGGTTTTGTCCGCCTTCATCCTGGAAATTTCCTGCTCCCTGAGCTCGACACGCCTGATTTTACCACTCAAGGTTTTAGGTACCTCCGGCACAAATTCAATAATACGGGGAATTTTGAACTTTGCCAGGATATTTATGGTATGCCGGAACAGATCAAGCGCCAACTCCCTGGATGGGGTGCGGCCCTGTTTGAGGATGACAAAGGCCTTTACCAACTGGTGCCGTTTTTCATCGGGAACACCGACAACCGCGGTTTCGGCGACCGCGTCATGCTCCATCAGTGCACTTTCCACCTCAAACGGGCCGATGCGGAAATCAGACGATTTGATCACATCGTCGCTCCTGCCGACAAACCACCAGTAGCCGTCTTCGTCGATGGAGGCGCGGTCGCCGGTATAGTAATAGTTATTGATGAAGACGCCGGCCATTTTCTCGGGGTTGCCGATATATTCAGTAAAAAGACCGATTGAACGCCAGCGATCAAGCCTGACGGCGATGTGCCCCGGCTCGTTCGGCACCGTGAGTTCCTTGCCATTGTCATCGACGAGGGCAACGTCATACATGAAAGAGGGACGTCCGAAAGACCCGCTTCTCATTTTTCCCTGCATCCATGGCGCGTTCCCGATCATTGCCGTTGATTCGGTCTGGCCATAAAAATCTCTGATTTCGGTGCCGGTCAGTTTCTTCCACTTGGAGATTACTTCCGGGTTGAGGGGTTCGCCTGCGCCGATGGACTGCCTGAGTCCTGAAAAATCGAACTGGCTGGTATCCTGGTTGATGAACATTCTCCAGGCGGTTGGCGGCGCGCAGAATACCGATATCTTATTGCTGACAATCGCATCCAGATATTTCATGCCGTCTAAAACGGTAAAATTAAACCCGGAGGCGGTCGCACCAACATTGAGCGGCGCGAAAAAAGAACTCCAGGCCCATTTTGCCCACCCCGGAGCACCGAGGTTGTGGTGAATATCATCGGTGCGAACACCAGCCATGACCGAGGTGGAGAGATGGCCGACCGGGTATGATACGGCGGTATGGCCAACCCGTTTCGGCAGGCCGGTGGTGCCTGAGGTAAAGAAACAGAAAAGCATGTCGGTTGACCTGGTTTTGGCGCCGGCTGCCTCAGCGGATTCATCGGCCAGTACCGAATAGCTTATCCAGCCGGGCTTCGTTCCCCTTACCAGTTTTATTTTGGGTTGCTTGCCCGTTTTTGCAAGCGCTTCATCGATGATGTCGGTATAGCTCTCGTCGGCAATAATACAGTTCGGCGGATAGGTTTCAAACCTGAATTCCATCTCGCGCAGGGTCATAGTCGTTGCCGTCGGCACCGCCACCAGGCCTCCCTTGATACAGGCATAACTGGCAAACCAGGTCTCCGGCACGATGGGTACCATCATGTACATGTTGTCGCCCTTGTCGGCCCCGGCGCCGCGGAGTTTGTTCAGACAGCGGTTTCCGTTGGCGGCAAACTCCCTGTACGTGTAGGTCTTTCTGTCTTTCCCGGCCAGATCAACCCAGATAAGAGCGGTCTTGTCCCCACGCTCCCTGACATGCAATCCGTCAAATATTTCCTCAGCCCAGTTGAAGTATTCCGGCAGGTCCATAGCGTTGAGTTTTTCGAAGAACGCCCTGGCTACCCCTTCCTTGTCTTCATTGTCGTCCATCATGTTCAGGTCCATGACTTCTCTATACAGATTTTCCATACCCATAATAACTCCTCGCTGTGCAGATGATTATTTGGTTTTAAAGCCGGTAGACGATCTTGAAAACAGCAGACACGAGCACAACCGAGCGCTCGGTCGGTTACTTCTGGCAACTAGATAATAAATCGCCATATTTGTCAAAGGAAATTTTTCTTAAATAGTAAGAAAAAATTAAAAAAATACCGTACTATAGCTACTTGAGGTGTCAGGTGGGGGATGTTGTTTTCGTGTAAGCGTATGATATTTGCCAGGAAAAGGTATCTGGGAATTTCTTTTTATCCGGGAACAGCAGGGTCGACAAAGCGTGGTGATAACCTATCCTATGGAAAAAAGATTGACAAAAGAGAAGGGGTCGGTAAACATCAAATCGTTGCGACCGAGCGCTTGGTCGGTTTTTCTCGCGAGTCGGTGCCATTTTTTAGATTACCAGGAGCAGCCGTCTGCTGCACAACAGATAATGAACAGGTAAGGATGGGAAATGATATGAAAAAGGCAGTAATTGTCAGTGCGGTGAGAACACCAATCGGAAGCTTTGGCGGATCTCTTTCAAAAACTGGAGCAACTGAACTTGGGGCCCATGTTATCAGGGAGGCGGTGGGGCGCGCCGGGATAGACAAGGGTGACGTCGATGAATGCATCATGGGGATGGTTTTGCCCTGCGGCTATGGGCAGAACCCTGGAAAGCAGGCCGCTATCAAGGCCGGTCTGCCCCAGGAAGTCGAAGCCATTACCGTCAACAAGGTCTGCGGGTCCTCGCTGAAGTCAGTCATGCTCGCCGCCCAGGCAATCCAGTGCGGTGATGCCGAGATAATTGTCGCCGGCGGTATGGAGAACATGAGCATGGCGCCATACTATCTTGAAAAGGCTCGCTGGGGGCATCGCATGGGGCCGGGCACCGTTCAGGACCACATGCTTCATGACGGCCTCTGGGACGTGGTCAACGATTTTCCAATGGGCATGTCCAATGAGTACATCTGCGAGCATTGGGAGGTCAGCCGGGAGCAGCAGGACCGTTTTGCCGAGGAGTCTTACCGGCGGGCCGCGGCTTCTGTTTCCTCCGGTATTTTCAAGGATCAGATCGCACCCCTGTCAATTCAGCAGAGAAGGGGAGAGGAAAAATTTTTCGATACGGATGAGTGTGTGGTTGCAACCCCGTATGAGAAACTGGCGGCAATGGCGACGGCTTTTAAAAAAGACGGGGTTGGCACCGCGGGGAATTCATCAATTATCAGCGACGGCGCAGCCGCTGTCGTGGTCATGAGCGAGGACAGGGCAAAACGGCTGGGCTGTCGTGTTATGGCTGAAATCGGCGCTCAGGCATCACATGGCATCGATCTGAAATATTGTCTGATGGCGCCTATTTATGCAATTCCCAAGGTACTGAAAAAAGAGGGGATACGTCTTGATGATATCGAACTTTTTGAAATCAACGAGGCGTTCAGCGGAACCTCGGTGGCCATCAACAAGGTGCTGGAGCTTGATCCATCAAAGGTAAACGTCAATGGCGGCTCTGTTTCCATCGGACACCCGATTGGCGCAAGCGGTGCCCGAATCCTGACAACACTGCTCTATGAAATGCAGCGTCGGGATGCAAAAAAAGGGCTTGCCTGCCTCTGCCTCGGCGGCGGTGAGGCGGTTGCCCTGGTTCTTAACCGCTAGTTCTACCAAGATTCCGGACAGGGAGATTCTATGGAAATCAAAACATTTGGCGTTATTGGGGCAGGACAGATGGGCGGCGGCATCGCCCAGGTTGCCGCGGCAAGCGGGCTCCAGGTTATTATGAATGACATCAACGAGGAGTGCACTGCCAGGGGCAAGGCCGCTATTGAAAAAAATCTGCAGCGGGCGGTGGATAAAAACAAGCTCGGTGCAGCAGACGGTGAAGCGATACTCTCCAGAATACAGACGTCGACTGCGCTTGCAGATATGGTTTCTGCAGATTTTGTCGTTGAAGCGGCTGTTGAAATGGAAGATCTGAAGTTTGCTATCTTCCGCGAGCTTGACAGCGTCTGTCCCGAACAGGTGATCCTTGCCACAAATACCTCTTCTATTCCTATCGGCAGGATTGCCGCCCAGACCGGACGACCCGATAAAGTGATCGGCATGCATTTCATGAACCCGGTTCCGGTAATGAAGCTCGTTGAAGTAATCCGGGGGCTGGCAACGTCCCAGGAAACATTTGAGGCGACCTGGCAGCTGTGTGAAAAATTTGGCAAAACTGCTGCAGAGGCGAATGATTACCCAGGATTTATTGCCAACAGGATTCTGATGCCGATGATCAATGAGGCTATTTTCTGCCTCTTCCAGGGAGTTGGAAAAGCAGAGGATATAGACACTGTGATGAAGCTTGGCATGAATCATCCGATGGGGCCGCTTGCCCTTGCCGATCTGATCGGGCTTGACACCTGCCTGGCGATCATGGGGACGCTCTATGACGGTTTCAAGGACTCCAAATACCGTCCCTGTCCGCTGCTGAGAAAATATGTGGAAGCAGGATGGCTCGGCAGGAAGAGCGGCAAAGGCTTTTACAGCTACGAGACGTCTGCGGCGAGCGGTTGATTGTTCATTGCCGCTGCAAGAGCGAGGCTGACAGGGGCAGAAAGAGGTGATTATGGCAGGATTCGATGTATCAACGCCCGCAGGTGAACTGCAGGAACGGATAGAAAAGTTTCAAAAGATCCTCCAGGACAAGGATGTTGAGGCAAGCCTTGTTATTCAGAAAACGGATCTCTTTTATTTTTCAGGAACGTCGCAGCAGGGTTGGCTCTATGTCCCTGCAGAGGGCACGCCGCTGCTGATGATTTTCAAAGATTTCAGCCGTGCCCGGGAAGAGTCATCGCTGGAGCAGGTCTGTTCGCTGGTCAGCCCGAAACAAATCCCGGAAGCCCTTGTTGAGAGGGGATATAAACTTCCGGAACGTCTTGGCATGGAACTCGATGTCCTGCCGGCAAACCTCTATTTTAAGTTCCAGGAGATTTTTCCTCAAGCCCGGATCAGTGATGTTTCTCTCTCTATCAGGTTGATCAGAGCAATAAAATCTGACTATGAACTGGATTTTATCAAACAGGCGGCAGCATACTCCGACCAGGTTGCCGCCAGGGTTGTTGATTTTCTTCAGGAGGGAAAAAGCGAGGTCGCTCTTGCCGGAGAGCTTGAAGGCTATGCAAGAAGCCTGGGCCATCAGGGCATTGTGCGGATGCGCATGTGGGGCAGCGAGCTGTTTTACGGCCACCTGCTCTCAGGGCCCACGGCAGCCGTTCCGAGTTATCTTGCCTCGCCGACAGGCGGCAGGGGCGTCAGTCCGCTTATCTCCCAGGGGGCAGGGTTTAAAAAGATCGGGCGAGACGAGACCATCCTCTTCGATTACGTTTTTGCCTGGCAGGGTTATCTTTCAGACCATACGCGGGTTTTCTGTATCGGCAGTCTGCCTGACGAACTTCTCAGAGCGCATGACGCGATGCTGGAAATTCAGGAGCAGACAAGAGCGATCGCGCTGCCCGGAGCGGTAACCGGTGAAATTTATGAGCAGATGGTCGCCTGGGCCGAAGAGCGGGGGCTTGCCGGGAGCTTCATGGGCGCCGGCGAACGAAAAATACGCTTTACCGGCCATGGAATCGGACTTGAACTCGATGAGTTTCCGTTCCTGGCAAAAGGGCAGAAAATGGCGCTTGAAAAGGGTATGATCATTGCCCTTGAGCCCAAAGCGGTCCTGCCGGGTGCCGGTGTGGTTGGCATTGAAAATACTCACGTCGTCACGGAACAGGGTCTTGAGACCCTGACAAAGCAGAGTGATCGTATCACCTTTGTCTGAGCGGAAAATGTCGTTTAACTGAGGCAGAAGATGATAAAAGATGCCAGGACAGCGCGAGAGCTCAACCATAGGGATACCGCCCGATAATCATCCGACTGACTGGTATTGTGCCTGGAAGTTCAGTATTGAGGAGTAAACCAAACACAGCAACCATCTGGAGAAACGATCATGAAATTCACCAATATCCTCTGTGAAATCGAAAAATCGACAGCAACCGTCACCGTTAATCGGCCAAAAGCGCTCAACGCCCTGAACAGGGAAACGCTCGAAGAGATTATTTCCTGCTTTAACGAACTCGCTCAAGACAGCAGGGTGCTGGCGGTAATTATAACTGGCAGCGGAGAAAAATCCTTTGTCGCCGGTGCCGACATCTCCTATATGCACCAGTTTGACGCATTTGCCGCGCGGGAACTTGGAAGACTCGGGCAAAAAGCGATGTCAACGATTGAGACATTCCCGCGACCCGTTATTGCTGCGGTAAACGGCTTTGCTCTCGGGGGAGGCTGCGAGCTGTGCCTTGCCTGTGATATCAGGATTGCCAGTGAAAATGCCAAATTCGGACAACCTGAAGTCAATCTCGGTGTCCCCCCGGGATTCGGCGGCACTCAGCGCTTGCCGAGGCTGGTAGGCAAGGGAGCGGCATGCGAACTGCTCTATGCCGGAGATATTATCGATGCCCGGGAGGCGTTTCGGATCGGGCTGGTAAACCGGGTTGTTCCCCTGTCGCAACTAATGTCTGAGTGTCAGGGGATCGCAGAAAAGATTTCCATGAAAGCTCCAATCGCGGTGAAGCTCTGCAAAGAACTGGTAAACAGCGGCCTGGAGATGGATCTGTCCAGGGCCTGCAGGTATGAAGCTGATCTTTTCGCCATGTGTTTTGCAAGCGCTGACCAGAAAGAGGGGATGAAGGCATTTCTGGAAAAACGGGCCCCGGAATTTAAAGGACAATGAATCCAGTAACAAAGGGACACTATGAATTTTGACTTGACTGAAGAGCAGAAACTGATCCAGGATACCGCCCGCGATTTTGCCGGCGCTGAACTTGAACCCGTTGCTGCCGATCTCGATAACGGCGGAGATACGGATATCTTTTATTCAAACCTGAGAAAACTGGCTGAACTTGGTTTTATGGGGTTGAACATCAAAGATGAATATGGCGGTTCGGAGGCCGGCGTTGTCGCTTTCAGCATCGCGATAACCGAGCTTGCCCGGGCCTGCGCATCCACTGCCGTTACCGTGTCGGTGAACAATATGGTGAATGAAATTATCCAGGCACTTGGCAGCGAAGAGCAGAAAAAAAACTATATCTCAAAAATCTGCAGTGGAAAGTATCTTGCAGGTGCGTTTGCCCTCACCGAGCCGGGAGCAGGATCAGACCCGGCGGCCATGGCTACCACCGCTGTACGTGATGGAGAATCCTGGATCCTGAACGGCTCGAAGATTTTTATTTCAAGCGCCTCGTTTGCCGGAGTCTTTGTTGTCTGGGCGGTAACCGACCCCTCGGCGCCAAAGGGTAAGGGGATCAGTATGTTTCTCGTTGAGCCGGGGACCAAAGGCCTGAGTGTCGGCAGAGCGGAGAGGAAAATGGGACAGCATGCCTCGCCGACAAATGAGCTGTTGTTCCAGGATTGCCGGATACCTGCAGCGGCGCTGATGGGAGCGCTTAACGATGGCTTCCGGGTGGCGGTCACCGAGCTTGCCGGCGGCAGGATCGGCATCGGCTCGCTTGGCCTGGGGATCGGTCTTGCTGCGATGGATTGTGCAACACAATATGCACTGGAGCGATCCCAATTTGGCAAGCTCATTGCTCAGTTTCAGGCCATCCAGTGGAAAATTGCCGATCGCTACACCGAACTTGAAGCGGCCCGGCTGCTGCTTCTGTCTGCAGCCTTCAGGAAAGAACAGGGACGTTCGTTCGCCAGGGAGGCGTCAATGGCAAAAGTGTTTGCCACCGAGGCGGCAAACAGTGCCTGCTATGATGCCCTTCAGATGCTTGGGGGGTATGGTTATACCCGTGATTATCCGGTAGAAAGATATGCCCGTGATGCCCGAATCCTGACCATATACGAAGGAACCAGCGAGATTCAGCGGCTGATTATCTCCCGTTCAATTCTCCAGGAGTTTTCCTGAAACAGACCCACCCTCGGTCGGCAGCAGGTTTTTCTGTCTGCACCGGAGAAGCTGCCGACCGAGGCTCTTTTTCCAGTAAAGCTCCGATTCTCGATGGCGCCCAGGTTTTTGCAGTGCCCCAAGCTGTTTTTTTATGCTATCTTAGAGCGGGATAGATTTCATATCCGGGCGATAGAAATAAAAAATGTCTTTTTTCAGGCGTTATCCAAGGAGCAAGTTATGCCAGCGTCTCAATACTGGGCGGACAGTTATCTGGAAAAAAAGGTAAGCGCCGACAAGGCACTTGCCAGGGTGAAGTCCGGCCAGCGCGTTTTTATCGGTTCAGGTTGCGGGGAACCGCAACACCTGGTCAAGGCATTGACTGATCGTGCGAACAACTTCAGCGGCCTGGAAATCGTCCGTCTTCTCGGCCAGGAAACCGCTTCACTGACGGCCATTGCAGACCGCACCGAAGACACCAGCCTCAATATTCGCTCCATCTATCTCGGATCGGCAAAGTCACCATCGATCGCCAGGCATAAACGCTTTATCACGCCGATGAACATGTCCGACGTTCCGGGCTTGTTTCTCACCCGGAAAATGCCGCTCAACGTTGCCCTGATACAGGTCTCCCCACCCGACGATTTTGGCTGGATGAGCCTTGGCATCTCTGTTGATGTTACCATGGCCGCGGCCAGGTCTGCAGATCTTGTTATCGCCCAGGTAAATCCGAGGATGCCGCGGGTTATGGGGCAGAGTTTTCTGCACGTGAATTATGTCCACCTCTTCGTCGAACATGAGGAGGAACTGCTCTATGTGCCGGCGACGCAGAGTTTGTCCGAGGCTCCTTCTCAGATCGGCAGCCATATTACTCACCTGATAGAAGACGGCTCGACCTTGCAGATTGGCCTTGACGCGGCATCACAGGCAACGGTGAAGGGGCTGTCGAACAAGAATGATCTGGGAATTCATTCGCAGTTCCTGACCGACGATATCATGCACCTCTATGCCAGGGGTAATATCACCAATCGCAAAAAGGGGTATAATGATGGCAAGATGGTTGCCTCAATGGCCGTCGGCAGCCAGAATTTATATGAATTTCTCAACGACAATCCGGCAATTGATTTTCACCCCTCTGATTATGTGAACGACCCGTTTGTCATTTCCCGCCATAACCGTATGGTCTCCCTTAACGTCGCCCACACCATGGACCTCACCGGCCAGGTATCTGCCGAGGCGTCTGCCGCTACCCGGTTTGCCGGGGTATCGGGAATTCCTGATTTTGTCCGCGGCTCCCGGCGCTCACCGGGCGGCAAATCGATTCTAATGCTCTTGTCAACCAATCAGGGAGCTGATGGAAAACGGGTGTCGAGTATTGTTC
Source organism: uncultured delta proteobacterium (assembly GCA_963696725.1). GTDB lineage: Bacteria > Desulfobacterota > Desulfobulbia > Desulfobulbales > Desulfocapsaceae > MADRE3. The sequence goes on from CAVOLI010000004.1 coordinate 123,066, forward strand.
CGAGCCTTGAGGGGACGGTCGTGGTTGTTCCCAGGGGAGATGTTCATTATGTCGTCTCGGAGTACGGGGCGGTCAATCTTTTCGGGAAAAGCCTCCAGGAGCGGGTTATGGCCATGATAACCATTGCCCATCCCGATTTCCGTGAAGAGCTCTTTGCCGCTGCCAAGGCACAGGGATTAATTGGGTCCGAGCGAACCCTCGGTGAGGCGGTCAAGGCCGTTTATCCGGTACGGCTTGAGGAAAATATCGAGATTGGCGGCCAGCAGGTTACCATCCGACCGGCAAAACCGGTTGATGATCGACGCATCCAGGAACACTATTACAGCCTGCCGAAAGAAGATGTCGTCTCCCGCTTCTTTGGTCAGAAAACAATTTTTGCCAGAAAAGACGTCGAGATCCGCTCCCAGGGTGATTACGTGAACAGCCTGACCCTGGTGGCCGTGGTCGGTGAATTCGGCTTTGGCCGGATTGTTGGTGTTGCCGAAAGCATGCGGCTGAAGACTACTAACATGTCGGAGGTGGCATTTTCCGTGAGCCCGGATTTCCAGGGCAAAGGGCTTGGCAGGCTGTTTCTCGGAAAACTTGCCGACGCGACCCGGGAAAGCGGTATTGCCGGCTTGATGGCGTATACCTTTCCGACAAATCAGGCAATGATAAAACTTTTCAGGACATTGCCGTACAAGGTGGAAAAGCGGTTGGAGGAGGGTGAACTGATCCTCAGCTGCCGCTTTGATGAACTTGCCTGAAGCCTGCCGTTGCGCAACTGATGCCGGGGCAGGCTGTTGACCGCGGGCAGTTGAGTTGTCCGGCGTTCAGGGGACTTCTTTCAGGGGACGTCTTTCAGGTTCTTGTAGGCTGTCGCCAGGTTCTGCTGCATTTTCTCTTTCATCCAGTCGAGATGAAGTTCGAAATCACAATGGTCGCAGCCATAGAAAGTTTTCTCGCAGGTGATCTCCTCTCCCCGATAGTCAACCAAAACCTCCCTGGTTGTCAGCTTCATCGGCCCATGGGCAAAATTCCGGTGACATTCTCGCAATATCGTGCTCCTAATTTCTCTTTCTTGCTTCAGACTTGGCTTTGGCTCTCTTTTTTGTTTTTTTCTTCTTGGCCATGGGCGAGGCTGCGAGCCTGCTTTCAGCCAGGGCGATTAAAATTTCGTGGACACTTCTGGGATCGTCTTCCTTGCCGGGTTGACGCTGGATATAGGTGCCATCCGCCTGCATTTCCCAGACACTGCGCTTGTTGTTGAGCTGCACGTCGATAATTTCACGCAATCGCTTCTGCAGGTTTACTTCTTCAACCGGCGTTACCACTTCGACACGCGATTCGAGGTTACGCTTCATGAGATCTGCTGAACCGATGAAATATTCGTCGCTGCCGCCATTTTTAAAATAGAAAATCCGTGTGTGCTCGAGAAATCTGCCGACCACTGAAATCACCGAGATGTTCTCGGACAATCCTTTTAGGCCGGGACGAAGACGGCAGCTGTCGCGGATGATCAGGTTTACTGTGACGCCTGCCTGGGAGGCGCGGTAGAGTGCTCTGGTAATTTCCTTATCCTCCAGGGCGTTGCTCTTGAACTGAATCAGTCCCGGGGTTTCAGGACTGTGGATGCTTATCTCCCGGTCGATTTTTTTCAGCAGTGCCTGCTTCAGCGTGTTGGGAGATGGCAATATCTTCTGGTATTTGCGTGCCGGCGCATAGCCGGTGGTGAGATAGTTGAAAAGCTCGGTCAAGTCCTCGCAGATTACCGGATCATTGGTGAGCATCCCGATATCGCTGTATTGGCGGGCAGTCCCGGCATGGTAATTCCCTGTGCCGATGTGGGCATAGCGCTGCAGGCCACTGTAATCGCGCCTGACCACGAAGATTACCTTGCTGTGGGTTTTCAGCCCCACCACCCCGAAGGTGACGTGAATGCCAACTTCCTCGAGTGTTTCAGCCCATTTTATGTTTGCGGACTCATCGAACCTGGCCATCAGCTCAACAACGACGGCAACCTGCTTGCCGTTCTGGGCGGCGTTGACCAGGTACTGGATGATGCGGGAGTCCGCCCCTGTCCGGTAGAGCGTCATCTTTATGACCAGCACCTTGGGATCGGTACTTGCTTCTTTGAGGAAGCGCTCCACTGAAGAATCAAATGATTCAAAGGGGTGTTGCAGAAGAATCGACTTCTGTTGCCTGATGATATGGAAAATGTTTGACTCGTCGGAGAGAAGCTGCGGGTGGTCGCAGGGGTGGTGAACAGGAAAATGAAGGTCGGGGCGATCGATCTTTACGATCTCCATCAGATCGGACTTGCCGAGGATGTCTGGTGCCTCGGAGACGTCCTCCTTCTCGTCGATGCCGAGTTCTGCGGCCAGCATGCCCCGACGGACCGGATTGAAATCCTTGCTGATCTGCAAACGCACGATATCGGCAAATTTCCGGTCACGCAGTGCAGACTCTATCATCACGAGCAGGTCGTTGGCCTGCTCTTCCATCCTGTCGGTAACCGCATTTCTTGTTACTCTGAAATACTCACAGCTGTGAATTTGCAATCCGGGAAAGAGTACCTGGAGGTTATTGGCTACCAGTTCCTCAAAGGTCAGATAGAGGTGCCGTTTCCCAACTTTTAAAAAACGGGGAACGCCGACACCGTGTGGAATTTTAATCCTGTTGAGAAAAACAGTACCGTTCGGGTCCTCGCTGGTGGCAACAAGAAGATTGAGAGAGAGGTTGGAGATAAACGGAAACGGGTGGGCAGGGTCTATGCCCTGGGGCGTCAGCAGCGGGTAGATCTCTTTGTTGAAATAGAGATCCATTTCTTTCTTCTGCACTGGGCTGAGTTCCTCATAGGAGCAGAAGGCAATCCCTTCCTTCTCAAGCAGTTTTCTCAAATCGTCCAGGATCACCCTCTGCTCCTCCAAGAGTTCCTGGGCGATGACATAGCTGGCATCGATCTGCTCCTGCGGCAGCATGCCGTCCACTGTTTTTTTCTTGACCCCGGCACCCACCTGCTGCTTGAGGCCGCCGATCCGCTTCATGAAGAACTCATCGAGGTTGGAACCGACAACGGCAATATAAAAGAGGCGGCCAAGCAGCGGCACGCGGTTGTCGCCGGCTTCGGCAAGAACCCGCTTGTTGAAGGCAAGCCAGGTCAGCTCCCGGTTCAGGTACCATTCCGGACTGTCGAGATCAAATATCTGTGGCTGCGGAATCTGTTTTTTTCGTGCCATGGAGTCTCCAGGAGGAAGGTTATTGATGTTAACACCCTAAATGTAAGCGATATCAGCACTATTATCAAGGCGTGAGACGGTCAGGAAGAGCCGGCAGACAGGAAAGTGATCATGCAGGCAAGTATGTCTGGTGCAGGCTCCGGGGCGGATATATGAAAATGTTGAGGAGCAGGCGATATTTGCTGGCATAATCTCTTATCCTTAAGGTATTCTCCACGTAACATGATTATTTTCTCAGCAGCGGAGCTATGAAAGACTACTACCAGATACTAGGGGTTGAGCAGGACGCCGACGAGAACGTCATTCGTTCCCGGTATCGACGTTTGGCCATGGAATATCATCCGGATAGAAATCCCAACGATCCCCGGGCGGAAGAAAAATTCAAAGAAATTGCCGAAGCCTATGGGGTTTTGGCCGATTCCGTCAAGCGAAGGGAGTATGACGCCTGGAGAAAGATCGGTGGTCCGCGGGGCCAGGGCGGCAATGGCGGGTTTCAGTACAGCCAGGAGGAGATCCTCAAAGACCTGTTCAGTGATCCGAAGTTCCAGCAGCTTTTTCAGGGCTTGCTCCGGGAATTTCAGCGATCCGGCTTCAGGGCAAGCCCGCAGTTCATCAAGAAAAGTTTTTTTGGCGGCAGGGGGGGGATGATATTCGGTGGGCTCTTCCTCTTCGGTTCGCTTGCCGGGCCGCATCTGCTGCGCTCTGCCAAAAAATCGCTTCCGAAGAAGGAATCACTGCTGAAAACGGTGGCCCACACGGTTGGCAACCTTCTGGGAAACAGGCAGCAACCGCAAAGCAGCGAAAATCTGGCGAAGCCTCCACCGCCCAACACGGATATCACCTATATTACGCCCATTACCTCGGATGAGCTGAAAAGCGGCAAGGCTGTCCAGGTGGCAACCACGGGCCCGGACGGTCAGGAATTGCTGAAAGTTACGATTCCTTCAGGAAGCAGAGCCGGCCAGAAATTGAGAATCCGGGGGAAAGGCAGGGTCAGTGAGCATGGACGCGGAGATCTCTACCTGGTGCTTGAACTGAAAAAGAGCTGAAAAGGGCGGGGAAAGCAAAGATGCACCGGAGCGTCAGCGGACATATTTCCAGGTGCTGAGTCCCCATAAAAGTGACAACAGCGCCAGCAATGTTGCCACTGCCGATATCCATGAAACAGTGATAATTCCACCAATTTCCCATAAAAAACCACCGACGAGCACGCCGATCATGCGGCCGATACCGGCTGTTGCGTAAAAACCGGCCATCATGGTCGCCCTCCGTTTGGGCAACAGCTCCGTACACAGTGAAAAACTCGTCACCATGGTGAATTCAAAGGCGATGAAGATAGAAAATATACCCACCATGGCCAGCGGCAGGGTCATGCCGATGAGCGGGAGAAGAACATAGGCAGCCGAGGTTATGATCAGCCCTGCTGTCACGGCTCGTTTCAGTCCCAGCCTGTCCGCAAAAAGAGCCGTCATCAACTCGCCAAGCAGTTCAGCGCTGCCGATTGCAATCGTGCTGAATCCCAGGATGACGATGGTTGCCAGAAACTCCTGCTCAAACCAGGCCCCATAGACAACAAACAAATTGTCGTTTGCCAATGAAAACCAGAACCCGAAGGCAAGCATGCCGGCGGCCGGACGGCTGGCAAAGAGTTCTGCAAGGCTTGAAATGAGCGCCGGTTTTTGTTTTGCAGCTCCATTGTCCGATCTGTCTGCAGGCATGATCCAGGCGATGCTCAGCCAGCCGAGAGCCCCCAAAATTGCCAGAAAATAAAAAGAAAAGCGGAACCCGGCCTGGTCGATGATAAGTGCGAAGGCGGGAATGCCGAGCAGTGTACTGCCGGCCCATGACATCTCCAGAAAGCCGATGACTCGGCCACGTTTAGCATAGGGGACCGAATGGCCGATGAAGGCTTGAATGGCTGGATCAAAAACCGTTTTGCCAAAACTTGCGATAATCAGTCCGAAGAAAAGCGGCCAGTATTCGGGAAGAAGGCCGCAAACAAGCATTCCCAGGGTAAGCATGGCCAGGCCGGACTGCATCATCAGGCGGTAGCCAATCCGGTCAGCCAGGGGGCCGCTGAACAGGCCTAACAGTGATATGGCCTGGCTTGCGGCGATGATCGAGGTGACGGCTGAAAGCGGGACCAGAAGATCCCGGCTGAGCGCCGGTGCAAAAGGATAAATAAACCGACGCCCCGTGTTGAGCAGCAGCTTGAGAAGCGCTGCTGTTATGATCTGTACGGTGAGGCGGCGTGTTTCTGACATGGCCATAAGACTCAGCAACCAGGCGCTGAAAGTGTTGTGACAAAGATACGAGCGGAAAACCCTCTTTCCGGATCGGCGGATTGTCTGCTCGATAAAAATCGTACCGGGGTCCAGCAGGCAGTGTTGTGTTATCAGCCTGCTGATGATATACGCAACGGTAAAAATTCTCACTGTTTTTCAGAGTGGGCTGTGTGCTCTTAAGCGTTTGATCAGCTGAAACCGGCTTCGCACTGAGGAGGCGCCCGGTAATTGCTCATAGACAGCCTGATTTGCCCAATGAGATGGCGCGACGGGTTTTTGCATAGAGCCTTTTGCAAAACGCCCTTTTCGCTCAACCTCCGCGTTATGCTGAAAAATTTTATCCTCGGAATATCAATTATATGCCTGCGGTACAATTTTTCGCATGCCTTGATTTTGAACGAAAATCATTATTTCGCAAGAGGCTCGCAAAGTTAATGTTTATACTTTAGCCGGAAGATAATTTGATAATCACATTCTCCAAATTCTTGTTGCCTCACGGAAATGTTAGAGATACCCTTTCAGAAACAGGGTATATGGAACTGAGGTTTCTGGGGAGTCTGCTGAAGAATGCCCGCCTCTATTCTAACTGCCATATGGAATTGAAAAAAAATGAATAACAAGGCTTCCGCCACGGTAACGAAAATCATCCTCCTCCTGGTGCTTGTCCTGGCAGCATCTGCGGTCGTTTATTTCAGGATGGATAGTGGGAAAAATGACAAAACCAAATTTGACCGCAAACAGTCTGTTGTCGGGGTCAGGGTGGCGCAGGTTGAACGTCGTGATCTCGTTGAAACGCGGGTTTTCAGCGGTACCCTCGAAGCGGAAAAGCAATATGACGCCGCTGCCAAGGTTGGTGGGCGAATCCGGGAAATCGGCGTCAGCCTCGGCGAGTGTATACGAAAAGGGGATTTGATTGCCCGGCTGGACAGCGAAGAGTATGAGCAGCAGCTCGTCCAGGCGCAGGCAGAGCTTGACGTTGTCCGGGCATCCCTTGCCGAGGCACGCAGCGTCCTTGCTGCGGCGGAGCGAAATTACCAGCGGGCGGCAAAGCTCAGGGAACAGAAGGTTTCCTCCATCGCTGAGCTTGAGGCCGCTGAAACCGAAAGACTCACGCAGCAGGCCGGCGTCAACCTCGCGCAGGCGCAGATAAAACAGCGGGAAGCCGCTCTGCGTGCTGCCGAAGTCCGTTTATCCTACACGACGCTGAGAGCGGATTGGCAGGGCGAAGATGTCTGCCGTTTCGTCGCCAGGCAGCATGTTGACGAGGGCGCAAATATCGCTGCGAATGCGCCTGTGGTCACCCTGGTTGATCTGTCTTTGCTCAGGGCGGTAATCAATGTTGCCGAGCGGGACTACGCTTTTCTGAGAATAGGGCAGCAGGCCAATATCAGTGTTGACTCTCTCGTTGACAAAACATTTCCGGGAACGGTCGTGCGCATGGCCCCCATCTTCAACGAAGCAAGCAGGCAGGCACGGGTGGAAATCTCCGTCCCCAACCCGGACAGCATTCTGAAAGGCGGCATGTTCGCCCGGGTTCATATAGAGCTTGGCCGGGCCGAACAGACCACGGCCGCTCCGTCTGCCGCGATTATCCAGAGGCAGGGAGCCCAAGGTGTTTTTGTCGTGGAAGATGGAACGGCACGGTTTGTGGAGGTCCGGGCCGGTATTGAAGACGGAGGCTGGGTGCAGGTCACGGGACTGGAGGAAGGGCAGCAGGTTGTTACACTCGGCCATCACCTGTTAAGCGACGGCGTTCGCGTTTCTCCCTCCGACGGCAGAGACGAGCTGCCCGTGCGGGAGCGGAAATAAAGGGGTGCGTTAATGAATATCAGCGCTTTTACTACCCAGCGGCCGATCTTCACCATCATGGTGACGCTTATCGTTATTCTGATCGGCGCCGTTTCCCTGAGTCGCCTGCCGATTGATCTGCTTCCTGAAATATCCTATCCGGTCCTCAGTATCAATACCTCCTACGGCAACGCGGCACCGGAGGAAGTGGAAAAGCTTGTCACCGAGGTAGTCGAGAGTGCCGTTTCGGTTATCCAGGGAATTAAGGAAGTTACCTCGGAATCATCGGAAGGCAACAGCCAGGTACGCGTGTCGTTTACCTGGGGAACCAACCTCGATGCGGCTTCCAACGATGTGCGTGACCGGCTGGACCGGGTGATCGGCAGTTTGCCGGATGAAACCGACAGGCCTCAAATCCGTAAATTTGACCCCAACAGCGCCCCAATCCTCTTTTACGGCGCGGCATCTGATCTTGATCCCATTGAGCTGCGCCGCCTGATAGATGACCAGATCAGCTATCGTATCGAGCAGGTGCCCGGTGTTGCCGCACTCGATGTCTGGGGTGGATTGGAGCGTGAAATCAGGATCGAAATCGACGCTGACCGGATGCGTGCCCTGCAGCTCTCGCTTGATACGGTACGCTCCGCCATCCGGGATGCCAATATCAGTCTACCGGCCGGCACCATTGAATCGGGAAACACGGAAATACGGCTGCGCACTCCGGGAGAGCTGACGAGCATCGAACAGCTGCGCGACCTTGTCGTCGATCGGCGCAGCGGCGTGCCTGTTTATCTCAAGCAGGTAGCATCCGTAGTGGATACCCATTCGGAAATTACCCGTATCGTCCGCATTAACGGCAAACCCGGCGTGCGTCTTGCGGTGCGCAAACAGTCGGGGACCAATACGGTCGAGGTCGCACGACAGGCAAAAGAGGTGATTGACCAGATAAACCGCGATTTTCCCCAGATCAGCCTCGTTTCCATAATCGACACCTCTGAATACATTGAGCGCTCGCTGGCAAATGTCAGCCGGACCATGGTTTTCGGCGGCTTTCTTGCGGTTTTTGTTTTACTGGCTTTTCTGCTGAATGTGCGCGCGACACTGGTGGTAACGACCGCTATTCCGGTGGCTGTTATCAGCACCTTTGCGATGATGTATTTCGGCAATCTGACCCTCAACCTGATGACCCTGGGAGGATTGGCCCTGGGACTGGGGATGATGGTCGACAACTCGATCGTTGTGCTTGAAAATATCCTCCGGCGCTACCAGAATTATCAGGAGCAGTCGAAGGATGCGGCGATCAGGGGTTCCAGCGAGGTGACAGGGGCGATTGTCGCCAGTACCTGCACGACGCTTGTGATTTTTGTGCCGATGCTGTTTGCCCAGGAGATTTCAGGTCTGCTCTTCAGACAGCTTATTTATGTGGTTGCTTTTTCCCTGTTGTGCTCGCTGATTGTTGCCTTGACCCTGGTACCGATGCTGACTCGACTGTTTCTTGGTGTCCGCAGAGAAAAAGCAGCCGGCGGGCCGCTGAAGCGGGCGGTTTCCGGGCTTGCCCGGGTGCATGTGAAACTCTATGACGGGTATGGAAAATTTCTGCAGGCCGGGCTGCATCATCCCTTTACCGCCGTCTTTACCGTCGTGGTGATGTTCGGCCTGAGCCTGGCCCTGGTCCCGCTGATCGGTACCGAATTCATGCCCGCATCCGATGAAGGCGAAGTCCGGGTAAGTGTCGATATGGCCGGCGGCACTCGTCTCGAGGTACTGGACGAGGCAATGATAAACGTCGAGAAAATTGTCAACGGTTCGGTTCCGGAAATGCGGGCTTCCCTTGTCGATATGGGATCATCCGGTGGACGTGGAGACGCTGCGGGGGGGGATATCCGTATTTCACTTGTTCCTGTTCTGGAACGTGAGCGCTCCAGTGCAGCAGTTGCCGCAGACCTGCGAAAAGAGATCGGAACCGTACCCGGAGCCGAGGTGCGTGTCCGCGCCGGGCAGGGACTCTTCCTGCTGTCTCGGTTGCTCGGCGGAGGTGAGGATAACCTGAAAATCGAAATCCATGGCTATGATCTGGAAACGCTTGACAGGCTTGCAAAGGCGGTTGAGGAACAGATAAAGGATATACCCGGTATCACCGATACCCGGCGCGGCCGCAGGGAGGGAGTACCCCAGAGGCTGCTTGAAATAGATCGTGACCGGGCAGCTGATCTGGGATTGAGTGTCGCGCAGATCGCCCGGACTCTGGAGACTGCGCTTTCAGGGACAAATGCCGGTCAGTTTCGTGACGGCAGCGGTGAAGAGATCGATATCATCGTCAAGCTCAAAGATGCCCAGCTGTTAAGCCTTGATGAATTGCTTACCAATACGATAACCAACAGGGATGGCGAGGCCGTTTCGCTGCGCAATCTGATGACACCGCGCCAGAGTATTGGCCCGGTGGAAATTGAGCGGAAAAACCAGCAGCGCATGGTTGCGGTTACAGCTAATGTTAGTAACCGCCCGCTTGGTGAAATCGCCGCCGACGTTCAGGCCAGGCTTGTCAATATCCCCCGGCCCCGGGGCTATGAGATTGTCATGTCCGGTGACGTAGAGGAGCAGGCAAAATCGTTCGGGGAGATGCTGCTTGGCATTATCCTGGCAGTTGTTCTCGTCTATATGGTGTTGGCTTCGCTGTACGAGTCGCTGCTTTCTCCGATCATCGTCATGCTGTCCGTACCGCTGCCCCTTATCGGCGTTGTTTTAATGTTATTGTTTACCGGCACGACGTTCAACGTCCAGAGCTTTATCGGCTGCATCATGCTCGTTGGAATCGTTGTTAATAACGCCATATTGATCGTGGATAGGGCCAATACCCTCTTCCGGGACGAGCAGCAGCCCTTGCTCCCTGCGGTGCTTGCAGCAGGAAAGGATCGATTGCGCCCAGTATTGATGACCTCGTTGACCACAATCTTATCCCTGCTGCCGCTGGCAATAGGAATTGGTGAGGGCAGCGAAATGCAGGCTCCGCTGGCGCGCACCGTTCTAGGGGGATTGCTCAGTGCTACCCTGATCACGCTTATTTTTATTCCAGTGCTGTATGTCTTGTTCAACAGGCGCAAAGAACGTCTTCGTGACGAAAATCAAGCCGGACGGACTCCATGAGAACATATCTGAGTATGATTGGCTGTATGACCGCGATGCTTGTTTCGGGCGGTTGCCTGCCTCCTGCCGTGGAACATATTGACACCAGAGCTGTCGAGCTTGCTGTGCCGGCAGCGCCGATCGAGGAGCCGACGCTCGGATTTGAGCATGGTTATTCGGCGGTTTCCCGGGAATACGATTTGAGCGGATATTCCTATAAACCGCAGGACGAGCGGAAATTGGCACCGCTTCCTGCCGAGGGGGTACTTGATTTAACCCAGGAGCAGGCGGTTTTGTCGGCCCTTGAGCGTAATCGGGCATTGATTGTCGAACAGTTCAAGCCTCTTATCGAAGGCACCTTTATCGAGACGGAAAGAGCTGTTTTCGATCCCGTGCTGTTCGCGCGCGGACGTTTTGAAAGCTATCGGGACCGTTCATTGGCTGATGCCAGCGAGCGTTTTTTTTCCATCGACGGAAGTCGGAGCCTTATCGAGGGTGGCATCAGACAGCGGTTCCAGACCGGAACAGATGTATCGCTTGATCTGGCGCTTTCGGGAAGTGACAATGACGCCAGCCGGTATTCGGACGAGGTGCGTGCCGGCCTGAACCTGACCCAGGCGCTGCTCCGTGATGCCGGTGTCTCTGTCAATCTTGTCGGAATACGCCAGGCAGAAATTGGGGCACTGGCTTCGGCGTACAATCTCCGGGGGTTCACCGAGGGCCTGGTTGCAACTGTGGAGAATGGTTATTGGGAGTATGCACTGGCCGTGCGTCAGGTTGAAATATTCCAGGAATCATTCCAGCTGGCCGAGCGTCAGCTCGATGATATTCGCACCCGTATAGAGGTCGGCCAGATCGCAGAAACCGAGAAAGCGGTCGCCGATGCCGAACTGGCATTGCGCGAACAGCAACTGATTGATGCCCGCAGTGCTCGTGAGCGGGCACGACTCAACCTGCTGCGTCTGCTCAACCCGCCGTCCACGGAAAGCTGGGATCGACAGATTACGCTCAGCGAAAATACGGTAGTCCCGGAGATACGCCTGGGGTCCGTTCTTGAACATGAGGCACTGGCCATCAGGCTGCGTCCCGATTTGAATGAAGCCCGCCTGCAGGCCAGGAGCGGAGAGCTGGAAACAGTGCAGACAAAAAACGGGCTTTTGCCACGGCTGGATCTTTTTATCAATATCGGCAAGACTGGATATTCCCAAAGTTTCAGTAACAGCTTTACTGACCTTGATGGTCCCGGCTATGATTTTTCAGCCGGTCTTGAATTTGAATTACCGGTTAGCAACCGGGCCGCCAGCGCACGTGACCAACGGGCCCGCGCCGGTTATCAGCAGGCCCTGCAGAGCATTGAAAACCTCAAACAGCTCATTTCTCTTGATGTGCGCAACGCGCTGCTGGAGGTGGAGCGCAGCCTGCAGCAGATCACTGCCAGCGGCTCAAGGCGCATCCTGCAGGAAGAGGTCGTACGTGCCGAAACGGTTCGCTTCGGGGTCGGCACAGCAACGGCACTTGATGTGGCTCGAGTCCAGCGTGACCTTCTTGAGAGTCGGATCAGCGAGGTAGAGGCGATTGTCAATTATCGCTTGGCCCTGACCAATCTTTATCTGCTTGACGGAACCTTGCTCCTGCGTCGCGGTATTGCCGGGCCAGGCGCGGAAGAGGTTGTTTTACACTCATCCGCCGAGCCTCTTGCAAAATGATGATTTTCGTTCAAAATCAAGGCATGCGAAAATTTTTACCGCAGGCAATAAATCAGGACACAATTCTACTCCGGATGCTCTGTTTTGAGTCATACCGGTCTCACGTGCTTTATATCCATCTCCGGATCAAGCGGGCCAGGCTGCAGGAGCAAGACAGTCACGTCGGCAGTGATCGCTCCTGAAAGCTCACGAGAGTACTGTGCGTACAATCCGGAAAATATTTTATGGAAAATATTTTATTGCAAAGGCATACAGGATGTGCTCAATTTAAGAATGTCATTAAAGGCTGAAGTTCGAAGGTTGTAAGTTTTCGATCAATTTTTCTGGTGTCATTTCGTGTCCTGAGAGCTCCACAGGATACCCCGAATCTCTTCTGACACTGATCTGAGTCGGTAAGTAGCGAAAAAATGTGGGGAGAGGCTATGTCTTTGAAAAATGCTGTTGTCTGTGTCGCAAGCACTCTTGGGGTCATCCTGATGTTGACCTGCCCCGCAGTGGCTGCGGGCGTTGAGGCTCAAACAAACGGACAGCCGTTTACGATGGAGATCGGCCTGGTGTTCGTCGTGTTGCTCCTGGTGATCGGTCTGTTTGTCATGGCATGGGTGCGCGTGGATGTGGTCGGCATCATCGTGATGGTGCTGTTACCGGTACTCGGCCTGGTTACCCCCAACGAAGCGATCAGCGGGTTGTCCAGTAATGCCGTTGTTGCTATTATCGCGGTGATCATTATCGGTGCCGGTCTGGATAAAACCGGTTGCATGAATGTTCTGGCACGCAGGATAATCAAGACGGCGGGAAAATCCGAAAATCGTATCATGGTATTGATTTCGGCCACAGTCGCATTGATTTCGAGTTTTATGCAGAATATAGGAGCGGCAGCTCTTTTTATGCCTGCGGTTCTCCGGATTGGTCGTCAGACGGGCATACCTGCTTCAAAAATCCTTATGCCCATGGGCTATTGTGCAATTATCGGCGGCACCATCACCCTGGTCGGGGCAAGCCCCACGATTCTGCTCAACGATCTGATCGAGCAGTCAAATCAACTTAACGCCCTGGGTGTGACGGTTGAACCCCTCGGTCTCTTTACCCAGACGCCCATTGGTCTGGCGCTGGTGGTCTCAGCGATCGCCTATTTTGTCATTTTCGGACGGTTTATCATGCCGAGAATAGACGACGACAAAACTGATAACCGTCTGATGCCATCCTCCCTGGCAGATACTTACCAGGAAGTGGCGGGGGTCTACGAACTGGAGGTGCCTGACGATTTCGGCTCCTTCACACTTGAGGAGCTTCACGTCAGGGACCGCTATCACGTCTCGATCATAGGTGTCTACATACCTGATAAGAAAATCAAAAATTATGCACCGGCACGCTATGAACTGATCCAGTCGGGAGAAACGCTTGCGATGGTGGGAAATGAACCGCACATCATTCAGTGTGCCAAAGATCTGGGACTGGTTTTCAAGGGTGAGTTGAATGTGTTTGCCGAAGATTTTTCACCGAACAATGCAGGGCTTCTTGAAGGCATTGTGACGCCGCGGTCCAAACTGTCCGGCCAGACCATGCGTGATCTTCAGTTTCGCAAGACAAACGGCGTCGTCCCGGTCGTTCTTTGTCGGGACGGCATCTGCCAGTTTGATCAGATTACCCTGGAGACCATCAAACCAGGCGATGCGCTCCTGATGTTCGGCCGATGGGAGAAATTCAGGGAACTGCAAAAAAAGAACTGGTTTGTCTTTACCACAGAGGTAAAGGGAGAGGAAATCAGGGAAGATCGAGCCCCGACGGCACTGGCCTGGCTTATTATCACGGTGGGAATGATTTTATGGCTTGAACCGCTGACAACCTTCCTGGGCTTTCCGATAAAATTGTCACTTTCCGTGTGTTTGCTGACCGGTGCTCTCGGCATGATTCTGACGAAGGTGCTGACCATCGACGAGGCCTACCGTTCAATAGACTGGATGACGGTATTTCTGCTTGCCGGCCTGATTCCACTGGGCCTGGCATTTCAGAAGACCGGGGCAGCCCAATGGGTGGCAGACATTATTATGGGAGCAATCGGAAATGTTCCTAATATTGTTTTTCTTTTGATAATCGGGGTGTTGACGTCATTTTTCACCTTGTTCGTTTCGAATGTGGGAGCAGCGGTTCTGCTGGTTCCGCTGAGCATGGCAATGGCTGTGGATATGGGGTGCGACCCAAAGCTGGCGGCAATGGTTGTCGCCCTGGCGGCCTCCAATACCTTTGTCCTGCCGACACACCAGGTCAATGCACTTATCATGCGACCGGGCGGTTATCAGACGATTGATTATATCCGGGCCGGCACGGGCATGACAATCATGTTCCTTGTTGTGCTGATCGCCATGCTCTTGCTGTTTTACTGATCGTGATAGCGCCTCAGCGGCCTATCTTTTGGTCTCGCAAATTATAAATTCTGGGTTAGTAATAAGAGAGAGTAACTGACTGCAGATATTTTAATCAATTTGCAGGCCTGTGATTTGAATCGCAGCCACTGCAGAATTGCAGATGCGAGTTTCCTTCCTATGTTCAAATCTTCGGAACCCCAGAAAGAACACGATCTTTGTCTTGCAAACGACTTGTCTCCGTAGCCGTGATCTCTTTATTTCTTACAGGTTGTTATAGATGATTATCTACGAGAAAATGTTTACTGCAGCAAACGAATAGATTGAAATGAAGCGTTTTTTTTCAGTGTTTCTCTCTGGCACCCAAAGAAAACGCGCTCACATGCAATAATAACTATCTGCTTCTAAAGGAGAATCATTCATACCTATTATTACCATTTCCAGAGGCTCGAAGTGGCCGAAAAACTGGCGCAGAAACTCAACTACGAATGTATTTCCCGGAAAATTATTCTAGAGGCCTGTGCTGAATTTATTATTCCGGAGATAAAGCTGATCCGGGCACTGCAAGAATAATTACGTATACTGTCCCCCGAACCTGTTTCGAAAAAATAGTCGTTGCCGGCAGATCTTTTTCTGCAGAGATGATTATCTTGACTGTGCCGCCGTCACGGGAAAAAGAGGTCTGCCGTGCTGATTATGTACTGCGCCGTCACGAGCGCTTAAACAACTATTCTCTTTCAGGCAGTGTAAGCCGGAGTATATGGACAAAGGGTGCGTTTTGAGATTGTGGTTCAAGAGAGGGTCCGGATTGCTCGTGGGCCTGTCTGGTCAAACACTTCGAAAATGTCTGCGTTTCTTTTCTGTGGTTTTTATCTGTTCCTTATTGGTTGTTTCTTGTGCGCCGCTGCCGGAATATGCACGCCCTAAGTTTTACAGCCACTCGGACATAGTCACAGACACTGATCATTCCGGTTTTGGATATCGGCTCCTTGCCATTGATGATTTTCAGGCGGAAATGCTTCCTCCGGACGTTCAGCAATATCATGAGTCCATCAACGCCCGTTCCTGCCTCACCATTCGACCATCAAACAATACAAGCGCTCGGATCGGTGAGGTTTCTTATTACGGTAGCCCGATTTGGGTCGGTCAATTCAGGCACATCTCTTTTGAGGCGCTCTTTATTCCGTCATGTTCCTGGTGGAATGAAAAGGTTTCTCAAAAGAAGATTGACTATGTGCTTCAGCATGAACAGATACACTTTGCAATTGCCGAGTTAAGTGCACGCAGGGCGACGACCGAGCTGGGAATGAAAATGAAAGATTATACTGCAGTAGGGGGAACCCATACCGAGGTTGCCGAGGAGTTGAACCGGGTACTGCTTGATTCTGTTCACCAGCTTTTGGAGTCGGATCTTGAAATCCATACGGAATTCGACGAAGACACCTCAATGTTTTTCGATCAGGATCGGCAGACCTCCTGGTATGAAAAGCTGGCACCACTGCTGGAAAAGGGTCGCAAGACCCAATGAATTGATCATGCGATTCTGTTTCAATAGCCTTCGCCAGGCGCTCACGCTGCGCCTGGTGCAGCCGGCAACAACGACACTATTTAGCCATTCCCATGGTCATTTCGATGAAATCGACCGATTGTGCGGGTAGCTTGAGCCCCTCGGCAAGTTGTTGCATGTACTGCTTTTCTGACTCCGTGTCGACCTCAATCGCCAGCAGAGAGGCAGCGTATATCTGTGCTGAAAGTTCAGCTTTACCGGCGGCAGAGTTTATCACACCCTGCAGATCAAGTGGCCGTGCCGCTTCTGTTGTGAAAAATTCTTTTTCTTCCTGGCTGAGCCCGTCATCATCGAGTTTCCCCAGTATTTTCTGAACCTCTTCCTTGTCAATCCGACCATCCGCCTTTGCCGCATTGATCATTGCTTTGACAATCACGGAAGCGTCATTTTCAAGCTCCTGTTTCTGCTGGGGTGTTCCAACTTCAAGGAGTGCCTGCGGGGTCTGCGGTTTCTGTCCGGCCTTTTTCAGTGCGGAAAAAGCAAGAGCTCCAAGCATTGCAAGAGAGCCACCGCCGATGGCCCCCTTTGCGGAGCTTTTCCCTCCCCCGAGCAGAGAACCGGCCAGAGCGCCGAGCCCGCCGAGTGCCGCCTTGTTGTTGGTAAGTGAACCCATGACTGAGCCTAGCATGTCCCCGAGTCCATTTCCTGATCCCGCCTGAGCTGCTTTGGAGCCACCCATCATCTGGCTCAGGTTGCCCAGTATATCATCCAATGACCCTGAACCGCTTTGCCCGCCAAGGGCGTTGCCGAGTCGTTTCTGTCTCGTCTGAGACATTCCCGCCTGCATAAGGGATCCTAGTATGTCAGTAAAGTTAGGCATGGTGTGCTCCTTATTGTGTCCTTGTTTTAAAAAAATGGACTGAAGATAAAAAAAAGAAGTGTGTTTTATGTTCTGACAAGCAGAAGATGCTGCATACTGATGTAACGATGAAAATTACCCCTGTCAAGGTTCGGGCAGACGGTCCTTGCTCCCGGGTTACGTTTTGTATTTTCCAACCGGAGCCAGATAAATGGTGAACTGCTCGTCTCCATCGACTCCAATCAACTCGTCCATAGCTTCCTGGTCATAGGCTGCAATGGCGCAGGTTCCAGCCTGAATTGCTTCACAGGCAAGATAGAGATTCTGGCAGACGTGGCCTGCGTCGAGCAGAATCACCCGGTGTGCTGCCTGGAGATAGCGCCACTCCATACGATAGGGTACGGTTGTCCAGACAAACACCACCGCGGCCCTGGAGACAAACTGCTGGCCCAGTGCTGCCCTGGAGAGCCTTGTTCTGGTCTGCTGATCTGCAGAATAGAGCAGGGCAAGCTCGTGAGAGAGGGGAAGATAACGGTAGAGCCCCGGGGGAACCTGCTCCACCCTGTCAATAAACAGGTGGGTCTCAAAACTGTGCCGGGCTCCGGCTGATGGTACCGTGCGAAAATGGGGAGCCAGCTCTCCCGGGCTTCTCAGTCCCTGGGTTGCCCAGAGAAGAAACGCCAGCTCTTCTAACGTGAGAGGATCATTACTGTATTGCCGTCTGCTTCGCCGATTGCCAATAGCATCTTTCACGTCTGTTTGCGGTATGAAAGCAGCCCAGACCTTCTTTTCGGGCAGGGTGATGCGGGGCAGAGACCCATCAACCGGCTCCTGCAGCGGCGGGGCGGTTCGGCCCCGGTGCTGGTCACTTGTTCGAAAGTCGACGGTCTTGCGGATGCTGTCTTTTAGAAAATGACGATACGCTCTGAACTGATCCATTAATTACTCCCTGTGTCAATCGGGGAAAAGGGTTTCAAAGTTTCTTTCCAGCTGATATTTTAGAAAATAATCATTCTCTTTGGTAATACGTTAATTCATTCAAACAGCCACCTTGGCAGGACCATCGACTGAGGGCAACATCCAGATAACCCACAAGGAGACAAGTTATGACATTTGAAACGGTTCTTGTTGAAATTACAGAAAAACATGTTGGTATTGTTACGCTCAATCGACCTGAGCAGTTAAATACCTTCACCAGTCAGATGGCTGGGGAGCTTCATGCTGCACTTCTTGGCATGGAGGCGGACAGCACTGTCCGGGTAATCCTTCTGAGAAGTTCCGGGCGCGCATTCTGTGCTGGAATTGATGTCAACGAGCTTGCCGGAAAATCTGCAACACAATACCGGGAGTGGATTGAGTGGATGGAAAATCCACTGGTGACCATATCCACTATGAAAAAACCGGTTATCGCCCAGGTGCAGGGCGTTGCCACCGCCAACGGTATGGGACTTGCGGTGGCTGCTGATCTGGTTATCGCCTCGGAACGGGCAAAAATGGGCCTTACCGCAATAAACGTTGGCCTCAACTGTGTGGGTCCGGTATTGCCGGTTGCCCGGTGTGTCGGGCGCAAAAAAGCGTTGGAATTACTTCTCTATGGAAATCTTCTCAAAGCCCAGGAAGCACTCGATATCGGTCTGCTCAACAGAGTTGTTGCCCATGAAGATCTTGACCAGGCTGCTCTTGATTGGGCGGAAGATCTGGCGCAAAGAAGCCCGCTTGCCGTTCAGATCGCCAAGAGCGCTTTCTATCAGTCAGAGGACATGGATTATCACAAGCAGTTCCAATTCATGAACGAGGCTTTTGCCAGGCTGTGCACTACAGAGGATGCAAAGGAAGGAGTCAGCGCTTTTCTGGATAAGAGAAATCCTCTATGGAAACTATGCTAATAATCGGCCACGCGCTCAACACGCCCGACATCCGCTGTCTTCAGGCAGCCGGTCGTCGGGCTTAACGGCACGACGCTTTGGGAACATGTAGGGCAATCCTTGCTCTTGTAATTTCCACATCGCTTACGGTTCAGCCGGTTTTCTGACACTGGCCGCCTTTTCCCCCGCCGCCCCTGCCTTTGCCGCCGCCGGTGCCGTCTCTCCGACCTTTTCCACCACCCCGTCCGAGTCCTCTGCCGCTGCGGCCCTTCTCTCTGTTTCTCTGGGTCTTGTCTGCTCTGTTTTGAGGAAGTCCTTCGTTACCGGCAGGCTCTGAATTTTTATCGTCGGTTTGCTGCATGGCTGCACCTCGTAAAAATAACTATTTATGCTGCTTATACGGTGAATGCCGGAAATGGCATCGTCTCGCCATCTCTATATTATGAGCATATGTTCGAAATTTGCAACCTCTGTTTTTTTGATTGAGAGGGATGGCACGGTTTAAAACGGAAACGTCAGAGGCACAGCATTTGAATTCTGCTCACTGGGCTCTTGACAGCTGAATGAAAAACGCCATAATGCTAGTGGCATGACAGATCGGTAGAGAAACAGGACAACATTGAAATTCAGCTACAGGGGAGATTGCATGGATCAAATTATCGCAATTTATGGCAGCCCCCGGCGTAATGGAAATAGCTCTGCACTGCTGGAGCAGGCTGTCGCCGGGGCCAGGCAGCAGGGGTTCCATGTGGAAGAAGTGTTTATTCGGGACTTTAAAATATCACCATGCCTGGAAATTTATAACTGCATCAAAACTGGTGAGTGCGCTATCCGCGATGATTTCCCTGCAATTCTGGCTAAACTCGAAGCCAGTTCAGGTATTATGCTTGCATCGCCGATATTTTTTTACACGGTGAGCGCGCATACCAAAATTTTTATGGACAGGTGCCAATCGCTCTGGGTTCGAAAATACTGGATTGAAAAGCAGGTTTTTGGGAAGTCGCCGACAACCCGCAAGGGGCTCTTTATTTCGGTCGGCGCCACCGAAGGAAAAAAACTATTTGATGGAGCAATACTCACCGTTAAATATTTCTTTGACGTGCTGGATGCCGAGCTTTGGAAAACCGTGCTCTGCAGGGGAGTAGACCGCAAGGGTGAAATTGAAAAGAGAGAGGATTATCTCAAAGAGGCTTTTCAGGCCGGCAGGGACCTGGCACATGCGCTGCAGGAGATAAAAAAACAGCAGTAAGGAGAAACAGGCAGCGCCTATCAGCCCATGAGAACATCCCGAGCCGCATTGATCTTGGCAGTCAGGAAAGCAGAGCCTCCCCCGTCGGGATGCACCCCTTTGATAAGTCGCCGCCAGGCCTGATGGATCTCCTGCTTTGACGCACCAGGTGCAAGGCCGAGTATTTCGTATGCCTGCTGTTTGGTCATATCTTCAAAACCGGAGGCACCCCCTTGCCTGCTGGAGGAATCTTCATCAGCACGTTCCCGCCAATCGGGGTTGTAGCGATCAAGGTACGATGCAAGCAGGGCACCACTGTCTTGATCGGAACAAACTTCCCGATAGAGCAGCACCAGCTCCTTCTCGTCGAGGGAGGATAGGCGGACTCCCTCCAGGCGTCCTGTGAGCACCCTGCCGTCCATCTCTCCGGTATCATGATCGAGCTCCATTTCAAGGTGTATAGAGCGGACGGTGGATTTTCTTCCGCCAGAGGCGGCGGCTGGCCGTGATGAACGACTGCGCCGCCACCAGGAGAGCCCGACAATGATCATGGGCACCCCAATAGCACCCCGCCTGAAAACGGTCAGCAGGCCTCCCACCGTGATCAGAAGAATCGGCCCCGAACGCATCAGAATCGCGGCACTCCTCTGGGCCGGATTGACAAGAATCAGCCAGAATGTGATGAACAGCGTTAAAACCAGAATGATAATGTAAATTGTCATCCAACAATCCAATAAAAAAGAGAAAGAAAAGAATCTTTATTTTCTCATTTGCTCCAGGAGCAAACGGGCCTTGGTGCTGCCGCTCTCTGAGAGAGCCTTCAATCCACCTCTGGCGTAAACGGCAACCGCACCGAGGAGTTCGGAGAGTTCCCTTGCAGAATCAGGCCCAAGCCGAAAATAGGCCCCACCTGTGAGCCGGGCCATCTCTCGGAAACCGTCTTCAGCCACGACATCATGGCCTTCCTGAAAAAAAAAGCAGCGCATTCCCTTTAAGCCAAGCTCACCTGCCCTCTGACAGAGAAGATCGATACTCTCCTCGATCGCATCACCGATGTAAACCATTGCCGAGACGGGGGCTGCCGCTGTTTCACGGGAGGCGTGCTTGAGGACTTTGGCTATCTGTGTGTAGCCGCCCCGGCACTCGATACCGAGCATCAGATCACGCAGGGCGGAGGCGTTAATGACCCATTTTGAGGCACAGCATTCGTTAAGACCTCGAAAATATACCAGCTGAACCGACAGACCGCCAGCCTTGCCCACTGCATCAAACATCGATGACTGGATAGTCATAGCCCTGTTCCAGGTCGGCTGCCTGCTCATGGTCGCATCCAGTGAAAAAATAAGTCTTCCGTCCCGGGACAGCCCTGTTTCCCCGGCAGCCTTGATAAAAGAGAGTATCTCCTTGGAAGACGATCTCTGCTGGACTGTTCTCTGCTTGCTTTCGGTCGATGTCAGCTCTTTGTCTTTCATGTCTTGTCTCAAATGCCACCTGTTCAGTTCACCTACTCTTTTGCGTCTCAGTATAGAAAATATTGTCGAAATATCTCTATTTCAACCGGATAATTCCAAAGGGTAAAAATAATAAGTGAGCCGGCGTGCAAAAACTGCCATCCAGTCTTCGTTCGAAATGGCTAAACGTTTTTCATAGATGAACATTCTTACCGATCGTGTACAGTGCTTTTTCAGCAAACAGTGAATGACAATCGGTAATCCGGGTCAGAGGTATTTTGGGGTTCGCATGATTACCCTTCATTGATGGCAGGCAACCTAACTCACTGGATAATAGTCAGAATCCCGGGTGAACATGGGGCAGACGAGTTCAAGAAGGAATGATTACAACTGGGTTGCCTATGCCCTTCTCTCGGCGGCAAGCATCGCCTTGATGGCTACCTGTGTCCGTGCAGCCAGCGCTGAACTTCCGCGGTCCGAGATCGTCTTTTTTCGTAACGCTATCAGTTTGATTATACTTCTTCCGTTTGCAGCCAGACGGCGACTTTCGCTGCGGACAAAGAAGTTTGGCCTTCATCTCTTCAGGGCGATTTTCGGGATTGCGGCCATGTATATGTATTTTTATGCGATCGTCCATCTGCCTTTGGCTGACGCAGTTTTACTCAATTACACATCCCCCCTGTTCATCTCTTTTTTCGCTTTCACACTGCTTGGGGAACAACTCAACAGAAACCGCAAGATTTCGATAATGCTTGGTTTTTTCGGGGTTTGCTGCCTGTTTCATCCAAGTTCGGCGATCGCCTCTTTTGCTGGATTACTGGGGCTTTTATCCGGCGTTTCGGCAGGTCTGGCCCAGGTCTCAGTCAGGAAACTCTCCGCAACCGAGCCGGGTCTGCTCATTGTTACCATGTTTGCTTTATTCGGCAGTGCTTTTACCCTGATTCCCATGCTTTTTGAGTTTACCATGCCTGACGCCGGGGGCTGGGGGGCCTTGATCGGGGTCGGCTTTTTCGGCAATCTCGGTCAGCTCAGCATGACCCGTGCCTATACCCTCGCACCGGCTTCCCAGGTCTCTCCGCTCGGCTATTTCGGACTGGTCTTCGCCGGTTTGATCGGTCTTCTCCTCTGGAATGAGACTCCTGACTACTGGATGTTGATAGGTACACTATTTATCGTTGCAGCAGGTATCCTCGTTGCCCGCGAACATGTTGAAACGTCGTCACCTGCCCGGTAATTGTATTGCTCTTTACTTGAGCCGGTTTTTTGCATTCCCGAGGGTTGTTCTGCGCGAGAGGTCAGGCACCGGAAGAAGCGCACAGCGGCCAGATAAAATTCCGGGTCAGTCATGATCTTAATGTTTCCCGCTCTATCTTCCTTCGGACCATGGTGATTCACCGTACCCTGTCACAGGATGTTCGCTGGTATTATTAACGACACTACTATGTTTTGTCCCTGTTTTTCGCCTTTATGCCTCTTTTGCTCCATTTTTACAAGCCCGTCAGAAAACGACGTGCATTTTCCATTTGAGTAATTGATCAATCTACACCCATAGTGTAAAGAAAAACAGGTTGAGGTTGTAGGTGTTGCCCATAACGCCGCCTGCTCATGAAAGAAAAACAGATCACGATTGAAGCTGCATACATGAGCCCAAGGAGCCGCTTCCGCCGTCAGTCCTGGTATTCTCGGTGCCGCCTCTGGGCAGGTTGAGAATTATTAATCATTTCAATTATTTGCAATGCTCCCAATTACATTCAGATCGCTGCTGCTCACCCTGGTTATTGGATTTTCAGGTGCAACAGCAGCGACCCTGGCGGGAGTACCTGCCGCGCCTCTGGTAGGAGCCAGTCTCTCTGTATCTGTCGCAGCGCTGTTCAGGTTGAGTGTAGGTATTCCCAATCTGCTGAGAAATTTTGCCTTTGCAATTATCGGCTGTTCGCTCGGCAGCGGCATCACTAAAGAGGCGCTGGCACAGGCTGTACAGTGGCCTGTCAGCCTGCTGGTCCTTGGCATTGCAATAATGGCTATTATAATTACCGGCAGTTGGGTACTGTCGCGTTTTTATTCCATTGCTCCCGAGACAGCGGTTCTGTCCACAGCCCCCGGGGCAATTTCCTATACTCTGGCAATTGCCGCGGGAGGAGTCGGAGATGTCCGCACTATCATCGTGCTCCAGAACATTCGTCTGGTGCTTGTTGCCACACTGCTGCCTTTTATACTCGTACATCTGGGATTTGCCCCCGGTCACTCTCTCCCTCAGGTAAGCGGCAGCATGATCGGCAGCCTTCTGATGATTATCATTGCCTTTGGCATCGCGGTTGGTGTGGAAAGGTGGCGGATTCCGGCAGCCTTTCTTCTTGCCGGTGTGCTGGTAAGCGGTGTCGGTCACTACCTCGGCCTGGTCAGCGGTCGACCGCCGTATCAACTGATTTTCTTTGGTTTTACCATCACCGGTTCCATGGTTGGATCGCGTTTTTCATCAATTCCGTTGAGGGATATGAGACGTTTACTGGCTGCTTCGCTGAGTTGCGCGCTGCTCGCCGGTCTGCTGGCGATGGCGTTTGCCTATCCCGTTGCGGTCCTGCTGGACATTCCGTTTGGTCAGGTGTTCGTCGCCTTTGCACCGGGAGGGATCGAGGCGATGGCAGCAATGGCTCTGGCGCTCGGATATGACCCAGCCTATGTGGCAACCCACCACCTGTTTCGACTCCTGCTGCTTTTTCTGATCGTGCCGTTCTGTCTTAAAATTGTCGGCAGAACGTTTCTTAAGCGCTGTAAATAATATGCAGTAAGGCCCTGGAGAGTTTGTGAGGACATTTCGCTTCCAATGAAAAACAGACCCGCCAGATACGATGCTATCCCTTAAAATAGCAGATTGGACCGCCCACCAAAAAAAGATATGTTCCTACAATGACCAGTAGCAAGCCGGTGTAAACGGTAACAGGCAAAACCAGGGTTCCGATCGTTGCCACAACCGCACCTGTGGTTGCGTATATCATGCATGACTTCATCATTCTCAAGCCCCCATTTTTGAATTTGTCGAGGGTAATGGAGTTTATTGCGCAAAACGGATTACGTATTCACTCCGCTTCTTGTCTAAAGATAAGCATTAAATCGGTCAGGGAGTTCTCGGTCTGCGCAGGAAACATCAAAATCCTGTTGGACGGCGCTCCAACAGTGATTACCAGCAGCGCCTCCCTGGCCACTTAAGGCTGTGCTGCTTTTCCTGTTATGGCCCGGAGAGTTCAGACCTGCTGTGCTGATTTTATGACCTTGCAGATACAACAGCTTGAAAGTGTTTTAGGGGATATGCTGTGTATGTGCAGCCTGACGGAGGTCTAATGTATTATTCAACTTATTTGTCGAGGAATTATGAAAAAGAGCTGGAAAATGAATTGTCGCCTCTACCGGATAATGAGCTGCGTGAGATTCAGGAAACCTGAAGGTATTTGAGACTATTGCGTGAGTTTTTTCAAAATGTTGACGGATTCATTCCCGCTCGGTTCAAGATCAGTAATAGGTGTTTTCCTTTGTTTCCATTTCTTTCAAAGAATCGATACCCAGGATTGCCTCTCTGCAATTTTACGTCAGAATTGTTATAGTGAGAGACAAGTTCTTTATACAATTTTCTTGTGCCTCTATCTATTCCGGAGTCTTTCGATGGAACAAGGTGAACTGCATAAAGTGTTGCGTCGCTATACACTGCCCAGTACAAGGAGATCGATCGCCCAGACCTCAATTGCCTTAACCATTTATCTGGCTTCCGTAACACTGTTGTTTGTTTTTCTGCACTACCGGCTCCCTCTCTGGATCATCCTGGCCTTGTCCCTGTGCACATCTCCGATTGTCGTTCAGCTCTTCATTATTTTCCACGACTGCTGCCACACATCCTACTTTAAATCACGCAGGGCCTGCTCCTGGCTTGGGCACTTTCTCGGTATTTTGACCTTCACCGCTTACTTTGACTGGCAGCGAACACATAGTATCCATCACCGCGCGATGGCAAACCTGGAGAAAAGGGGTGTCGGCGATATATGGCTTATGACGGTGGATGAATACCGCCAGGCGGGTAAGTGGACCAGATTTCGCTACCGGCTGTACAGGCATCCGTTGGTAATATTCTTTGTCTCAGCACCGTTTCTTTTCCTCATCTATAACAGATTTCCCTCGAAGGGATCTCGTGCCCAGGAGATGAAGAGTGTTCTCTTTACTGATTGTATGCTCGCATTGATAATAGCCTGCATCGTAGTTTCAATCGGGTGGAAAGCATTGATTCTTATCTTTCTGCCTATGATGCTTGGAGCCAGTATCATAGGTGTCTGGCTTTTTTATGTTCAGCATCAGTTCCGCCACGTCTACTGGTCTCATAACAGTGAATGGGATCGTTTCAGGGCGGCAATGGAGGGATCTTCATTCTATACGATGCCGTCTTTTTTGCGCTGGCTCAGCGGAAATATTGGTTACCATCACATCCATCACCTCGCTCCCCGTATTCCCAACTACAGACTAAAAGAGTGTTTTGATGAGGTCTCTGCGGTTCGGGAAATTGATCCTGTCCCCTCCCTGAGCGGCCTGCGAAATATCTGTCTGGGTCTTTGGGATGAGAAAAGTGCTCTTCTTGTAAGTTTTGGGGAGGCAAGGTCAATCATCGAGAATTCAGAACTGCAATCATGAGATCCTAGTACATGCAGGCAGAGGACTGGCCAATAGGTGTCCTGAGTCTGGTGAGCTGTTCTGTCTATTTCGCTTGCAGGAAAACCTTTGGTCCTTTTTCTTCGAGCACCGTGTATCTCTGAAGGATTGCAGCACGGGTGCTGAGAAAATCTTTTTGGCTGTAGATGTGGATATATCTGCAATTTGGTGCGTCGCCCTCACATTGGTCAATTCCAAGACTGTCTAAAAACGGAATGTCCTTTTCATTATATTCATGGATGTTGAGCTTTAACAAAGGCTTGCCTTCGAGCTTGATTCTGTTGGCGGTCATAAACATGTTCTTATCCTCGTGGTTGTTACAGATTTTGTGGCCACAATATCATGATTTACACATATCCACCATGAGCCGGGAAAAATACGTGCGACTGTGGACGGGAGCAGGAAGATTTTTCGTCTATTGTGATTATTGTGGCCAGAGTCTGTTAAATAGAGCCTCTTGCAAAATGATGATTTTCGTTCAAAATCAAGGCATGCGAAAAATTTTACCGCAGGCATATAATTGATATTCCGCGGATAAAATTTTTTAGCATAACGCGGAGGTTGAGCGAAAAGACCGTTTTGCAAAAGGCTCAGATAATTAACCAGAGACCATTTAAGGCTTGATATGATGGACGGGAAAAAGTTTGACCACAGGAAATTACAGAAGTTGAACAATCCTCAGCGATTAGTAGATATCCCCCCAGAATATATCTGTGACAAACTGGCGATTGAAAACCCGGATGTGTTGGTTGAAATTGGTGCCGGAACCGCATTTTTCAGTATTGCCTTTCTTCAGCATTTGAAGCCCTCGGCAATCTATGCGTGTGATTTGTCTGAGGTAATGATCAACTGGATTAAAAAAAATGTATCTCCCAAATATCCCAATATAATTCCGCTGAAAAGTGAAGAGCATGTTGTGCCACTTGGCGATAAGATCGCAGAATTGGTCTTTATGATAAACCTGCATCATGAATTACATAATGCAGCTTCTACCGTAAAAGAGTCGTACAGGATATTGAAACCCGGCGGAGAAATTTTCATTGTTGATTGGAAAAAGAAAGAAATGCCTGAGGGACCGCCTGAAAAAATCAGGTGTTTACCTGAACAGGTGAGGGATGAACTTGTTAAATCCGGATTTAGTGATGTATCTATTTATAATGATTTAACAAAACATTTTTTAGTTGTTGGGAGAAAGGGTTGTCAAGACGAGTAACCGTGCGCTCAGGACGGAACGGCAGGGAGATCAGCCGGACTGCATTCTTGATTACTGAGTACCTGTGTGGTTATTCAGCTCTGGCATCTGCGCCATGCTCAGACAGCTGAGTACCAAACCATCGATGGACTGCGGTTGAAAGGGAAGCTTATCTGCCCTTCTGACGGACCCTTCTTCTGTTAAATTTTCGTTAATCAAACTTCTTTCATTGACGTGCTTGAAACCCTGATTAGCTTGTTGCGCTCGGGCTTGTACAGATAGTGAGCTGAGCCAGGTATTTCGAGCTATTTCCGACTCGGGTACAGAGACACGGGCTTCGGTTCCAAATTCGTTCATCAAGGAAATACCATGTTAAAGAAAAGTTACTCAAAAACCGGCAGGATCTGCCGGGTCACGTTTAAATACAGTAATCCGGAAAATGCAGAGACTGCGGTAATTGCCGGAGAGTTTAATGGCTGGTCCCAGAGAGAAAATCCCATGAAAAAACTGAAAAACGGTGGTTTTTCTGCCACGCTCTCCCTGCAGGCAGGAAATTCCTACCGATTTCGATATGTTTTGAACGGTAATTCCTGGGTCAATGATGAAGACGCACACAGCTATACACCCAATGACTACGGAGAAGATAATTCGGTTGTCGTTGCCTAGGCAGGCAGTGTATGTTGAATTATAACTCTTCCGCAGCATCAGCGGTTTATTTCTCAGATCCCAATACGGTTTTATTCTAGAATCTCTTTACCGCCCATTTGAACAAAGCGGAAGGCGAGAACGTCATAGAAAACCTTTCTCAGAGGATCATCGGCAATACTTTCTCTGTAGAAACTCACGTATAAAAGAGTGAATGCCTGCGGCAGCTATAGCTGGGATGACGCACGGCAAAAACAAGAGAAACTTCCAGGAGTTTTCTGCCCTGGAATTGGGCCCGCTGGCTTTTTAGTTTTTTGTATATATCTTGTATGCACTTAATTGGCAGCAGTGCGTGTTCCGGGCTTGGTCCGGAGATCAATATCCATGACGGATTGAGCATAAAATTTTACTTTTCAGCGTGAGCGATGAGCATACGAGCCGTACCTCGTGTTTTTATCACAACCATCTGGAGTTTGTGTTTTTTGGCAGGCTGCTCGGTGCACACGGTTAATCTCTCTCCTGAACCAATGGTCAGTGCGGAAGAGTCATACTCGTTGGACTCTTCTGAAGGGCAACCGACCAACGAAAGCTGGTGGGTTTCATTTGCCGATGAAAAGCTGGACAGGCTCATCCTGGCAGGTCTTGAGAACAACTTCGATGTGCTGCAGGCAGTTGCCCGTCTGTCCCAGGCCTCGGCTTTGGATTTGCAGGCCAGGGCCGATAAGCTGCCGCAGGTCGGAATTGCAGCGGATGGTGAGCAGGTCTGGCGGGAAAGCGGTGAGCGGGAAAAGTCCACCCGCATCGGCGTGGGCTTTTCCTGGGAAGTTGACGCCTTCAATCGTCTGGAATCTATTGCGTTGGCTCGACAAAGTGAGGCGAGTGCCCGTCGTGATGATATTGATGCGGTTCGACTCAGATTGAGTGCCGAGATAGCCGAATCCTACTTTGATGCAGTTGGCTGGCGCAATCAACTCGCCCTGTTGGAAAAGCAGATCGTTGTAGACAAGAATCTGTTTGAGCTGACAGAACTTCGCTATCAGAGTGGGCTGACTGCTTCAGTTGATATGCTGCAGCAATCCAGTCAGCTGGCAGAAACAGAAAGTCTGGTGCCGGCTGTGGAAGGGGCACTCAGAGTCTCTGAAAATCGGATAGACGTTCTTATTGGCTATGCACCCGATGGCAGGGACCGAGTTGCCGATGGAGATGCTTTTGTCGATATCGAGAAGCTGCCATTCCTTGGTGTGCCAGCAGACTTGCTGCTCCAGCGCCCGGATTTAAGGGCTCTGCGCAACGAACTTGTAGCTGCGGATGCGCAAATTGGCCGGGCAATTGCAGAGCGCCTGCCCCAAATCACCTTAGACGGCTCTTTTCTTTACGAAGACGGTCCAATGCCTAGTGGCCTAGTGGCCTCGATACTCGGAACCTTTGTTCAACCGCTGGTAGACTGGGGGGCACGCAAGGCAGAAGTTGAGCGTAACAGAGCACTCTATGTCGAACGATTAGCCGGTTTCACCCAGAAGTATTTGGAGGCGATTGAAGATGTCGAGAATGCTCTCTACCAGGAGCGTAAGCAAAGAGAGTTCCTCGGATTACTTGAGATTCGTCTTGAATTACTTGAAAGAACGGTTGAGGAGACCACCCAGCGTTACGCCAATGGCTTGACAGACTATTTACCTGTTCTGGAGGCAGTCAAGGAACTGCAGCGGCTCGAGCGAATCATCGTACAGCAGCAGCGGGCTTTGTTGGGATTCAGGATTCAGTTGCATCGTGCTTTGGGTGGCAGTTTGCAGCCACGCTGAAGAAGCAGTTTACCAGGGAGACGTCTCAATGAGATACACGCAGTACATATATTTGACGTTCAGCATGTTTGTTATCTGTTTTTTTATGGATGGTGGTACGAGTATCATGGCTCAGCAGCCGGTATCGGTAATTGTCGGGGAGGCTCGGGTTGCGCATCTCAGTGATCGGGTGGAAGTGCTTGGGACGCTGCGCGCTAATGAATCTGTGGATATTACGGCCACCGTGACCGATACGATAACAGCCATCCATTTTGAAGATGGACAGCGGTTGAATGCTGGAGATATCCTGATTGAAATGACCAGTAAAGAGGAGCATGCCCAGCTCGAGGAAGAACTCTCAACACTTTCTGAAGCCGAAAAACAGTATAACCGCTTGACTCCCCTGGTAGAGAGGGGGGCAGCTTCAAAATCTCTGCTTGACCAGCGTGAACGTGAACTCTCCTCAGCCAGAGCGCGGTTACGTGCAATCGAGTCGCGTTTGCAGGATAGGCTGATTCTGGCTCCCTTTTCAGGTGTGGTTGGTTTAAAAAACATCAGTGTCGGCGCACTTGTCGAGCCTGGTGATGTGATCACGACCTTGGATGACGACAGCATCGTGAAGCTTGATTTCACTGTTCCGGCTATCCACTTGGCGAGTCTTGAGCGCGGCATACCAATCTCGGCACGATCGCCTGCCTATGGTGACCGTGTGTTTGACGGTACCGTGGTCAGCATTGGCAGCAGGATTGATTCCGTTACCCGCTCAATTACTGTCAGAGCACTTATTGACAACGAGGACAGGCTGCTGAAACCGGGTCTGCTGATGACGGCAGATCTGCTGAAAAACAAACGTGACGCTATCGTTGTCCAGGAAGAAGCTTTGATTCCTTCCGGCAAAACAAATTTCGTGCTGGTCGTTGACCCTCTGGAATCGCCTGTTAAAGCAGTACGACGGGAGGTGCGGATCGGGGTGAGGCGTTTTGGTGATGTCGAGATCCTTCGGGGACTGGAGGCCGGGGAATTTGTTATCACCCATGGCGCAATGCGCGTGAGGCCGGGTCAGGAACTTAACATCCTGAGCGTTGACGACAGTGACGAATCGTTGGAAACCTTGTTGTCCGGGGAAAAAGAGGGTGCCGCTCAATGATTCTCTCTGATGTATCAGTCAAGCGGCCGGTTTTTGCTTCCGTGATTTCGATATCATTGGTTGTCTTTGGTATTGTCGCTTTTTTCAGGCTCCCGCTGCGTGAATATCCCGATATTGACCCGCCGGTGGTAACCATAGACACCAGCTATCCGGGTGCATCCGCCAATGTGGTGGAAACCCAGATTACGCAGCTCATCGAGGAGCGAATTGCCGGCGTCGAGGGTATCCGTTTTATAGAGTCTTCCAGTGAAGATGGGCGTTCGCAAGTAACGGTGGAGTTCAGCACTGACCGTGACATTGATGGAGCAGCGAACGATATCAGGGACCGGGTTTCGGCCATACTCGACAATCTTCCAGACGAAGCAGATCCACCAGAGATCCAGAAAGAGAATTCTAATGACGACGTCATAATGTGGCTTAACCTCACCAGCGATCGATTAAACATACTTGAGCTGACAGATTATGCGAACCGCTATCTGGTTGATCGTTTTTCTATTCTTGACGGTGTCTCCCGGGTCAGGATCAGCGGAGGGCAAAATTTTGCCATGCGCGTCTGGCTTGACCGCAACAGCATGGCCGCGCGGGGGCTGACGGTAAGAGATGTCGAACAGGCGCTGCGATCAGACAACCTCGAGGTGCCGGCAGGTACCATCTCATCAGCAACCAGGGCTTTTACCGTGAGGCTCAAGCGCGCATTTCGAACCTCTGATGATTTTGCCCAGCTTGTCCTGAAGCAAGGCAGTGACGGCCACCTTGTCAGGCTCGGAGATATAGCCCGGGTTGAGCGCGGAACAGAGGAGGACCGGACGTTTTTCAGAGGCAATGGCGTGGCCATGGTAGGTCTCGGAATCAGCAAACAATCAACCGCCAATACCATTGATGTTGCCCGAGATGCCAAAGAAGAAATGGTTCGGCTAAATACCAATCTGCCTGAAGGCATGCAGATCAGGCAAAGTTATGATACCTCTGTGTTTGTTGAGGATGCAATCAGAGAGGTTTATAAAACGCTGATCATTGCAATTGGACTGGTTGTGCTGGTCATTTTTTTATTCCTTGGCAGCGTCAGGGCGACCATCGTCCCGGCGGTAACCGTGCCGGTTTCCATTATGGCCTCGTTTATTGCCTTGAGCGTGTTCGGTTTTTCGGTGAATCTTTTGACCCTGCTGGCTCTTGTTCTGGCGATCGGCCTGCTGGTCGATGATGGGATTGTTG
Source organism: uncultured delta proteobacterium (assembly GCA_963696725.1). GTDB lineage: Bacteria > Desulfobacterota > Desulfobulbia > Desulfobulbales > Desulfocapsaceae > MADRE3. The sequence continues at coordinate 155,122 of CAVOLI010000004.1, forward strand.
TTTTGGAAAATATATACCGGCGTATCGATGAGGAAGGTGAGACACCACTGGTGGCAGCCTTTGTTGGTACTCGGCAAGTCGGTTTTGCCGTGATCGCAACAACACTGGTGTTGGTAGCAGTGTTTGTACCGATTGCCTTTCTCGAGGGCGATATCGGGCGCCTGTTTTCAGAGTTTGCCCTGACGATGGCGGCGGCAGTCTGTTTTTCGAGCGTTGTTGCTCTGAGTCTCTCCCCGATGCTTGCGTCAATCGTGTTAAAGAAAAAACGCACAGATCAGGTAAAAGTACCTCAGATCGATCGTTTCTATCGAGGAATCCGTAAACGATATCGGCATGCTCTTGAGGGTGCACTGAGATGGCCGGCCGTAGTGCTGTTTTTTTTGGCGGCGCTGATTGGCGGTTCAATCTGGCTCTTTGACAATATACCCACCGAATATGCGCCAAAAGAAGACAGGGGAGCGTTCTTCGTCATTGTCAACGGTCCAGAAGGGGCGACATATGAGTACATGGCCGAATATATGGATGAAATTGAACGGCGGCTTATGGTGTATGTGGACAGTGGAGAAGCGACCAGGTTATTGGTTCGCGCACCGCGGAGTTTTGGTAATCTAGAAAGCTTCAACTCAGGTATCGTCATTTTTGTTCTCAATAGCTATGAGAAGAGACGATCAGCCTGGCAGATCATGGATGAGGTGAGTTCCACGCTGCAAGGACTGCCTGGTGTACGGGCTTTTCCAGTGATGCGGCAGGGATTTGGCTCATCTATTCAGAAGCCGCTGCAGTTTGTTATCGGCGGGGGAACCTACCAGCAGCTGGCTCAGTGGCGTGATATCTTGTTGGAGAAGATTGAAGAAAATAATCCAGGCCTGCTTGGTATAGATTGGGATTATAAGGAAACCAAACCGCAACTTCAGGTCAGCATCGACTATAGTCGGGCAGCTGAACTTGGCGTGACGATCGGTAACATCGGTCGAACGCTGGAGACGATGCTCGGGTCGAGACGGGTGACGACATTTTTAGAAGAGGGCGAGGAATATGATGTTATTCTTGAAGGAGAGCGCGGTACCCAGCAAACTCCAAACGATTTGCAGGCTATCTATGTGCGCTCGGACCGAAGCAACGAGCTGATTCCTTTGGCAAATCTTGTCATCCTTGAAGAATTTGCCGACTCCAGTTCCTTGAACCGTTATAACCGGATCAGAGCCATAACGCTGCAGGCCAATCTAGCAGATGGGCTTGCCTTAGGCGATGCGCTGACATATATGGAAAACCTGGCGCGTGAGCATCTGCCGGAGCAGGTAATTATCGATTACAAAGGAATCTCCCAGGATTATAAGGGGTCCTCACAGTCTATCCTTTTTGTGTTTCTTCTCGGTGTTATCGTCGTCTTCCTGGTGCTTGCTGCTCAGTTTGAGAGCTGGATCAATCCATTCGTCATCATGCTCACTGTCCCCCTGGCAATGGCAGGTGGACTGCTGGGTCTTTATGCTACTGGAAATACGCTTAATCTCTACAGCCAGATCGGGTTGGTAATGCTGATCGGTATGGCCACAAAAAACGGCATACTTATTGTTGAGTTCACCAATCAGATGCGAGATCAGGGGATGTCGTTTTATCGGGCTATTCTTTATGCCGCAGAAGTACGTTTGCGGCCCATCGTCATGACCGCCATTACCACTGCGGCAGGAGCGCTGCCGTTGATTTTCTCCTCGGGAGCAGGAGCGGAAACCCGCATCGTTATCGGTGTCGTCGTTTTGGGCGGCATATTATCAGCCACCTTCTTTACTCTTTTTGTGGTTCCGGTCGCCTATGGTCTACTGGCCAGAAAAGCTGGATTACCGGGCTCTATTGCACGTCGATTGCAAGGGGAATTGGAGGTTCAGCAAAAGCACAGAAACTAGAATACCTGCATCAAACAGTCGAAGGTGCTCTACAATCAGGCCTCCGGCTGGCAGCGAACGGTCTGACGGTTGATGTCTGGAGAGGGAAAGACAGGCAAATAATGCCCTAAATTTGATCTTGAATGAAGTTTTCGATGCTTGGCAGAAGGTTCGGCGCGAGATGGGCAAATGGTTCTGAAAGTGCCAGCACGATTCCGAAGTGGTCAACACCCTCCAGTTCAAATCTCCTGACTCGGCCATCTTCTGAGTTCACTCGCTCTTGCAGCAGCTGCGAATGAAGAGGAAGAACAACACGATCATCGGTTCCATGCAGCAGCAGAAGGGGAGGTGCGTCTCCACGGGCATGGCTTAGCGGTCGGGATATTTCAGCAGGCTCTGCGGTTGCAAAGATCGGTCTGAATCGTCGATACTGTTCCGGCTCAAATGCGTATGGCCCCGCCATGCCTATCATTCCGACGATGCTGTTCTGCGAGACACCTTTATCACGCAGATAGCGGCCATCGAGTGCTAACAGGGCTGCCAGATGTGCACCTGCAGAATGGCCGATCAGGACGACTCCGTTTTTTGACTGAGGTATGTTTTGCTTAATCCAGGCTACAGAAGCTGCTCCATCCTCAACAAATTCAGGAAACCGAACTTCAGGGTAAAGCCGATAATCGGGAATGACGGTGATGTATCCCTGTGAGCTGAAAGCTTGGCCGACAAAACGATAGCGCTCTTTATCCCCACGCCTCCAGCTACCTCCATAAAAAAAGACGATTACGGGTGCATTATGCCGGGCGACTAACGGGTAGTATATATCGAGTTTTTGACGCTTTTGCTGCCCGTAATCTATTCCCTGCTCGACTTCAAAGCCATGGTCAGGTGCGATACCATTCACCAGGGTAAATGGCGAACAGCCTGCAAGTGCCGTAATCAGAATGCTGAAAAGAAAAAGTTTGGCTGGGTGAGACATGATAGTCACAGGTGCAGAAATGAATTATTGTGTGGTCTTGAATAAAAGTATGTTTTATTTTCCATGCATTTTACTATAAGCAGTCTTTATTCAATGAGAAGCCTGGAGACGTTGTCCGGCCTGATCTCCTGCTGTGACCAGCTTCTTCTCTGACTGTCTTCAGGGAAATAATTCAGAACATCTGCAGATAGCTACATTGTGAATTATTTTGAGACATGTCGTAATGTTGTACAGGTTCCTGGAGAAGCTTGAAAAGGCCTGTTGAGCGACACAGACACTCGATCTGTATCTATTTGAAACAAAGATCGTTCTTTTTTATTCTGATTTTGGGTTTTATCTCGGCTTTGGTGCCTCAAGATAAGACTAAAACGTCAGTAACATACGTTCATTAAAATGACTATTTGCGATAAAAAATTAGTAATTCCAGTCACTAAGCTCTTTTTTTAAGCAGTTCCCCCGGTCACCACATTCTAAAGCCTACGTTAATGGCACAGTTTTAGCTAAGACCAGGAACAGAATAGTAACGTTGTTAATGGTTGAGTATGCCGAACATCATTACTATTCTCTACTGATATAGCTTCCGGAAATTAATACGAACACCCAACTGGAGGACTTCATTTGAGTTCAGCAGACGTAATAGTAATTGGTGGCGGAGTTACAGGTGCTGCGGTAGGCCTTGGTTTGCTCGAGGAGGGCGCTGAAAAAGTATTGATTTTTGATGAGCAACTTCCATCGCAACGCTTGTCACGCGGTAATTTCGGTTTGACCTGGTTCATGTGTAAGGGCGGTAACAACCCCGTTTATGCAAAGTGGTGTCGAATGGCTACTCAAGCCTGGCCAGATTTTGCAGCAAGTCTTGAAGCTGAAACCGGATATGACATCGAACTGGAGTGGACAGGTGGGGCAATACATGCTTTCGGGGAAGAACAATTTCAGAATTACGCTGATTCCATAGAGGTTGTGAGAAAATCCTGTACGGAGGCAGGTCTTGATTACCCCGTCAGAATGCTCGATCGGCAGGAGTTTGCTGACCTTATTCCTGATATAGCATTAGGGGATGACGTATCGGGTGCAATGTATACGGCTGACCAGGGGCACGTTAATCCGCTTCTGTTACTAGCTGCACTTCGCAGTGCTTTTCAGAAAAAAGGGGGAACCTACCATGGGGCGCTGAGCGTATCTAAAGTGACCCCGAATGATAACGGATCTATTTCGCTTCAGACAAGCAGTGGCCCATTCACCTGCAGCAAACTGGTAATTGCTGCCGGGCACGGCTCAAGCAAACTTATCGCTCCTCTTGGGGAGAAGCTGCACATCTACCCGCAGCGCGGCCAGTTAATGGTGTCGGAGCGTTACCGGCGAGTCCTTAAAGTACCTGTCCTCTGCACAAGGCAAACGCCAGACGGAACGTTTCTTATTGGACTGTCGACAGAAGACACGGCACATAATAGTCGAGTCACTGTTGAAGCGATGAAGAGCCAGGCCAGCAATGCTGTTCGCCTCTTTCCACTGCTAAAAACAATAAACTGGGTACGTTCCTGGGGGGCGATTCGAGTAATGACTCCTGATGGCGCTCCCATCTACAGCACGTTGAAGAATTTTGAAAACATAACTGTTTTGGCCTTGCATAGTGCTGTATCTCTGGCACCTCTTCATGTCAGGGCTATAGCTCCCTGGATTCTCGGAAAACATGAGGCTCCTCAAATATCCCACTTCAGCAATTACCGGTTCAATGTTTAAACAAGAAACGAATCAGACTAAGGAGACTGTTACAGTTCTACTGGATGGAGAACCCAGGGAACTGCAGTCAGGGGTCAGTGTCGCTGCCGCACTGCTGGCAGCCGGTCAAATAGTTTCACGAATCTCCCCATCATCCCATAAACCCTGCGCACCTCATTGCTTAATGGGAGTGTGTTTTGAGTGCCAGATGGAAATTGATGGTATTCAGCAGCAGTCCTGCATCGTCCAGGTGAGAGAGGGACTGGAAATCAATCGCAGGTTGACCGTTCCCGGGGGAGAGGAGAAATGAGCAAAATCTATGATGCAGTTGTCATTGGTGCTGGACCTGCAGGAATTTCTGCATCCGCACGTCTTGCTGAAATGGGGTTGCACGTCATTATGCTTGATGAACAGCAGCGCCTCGGTGGACAAATTTATCGTAACATCCAGATGTCCTCACAAAAAATCCGTGATGAGATGGGAGATGATTATACCCGAGGCTTAAACCTTGCTCAGCGATTTGAAAAGAGCGGAGCTGTTTACCGTCCAGGAGCAACCGTTTGGGATATTGAGCCGGAAGGCTCTGTTTATTACTCGAAAGATCATCAATCAAAACAGATACGAGCTAATTATATCGTTGTTGCAACAGGAGCAATGGAGCGCCCGGTTCCCTTCCCGGGGTGGACTTTGCCGGGAGTGATGGGTGCCGGTGCTGCGAACAATCTTGCCAAGGAGGCGGGGCTCACACCCGACTGTGATGTGGTAATGGCCGGCAGCGGTCCTCTTCTGCTCCTTGAAGCATGTCTCCTTATTGACAAGGGGGTTAAGGTACAAGCGATTCTGGAAACGACACCAAAACGCTTGTCTGCTGATGCAATTCTGAAAGCGTTTTCCGCGCTAAAGCGAATTGACTTTCTCAAAAAGGGTATGAAAATGGTGGGTGATATCAAGAAATCGGGTATCCCCCATTATAAGGGAATTACAAAATTAGCAGCGTCCGGCAATGATAAAGTCGAGGGTGTCGAGGCTTATAATGGTTCGCAGCGCCTTTACTATCCAGCCGACATGCTTCTTACTCATTTCGGTGTCATTCCCAATACACATATCTACAGACTGCTCGGCTGCCATCTTGATTGGAACCGCGAGCAGCGCTACTGGTATCCGTTGACAGATAAGTGGGGCCGGACTAATTTTGAAACTATCTTTGCAGCTGGTGACGGCGCTGGAGTGAGGGGGGCGCTGGCTGCAGAATATAAAGGAGAACTTGCCGCTCTGGAGATCGCCCACTGTCTTGGCATCATTCCCAAGTATGAGCGTGACCTGCTCGCCAGGCCCATTGAGGATGAGCTGAGGTTTGACAACCATCCCAGACCGTTTGTTGATGCCGCTTTTGCGCCAGCTTTCAGCAAGGATTCTTTTGATGATGAAACAGTATTATGCAGATGTGAAAACATACCTATTGGCGATGTGCGCAAAGCTGTAAGTGAAGGTGTCCGTGAAGTTAATGAACTGAAGATAGTTACCCGTTGCGGTATGGGAGCATGCCAGGGTCGTATGTGCGGCCCAGCCATGGCGGAGATCATTGGAGCCGAACTTGCACTTCCTCCAAACGAGGTTGGAGTGCTGAAAATCAGACCGCCCTTAAAACCAATACCGTTAGGAGAAGTTGCGGAAATGGAGATTGAAGGGGCAGGTGCTGGTCCGGCAGACCTATTTAAAAACCAGAGCAAGTAGAATGATATCAGGAGCAAAATATGAGCACTATTGACAGGCAGGAAACGAGTGCAAGGATGAGTAAAATCGTTACGCACGGCGATGTTATTTATCTGTGCGGGCAAGTGGCTGATAATGGAGAAGAGCCGATCGGCCCGCAGACCGAGAACATGCTTGCCAAGGTAGACACCCTGCTCGTGCAGGCGGGTAGTGACAGAGAGCATATTCTTTCTGCAACCCTTTATATAAGAGATATGAAGGATTTTGTCGGAATGAATAAGGTTTGGGACGAATGGGTCCCGAAAGGATGCGCACCGGCCCGTGCCTGTGTTGAGGCTCGTATGGCAAGGCCTGATCTTCTCGTTGAAATCTCTGTAATTGCAGCGAAGAAGTAAGCCTTTTTTAGCCGCGATCAGGCACAGTATCTTTGAGTTGCCAGGAGTCTTGGGACGTTTGTAACTCTCACGCAAGGAGTAGATAATGGAACGTTTTTTTAAATATTCGCTGATGATCCTTATCAGTACGGTAGCCATAATGGAATTCTACCAGGTTATCATGCGTTATATATTTGAACTTCCGGTTATGGGGCTGGAGGAATTGCTCGTTTATCCAACGCTGTGGCTCTATTTCATTGGCAGCGTCAATGCGTCCCGTGAAGATACCCAAATCAAGGCAAATGTTCTGGACGTGTTCTTGAAAACAGTAAAAGCAAAGATGATCGTGCGGGTTATTGCCGACCTGCTTTCTGTAATCGTGGCAAGTTGGCTCACCTACTGGGCCTGGGATTATTTCAGATATGCACTCAGGGTCTGGAAAGAAAGCCCAACATTGTATATCCCCACATTTTATGCAGAGTGTGTGATGTTTCTCGGGCTTGTCCTGATGACACTCTACGCTGCCTGGTACCTGGTCAGAAACACTCGAAAACTTTTAAATCTGCCCCGCACCGAGCAAGGAGCATAATATGGAAATCGTAACAATCTCATTAATTGCCATGGCGATCCTCGTTGCATTTCTCAGTTTAGGTGTTCCTCTTCCTTACTGTTTTGGCGGCGCATTGATGGCTATGACCTTGTTGGGTGGTGCGACGATGAAAGGCACCATGGTCTGGGGTTTTACCCAACTTGCGAATCCTGTTTTGCTCTGTATCCCTCTTTTTGTGTTTGCCGGAACAATTATGAGTGAGAGCGGAATTGCTGCAAGTCTGTTGCGATTCGTGAACATTTTTGTCGGCAGGGTACGAGGCGGACTCGGCGTCGTTGCATCAGTAAGCTGTGCTATTATCGGTGCGATTTCGGGAAGTGGCTTGACAGGGGTTGCTGCCACTGGACCACTGCTGATACCGGAAATGGCTGAAAAGGGTTACCCAAGAGGATATGCTACTGCTCTGGTAGCAAATTCATCAATCCTTGGGCTCTTGATCCCACCAAGTGTCACCATGATTATCTACGGTTGGGTTACCGATACTTCAATCCTGGCCTGTTTCCTGGCAACGCTTGGGCCAGGATTGTTGATAACGGTTCTTTTTTGTGTTGTTAACCTGGTTATGGCACGAAAATTCCCTCTTGTCCTGGATCCGCCTAAAACGCTGCCTGAAACAATCAAGGAGGGAGTCACTTTTACTTCAAGGGCCATCCCGGCATTAATCATGCCACTCATTATACTCGGTGGAATTTATGGAGGGATTATGACACCCACCGAGGCTGCAGCTGTCGCAGTCATCTACGCTTTGCCTGTTGGGTTCCTGATTTATAAGGGGCTTACCTTTTCCACCTTTGTTACCGCTGCGAAAAATTCGGCAACGGCTGTTGGAGCCATCATGATAATGATTGTTTTCAGCCTGATGTTAAGCCAGATCTTTGTAATGGAAGATGTCCCGCAGGCGTTGGTTGAAGGCATATTCACTATAACCCAAAACAAGGTACTGCTGCTGATACTGATTAATTTCCTGCTCTTCTTTGTAGGAATGATCGTAAACGATGTTACTGCAATTATCCTCATTGCTCCTCTGCTGCTGCCACTTATGGAGGCTATCGGTGTTAGCCCGGTTCAATTCGCAGCGATCATGGGGGTGAACACCGCAATGGGAGGCGTTACCCCTCCATATGCAAGTATTCTCTATCTGGGAATGCGGATCGGTAAGGTTGAGTTTTCAGAAGTTATAAAACCCGCAATGATTCTCATTATCTGCGGGTACGTTCCGGTGGTATTTTTGACATCTCTCTGGCCGAGTTTGTCGCTATTCTTCCCCGGATTATTTGGTTACTAAAAATATTTAACAGAAAGGAGTTGTGAGATGAAGACTAAATGCAGGCTCAGTTTGTTGGTGTTGATTGTGTGCGCCATTAGTTTGACCGGGATCGTTCAGGCTAAAACGCTGAAAATTTCCCATGTAAGACCGCAGGATACGGCAATCGATATAGATCTTCGCTGGTTTTCAGAGACGCTTGAATCTGAGAGTGGTGGCGCAATAAAGACAAAAATCTATCCGGCGAGTGCACTCGGAGATTACACTGTTGTTCAAGAACGAGTTGGTCTTGGTGCTGTGGATATGGCATGCCAGCCACCCGCATCAGCCGCTGACAAGCGATTTCAAGTTGTTTATTTTCCTTATATGGTAAAGGACTGGGCGCAGGCGCGGAAAAATTATTCACCAGGTACGCCGCTTCGCAAGGTTGTAGGTGAGCTATACGCTGAGCAGGGAATCCACCTGCTTGCTGCTTGGCCGGTATATTTTGGAGGAATTGCACTCAATCGTGAACCTGTATCCCCTGGCGACCCAGAAGCTGCCAAGGGGATTAAATTACGAGTTCCTCCGATGAAGACATTCCAGTTAATGGCTGATAATACCGGTTACCTGGGAACACCTATTCCGTTTTCCGATGCATTTACCGCGGTTCAGACAGGTGTTGTTGATGGTGTCATAGGGTCCGGGGCAGAAGGGTATTACTCGTCTTTTCGAGATGTTACCAAATATTATATTCCTGCAAATACCCACTTTGAGGTCTGGTATCTCATTATAAACAAGGAGTACTATGATGGGTTATCTGACGATATGAAAAAACAACTGCAGAGTGTTGCAGACCAATTTGAGACGAGGCGCTGGGAGTCAGCTGAAGCAGATCAAGCGGCAAACGAAAAGCGGCTTGCTGATTACGGAGCAACGATAGTTCCTCTGCAAGAAGCAGAGATTGCAGCAATTGCAGACAAAATCCATAAGACCGTCTGGCCTGAAGTTTTAAAGGATGTCGGTGAAGATTGGGGCAACGGTGTTCTCAAGTCGATAGCAGAGTAACGTACACGTCTCTATCCCCCGGCAATGTATGTTGCCGGGGGCCGTATTTTCAATTCTCTCGGGAGGAAAGTCAGATGATAAAAATTTTAACCATTATTTGGATATGTTTAACGGTTATTGTTTTTCAAGCCTCTGAGAGTATTGCTGAACAAAAGGCATGGAAAATCGGTCATGTTCGTTCAGAAAACTCTGCGATAGACAGAGACATAAAAAAGTTTTCTGAGGTTGTGGAGCAGGGCACAAAAGGAGCGATCACGTTTGATATCTATCCCGCTAATAAACTCGGCGATTATTCTGTGGTGCAGGAGCGCGTTTCTTTTGGCGAAGTAGAAATGTACGTAGGACCCTTCGGAACCGCTGTAGACAAGCGGCTGATGCTTGCCTTTGTCCCATTTCTTGTTGAAAACTGGAAAGAGGCTCGAGGGCTTTATGCGCCGGAAAGTCCACTGATGAAACATATGGAGCGTTTCTTAGCTGCTCAAAACATAAAGCTTGTGGGCGGGTGGCCAGTATATTTTGGTGGAATCGCCTTAACTGAAAAACCAGAGTCTCCTGGCAATCCTGATGTAAATAAACGGATGATTATCAGGGTTCCGCCGATCAACAGCTTTGAGAAAACTGCACGAGCCCTTGGATACACACCTTATCCTATCACCTGGATGTATGCAAAAATGGGTTTGAAGACCGGTATGGTGAAGGGGATAATTGGTGGAGGCGCCGAGGGCTATAAAGGTTTAAGCGGCATGGTTCGTTACTATGTACCGGTGAGAGACCACTTTGAATACTGGTTTGTTTATATGAATCTTGACACCTGGAAGCGACTCAACGAGAAGCAGCAGCAGGTGGTAATAGAGGCTGCAAGAGAAATGGAGGACGCCAGGTACGACATCGCTGAAGCTGAAGAAAGAGCAAGCACCGCAGCATTACGGGAAGCAGGGATGGAAGTATACGAAATAAGTGATGACGAGTATAATACCATGCGTGATAAAGTAAGAAAGATTGTCTGGCCGCTCCTTCGTGAGGATATTGGGCCGCCGTTCGACGATGTGATCAATTTTACTCAGAATTGAGCATCTTCCTTCAGCAGTTTGACCGATAGCGTTATACAGGAATGTCATTTAGCTCATATTCTTTTACTTTTCTATAAAGAGTTGCTCTTGAGATCCCTAGGAGTTTGGCTGTTTTGGCCATATTACCCTTGTTTTTTGACAATGTCTCACTGATCAGTCTCTGTTCCATGTCCCGAAGGGTTCCCGGGCTGATTTCTTTTGTATGACCAGAGCGTTCCTGCAGGCCAAGATGGTGCGGCTTGATTTTCCCCATACCGCAAAGATGAAGGGCGCGTTGGATTGCATTTTCGAGTTCACGAACGTTTCCCGGCCAATCGTAGTTGACAAGGTAATCAAGTGCAGGCCCGCTCAGTTTGCTGCCGCTGCCGTATCGACTGATAAAGTAGATCGCCAGTGCTTCGATATCTTCTTTCCCTCTCTGGCGCAGTGAGGGAATCTTGATCTGGATGATATTGAGGCGGTAAAACAGGTCTTTTCTGAACCGTTTCATTTCTATCATTTTCATCAGATTTACATGGGTTGCCGCAATAATCCTGGTATTCGTCTGTACAATCTTCCGGGCACCGATTCTCTGCACTTCTCCCGTCTGAAGTACCCTGAGCAGCTTGACTTGCATTTCATGAGGCATATCCCCGATTTCATCGAGCAGAATGGTACCGTTGTCAGCGAGTTCAAACTTACCGGGTCTACCGGTTTTTGATGCGCCGGTGAATGCCCCGTCAACATAACCAAAGAGCTCGCTCTCCAGAAGTTCGCCGGGAATCGCTCCGCAGTTTATTGGGACAAAGGGCTGCTGGCAGCGTTCACTGCCATTGTGGATTGCCTGGGCAAACAGCTCTTTCCCCGTTCCTGTTTCGCCTCTCAACAGGACAGTGGAAGATGATTGGGCAGCAAGTTTTGCAAGTTTTATCGCTTCCGTGAAAATGTTTGAGTTGCCGATCATATGATTGAAGGTAAAGAACGGGTCTGCTCCGGATATCCTGTCTGCTATTTTCTTGATATTGTTAAACTCCTCAAATACCATAACCGCCCCGAGCAGCTGGTCTTCAGAGGAGAAAACCGGTTGAGCTGAATAATAAAAATGTATATTGTCATGCAGAGAAGCTTCTTTGGCCCTCCACGCTGCAGGATTTTTGTAAATATCCTGTAAGTCGAGATCGAGCCCGTTGAGCACCGATACTGGCTTGCCATCCAGGTTGTTGTTCTTGAGAATGTCCTTGCCTTTGCGGTTTGTTTTCCAAATACGCATTTCCTTGTCAAGCGTCATCAAGCCGGTACCAGCCGCTTCTATTACATTATCAAGGAAACTAATATAGAGTGACATATCGTTATTTCTTCGCAGCAAACGCATATGTTTTTCTATTGACCGGGCGATCATCGTGATCATAATCAGGGTGTGAGGATGAATTTTAACACTGGCGCCGGAGACAACCAATACCCCGTCCAGAACACCTCGGTGGCCAAAAATCGGCGCAGCCGAGCTGGTGAAGCCGTGAGCTCTTTTACAATAGTGATCTTTATCGTTTAATTGGATGGAAACCTGAAGCTCGCGACACAGGCTGATTGCTGTCGTGCCCACATCCTTCTCTGTCCATCGATAGCCCGGTGCACAATTTCTTTCTGCGTATGTAACCTTGATTTTTTCACTGCCATCAAGGTGCAGGATGTAGCCGTCACAATCTGCAAAAGCGACCATAAAATCATCTGGTGACAGCAAGTCATAGATTTCTTCAATATGTGCAATGATTACCTTGAGTAGATCTTTTGAGCGGGATTTTTTCTCCTCAAGTTCAACAGGTGAAAGTTTTTTCTGGGTAATATTCCTCTCTTCTCTTGAAATCCCAAAAGATCTGGAGCGCTGATGCGAGCGCTGTATCTGCTGATGCATTTGGCTACTTGTCGGTATGATTCCCCTGGCTATTTGAGCTCTCATGTCGCCTCGCCCCTGGTAAGTGTTACCTTTGCCTACATGTCACATAATGATACGAATGCACCCTATCAAAGATATCCAGGGGAGGCAATCTGTTTGTCATAAGCTATTTTGGTATCAAGATGAAACACTAATGGCACGGTATGTAAGCCGCTTCCAAGGCGTTTGTTTTACTTACGTAATATCAGAATATTACGAATGATTGTTGATGGAACAAGTAGTGCTGTTGTGCTGAAGAGTTCGAAAAAATACGAGCGCAAAACGATCATGAGGTGATTGTCGAGAAAGCCGCAGGAGTTGGCGCGGGCTTTACTGATTTTCCAGCCGTCTCGTCACAAGTGTAAATGAGAAGCTTTACTCATGCTGAACAAAGACCTATATGATACACTAGCTGTCTCTCTAGATTTTTGCGGCTGGTCTCAGTGGTTCATATGTGTCAAGTTGCAGATGATCACGAGCCTGGGCAGGTATATGTGTCATTAAATTACTGTACAGAACATGATCTTCTGTAATATCTGCAATCGATGGGGTGCCCATCAACCGCATCACCATGGTCAATTCCTCTTTGAAAAGAGAGCACATTCTCTCAACACCAGGCTGGCCGTAGGATGCGAGGCTATAGAGAACCGGGCGCCCAATTCCAACTGCGGTCGCGCCAAGAGCAATTGCCTTAAAGATGTCACTGGCACGCCGAATACCACCATCCACATACAATTCAAAACGCGAGCGCCAGTTTGGGTTATTTTTGTAGAGCGCATCAACCGCTTCCGGCAATATTTCAATTCCAGAACGGGCAGTATCTAATTGCCGGCCGCCGTGATTTGAGAGAACAACACCGGCACACCCGATTTTGTATGCCATGACGGTGTCCAGTCCACATCCAACACCTTTCAGGATAATAGGCAATTTCGTGATGCTTTTAAGCCAGGTGATATCGTCCCAGCATAAGCTTGGGTCAATAAATTCACTGATAGCCCTGGCAACACCCTCATTGCGGTTGACGTCATCACCTTTTTGAACATCGGCGTTTTTTGTAAATTTGTTTCGCATATCTTTTTGTCGACGTCCCAGTTGTGGTGCGTCAACCGTAACAAACAAAGCTTTGACACCACCGGTCGCTAACCGCTGCACGTATTCTTTTGTGCGTTCCCTTTGCGCATTTACATACAATTGAGCAAATTGCACCTGATCTGGTTGGCGTACTTCCAGCATTTCATCCAGAGTATAGGAGGATAACGTGGGCAGCATGTAGATAACACCGGTCTTGGCTGCAGCGCGTGAAATAGCTAATTCACCATCATCATCAGCCAACTTGCCGAGTGCCGTTGCGCTGAAATAAAGAGGCAAAGAAGATTCCACCCCCAGTATGGAAGTTGTCATATCGATGTCTTTTACATTGACCAGGATGCGCGGCTTAAACCAGATGCGTTGGAAAGCGGTATGGTTTTCGCGAAGGGTAATTTCATCATCAGCACCGGATGAGTAGTAGCCCCAACCTTCCTCAGTCATTGTACGGGCTGCAACATTCTCAAAATCAAAAGTATTCAACATGGCGTCAATTGCTGGCTTTTCCCACGGTTGAACCTGCTGAGCCTCGGTTTCTGCTGGTGTAGATGTTTGTTGTGGACCTCTTGAGGGAGCTTTTCCCTCAGCAGCTACGACATGCTTTTCAGGGTCGACCGTGCTTGCATCGAGGATGCCAACACAGGCTTCAGGGGGAAGGAGTCGCTGGATAATATCCTTCGGGTGCACAGCATTGAACAGGTTGGACACATCTTTTCCCGCATTATCCGTGATTATTTTTGATCCTCCGGGGTGTTCTTTCTGAAAGATCGATAAATCGTAAACCTTGCCGTTTAGCACAACCCAGCAGTCGCCGGGAGTATTGTGGCGTTCCACTTCTTGCATTGTGATTGTTCGCATTGTAGGAACCCTTAGTCTATTTTTATTCTTTAATTCGTTTACCCCTCTCTTTCGGGAAGATAACTAACGTTTGACGGTTTCACAAAACAAGGAAACTTCGAAACTTCTGGATCATCGAAATTCATCAGAAGGAGTCGTCAAAAAATAGTACAAACAGACTAAGTCACTCACAGTGGGAATGCAAGTATCATGCTGTATTGATTCCAGGATAAAATATTCAGAACTATAGAAAAGCCATGGCATCACTAAAAAACTTTATAATTCAAGCCTACTAGCCGAACCATCTCAAGACACTTGATAAGGATCAATTATTGCAAAAGCGGCTCAAATGCAAAAAAATGATACAAAACCATGAGAAGGATCTTCTGGTCTCAACAAATCAACTGTATCTCATACAAATGAGCCTCTTGCAAAATGATGATTTTCGTTCAAAATCAAGGCATGCGAAAAATTTTACCGCAGGTATATATTTTATATTCCCAGGATAAAAATTTTTAGCATAACGCAGAGGTTGAGCGAGAAGACCGTTTTGCAAAAGTCTCAGAATAGTTAACAAATAAAGAACATCTTACCCAATGAACATAGAATTTTTCTCGTCCTTCCTTAATAATGCGGTTTGATAACAAGTACTCCGCAAAATTTGTATCATCAAACGTATTGGTATCAATAGTATTCTTAGATATCATCCCTCTTATCAGTAATTATCATGCCAGGCGTAAAACTTGTGCATAGCGCTGTTTTACGACAATCCGGAACGTCAAAGAGCACATGTTTTCACATTAGCTACTCATTTCGAGAAGTGAAAATACAAGTTATACGCCTGACGTAGAACACGGATATACACAGGAAAGACGCCAACCTGTATTATCTCACTAATAAAATTGCAAGTTTACTACTGGTTAGATAAGATACTGGTATCTTCTGATATATTTCTTACTGCAGGAGATTGGAGAGAGAGAAATTCTGAAGTAAGTTTGGAAAAAGTGTGAAGCAGGAATTTCGTGCCGGAGGCAGTTCTGTGTATATGCTCCGCTAAAAACGCCTGTCGTATATTATACGTTAGCCGAGAAAGAAGAAACCATGACCCCAAATACCACAGCGCATAAAGCATACCGGATACCGTTCCGTTCATTCATACCATTTCTGCTGATTTCGTTCGGCTTGGCCTGGGGTATCCTTGGTTTGTACATCTTTCTGTCGGAACGTATGGAAGCGGTGTTTGGTCAGCTCACCGGCAACCATCCACTCTTTTTCCTGGCGGTGTATGCTCCTGCAATCGCGGCGTTCACTCTTGTTGCCAGTAGCGGTGGTCTCGCAGGCCTGCGGAGCTTCCTCGGAAGGGCTTTGCTCTGGCGCTGCAGCGCAGCCTGGTATGCCTTTCTGATTATTGGGATTCCGTTAATCTTCATTGGCGGCTCTGCGATCAGAGGGAACCTTTTTTCGGAACCGTTTCCATTTGCGTCCCTTCAAGCGCTATTTGTTGGGTTGTTTGTGGCAGCCATCAAAGGTCCGATGGAAGAGTTCGGCTGGCGAGGTCTTGCACTTCCTCTTTTACAAAGGAAATTTGCTCCAATCTGGGCCGGGTTGATTCTTGGTGTCATATGGGGGCTGTGGCATTTCCCTGCCTTCCTCTTGAGCGGAACCCAGCAGAGCGAGTGGTCATTCACGGCGTTCTTTGCTGGGTGCTTGGCAATAAGCGTTATCGTGACGGCACTGTTCAATAGATCACATGGCAGCATTCTGCTGTCGGCATTTTTCCACTTCCAGTTGATGAACCCGATCTTTCCGGATGCCCAACCCTACGACACATACCTGTTAATCGTCGTTGCCAGCCTAATCGTTTGGAGGAACCGCAAAGATATGTTCACAAAGGAAAGTTCAATCACAGAAGTCATTCCAAACCAAAGGAAATTGACCGATGGCTAACAAGGCGCTGCACCGGACGGCAATTCCGCTGCGCTTCCATTGCCGCCAGTGAATTTGGTCGTTATGTGAATTAAAAGAAGGCAATCATGAACAAACAATCAGAGGATATAAAGTTTGCCCGTATTGAGAAAAGATCAGTTGAGGTTCAAGCAATTGCACCTGTAATTGAAATGGTATCAAAAAAAATTGGCACAGAAGAAGCTTTAGAAATATTGAAAGAGGTAAATCAACAAGAAGCTTTTAAACGTGGCCAAAATACTGTTCGGACGGCGGGGCTTAGCACAATTGAGGAACTCATAAAGGACGTAAGTACGTGGGGAGATGGTGGAGAATGGAAAATTGAAGTTTTGGAACAAACGTCAACAACTTATCATTTCAATGTGCATCGGTGCCTTTACTATGAAAAATACAAAGAACTTGGCTTAGAGAAAATTGGAGTTCAACTTTCATGTTGTCGCGATGAGCCTTTCGCCAGAGGACTAGATTCTAAATTAAGATTATATCGCACTCAAACCATAATGGAAGGGGCTGATTTTTGTGATTTTCGATACTACTTAGATGACTGATATGATTTTGGAATTTACAAAATAGTAAAAAACACATAACAAAAGTTTACAGACCGACCGCTACCGCGCCTTCGGTGCTTTGAAGTTAATCGTTTCAAACAAGTAATTGCTGAAACTCAGTCTAGTCTATGCGGCGACTGAAACTGGCGTAGATATCCAACTCAAATAGTTCTAATTTCTTAAATTTCTTAATCAGTACGCAGTTCCTGTGCACCTCCCGCAAAAACTGGAACATAATGGGGTATAATAAGGATTAGTCCATCCAGATTCCCCATAAAACAAGGAGGTGCATCGTGAAAGTTTCGCAAGCAGTTGGTTTTCATCTACTGTATCACCAGGCAAACTCCAAAAAAAAATACTGTGAAAACCTGCCAGTACGTTCTGGTAACATTCTCGTCTCAGTTCGGAAAGCGTGATTTAGTCAGTGTTTCTCAGGAAGAAGTAATGGATTTTCTTCTGCGTCTGAGCAAGGACAACAAGCAGGCGACCAGGAGAAACCGCTACTCAGTACTCTCTTCTTTCTACAACTTCGGTATCAACAGCTCATTGCCCGCCCTTGCCAATCCCTGCAACGCTTCAATGATGAAAAAGATTTTCAAGCGACCTCAAACCATTCAATGGAGGATTGTTGACAAGGAGACTGTTGATGAAATCATTTTCCGGACCATAGACACGACGAAACAGGTTGATACTCGAACTTATGGCAAGGGGCGGAATGCGTATCGGAGAAGTTTTAAAAGTTACGCCGGGCGATATTCAGGAAGGTTTCTTGACCATCCAGAACCCGAAAAGTGGCAGGCCGGAAGAGCGGGTTTATGTTCCACGAAAAATCCTGGTAAGGTTAAGTGAGTATGTCAACGCCAACGATTTCGGCACTGATGACCGAATCTTTCCGATTTCGTATGTGGCTGCCTGGTCGATGGTAAAAAAGCCGGTAAGCTGGTTGATATAGAGTTAAAACCTCACGACCTAAGACGCCATGCTGCGACCTATGCTTCACGTTCCGGTACACCCATAGAGATCGTCAGCAAAGTCATACTGCGCCATGCAGACCTCTCAACGACGCAGAGGTATCTGGGGAAAGTTGATGATACCGAGGCTATCCGGTGGATTGAAACGCTTTACGGATAGTTTTTCCTCAAGGGGCGGGAAACACCCCTCGCCCTTATGGAAAACAGGAATAGTGTAAAGTTGGGCTATATGCTGATGTTGCAGAGATTGGAATTGGCAACCTCAACACCTCTGTATCTTCTTTGATTTGTATGGACCTATACTGACACAATAATGAAGCAGATATGTTGGTATATAGCCAATATTCAAGTAGTTGATGGTGATCTGGTGGGTGATGCTAGTCTTAATTTCTACGGGAACGGGCTCTGGTATTTAATGATTGGGTGATATTAGCAGTACAAACCTTCTTGGGCTCTGAAAGGGGTTGAGAATGAGGTGGCCTATACATCTCTCGAAGGAGACTTCTTCCATAATTGTTTGCTAATTGTTTGATTTGTTATCTCTACCAATGACCATTTACTAAGCTGTAATATTCTGAAATGTTTTAATATACTAGAGAGTATCACTGATACGGTTGAGTCTCAGTTATATTAAGGGCCTGTGGCAGTGATATATTAAAACGATTAGCGCAATTACATAAGTCATCATGTATAGTAAATGATGCGACTGGCTACCCTAGACTGAGCCAAAGAGAATGAACGCTCATACCTCACAACAAGCTGAGGCGCATCGATTATTGGAGAGTTGACGTTATGGTGGGCAACGAACGCACACATATCTTTCATCCACTTTTACTTAGTTTCGTTTCTTGTATTCTTATCGTTTTCTTGCAGGTCGGCGTTTCCACCGTACGAGCGGAAGGTCAGCCTCAGCTTGAGGAGCACGATGTGCCCACGATGGAGGGACGATCGTACCCTTCCGACAGTCATATGGTCGTGATCGACGGGAGAGCCTTGTTCCGTCTTGTGGGGCTCGCCTCCTATACAGCTCAAAAGCGAGCAAAAAAAACGGCCACACGTATCAAGCAGCTGGCACAAGACCCCTCTTTTGAGCCGGATGACCTTGCCGTTCGGGAAAAGAGTGGCGTTTACACGGTCTCTGGCAATGACCTTCCCATCGTCAGGATAAATTCCGAAGACGTGGCGTTGGAAGGAGATTTCACGATTGAAAGCTTTACAAACCTATTCGTGAAAAAGCAGATCGCCCGGGCAATAACGCAATACCGACAGGAGCGCTCACCGGAGACACGCAAAAAGAATGTGTTAAAGGCGCTCGCCAGGACATCTGCGCTGGTCATAACACTTTTTCTGCTCTTCTGGAGTTTTAAAAAATCCGACGAATTGCTCGAACGGCATTTTAAAAGAAAGATCGAAAATCTCGAATCCAAATCAAAACGCATTTTGAAGGCCCAGCACATATGGAACGTGCTGAGACTTGTGATTCGTGTGTTGAGAATCGCATTTGTCCTTGCAGTCATATACATATTTTTGAACTTTGTCCTTGGCCTCTTCCCGTGGACCCGTTTTGTCGCTACTACCTTGCTCAGCTATACCATCGAACCTTTACAGACATTGTGGCAATCGTTTGTTGATTATCTGCCGAGCCTCTTTTTTTTGATTATTATCTATCTTCTTTTCCGCTATTTCCTCAGGATTACCAAAACCTTTTTTGACCAAATCAACCGTGGCCGACTCAAGCTCTCCGGCTTTGATGCTGAATGGGCCTTGCCCACCTATCGTATCATACGAGCGTTCATCATCATTTTAGCTCTTGTCATTGCCTATCCATACATCCCGGGATCCGGATCGGAAGCCTTCAAGGGGATTTCCATACTCGTCGGTGTGCTTATCTCATTGGGGTCTTCATCCTTGATCGCCAACATCATTGCCGGCTACACCATGACCTACCGGAGAGTCTTCAGGGTAGGTGACCGGGTGAAAATCGGCAAGCATGTCGGTGACGTTACGGACATACGCGTAATGGAGACGCACATCAAGTCACTCAAGAATGAAGAGATCGTCATCCCCAATTCACAGATCCTCAGCGGTGAAGTGACCAATTACAGCAGTCTGGCCAGCGAGCAGGGACTGATTTTACACACGAACGTTGGCATCGGCTATGAAGTCCCATGGCGCCAGGTAGAGGCGATGCTTCTTATGGCAGCAGAGCGCACTGAAGGATTGCGGAGAGAACCGAAACCGTTTGTGTTGCAGAAAATGCTGGGAGATTTTGGAGTTGTTTATGAACTCAACGTGTTTTGCGGCAGTGCCGGAAAAATGACTCAGATCTACTCTGAGCTGCACAGCAACATACAGGATATATTCAATGAATATGATGTTGCCATCATGACGCCACATTACGTAGGCGACCCCGAAACACCGAAAACCGTGCCAAAAGAAAAATGGTTTGCTTCACCCGCCCAGCCATCTTCAGAGTAGCTGAGTTTTCTCTCCTGTCATGGTTGATCATGGGTGCCGAGTGCCGTTTTAATAAACGATTGGAAAGCGGTCTCGGCTGGTTAGTTCTAATCCATTCTGCGAGGTATCAAGGAAGTAATGCCTAAAGTTGTTACGATTTTGTATTGTCTTCAGCGATGAGATCGATGGAGTAATAATAAAGAAATCTTCCTGATCAGATAGTTTCAGCAGCGAAACTTTGCATTTAATAGTGCCTGACCGAAGGTGAATATTTTTAAATTTTCCTTCTGCTGTGCTTGTTCCTGTCTCTCTCCGGTTTCCTGTCAGCAAATCGTCCAACACCTATCCCTTAGGCCAGGCTGTCACAGCCCCGGAAATCTTGGTCGGGACAAGAATATTCAACCGTTACAACAGCGATGATGATCTCATTGTTAGTATATGCTTTTTCCTGAATGTGTGATATTTGTGTGACACACCTGACGGTTTATGAATTTGCTATTGATAGTAAAGCCAAAAGACCTAACCTTAACTGTTCATAGCGTGTTGCCTGATTATGTCATTTACTGTCCCTAGACTAATTGCTGTTTTTCTTGCCACTGCCATTATCTCTCTTGAGTCCGGCAATGCCGCAGAAATTGACAGTGTCACCCCGCGCAGGATTCAGCTGGATGACAGTCTTGAGGCCATTAACGCAATATTCAACCAGCGGATTATGGAGGGAATAGCAAAAGCCAATGGCAGAAGAGATGATTTCGAGCACTTGACGGCGGAAGAATTTTGTGATGAAGAGATCCTTTACGCAGAACTGAGAAAGGCAATTTTCCTGTCATTTACTGCTTCTTGGGGCTTGAAGGGCTACGATCTGGACAAACAGCTTCGAGCGTTGCTGGCTGAACGAAGTTATTCTTTGTCACTGAATGACTCGATCTATCGTGATATCAATTATATTGAAGGTTTTTCTCTTAATATCAAAGAGTTGAGCGATGTGACAAGGGTCAACGGCCATCTTGTCGGACTCGACAAACTTGGCCATTTCTTTGCGGAAGGCTGGCAAAATTTTGAGCTTACCGGACAGGAAGGTAAAAGTTTTAAACATGCCATCCAGTGGGGAAAGGAGCAGGAGGGTGGAAAATATGGTTATTCCACAACAGGAATTTTTTCCTTTGCCGATCTTGTGGCAAATTTTAATGGTTGGCGATTCTGGAATAGGGTACTCGGGAAAAACAACGACCCCTTGCTGGGATTTGTGGCCAACCTGCTTGATAGTCCATATGTGGCTTGCGACATTCAAATTGTTTCTTCGATCAGGCATCTGAAAATTGTGAAGGCCTGGGAGCGCAATAAAAAATTCGATCTGTCCATGTACATAGACGGTGTGTGGGACGAAGGGAATAACTGTAACAGCTACGCGGACCCTGTGATCGAAGAAAAAGTGTCATTACGAATACGGGAAATTGATTCGCAATTCAAGTGCCCATTTATTCCACAGGTCTGCCTGGAGGCCCGGGAAAAATACGGTAAGTATGCTAAGCAACTCCTCCACCCTTACTGCCTGGTTGTGCCAGAAAAATAAGCAGCTAAGGAGTCCATGAAGGTGCGAAGGTGCCGGAATGATCAGCAATAGCTCTACAGGAATGGTCCTCCCCCAGGGGTGCTCCCTCAAGCCGTAGAAATACAGGAACTATACGTAACCTACCTTTTCATTTGTTAAGACTCTTCTTGCACCCAGTGAGGCTAACCATTCCTCTGTCTATACGTGACAGAATGTGGAATTGCCACGATGAATCATCAGCTATATCCGTAAAGGGGGTGTGGCTCATACACATTCAGGATTATCCGAAACGATTGGTATTTTTCGTCGTCAAATGACCCGGAGTAACCTTTTTCCAAGCAGGCAATCACTGGTGTCCATCTTGTGTGCAGTTTGTGGAGGAAATGTCCAGATTGTTTACATATCAATGATAAGGTCAAACGACCACCACTTGATCGCCTCAAATTAGCAATCCTAAAACATTATAAAAAACAGCTCCTTGGCTACGCCTCTGTTTTCTTGTCGACTTCACGTTATCTCTGGCATGCTTTTCGCTTTACCTCTCACAAAGAAGGTGCACTTCTGAGGCAATTAGATTGCCGGAGCGTTCAGAGGATTCAACCCCTCTATAAAGGCAGGTCGGCTCATTTATCGAAACTCGTCATGTCGATGCTGGTAGTCGTCACTCTGTAACTCCTTATTTGTGTGGATAGCTCATCGCCATGATAAACGAGAGCGGCCTAACAAGAGTTTACCAGCCTGTGATCGCCGTCGGGCAGGGCGCAACTAACTTCACTGTCCGCTTCTAATATGGTGATTGCGAGACCATCGCAGGCTCCGGAGCTTTCCGGCTACTCGTTACCTCATGCAGGCTGCAATCAATCAACGGTAATCGAGTGTTTAGGCCTGGTTGAGGCTACTCAGCCAGGAGAACCGAACGCTTAATGGAAAACTGCCAACTTGAGACTGACTTTTGTGAACTCAAGACTGTTAATTGAAATCTCTAAATGACTTTTGCTGGAGGGGAATATGTACAGATTGCTTTTGAGTATCATGACGATAATCACATTTTTCATCATGTCAGCAACATCCTCGGTATCTGAACCTTTAGCCATGTTTTTTCTCGGTACAGTATTAATTGGCATTTCAGGTTCAATGCCTAGAAAAAAGAAGAAGTAACTGCAGTTGCTTCGACGTTCACAAAGACAGGACTGCTATAAAAGATGTGCACAATTACGACGACATCATAAACCAAGGAGAAAAACATGACTGAGAATGACAGCAGGTAGGTTGCCGGCAGGCGTGCAAATTATCTTCAGTTCTCTGAAGGCGCTATCTCGTGCTGAAATCATTGCAACAATCAACGAAGCTGCACAGAAGCAAAGCAAAATGGTTTCGCAGAACTTCAAACTGTTTATACGACAGTTCCTGGTTGGATATATCGAAAAGGAAATCAAGCGTGTCGGAAGCGCTAGATTTTATTGATATAGTTTCGACTTGATCTGACGGGCACCCTAATAAAAATTGGTAACCGTGAGATCAAGTCGAAACTATTACAACTGACACTGTTACAACTGACACCCCATAAAAAAGAGTCCGATTTTGTTCCTGCGGCTGCCGAATCATTCGAGGCATATTTAGCCGGGATCTTTTTTCATTTAGCAATAATACACCTCTCGCATTTATTTTTCATCTCATTGGCCAACTTGCAAATTTACAGTTGCCGATGCACAGTTTACAGTAACTGCAATCTGAAAACGTTTTCATCATGAACATGCAATGATTGCAATGACCGAATTCAATCAAGACATATTTTCAGCGACAATACTTCAGCTCGCTGAAGCTGTTTTAGCCAAGGATGAAAGACCAGGCCATGTATTGTAAAAAACGACTCAAGCAGATGGTGCTACTTGACTTGAGCAAGCATGATATTGTTATCGGTGAGTTAGCTGGAATATGAGATGAGTGAATCTGTAACATTCCATTGTGAATCCTTTAAAAATCACAATACCCATTATGATATCCATGGGAATGGATTAATTTACCGACCTGACATTGACGAACCGTTTGATTTAGTTTGGCAGGATATTCAATATATTGAGGACGTCCCAGGTTACCGAGTAGTTATCTTTTTATACAATACTAAAGAAGTCCCGATCCATTACTCAACCAAGGACTTTCCCGTTTTATTGAAAACTATCTGTTTAAGACTTTCTGAAATTCGGAAAGATAATTTTCGTTCTCAGAAATTCACATTAGATTTAAAATATTTATTTCAGTTGAGGATTGCAGTTTGTCTTTTATTGCTGTCCCTCATTATCAGCCCTATGGTGAGTAACGTTTTATTTTTCACATTTTTAACTCTATGTATCCCTCTGGGAATATTTTTCCAGCGTCACCCCTTCTCGCTAACAGTTGGCAACCACCGCCTCACATTTCATTATTTATTTAAAGAAACAGCTATCAATTATAATGAAATACTGAATATGGATTTTGAGGTGATAACTAATGACTATGGCCCAACACTCTGCATAGTGATCAGTCTGAAAAACAAAAAGAAGTTCACAATCAAGAAGATTGAGGACATCATGCTTTTTTTCACCATGGTGCAGATAAAGCTAAATGAAAACAGCACGGTTTCTTAATTACAGAAAATGCCCATTCGCAAAGCACTTATTGTAGGAGCAACCGGTTTAATTGGAGGATTCTGCCTTCAGGCACTTTATCTATGACTCCAACTACTCAGAAGTAATCGCTCTTGTCAGAAAACCAATCCTTAAAACACACCGAAAGCTATAGACAGTTATTACTCAATTCGCCGACCTTTAGTCTTTTGCTGTTTAGGAACCACGATTAAGAAAGCAGGATCTCGGGAAACCTTTAAACGGATAGATCATACACTGGTTGTTACGATTGCTGCGTTAATGAAAAAGCATAAACAAGGAGGTGAACAAGATGCAAAGGAGGTTTCTATGCTAATGGGGCTCAGTTTTACCATTTTACCGGGCATAATTCAGTGGTTATCACGTTTTCCTGGCCTTCAGCCGAAAACATCCTGAAATATAAAGTCGATGTTATGCATGCCAAGAAAACGGTTCCCGCTTTTTCCCGGCTCATTGAGTTGCTTGCAAAGCATACAGAGGCAAAGCACATAAACATCCTTGCCTATAGTGCCGGTGCCCAGGTAACAGCCCCGGGGCTTGTCCACCTGTGTGAGGCATATCCCGATATGACAACGGATGAGCTCAAGAAAAAATTCAGGATCGGGAAAGTTTATTTTGCGTCTGCTGATGCGGAGTTCAAGTCATTTGCCCAACGATATGTAGAGTTCAAGGATATTGTCGGGCGCACCACCATAAATATAAATTGAAATGACAGGGTTCTTGAGTTTTCTGCCTTTCAGAACGGGTTCTCAAGGCTGGGAAGGCCGGACATCGGTGAAGTGAGCCCGGATGACCTGCAGATTCTAATTGATGCTTCAAATACGCCTCAGCTTGATTTACTTGATGTTGCCGGGTCTGCAGCACTTGATATCGGCAATGCTCATGACTCCTGGTATAACCACCCCGGGTGAGTACTGATGTTCTGATGCTGATGTTATTCAATGTCGACCCGCTTGCCCGAAGGCTGGAACGATACAGATATGAAGATGGCTCCACAGGTTATCGTTTCCCGAAGGACTAGGACAGCAGAATAAAAGAACTCATCGCTAGAAACAAAAAAGGGCTGTTAGAGAAGTTACAGACTGAGGGCAGGGAATAGACGTGAACAGCCCGTCCCCGTCAGGCAAAAAAAAGAAGCGGGCTGTTCAGGAACGTTGTGATCGGCTTCTGTATTCTCTTGCTTCTTACACTCTCAGCAGCAATTTTCTGCATTAAAAGGCTTTTTCAAGCAGTTTGAAATCGCCTATATTGCCGCAGATGGAGAAGATATCATCAGGCTGAGAACGAACTATCGAAAAGAACGGGTCTATATCTATCGTCTCTTGGTGGAAGAGGAACAGATGGCTGCCCTGTTGAAAAGGTACCTCAAAAAAATGAATGGTTCTGTCGATAAACCTCATTTTTATGACGCGCTCACGCCAAATTGCACAACCACGATTCAGTTGCATACCAATGCAGTATATCCTGGTGAACGACCGCCGTTTGACTGGAGACTCATAGCCAGTGGTC
The DNA here is from genome assembly GCA_963696725.1 of uncultured delta proteobacterium. Classification (GTDB taxonomy): domain Bacteria; phylum Desulfobacterota; class Desulfobulbia; order Desulfobulbales; family Desulfocapsaceae; genus MADRE3. The sequence continues at coordinate 181,251 of CAVOLI010000004.1, forward strand.
ATGTCGATGCAATGCTCTATGATATGGGGGAGGTCTCAACAGCCCTGCCGTTTCCGGAACTTCGCAAAACAAGTCGGGTCGATTTGCAGATGCAGAAAGAAGGTAAGGAAGATTTTTCCAGGGTTATGCGGGAATATGTCAGGAATGGTCAAAAAAAGAATTGAAATAACGAAGGCTTTGTTTTTTAGGTTGTCATAATCTTCAATAATGGATGAATATGTCTGCAGTCTCAGGAGTTACTGGAGATAAAGGAGAAAAAATGAGAATTCTATTAAGCGTAATCGCACTTTTCCTGTTGCTGGCAGGTTGTGCCACGCCACCACGACCCCAGATTCCTGCCTATCAGTTCGAGCCCCCGACCAGGCAGCTGAACTACCTTACCGATGTGGAGCCGATTCTCGTTAAACGGTGTGTCGTCTGCCACTCCTGCTACAACTCTCCCTGTCAACTGAAACTGAGCTCCTGGGATGGTCTGGACAGAGGTGCCAGTAAAGAGAAAATTTATAACGCCGGTCGCTTGAAGACCATGGACCCGAGCCGTCTGCTCATCGACGCGCACTCAGTGGCTGAATGGCGGGAGAAAGGGTTCTTCAGTGTCAAACAGGAAGGCTCACAGGAATATAGCGACTCGCTCCTGTTTATGCTTCTGGACCACAAACGGCTGTCGCCGGATGTTTACGGTGATTATTACCCGGAGGCAGGTGATCTGACCTGTGCCCAATCTACCAGTGAGCTCAAGAAATATCTGAAAAAACACCCGAACCGCGGCATGCCATTTGGCTTTCCTCCGCTAAAGCAGGAAGAATTCAACACGGTTGCCGGATGGCTCAGCCAGGGCGCACACGGCCCGACGCCCCAGCAGCAGGAAGCACTTGAAGCAGTGCCTGACAAAGATCAGATGATGGTCAATAAGTGGGAAACAGTACTGAACGAGCCTGATCCTAAATATCAGATGACCGCCCGTTACCTCTACGAACACCTGTTTCTTGCCCATATAACCTTTGAAACCGGGACGAATGAATTCTATGAAATTGTCCGCTCCAGGACCAGGCCGGGGAAAGATATAGACATCATTGCCACGGTCAGGCCGTATGACGACCCTGATACTGATGAATTTTACTATCGTTTCAGGAAAATTTACTCAACGATCGTCTATAAGACACACATGGTCTTTCCGATGGGCGAAGATCATTACAAACGGATTCATGAACTGTTTCTCAAACCTGAGTGGATGAAGACACCTCACCTGGTCGGATATGACAGTAAAATGAGTGCAAACCCCTTTGAGACCTTTGAGCAGATCCCTGTACGCTCTCGTTACCAGTGGCTCCTTGATAACGCTCGCTACGTAATCATGACCTTTATTAGAGGGCCCGTATGCAAAGGCCAGGTGGCACTGAACGTCATCGATGATCACTTCTGGCTGATGTTTATGGATCCCGATCATGACCTGGCAGTGAAGTTTCCCGGGTTTTTGAAGCTTAATTATGAGAATCTCAGGCTACCTGGAGAAAACGGCAGTGATATTAGATTGTATGACACTCTGATTGAAAACAAACATTATGCCTGGGCTATTAATTTCTATAAGGCGCGCCAGGAATTTTACAGTGCCATTTGCCCCGATGGTCTTGATGCCTCGGCAATCTGGAAGGGAAACCGGCCCAACGATGATCCTGTTTTGACGGTTTTCCGGCACTTCGACAGTGCCTCCGTTCACCGCGGGGTACTTGGGGGATTGCCCAAGACCATGTGGGTTGTAGACTTTCCACTCCTTGAACGTATCTATTATTCTCTTGTCGCCGGCTTTGATATCTATGGTACGGCAGGACATCAGCTGGCGACCCGGCTCTATATGGATGCGCTGCGAGTTGAGGGAGAAAGTTATTTTCTGGATTTCATGCCGGAGGAAAAGCGGAAGGAGATGATGCTGTCCTGGTATCTGGATATTGACCCCGGTGAACTTGATTATGCACCAGCCGAGATTCCTGCCGGTAAGAAATTTACGACCGCTGAGCCAAAAAGAGAGTTGATCGAGGATGTGGTGAAGAACCAGATTGTGGTGGACGGTATTGATTTTGACCAGAACTATTTACCGGCTGGGCTCTCATATCCTAAAGTACCTCAAAAATATGATACGCTAGATGACATAATCGAGGGCTTTGTCGCTGTGTCAGCACCAGGAGTATCATTTTTCCGACACGTCGGTTCTCACAATGCCAATGTGGCCTGGGTAAGAATCACCAATATTCCCGGGCAAGAGGATAAGGTCGTTTCAGTGGTCGTGGATCGCTGGCACAATAACGTCCGGGTTCTGTTCACTGAAGGTGTTAACCTTGATCCTAGCAAGGATCGGGCAGATTTCCTCGAAGGGCTGATCAGTTCTTACCCTAACTACTTTTTTGTTGTTGAAGCAGCAGACCTTCCGGACTTTTTCGATATTCTCGATAACTATACCGATAGTGAAGAGGATTTGTTACGGCTCGACAAGTATGGCGTCAATCGGTCTGAAGATAACTTCTGGGATGTCTATGACTGGTTTCAGGAGGCATTTAATAAGCATCAGGGGAAGGAACAGGGAATTGTTGATCTGAACAGGTATTATCACCAGGCTGCGGATAAGGTACAGAATTAGGCTGGAGGCCTGGAGTGAAGTGGTAGGGTTTTAATGGACACTTCTTTTGGTTGTGGCTTCCTCCTTATTTCTGTCTTCTTGTAAAATGCAAAACAGGACTGATCTTTTTGGGGATGATTGCTTTATTGGGATACTTATGGGATTTAAATATATTTTAGCTACTATGAAATGTATCGATCCCTATAAAATGAGTTCATCCGAGGTACATTAAGATCATGTTTTGATAATGGATCACAGACGCGATATGACCATGAATAATCCTATACAAGATTCTCTCAACCGTCTTTATACCCAGCTATCTGAGCTTCGCAGCCACGTCGTAACTACTGAAGAAAAGTACCAGGAAGATTTACACTATGTTCACGATGACTGGCTCGATAGTGCCAAGAATCTTCTGTATTATATAGGCCTTAGACAAAATGACATCAGACCGATACAGGTTGAACTGGGCTATCTGGGGTTGAGTTCTCTGGGAAGACTCGAAGCTCACGTGTTGGCGGCAATCGATTCCGTCCTCTTCGCTCTTGATAGGATGCGTGATGAACCGGGACAGACTCGCTTAGCCGGCAAACCGGAGCAATCTCGCTTCAAGGAAGGAGATTACGCTTTAATAAGGCACACGGATGCGCTTCTGGGTCAGGCAAACTCTGATAGAATAGTCCGCATCATGGTAACCATGCCGTCCGAGGCTGCCGACGATTATAAGCTTGTGGTGAAACTACTCGAGGCTGGCATGGACGTGGCCCGAATTAACAGTGCCCACGACGATCAAGCTACTTGGGAGAACATTGTTGAAAACATCCGGAAGGCCTCAAAAGAAATCGGGATTGGCTGCAAGATCCTATTTGATCTGTGCGGACCAAAACTCAGAACAGGACAGTTGGTACAGGGCTCTCGCAGCGCCCATTTCAAGCCAAAGCGAGACGAGCGCGGAACAATCATTGAACCTGCCATTCTCTGGGTCGGTGAGAAGATTCCTCCGCCTGATTCTCGAAAGATAGCTGGTGTTCTTCCTGTGGAGCACAAATTCTATGAGGCTTTTTCAACTGGAGATAAACTTACCTTCTGTGACATTCGAGGGAAAAAACGCAGTGCAACGGTAATCAAAACGAACGATGAAGGAGCGTGGGTTGAATTGTTCGAGTCGATTTTCGTCGAATCTTCCCTGGAACTCAATCTTGTTCGTGATCACAAAATTATTGCAAGGGGAACAATAGGAGAGCTACCCACAAAAGAAAGGAGCATTGAGCTGTATCAAGGTGACACACTGGTCATAACTGCAGAGGACCGAGAAGGCATGCCCGCACGGGCCGCCGATGATGGATCGATTCTGCCTGCAACAATTCCCTGTACATTACCGGAAATATTTAAAGATTGCAGGCCTGGACAGCCAATTCTCTTCGATGATGGAAAAATATCCGGCGTTATCAGTACTGTTTCAGATGAGGCATTAACTGTAATCATTCAAAGAACCCGGCCTGGAGGTGCAAAACTGAGGGCCGACAAAGGGATTAACCTGCCGGAGACGAACCTGTCGCTGCCATCGCTGTCCAATGATGATTTAAAAAGCCTCGACTTTGCAGTCAATGTTGTCGATTTGATTGGGCTATCCTTTATCCGCGAAGCGAAGGATCTACTCAATATCCAGAAAAAAATAGGGAAGCGCAGCGGAGAAGCGCTCGGCCTCATCCTGAAGATAGAAAACCGGGCAGGCTTTCAAAACCTCCCGGAGCTGCTTCTCGCCGGACTCCGCAATCCTCCCTTTGGCGTCATGGTCGCCAGAGGAGATCTTGGGGTTGAAATAGGCTTTGAACGTCTGGCGGAAGTTCAGGAAGAGATTGTGTGGTTGTGTGAAGCGGCACATGTCCCTGTAATTTGGGCAACCCAGGTTTTGGAAAGTCTCGCAAAAAAGGGAATTCCAACTCGTGCCGAGGTTACCGACGCGGCAATGAGCGGTCGAGCCGAGTGCGTCATGCTCAACAAGGGACCTTATATCGTGGAAGCAGTGAGCTTCCTCAACGACATTCTTCTGCGTATGCGGGATCATCACCATAAGAAGACACCAATGCTCAGAAAGCTAAAGGTTTCCGAGGGGAGATACAGGGCCTCTTCGATATAAATCAACCCTGTTTTGCCGACTCATCACCCTTCTTTGACGTGGACCCCGAAGTCCCTAATAGGGTAGCAAAAAAAAGCACTTACGGCCGTAAAGCAGTAAGTGCCTGAAATAACTTGGTAGCGGGACTATGGTTTGAAACAAACGTGACCCTCCCCCTGTCACTTGGTGGGAAAACTCTTTTTGGTATTGCACTCTACTATCCTGCTAGCAGCATCTTCTCTCAAAAAAGCTTCAGCGTCTCATAATTACTTCTTTTGCGAAAAGCCAAGAGGGTGGGGAGCCTGTTTCCGCCCCCTCCCTTCAGCAATCCAGGATTAATAAACCGACTATCCTGCATAACTGGTGTTTGTAAATGTTCCAGTTCTTGAATACTGAGCTTGCGCTTTCCTCCTTCTCCAATGATCCGCCCCCATCGTTCTATCCTGCTATGAGGTGGCGCTTCTCCTTCGGTGTTATAAGAGGCCTTTGAGCCTTTTACAAAACGGTCTTTTCGCTCAACCTCCGCGTTATGCTAAAAAATTTTATCCTCGGAATATCAATTATATGCCTGCGGTAAAAATTTTTCGCATGCCTTGATTTTGAACGAAAATCATCATTTTGCAAGAGGCTCTTATTATGAAAACATTGCCAGGCCATTTAAATGGAAGTTCACAAGAGACAATTTGAACCAAGTGTTAGAATGAGTCTCCGGCTGTAGTTTTGAACAAGAACGACTGGCTGCATAAATACGTCATGATATTTACGAATATGAGCACTAAGTGTAAAGACTGGAGTTGAGAATTAAAATATGGCGGACCGGAATCAGTGATAGTATGCTCTGGAACCCCCCCTAGTGATTACTTATCAAGGAGGAAAAGATGAAATCTATTAAAGAAGCAAGGGTAAAAGGAGTGGTATCTCTGTTTATGGCTCTACTGCTTCTGCCTGCAGTGGCAACACCAAACATCGTGATGGCTGCCGAACGGCAGAACGTTACCTGAGTTGGGAATTTGAAGATAACGCAGCTTTGGATGACCTCAATCTGAGCGGTGTCGGAGCTGGAATTAAGTTTTATTTCTGAAAAGTAGTATGGGAGATATATCATGTTACTCAAAAAAGTATTCATTGGGCCGATCAGCCGTGCCTAGATTGTTACCTGTTTTTCTATTCTCTGTATGCTCCAGGTCATGCAACCAACCTATCTTCTGGCTGAATTTGAAAAACCAAGCACGCTCAAGGCGCAATCTTTTCTTGCACCTGAAGTTCTTAAAGGTGAGCACCACACTGTTGATGATGAAGTACATAACGATAGTTTTCTAAACCATTACATTGTGAAGTCTTCGTTTGGTGATTTCAGGGTAAGCAGTACGAGTTCTCTGCAGATCCTTGTCGGGGAAATTTCAGCGATTGCTGAAATGAAAAAAATAGCGACTGATGATACAGTAATTGCCTCGCTCAAACAGTCTGGTCTGAATACCGTTGAGGGAGTAAAGAATCTGGTTGCCGATCCAGGGGGAACGTTTGAAAGTGCGGTTGCCGGAGTCGGAAGTTTGTTCAATCGGGCAAAGGGAACGGTAGGTAAACGTGAGACTACCGGAGCGGAGGGCAGCAAGGTAGAGCAACTGATTGGTTTTTCCAAGTCAAAGGGGCAGATTGCCAACAAATTTGGAGTAAACATGTATTCCCACAACCAGGTCTTGCAAACAGAACTGGACACACTTGGTTGGGCAGACTATCTGGGCGGAATTGGCGTGGGAATGGCTACCAGTGTTGTGCCTGGAGTCGGAGGCGTGCTCTTGGCAACCTCTGGTACAGCCCGACTTCTGAATGAAGCGATTAACGCTACTCCTGCTTCTGAACTGTGGCTGCAAAACAAAAATAAGTTGTTGGGAATGGGTGTGAATGAGGATTCGATTGAGCTTTTTCTCAACAATCCTTCATAATCACCGAGTCTGCAGACAGTTCTGGTGGCCGCTCTTGATTCTATGAAGGGTGTCGACAATCGGGAATTGTACATAAACGTCGCCCTCCAGGCAGGGGATCCGGTCATGGCCAAAATCATAACCTAATCAGCAGTTTTGACTGCCGGTTACAACAAGCATATAGCCCCGCTTACACATTTCACCCCAATGGCTCGTCTTGCACACTCAGAGACAAAAGATGGCACCATAGTTATTCTACTGCCAATCGATTATCTCATCTGGAGTGAAAGGACGGCTGAAATAACAGGTTCTTTACAGGGAAAAGCCAATAGCTCAAAAGGGACTGGGGTAGAAATGTGGGTCACTGGTGATTTCAGTTCAACGGCTCGCAACAAGTTTGAAAAAATGGGCTGGAAAGTACACAACCAAGCCCGTGGCCAGCTAATACTTGTAAAGGATTAAACAGGCTTATTACAGATCGTTACTGAGGGAAACCTTCGGGAAATTGAAGCCCAAGCTAAACATGTGTGGGAGCCATATTCGAGACAGCCACAACCTGATCGACAACTATAACCTGATCGAACAAAAACTTGCCGACAATTGCCGGGCGAAGCTGACTGCTTTTATCGGGCCCCAGAGGTCGCTATCATTAGAATGGTGTTGTCAACATCAACTTTTGATGGTATCAGCATTCATGACGCCAGTAACAATATTTATGCAATATTAATTTGCAGCCATTCGTTCTTTCAGGAAAATCGACCTATGTGCATTTCCCATGTTGTCTGAACTCTTACAGAAAAAGGGTGAGTTTGAACTTAAATATATCTACCCGAATCTTGCCGCGCCAACACTTGATTCCTGGCTCCAGTTAAACTGCAGACCGGACCGGGAACACCCAGAGTCCCGTGTGCAGAGCATTTACCTGGAGACCCTGAATGCTGAGTCTTATTTCGAAAAAGCAAACAGCGACTTTTTCAAGACAAAGTTTCGGGTTCGCTGGTATGAGCAGACAACCAGAACAAACCAGAAAAGCATCGGCATGACATCCTTCTTTCTCGAAAAAAAGATGAAAATCGGCACAAAAAGATTAAAACAAAGGTGGGTTCAGCAAGAGAAAAAGGAAATATCCGACAAGAAGGCCCTCTCTTCCAGCTTCCACCAGAGATGGTGTGGGCTGTTTGCAAAAGAAAACTCTGATACACCGCAGCTCCAGCCGTTTATCCAGATTTCCTACACTCGAAAACGGTTCGTAGATCTCTTTTCAGGGGCAAGACTGAGCCTCGACTATAATATTAAGGTGGAAAAGAGCAACCAAACCCTACTCCCCCCTCCGACTCAGTCATATCTAACAAATGCGGTTTTTGAAGTAAAAAGCAACGCCGACACTCCCCCTCAGACGCTTCACTTTCTGACACAAAACCTAGCGAGAAAGGCAAATTTTTCTAAATATGAAAACTGCGTTTCTCACTTACTTTCAAGCTACTAAAGGATGTAATATGGACGAACTTACTTCTGTACTCACTGGCCTCGGCAACCAAAGTATGGAGGACATCGGCCTGGGGGCATTTGTTTTTGTTGTGCTGGCCTCACTCGCTTCTGCGTTCGCTTTTTCAGCGCTGTATACCTATTTTTTTACCAACCGTGCAACAGGAAGTCAAGTTCACAGGGCATTTCCTCTCCTTGCGATTTCCATCACGGTCATATTCATCACTATACAGTTCTCGCTCCCCCTCTCACTCGGCCTTCTGGGTGCCCTGTCTATAGTTCGTTTTCGAACTCCGATCAAAGAGCCTGAAGAGATCGGCTTTATAATGCTTGTGGTCGCTTCCTCTCTTTCCTGCGCGACTTTCAACCTTTTATTTCCCATTGTACTTGGGCTTGTTTCCCTGCTTGCTCTCTTTATTATGGATTATTTTTCACCCCTGAGACAGAAAAAAACCGCCGGCGGTATGCTTGTTGTTCGCGGTCCCAAAGGGCCTGATTCTCATAATCTGATCCAGGAGATTCAGAACGACATCGGCGTTCACTTTAAGAACGGTAGCCTCCAGAGTATCTCCTGTGATGAAGATATCTCCTTTACATATGTCTTCCACAAAACAACCAACGACAATGTCGACGCAACCGTTTCGCAGTTGATCAGTTCCTATCCTCAGTTTCACTTCAACCTCATGATAAACCGCCCCGCCGGCCTATAATGATGGGCAAGAAGAAGGCTTTTATCGTTTTTCTTACCGCTATGGGGGGCTGCGCGCTTTTTGCCTTTTTTCTGCCTTTTTCTAAAGAGGTGGTTTCAAGCTACCAGAGACAACATGTGGCCGCCACAATGCTCAACTACGGCGATACTGGAAAAATCCTTAAGAATCTTAACCTTATCCTGCCGGTTGAAAATAAAACCAAGAATGAAGGCCCCGAATCAAATGTGCTTGAAGTCATAGAAAGGGCTGCAAAGGAACGTAATAAGTGGGTGTGGGTCGATGAATACAAAAAGTACCAAAACCATGGCGTTTTTTGTTATTTCGAAATTGAATCATCCGGTCCTGCATTCCCCCTCTCCTTTTACACCAGAAGATCTGAGAAATGGGGAGTAGAATCTACGTTTAAAATAACAAGCGACCGGAAAATTTACGCTGTTTTCCTTGATCAATCTGGCCCCGACATAGGGTTACATTTTATTTTCAACAATAGTGCAGCACCTGTTACCATATACAGCATGGCGTTTTTGCAGAATGGCTACCATCCCATTGTCTATTCAGACAACTTATCGTTTTCACGGCTCATATCTCTTACCCCAGTTGAAAACTTGGGGGTCGATTCCTCATCCCTGACTGTTTTCCCTGGCGAGAAGATAACAGTCATCCCCACCTTTTTACATTTTATGGAAGACTGGAAGGCAGGTGTGAGCAAATTTGAAAAAAAACGAGGAAATACGCATATTGCAATGACTCCCAAAAGCCAACATCCTCTCATTGCAAACAAACAGACCAGTAAAAAAGAAATGGCAGATTTGAGCAAGGAGGGTTTGCCAATCATCTCAATTGAGGTCCAGGAAGAAGACCTCTACTCTGACGACTATGGAATCCTGAAAAATTACGACAACCATGGCAGAGACTGGGAAAGGCTCTGTCATGTTCAATATTTCAAGGGAGGAGATATGGAAATAGACACCTTTTCAGGTTTGAGATTACAGGGAGGCGACCCAGGCCGTGAAAAAGGGCTGATTAATTTCCGTATATTCTTTAGAAAAGACTACGGCAAATCCAGAATAGAAGGCTCAAAGATTTTTTCAAGAGATCCTGGATACATCAAGCGATTAGCCATAAAACAGTCAGAATGGGAAAAGTGGCCCCTTAACTCTCCTCTTGCCTATGACATATCCCACGAAATCGGTGCATTGGCCCCACCTACCGAGTCGGTCATATTATACTTAAACGGCGAGAACCTTGGCCTCTATTATGTTGTGCCGCATCTAGGAGAAAAACAGATACAAGAGATGCTACCTGCAGGTAATTACCAATACTATAGATGGAGAAGTGCGTTGCATAAGGCTGACGAGCTTTTTTTTCAGACGGAGTTTTGGGATAAACTCTATGGCAAAAAAGAAAACTTCACAGAACAATATGCGGAACAATTCTTCGATCTTGAAAACCTGACCAATCAGATTTTTTCTTACCTCTACAACGGAACAGAGGATTTCTGTCAGGGCGTAGCAGTTAAAGGAACTTCAGAAGAATCAAAAATGTTCTGGCTCTCCTGGGACATGGACCATAGCTTTGTTGACGTTTCAGTGGATATTGATAAAGAAGGTCCTTCCACGCGACAGCGATGGCAACAGCCACCATACTTTTCAACTTTTTTCACTGTGGAGAAACCAGAGTCTCCACATTACTGTCCCAGGGTACGTCTGTTCAGGCGACTGGTGCATGAAGACCCTTCCTTCCGGGACAAGGTAAAAGAATCCTTTATAGAGATCATGAACCACCGGCTTTCAGATGAAAGGATAAGCCACTTACTCTATCAAGCATGGAGTGACCTGACCAATGCCGGTCAGCCTCACAGAGATGAGTACATCGCTATAGTTAGTGATTTTTTAGGCCAGAGAAAGCACTTTCTTAGAAAAGAAATGGAAAGAGAACTCGCCTCTCCCGTGCAAGTCTGTAATGTAGACACTGGAACTTCTCCAATTAAAGTTGATGGCTATACCAAAACAAAAAGATACGAAGGCTATTACTTCCCGGGATCTGTTATGAAGCTTGAGGTTGATAAAAATACGCCTTTCAAATATTGGCTTGTTGACGGAATCACATTTAGTGAGCACGAATTAAACGTCCCAATCCAAGCAGGTGACGAATGCCAGGTACAGGCTGTTTTTCAATAGCATTGACCTTTCAGGAGCATTTTTCAGGAGCATTATAGAAGTAACAGCTTCCCGATCAAGTTGTCTGAAATAATTATTGTACTCGGTGTTTGTTTCGCCAACGCAGAATTGTTCGACTGCTTCTCTTTTTTAAATTCTTCGCTGTATCGCTTTGCACTCATAAGACCTTACTGAAGTCATATTTTATAACCTAGGAGTGCCTACAAAGTTTTAGGCGATTCACAGCGATTATCAAGAGGAAATAAAATATACTTGATCGTGGATGTTGCTGTAGGTGTAGAGAAATAAGGAATATGTGAAACAATTTTTTACAGCAAGCAGGACAAAAAAGAGTCAAAAAAACAAAAAAATAGCACTTACAGCATGAAGCCATAAGTGCTTGAAATAGCCTTGGTAGCGGGGGCAGGATTTGAACCTGAGACCTTCGGGTTATGAGCCAGACGAGCTATGGTATCCCGAGGTTGCCCGATCTTGCTTAATTACTCTTGATTACAATAAATTTTACCTTGCTTTAATTTTCTGATTTTTCTCTTTTTACCCGAATTATTCCTATAAAAACCCCATTAAGTTCACCTATGTATCAAAACGAAATAGGAAAAATGTAAGAAGCTGCTGCTACCATACCTCCCTTGTCAGTGAAAGTGGCAAAATCTGGAATGCAGCAACATTGTTGGAATCTACAAAAGAAGAAAGCCGCGACAAACGTGGCTCTGGAAGCTTCTTGACATTCACTTTGATGATTTTGAAGCAGTTTATGATGAACTTTTCCAGAACAGGTATGGATTTATCGTCCGGTTGTATTTCATGTAATACGAAAGTATCTTGAGTGCGGTGAACTTGGTCAGGGCTTCGCAAGCATTAAAAGTCTTGACTGTCAATACGAGTACCTGCTCGCTTTCAGCTGCCGAGCGCGCTGGTTTTGTCCTTCTTGCCACAAGAAAAAAGTGGTACAGTTCGGTCATCACCTGAAAGAGACAGTACGGTATCCGGTACCTAACAGGCAGTATGTCTTTTCCATTGCCAAAATATTGAGAAAGTTCTTTCTCTATGACCGCAAACTGCTGGGCAAGCTCAGCCAGCGTGCTTCAAAGACTTTAGCGAAGTTCTTGAGGCTTACCCTTGGTAAGAAAATCGGGATACGGGGAATCGTAGTGGCCATTCAGAGCTTCGGAGACTCTGCTCGCTGGCATCAGCACCTTCACGCGCTGGTTGCCGATGGTCTCTTTCTTGAGAGTGGCTATCCCCAACCTTGTGTATGGTGTCTACAGTTTATCGTAACACGCCTTTAGCTGGATTTTAAATTGTCCGTAGTTGTAAATTTTATCTGTCAATTTACGGCCTTCAATGCCGAGACCATGTCGAAAATGGCTGTTCTTTGCCAGTTTGATCATACCTTTTGCAAACGATATGGAGTTGGCTTGTTTTAAAACAGCAACGTTATCATCGACTATACGCCGGTTAGCTACATTGTCTGTGGCCAGGATTGCCTTCCCTGATTTCAGATAATCGAGTAGTTTAAGTGGTGTGTTTATCCCGGAGATACGAGGGGAAAGAAGGAAGTCGGCCGCAGAGATATAGTTCGGCAACCGATCAGGTGTCACAAATCCGACAAAGTGAACCATCTCGCGTATTCCGCGCTGGTCCAACCACTCATTGCGTATATCTATTTGATCCTGTGTCCCCCCAATGACAACAAGGCGCAAGTTTGGTGAGTGCTTCAAAGCGAGGAGCAGGCTTTCAAACATAAGATCAATGCCTTGGTATACGGCAAATGACCCCACATACAGAGCGATGATTTCATCAGGATTTCTGCGAAAAGTCGTTTTTAATACTTGCACTTGCTCTGGATCAGCTTCTTGACACGATGAGGGTATGTCAAAAATGTGATGTACTTTCTGCTCTGGAGCAACAGCCAATGCCTGTTCTACAAGCCCTTCGCCCGTTCCAATAACGATATCGACTTTCCGGATAACCATTCCCTCTAGCCGGCGGTATATTGACAAAACAATGTTTTTTAAAAACTTGTCCTTGTGCGAAGCGGGATCAGAGTGTTTCTCAAAGATCACTCGTGAGCCGGAGAGTCGGCCAATCAGCAATCCAAGCGCACCAACCTCCTCCACTGCATGCACTGCGACATATTTGTGGCGGATGATCATGGCAAGTGCTTTGAACAAGATCAGGATGTCAAAAATCAGTTTATGTAAGGACGGGCCGATTGGAATGTTCTTAACTCGAAACGGATTCGCAACACGATGAACAGTAACACCTGTAATATTTTTTGTTTCACCGACAGGTATAGTCAGTAGATCGACTTCATAGCCAAGATCAGCAAGGGCCTGAACAGTGAAGGCGACGCGAATAGAGGATCCTCGCCATTGAAAGAATGGAACCGAAGTCATGAAGAGTAAGCGGGGTTTGTTGTTAGGCAGCTCCTCTGGAACGCTCTTGTTTACGACTTTATTTTTCAAAACAGAATCCTGTTTTTTTTTGATTAAAAGAGAAATGCATCGCACCAGATGGGTTAAATCGACTAGCCTTTGGTGAACATTTTGTAGGTCGAGTAAAACAACATGTATTCAATATTTTCATAGTAAAACACAATATCGACGAACGAGAGGCAACGTGTTCATGAGAAATTCGTTTATTTATGTGAAATCGTAAGAGGCTTCAAAAACTGAGGTTTAGCGCCCATGTCGAAGCAATCTATAAAAAAAATATACAGTGAAAAACAAACAGAACAAACAGATAAACATGGTGTATTGTATCGTTTATTACGAATTGTACCTATTGCCGCACAGTTGCTTAAATCAACCCTCGTGAGACAAAAATCATGGAATGGCTCAATTATCATCATCTGTTTTATTTCTGGACTGTAATGCAGGAAGGAAGCATCACTGCAGCCAGCGCCAAGCTCAGTTTAGCTCAGTCAACGGTAAGCGCTCAATTATCAAAGTTGGAAGAAAATTTAGGGGCAAAACTTTTTAGGCGGGTGGGTCGAAATATTCAACCTACAGACATGGGCCATCTTGTCTATCGGTATGCAGATGAGATATTTTCTCTTGGCCGGGAAATGATGGATTCTTTGCGTGGTCGGCCAGTTGCCGGACCCTTATCACTGAAGGTTGGCATCGTCGACGTGATTCCAAAGCTTGTTGCTCGAAAACTTCTTGAGCCAACAGGAAAGCTGCCTGAAAAAGTGAGATTAATTTGTCACGAGGGAAAAGATGAACAGTTACTTGCCGAATTGGCCTTGCATAACCTTGATGTGATTTTGACGGATACCCCGCTTAATTCAAAACTAAATATCAAGGCCTACAATCATCTGCTGGGCGAATGCGGCCTTTCCTTTTTGGGAGTTGAAAAACTTGCCAACCCCCTTAAAAGTGACTTCCCACATTCCCTGAATGACGCTCCAATGCTACTGCCTATGCCCATGAGTGCATCCCGGCGCATGCTAGATCAGTGGTTTGAAAGAATTGGGGTTCACCCTGTGATAGTTGGTGAGTTTGATGACAATGCATTGCTGAAGGTGTTTGGGCAGGCCGGTGATGGTATTTTCATGGTTCCAACAGTTATCGAGAAAGAAGTTGAACAACAGTATCAAGTCCAGGTGATTGGGCGTACAAATAAAATAAAAGAAAAATTTTATGCAATTTCGGTGGAACGGATTATCAAACACCCTGCAGTAGCAGCCATTTCTGAGGCCGCACAGCAAAAGCTCTTTTTTGAATGCAGTTAAGTAACCGTTTTTTTACCTTTAAACGTCGTGTCCACTACAAAAACAATGGTTAAACTGCTGGGCAAGCTGAGCCGGTGAGCTTCAAAGACTTTAGCGAAGTTCTTGAGGTTTGCCCTTGGTAAGAAAATCGGGATACCGGGAATCGTAGGGGCCATTCAGAGCTTCGGAGACTCTGCTCGCCGGCATCCGCACCTTTACGCGCTGGTTGCCGATGGTCTCTTTCTTGAGAGTGGCTATTCAATGGACACTTCTGTTCAAAAATGGGTTCTCAAGGGTCTTTGAGAGAGCTTTTACATACTGAATCACCTGGGTTACTAAGAGTGCAATTAAAGATACTTGAAAGGACAGCTGGAAAAGGATAGGTTTCTGGAAATTGCAAAGTGATTGGGAATATTTGCGCAAAATTGGGGCGCGCTTAAAAAGCAACTCCTTATCACCTGTATTTTCCTGTGGTGTTTCCGGGCTACCGGGTGTATATATGATTGTTTTTGCCTTGTGCAGATAGCCGAGTGGTTGAGAATTGTGGTCCGCTCACAGTATGCTTGGAATTCATCATCTCCAAGCCAACGGTGCATCAGGGTACGACCTGGTTATCAACGATGGAAGCAGAAAAGTTGGTGGCGGGCACTGGAATAGTAACGGATATCGCCTGACCCTATACAACGATACAGGGACAGTCTATCCAGGAGGGCTTGTCCCCGGAATACCAGATCCATCTGGTTGAATGCAACCGCATGGTGGACTTTGGATCTGACAAGATAAGAAAAGCCTGGTGCTCACCTGCCGAAAGGTATCGTTGCCACTTTGTCGTTTGGTTCTGCAAAGAAAAGAAATGCCGCAAAAGGCTCCACCCCAGTGAACGGGAAGGGAGCCGGGACTTTTTTCCAGAGTCCATCAGACAACTTCAAAGAGTCTTTCTACCAGAAAGCAATTCATAAACACTAGAACAAACCGTAATAGACTAATATTTAGAATAAAATTTGCAATAAGCTACTGTAAAGCTATCAAGGTTGTATAAAATAAAAAATCGGAGTTAAGATGTCTGAAACAAATATGTCAAGTGATGCCGGTAAGTTGACAATGGGATACATTGCCCTGATCGCATTGTCTACGCTTTTTTATGAGTTGTCACTTATACGGATACTCGATGTTCTTTGGTACCCGCACTTTGCCTATATGGTTATTACCCTGGCTTTGCTTGGTTTTGGTATAGCGGGAGTTGTTACCTCAATCTCGGCAGATAGAATTGCCATGGGCAAGACGGTTATAATAGTCTCGACTGCGCTTCTTGCACTGAGTTATGCCGGGGTCTTTTTTCTGCTCGATAAGGTTCATGTGGATTTTAATAAGTTCGACAGTGTGTTTACCCTCGGGGTCAGGGTGCTGATCGTTTTTTCCGGGCTTTTAGTTCCTTTTTTCCTCAGTGGCTTGATCCTGTCGATTCTTTTTACAAATCATGCCTCCCAGTTTGGCAAACTCTATTTCTGGGACCTGGTGGGAGCCTCAGTCGGCTGTCTGCTTGTACCGCTGCTGATACCAGCATTTGGCGGTCCAGGCCTGCTTTTTGTCGCCTCCGGTTTCGCCATTGCAGCAGTGGGGCTCCAGGTTAGATCGAAGCTCATGTTGTCCGGGACAATCGTAGCTGCGCTCCTGGTGTCCTGCTTTCAGCTTTTTCTCGACAGGGATTATCTTGAAATATCCTACCACATGGACAAACGTGGGTTTCGAACGCTGCAGAAAGGGAACCTGGGTACGTATTGGGATCGAATATCGCGTATAGATCTGATCCAATACCGGCCAGAATATGTCTGGATCGCCTATGACGGCGGGACCCAGACCAGCTATTATTACACCTTTGACGGAGATTATAAAAAACTCCGGGACACATTACCTGAAAAAGCTGTTTCGCAGTTCTGGGACAGGTATGTATTCACCTCCCACTGGTTAAAAGAGGGAACCGAGCCAAGCGTTCTGATAATTGGCGCTGCCGGTGGTCAGGAGACAAAAGGAGCGCTGACATTTGGTGCCAGATCAGTCGATGCTGTTGAGATGGTCGGCAAAGTGATTTCCCTGGGAAAAAAAGCCTATGCCAAGGAGCCGTATGAGAACCCGAAGGTAAACGCTGTCCGTGGGGAGGGAAGAAGCTTTCTTCGGTCCAGCGATAAAAAGTACGACATTATTCAAATGATGTCGAACCATACTACCTCCAGTGTCGCCTCGGGGTCAGGTGCCGTGTCACCCAATTATCTGCAGACCACCGACGCCTATCGTGAATATTTTTCACACCTGTCAGAAAATGGGGTGTTGCACGTGAATCATCATGTCTATCCCAAGATGGTGTTGACCGCAGCACGTGCCTGGAAGGAAATGGGGTTTGACAACTTTGACAAGCATGTCCTTTTGTATTATGCCCCTAGGTGGTATAATTTACCGACATTATTAGTGAAAAAGAGCCCCTGGACCCAGGAGGAGTTTGACCGGGTAAATGACATGATGGCCCCCGGAAAATTTCAACTTATTCATAATCCTATGGACCCTGCCGGCTCAGGGCTGGATGCGGCATTTTTTACCGGCACCCTGCCTGATAGCTTAATCAAGCAGATCCCCTTTCGTATGGATGTGCCAACCGACGACCGGCCATTTTTTAACCATTTCAGGAAATCACTGGACCCTGTCTCAATGAATGACCCCTATGTGGAGACATCGATCAAGGTCCTGCTTAACGATTCTGTAAAGCATGGTCTGCCTATGGATATAATTCACCTCATTGTGACCGCGGGGGCAGCGATCAGCCTTGCAGTGGTATGCCTTTTCAGCCCCTTGCTCTTTTCCAAGGTAGGGCGTGAGCGGTGGAGTGGTAAGGCTTCTTTTATCACGTATTTTGCCTGTCTCGGCGGTGGCTTTATCGCCATCGAATTGATTTTTATTCAATTTTTTCATAAGCTTGTCGGTTTTCCCCTCTATACATATGCGTCGGTTGTCTTTGGTTTCCTGCTTACGGCGGGAATCGGCAGCTATGTTACCAGCATCACCAAATTGCATACCAGATCCATCACCCGGTTCCTTCCGTTCCTGGCAATTCCGTTGTATGGTATTGCTTTGCTGGGGGTGAATGAGCCAATGCTTAACTATTTCCTCCAGTGGCCGACAATGATTCGTATGATCGCAACTGTGGGTTTAATCGCACCGCTTGGTTTCTTTCTTGGCATGCCATTTGCCTTAGGCATTGCCGGATCATATGAAAAAGGTGCTGGAGCTGTTGGCTGGGCCTGGGCGGTTAACGGCTTGTTTACAGTCCTTGGCAGTATCATGTGCGTAATCGCAGCCATTTATGTGGGATTTGCGGTAACCCTCATGGTGGCCTTCGGGCTGTATCTTCTCGCTGGACTATTATTGCCGCGGTTTTCCACGGTCTCCAGTGGCAGCTAAGGCTTATCACACAAAACTCTCATCTTGAGGTTTTTCATGAAATCTGAACGAAAACGAGTTCTTGTAACCGGCGGCGCTGGTTTTTTAGGCTCCCACCTGTGCCGGAGGCTTCTGCGGGAATCCTGTGAAGTTCTCTGTCTGGACAACTACTTTACCGGTACCAAGGATAATGTTCTGGGGCTGCTGAACGAGCCGTATTTTGAATTGGTCAGGCATGATGTCACCTTTCCGTTATACCTGGAGGTCGATGAAATCTATAATCTTGCCTGCCCCGCCTCACCTATTCACTACCAGCATGACCCCGTCCAGACTGTCAAGACCAGTGTGCATGGCGCCATCAATATGCTTGGGCTGGCCAAGCGGGTAAGGGCAAAGATTTTTCAGGCCTCCACGAGCGAGGTGTATGGCGATCCATCGATTCACCCCCAACCGGAGTCATATTGGGGCAATGTAAATCCAATAGGTATACGTTCCTGTTATGATGAGGGAAAACGGTGCGCTGAAACGCTGTTTTTCGACTATCACCGGCAACATAAGGTCAATATCAGGGTCGGCAGGCTTTTTAATACCTACGGCCCCAATATGCACCCCAATGACGGGCGGGTCGTCTCCAACTTTATCATTCAGGCCCTTGAAGGCAAACCCATCACGATTTACGGCAAGGGGGACCAGACCCGTTCGTTCTGTTATGTCGATGACCAGATAGAGTTGATGATACGCTTCATGGACGCCGACGATGATTTCACTGGACCCATGAACATGGGCAACCCGGGTGAATTCACCATTAAGGAACTGGCGGAGAAAATAATTGAGTTGACCGGTTCACCATCCGAGCTTGTTTATATAGATCTTCCGCAAGACGACCCGAAACAGCGGCAGCCCGATATCTCCTCTGCAACAAATAAACTGGGCTGGACTCCGGTTATTTCGCTGGAAGAGGGTCTGAAAAAGACCATCGCCTATTTTGAAGATCTTGTGAAACAGTAACAGGTCGAGTTTGTCCATGTCTATTTTCCTGGATGCTCATGTCCATATACATCAGAATTTTCCGCTGGAAGAGCTGCTTGATGCAGCTCTCCGCAATTTTCACCAAGCGGCAGCTGTAGCCGGCGACAGCGAGTCTCGTGACCATGTTCTGCTGCTTACCGAGAGCGTCGGGGTGAGTGTCTTTTCCGAGTTGCAGGCGATTGCCGAGTCAAGTGAAGTTTCGCCATCAGCTCACCCATCATCCGGGGCAGGACAATGGCAATTTTATAGTGCCAGGGAGCCCAATTGCCAGCTTGCCCGTAGGCCGGACGGGGAGAGTCTCTATATCTTTGCAGGGCAGCAGCTCATCAGCTCAGAACAGCTGGAGGTGCTTTGCCTCTGTGCCACCCTGGAGTGTGCAGACCGGACATTTTCCCTCGAAGATATAACGACAAAGGTATGGGCGGCTGGAGGAGTCGCGGTTGTGCCATGGGGAGTGGGCAAATGGATGGGCAGAAGGGGTGCAATTCTCGATACATTCATCCGGGATGATCACAGGTATCCAGTTATCCTCGGAGACAATGGCAACAGACCGCTGTTCTGGCCTTATCCCAGACACCTTGCTGAGGCAGAGTGTAACGGCTGGCCGGTGATTTCCGGCTCTGACCCACTCCCTCTCGCTGACCACTATCGACGAATCGGGTCCTTTGGGGGATGGGTTGCCGGCCGTCGACTGGATGCGGCCCGTCCGGTGACCGATCTAAAGTCTATTCTTACCGATGGGACGAGCCTCATGCCCTACGGTAAAAAAAGAGGGGTCTTTCGTTTCTTCCAGGATCAGCTGTTGGTTAATGTGAGAAAACGGCTGCCGAACTTTCTATAGCTTTGTTAAAGAGTATGAATCGTTTTACTCCCGGTACCGATGATGTGGTGCACGACCTTGTGATCGTGGGCGGTGGAATCCATGGTGCATCCATGGCCTATACTTCGGCCTTGAACGGTATTGACACCGTGTTGCTGGAAAGAGACGATTTTGCAGCGAACTGTTCTGCGAATTCGCAGAAGGTCATTCACGGCGGGCTGCGATATCTGCAGCGTCTCGATATCAAGCGGGTGATTGAGTCGATCAGGGAAAAGCAGCGATACTATTTTCTCTTTCCCCACCTGGTAAAACCTCTGCCGTGCATCCTGCCGACCTCAGGATACGGTATTGGCGGCAATGAGGCCTTCCGGGCCGCCTTTCTGATCTACAAGATGATCGCGAAGATTGTCTGCAGGGGAAAGCTGACCGCGCATCTAGACAAGCAGCCACGTCTGCTTGCGAAACAGCAGGTGAATCGACACTTTCCCCATATCGATACAGAGAATATGCGTGGGGGAGCGCTCTGGTACGACGGTTTGTGTGTTGAACCGGAGCGGGTCATTCTCGGCCTGCTCAAAGGTGCGTCCATGCGTGGTGCTGGAATTTCAAATTATACTGAGGTCACCTCCATTAAGCGGGTTGATGACAAGACTCTCTCGGTCTTGGTTTATGATCATCTCCGTCAGCAATCGTTTCAACTTAAAGCCAGGAAGGTTGCACTTTGCACCGGATCGGATTTCAAGAAAGACCTGGGACCTGGGAAGGTGCCGGCGGAACTGGGTGAGCTGACCCTGATCCGTGGCTTGAATGTTATTCTGCCACCTCTTTTTAAGAGCAACGCCGCCTTTGCGGCAAAGTTGCGCAGGGGCAGGGAGTCCCGGTTTCTGTTTATCGTCCCGTGGAAAAAATATTCTATCGGGGGAACACATTGGCAGGAGTGCGATGATCGGACAGCAGTCTGGTCGGAAAAAGAACAGGTGAAAGACTCTTTTCGCCAGCTCATGCAGCAGGCGGTTCCCGGCAGGGATGTTTTTCCTGAAATTCTTTCCGAGCACGTCGGTTTCGTACCGGGAAGACGTCGGAGTACCAGCGACAAGAGTGCTGCAGAGCAGATTTTAGCCCATTTCAGGCTCATTGACAGGGAAGAGACTAGAAGGGGGGATGTGCTGCAGGTTGTCGGAGTCAAGTTTACCACCGCCTTTGATGTGGCTCTGAAAGGTTTAAGAAGGCTCTTTCCCGGGGCAGCCGTCCAGGATGTACTGCAGTTCTCGGCGCTGCCCTGCGGTAGCCCGGCAGATAAACCGGATAAGCTGATGGCAAGGTATATTCTTCGTTATCAGCAGCTTTTAACTCAGCAACAACTGCAGCAGCTCTTTTCACTGATCGGCAGTGAGTTGCCCAGGGTTGTTGAGAAATATTTGCGTCCATTGCAGCAAAAATCTCAACCGCTGACAGATACAGCGATCTATTCCGGACTCACCTCCTTTTTTATCAAAGAGGAAATGGCTGTACACCTGGATGATTTAATCTATCGCAGGCTCTTTCCGGATACCCCGGTACTGCCTTCCATGGATTTGCTGGAGACACTTGCGGGATGTATGGCCGAATTGTTACTGTGGTCAGCAGAACAGAAAAACTCCGAGCTGGAGAGAGTCATACATTTGAGGAAAACAGGAATATGAAAGAAATTCTGGTAATTGGCGGAGCCGGCTATATCGGGTCCCATATGTGCAAATATCTGCATAGCAGGGGCATGCAGCCGGTGGTTATCGATAATTTATCACTCGGCCATCGCAAAGCCGTTCAGTGGGGCCCGCTCTATGAAGGGAATATGGATGACCAGGGGCTGCTGGGTGAAATTTTTTCCAGACATTCCATCGCGGCAGCAATGCATTTTGCCGCCTTCTGTTATGTCGGCGAATCGGTACACGAGCCGCTGAAGTATTACCGGAACAATGTCGCCGCGACTCTTGGCCTCCTCAGTGGTATGCTGGAATATGGGGTGGATAAATTAATTTTTTCATCCACCTGCGCCACCTATGGAGAGCCTGAGTCTCTGCCGATAGTTGAGGAGAATAGTCAGAAACCGATAAACCCGTATGGTCGGTCAAAGCTCATGATGGAGCGGATACTCGATGACCTGGATGCGGCCAATGGACTCAGGTCGGTATGTCTCAGATACTTTAACGCGGCTGGTGCCGACCCGGAGGGAGAGCTTGGCGAGGACCACGACCCGGAAACCCACCTGATACCCCTTGTTCTGCAGACCGCCATGGGGCAGCGACAGGAAATGACTGTCTTTGGCAGCGACTATCCGACGGACGACGGCACCTGCGTGCGAGATTATATCCACATCCAGGATCTCGCCCAGGCTCATTTTCTCACCCTGCAGCATCTGCTCGAAGGTGGTGAAAGCAGGAAATATAACCTGGGCAATGGCAGCGGCTATTCAATCCTTGATGTGATAAAAACCGCCGAGATCGTGACCGGGGAAAAAATCTCTTACACCTGGGCGGATCGGCGTGGGGGTGACCCTGCAACGCTGGTCGGTTCTGCAGAGAAAATCACCCGCGAACTCGGCTGGAAACCTGAGTTCGGTAACCTGGAGGCCATACTTGAGACAGCGTGGAAATGGCATTTACAGCATCCTCAGGGATTTGGAGAATAACAGTGGCAATTGATAACGCTACACATGAAATGCTCAGGGTGCTGTTACTGGCTCCCCATCCATTTTTTCAGAACCGGGGGACGCCAATTGATGTATTGCTGGTTCTGCGGGCGTTGTCCGAGCGTGATGACACAGAGGTTGATGCTATTGTCTACCCTGAAGGTGAGGACATAGCGTTGCCCGGAACAACCCTTTATCGAGTGCCCTACGCGAAAAACGTTACGGGTATTCGCCCCGGGTTTTCCCTGAAAAAATTGTGGATCGATTTTCTGATGTTTTTTTTCACCTGGAGAATGGTGCATAAAAACAGGTACGACGTGCTGCATGCGGGCGAGGAATCGGTGTTTATGGCCATGGTAATGAAATGGTTGTATAAGATTCCCTATGTCTATGATATTGACTCTTCCATTGCCCAGCAGATGGTGGAAAAGCATCCCCGGTTGGCCGTGGCGGCACGTTTTTTTAACTGGATGGAAGGCTGCGCAATTCGCGGGGCGATAGCCAATGGTCCGGTATGTCATGCGCTCAGAGAACTGTGTGAAAAAAACCGGTCGGGAAAAACCGTTACCCTGCACGATATATCCCAACTGCAGAATCCTGACCTGGAGCGAACCGGCCTGATCAAAAACGAGATACAATCTGATGGACTGATCCTGCTGTACTGTGGCAACCTTGAACCCTACCAGGGGGTCGACCTGCTGGTGGAAAGCTTTCCCTATGTGGTGAAGGAAAATGGCGGGGTGGAACTGGTCATCATTGGCGGGGTCGACGAAGATATTGATTATTACACCAAAAAAGCAGAGAAGCTTGGTGTGGCGGAACATGTTCATTTTTTAGGTCCCAGGCCGTTTGACCAACTCGATCACTATTTGGCCGATGCGGATATTCTCGTGGCTCCCCGCACCAAGGGGGTGAACACCCCGATGAAGATTTTCCCCTATCTGCACTCCGGCAAACCGGTGCTGTTGACCAAGCTGTATACCCACACACAGATTGTTACCGATAATGAAGCATATCTCGCCGATGCCGAGCCTGAAGCGTTCGGCAGAGGGATTCTGGAGTTGGCCGGTGATGCTGCTTTACGAAAGCGGCTCGGTAAAAACGGCAGAACCTTCGTGGAAAAAGAACATGTCTACTCTGCCCATAAAAGGAGAGTGGATGAGTTGTACGACTGGGTTAAGGAGAAATTGGTTTCGCTTTGAAAAAAGGAATTCACCTCTGCTCCCCATACGGTCTTTTTACGAGTCCATCAAGTGTAAAAAATTGCTAGGAAAGTCATGGAAAACCAGATAGCAGCCGGCAGTAATGCCCTTGTTACCGGAGCCACTGGATACACGGGCACTGTTCTCGTTAAGAAATTGCTCGATATCGGTGTACATGTTCGCGCGGTGGCGAGAAAATCATCCAATATCGCCCCCCTGGAGAACTTGCCGATCACGTGGCTGAGGGGGGAGGTCTTTGATGAGCAGACCATCCAGTCGGCGATGGAGGGCGTGCACTACGTCTTTCATGTGGCTGCCGCTTTCCGCGACCCAAAGAGTAAAGAGCAGGATTATAGAAACGTTCACCTGAAGTCAACCCAGCTGATCGTGGACGAGGCACTCCGCAATCCCGACTTTAAACGGCTGGTCCATGTATCTACCATGGGAGTGCATGGACATATTGAGAGTCCTCCCGGAGATGAGACTTTCCCGTTCAGCCCGGGCGATGGCTACCAGCGGACGAAGGCTGAAGCGGAGATCTGGCTTAAGGATTTCGCTAAAGACAATGATTTCCCCTACACCATCATTCGCCCCTGTGCAATTTATGGGCCCGGAGAAAAACGGTTGCTGAAGCTCTATAAAATGGCCACCAGGAAATTCTTCCCCATTCTTGGACGGGGGAAGTGCTGGTATCATCTCGTCCATGTAGAGGATCTGGTAGGTGCCATGATTGTGGCGGCAACGGAGCCACGGGCACTGGGGGAGGCTTTCATCATTGGCAGCTCGGAACCTATCCAACTTGAGGAGATGGCCGCAATTATCGCCCGTGAATACCACCACAAACTGCGTATCGTCCGGTTGCCGATCACTCCATTTTTTCTTCTCGGGGACATCTGTGAAGCAATCTGTAAACCGCTGAAGATAAATCCGCCAATCTATCGAAGACGGGTTGCGTTCTATTCCAAGGACCGTAATTTCTCGACAGGAAAAATGCGTGAAGTCCTTGGTTATCAGCCACTTTATGAAAATGAGAGGGGTATTGTCGAGTCAGCTCATTGGTATCGTGATAATAAGTGGTTGTGAGTGGCTCATTTTTAAACTCTTGAAATTCTCCTAGTCTTTGGCGGGCATAAAAAGATACATGAAATACCCTATAACCCCAAGGGACAGCATCCTTACCCTCAGGAGGAGTCCCATCGCCAGTGTTTCTACCCCGGAGACGCCAATCATCAGAAAGTAAAACACAAAAACCGATTCGAGGTAGCCAAGATTGCCAAGCAATGTAACAGGAACATGGGCTGCGAAAAGAATCGTTGGCACCAAGGCGCAGACATCTAAAAAATTCAGTCGTACGCCAAATGCACGAAAGGCAACATAAACATTAACCCAGGTCAATATATAAAAAATTATAGTCAAGAGAGCAATTTTGAAGACATACATCCTGTCTTCCCGTAAAGCACCTGCAAAGAAACGGAATTCTTCTCGTACTTTGCCCAGGCGTTTAAGAACCGAATAACAATTTGTCTCTAAACACTTGACCCATTTATGCAAGATTGCAGGAACAGGTGGCGATGTAAGGCGATAGAGAGATCGAAAGAGAAGGGTTAGAATTTTTTCAGGCAGGGCCAGCGGATTTTTCACCATCCACATCCACACTGTCAGGCAAATAAGAGAGAAGCCAGCGCAGGCCGGAATGTAAATAAAGGGGCTTCGGAAAAGGCCTGGGATCAGAAGAGGTGCGAAAATGACGAGGAAAAATAGAAAAAAAATGCCAGTAAATCTCTCTACAAAGATACTGATCGCAGCAAATGCCTGGTTCCCCAAAAGCCGTCCGGAATAGTATGATCTGACCACATCTCCCCCCACGGTGGAGGGGAGCAGGTTAGAGAAAAAATACCCCACTATGTAAATGCGCAGGAGTTGCCAAAATGATACGCTCCTGCCTTTGCCGTCGAGGATGACTTTCCATTTCAGACAGCTTGCTGAAAGTGTTATCGGGATTAAAGCGAACGAGACAGATAAAAACAGCCAATCGATACGCTCGAACATCTTCAGGAGTTCATTTCCCTGAACGAACGAAAGTAGAATTGAAAAAAAGACACAGCTAATACATACTTTAAAAGCTGTGCTCAAATATGCTTTGTTGAGTCGCATGTGTCTAAAATAATAGGCAATATCTTTGTCTGTTGCTCAGGGTTGACAAGAGCCGCATGAATTCACGTTGTTGACTGTGAGCATTGAGCTATCTTTCCAGAATTAAAAGACATTGCGTCATTTTACTCATATCCTGCCGAATCTCTAATAATTTTCGTTTTACTCACTACTGGTGTATAGCTTTGTTTTCTTATAAAGAAACGCTTCAGAGATTGAGGAGCACAAATGATTATAGAAATGTGGGGTCAACAGATGCTTACAATGTATCCAGAATAGTGCAAACATCGTCAACACTACTGCGAGCTTTTTGTTTTTCATTATCTACGATGGGGTTCATACGATCCCGCAGTTCACTGCGGTCCTCCCAGGATTTTATCATTAATGAGAAAAGGTTATCGATAGAAAGGGTGTCGATACTGATGGTCCAGTCGCCCATGCCTATAGTTTTCAAGAAAGCATCACTCTTTGGATAGGCGCTGATGTTTATCATCGGAGTCCCTACAGCTGAACAGAAAATCAGTGTGTGCGTCCTGAGTCCTGCGTGTATTTCGACTTTGCTCAGGAGACCGGTGAGTTCCTTGTAGCTGTAGTCGCAGTTGCCAACAATTTTAATCCGATCCTGGAAACGACTTAATGCTACGCATTCTTTTGTTATTTTCATATCCATGGTCTGGCTGACAGTGAACATGATATCAACCCCAAGACTCTCAACGAGCCTGTCAGCGGTACCTGCTATAATCTGACAGAATTTCTGGCGGTTCATTGTGCCCTTCTGGTTGAAATCATCGATATAGGCGTTGACGTTAAGGCCGATAGTTCCCTTGGGGTTGGTGAACAGGCCTTCCTTCTGTATTATTGCATCAAGTTCGCTGTTCGACGGTATGGATGTGTTGAGTGCACAGTCGGCGTGCACTTTGATCTCGGGATGTCGCAGACCAAGCTTCTCTATCAACGCTTTAGTGCTCAGGTCACGGGTAATAACCAGTGGAGTGGAATCCAGCACTTTCTGTAATGCTTTGACGCCGGCATCTCGAGCCACCGGCCCGACACTCGCATTGTACAGGATAATCGGTATGCCTTTCTTTTTACAGAATGGAGCAAACAGTGAGATGGGGTTCAGGTAATTGACGAATGGATTGTAAAATTTTCGATCAAATAATATATTATCAGTGATTAGTACCATCTGCGTATCAGTCATGGCTTTATACAGTGGCCATCCGAGATTTTTAAATGCGAGGTTCCATGGCAGCATTCCAATGGGCTCAACTCGGTGTTGGCCAAAAGCGTTTTTAACGAAATTCGTGTTAAGGGTAGGTATCTTGAACAAGATATCAGATCGTTTGAGGGCAAAATCGTCGAGCAGGTTGCCCAGGATCGCATTATCACCTGCATTTCGTCCCGAATTATTCCCAAGTACCGTTATGGTTTTCATGAAATCCTCAATTTATTTTTATTCTACAGGAAAAAGCTCTTCATAGAACGACAAAACACAGGTCGATCGATTAAAATTTCCTGTTAATTTCTAAACTTAAGTACCCTCGCAGGTTGTCCTACGGCAATGGCCCACGATGGTATCTCCCCCTCTACAACAGCATGTGCTCCTACTATGGATTCTTTACATACACAAGCGCCTGATTTCAATACAACTCTGATACCGAGCCAGCATCCGTGTTCAACTACTGTCTCGACACGGTGAATACTATCAGTTTGTTTTTTTTGCTCGT
Source organism: uncultured delta proteobacterium (assembly GCA_963696725.1). Lineage (GTDB taxonomy): Bacteria > Desulfobacterota > Desulfobulbia > Desulfobulbales > Desulfocapsaceae > MADRE3. Next base: position 209,022 of record CAVOLI010000004.1, read on the forward strand.
GTTCGGTTCGGTTATCCATAGCCTCACCGATAGTGCAGTATGCAGCAAGAAGCACATTGGGACCTATGGTGACAGGAAAATGGTCTTCAATTTTACAGCTGCTGCCAATATTTGTTCCTGATAGCAACGCTATTCGGTTCTTTCTCGTATGCAAATGTGTTGCTGTGCCAAGGAAGACATCTGCCTCGATTGCAATGGCATGAATATCATTGCCCTCGTAACAGCTGGCATCTAATACTACATAATTACTGATGATTACTCGGTCTCCAAGGCTGATTCTATGAGGTTGGATGAGATCTACAAAGCGGCCAAACAGCACACCTCGGCCACAGTTACCTAGCAAACGAGGGTAGATCTTCTGGCGCAACAGCAAACCAAGTGCGCCTGGGCACCAGCGCAGAAACCTATAGAATAAGTGATGCACGAAATTCACTCCCCGCTTTATATGCAAATTCTGGCGGGAATGCCCTTCACATGAGAATAGGCTGGAATATCTCTGTTAACGAGAGAGTCAGCAGCAATTTTGACGTTATTACCTATAAAAACTCCATCTAAAATTGTAGCCCGTTCTCCAATTTCAACGTGGTCTCCTATAATTGTATGTCCTTTCGAAATTATAGGTTGCTCAATTATCGGTCGATCTAAATCTGAGATAGCATGCCCTGCCCCTGATATGCAGGTATATCGACCTAAAGTACAGAACTCACCCAGAGTAAGGCCTTTGAGGGAGCCAAGACGACAATCTTTTCCTATACTGGTTCCTTTGCCAACGGTGATTGCACCGCCTAAACAATTGAAATTAGTACGATCGCCAATCTTCACATGTTCTTTCAGAATAATTCCGTCTCCTGTATTTTTAATGCCAAGGGTGACAGCATTTCCAATCTCCACCTTATCTTCGATGTGCAGCTTTTTGGGTTGTAATATAAAGATATTAATACCAATTTTTACCAGTTTGCCAATGTGTGCACAGACCAGTGATAATCCCCAGCGACGTATGCGGCCCCCTATTCTTCCGGGTAAAGAAACGCAGGTCAGGTTGACAAATTCGTATAAAATGAGATGAAGTATGCCGAAATCACCAACCGTTGATTGTTGGTATTGCTTGAAAGAACTCCCAGGTTGCGCCAATCGCTTCTGGACTGCCCCATTTATTTCTTTAGACATTCGGTGCCTTACTCCTGAAAACAGGCCTTAATAATCAAGAAAATAACTTATTCTCCTCAAGGGGGATTGAAAAGAAATCCATCCCAACACGTTCTTTGTGTCATCTTTTGAGTACAAGAACATCAAGGGCTGTGAAATTATTTACATAATCTTCCATCTCTATATGAGTGCTGGTGGCCGGTCCTTTAAATGTTGTCCAGTCTTCGCCAGTCGTTTGATCATACAGAGTCATGTGTCCGCTTGCCCGAATGGTTCCTTTGAAAACCTGTCCATATCTCTGAGTGGAAGATGTTGCTATCGTGACTCGTGACCCATTTTGTGTCACGGTAGCTGTAATCGGCTCCCGCCGCCCTTCGACTAACAGCAGGATGCCACTCCAGTCATCACCGGCAATGTCTGGGCCAACTCGAGGCACTGAGGGGGTTGTAGGTGTTGTTGAGGTGTCATTACTATCACCGACACTGTCACCACCGCCGCTTGCACTCGAGCCGATAGCAATAGCACCCAGAGCGACTGCACCGGCGCCGACAAATAACAGGGTTTTCGAACCTCCGGTTGTGGTTGTTGTTGTTTCCGGAGAAGCTGCCTCCCGGGCAGGATCAGCGGCAACTGCATCTATTTCACCTGATGTATTGTCATCATTATTCGGGGACTGCTTTTTATCCTCAGGAACAATAATAGTCGGGGGTAATTCCACGGATTCGGCATACGTGTCATATATGCCGATATTGCAGATACTCAGGCATATAACCATCGTTGCAACACAACCAACTCTTAATATGTGATACTTCCTACATTTAGCCTCCATACTCTCTCCCAGATTTGTTATTGCTATACAGCATTTAAAGCCTTAATTGGATCCATCTGTGCCGCCTTGACAGCCGGATAGAGTCCAAAAAAGACGCCAGTTAAAACTGCAAGTAAAAAAGGGCATGCAATTGTAATCAGCGTTACTCGAATAGGCCAGCCAGTGACACCCTCTACAAAAACGATTATTATCAATCCCAGACAGATTCCTAAAATACCGCCACTCAATGTCAGCAGCACTGATTCAGTGAGAAACTGGTTCGTCACGTCTCTTCTTGTTGCGCCAATGGCACGCCGTAACCCAATTTCGTGTTTCCGTTCAGAGACAGTTGCAAGCATGATATTCATAATCCCAATTCCTCCAACAAGCAAAGAAATTCCACCAATTACCGCAAGGACAATGTTGAAAAGACGCTGGGTTCGCATTGACTGCTTGAGCAGCTCCTGGGGCACGATCACCAGGTAATCACTCACCCCATTATGGGCAACTTCCAGCAATCGGTGAATGAATTGAGTCGTTTCAGGAACCAGCCTTCCATTCTTTACCTCAACAATAATTCGTGAAAGGCTATCTTTTTCTCCTGCTGCTCCTGGGCTTGCAGTTCGCCCATACCTGGAAAAGGGGAGAAAAAGGGTCTCGTTATAATTGTCGTGTATTATTTTTGCTGTGTCATTCTCGCCTACTGACTGCTCAGTCAGTATTCCGACTACTCGATACAGCGTATCACCAATTCGCAGATTAGTGCCAACGTGTCCATCTCTGCCCAGCTGTTTAGCTAGGCTCGCACCAAGAACACACACCAGATTATTCGTTTGTTCGTCCACCGGTAGAAGAAAACGTCCCTTAGCCACCGTGATCCCGATAACATGTAAATAATTTGGTGTGCTCTGGATAATTTTTGGGGTAACCGAGGTTTTTGTCGCCAGTATTCCAGCTGAAATTTCGCGAAAGGCCGCAACATTTTTTATATACCTTTTGTCAAACCGCAACTTTTCCACATCTGACCAGGATACTCCGTAGGAACGCTGTGCAGAGGCATCAAGCAGCTGTTTCTCTGTCAGGGAAATTTGATTAATATAGATATTCCTTAAACCAAGACCTTCGATATCCTGCAACACCTTCTCTTTTGCACCCTCCCCGATTGATATCATGGACATAACAGCCATTACACCACATACCACTCCAAGAATGCTCAGGAGTGATCGGAGTTTATGCCTAACCAGGGAGGCAAAAGCCATCTGAATGAAACGTCGTATTTTACGCATATTATTCGGGAACAAGGAGACCGTCTCTCATATGCACTATTCTTCTGGCAACCTTTGCCACCAGAGGGTCATGAGTCACCATTATGATGGTTGCCCCCCCCCTGTTCAATTCAACGAAGAGTTTGAGGATGTCATTGCTGTTCCCGCTATCAAGATTCCCCGTTGGCTCATCAGCCAGAATTAATAGAGGGTCAACGACCAGCGCTCGGGCTATGGCTACCCGCTGCATCTCCCCGCCGGAAAGTTCGGACGGTCTGTGTCTTATCCTGTGCGTGAGTCCAACACGCCGAATAGCGCCAATAACTTTTTGCTCTTTTTCCTCATTAGCAAACGTTCTATACAGAAACGGCAGTGAAACATTATCGACAACGGTCAATTCAGGCAGAAGATTGAATGTCTGAAAAACAAAACCAATCCAGTTTGCACGAACCCATGACTGTTCGGTATCATTGAGGGTGAGCATGTCTTTTCCATTAAGAGAATACAGACCGCTGTCCACCTGGGTCAAACCGCCAAGGATATGCAGTAAAGTTGATTTTCCCGATCCGGATGCTCCCATTACGGCAACAAAGTCACCATGATCAATATTGAGTGTTATGCCGTTGACAACACAGATGGTTTCTCCGCCAAGATCAAAGCTTTTTCTGAGGTTCTGGGCTTTTAAAAGCATCTGCGTTTTGATGTTTTGAGGTATCCGGACCAATCATTCATTGGGGTTCACCAAACTGACTTGTTCTCCTGCCTCTAAGCCGGTAATAATTTCAGCCAGGTTCTCATTTTGAGCTCCTACAGTTACTTCACGTACAGTCAGATCCCCAAAGTCGTTTAGAACGTAACAGTAATCCTGGTCACCGTTTTGGAACACTGCCTGTACAGGTACTGCCAGTACCTGCTGCAGTGACAGGGCAGATATCGCTACACGGCATGTCATGCCTGGTCGCAGTCTTTTATCCTCTCCCGTCAGGGCAAAGGTTACCTGGAAATATTTTTCTTGCCCAGGTTCTGTGGATTCGGCGGTTGCCAGCGCACCAATAAACGTGAGTTTTCCTTCAAAGACAGTATCAGGATAGGCATCGACCATTACCCTGCCTCGCTGGCCGAGAGCAAGTTTATATAAATCTATCTCGCGCGCCTTGCTTTTAACAACCATGCGGGAAATATCAGGAAGATATAATATTGGTTGGTTCATAAAGACGGTATCGCCCTCTCGAGGTTTGCGTTTTTCGCCGTCTCTGAAGGTTTCATAATGTATTACAATACCGTCAAAGGGTGCATGGATTTCAGTCTTTTGCAGTTCCCTAACCGCCTGTTGCAATGCAGCCCGCTGAGCCGTTAATTTACTTTCTACCTGGTTTAATGTCGCCAGGGCTTTGGCAATTTTATGGACTCCCCCTTGGGTGGTTTGTTCGAGCACCAGGGCGGCGTTTACTTTTTTTGCGCTGGCACTTTCCTTCAATGTCGGCAGCACATGTTGTATGTAGGTGTCAGAACGGTTGGTTGCTGTGGTAAATTGCTTTTGCAGTACCGTAACTTTTTCCTTAATAATCTCAATTTCAGAAGCATTGTTGAAGCCTTCTTTCTTCAGATCAAGAAGGTCCTGGTAATATCGTTCATGGCGCTGCAGTTCCAACTCAGCTTTCTGTTGTTCTTCCTGAAGTTGTGAAATCTGCAGTGGTCCTTCTCCCTCTTCGAGTCTCTTGAGTTCAAGGAGTGAAACATTCAACATGTATTCGGCGTTTGCGATTTCTCTCTCGACTTGGTTCCTCTCAAAAGCGACCCCCTGTTCGGCGGCCTTAACAGCAGCCTCGTACACTGCAACTTCAGCCTCCAGCAGTTCAACTTCCTTTTGAAAAGGAACCGGATCAAGTTGAATCAGGAGTTCCCCTTTTGTTACCCTGTCTCCGTCATCAATGAGATAGAGTATTTTTCCCTCAGATCCCCTCAATTCGGAGGCAATCATATGCGATTGAGCTGCATCAAGCACCCCAACCACATTGAGTTCGACTGAAAGATCCTGTCGCTTAACTGATGCCGTCAGGTTGTTTTGTTCAGGAGGAGACGTTAGTCCACTTAAATACAGATAGGCTGCAGATCCCAGGCTTGCTATAATCAGAATAATGATAAAAGATTTTTGCATGAGTGTTAATTAACTGCTCTTCTTTCCAACATAGTGCCAAGTACTGAGCGCAATCTATACATTCCTGTTACATAGCCTATCCTTTCAACCAGATAATTTGTCTGGGCTTTCTGGAGTTGGGTTTGAGCCTCAATGAGATCGAAGTTACTCGCCATTCCATACCGAAATTTACTCTCGGCGAGCCGCAGTTTGCCAATGGTTTGGTCAACCTGTTCCTCACGAATGCTAATTCGCTGTTGTTGCTTTTCCAGACTGTTTAATTCGGCACGTACCTGCTGGTTGATACTTTCTTCAGTCGTTATTAAGTCTAGCTGAGATTGCCTATAATTGAGTCTCTGCTGCTGGTATGCATTTTTTTCAACTGTCCGGAATACGTCAGTGTCACTATTTAATGTTAGAGTCCAGCTTTCATCGGCGAGATCAAATGTCTCTTCATCAGCAAGATTATATCCGAGCTGAAGATCGAGCTTGGGCAAGGTTTTATTTTTGGCAACACGAACTTGACGTTTACTTTCTTCCACGTTACGTTTTGATTGCTCTATTTCGATCCTGTTCGCCTGGGCTATCTGCAGTGCATCCTCTAAATCTATGCTGATCGGTGTATAGTCTACTGGTGCCGCAAGAGTAATTTCTCCACTCTGGGGGATGGCTAGGACCTTCTTAACCGCATCAAGATTATTGGCATATTGCTCACGAAATAACGTTAATTCGTCTTGTACATTTGTTATCTCTATTTCAGCACGGTAAAGATCTATCGTACTGATAATTCCAGATCTTTCCTTGATTTTAACCAGCGCAAGGTGTTCTTTCAGTTTATCCAGTTGTTTCTCGAGTAATTCAATTTGCAGGCTGCTTCTGATTGTTGCGTAAACGCCGATTACAGTTTGTAAGACAGTGTTCACCTGCTGGGAATAGAAAGCGAGTTGTGCCACCTGATAGGCATGCAAGCTGGTAAACACTCCATCCATGGTGAATTCCTTCCCAACCCCTTGTAACAGGGGCACATCGAGTGCAAACTCAATATTCGTATTCCCCTCAATGTTTGATTGGCCAACCGTTGGGTTTACTGAAACAGTTGGGCCAAACGTGAATTTTTTGTTAAATCCGGCGCCTGCCTGCCATGAATTACTTTCGTCGGAACTGACGCCTATTCGAGCAATCGGCACAATTTTTAAATCGAACTCCGCCTCAGTAGAGCGTAAATTCAATTCACTTGAAGATAATCCCAATTCTGATTTTTTTAGGGATCGGTTGTGCAATAGGGCATATTCGATAGCTTCTTCTAGAGTGAGATGTTTTTGAAACAACGGCGTCATGGCTTCACCGCATACTCCGTCAACTATGGAGAAAAAAGGACATAGCAGAAAGATAGTCACAAATAAAGAAATCTGATTTTTAAGGTACATAATAGTTTCAAGATGCTGAGGGGTAATCGTCTTTTATCTTCAATGCAAATCTGGTTGACTTGGTACTTGTCTCCAATCCGAAGACGCATTAGTTTACCAGTTTAATAAATAATTTCACGAGGAGACTCCTCGTGAAAAGGATTTTTGTGCAATCTGTAATATTTTGGCAGATAAGAGCCTTATCGTTTTAGGGGGCAGATGTATGTGTCTGTTTGGATTGCAGTGTTTCATTTTCGATGGTCTGTTGAGGATTTCCGGAGCTATTTAAGCTTCGTTTGAGAGAAGAACTAAATCGCGGGGGAGAAAAAACGTAATGCAGTTGGTTACTTCCAGGGAGCATGGGAAATGCTTGCAAACATTTCTTGTTCTCTTTTTGTTGATATCACCTTTGTCTGCTTTTTCCGGCACTCATAGTTTCGTGGACCGGATCGGTCAATGGAGTGGTAAACATACGCGGCTGGTGTGGGTCCAGGATCACGGTACCGGGGCCGATACTTTTGCCCGGGGTGATAACCTGATGCTGTATGGTTATGATTCCAAGGACGGAAGGGGAGAAAGACCTCTGGTTCCTGTGACTGGTAATTTCTTCAAACCGTTATTTACTCCTGATGGCACCCATGTAATCGTCAGCAACATTAAAGCACGACTGATGTACCTTGTTGAATGGGAGACCGGGATTGTGAAGGAACTTGGGCCCGGTATCGCTGTGGCGATATGGCAGGATCCTAAGCCCAGCCTCTTTCTGCGAAAAACTACGACTTGGGTTTACTGCTTTTTTGGGACTGAACCGGAAACCAGATATAAAACTGCACAGCCCCTTTACAGGTTTCCTCTGGGACAGCCGGAGAACAAAGAGCTGGTTTGGAATAAGACGCATCTGACCTGGAACAATATTCAATTGTCACGGGATGGCCAGGTCCTCGGCGGGCTCTTTCCTTGGCCTGACGGAGGCGTACTGTGGATGAAGGATAAGCGTTGGCAGCGGTTTGGCCACGGCTGCTGGACTTCTCTTAGTCCGGATAATTCAAAATTGTTGTGGATATTCGACGGCCTTCATAGAAATGTTCAGATTTACGATGTTGTTGGCGGTGATAACTGGAAAGTGAATATAAACGGTGCACCGGGGATAGATGGGTATGAAGTGTACCATCCACGTTGGAGTAACCACCCCAGGTACTTTGTCATCTCCGGTCCCTACGTTAAAGGTGATGGCGGCAACAAGCTTACGGGAGGAGGGGAGAAGGTTGAAATCTACATCGGTCGCTTTGATGAACAGGCGCGAAAGGTTGAAGGTTGGATAAAGGCAACGAACAACAGGAGGGCGGACTTTTATCCGGATTTATGGTTGGAAGGGGGCGGTGAAAGCCAACTCGCCGACAGTGTAGCCCATCAAAAGGATGGTGTGATTTCGAAAAGTTGGCCTGTGGACAGAGACCGGCTGGTTTTCGTTTGGGAGAACATGAAGGCGGCGAACCAATTGGGCGAGCAAAGCCCCGTGGGTTTCTTTCAGTGTAACATTGAATTACGGGGCAAAGCTCTTCACACCTCAAAATTCCAGCTGGCAACAGGTGGTGGCTGGGGTGATACCGGCGATGCAGGTAAAAAGATAGGTGAAGCGTTTACCCGTTCGGGGAAGGCTGGTGTGGAATTTGTGCTGACTCCTGCAGACAACCAGAAGGGCACGATTATGTCTTTTGCCAGTGGTGTTAGAACACAGATTCTGTTCGAGCAGGATGGAGATAGTTTGGTGGTGAATGACCCCGGGAGAGAAAAAACAGCTACATGGTCGAAAATTTTTGAGTCCGGCAAAAAACAGCATCTTGTGCTGAGTTTTGACGGTGTGAAGCTTGAGCTTTTCAAAAATGGCAGCAGTGTCGGAGATAGGCCTTTCTCCATTGATTTGGTCACCTCTGCTATCGATAGCTTTGTCATTGGCGATCAATCTGGAGACTGGCAGGGAATCCTGGAAAACATTGCTGTATACACTGAACCGCTCTCTCCAGAGGCGATTGCAAAGAACAACCAGGTTGTCAGTGAAAACATCGTAGAAAGTTCGGACGGGGATGTAATCGTTGCCGAAGCCAGGCTTGTTGATGTAACTGAAATCCCCACTCCGGATTCAATCGGAGCCTACAGGAGGGCGCTGGTTGTTAATATTTATTCGGTTGATAAAGTGTTGGAGGGGAGATACGAAGAGGATCGGATACTGGTCGCTGAGTGGGCAGTACTTGACCGCGAAATTGTCAAGGAATATATTTTTCCGGCAAAGCCGGAGCAGCTTGTTCTGGAAAAATTTGATCATCACCCCGAATTAGAAGGGGAACGTCAGATGATGGATGTTTTTGAACCCGATCTTGAAATGTATTACCGGTTGCCTTCTGGGATCAGGTACTAAACAAATCGGTTCATCCGGAGAGAGTGCCTGGAACGGTATAAATTATAGGCCGCAGCTTGAAATACTCCTTATCTCTAAACCCGTACGCTTGTCGTTTCAATGTTTTGATATTGTTGCTGATATATTGGTTATAGGGTGTTTGAAATAGTTAAGAATGATGGAGTCGTAAAAACGCTTCAACTTCTTCGTTGCCGCAAATTTTCAATCATTCTCGGGTCAGTGGGAGCCCAAAGGCTCCCGTCTGCCCAAAGGACCGTGCGTACGGGCCTGTACACGGCTCCTCATGTAACTCGAATCCATCGACGAACGCCAAGCCAATGCTTCAACATTGCATTCGACTTGAGCCTCTGTCCCAACACATCTGAGATCCAGCGGTTGGGATAAGCCATGTGCAAAGCTTTTGTCCAAGATAATGCCCATCGACCAGGATTCGATTGTACTGTCTTTGCAGCGTGATCACGGGGCACGCCACGTTTGACAAGTTTCTTATACAGATGGCGACGCCTCTTCTGCTGGTCGACGATGCTGGCACGGAGCTTCTCCTTATGCGCCCTTCGATTGTAACGATTTGTGAAGTGGGTCATCAGGTAGTAACCAGACCATCCAATGTACCATTCATTTATTCGATTCATCGCCTGTTCCAACGAAAACTGAGTGCCACGGGGCGTCAATTCCCTCACTTTCTGCATGGCCCGTATCATCGGTTGCCGGGATATTGCTGCCCTACCATCGACAATGGTCATGCCCAGAAATTTTACGTCCCGACTTTGGCCAACCTTGCTGTGCCTTGAAACCGTGTATGTGCAACCGAGAATCTCCCAGGTTGTTATGATATCGCCCTCCTGAAAACAAAGTTATGATTATTTGAGCTCTCCTATTGCCAGCGGCGCCTCACCCCCAACTAACGAGCGGTGCAGGTTGATGGTTGCGCCGTCTTCTTGTCCGGCGCTGTAGGCCGAGCTGATCCCCCTGACTCTTTCCCGTCTCGCCCTTCCGACGTCTGGGTGCTCCTTGTTCAAGAAGTCATTGACCGCATCCTTTTTAGCCACGATCAGGTCGCGGCCGCAGCCGAGGCCGTCAGGAGCGACGATAGGCTCGGGCCGGGTTGCCTGCTGCAGGGCCATGAGCCTGGTCCTGACCGCCTCAACGACGCCCCTTCGGTAGCTGTTGTGCAGCGTGATCGGGGCGATCCGGTAGGTTTTCTCGTCCTGCCTGGCAGCGGCAACATACCGCTTGCTCATAAGCAGCGTCCGGACCCTGATGCGCTCGAACAGGTCGACGATGATCTCAAGATCGGTGCGGGCGGCCATGAAGAACAGCTTCCAGCCGTCACCTGCCTGCTGGTACAGGCAGGCCCCGTCGAATGATCTGGCGACAGCCCCGGCAAGGCTTGCCTCCCAGAGCTGTACCGACTTTGTAGAGCCGTAGATGATACGCTGCTCAATGGTAAAATCACCGGAGTCGGTCAGGTCGATAGTCCGCAGGTTGTAGCGGGTCATGATCTCGCGGGCCTTCTCCATGGCCAGCGCCGCCTCGTGCTCGTTATTGCTCGTGGCCAGGGCCAGGCATTTCTTCAGGCGTTCCTTGATCTCAGGGGTGACCGGCAGGTTGTTGACCACTTCCTGGGGCATTGAGTAGCCGCACCACTCGGCAATCTCCGGGCTGATCCTTTCCTTGACCATACCGCTAGCCATGCCCTGCTCCAGGCACTTTTTTACATAGCGCTTGGCGTCCTCGATCGTCTTCTCGTGGACCTCGATCCCCTCTTTCTTCATCGTGTTGATGGCGAACATCTCGCACTTGTATTCTGCGTAATACCTTGGGAATTTGCTGTAGGGGTGCTGGTGGTGGCACTCGTGCAGCCAGATGGCAAGCGCTCGCCTGGTGACCGGCTTTGGCGCGCTAAAGTGCTTTTTCCCCCGCCAGCAACGCCCGGTCAGGGATTTACGGTATTGGTAGGTCCAGCCTTTCGGCAGATATTTCAGGGCCACGTACATGCATTTTTCCGATAGTTTTTTTGGTCCCATTGAATCCCTCTCTATCCTTTGCTCTTATGGTCTTGATTGCTTGTTACCGTGCCCATCGTAACTTATCAAGAGGATTGCTGGGCTTCAAAAAGATCAGGTGCTGCAGGAACAGTTTGTTTCTCAGAGCCCTCTGCCATGATCTTCAAAGGTTGGGTCGGGTGGGGACGGTCTCCTCCAACCTCTATTGAGCTGACTAGACCGTTGCGAAAATGAGTTACTAATGCAGGCTTTTCCATTGATACACCTCCTCACGCTCCGATTTCTGTGGCGTATGACGCCTCGGAGCGAGAGGCGGCAACGCTTTAGCAGAATTTGTGGGTCGCCCTGCAAGTTGTTGTTTAAATCGGCGACGCCTGGCATTGGGGCAAAAAAAACCGCTCAGCAGAAGAGCCAGAGCGGAATAATAGTGCTTATAAATTCTGACCGCTTTAGCTCAATTTGTATAGCGCCGGCAAGCTGAGCGTCATCAAATCAGCGCTATATTATTATATCAAGATCTGGTTTTTTAAAAGTATTTACAACACGATGTTCGTTTCTGGCTGGGGGAGGACTTCTGGGGATAAAATACAAAAAGGCTTAGAGGAGACTTCCTTCTAAGCCTTTGATTTTACTTGGTAGCGGGGGCAGGATTTGAACCTGCGACCTTCGGGTTATGAGCCCGACGAGCTACCAAACTGCTCCACCCCGCGTTGCGAATGTGCACTATACCACCCAAAGGCGATCTGTCAATCTAATTTCAAATTCGGGGGTTGAATTTCAGTGCTGTTCGAGAAGGTTCTGGAGTTTTGCCATGATGTCCTCCGGAAGCCGGGTGAGCTTGCCCTCCCTGGTGACGGCGGCGTGTATCGTGTATCCCTTGACGATCAGCGTTGGCTTTGAGCTGAGAGCATCTTTCCTGGTTATTCTGTAGTTAAAACGGCAGGAAAATTTTCTCAGTTCCGCAATCGATGTTTCGATATCGAGCAGGTCGTCGTAGAATGCCGGTGATTTGTAGCGGGCAAAACATTCGGTAACCGGCAGGACCAGCCCCAGCGCCTCTATTTCCCGATAGGAGCAGACCCAGTCACGCATCATTTCAGTGCGCCCTTTTTCAAAATAGCGCAGGAAATTGGCGTTATAGACAACACCGCCCGCGTCGGTATCACCATAGATAACCCGGTGTGTCAACCGGTAAACAGGTCTGTTTGTAAATGACATCTCAGTTGTCTTCAAATTGCTGCAGCAGCGTGTTGATCAGTTTGTATCCTTCAATCTTCTCGATAGTCTCATCATCTGCATCCAGAACGGTCTCGTCAAAAGATCTGCCTGAACCGGCCGTCTTTTCCCTTGAATCATAGAGGATAACCGGAACCGGCTGGGAGGTATGGGTCTGCAGGGCCAGCGGGGTGAAATGATCCATGGTGATAATTGCCCTGAATTGCTCTCCTCTCTCCCGCAGCTCTCTGACAATCCGGGCAACGATTCTGGAATCAAAATCCTCGATTGCCTGGATCTTATAGTCCAGGCGTCCCTGGTGGCCGGCTTCATCCGGAGCCTCGAGGTGAACAAAAACGAAATCCTGAGTCTCAAGAGCTGTAAGAGCCGCCTGCGCTTTACCTTCATAGTTGGTATCGATATAGCCGGTCGCCCCTTCAACCTCGGCAACAAAGAGATTTGCACAGACACCGAGTCCTTTCAGCAGGTCGACGGCAGAAATCATTGTGCCGCTGATATGAAAGCGCTCACTCAGTGTCGGCATCGACGGCATTTTGCCGTTCCCCCACAGCCAGATTCCTGTCGCCGGCCGCTTGACCGTTCTGATTGCGGTCTTGATTGACCGGATGGTCGGATAGTACCTTTCTGGCTTCCAGAACAAGCTCTCTCCAGCCTGGTGTATCCAGATAAGCCTGGAAATGACGCAGTGACATCCTTGCCGATAAAATTATGAGGCGGTACGGTCACAAGCTCAGGCAGCGGATCTCTAACCACCAGCAGGTGACGGTAGCTGATTCCCGCATGGAAGGTAAATATCTCGCTTCCGCAGCGCTGCTGCAGGGCGGTTATCAGCTGCGCGGCTTCCCCGTTGCTGATATGGCCCGCCGAAAAATCAACCATTGTTGTACGCGTGTTATCGTGATAATCAAGCGTTACCAGGTTGCAGCGGAATGCCGTTTCATCAGGAGCCAGCGCAATCCCCATGCTCGCTGCCTCAAGCGGTGCTCTGCCGGTGTAATAATGCTGCGGCGCATAGCCGAGCAGGGACATGTTGGCAACATCGCTACCCGGCGGAAAACCATCAGGTACGGTTGCAGCTTCGAGCAGTCTGCCGTTTCTGCAGAGTTCGTCCATAGCCGGAGTTCGCGCTGCCTGAAGCAGTGTTTTGCCACCAAGTTCAGGGATGGGGTGGTCTCCCATTCCGTCACCGATCAGAATCAGATATTTCATTGAGTCAATCTACTCCGGCCCAATCAGTCGTCTTCCATCAGCACACGAATCCTGACAGTCGGCTCTGTGCAGTAATCAAGAGCGTCGATCTCGGCAACTGCTTTTTCCACCGAGGCCTCGGAGGAGCGGTGAACCCTGAGGACGATATGAACAGGTTCACCGATGCGATGGCCCTTCTGGATGACTGATTTGATCGAGATGTTGTACTTGCCGAGAATACCCGATATGGCGGAAAGGACGCCGGGTTGATCGAGGACGGTGACCCGGAAATAATAAGGGCAGGTCAGTTCGTTCATCGGGGTGATATGCGGCTCGGTAAAATGATCCGGCAGATAGGAAAGCGCTGGCACCCGATTGATTGATCCGGCGAGGATATTCCTGCTGATATCGACAACATCTGCCGCAACAGCACTGCCGGTTGGCATCTTCCCGGCACCGTGGCCGTAAAACAGGACGTCATCGACACCGTCGCCATTGAACTGAATGGCATTGAAGGTGCCGTTGATGTTGGCAAAGAGATTCGTTTCCGGAACCATTGTCGGATGTACTCGCGCCTCAACGCTGTCGCCGTGATTTCTGCTGATGGCAAGGAGCTTGATCCGATAACCGAACTCCCGGGCAAAGTCGATGTCAACGGGCTTGATGGTGCTGATACCTTCAACCGATATGTGATCGAGGTGAACATGCTGGCCATAGGCAATGGTCATCAGGATCGCCAGCTTATGGGCGGTATCAATTCCTTCAACGTCATAGGTCGGGTCGGCTTCGGCAAATCCCTTCTGCTGGGCATCTTTGAGTACTTCGTCAAACGGCGTGCCGTGTTCGGTCATGGCGGTAAGAATGTAATTCGCGGTACCGTTCATGATTCCTTTAATGGAATTGATACGATTGGCCACAAGGCCTTCCTTGAGTCCCTTTATAACCGGGATGCCGCCGCCGACACTGGCTTCAAAGCCAACCTCGACATTGTTGGCAACAGCCGCTTCAAAAATTTCTTTGCCGTGGATGGAGAGCAGTGCCTTGTTGGCGGTGATAACATGTTTGCCTTTATTGATGGCTTCAAGCATAAATGTTCTGGCCGGTTCAATGCCGCCGATAAGTTCGACAACGATACTGATCTCCGGGTCGTTAAACAGGTCAGCGGCATCCTTGCTTAACCGTGTTTCCGAGAACTGTTCGGGAAGCGTATCCATATTGATATCGGCAACACGGCTGAGGATGATCCGGGCGCCGACTTTTTTGATCAGCCGCTCCTGCTGGTTGATCAACGTCTGGGCCAGCCCGCTCCCGACCGTACCGAATCCGATCATGCCTATACGTATTTCTTTCATGGGGTATGCACGCGCTGAGATTGATGTGATAGAGGCAGAAAAGACAGTCCTGCCGGTTTGTATAATCCGGCAAACGTACTCATTATCCGGATGAAAGTCAAAAAAATACCAGGATATTTTACTGGCTCCGGGTTTGCAATTAGGCTATAGTTACTCCTCGCTCGCGGTTCGCTGCAAGGAGCAGCGATGGTGAAGTGTTTTTTCAGGGATGCCGCAGTCGTGGCAATCCTCTCAAGTTTATTATCCAGGTATCTGGCAGGATGACCTAAACACAACAAAAAGGAGAGAAGTAATGGGAATGAATATTCTGGCGTTCGGGCCAAACGGAAGTGGGAAGGGGACCCAGGGAGCAATTGTCAAGGAAAAATACGATATCCCGCATATCGAGTCCGGCGCCATTTTCAGGGAACATATCGGCGGTGGCACCGAACTTGGAAAGAAGGCCAAAGAATATATTGAAAGAGGGGATCTGGTTCCCGATGAGATCACCATTCCGATGATGATAGAGCGCCTGAAAAAAGATGATTGCAGGGATGGCTGGGTGCTTGACGGCTTTCCGCGTTCCAAGGACCAGGCAGTCACCCTGGCGAACAACCTCAAGGATGCAGGCATTGAACTGGACTATGTGATTGAGATTGTCCTTGATCGTGAGATCGCCAAAGAACGCATCATGGGGCGCAGGCTCTGCGTCAACGACAACAATCATCCCAACCATATTGCTTTTGATGCGATCAAGCCGGTAGAAAAAGATGGAAAACTGGTATGCCGTGTCTGCGGGGGAGAGTTGAAAACCCGTGCTGATGACCAGGATGTAGATGCCATCGATAAGCGCCATAACATCTATTATGATGAAACCACCGGAACCATGGCTGCAGTAAATTACTTCAAGAAAGCGGGCGGCCCGAAAGTAATATCGGTCGACGGCTCCAAATCCATCAAGGAAGTGACCGAAGCGATTATGGCTGAGCTGTAGAGGAGATTGGCAGTCTCGTTCCTTGCCGCAAGCATTGATAAAAGGGAGATCCGTTAAACGACGGATCTCCCTTTTTTTCCTTGCAGGCAGCGTACATATCGAGCGAAACTCGGCTGGAGCACTGATCTTTGCGAATGGTGATGCCGCTGGCGATATTATTGTTTTCCGGCTGAATCGTGTATTCCTGAACATGGGATTAACTATTTGAATTTAATAAGCATAGTGGTCTTTTGATGTCTGCCTGCTTGCTGAATCATTCTAAAACTGTTAAAACTCCTGTGGCAGTGGTATACTCAAATTAAACTGTTGAACGAGGAGCGGCCAGTCCGGATTTTTTCGGGAAGGCCCTTTTTACTTATGGAAGAGCAGACAGTTAAAAAGCAAATCGGCAAGGTTTACCTTGTTGGTGCGGGTCCGGGCGATCCCGGCTTGATCACGGTGCGGGGCCAATATCTGCTGGAGCGCGCAGAGGTTGTTGTCTATGACTATCTGGCCAGCAGAAGACTGCTCAGGTTCATCCCCAAAGATGCCCAGCTTGTCTATGCCGGCAAACGCGGGGGCGGCGAACATGTTCATACCCAGGAAGAAATCAACCAGATGCTGGTTGATTTTGCCCTTAAGGGCAAGACGGTTATCAGGCTGAAGGGAGGAGACCCCTTTATTTTCGGGCGCGGCGGTGAAGAGTTGGAAACCCTGGCTGCTGCAGGTGTCCCATTCGAGGTGGTTCCCGGGGTCACATCCGCAACGGCGGCAGCAACCTATGCCGGGATTCCGATTACCCACCGTGACTATACCGCAACGGTTGCCTTTCTTACCGGACACGAGGACCCCACAAAGGCAGATTCCAATATCGACTGGTCGAAGATTGCAACAGGCGTCGGTACCATCGTTGTCTATATGGGTATCAAGAATCTGCCGGTTATTGTCAGCAACCTGATTGAAAACGGACGGTCTCCGGATACTCCCGTTGCCGTCGTCCGCTGGGCGTCCACGCCTGAACAGCGTTCGGTTGTCGGCACGCTGACGACGATTGCCGACATTGTCAAGCGGGAAGACATTAAGCCGCCGGCTCTGATCGTTATCGGAGAGGTTGTCAGGTTAAGGGAAACTCTCAACTGGTATGAAAAGCGGCCGTTATTTGGTAAACGCATTATTGTTACCAGAACCCGGGATCAGGCAAGCGAGCTCGTGGCCAAATTGGAAGAGGCGGGCGCCAGTTGCTACGAGTGCTCGACGATCAATATCGAGCCTGTTGAGTCCTATGAAATACTCGATGACGAGCTGGAGAGAATCGATGAGTATCACTGGATCCTTTTTACTTCACTGAACGGGGTCATCTATTTCTTCAAACGGCTCTTTGCCAACGGTATGGACGCTCGGGACCTGAAAGGGCCGGATATCGCCGTTGTTGGGAAAAGTACCGCAGATTTGTTGTTATCCTATGGTCTCAATGCTGATCTCATTCCACCGACATTCACCGCAGAAGGACTTGCTGAGAGCCTTCTGGACCAGGGTGTTGGAGGGAGAAATATCCTGATACCCCGGGCCAAGGAGGGGCGGGAAATCCTTCCGGAGATGTTGCGGGGAGGAGGGGCACAGGTGATGGTTGCGCCGGTTTATCAAAATGTTCCGCCGCAGGGACGAAAAGATGAACTGCGGGCTGAACTTGAAAGCGGCGAGGTGGCCATGGTAACGTTCACCTCTTCGTCAACCGTGAGAAATTTTCTGACCATGGTTGATGCGGAGAACCAGGATGAACTCCTCAGGTTGATGGCCGGTGTGAAAATTGCCGCTATCGGACCGATTACGGCAAAAACGGTGACGGACAGCGGCCTGCATGTCGATGTTCAGCCGGAAAAATATACGATTGAGGAAATGGTTCAGAAAATAACAGACTATTTTAAGCCATAGCAAGAGACGGGATATGATCGTTCACCAGCCAGGGCGAGGCCTCAGCGGGGGAGGATTTTCTTCAGCCCCGCTGGATTTCAGGGAAAAAAGTGAAATTCCTGACGCTGTCCTCTCGATCCTGACGAAAAACGATGAGGAAGACGAGAAAAAAGTAGAGAAAGTGATGCGCTGCAAGCAGTGTGATGCCGCCATTACCAGGGTAAAAGACCGTATCAGCAGGGCAGAAAAACACCTGCACACATTTTTTAATCCGGCAGGGATAGTTTATGAGATCGGGTGTTTTCGCCGGGCACCGGGCTGCAATGTGGACGGGCAGCGAAGCACTGATTTTTCCTGGTTTGCCGACTACAGTTGGCAGATTTCTTTCTGCGCCTCCTGCTCAAAACACCTGGGCTGGTTCTTCTCCGGCGGTGATGACTCATTTTTCGGTCTAGTCGTTGATCGTCTCAGGGAATCTTAACTTTCAATTGCCCTTGATGAGATTGATGAGTTCCGCTGAGCTGAGCCGGCCGCTCATATCTGTCCCCTCCAGTAGACTGTCTGCCAAATCCCGCTTTTCCTGGTGAAGGGTAACGATTTTTTCTTCGATGGTGTTTTTACAAACCAGCCGATAGATGGTCACCGGTCTCGTCTGACCGATACGGTGGGCCCGGTCCGAAGCCTGGTCTTCAACCGCTGGATTCCACCAGGGATCCATGTGGATCACGTAATCGGCGGCGGTCAGATTGAGTCCAAGTCCGCCAGCCTTCAGGCTGATCAGAAAAAGATCGCCCTTGCCTGCCTGGAAAGCTTCGACGCGTTCCTTGCGCTGCCTGCTGCTTGTGCTTCCGTCAAGATACTGGTAGGTGATATTCTGCCTGTCCAGGTATTCTCTGATGATATCGAGATGACCGATAAATTGACTGAATACCAGCGCTTTATGGCGGCTGGCGATGAGCTCTTCGATGACCGAAGAGAAGATTTCAAGTTTTGAGCTGGCAATGTTGGTGTTCCTGGAGATCAATCGGGGGTTGCAGCAGGCCTGTCTCAGTTTCATGATTTCCGTCAGTATCTGCAGATGTCGGCCCTTGGTGTTGTCGCCTGCCCGTTCAAGGATTTCCAGGGCATTCTGGCGCAGCGCCTCGTAAAAGTGCATCTCCTCGGTGCTCATGACGACCTCAAGCGTTACTTCTGTTCGAGGCGGAAGTTCCTCTAACACCTGGGATTTGATTCTTCGCAGAATGAACGGACGGATCAGTTTTTTGAGCTTAAGCCGGGCATCGCGATTGTTGTAACGTTCAATGGGGATTGCGTATCGTTCATTAAACTGGTGATGGGTACCGAGCAGGCCGGGATTGATAAAATTAAACAGATTCCACAGTTCCCCGAGATGGTTTTCGATCGGAGTGCCTGTTGTTATCAACTTGAAAGCGCCGTTCAGCGCCATGGCCGCCTGCGACCGTTTCGTCGCGGCATTCTTGATTGCCTGCGCCTCATCGAGGATGATGGTCTGCCAGTCGATTTTGGCGAGATTTTCCACCTCCTGCTGGAGCAGGGTGTAGGTTGTAATCATCAGATCGAATTTGTCGAGTCTGGCAATCGTTTCGGCTCGATCTTTGCCGGTGAGCTGTATGATATTGAGCGTCGGGGTGAAACGGCTCACCTCGGAAAGCCAGTTGGTAGAAACAGAGGTAGGAGCCACGACAAGGGAGGGACCGTTGAGTGCTCTCTGCAGTATGATTGCCAGGGACTGAATGGTTTTGCCGAGGCCCATATCGTCCGCCAGGCACCCACCGACTCCCCAGTGCGCAAGGCGGCAGAGCCAGTTGTAACCCTCTAGCTGGTAATCGCGCAACTCTGCCTGCAGGGTTGAGGGTAGTTTCGGTTTGAAGAGCTGGGATTCTTTGATCTTCTCAAGTTGAAAATTCCAGCCCTTGTCTACCCTGGTTTGCGCTTCTTCCACAAGTTTCTCAAGCGGCAGGGCGGCAAGCGGATGGATGAGAATCTCGTTTTCTTTTTCACCGGGTTGATCACTTGAAAAACTGTTCAATTCCTCAAGACGTTTCTTAAACTCCTGGGTCAGGGCAATGAACTGCCCCTCGCCGATCTGGATAAAGCGACCGCCGGTGTTTTCGAGCCGGGAGAGGAGCTCCTTGAGATCAATCACCCGCTCCTGGTCCAGCACAAGCTCTCCGCTGATTCCAAACCAGTTTTGCCGGTTTGTTCGAATTTTCAGATTGAGGTTCTTAAACGTCGGCTTGTGCGTAACCGTTAGTTTCTCTCCTTCAGGCCATTCAATAATGACCCGGTCGCTGATCTCCTGAAGTTCCATGAGGGCCTGAAGACAGTCATCTGGATCATACAGGTGCCATTCCCGGTCGTTTTCCTGTTCCATGTCGATAGCAAGATCAAGAATCGGGCACAGTTCCTCTATGTCCTGGGCCTTCTGCTCCTCTTCCGCGAGGTTTCGACGAGTCTGGAGCCGTTTGCCGCCGACTTCAGCCATCATATTCTCGACACCCTGCCCGGGCTTGAGATAATGATTGCCTTCCCTGAATGGTTTGACAAACATCTCCAGCCGAAAGCCTGAGCCGTAAGGCAGCATGTGCATGTAGATTGTTGAATCTGCTTCGATAAAAGTGATATCCTGGCCGTTGGCGCCGGAAGCATCTGCTGCAATTGCGGAGTGTACCGTCATGAATGAGGAGATGTTGCCGATTGCGGTGAGAACCTGTTCGCTTGCCTCGATGGGGACCGAGAGTCCTTCCTGCCCGGTAATCTGCGCGATTCTCCGGTGATTTTCATTGATCCTGACGACCTTGAATCGTGTTGGTGTCTCCTGTTGAAGCGTTACGTTGTCACCGGTGATCGGCAGAGAGAAGCGAACGTTGAGAAAATCGTTACGCTCTTCAACGAGCAGTTCAGGCTCCCCGGACACAAACTCGACCGGTATTGATGGTGATTGAGCGAGAAACAGGAAAGGATGGCCGACAAGAGCGGGCAAGAGCTTTTCAAGCTCAAACGAATAGTGCAGTTGAGTGTCTCCGGAGTCTTCCCGGCTGATGGCCCTGCAGATTTTTCGATCCTGCAGGGTCAAAAACGGAAGTTTTGATGAGCCATGCAGGCGGGCAAGCGATATCGGCCGGCCCTTGCTCCACTGACCATCCGCTGAGCGCTTCTGCTCCCTGGGACTGACGGAAAGAGCGCCGTTTTGGTACGAGATCAGCCAACCCATTCGACTGTCAGGCTCAGGGTTTTCCCGGGTGGCGGTGGAAGATATACTGATCAGTGCCTGCAAGCTGCGCTTCCATGGTTCTTCGGGTTCGAGAATGTCTAGAAATGGTGCGAGCCCGGTCGCTGAAGACAGTTCTTTCAGGTACTCCTGGTACTCTCCGGGATCAACACTGATACGGGCAAGAAGCTCAGCCAGATAGAATGAGAAGAACAGATAGTTGTTCTGGCGCGCTTTCCTGAAACAGTTCCTGACCAGCGGCTCGATAGCGGGTTCGAGTGAAGCGTTGAGCCAGTATTGCACGAGGCTTCCGAAAAGAATCGTCAGGCTGTGGGGGGGCTGTTTCCCTGAAAGCTCGATACTGAGGTCACTGCCGTACTGCAGGGCCTGGCTGTTGACCAGTGATGCCAGATACCCGTATGCCTCATTCTCCTCACTGTCTTCAAACTGGCTCAGGGCGACGCTGATCTGATGGGCTACCTCGTGAAGCGCTGAGCGGTCTCTGTTTCTTATTTCGGCAAGAACATGGAATAGCCCGTGAATTCCAAAGAAGGCGACCTCGTCACTGCCGGCTATTTCTTTCAAATGAGCCAGATCGCGGTGAAACAGTTCAAGAGAATGTTTGAAATCACCTTTTAAAAAGGCGATGGTTCCTTCTGCGCCGGTAGCGGTGAAGCTGTCTCTGCTGAGCTGTAATATTGTTTCCGCATGACTGATGCGTCCCTGCAGGATGTGGTGGTTGAACAGCAACCGTTGAAACGGTAGATTTTCATCCTCGCTCAGGTGGCGGAATTCTTCCTTATTCTGGAGATAGCTGATGATCACGGGAAAGCAGACAAGTTGCGCCTGGCCGTAGCGCAGCACATGGTTGAGCAGAAAAAACTGAAACGAAGCGGGAAGTTTCCGAAACCAGCCGGGGTCAAACGGGGAGGTTACAACCTGCACCGCAGGGGGGAGCGGTGTAATTATTTCCCTGCACTGGGCGTCAAGAAATTGCAGGGCACTGTCAATCACTTCAAAATTCTGGGAGTAGATGCCGATGCGCATCTCCCGCATTGCCCGCCAGCAGCGGGTGGTCCATTTGCCATAATAGTATGAAACAGGCGCCTCTTTTTGAACCGCTGCAGCAAAACGGTGGAAATCTCCGTCAGCAATGGCCTCTCTGCTGAGAAATTCAACAAAGTCTGGTTCACACTGGCGAGCACTGGTTAAGAAACCGGCAGTTTGAAATTTGTCGATGTAATGGCTGATGCTTGCAGCTGTCGGCCGGCTGCCCCTGGGACTTTTCAGCTCAAGTTTACGGAGGCAGCTGACAATGAGTGTTGTATGAGCAGGTTCATAGACCACCGAAAAGAGCTGAAGGAGCGTTTTTTCAAATGAGTTTAGCTTGCGATAACGCTCGATGTAATGGTCTATGTCTGACATGAAGATTTGTAATTGTCGGGAGAATTTAATTGTTCCGTTATTTGCCCGGAATCAGACAAGAGGAAAAATGTACAAGGCCAAACAGTCATTATATCATTGTCCAGGCCTGATATAAACGAAAAAAACGATATTCCAGCTGACACGGTTACATGCAACCGCCAACCGGAAGAGCGTTTTGACAGGGGAGAGCCTTCTGCCGGCAGTCCCGGTCGGGAACAGCCGGCAAAATGAGAGGAGCTAATTCTGCAGACTTCTGTGAATGAAAATATCTGCTGATTCCTGCTGGCTTTTCAGCCAGCCTTCGACGATCTGTTGCTGCTTGAATTGTTGCAGCATTTCCGCGTAGCGCTCGCGGTTATCCTCGCTGATCGGTGTTTCAGGTGGCTTGCGTTCTGTAAATGAATAGACATAATAGTCGTTTTCAACCGCTGCCGGCTCTTCCGGCAGCGGCGCAACTGCTGAAAGTCTGAAGGCTGACTGGATCAATGACTGAGGAAATGAGGAGTTTTCGGCGGTTCCCGATTTTGTCAATAAACCAGACTGTTTGACTTCAAGTCCGGCAGCCTGGGCGCGCTCTTCGAAGGAATCACTTCCACTCTTGACATCGCTGATGAATTTTTCAGCTGCTGCCCGGGCGGCCTCCCCTGCTTTATCGCTTGTATAGTCTTCACCCGCCTTCTCTTTTATCGTTTCAAGTTCGTGGTACTTCCGGAGGCATGATTGCTGCGGCGGAAATAATTGCATAACCGCTTGATGTCTCAACTATTGAACTTAACTCGTTTTCTTTGAGTTGAAAGGCGCGTTCAAGAAACAGCGGGTCGGCGCTCATACCGGCAGGCGGGTCTGTGCGGCTGAAAAATTCTGTTTCTACAACCTTTGTATCCGGGTTTGCCGACAGATAGGCAGCCAGGCTTCCGGCGCCGATAATCTTTTCGTAGGCTTCATTGACAATCTGGAAGGCCAGCGGGCGTGCCTGTTCCATTTTTAAGGCAAGAACGATCTCTTCCCGGACTTCTTCAAGGGAACGAACTTTGGCTTCCTGGATTTCTTCCAGCAGGATAATATGATAGCCAAAATCGGTTTGTACGACCTCACTGATTTCTCCAGGTTGCAGCGAAAACACGGCATCCTCGAAGGGCTTTACCATCTGTCCCCGGCTGAACAATCCAAGGTCGCCGCCGTCGGGGCCTGAAGGTCCTTCGGAGTACTCTCTGGCAAGTGTACTGAAATCCTCAGCGGCCTGGGCCAGTGTGAGAATTCCTTCCGCCTTCAGCTTCTGGGCTTCGTGCACTTCCGCGAATCTTCAGGGGTTGCTTTAAATAGGATATGCCTGGCGCCTCTTTGTTCCTGAAGCTGATACTCGGGCAGGTGCTGATCGTAATAGTCCTGTATGGCCGAATCCTCTATCGTTATTTTGTCTCCGATGTCTTTGAAGGTAAAAGGCAGGTAGGTAAGCTGAATCATCGGGTCTGTCAGATATCTGTTGCCTGCTCTCCTGGTACCAGGCATCAAGTTCTCCATCCTCGATTTCTATATCGTCAATGATATGTGTCCGGCGAAAATAGCAACGTATGAAACTGAAACGGTTTCTTTTTCCAGGTCGTAAAGATCCTCGATTTCAAAGTCCGTTGGCGGCTGGGCAAAATTTGAAAGACTGTCAATCGATTTCTGGCTTAACAGGTCATAACGCATGGACTTTTCAAATTTTGTCGGAGACATCCTGTTGGAGGCCAGAATTGTTTTGTAGCGTTCGAGATTGAACTGGCCGTTTTCCTGGAACTGGATCATGGTCTCAATCTCTTTTTGTATTTCATGCCCGCTGACCATCAGGCCCATTTCTCTGCCGCCCTGTCTTAGCAAGGCCTGCTGGGTGAGCTGGTTTATGACCTGTTGCCTGATGTTGAGGCTTTCGGCCAGCCCTTTGGGTATTGTTCCCCCGAACTGCTGGGCAATCAGTGAATAGGACTGATCGTAGGCCTGCTGAAACTGCTGGAATGAGATTTCTTCATCATTGACGACAATTGCAGCTTCCTGTTTGTTCATCATGTTGGTTCCAACACCCCAGAAGATGAAAACAAGGGCGATGATTACCACAATTGCCTGGATTACGAGTGATTGGGCTTTGTTCTCTTAAGATTTGCAGCATGACGGCGATGTCGTTAAGGTTAGCTGTCCTGGTGTGACACGTATTCAGAACACCATTGAGACAAGGGTTAATCGTAAAATTACAGAATTATGACTGGTAAGGGATGGATTTACCCCGGATATTTTCTTCCTGCAAGCAAAATCGCAGGCTTCGTGGCCGGTAGAGGGAAATATAGAGGGATCGGCATCGCTGCAGGTGCGCATATAATTGACACTGTTTCAAACAGAAAAATAACCGGGACCGTAAACGCTATTTCGGATGATTGCCAAATAATTGTATTAATTACGGGTTGATAGATGCTGCGCGTTAAGCGAAGATAAATGATTACTCATTCACTTGACAATTCGTTTCCCCTATAGTAATAAGGCGTAGTTAGTTTGTCGATTGTGTCTATATACATTACGAATCAGTAATGATACGAGTCAGAAAATAAATATACCAAGGAGGTATGAAATGCCGACAGTAGAACACAAAGGAGATAGTTTCCAGGTTGACGAGGATGGATTCCTGTTGAAAGGGATGGAAGAGTGGAATGATAACTGGGTCGACTATGTTAAAGGATCAGAAGGTATTTCAGATCTGACTGATGAACACCAGAAAGTTATTGACGCGCTGCAGGAGTATTACAAGAAAAACGGAATTGCTCCTATGGTACGTATTCTTTCCAAGACCACTGGCTTTCCGCTGAAGAGAATCTACGAGCTCTTCCCCTCCGGACCAGGAAAAGGAGCCTGTAAAATGGCTGGTCTGCCAAAACCTACCGGTTGTGTATAACTACGCCGCAGAGCATCGATTCAATATAAAAGGCGGTTGTCCTGCATGCAGGACAACCGCCTTTTGTTATTACTGCGCCCGGATTTCTATTCCTTGAGCGCCTCAGCACACAGGGACTCGTGGATCTCGCCAATTTTAAGCCGGTAGGCTGAGCTGTCTATTGCCGCACCCCGCAGTCCTCCCCGTAGATTAATCTCTGTGAGATAGGTTGTGCCGTCATCTTTCACCATCAGATCAAGATGGGCATAGGGAAATGTTCCATGTTGCATGATTTTCAGGCATAAATCGAGCTGCAGGCTGGAAAGCTGTGCCGGTCGGACTGAGCCGCCGCAATGGAGATTATGTCTGAAACTCCCGGAACTGATGCGTTCATAGACCTCCACGTAATCACCGATGATTATCGCCCGAAGATCCTGGTAGCTTGAGATAAACGGCTGGACAACAAAAGGGAACGAATGAAGGTTGGTTGCCGCTTGAGTGTAGATATCTTCGATGCTGTTAAAAAAGAAAACTCCGAGTCCGCCATTCTTTCCTTCCTGTTTAAGAACGACCCTGCCGATGCCGCAGTTTCCATAGTGACTGATTGCCTCGAGCAGGTCATGGGTAGTGTAGATGACCGGTTGAACCGGGAAGCATTGCCCATGAAAAGATTCTTGTCTGAAAAGCCTTTGGATCTGCTGCAGAGCTGGGATGTCAGAGAAGGAATAGCCCTTATTCCCCGTTCTGAAAGGTTGAGGAGCAGGTGTTCTTCTCCAGGCTTTAAACGGATTCGGCAGCAGATGATATCGCCTGCTTCAAGAGAATGAAATGTGCTGAAAAGAGATTGATTATTCTTGATAACGACAGGATTACGTTTCAAAAAATCATCTCCCTGAAATGCTTGTGGTAACAGGTCAGGTCTTCTTCACATGCCCCGCAGAACAACAGAACATCACCGTTTATCTGGGAAACATCACTTTCATGGGTAAAGCTGCCGTCTCGATTCTGCTTGTAGAATGACGTCTGGAGGACATCATTTGCCAGTTCGAAAAAATCCTCCTCGTTGCCGCAGGCCGGACATACAAGGCGATTGGTGATTGCTGAGGAATGGGCTGAAGGCATTGCGGGGATGTCAGTCAATCACTTGTCGTTTTTCTTTGGGATCACCACCTTTTCGTCTCCGGCTTCAGGGCCTGCGGCTCGGTTAGCACCGGCAGCGGCCTTCACTTCACCGTCGAGGGTCGCTCCCGGCTCAACGGTGAGGCTGCCGGCTTCAAGTTTACCGAGTATTGAACAGCCCTTGCTGGCAGTGACCAGCTTGGCGCTGATATTTCCTTCCAGATAGCCGTGGCAGATAAACGACGAGACTTTGACATCTCCGCAAATTCTTCCTGATTCACTGAGAATCAGATGTTCTCCGGTGATATTGCCGTTAATGGTCCCGTCAATTCTTGTTTTACCTTTGAACGTGATCTCTCCGCTCACCGACATGGACTTGTCTATGATTGAAGAAATCGTTTCATTCTCAGCCTTTTGCATTTCTTTATCAAATCCGTTTTTTTTGCTGAACATGAGTGTTTATTTCTTTTTCTGTTTTGTATTTACTGTGTGAGCTATGTCAGCAACTTTCATAAATTTTTCAGGATCTATCGGCTGTCTCGTTTAAGCGTATTTCATAATGGAGATGAGGTCCGGTGGAGCGTCCGGTGCTGCCGACCTGGCCAATGACCTGTCCCTGTTTGACATGCTCCCCTTTTTTTACCAGGTAATTCTGCATGTGATCCGTAGGCTGTGACGTAGCCGTTACCGTGGTCAATTTCGACGTAATTGCCGTATCCGCCGTTTTTCATGGCCTTGATCACTTTACCGCCGCGGTGGCCAGGATGCGGTCACCTCGTTCACTCTTGATGTCTACGCCTTCATGGATCGCTTTCTTTTCGTTGACCGGGTCGGTTCGCTTACCAAAGCGAGAGGAAATTTTTCCGCTTACCGGTCTTGCCGAGCGGAATGGCACGAATTGTCTTCAGGTAGGTGTCTACCTGTTGAAGCAGGCCATCGTATGAGATATCATTGTCAGGAATAAATGGGCCGCCGCTGTTTGACTGATTCTGTACTGAAGCTGTCTTTTTGATCTCGATGCCGATGGTGTCCATTACTGACTCAATCAATTCTGGAGCGCTGCATAAAGATCACTTACTGCGGTGTTCATCAGCTGAACATTTTCAAGCTTGAGATTGTTAGTTTCAAGGTCAAATCTTACTTTCTGGTCAGCCAGGAGTGTCTCATACTTCTCCTGCTGCGAGGCAACCAGCTCGGCGTGCTTCTTTTTCAACTCAGCCAGACCGGTGCTTTCTGGTCAGCCAGAAGAGCTTCGAACTCCCCTTGCTTCGAGGCAAGCAGTTTGCCGTGGTCCTTTTTCAACAGCCAGCTCCGTGCTTTTTTTTCAACTCGGCAATCAGTCCGGCATAGTTACGAGTACTTTTCTCACTCTGCTCAAGCTCTGCCTTGAGGTCATCGACTTTACCGCTCAGTCTTATGCTGTTGAAATACGAGCCGGTGGTGAAATAGCTGATAATGCAGACTGTTAAAAGGGCCGCAGCGGCCGCTGAAAGTGATACAACAAATCTGCGCTTTGAGAGCTGGAGATTGATTGACCGCCCACTCTCGCCGGTTACGATAATATGGAATCGTTTGCTCATGGGAGAATATCCAAAACTGTTGTTTTAAATTGTTCGTCTCAGTAAGATACGCAGCCTGTAGAAATAGAAGCCCAAAGTTAACTAGAAATTACTGTATTGCTTATACTCTTAGACATTAAAAGTTTCAACCCAAAAGGGTTCGGGTCCACTGCTCTTTATACCTTAACATCTTGATTTATCTATTATGTCTTATCTCTTTTCATGCCAGGGTCTTGCCAAATCGTTGGGGCGCAGACTCTTTTTACAGATATCAGCCTGGTGATCAATCCCGGTGACAGAGTTGGCTTGATAGGCCCGAATGGATCGGGAAAGTCAACGTTGTTAAAAATTATCTGTAATAAGGAAGATGAAGATCGTGGAACTATTTTAAGAATGAAGCACTGTGTTGTCAGCTATCTTGCCCAGGACGATTCTTTCGATAACAACTTGAGCCTTGTCGATAACCTTCTCGCTGTTCTTGAATCGGCAGCCATTGAGGAGGCCGAAAAAGTGAGCAGGGTGCAGGCCGTAT
Organism: uncultured delta proteobacterium; assembly: GCA_963696725.1. Lineage (GTDB taxonomy): Bacteria > Desulfobacterota > Desulfobulbia > Desulfobulbales > Desulfocapsaceae > MADRE3. The sequence continues at coordinate 237,611 of CAVOLI010000004.1, forward strand.
TGAGCAGGGCTGAATTTGAAGACTCGGCGTTACCTGTCAGTCAATTATCGGGCGGCTGGCGAAAACGGCTGTCTGTTTGCCGTGCGCTCGTTTCTGAACCCGATCTTCTGGTGATGGATGAGCCGACAAACCACCTGGATATTGAAGGCATTATCTGGCTTGAGAAGCTGCTTGCCGGCAAATTCAAGGCATCGCCTTCCGCATATATTCTTGTAAGTCATGACCGTCATTTCCTGGAGAACAGTGTTAACCGGGTAATCGAGTTATCCCGGATCTATCCCTCGGGATCGCTCCAGGTGGCAGGGGCCTTACTCCTCATTTTTAGAAGAGCGCCATCGTTTTCTGGCGCTACAGAGTGAGCAGGAAGACCGTCTGGCAAATAAAGTCAGACGGGAAACAGAGTGGCTGCAGCGGGGACCGAAGGCCAGGGCAACCAAGGCCCGATATCGAATCGATGAAGCTCATCGCCTGCAGGATGAACTGGGACAGGTCAAGAGCAGGAATCGTTCCGGGGGAAGTGTTTCCATTGATTTTTCAGGAACGGGACGAAAGACCAAAAAACTGCTGGAAGCGACAAAGTTGAGCAAGCGTTTACGTGAGCGAGTGCTGTTCACCGACCTTGACATTCTCCTCTCTCCCGGCAGCAGACTTGGCCTGCTGGGACGAAACGGCTGTGGAAAATCGACCCTGATTCAGGATACTGGCTTCGGCGGAGAGTGGCCTGAACAAAGCGGACAGCGGGACGAGTACCATGAGCTGACGGGGTATCGATTGTCAGCTTTACCCAGGACCGGGCGGGTGTCGATCAGTCGCTGACCCTGAGAAGAGCGCTGGCTCCGGACGGTGATGCAATTTCCTACCAGGGCCGTTCAATTCATGTCGTCTCCTGGGCAAAACGGTTTCTGTTCAGGCCGGATCAGCTGGAAACCCCCGTTGCCCAGCTTTCCGGTGGGGAACAGGCCCGGATTCTCATCGCCGCCCTGATGCGTCGGCCTGCCGATATTCTGCTGTTGGATGAACCGACCAACGACCTGGATATCGGATCACTTGACGTGCTTGAGGAGAGCCTTCTTGAATTCAGCGGGGCGCTCGTGCTGGTGACCCATGACCGTTATCTTCTTGATCGGGTATGCGACCGGGTCATCGGTTTTGTCGGGGAAGGGGCGGCACATTACTATGCCGATTACGAACAATGGCTGCGGGATCTTGTACCCGATACACCATTAAAAACAAAAGCAGGCAGCTCAAAAGCTAAAAAGCAGCCGGCGGTTCCGAAAACCGGCAGCGGCCGCCTGTCCTATATGGACCAGCGTGACTATGACACGATCGAAGCACGAATCCAGGAGGCTGAAGAAAATAAAGAACGGCTCGAAAATAGCATCAATGATCCAGCTGTCGCCGCTGACCCGGATAAACTTCAGCAGAGCTGGACAGAGCTTGAGGAGTGCCAGAAAGCAGTTGAACAGCTCTATCAGCGCTGGGACGAGCTTGAGCGGAAAAAGGAGCAGGGAAGCTAATAGTTGTTCCATAACAGGAGCGCTTCCCTGGCACGCTTGGGGCCCATGCAGAAGCGTTTTTTCTCCGCCTGGGAGAACCAGTCCCGCCTGATTTTAAGATTGGGCGCCCGCCCGTCATCAGATCTGAGAATCTTCACCTTGCCCTGCATACCGCGAATGAAGATTCGACGATAGGTGTCAAAGCAATAGACCCAGTCGTCTTCAATGGCCATTACCATGATATAATGTTCTTCCCTGGGGTTCAGAAAGACATTGCACAGAACTACCCCGCCTGTCTCAAGACAGGCCTGAATCGCGCCCCCGGCCTCCAGATTGATTTTTTCCCTGCCGAGAAACTGGGCCCGTACAGAAAACCGTTTCATCTTGTAGGAACTGAGCCAGTTTCCGAGGAGCCGGACCGCGTACTTGCTGGTTCCTTCAATGCCGATTCTAGAATTTTTTCCAACCGTATCAAGGCAGTATAGATAGATATGCCGGATGACCATCGGGGGAATGTCTTCTCTTGGAAACAGATAGCTGACTCCATTGATGAGTGCAGTGGGGACACAGTCGTATTCCGACACCTGGTAATGAAGGGGTACGTGCATGATGATTCTCCGTATTGACTTGCCTGGTGTATCCTTCTTCTGCTCAGTTTATACCTGCAGATTTTCAGAAAGAGCGGAGTCTTTTTCAGGACAGGCCTGTCAGTGTCAGAAATTCCTCCTCGGATAGAATGATTTTTCCTGACTCCCGGGCTTTTTTCAGCTTTGAGCCGGCTTTCTCGCCGGCAACGACATGGGTGACTTTCTTGCTGACGGAAGAGGCGATCTGTGCTCCTTGTTCTTTTACCAGTTTTTTGGCCTCATCCCTGGAAAGGAGGGATAAGCCGCCGGTAAAAACAATAACAGCCCCTGACAGCGGCCTTTCTCTCCGGGAAATATCTGCTGTCCGTGGCTGAACTTCCAGCATGGCGAGCCTGTCGAGCATTGAGGAGATTCTCTGCGAACTGAAATAGGCTGTCAGGCTGTCAGCTGCCTGCTCCCCGATGCCGTCGATATCAAGAAGCTCTTCTCTGGTCGCGGACCTCAGGCGATCAAGCGTGCTGAAGTGATGCTCGAGCAGAGATGCGGTTATCTCACCGATGTAGCGAATCCCGAGGGCGGCGAGAAACCTGGCAAGAGACGGTCTCTTTGCCGCTTCCATCGCGGCCAGAGCATTGTCGGCTGATTTTTCCCCCCAGCCCTCCAGGCCGACCAGCGCGTCGCGGTCCAGGGTGTAGAGGTCAGGGATATCATGGACCAGATTGTGCTCAAAGAGCTGTTCGATGTATTTCTTCCCGAAACCTTCGATATCAAGACCAGCCTTTGAGGTAAAGTGGACAAGGGCTCTGAGTTTCTGGGCCGGACAGGCGGGATTGACACAACGGGTTACCGCTCCACCATCCGGTTTTTCCAGCAGGGACCGGCAGGCGGGACAATGGGAGGGCATGACAATCGGTTTCTCTTCGCCGCTTCTCAGTGAGGGAAGTGGTTTGACAATTTCCGGGATAACATCACCGGCACGCTGGACAAGCACCGTGTCGCCAATCCTCAGATCTTTTCGTTCTATTTCGTCCCTGTTATGCAGCGTCGCTCTTGAAACAGTTGCCCCATCGAGCATGACCGGTGCAAGTATTGCAACAGGAGTGATCGCCCCGGTCCTGCCGACCTGGAACTCGACGCTCTTGAGTTTCGTTGTAGACTGTGTTGCCGCAAATTTACAGGCGATCGCCCAGCGGGGAGCCCGCGATTTTGTACCCAGCCGATTTTGCAGAGCGCAGTCATTGATTTTGACGACCATGCCGTCTATTTCGTACGGAAGACGGTGACGTTGACCGGAAAGTCGGTCCAGGTGCTCAATAACATCTTCTATTTCAGGGCAGAAACTGTTGTGCCGGCAGACCGGGAAACCTGATTTTTTAAGGTATTCCAGCAATTCAGTCTGGGTCGTGCAGTCCAAAACGGTCGGGTCCGGTACCCCATAGGCAAAAAAGCGCAGAGGGCGTGCGGCGGTAATCGCCGGATCAAGCTGGCGCAGGGAACCCGCCGCAGCATTTCGCGGGTTGGCAAAAAGAGGCAGACCTCTGGCCGACTGTTTGTCGTTCAGCAGCCTGAAGCCTTCTTTTTCCATGAATACCTCGCCCCGTACCTCAAGAAGGGGTGGTTGCCTTCCAAGCAGTTTCAGAGGGATGGATGCAATCGTCTGGAGCTGCGGCGTGATTTCCTCGCCGGTGGTTCCGTCCCCCCTGGTTGAGCCCTGCACCAGTAAGCTGTTTTCATAGACAAGCTCCACAGCCAGTCCATCGAGTTTTGGCTCGACCGAATACCCCGAAAGAATCGGCCCATTGAGAAACCGCTGGACCCGTTCGGCAAACAGGTGGAGATCTTCACCGGAAAAGGCGTTTTCGAGGCTGAGCATCGGAACGCGGTGGACTACCTGGGAAAATTTTTCAAGCGGCGGCCCTCCGATCCGTTTGCTTGGTGAATCGGCAGAGACCAGATGCGGGTAGGCGTCCTCAAGGGCAAGGAGTTCGCGGAAGAGCCTGTCATACTCTCCATCTGAGATGATCGGATCATCCAGGACATAGTATCGATGGGAATGTTTATTGAGGAGCTTGTGCAGCTCCTCAATTCTCTCGGCCGCGTTCATCCTTGTTCAGCTGTTACTCATTAATATCCCTGCCTTGGCAACGTTTTCACGCTCAACCTCATCGATGAAGAGCAGGACTGATTCCGGAGGCTTGCTCGTCTCGCGGCAAATGATATCAGTAACTCCTTTGCTGATCTTTTCTTTCTGCTCTTTTGTTAAAGAGCCGGCAACGCGAATATTTACATATGGCATAGTCGTCCTCCATGTGGGGTAAGCGGGCGCACTGTCAGGGCGCCCAATTAGTCTTAACCGGCAGATGGTACATCACCGCGATCAGATGCTCCCTGTCCGGGCTTTTTGGTTGAACCCGTTGTCTCTTCCGGCTATGGTGCAGAGCATGAGTATATCAGATTAATAAAGAAATTCATTATCTATAAATATTTGGGGAGTACAATTCAAAATGCATATTCTGGTAACGGGCGGTGCAGGATATATCGGCAGTCATACCTGTCTTGAGTTATTAGATCAGGGACACAGGATCACTGTTGTCGATAACCTTTCCAATTCAACACCTGAATCCCTGAGACGGGTTGAATCCCTGACAGGGAAGAAAATCGAGCTGGCAGTCGTTGATCTGCGCGACAGAAAGGGGCTGAGGGCGGTGTTCCAGGATGGGATTCAGCCAATCGAGGCGGTCATCCATTTTGCCGGATTGAAAGCGGTCGGCGAATCGGTGCAAAAACCGCTGCTCTACTACCAGAACAATATCGTTGGAACGCTCTGCCTGTGCGAGGTTATGGCGGAGTTCGCGGTTAAAAACCTTATATTCAGCTCTTCGGCAACGGTCTATGGTGACCCTGAAACGGTTCCGATAACCGAGGATTTCCCCCTTTCCTGCACGAACCCGTACGGACGTACAAAACTGATGATCGAGGAGATCTTACACGATATCTGCACGGCCGATCCGCAGTTAAACGTCGTCCTGCTCAGATATTTCAACCCGGTAGGCGCGCATCCCAGCGGAGAGATCGGGGAAGACCCTGCCGGCATACCTAACAATCTGACGCCCTACATAACCCAGGTCGCTATCGGAAAACTCGATACGCTGTCGATTTATGGTGATGATTATCCGACTCCCGACGGCACCGGGGTCCGGGACTATATCCATGTGGTCGATCTGGCGCGCGGGCATGTGAAGGCCCTGAAAAAAATTACCGAAAACCCCGGTATCGTCACCTATAACCTCGGAACCGGACAGGGTTATTCCGTAAAGGAAATGGTAAGCGCTTTTGAAAAAGCCAGCGGCAGGAAGATTGCCTGCCGCATTGTCGGGCGAAGGCCGGGTGATATTGCCGCCTGTTATGCAGATCCCTCCAAGGCCTCTGCAGAACTGGGCTGGAGGGCTGAATACGGCCTCGAGGAGATGTGCCGTGACGGCTGGAACTGGCAGAGAAAAAACCCGGAAGGCTATTGACCTGCCGGTATCTGCAGTGCTCCTGGTTCTTTATCTCTTCTCTGAATCTTCTTCTGTCGTCATATCACACTTGTCTGCGCCTGTGTCTTGGGAGCTCAGACGACCTTCCCCTGTTGCTTGAACAGTTTGCATAACAACGTTGCTGCCAGCCCCTGGTCGCAGGAAGGTTTTGTCCTTGATTGGTCAAATAATGGTTGAATCGGATCAACCCTGATGGTAGCTTGCTCAAAAATTCACTTTGCAAGCAACTTTTGCACAACAGGACCATTTATGTATTCGACTGTTATTTTCGGCTGCGGTAATCTCATTATGGGGGATGATGGTTTCGGCCCGAGCGTTGTTGAAGAACTGAAAAAGAATTATCTCCTTCCTGAATCAGCGAGCGCCATTGATGCGATGACGGGAGTCAGAGAATATCTTTTTGACTACCTGCTGAGTGAGGAAGACCGTCCTGAGCATATCATCATCCTTGATGCTGTGGATTTTCCTGAACGCACACCAGGTGATGTCTTCCTGATCGATTCTTCAGCAATACCTGCCAAAAAAATTCACGATTTCTCCCTTCATCAGTTTCCAACAGTAAATCTGCTCCAGGAACTTGAGGAACATACCGGTATTGATGTGACGATTATAGCTGCACAGATTGAGTATATCCCCGTAGAAATTGAGCCGGGGCTCTCTGAATCAATGGCTGCAGCCGTTCCGGAAGCGTGTGAAATGGTTATGAATATTTTATCAGAAATCAGCACAAAGAGGTGACCTTGAATGATGTACGAGTTTAGAGTCAGCGAAATGGCGGAGGAGTTCGGTGTCCACAGGAATACCATTCGAAACTGGATTAATGCCGGTACCCTTGCAGCAAAGGAAGGTCCGGGAAGAAAGTATCTGATGAAGTTTGAGGATTACCAGGCCCTCTGTGAAAAGTTTGGCCGTGAGCCCCTTATCAAGCCCTCAAGCAATGTTGATCTCGGCAAAGTCAGGAAGTATGCGGGCTCCAGGGACCTGCCGGAACCGCTCAACCTCGAATACAAGGAAAAAACAATTTACACTGACGCCAGCTGGGCGGACACCTGTTTGACCTGCGGCACCTGTGCCAGTGCCTGTCCGATCGCAGGGGTCGACGGGCTTGATCCGCGCAAAATTGTCAGGATGGCGGTTCTTGGCATGGAGGACGAACTGAAGACCAGCAACTGGCCATGGAAGTGCACCATGTGTGCCAAGTGTGAGAATGCCTGCCCGGCAGGGGTCCAGATCATGGCACTGATGAGACGACTCAGGGGGCTCCGGGACAGGGATCTGGTCCCCGGACCGATTCACAAGGGTGTTGTGACCTGTCTTGAGCGGGGAAACAATCTCGGTATTCCCAAGGATGATTTTATCTATCTCTGCGAGGAACTCGGCGAGGAACTTGTCGAGGAAGGACTTGCCGGATTTGTAGCTCCGATCGACAAGGTCGGTGCACGTATCCTGGTGACGGTAAATTCGAAGGAACCGTTTGCAGAGCCGGATGATATGAAATACTGGTGGCGAATATTCCATGCTGCCGGTGAATCGTGGACCATCCCCTCAGAGAATTGGGAAGGGGTCAACTGGGGTCTTTTCTCAGGCGATGATGAGGCGATGAAAACCATTGTCGGCCGATTGGTCGACAACATGAGGAGGCTCAAATGCGAGATACTTCTCCTCCCCGAATGAGGCCATGCTTATTTTGCAACCCGGTCCGGGTTGAACAGATGGTTTCCTGAAGCACTGAAGGAATTCAGGATCATGTCGGTATTTGACCTGCTGATGGAGTACATCAACGAGGGCAGGATCACGCTCGACACCACCAGACATCCGATGCGCTCAACCTATCACGATCCCTGCAATTACGGACGAAAGTCGATGAAAGCCTTCGGCGTAGGCTACTATGAGGAGGGGCGGATTATCACCAGTACGGTCGCTCCTGATTACAAGGATATGGAGCCCAATCGTGAGACCAATTACTGCTGTGGCGCCGGAGGTGGCGCATGGGCCATGCCGTTTGGTCCGGAGCGCGTTTTCTACGGCCGCATCAAGGCAAGACAGGTGCAGGAGACCGGTGCCGAACTGGTTATTACCCCCTGTCATAACTGTCGGGATCAGCTGATGAAATCTCTTGATAGGGAGTATGATCTTGGAATTGAGGTCAAGTACCTGTGGGAACTCGTTGCCGACTGCCTGATCTATCCAGGCAGTAAAAAAGAGAAAGAAAAAGAGGTGAGCGAGGCTCTGTAGCCTCCTGGCAAAATTTACGGGTACAGCTTGCATGTCAATTACAGATAACAAGGAGGCACCTTTCATGCTTGATACCAAAAAAGTTGGATCGGTGATGATTGTAGGCGGTGGAATCACCGGTATGCAGACGGCTCTTGATCTCGCGGATTCCGGATATTACGTCTATCTGGTTGAAAAATCCGGGGCCATTGGCGGGGCCATGGCTCAACTGGATAAGACGTTTCCGACCAATGACTGCTCGATGTGAATAATAGCGCCAAAACTGGTTGAGTGCGGTCGGCACTTGAACATACGGTTGATGACCCTGAGCGAGGTCACCAGTATCTCCGGAGATGCAGGTGACTTTCAGGTAACTGTCAGGGAACATCCGCGTTATGTGGATATGGAAAAATGTATTGCCTGCGGTGAGTGTGCGGCAAAATGTCCCAAAAAGGTGGACAGCGAGTACGATGCCGCAACGGGAAAGCGCAAGGCAATCTATGTCAAATATGCCCAGGCGGTCCCGCTGAAGTACCAGATTGACGCGGAGAGCTGTATTCGCTTCAAAAAAGCGGGAGCCTGCGGTTTTTGTGAAAAGGCCTGCCCGGCTGATGCAATCAATTTTGATGATACGGAGACGTTTCACGAACTCACCGTCGGTGCCGTTGTGCTTGCGCCGGGATTTGAGCCATTTGACCCGTCAAGGGCCGATGTGTGGGGGTTCGGACGCTATCCGAACGTCGTGACCTCAATGCAGTTTGAGCGTTTCCTTTCAGCATCGGGTCCGACCGGGGGGCACCTGGTGCGGCCTTCCGACGGCAAAGAGATCACCAAAGTCGCCTTTCTGCAATGTGTCGGTTCCCGCGATGAGAATAAGTGCGGGAACGGCTATTGCTCATCCGTCTGCTGCATGTATGCCATCAAGGAGGCGGTGATGGCCAAGGATCATGTCCCGGGTCTGGGGACATCCATTTTCATGATGGACATGCGTACCCATGGAAAAGACTTTGATCGCTACTATCGGCGCGCCCAGGAAGATGCAGGCGTCCGCTTTGTGCGTTGCCGTGTTCATGGGGTTGAACCGGAGAATGACAGTGGAGATTTGCGGCTTCATTACATAAATGAGGACGGACGCCAGGTCGAGGAGTATTTTGACATGGTCGTGCTTTCTGTCGGGTTGCAGATTCCGGAGCATGTCAAAGAGTTAAGCCGGATTACAGGCATTAAACTGACCAATGACAGTTTTGCGGCAACCTCAGATTTCACGCCTGTGTCAACTTCGAGGCCGGGCATTTTTACCTGTGGCGCCTTTGCCGGCCCCAAGGATATTCCGCAATCGGTTGTTGAAGGTTCCGCGGCAGCTGCCGCTGTTGCAGAGAGCCTTGCGTCTTCGCGCGGCGCACTGACCGAGGAAAAAAGCTTTCCCGAGGAGCGTGATGTTGCTTCAGAAGAGCCGAGAACCGGGGTATTTGTCTGTCACTGTGGTTCAAATATCGCCGGGGTGGTCGATGTTGAGGCGGTTGCCGACGTATTCGGTCCGTTTGCCCGGAGTAACCCATGTTGAGCGCAATCTCTTCAGCTGTTCGCAGGATACCCAGGATCAGATGATGCGGACCATCAGGGAAAAAGGACTGAACCGGGTAGTGGTCGCCGCCTGCACGCCGCGTACCCATGAGCCGTTGTTTCGGGAAACGTTAAAAGCGGCAGGTTTGAATGAATATCTGGTGGAGATGGCAAATATCCGTAACCAGAATTCCTGGGTACATTCGGCGGATCCGGCAAGGCGACGGCAAAAGCCAAGGATCTGGTGAGAATGGCGGTTGCCAGGGTTGTAGGACAGGTTTCGCTGCAGCCGATCTCGGTGGTGATCAACCAGAAGGCGCTGGTGGTCGGCGGCGGTGTCGCTGGAATGACAGCGGCGCTCAATATGGCCGAACAGGGGTTTGAGGTTCATCTGGTGGAAAAGAGCGATATTCTCGGCGGCAATGCACTTTACCTCTCCTATACCTGGTCCGGAGAGCCGATTCAGGGCGAAGACCAGAAAGCTGGCCGCAGCCGTCGGGCAGAACGAGAAGATTATTACTCACATGGGGTTTGAAGTAACAGAGGCGAAGGGGTTTGTCGGCAATTTCACGACGACAATTTCCACCCGGGATGGGCTTACCAAAACCATCGAGCATGGTGTCGGCGTCGTGGCGACCGGAGCCCAACAATTGCGTCCGAAGGAGTATGGGTATGGTCTGATTCCAAATGTCGTCACCGCCCTTGAATTTGACCGGCTCTACGAGCTCAAGGAACAGCATGTGGCAAAAGCCAAATCGTTCGTCTTCGTCCAGTGCGTCGGTTCCCGGGAAGGTGAGCGGATGTACTGCTCAAAGGTGTGCTGTACCCATGCGGTTCAGTCCGCAATCGAGCTCAAACAGAAAGATCAGTCGCGCATGGTTTACATTCTTTATCGCGATATGAGGACCTATGGACAGCGGGAAACGCTGTACAAGAAGGCGCGCGAACTCGGGATTATCTTCATCAATTACGAACTGCACGGCAAACCCGATATCAGCCTGGACAATAAGCAGGTAAATGTCGAGGTCTGGGACCATGTACTGCACCGGCCGATCAGGATCAAGGCCGACATGGTCGTGCTGGCATCGGCGATCGTTGCCAACCCTGATGCTGAAAAACTTAATAAGCTCTACAAAGTCTCTGTTGACGGTGACGGCTTTTTCCAGGAGGCGCATGCCAAATTGAGACCGGTTGATTTTGCCACGGACGGCATGTTTGTCGCCGGACTCGCCCATTACCCGAAACCGGTTGAAGAGTCGGTGGCGCAGGCACTTGGCGGCATCTGCAAGAGCCGCAACGCTTCTGTCTAAAAAAGAAGTGAGTCTTGATGCGGTAAAAGCTGAGCCGGATCTTGATTATTGTGACGGCTGCGCACTCTGTCTCGACGTCTGTCCGTACAACGCAATCAGCCTGGTGGAAAGACAGCCTGAGGAAGAAGGTGCTGCAGTTACCCGCTATATCGCGGTTAACAAAGCCCACTGTAAGGGCTGCGGACTCTGTCAGGGAACCTGCCCGAAAGCGCGGTGTTGCGGTACAGGGCTTTACCATGGATCAGATCAGCAGTCAGATTACGGCAGCACTGGTCGTCTGAGAGGTTGATTGCAGAGTGACATACTCAACAGGGAAGAAAGGAGTAGAATCGATGAGTTATGAACCAAAGATCATTGCGTTCTGCTGCAACTGGTGCTCATACGCGGCGGCTGATCTTGCCGGTACTGCAAGAATGCAATACCCTCCGAATGTGAGGATTATCCGTGTGATGTGTTCAGGAATGGTTCACCCGGAATTTATTGTCAATGCTTTGAACCAGGGCGCTGACGGCGTCATGGTGCTTGGCTGACACCTCGGTGAATGTCATTACCTGGATGGTAATTATAAAGCGATGACCCGTTCTGACATGATTGTCGAGCTTCTCGAAGATTTCGGCTATGACAGTGAACGATTCGGGTTGACCTGGGTATCCTCCGCTGAACCTGATAAATTCGTCACAGGCGGTCACTGAAATGACGGAAAGGGTCAGGAAGCTGGGACCCATAAATGACGAGGCTCAGGTTGCATAAAGGAGGGTGATATGGGTGTAACAACTGCTTTAGAATGGCTGAGTTCCTGTTCCGGGTGTGAAATTGCTATTCTCAATATCGGCGAACCACTGGTAGCCGATCTTAACTGAACATCTTGATATTGTGCATGCCCCGGTGATCATGGATCACAAATATTACGGACAGTGCGGCGACGAGGGAACGCACCTCGATATCCCGGAAGCAGTCGTCGGTATCGTGACCGGTGGGGTCTCCAATGAGGAGCATATCGAAGTGCTCCGGGAAATGCGGAAAAAATGCAAGGTTCTTGTTGCCCTTGGTTCCTGTGCAACTCAGGGCGGTATTCCTGCGCTGATGAATGGACAGGATGGTCGGAGAAGTTTTGATGAAATTTACCAGACGTGCATCGACTGATCCCGGTGCAGCCAGACCGGATGTCGGAGTTCCTGTACTGCTTGATCGCACCTATGCGCTCGATGAAAAGGTTAAAATCGATCTGCAGCTTACCCGGTTGTCCGCCAAATCCGGAGCATATAGCCGAGGTGATCATGTCGCTGCTGGAAGACCGTGACCCGGTTCTTGCCGACGAAAAGCGTCTGCGACAGCTGCCCGACGCGAAGGGAAGGAAAGGGTGCGGTAGGCAGGGTCAGACGTTTCGTCGAAAATGTTGAGTTTGACCCTGACAAACCGATCAGCGAGATGCGCTGTCTTCTTGAACAGGGGTTTCTGTGCATGGGACCGGTTACTGCCGCAGGATGTGCAAAACGCGGGGCACCAAGCTGTATCGAGGCACGGGTCCCCTGTCGGGGATGTTTTGGTTCGGTTCGCCCGCAGAGGCAACCAGCTGCTTGATATGATGAATGCGCTTGCCAGTAACGGTATTGATTTCACCTCTGTTGTTGACCGCCGCTCGATCCAGCGGTTCAGCGGGGCACATGGCAATCTGCGGCCGAAGAAACGGGCGGCCAAGGAGGATGTATAAGATGGGTAAGGTACTGAATATTCAACCGGTAACCCGTATTGAAGGACATGCGAGGATTTCTGTGCATCTCAACGATGATGGTAATGTTGAAGACGCCTTCATGAGCCTGATGTCGCTTCGCGGCTTCGAAAAATTTATAGAGGGGCGTCCGGCAGAGGAAGTACCCCGTATCGTTAACCGTATCTGCGGTATCTGCCCGTGGATGCACCATACCGCTTCAAACAAGGCGGTCGATAAATGCTTCGCCGTCACACCGACGGCCACCGGTCATAAGCTCCGCGAGCTGCTGCAGGTGATGGCCCATATCAATGACAAGATTCTGCACTTCTTTTTCCTGGCGGCACCTGACTTTGTTCTCGGACCGGATGCCGATTACTCGGTGCGAAATGTCATGGGAGTGGTCAAGGCAGCCCCGGAACTGGCGACGCAGGTGGTTAAAATGCGGCAACTCGGGCAGATGATGATTGATCGTTTTGCCGGCAAGGCGATCCATCCAATCGCAGCTGTGGTCGGAGGGTTTTCCAAACCACTTCCGGAAGAGGAACGTCAGGCAATGTTGAAAGATACCCGGACACTGCTTGATTTCAGTCTGTTTTGCGCTCGATTTTGCCAAGAATAATGTTTTCAGCAAATATCTCGATGTCATCGCTGAACTCGGTGTTATCACCACCGGTTTTCTCGGAACAGTCGACCGCGCGGACGGCTCGTTCAGGCTGTATGACGGTAAACAGCGGCTGATGAAGGCAGATGGCTCGTATGTTGATTTTGAAGGTGAAAATTATCTGGACTATCTTGGCGAGCATGTGGAGCCATGGAGCTATGGCAAGATGCCCTATGCAAGATCATGGGATGAGGGGTTTTCTCTGGACCTCGATGCACCGAAAGGAATCTATCGGGCCAATACCCTTGCCCGAATAAATGTCTGTGACCAGATGTCTACACCGAAAGCCCAGGAGGCGCTGGAGGAGTTCAGAAGTGCTTTCGGACGGCCTGCGCAGGCAACGCTTCTCTACCATTACGCCCGCCTGATTGAACTGGTGTATGCCTGTGAGCGCACGATCGAGTTGCTCAATTGGGAAGGCATTACCGATACGGATGTCAGGGCAAAGGTCGAGCCGAAGGCCGGGCGAGGCGTCGGAATTGTCGAAGCTCCGCGCGGAACCCTGATTCACGACTATAGTCACCGATGAAGATGGCTGTATCAAGGATGCCAACCTGATTGTCGGTACGACCCACAATATCGGCCCGATGAATATGAGCGTGAAGCAGGCGGCAACCTCTCTCATTAAAGACGGCAGATACGACCAGGGAATTCTGAACAAGGTGGAGATGGCCGTCCGGGCATATGATCCCTGAATGTCCTGCGCAACTCACCGCCTGGATGGCGGCATTCCCCTGGCACTTGATATCGTGGACTCGGAAGGCAACCTGATTGAAACCATTAAGAACTGAGAGCAGTATGATTCTAAAGGCGTTTTCGCAGGAAGCGGGTGTTGCAGGCGCGGCAGTCTTGCTTGACGGCAGCGGCTTTTTCAGTTATCAAAAGTTGTGCGGGTCGGTCGGTTGCCGTATCAGCTTTACGGGAGGCTGATGCCAGGACCGCTCTCAGCGTCTGGAGATATGAGATGACAGAGAAGGTGAAAAGAGTAGGTCGAACGCAGGTTCGCGCGGAAAACCCGAGCGGTGCCTGCGGCCATGTAGACCATATGACTATTGATGAGCTGAAGGCTCGTGCAGTTGGTGAAAATTTTGACGGCAGTTGTCCGGCATGCGGCATGTTCCATCTGACCAGGGCGGATATAGATAAGATTGTTTCAGAGAAAATAAGTGAAACCGAGCATTATACTGAGATGAAAAGAGAAGCGGAGCAGGGCTGATTTCTCAGCAGGAATGTCTCGTTTATTGTCTTCAGCAGACAACTTGGATGGCGACTGCATGAAGACAAGAGGTCGTGCGTATGATGAGCCGGGAAGAGCAAAATACAAACGCTGCATCTGATTTGCTGATAGAGGAACTGCAGGCGCTGGTGGAGCGTCCTGTTCGGGTGATGGTCGTCTGTGGAACCCAGACCAGGGCGATGCTCAAGTATGGCCTTGATGACCTGCTGCCGGAAAAACTCCAGATTGTTTCAGGACCGGGCTGTTCGGTATGCGTCATGCCCGCTGGACACATCGACGCGTTTATCAGAATCGGCCTTCAGCCGGACGTGATTACCGCCACCTGTGAGGATCTCCTTCGCGTACCCGGCAGCAGAGGCAGTCTTGAGTCTATAAGGAAAAAGGGCGCCCGGGTAGAGGTGGTCGATGCGCCGATGGAAGCGCTTGACCTTGCCAGGAAATATCCCGACAAGATCGTTGTCTTCACCGCCGTCGGTTTTGAAGGTGCGGCCCCTGACGTAGCAGAATCAATCCTGGAGGCGGCCAGTGAAGGAATTGACAATTTCTGTGTTATTCCCTCCATACGCCTCCTGCCCCCTTCGCTTGACAGCCTGCTGAAAGATCCGGATTTAAACATACGGGGCCTGCTCTGCTCTGCACATGTAGAGTCTATCACCGATACCGAAGCCTATGCCGATCTTGCCAGGAAATATCATCTTGCCTGTGCCGTGGCGGGTTTTGATATCACAGAGATTCTCAAGGGGCTCATCTCTATCGTCAGACAGATCAATACCGGCGTGTATGAGCGGAATAATCCCTTTGCCGGCATGACCTCGAAAGAAGAACATGAGGCAACTCAGAAAATGCTTTCGGAGGTTTTTTTTGCGGTTGACACCGACTGGAGAGGACTCGGCAGTATCAAGGGGAGTGGGTTTGTAATCAGGGACGAGTTGTCGATCTACGATGCCGTTAAACGCTTCAATATCCGATTCAGCGGCGGAGTTGAAGAAATTCAATGTATCTGTTCCGAGATAATTTCCGGGCGGGGTACGCCAAATGACTGTCCCTCCTTTGGAATCTCATGCACCTCGCGCCACCCGGTCGGAGCGTGCATGGTCGCCCAGGAAGGTATCTGCGCATCATACTTCCGTTACACCTTCGGCAGGATCTAGGATCTCTTCATACTCTCTGCACATCATCTTCAGGCAGGGGTTCGTGTCGCATGACGAATTCTGTCCAGGTCCATGGACTGTTTTCGATCTGGGCTCCGATTGTTTTGCTTATGCCATCTTCTGTTACCCATACCGGGCGGGCAAGGAGTTTAAAATGAGTGCCCGGCCCCTCGAGTACGACCGAGTACATTTCAGCAGATTTGTCCAACCGTTTTGGTATGTTGGAGATAGATAGGCCGAAACGTGAAATATCACTGACTGTTCCGGTATAAAATCCTCTACCGTCTGATATATCCGCTTCGATATGGGGAATCGATATGCGCGGATGTTTTCTTTGATTCATAACACCACCTGTCTGTTGACTGATCTGTTCCGAAATGGGACCTCCTGGTGCGGAGACTATGGCGGGCAAGAACAATTGCACCCACCAGTAGAAATTAAATAGGGGTGGGCTGAATGTCAACGGTGGATGGATAAATTCAATGAACATGCCGCTGCAGGCGGCTTCTGCCGGAGGTTAACGCTGGTAGGGGAAGAAAAAATAACTCAGCGCAAGAAACAGGCAGATCACGCCGAGAACATCGAAAGTGTTTCCCAGTCCACAGGGATTTCTTGAACGGTGCAGGGTTGTCGGTGTAGTGCTGTCGGGTCCCTGCCCAAAGGCCTGCTTTTTCTGCAACGGGTGGTTGAGATATTCGCCGAGACCGAGCAACAGGCAAAAGAAGCCGATTGCCCTGAGCCCTTTGGCCTGGAGAGCGTCGCCTGTAAATAGTGCAAAGCTCACCGCCACCATGAGCCCACCGGCCGCGATGAGGAACATGAAAAAAGACAGACGCAGGGTTATTACCTTGATCCTCATACACTAATATGTATCACGCTGAACATTGGATCGCAAGTACGCTCCATTCATCTTTGTCTCTGTTACAAATCTCATGAGAAAATGGACAAATAGAAATTATTGATGGCCAAACGCTCTGGTATCGGTATATACGATTTGACAAATAATTATAATTATGGATAGTGTCGTTGTCTTTACTCGTATATGAGCTGAAAGGATATGATATCTTGCTTAGATTTAAACAATATATTGAGTCAATTGTCATGGTTTTCGCGAATTGCGCTGGCAGTTGTATTTGCTCTATGGCGGTATCCCGAAGCTCTTTGCCCCAGTTGAGTTTGCAGCGGTAATTTCAGCCTATGGCCTTCTCCCCGATCCACTGGTTTTTCCTGTGGCCTTTATTCTGCCGCTGGCGGAGGCTGCTACTGCAATCGGTCTGTTGCTCAAATGTCGCTGGGCAATGATTTCAGTAATTCTGCTGCTGCTTGTTTTTATTATCGTGCTTTCCTACGGGATATCTCTGGGCCTGGATATAGACTGTGGCTGTTTCGGTCCGGAAGATCACGAGTACGGCGTTATGTCGAGTCTTGAAGAGGCCCGGTTGCGAGATTTGGTATTTCTCGTGCCGGCAGCATATATCAGCTGGTTTTCATATGTAAACAGGAAAAAATAAGGAGGTCATGATGTTGGGCATGAAAAGAATTGCAGGTGCGGCGCTCTGTTTGTTTCTGGCATTATCCGTCTCGAACAGTTTTGCCTTTGGACTTGGCAAGGATAAATTCGAGCAGGAACTCGAAAAAGAGGCAGGGGCAATAAAACTTGCCAGGGAAACAGTCCAGGGCGGGTACCGCCTGGTCTCCTCTGAGGAATTGAAAGCGATGATTGATCGGAAAGAGAATATGCTGATCATCGATACGATGCCCTACGAGGAGAGCTACAAAAAAAACCATCTGCCGGGAGCCGAGCAGTTTTTATTCCCGATTCCGGACATGGAAGACTGGAACACGGCCGAAACAGACGGCAAGAGCAGGGATGATTACGGGGCGCTGCTCGGTCCCGATAAGGACAGGACGATCGTTGTCTATTGCGGGTTTGTCAAGTGCACCCGAAGCCATAACGGTGCAGTATGGGCAGCGAAACTGGGGTACAAGAACGTGTACCGTTATCCCGGCGGTATTTTTGCCTGGAAAGGAGCGGAGTATCCGGTTGAAAGCGTTGATTAGAAGGGGACAGATTCGTCAGCCGGCTGATTTTTTTACAAGGTATTCACACTTGGTGACTTAATCATTTTTCGCTGCCGGCCTGCTGCTGTTGAGGAAAGCCTTTAAATCATCGATTTCCTCCAGAATGCCAAAAACCGTCAGGACATCTCCGGGAGCCAGCTGGTGGTTGCCGCGTGGAATGATCACTTTGCCTTCCCGCTTGATGGAAACCAGGTTGACCTGCTGCGGCAGCGGCAGGTCTTTGACCTTGACGTGACAGCAGGCGTCATCCTCGTTGATCACAAACTCGACAAACCTGGTTTCTGATGAGGAACGCAGCGTAGTCTGCTGCTCTGCCATCTGGCCTCTCTGCTTGCGGACAACGCCGACGTCATAGGCCCGCAGGATGTCTGAGCGGCTGATCATGCCGACAAGTCTCATGGAACCGTCCCGGGAAACCACCGGAAGCCTGGCAAGGTCTCTCGGAGACATCTTCTGGATGGCAACCCAGATCGGCTCATCCGGGAAAACCGCGATCGGTCCTTCGATGGCAAGATCCTCGACTTTCATATCACGAGGGTTGAATTTGTCTTCAGACTGCGCCCGGTGCACGTCCTGCAGGGTGATAATGCCCCAGAGTTTCTTGCCTTCGGTGATGACCGGGAAGCCAAGCAGGTTGGTCTCCTGGAACAGTGCCATCAGCTCAGAAACGGACTGGTTCTTGTTGATGCTCACAAGCCTGGTTCGCATTACCTCCTGGACCTTTACCCCCTGCATGATGTCCATATCCCGGCCTCCTTCAAAACGGATGCCGCGTTTCGCAAGCTTTAAGGTATAGATCGATTCAGGGTGCAGCCACTGCGCCAGGTAGGTGGCGGTGATGCCTGCTACCATCAGGGGCAGAATCATCAGGTAATCATTGCTCATCTCAAAAACGATGAGCATGGCGGTCAGCGGTGCCCGTGCGGTAGCGCCAAAGAGTGCTGCCATGCCGACAAGGGCGTAGGCTCCGGGTTCACCCGAGATTTCAGGGAAATAATTCTTGAAAATAATGCCGAGGGAGCCACCCAGCATTGCCCCGATGAACAGCGAGGGGGCAAATACCCCGCCCGAGTTTCCGGAGCCGAGGGTAAAGGAGGTCGCCAGGGGTTTCAGGAAGACGAGAAGCAGCAGGATCCACAGTGAAGCGCCCCCCTGGAGAACCTCTTCGATGTAATGAAATCCGGACCCGTACATAAAGGGCATCAGGATACCGTCGGCAACAGGCAGCTGCATGAAAAGCATCCCGGATATTCCGAGCAGCGCAGCACCGACTGCAGGCTTGTATATCTGGGGAAACTTCCAGTTATCAAAAATATTTTCCGCCATGTTGAGCATCCTGATAAACATGATGCCTACCAGTGCCGCAAGAAGACCGAGAATGAGGTAGAAAAGCAGTGATGTCGGGGAGACAAGAGAATGAATGGGAACTGAAAATGCCGGCTGGGTTCCGAGAAATATCCGGCTGACAATCGATGAAGAGACAGCGGCGATGACAACGTTGCCAAACGAGTGAACCTGCAGGTTGCACATCAGTACTTCTATGGCGAATACGACTCCGGCAATAGGTGCGTTGAAGGTCGCGGCAATACCAGCAGCTGCTCCGCAGGCGACAAGATTCCTGATACGTTCATCCGATAATCTCAGTACCTGCCCGATGCTCGAGCCAAGGGCCGAGCCGACCTGGATAATGGGGCCCTCGCGGCCGGCAGACCCGCCCGTGCCGATGCACAGGGCCGAGGCTGCAATCTTTGCCGCGGCTACGCGCGCCCTGATCCTGCCGCCCCGGAGGATCAAAGCCTGCATGACTTCGGGAACACCATGGCCTTTTGCTTCCTGGGCAAAAAGGATCAGCGGCCCGACAAGCAGTCCCCCAACAACCGGAACGATAAAGTATATCAGTACACCGAAGGATGGGAGCAATTCAGGGAGCCTTGAATATCCGATGTACTGAATGGCTGCGATCAGCTTTATAAAGAGTACTGCAGCAAGACCCGTACCGGCTCCTATGACAATGGATAAGATAAAAAGCAGCAGTCCGACAGGGGGAGAAAATTTGTCGATATACCTGCTCAGAGCAGTCTGTTTTGGAGTCATGGGTTCTGTCGCTTATAAGACAAGGTGTTGTCTAATGGATATTGAAAACAGTACAATAATGTCTCAAAAACCTCCCAGTATATACATGCTTTAGTCATAATGCCATGGGAATCTGCTTTCCCGCGATCCGTTCGCGTTATCAGGGTCAGGTTCTGCTCAGCGCTTTTCGTGCTTCCTGGCGGAGAATCATGTCCAGGATAACGAGCGCGGCCATGGACTCAACAATCGGCACTGCCCGGGGAACGACACATGGGTCGTGCCTTCCCTTGGCCTGCAGTGTTACCTGGTCTCCACTGTAGTTGACTGTATTCTGGGCAAGCGATATGGTTGCCGGCGGTTTGAAAGCAACCCGGAAAAATATCGGCTCGCCATTGGCAATACCGCCCTGGATACCGCCCGAGTTATTGGTGAGCGTACCAATCCGGCTTTCCTTGCGGATAAACGGATCGTTGTGCTGGGAACCCTTCAACCGTGTGCCTGAAAAACCCGAGCCGATTTCAAAGCCCTTGGTCGCCGGTATTGCCAGCATGGCCTGGGCAAGCCTGGCTTCGAGCTTTTCGTAGACAGGCTCGCCGATTCCTGCCGGGACATTTCTAATCACACAGGAAACGATTCCGCCTGTAGAGTCGCCCCCTTCCTTGAGTGAGAGAATAAGTGTGCGCATCTGTTCAGAAACACTCATGTCCGGACAGCGCAGATCAGTCCTGTCAACCTGTATACGGCTTATCGTCTCGATATCCGGCTGGCTGGCTTCAAACGGCCCGACTCCGCTGACCCAGCCGACAATCTCAATACCAAATTGTTCGCGAAGAATTTTATCGGCCACGGCACCGGAGGCGACCGTGCCGATGGTCTCCCGGGCGCTCGATCTTCCTCCACCTGAAGCAGCCTTGATTCCGTATTTTGCCATATAGGTGAAATCGGCATGCGAGGGGCGGGGGATCGTATTCATATCACCATAATCGGCAGGCCGCTGATCAAGGTTGTTGACCTGCAGGGCGATCGGACTGCCCAGCGTAATCCCGTTTTCAGTGCCTGAGAGAATGGTCACGCCGTCTTTTTCAGCCCGGTCGGTGGTCAGTTTTGACTGGCCGGGTCTCCTGCGGTTGAGTTGCGTCTGGATATCGGCCTCTGTCAAATGTATTCCCGGGGGGCAGCCGTCAATGACGACCCCTACAGCCTTGCAGTGCGACTCTCCAAAAGTGGCTATCCGAAACAGTGTCCCAAAACTACTTGACATAAACGCTCCTTGACAGGTTTTGCAGAAGGTGCCGGATGTAATTTCCGCTGTAAATCAGCACTATACCCTAAGCACAGTTGTGCATTAGAAAAGGCAGGAGCAGGATTTTTCTCAAAACCTGATATCCGGCTCGTCTGCTCTCCACTATTGGTTATTATTCAGGATATCCAAGGACATCTCGATCGATGTATCGGTCAGCCGCTGTACCTCTTGTATCAAGTGCAGCTGCTGCAGGCGATAGCTGTTGTCGTCGGTGATGTCCGTGCCGACGGCAAGGGTCTGGTACTGATGCATCCAGTCGAACATTTTTTTATTGGCCTGTTGAAGGTCTGCAATGGCCTTGTCAACGGATTGTTGTCTCAGCGGATCTGTGTTTGGAATCGTTTGCAGTTTCACCTCGAGTTCATACATAGAGCCGATTTTCTCCATGGCCTCATCATGCACCGCTATGATCTCTTCGCGCAGCCGATTGTTTTCCCTGGCCTGCTCGTCCGCGCAGGCGGCTATGACCAGGACCAGGGCCAGGATTGGGGCTAGGCGGCAACAGGGGCTTAAAATGTTCAGGTGGCGCACGATGAAAGCCATCTGACAAGCATCGACTCGCTGACAGGAACAGGGCGGGTCGACCAGCGCTGCTGGAGATATTCGAGAAGGTGCAGCATTTCAGCTGCGCTGATGGTTTTAATCGGGGGCATGAAGCTGCCTCGCCTGCGGTCCGTTGTTTTCATTGTCGTCCTGCTTCCATGGGTAATCACGCAGGGAAGTTCATCGATTCGGGAAGACAGGTAGAGGCTTTTATCCAGTGGTGGATAGAGTTTTCTCAAGCCCTGGCCGGATGCGGAGTGACATTGGGAACAATTTTTCCGGTAGATGCGCTCTCCGGGATGATCCTGGCTGCACCCCGGCAACAGCACGAGCAAAAACACGAAAAGACGTCCCACTGACCTTACATGGGAGAAGATGTCGTCAGCCCTCATCCAGCAGCCTCCTGATATCGACAATGAGCTGGTTCACCGGCTCCTCTTCCGTTCCCCGGTAGTATCCCCTGATTCTGCCAGACTGGTCGACGAGACAGAAAGACCCCGAATGGATGAAGCCGCCCGGGGCCTGCTTGTCTTCCATCGCTCCCAGCATATAGCGTTTGGCAGTGTCGTAAATTTCATGCTTGGGGCCGGTGACCATGTGCCAACGAGCCGCCGAGATCTCCAATCGTTCCGCATAGTCATGCAATACCTCAACGGTGTCATGCTCAGGATCGATGGTGTGTGAAAGAAATCGGATGTTGTCCTCTTCAGTGAAGGATTCATATACGCGCAGCATCTGGGATTTCATCACCGGACAGATTGTCGGGCAGCTGGTAAAGAAAAAATCCGCCACGTATACCGTCCCTGCAAACCGTGCCTGCGGGACCGGGTTGCCATCCTGGTCGGTAAAGGTATATGGTACATCAACGGTTCCGAGCACCGGCAGCGGCTCTTTTGGTTCCATGCTGCACGCCCAGGAAAGAACGAGTGGGAGCAGCATGAGCAAAAGCATCCAAAACGGCTGTGCAACCTTCGCCCAGGTGTTTTTCAGCAGGGCCATTGTTCCCATGTATAGCGCGAAACTGTGTTGAGATGATCGGTTGTATGGTTTACACTCTTATCGAGTTACTTGATTTTTAAAGAGTTGACAACCGTTTCCCGGATAATGGAGCGTAATCCGGATTTTTCAGCGAATCGAAGGAGAAAATACAGATGAAAAAAGTGGTGCTGGTGACCTACAATCCCGACATGATGTGTTTTACCCATGTCCTTCTGTACTCGATTGATTTCATGGAGAAGGGGTACGAGGTGAAAGTGGTGATAGAAGGCGGTGCGGTCAAGCTGATGTCAGCCTTCCTGAAACCCGATGCCCCATTTGCCCAGCTCTTCTCCAAGGTCAAGGACGCGGGACTGATCGATTGCGTCTGCAAGGCCTGCTCTGCCAAGTTGGGCAGCATGGAGGATGCGCAGAAACTGGGATTGAAGGTGTCAGGAAACATGATGGGGCACCCGTCGCTTGAAGACTATATCGCCCAGGGGTATCAAGTCATCACTTTCTGACCGCAAACGACGCCTGCCCGTTAGCTGGTAACGTTTTCAGCTGCTCCGGCGCCCGCTCACCCCGGGCGCCGGAGAACGGCTGTCTGAACGGACGTTCAATGCCGATAATAGAGGTGCGGGCTTCCCATTGTCTGCAGGGATTTGTGCAGGTTCTTTCTGAATTCCCGTCGATCCCAGATACCCTGGATATGTCCGCGCCTGAGAGCATTTCGCGCCGAATGATAATCGGGGGGAATATCAATCCCGGTTGTCTCGCGAATGACACGGGGGCCTGCAAAACCAATCCGGGAAGAGCGGATGGCGAACTGGTAGGGCGAGCAGCCGAGAAAAGAGGCCACCGGACCGGCATATGAATTGTTGTCGTAAACGACAATGTAAAGCCCGCCGGCATCGATGTACTCCCGCACTGCCATTGTGCACTTGGGCATCTGTACGACACCGAGCGTACCTTCCTGGATCCTGATCCCGCCTGTCGAATGAATGTAAGCAAGCAGCGGCCGCTTCTGGCGCTGGGCGAGCTTGCAGGCCTGAACAAATTTCTCCCCTTCGGTTGAGCCGACGGTGCCGTTCCTGAAATCGGAGTAGAGGATTGTGGTAACGATTTTTATACCGTCGATCTGGGCTGCAAACGTCATGTTGCTGCTTTTTCGCCTGGTTTTCTCTTTTGCCGACTGCAGCCGCTCGGAAAAACCGGTGTAACCCAGCGGATTCTGGGATTCAAGGTGGGAATTGAAAAAACGGATGGATCCCGAATCAAAAACGTTTTCCAGATACCACTGGTACTCGAGCGGAAAGTGATGCCCGCAGGTTTCGCAGACACCGGCAAATTCACCGTAGAGATCCGGTATCCAGAGGTCTTTGCAGCCATGTTTCTCAGCATTGGGGCAGCTGACGGTGCGGTCATTGTTGGCCAGCGGACTGGTATAGGTGTCCGTCAGCTCCAGGGGATCCTGGCGCTGACTGCCGCTTTGGCCGTTGCCGCTATAGGTAATCAGCGTTGATTTCTTTGTCTCGGGCCGCGGGGTTGTAAGAAACTTAATGACAGCACTGAACGGCTTGCTCACCCGCTTCAGCATTACCGAACCTTCTCCGGAAACGTCGTCGAGAACCTTGCGAACCTGTCGCTTATGGTTCTTGAAAATATCATAGCGAAGGGTGTAGTAGATATGTTCGCTGTAAATTCGAGCCTGCTGTATAATGGACCTGCGGGATTCCGGCTGACCGATATAGCCGTGTGTCGCCATGTCCAGGTACTTCTCTGAACGGAGGCGAAGCAGCCTGGAGGTCTCTTCTTTGCTTAAGTCCCAGGAAACGACGACATCAAATTCCCTGTTTTCTTTCTTTGGCCTCTTTTGTCCGATCTCAATTGAGCGAATCGACGGAAAACTCTTGGACGAGAGAACCACGCGATCAGTAGCGCTGACCATCTCCTGGCGCACCTGTCCGAAGAAACTGAAATCATCCCTTCGTGCCCCAAGGGGAGGCTCATGGATGATTTTGTCAATCGTACCGTGATTGAGATTGTCCAGGGCGGTGAGCCTCAGCCTGTCGGCGCAGAGTTCAATCAGCTCACGGGGGACCTTGCTTCCTTCTGCGACTCTTCCCTCAATTGCCGCCGCCCCTTCCGGAGAGATCACCGAATAATAACCGTGGCTGCACATCATCCGGTAATCTGTCAGCCCGATGGCTTCCGCCCCGCCTGAGCCACCCTCAGAGATCAATGATACCGTCGGTACCCGCAGCTTTGTCATTGCATAGATATTTCGGGCAATCTGCTGGGCAGCGCCGGGGTATTCCTCAACAGGATACGAACCGGGGGTAAAGATGTAGAAGTGAATTGGTATGCCTTCGGTTTCGGCAACCTTCATATACCTGAGGGCTTTTTCGTTACCCTCCGGCCTGCAGGAACCGCCGTTGCGGAATTCTTCCCCATGGCCTGATTCCTGGCCGATAACCATTACCGAGGCCGTGTACGTTTTATTCTTGGCTTTCCTGGTGATTGTGGCCTTGGCGCAGACCATTGCCGGATCGATGTTGGCATCTTCTTCGCCACCGAGTTCGGTGTAATCATCGTAGACGTTCTCAAGGATGTCCTTGAGGCTGAAGCGCTGCAGGGAGCGTACGATCCTTACCCGCTCCATCGCTGTCAGCTGTTCTTCCCCGCGTTCCTCGAGAAAGCTTATGGATTCATGAAGTTTACGGATTTCCCCTGCGAGCTCTTCTTCCAAATAATCGTATATGGTCACCTTGAGCTGTTCACAGTTCGCTTTGAAACCTTCAAGGTTTCCCCAGTTGGAGTAATCCTTGATCTGGATCAGGTAATCGATTCGCTCCTCAATTTTCTGGAGCTGTTTTAATTGCTCATTCATAACAATAGAGTAAGTGTACTGGATCAGAATGCCAGCAGGCGATCCAGATTGTTTTTCAGGTAGGCAAGATTGGTCGTGATCGGGCTGCCGCTTGCATTTTTACCCCTGATCGAGGTCTCGTCAATAAGGCGGGCGGCGCGCTGCCTGGCCTCATCCATGCTATCGGCCCAGACAAGCGCCAGGGCCAGGTTGGGATCGAAATCGCTGGGTATGGTGTATGGGCGATCAAAGGGGACATGGGTGTAGACTGCCGACCAGTCATGTTCAGGAAACGAAAAGTCGGTGATTGTGCCGATCCACGGCAAAAAGCCTCTTCTGGTATCTTCAGCAACAATGCGCAGTTCTATTGCCGCACCTTTGAATTCAATGTCCTTCTGCCTGTAGCCGAGGCGTTCACCGAGTGCCAGCCTGATCTGTTCACGTATCAGGTTCGGGTGTTTGCCGTCAAGGTAGCTGATTCGTGCGGATATGTCGTTTTCTACCTGGATACGGGTATTAACCTCAAGAAGATAGGGCTGGCCACTTCGTGAAACGATCCATTCCCAGGTGCCGACATTGTCGTAATTGACGTGATCTGCAAGTTTCAGTGAGTAATTGACGATCTGTTCAAGAACAGATTCTTCATCAAAGTCGTAATCAAAGCACGAATTATGGAATCCCGGAGCAGCTTCAACCCTTTTCTGCCTGCCGGTAGACTGTATGGTGCAGTTTCTGGAACTGAAATGGACCCGCTCATTGTAGGTTGAGCAGACCAGCTGTACCTCAAGGTGATTATAATCCCGCAAACATTGTTCAATCAGTACGCCGCCGTCGCCAAACTGTCGTTTTGCGTAGTTCTGGAGCTGGCGGTAGACCCTGCGGAAATGTTCAATTTCAGTAACCTCCTCAATTCCCATGCCACCACCGCCGGCAGCCGCTTTGACGAGAATCGAGGGGTTCTCGATGTTGTTGTTGAGCTGATCTTGCAACAGGGTTGCAGCGATTTCCTCCGCTTCCATTTCGTTGTAGATCGGTGCGTCGGTGCCCGGAATCGTCGGGATACCGAGTTGGTTGGCGACCCGTTTGGTGTTGATTTTGTCACCGAGATTCTTGATGACCTGCCAGTTTGGACCGATGAAGGTCAGGCTCCGATCCCTGACTGTCGCTCTGCGGGCAAACCTGAAATCTTCTGAAAAGAAACCGTATCCAGGGTGAATCGCGGTGCAGCAGGCGTGGTCGGCAACGGCAAAGATATCGTTTGGTTCGGTATAGCTGGTTATCCGCCAGGCGTTTTGATCACTTCCTTCCGTGCAATTGCGCCTGACATGCTCTGAATCTTTGTCTGCGTCCGTGTAGACAACAACATAGTCAAGGCCCAGATCGCGGCAGGCGTTCATGATGCGGATGGCAATCTCACCTCGGTTGGCGATAAGTACCTTTCCTTCCACATTAAACCTCTTACAATAAATTTTTATCTGCGCACAGTGAGAGCATGCGATACGCGAATTTCCGGATTACTCCATTAAGGTCTTTACAGGTAAACCTCTGTAATATAGTAAGGGGCATCAATAAATCAAAGAGAAATCATTCTTTCAGCGACCGGTTGCGCATATTTTGTGGCCGCCTGGCTTGTAAATGAGATCCTTTGTCCTTGACTTTCAGTCCAATTGTCCCTAGAGATTCTTCATTGAGTAGTGACTAATGTTTTTACTGCGTGATCACTTCTATTCCGTACCCTGACCTTTGACGGCAGACAACAAAACAGATACATATGAGCAGTGACAATGATGATGTACCTCCGTCGGCTGATGGAGACCAGGTTTCAATTCTCAGACGGATAAGAGATTTCTTCCCTTTTGGCAAGCCTCCTGATACCACGGAAGCCCTGGAACATGAAATTCAGGAGCTGCTCGAAGAAGGTGAAGAGCATGGGTTGATTTCAAGCCTTGAAGAACGGATGATCAATTCGATATTTGACTTCCGTGATACTATTGCAGCTGAGATAATGACCCCGGCGGCGGAAATAATCAGTGCCGAAATAATGACGCCGATTCCAGAAATCATCCAGGTTACGATAGATGAAGGGTTTACCCGCCTGCCGATTTTCAGAGATAACTCGGACAGGATTGTCGGAATCCTGCACACCAAGGACCTGCTGCGAATCTGCGCGCGCGGTGATGAGTATGACGGTAACCTGGAACCGTATCTCAACAGTGTCGATTTTGTTTCAGAGGGGAAACGGATAGGGGAATTGCTCAGGGAGTTTCAAAAAAACAAGACACACATGGCAATCGTCATCGATGAGTTCGGAGCAGTCCGCGGCTTGATTACCCTGGAAGATATCCTTGAGGAAATTGTTGGTGAAATCGATGACGAATATGATGTCGAAGATGATGATTTTGAAAAGCTGAATGACTATACATCTCTGGTCCGGGCAAAGGTTGATATAGAAGATGTGGAGGAGCGCTT
The DNA here is from genome assembly GCA_963696725.1 of uncultured delta proteobacterium. Lineage (GTDB taxonomy): Bacteria > Desulfobacterota > Desulfobulbia > Desulfobulbales > Desulfocapsaceae > MADRE3. The sequence continues at coordinate 265,397 of CAVOLI010000004.1, forward strand.
CAAGATAAAACTGCCGGAAGGACCATATGAATCACTCGGCGGCTTAATCATTCACTCTCTTGGACGCCTTGCCCGCGAAGGTGATTCGATAAAGATCGGCGATGTTGAACTGATCGTTCACCTGGCGGGGCGGAGAAGAATAAAGAAGATCAAGGTTGTCTGCCCGAATACCGGGAAATCTGACTAATGTTGACCGTCCGGAAGGTCCGGTGGTTGAGCGGAGTCGTGATTTTTCCACTGGCAGCCTGGCTTGCCCTGCCCGGCAGCTTTGCCTTCTGGCCACTGCTCTTTGTCTGCCTGCTGCCGCTGCTCCTCTGGGTTTCCGAAGCCGCAGGCGGGAGACAGGCGTTCGGGCGGGGACTGCTGGCAGGGATCATTTTCTATAGCCTTCAGCTCTACTGGATTGTTTCGGTACTCACCACCTACGGGGGGCTGCCGTGGATCGTATCGGCCCTCTCTCTTTTCCTGCTCGTGTTTTACATGAGCCTCTATCTGGGAATGTTTTCCTTCTGTTTTTATCGCCTCAACAGAAAGGGTTCAACATGTCTCTTCCTGGCTGGTGTTCCGGCCATGTGGGTTGGGCTTGACTGGATGAGGTCCTGGTTCATGAGCGGTTTTCCCTGGATGGATTTCGGATACGGGCTCTGGTCTGTGCCGGGAGCGCTGCAGACAGCCGACCTGCTCGGGCACCATGTCCTGACGTTCATGATTGTTCTTGTTAATCTTGTCGTGTATATCGTTGTCAGCCGCCGTTTCAACGTGCTTCAAAAAATCGCTTCAGCAGCTGTTGTTGTGCTGCTGCTGCTGAGCGGAGGGTTCTACTCCCAGATCCGCTGGGCCGAGATGCTGGACCTTATTGATGAGGCAGCTGTCGCCGAGGTCGGCATTGTCCAGGGCAATATCGATCAGGCAAAAAAATGGTCCCCGGAGGAGCGGCGGAAAACGGTTGACTCATATCTTGAACTCAGCGCCACACTGGTCGGGGATAAAAAGCCTGATCTTATTGTCTGGCCGGAAACAGCGCTGCCCTTTTATCCGCAGGGCAATGAGCTGCTCTGGCCGGTTAAAGCGTTTCTGAGCAAATCTGGTGTTACCCTGCTCACCGGAGCGCCATGGTATGAAGTCGCAGACTGGGAAAAGCGGCTGTTCACCTATTATAACGGATCTTTCATGCTCGCGGGCTCAGGTGAGATGGGCGGATACTACTTCAAATCCCACCTGGTGCCGTACGGTGAATATGTACCGCTGAAAAAATACATGCCGTTTCTGGCCCCGCTCGTCGAGGCCGCCGGAGACTTTACTCCCGGTATCGTCGGTTCACCGCTTGAGATCGGGTCAGATCAAGGCCGGGGTGTTCATCTGTTACGAATCCATCTTCCCGGATATCGGGCGGCGCTGGGTTGAAAATGGAGCCAATGTGCTTGTCAATTTGACCAATGATGCCTGGTATGGTAAATCAAGTGCCCCATACCAGAGCTGGGCGATGACGGTGCTTCGTGCCGTTGAAACAAGGCGGAGCCTGGTCAGATCGGCAAATACCGGCATTTCAGGGGTAATCGATCCGCTTGGACGTGTGCAGAGCGCAGTCAGCGCTTTTTGTCGCCTGGGCGGAAACCTTTGAGGTTCCTCTGCTGACGCAGCAATCCGTTTATGTGAGGGGCGGCTACCTGTTCGCACCGCTCTGCGCAGCAGTTGGATTATTTATCTGTACTGCGGTTCAAGTTATGGATCAGCGACAAAAAAAATGGTATTAAGAGAGCCTCTTGCAAAATGATGATTTTCGTTCAAAATCAAGGCATGCGAAAAATTTTACCGCAGGCATATAATTGATATTCCGAGGATAAAATTTTTTAGCATAACGCGGAGGTTGAGCGAAAAGACCGTTTTGCAAAAGGCTCAAGAGGCATGGTTTAGATTTTGGCCGTTATTAAAATAGAAATTGAACAAGAGTGATCTTATGGCACAGGAAACAGGATCGGCTGTATCGTTTCAGAAGCTCAGTGATATGAAAAATCGCATGCAGGCTTTGAAGGAGCATCTTTGACTTAGCCGGCAAAAAAGAAGAAGTTGCGCAGCTTGAGCGCCAGACGCTGGCCCCGGATTTCTGGGAGGATGCTGAGCGCGCCCAGAAGATCCAGAAACAGCTTGGGCAGATTCAGGAAATTATCAAAAGCTGGGAGGATACCTGGTCAGAGATCGAGGAGACTGAACTGCTGCTTGAAATGGCGGTAGAGGAAAAAGATCCTGATGCGGAGCAGGAAGTTGCTGAAAGCCTTCAGGCCATTCAACGAGATATCGGCATCACCGAACTTGAGTGTATGTTCGGCGGTGAACATGATTCCTCAAATGCAATCATTTCAATCCACGCCGGGGCCGGCGGAACCGAGGCCCAGGACTGGGTTGACATCCTGTTGAGGATGTATCTTCGCTGGGCTGAAGCCAAAGGGCTGAAGACAAATATCCTTGACTATCTTCCCGGTGATGAGGCGGGGGTAAAGTCCGTCTCGATCTTTTTCAAGGGAAAACATGCCTATGGATATCTGCGCTCTGAACTGGGAATTCATCGTCTGGTGAGAATTTCTCCCTTTGATGCCAGCGGTCGGAGGCACACCTCTTTTGCCTCGGTTATGGTTATGCCGGAGCTGGATGATACGGTGAATGTCGATATTGCCGAGAAGGACCTGCGGATCGACACCTATCGAGCGAGCGGTGCGGGAGGGCAGCATGTCAACAAGACTGATTCTGCCATCCGTATCACCCACCTGCCGAGCGGCATTGTCGTGCAGTGCCAGAACGAGCGGTCACAGCATCGCAACAAGGACATGGCCATGAAGATGCTGACTGCACAACTCTATGAGCGTGAACGAGCAGCGTAAGCTGGAGGAACAGCAGGGGCTTCGGATGGGGAGAAGAAGGAGATTGGCTGGGGAAGCCAGATACGTTCCTATGTCTTGCAGCCATACCGGATGATCAAGGATCATCGCACCGATTATGAGATGGGCAATGTCGATGCGGTTCTTGACGGCAACCTTGATCCGTTTATCAAGGCGTACCTGCTCTGGGCCAAATAGTAGAGCTGTTGGTTATCCCTGCTTTCAGTGACCGTTTGCAGATTCATTCTTGATCTGCATTGCCGAGCTGCAGCTGCAGCACATGGCGTCGCCGGTCTTGCCGCACATGGCCGTGAGCGGATGGCGGGTCCGGCCGGCACGTTTTCGACAGAGATTGACAACGAGCGCTGCACCGATAAAAAGGGGTATTGTCACGAGAAGGGTGATCAGAAATTCCATCAGGGCGTTTAGCCTCCGAAATCGTCAAAGTGGATATTTTCTTTCTCGACACCGAGATTATCCAGCATGTCCAGTACCGATTGAAGCATCATCGGCGGCCCGCAGATATAGTAGTGCAGGTCTTCCGGGGCCGGATGATCTTTGAGGTATTTCTCGTAAAGCACCTTGTGGATAAAACCGGTATCTCCCTGCCAGTTATCTTCGGGAAGCGGTTCCGACAGGGCAAGATGAAAGGTGAAATTGTTATGAGTGTTTAGCCATTTCTTCAAACTCTTCCTGATAAAACACCTCTTTCATCGAGCGGCCGCCATACCAGAAGGAGACTTTACGGTCGGTTTTGATCCGTTTAAACAGGTCAAATATATGGCTGCGCATCGGAGCCATTCCGGCTCCGCCTCCGATATACACGAGCTCCTCATCTCCGTCCTCCAGATAAAATTCCCCAAAAGGACCGGAAATGATAACATCATCTCCCTGCTTTGAGGTTAAAAATATAGCTGGAAACCTGGCCGGGCGGAGTGGCCGGCTGTCCCGGGGGAGGACTGGCGATTCGCACATTGAGTTTTATGATTCCGACTCTTCCGGGATAGTTGGCCATCGAGTAGGCACGTGTCACCGGGGTGTGGACGTGTGATTTATACTGAAACATCTTGAACTTGGTCCAGTCCGCGAGAAAGCGTTCATCGATTTCAAAATTCTTGTATTCGAGCACATGGGGAGGAACCTCGATCTGGATATAGCCGCCTGCCTTGAAATCCACGTGATCACCTTCCGGCAGCTTGAGAACCAGCTCTTTGATGAAGGTGGCGACATTTTCGTTTGACTCAACGACACATTTCCATTTCCTGGTTTCGAGCATTTCCGGCGGCACCTGGATTTTCAGGTCTCGCTTGATCGGCACCTGGCAGGCGAGACGGTACCCCTGCCGCGCCTCTTTTCTGGAGATGGCCGATTCTTCGGTGGCAAGGATTGAACCGCCGCCTTCGCTTACAATGCAGCGGCATTGGGCGCAGCTTCCCCCGCCGCCGCAGGCTGAGGAGAGAAAAATTCCCTGGTCGGCAAGAGAGGTGAGCAGTTTGCCGCCCGGCTCGGTCAGCAGTTTCTTCGAGTCGTTCACCAGGATGGAAATATCGCCGCTGGGCAGAAGGGTTCGTTTGGCAATAACGATCAGTGAGACAATAATGAACTGGATAATGAGAAAAATGGTTACTCCCACGAGAATTTCATTCATCCGGTCATCTCCGCATCGATTGAAATAATAATGGCGTGATCAATATGCATCAGTTATAGGCTCATTCCCGCCAGTCCCATGAAGGCAATGGCCATCAGTCCGGCAGTAATAAAGGTCAGTCCCAGTCCCCGGAGTGCTCCGGGCGGATCCGCGTATTCACATTTTTCACGTATTCCCGCGAGGGCAACGACCGCCAGGAGGAAACCGGCACCGGCACCGACGCCGTAGGCAGTGCTTTCAAGAAAGGTATAGTCCCGCTCGACCATGAACAGGGTTCCGCCAAGGATTGCACAGTTTACGGTCAGCAGCGGCAGGAAGATTCCGAGCGTGTTGTAGAGTGCCGGGACGAAACGGTCGAGGACCATTTCAAGAACCTGCACCACTGCGGCGATTGTTGCGATATAGATGAGCAGTCCGAGAAACGTCAGGTCCAGTCCTCCAAGCCCAAGCCATTCAAGCGCCCCCGGTTTGAGCAGCGTGGTGAGGATAAAGTTGTTGATCGGTATGGTTATGGCGGTTAGCACCAGGACTGCAAGGCCAAGCCCCATGGCGGCCTTAACCTGCTTGGAAATAGCCAGGAACGTACACATCCCAAGGAAGAAACTCAACGGCAGATTCTCAATGAATACTGAGCGGAATATAATATCGAGATAGTGCATCAGTTTTTCTCCTGCTGTTCCGGATCAATGGCCCGCAGTGCCCAGATGATCATGGCAATGAGAAAGAAGGCGCTCGCCGGCAGGACCAGCATGCCGTTGGGGACATACCAGCCGCCGTTGGTGACGAGTTTAAGGATTTCAATGCCGAACACGGACCCTGAGCCGAACAGTTCTCGAACAAACGCAACCGTCATCAGGATGAAACCGTATCCGAGGCCGTTGCCGATCCCGTCCATGAAGCTTGCAATCGGCGGGTTGGACATGGCGTATCCCTCGGCCCGGCCCATGACGATACAGTTTGTGATAATCAGCCCGACAAAGATAGAGAGCTGCTTTGAAAGCTCAAAGAAAAAGGCTTTAAGAACCTGGTCAACGATGATGACGAGGGTGGCGATGACCATGATCTGGAGACCGATTCTGACGGTATTTGGAATCTGATACCGGACAATGCTGATGGTCAGGCTGGAAAATGCGGTAACCACCGTAACACAGATCGACATCACGAAGGCTGTTGACATCTGCCCGGTTACTGCCAGCGCCGAACATATGCCAAGTACAAGCAGAGCAATCGGGTTTCGCTTGAATATCGAGCGAAGCAGCAGTTCCGTGTTAGTTTCAGCCATTGGCTCCCCCTTGCTCCCTGATTCGCTTGAAATATGGTTTGAAGCCGTTCTCTCCGAACCAGAACCTGATCAGCTTCTCGACGCCATCTGAGGTCAGCGTGGCGCCTGACAGCCCGTCGACCTGATAGGCTGCGTCCTCTTGATTGGTTTGACTGCTGCTCTTGACAATATCAAGTGCCACCTCTCCTTCCGGTGAATACAGTTTCTTCTCCTGCCAGCCGGCCTGCCAGCGCGGGTTTTCTACTTCCCCCCCAAGGCCTGGCGTTTCTCCATGCTGGTAGAAAGATATTCCCTTGATTGTGTCAAAATCACTGGCAACGGAAACGTATGCGTACATGGTTGACCAGAGCCCCTTGCCTCTGACCGGCACAACAACCTGGGAAATTTTATCATCCTCTTTTACCAGGTAGACGAATGCATAGTTCTCCAGTCGTCGAATACCAGCCGGGTCCTCGGAGCGCTTGAGCGCTCGTCCACCATCATCCGACAGTGCAGCGGCGAGCTGGTTATAACCGGCCGGATCGAGTTTTTCGGAAGGCACATACTCACCACTGGCCAGATCGACGATTTTCGTCTCAACGACGCTGAACTGCTCTGAAATCGATGTATCTGGCTTGTAGAGCCCGGCGGCGTTGAGAATATTTTTTTTCTGGTCCAGCTGCCTGTTGGCATCCTGCAGGGGCCTGAGACCGACGGCTGCAAGGGCCACCAGCAGGGAGCAGCCGAAGGCGAGAACCAGAACCGAGTAAAACGGTTTAAGCGGGTGTTCGTCAGCCATGTCGGAGCATCCTCCTCTTGACGTTTGCTCTTATGACGAAATAGTCGAATAGAGGTGCAAAAACGTTGCCCATCAGTATGGCGAGCATTACCCCTTCCGGATAGGCGGGATTTGCGACCCTGATCAGAATCGTCAGGAAACCGATCAGGATACCGAAGAGCCACTGCCCGGTATGGGTCTGAGCTGCCGATACCGGATCCGTTGCCATGAAGACAAGGCCAAAGGCAAAGCCGCCCAGCACCAGATGCCAGTAGAAAGGAACCGAGTAGAGCGGGCTGGCCGGCTCGGGAACCAGCTGAAAAGCAAAAACGGTTATCACTGCCCCGATCAGCATCGACACCATGATCCGCCATGAGGCGATTCCGGTGACCAGCAGCAATGCAGCGCCAAGCAGGCAGGCAAGCGTCGATGTCTCACCCATTGATCCGGGTATGGTGCCGACAAACGCCTGAAACCAGGTTACGTCCAGAGCCTCCAGCGGATTGCTCGTCGTTGCTGCGGCAAGCGCTCCCAGAGGGGTCGCGCTGCTGATGCCGTCTACCGCTGTCCAGATTGTATCTCCGGTCATCTGGGCGGGATAGGCAAAATAGATGAATGCCCGGCAGGCAAGGGCAGGGTTCATGAAATTCCTGCCGACCCCGCCAAAAACCTCCTTGGCGAAAACCACCCCGAAGCTCGTCCCGACCGCCACCTGCCAGAGCGGGATGGTAGCGGGCAATGTCAGCGGCAGCAGCAGGCTCGTCACCAGGAACGCTTCGGAAAATTCGTGACCGCGGATGAGATTGAATATCAGCTCCCAGACGGAACCGACCAGGACGACAGTGAGATAAACGGGGAGAAAATAGAGTGCGCCGTGAATGATATTGGAAAAAAACGAACCGGGATCCGCACCGACGGCGCCCATGACAGCACCGCGCCAACCCTCAGGCATCGTCCCGGCAGCAGCGGCGAGCGCGCTGTTGGCCTGGTAACCGGTATTCCAGAGGGCCATGATCGTACAGGGAATCAGGGCAATGATGACGGTTATCATGATCCGCTTCAGGTCGATTGCGTCCCTGATGTGTGGTGCTTGCCGCGTTGACTTGGTCGTTGAGAAGAGGAACGAGTCGGTCGCTTCATAGAGCGGATATAACCGTTCAAAGCGCCCCCCTTTATCGAACAGCGGCTTGAGGTCAAGAAAAAATTTATTGAGAAATTTCATAGCCTGGTTGTCTTTGATTTACCCTTCGTTTTCGATTGTCGCCAGCGTCTTGCGCAGCATCGGGCCAAAATTATTTTTTCCGGGACACACATAAGAGCAGAGAGCCAGATCTTCTTCAATGAGTTCCAGGCAGCCCAGTTCCTTGGCTTTTTCGCTGTTGCCGGAGGCCAGGCTTTTTAACAGATAGGTCGGGACCGTGTCGATCGGCACTACTCTTTCATACGTTCCGAGCGGAAAAATTGCCCGATCCCCTCCCCAGACAGCAGTATCAAGGGGAAGCGCCGATGGTTTTGTGAATGCGGAGAGAAATGCCCTGGTGATGGAAAATCGATCTTTTCCCAGTCGCAGCCAGCCGAAAAACTGTCTTCCGGTTCCTTCGGGCAGGCAGGTTATCTGCTGGTGGTAGCGACCGAGAAATCCATGAAAATCGGATGCCTGGCGGCCGTCCAGGGGCGAGCCGGAGAGCAGCCTGATGCTGCCTTCGATCGTTTCACCCTGGCAGAGTTCACCGATAGATGCTCCCAACCGGGTCCTGACATGCCGCGGCTCGGCTGCAGCAGGGCCTGCCAGGGATATGACTCGGTCGCTGTCAAGCTGTCCGGTCCTGAGAAGCGCTCCGCAGCTGATCACATCCTGGGCCCCGATATGCCAGACACGCTTGTTTTCATGGACCGGGTCGATGAGATGAATATGGGTTGACGGCAGGCCGGCCGGATGCGGACCTGAAAATTCTATCTGCTCGATACCTTCGACAGGCTCGGTCATGGCCATCTGTTTTTCGGCGAGACAGAGATAAACCGGCTTGTTGACGCATTTCTTCAGGAGTTTGAGCCCTGAGAGGAAATCATCTTTTCTGAGTTTGATGATTGCATCCATGTCCGGTGCCAGCGGCGAGGTGTCCATTGCCGTGACAAAAAGCGAGGCCGGCTCCGCCTCTATCGCTGGAATCTTGCCGTAGGGTCTGGTGCGAAGCGCACACCAGAGCCCGGATTTAACGAGTAGAGAACGAAGCTCAGCGGAGGAGAACGTCTCAGCTGCGCTCCCCGGTTCGCAGAAAGAGAGTGGCTCGCCATCTTCAAGACGGATGACCAGCGATTCAAACTTTCGTTTTGCCCCACGGTTCAATGCGATGACTTCTCCTCCGGCCGGGGCGGTGAAGATGACGCCCTCATTCTTCTTGTCGGTAAAGAGCGGCTGGCCTTTTTGCACGCGGTCTCCGATCTGCACAAGCATGGTCGGTTTCATATCGGGATAATCATCACCGATGAGCGCGACATGACTGACCGGGCTGCTGCTCGTTACGGTAGCTGACGGTTGGCCGCTGATCGGAATATCCAGTCCTTTTTGTATTTTGATGTGCGTCATCTCAGCTGAAAAACCCTGTTGTTTTGAACTTGTTGAGTTCCTTGTCAAAGAAATAGCCTTCACACTCGGGTATGCTCTCCACCAGCTCCACCGAGGCCTGGGGACCGAGAACCATTGCTGCGGTAGCCAGTCCGTCAGCCTGGGCTACAGTCGGGGCGATAATGGAGCTGCTTGCCGTGGTTATCGGCGAGAACCCCGTGAACGGGTTGAGGATGTGGTGTATCTTCTTGTCGTCAGTAAAGTATTGCAGATAATCTCCGGAGGTTGCGATGGCCCGGTCACTCAGGGTTATGGTGTCCATTTGTTTGAGATCATCAGTGCGCGGGTTTCTTATTCCTATCCTCCAGGGGGTACCATCCTGCCGCATGCCGATTGTCATCAGGTCTCCACCCGCCTCCACATAGGCATTGAAAAATCCGCTGGAGCGCAAGACGTCGATGCCACGGTCAACGATATATCCTTTTGCTATGCCGTCAAGCGTTACCATGGTGCCCGGATAAGTGAATCTGATGGTATTGTTCCGCTCAATCACTACATGGGTGTAGTCGACCAGTTCCAGGAGTTCATCTATTTCTGCTTTTGCCGGTAGTATGCCGGTTTCCTTGATCTGCCTGTAGCGGCCGAGCAGCGGCAGGACTGTCGGATCGAAGGCTCCGCCGGTCAGTTCACTGAGCTGGTTCGACATGGAAAAAACCTCGACGAGCTCCCGGGGTGCATTTTCAAGCACCCCCTCACGGTTTAGACGGGATACTGGACTGTCTGCGACGTAGGTGCTCATCATATCCGACAGTTCTTTCATTCGTGCTATACTGGCAGCGATCGCCTCCCTGGCCGGCTTTTCATCCTCACAGCAGACGGTGATGTTGACGATAGTGCCCATCAGCATCTGCGTGTGTTTTGCCGTTTTTAATCCGGACCGGGTACTTAACCCATAATAGTAAGCGATTCCAAGACCGCCGACAAGGCCGCCGATCAGCAGGAGTTTTCTCCGGCTGAAGGTTGAGGTATTCGAATAGCTGTCACGCTGCAGTTTCAAAATCAATGAGAATTGGCTGAATTTAATTGCCGATCCAGGCTTTACATTGCTCTTATATACGCTTATTCGTTGAATAATATAATCTATTAATCAGGACTCTGGGAACTATAACCACAAAGTGTGGGCGGGGCAAAATAAAGATTATCTTTTCTCAAATCTTTGAGGATGCATCCTTGTCGCAGGTGTCGAAGAGAATCGTTTAAAATACTTGACATTAGCCCAGATTTAGTAAGAAGTAGAGGCCAGGACAGCAGAATGGCGATGCAGCAGCCTCTACAGGAGGATTTTTTCTATAATTCCAGGCAACGAGGTGAGTAATGGAAGAGAGCAGTCACTACGAGAAACTTGGTCTGCTGTATCTGGGCAGGGAGTTGGATGTTTCAGGTGATCAGTCCTCAGAAGCGCCGTTGTTGTACAAGAGTAAGAATCTGACAACCCATGGCGTCATAATCGGCATGACCGGCAGCGGCAAGACCGGTCTTGGCATCGGCGTTATCGAGGAAGCGATCATGGACGATATCCCTTCGATCATCATCGATCCCAAAGGTGACATGGCGAATCTGCTGCTTACCTTTCCCGATCTGAGACCTGAGGATTTTGCACCATGGGTTGATCCTGCTGAAGCTTCCAGAAAAAATCTGTCGGTGGAGCAGTTAGCCCAAAATACTGCCGAGACCTGGCGAAACGGCCTTTTCTCCTGGGGGCAGGGAGAAGAGCGAATACGGACACTGTCTGAGAAGGCCAGAGCGACCGTTTATACGCCGGGAAGCAGCAGCGGAGTTCCGGTCTCTATCGTTTCGGGATTTAGTGCCCCGGCCGCAGATGTCCTTGCAGACCGGGATACGCTCAATTCTCTCGTCGGTTCAACGGCGACCAGCCTGCTCTCGCTTGTCGATGTCGACGGGGACCCGTTGACCAGCAGGGAACATATTCTGGTGTCTTCAATTTTACTCTACTACTGGCGGAAAGGGGAAGATCTGTCGCTGGAGTCGCTGATCGGGGCTATTGTCAATCCGCCGTTTGAAAAGGTCGGGGTTTTTGGCCTGTCCCAGTTCTTCCCGCAGGCGGAGCGGATGAAACTTGCCATGCTGCTCAACAACGTTATCGCCAGTCCGTCCTTTTCTGCCTGGATGACCGGCGAACCACTCGATATCCAGCGTATGCTCTATGGGGATGACGGCAGGCCGAGAACATCAATTTTTTCCATTGCCCATCTCGGTGAATCCGAACGCATGTTTTTTGTGACCTTGCTGCTCAATGCAATGATCGGCTGGATGCGTCGTCAACAGGGGACATCTTCGCTGAAAGCCCTGCTGTATATGGACGAGATTTTCGGCTATTTTCCGCCGAGCGCAAACCCGCCGTCGAAAAAACCGATGCTGCTGCTGCTCAAACAGGCGCGGGCCTTCGGTATTGGTGTTGTCTTGTCTACCCAGAATCCTGTTGATCTTGATTATAAAGGACTATCCAATATCGGCACCTGGTTTGTCGGACGACTGCAGACGAGCCAGGATCAGAACCGTGTTCTTGACGGCATCGTCGGCGCCAGCGACGGAGTGCTGGACCGGGCGACCGTGAAGCGGCTGCTCTCCGACATGAAAGGCCGGCAGTTCCTGCTGACCTCTGCGCATCTCGATGAACCGCTGTTGTTTGAGACACGCTGGGTGATGTCGTACCTGAAGGGACCAATCAGTCTGCAGGAGATCGGCAGGCTGATGGCCGGACGCACAATTTCGACACCGCCGGAACCGGCAGTTGAGGATGCACCCGTGTCAGGGCGTGCGGGAGGTGCGAGTGAAGCATCCGGTCTTCGTCAGCGATGGAGTCGAACAGCGCTATTTCATTCCACCGATGCTGGCCGATGAGATGGTTTTTGAACCCTGGCTGGCTGGGTCTGCAACGGTCAGGTTTTACAATAGCAGCCGCAATATCGACGAGCTCAGGCAGTGTGAGCTGAAAATTTATCTTGACTCTTCCTTCAGCAGCGCACAGTGGAAGGAGGCGGAACCGCTGGAAGTGGATCTTGATGATTGCCGGCTCTCAGCTCCAGGGGGAAGCTCTTTTTACGAAATTCCGGAGCTATTCTCGTCAATAAAAGATCTCCGTTCATTTGAAAAGGAATTTGCGGATTATCTCTACCAGACTGAGCGACTCGAACTTTTCAGGGCACCGGCGATCAAACTCGAATCCCAGCCGAAGGAGTCGGAAGCTGATTTCCTGGTCCGCGTTGCCGATCACATGCGTGAGGAAAAAGAAATCGCCGCCGAAAAACTGCTGGCACGTTCAATACCAAACGACAGCGGCTTGAGAAGCAGCTTGACAGTGCCCTGGCAAAAATAGAAAAAGAAAAAGGTGATGTCACCGCTAAGACAACGGACACCGTGCTTTCTATCGGAACAGCGGTGCTGGGAGCATTTTTCGGCCGAAAGGCGCTTTCCACTGCAACGATTACAAGAACTGCAAGTGGTATTCGAAAAGCCGGGCAGGTGGCAAAAGAAAAAGGAGACGTGGAGCGTGCCCAGGCGGCAGTTTCTGAAATCGAGGCGCAGATCCAGCAGTTAAGTATTGAGCAGGCAGAGGAGCTTGAGAAACTGGTAACCCAGTATGATCCTGCTTTGGTGAAAACCGAGATATTTGCTATCAAGCCTCGGAGAAGCGATATTTTTGATCTTCGCCTCTGTCTGCTATGGGAGATGATTCCACCTCGCCGACAGATGTAACGTTACAGCCGGCTGTGGTGCGACATCAGTAGAAGGCGGTTTTGAGGTCAATAGTTGGATGGGGCTCGATTCAATGTCGATAATGAATTGCTGCCATTGTAATAATGATATTTAATGTTATAAATAACTGATGGCTGTTACCGGGAAGATATTTGCAATTAAACGATTTTCTCTTCATGACGGGCCGCACCTCCGGACGACGGTGTTTTTCAAAGGCTGTCCGCTGCGCTGCGGCTGGTGTCATAATCCCGAGGGGATTCCCAGGCGTTTGCAGACCGTTATGTCCCCGGGCAGGTGTGTCGGTTGTGGTGAGTGTATCGCTCATTGCCCGCAGCAGGCGTTGTCCATCGGAAGCGGCACCATTGAACGCGACCTTGACAGGTGTGACAGCTGTGGTGAATGCGTGCACCGGTGTCCGGCCCTGGCGCATGAACAGACCGGCTGGCAGGTCACGGTTGACGAGGTCATGGGTGAAATCAGCAAGGATCTGCCATTCTATGACCAGTCTGGAGGCGGGGTCACCTTCTCCGGGGGTGAGCCTTTCGATCAGCCGGAGTTCCTGATGGCACTGCTCACGGCCTGCAGGGATTTGTCGATCCATCGGACTATCGATACCTCTGCATATGCTTCAAAGGAGCATTTACTCGCTGCCGCCAAGCTCACTGATTTGATGCTCTGTGACATAAAACACATGGACAGTGCTGAGCATAAAAAATTTACCGGTGTCGGCAATGAACGTATCCTGGAAAATATCCGCCTGCTTGCCGCCTCGGGCTGTGAGCTGAGGATTCGGTTGCCGCTTATTCCAGGGGTAAATGATTCTTGCGATAATATCGCAGCAACGATCGAGTTTATCAAGCGTCTGGAGACGGTCAGTGCTGTCGATGTGCTTCCCTACCACCGGGCAGCAGAAGCGAAATACAGAAAACTTGATATTGTCTATCCTGGAGACGGTATTACAGAACTCGCCGACAGCTCGCTTGAGCAGACGGTAGCACTTATTAAGCAGCAGGGTCTGGAAGCGGTTGTCGGAGGGTGAAATGAACAGCAGAATCGAACGGCTGAGGGAGCAGAGTTTTTCAACAAAACCAGGCTTGTCTGTTGAGCGGGCACTTCTTGAAACGGAGTTTTACCAGCAGAATTATGGAAAATATTCCACTCCGGTCCTCAGGGCATTGTTTTTTAAATATCTCTGTGAAAGGAAAACAATCTATATCGGGGATGATGAACTGATTGTCGGTGAACGTGGCCCCGCTCCTCGAATTGTTCCGACCTTTCCGGAATTGACCTGCCATTCCGCTGAGGACCTGAGGATTTTGAACAGTCGGTCGATGGCCAGTTATCGGGTGGCTGAAGAGGATATAACGAAATATGAGGAAATTGTTATTCCTTACTGGCAGGGCCGTTCAATGCGGGAACGGATATTCGGACAGGTCCCGGAGGAATGGAAAGAGGCCTATTTATCGGGTCTTTTTACTGAGTTCATGGAACAGCGTGCTCCCGGTCATACCGCCCTTGATGGCACCATTTACCGCTGTGGGATGAACGATTACAAGAAAAAAATTGAGGAGCGAATCAACCGGCTTGATTACCAGGAATGACCCGAACGCCGCAGACCGTTTCGAGCAGTTGACGGCGATGTCAATCAGTTGTGACGCGGTGATAATTTTTGCGATGCGGCATGCCGATCTGGCAGCAGAAATGGCCAAAAGTGACCACGGATAAGACCCGTTCAGCTGAACTTCTGACAATTGCCGAGGTGTGCAACAGGGTGCCTGCCCGATGCTCCTCAAACCTTCCACGAAGCCCTGCAGATGTACTGGTTTGTGCATCTCGGCACCATCACCGAACTCAATGGCTGGGATGCAATGACGCCGGGACATATCGATCAGCATCTCAAACCATTTTATGATCGGGAAATCAGGCGCCGGCAGCCTGACCAGGGAGACGGCCAAGGAACTGCTCAGCTGTTTCTGGATAAAAGTCAATAATCATCCGGCTCCTCCTAAAGTAGGGGTTACCGCAAAAGAGTCGCGGAACCTATAACGACTTCACCCAGATAAATCTCGGCGGTGTTGACAGCAGCGGCGAGTGATGCCTCCAATGAGGTCTCCTACATTGCCCTGGAGGTGTCCGATGAACTTCATCTCCTGCAGCCGCAGCCAAGTGTCCATATCAGCAGTAAAACCCCGGATCGTTTTTTAAAGGCGGCGCTGGGCGTTATCAGAAAAGGATACGGCTACCCGTCGGTATTCAACTCCGATGCGGTCATCATGGAACAGATCAGGGTCGGGAAATCCGTTGAAGATGCCCGGGAGGGAGGGACCAGCGGCTGTATTGAAACCGGCGCCTTCGGTAAGGAAGCCTACATCCTGACCGGTTACCTGAATGTCCCCAAGATCCTTGAGATTACCCTCAACAATGGATCGATCCGTTAACGGGAAAAAGGGTCGGCATTCAAACCGGTGACCCGCGGATCTTTTGTCACCTTTGAACAGCTTGTATGAGGCCTTTACCCGGCAGCTTGAATTATGTGGTTGGATTTGAAGGTGAAGGTGAACAACTATATCGAGCGAATGTATGCCAAGTATTCGCCGGCACCGTTTCTGTCAGTGGTTATCCAGGACTGTATTGAAAAAGGCAGCGATTATTACGATGGAGGGCCGCGATACAATACCAATTATATTCAGTGCTGCGGTATCGGCACGATTACAGATAGTCTTTCAGCGATCAAGACCCATGTCTATGAGGAACACAGCAGTCAGCTGGGAACAACTGCTGGCAGCCCTTGCCGAATAATTTTGAGGGGTATGAGCCACTGCGTCTGAAGCTCTGGAACAAAACCCCGTTTTTCGGCAACGACGATGACCGCGCCGACATGCTGATGAAGCGTCGTCTATGAAAGCCTCTTTGCGGCCATAGACGGTCGACCAAACACCAAGGGTACCGTCTACCATCTCAACATGCTCTCCACCACCTGTCATGTCTATTTCGGAAAGATGCTCGGGGCAACGCCAAACGGCCGCTATGCGCTATCTGCCGCAGTCAGATGGAACATCGCCTTCACACGGAGCAGATCGCAACGGCCCGACCGCAGTCGTCAAATCGCTGAGCAAAATGGACCAGATAAAATCGGGCGGTACACTGCTCAACCAGCGCTTTCTGCCAAGTGTGCTGGCAACCGAAAGTGATCTCGATAAACTCGGCAGCCTGGTCAGGACCTACTTCAACCTGGGCGGACATCATATCCAGTTCAACATCGTGGATACAAAAACGCTGCGCAAGGCGCAGGATGCGCCGGATGAATATCGGAACCTGCTTGTGCGGGTGGCCGGTTACAGCGATTATTTTGTGGATCTTGACAGGGAGCACCAGGAAGAGATTATCAGCAGAACTCAGCAGCAGTTCAGCTGATGGCCGGTTGCTCGAGTCGAACGCAGCCCTAGGAGCCTGGCGGAGAATCGCAGTTTTTCTCAGATCAAACCATTGCAAGAAAATTAAGAGGAGCCATATGGTCGATATTGCGAGTATTAATTTGATTGCAATATCGCCGAGATGGGGAATAAGGGCTTTTTCCGCCAGGCTGCTAGAGGTTGAACTCGCTGATAACCGTTTCAATCGGAATCGCAAGCCCTGCTCCCTCCACCGTATAGGTTGTCTGGGTGCAGACGCCTCGAGCATAGCCATCCTCATCTATCAGGGGACCGCCGCTGTTGCTGGCGTTGAAGGGTCTGTCGGTCTGGATGAAAAACTCATTCACTGTTTCACCGCGGTAAAATCCGTTAAAGGTGCCGGTTGTTGAACTGTTTTTCGGACCGAGGATACTGATTTGAGCGCCCTCGACCAGAGGGCTGCCGGCTGGCGGTAGAACGATTCCTTCTATATCTGTGCCGACGACGGTAAGCAGTGCTAGATCGTGGGCTTCGCTGAAGTTCGCGTTGCTCACGGGTATTTTCTGGCCGTCGTCAAGAATTACCAGGATCTCTTTGTTCTCAAGGCCTTTTTCAAGTTCCAGGATCCTGGCTTCCCGCCGCTGCTGCTCGGCAAGTGCTCTTGCATATTGCTCTTCACCGTCTTTTATAATGACGCCGAGTTCATCCTTTCTGCTGCCGTCGACCATCTCTGCATGCTGCTGTTTCATCGTCTGCAGCTTCTCATTTTCCCGGGCAACGCTCTGGCGATATGTTTCCAGCGAAGAGCGGGCTTCTGCCAGCCCGCTTTCTTTCTTCTGTTCGACGATATGCCTGTTGGTGACAAGCAGATCCCTGCCGACAAAAAAACCGGTGCCGTTGCCCCAGGGTGTGGTGATCGCAACGGTTGCCTGTTTGGCCCGGCTGACGGTCTCAGAATCCTGCTGGCCGCCGGCTGTTTGGCCCGACAGTGTGCTTCCCGCCTGTGCTCTTTCCTGTGCAGCAGAATGAGCCGGCTGTGAGGCGGGCACTCTGACATTGAAGTAATAAAAGGCCGCTCCACCGATAAGGGCGACGAGGAGCAGGGATACGCTGCCGTTTACAATCTGCCGGATCTTGTTCTTTTTTGCAGCCCGGGCGGCTTCTTCAGCCCGTCTCTGGTTTTCCGCCTTGAAATAGCGTTCAAAGAGGAGACCGCAGTTTTTGCACTCGATTTTGTTGGTGATTTTACGGGAGCACTTTGGGCACCGTTTCAATACTCTTGCCATATGCTGTGAGTCGATCCTGTTTTGGTTGATCTGGCCTTCGTTCTCGAAACTGACTGATCCTAGAATCTTAGCGTATATTAAACAAAATGTGAAGCTGAATGAAAAGGGATTAGTTACCGGCAGGAAAAGGGCGTAAAAGCGATCTTTATGGGGCCTCTTGCAAAATGATGATTTTCGTTCAAAATCAAGGCATGCGAAAAATTTTACCGCAGGCATATAATTGATATTCCGAGGATAAAATTTTTTAGCATAACGCGGAGGTTGAGCGAAAAGGGCGTTTTGCAAAAGGCTCTATGGTTTGTATGGTTTTTTCCCCCGGACCCTTTCCCCAAGGATCCGGGAACGTTACCGGTTATCCCCGATTCTGCATGGGCGGTACGTTATCTGCGCTTGATGTTCCGCTGCCTGCCTGCTTCTGTGCGGTGAACCGGTCTGGGGGTGATCTGCGGGTGGTGAGACATGTCCTGACAATTACCTGGTAGGTGTCCCAGTCTCTGGTTGTCAGTGCACACTGCTTTGCCTGGGTGATCTCCTTTTTAATCATTGTTGCGGCCTCCTGTTGATTAACTGAGAGGCTCAAGGCACAAAAAAATGCCCCGAAGCCAGTATCCTGACCTGGGGGCCCTGTCACCACAGATTCAGATAAACAATCCCTGTTCCGCGAGGATGTTCAACTATCACGTTCAAGGCAGGTCTTCTGACTTCCGGATCGTTCTTCCGTCTGCGCCTTCCCGACATCTGTCAGTGGCATCTGCAGCGGTTGTCCCCGGTTACAGCGGCGGGCCCGCTCCTGATTTGCACAGGATTCCCTATTATGTCCTGGTGACACCTTGATGTCAGAAAAGTAGATGATGCCTGCAGGGTTGTCAATTAAAATTGCAGGGACAGGCAGCAAAGAATCTGACGGAAAAATCGCCGGAAGTCATCCGATGATCTGTGAATAAAGCGTGCCGGTTATAATTGTGGTATCTTTATCTGCGGGAGGACGGGGAAACAGTTTTCAGGAATTATTCAATCGAGGTTACAAATGAAAAGAAGTGTGATTATAGCCCTGGCACCGACCGGCGGCTGGGGGGCGGGCAGGAACAATCCGTTGACGCCCGAAGATATTGCCTCGGAGGTCATTGGTTGTGCAGGCGCAGGGGCGGCTGTTGTCCATCTTCACAGCCGGGACCGGGCCGGCCGCCTAACGGCTGACATGAGTTTTTTCAATGACACGCTTGAGCTTATCAAAAAGCGGACCGACATCATCCTGGAAGCTTCCACCGGCGGATTGTCGGAGCTGGATGCAACAGAGCGGGCGCAGCCTCTTGGCAGCCGTTATGCCGAAATGGGTTCGCTCAATATCGGCTCCCTTAATTTCGGTGATTCTGTCTACCGGAACAGTCTGCCCGACGTTCGTTTCTGGATAGCGGAGATGACACGACAGGGAGCACGGCCGTCGCTTGAAATATTTGATACCGGCCACCTGGAGACGGCACTTCACCTGATTGGTGAAGGTCTGGTCGCCGGACCGAGCAACTTCAGCTTCATTTTCAATGTGCAGTGGGGAATGAGATATGACAGGAAACTGCTTTCCTATCTTGTCTCCAGGCTCCCCTCCGGCAGCTGCTGGGGGGCGATTTTTATCGGCAGCACCGACTTCAGCGCTCATCTTGAAGCAATTGAGATGGGGGCTGCAAGCGTGCGGGTCGGTTTTGAGGATTCACTCGAATATAACGGCAGGACAGCTCTCTCAAATGTCGAACTTGTTTCAGCCCTGCGCGGGGAACTGGAACACAAGGGCTACAGGGTGTCCAGCACCGAGGAGGCTCGATTGCAGCTGTTTCGTTGAGAGAAGAGCGTCATTGTTTTTTTACCGTCAGCGAACTTCACGAAGATCTCTTGAGATCAGCTCATCCGTGCCCTGATCGTCGGCGGCAAGACTATCTCCGATCCGGGCCGCTTCTGCCAGAAGCAGAACAAGGTCCTCACGTTCGCTGCGGTGGTTGGTAAGATTCACACGGATAGCTGCCTTCCCGTTCAGACGGGTAGTCGATGGGGCGGCAATGCAGCTGAGCTGCAGTTTCGTTACAATTCTGGTGTTTAATTCATCAAGCTTGATTTTGCCTTCGGGTTCGCAGCGAAAACAGACGATATTGAGGGTTACCGGCGCCAGCAGTCTGACCCGCCCGGATTCGGCTATCTTTTTACCGAGATAATCAGCCTGCGGGCAGTTCACGGTGATTGCTGCAGCCAGTTATCATTCGATTTTCTGTGAAGAAATGGCGCAGCTGAAGATTGCCTGGTTTGAACTGCTGATAATACAGGCGCCAAAGTGACTTCATCAGCTGCAGGGTTATCTGCTTCTTTTAAGCTTACTTTAGCAGATTGTTATGAGTATCCGAGAGAGGCTCATCCTTCAGCAGCAAACCCGTTATTAAATCCAGTGCTGTCTCGAGATCCTCGCTTCGGGGAAAAAGCGACAGGTGACGTGAACCTGGAACAACGTAAATAATCCTTTTCGCGGCGCGAGTAGCAGAGGCGTGAAGAAGTTCGATAAGTTCTCTTGGGATGACATCATCAGATTCAGCCGCAAATATTACAACATTTCCACAAAAACGAGACAAGATATCAAATGCGTCTGTTTTTTTCCAGCTATCATGAACGCGAATCACCTCCGAAAATTTATGTCCAAAACAGATATCATAGGCGTGAGCCGCGTAGACAGCCGGGACGAGCAGTATTAAATTAACCACGACAAATTGTTCTGTAAGTTTGATGGCAGTGTAGCCGCTCATACTAGCGGCAATCAGACTAACTGGTTCAGCGCAGACATGTCTGATGACTGTCGCCGCTTGATCGGTTCTTTGATGCAGGGTGGTCTCTTCAATGTCACCGCCGGTCTCACCGTGCCCGATAAAATCAAAGCCGGCAGTGGGAATGTTGCGGGCGAACAGGGCTTTTCTCATTCGAGTGAACGTTGTGCGGGATGATGTTCCGGCGCCGTGAAGAAAAAGGGTTCTGTTAAGATCTTTTTCAGCCCTGTGTCTATCTCCCCTGAGTATGTCTTTTCCGTATGACAATTCAAAATTTTTAAGATTCAATTTCTTCCTGCCTCTCCGCAAGGTTCTAGGCTTAAAGACCCAAAACGTTCTGTTCGTGTCTTCTTCTTGAAAAAAAAGCTGTTTCCATAAATGAGATTGATACTAAAATACGGATCCGTGCCGACAACTGCATTACATGAATCTGTCTCTGAATCCTGTTCACATTCTTTCGACACATCGGATTTCTTAAACACCCTTTTCCTGCCCTGTCAGGCTTTGCTGATCCGGAGTGTTGTCATTGCAATACCGGTGAAGATCAGTCCAATTCCCTGCAGGTGATAGAACTGTATGGTTTCGCCAAGGAAAAGTACCGCCAGTATCGTGCTGAAAACGGGCATCAGGTGGATGAACGGACCTGCCCGGTTGGCGCCGATGGTTCGAACCGCGCGGTTCCAGAAAATAAAGGCGAGTACCGAAGCGAAAAGAGCGATGTAAAGAATCGTTGAAACAGAAGCAACATTTGCTGTGAACCCGCCTGCATAAATTAGTTCAACCAGGTAGAAGGGCGTCAGGATGAGCAGTCCACTGACCACGATTCCCGACTGGTAGGCAAACGGGTGCAACTCTTTGGGATAGTTGCGGAGATTTGATGAATAGAGCGCCCAGATGAAAGCGGCGACAAAGACGAGCAGATCGCCGGGGTTAAAACTTAAATTCAGCAGATAATCAATTTTTCCATGGGCAATGATCAGGACAACACCACAGAGAGACACGGCAACACCGAGATATTGTCTGAGCGTCATGACTTCCCGGTACATGACCCAGGAGCAGACAACGATCAGTACCGGAATGCAGGAGTTGATCAGGACCGCATTAATCGCTGTCGTTGACTGCATGGCCAGGTAGACGAGCGTGTTGAATCCTGCAACACCCAGCAGACCCTGGATTACTATATAGCGGAGATGACGGCGGACAAGACGGCGCTGGAGATAGAGATGGTTGACCGCGAACAGGCAAAGAATTGCAAGAGCGGCAACCCAGCGCCAGAAAGAAAGAGAAAGCGGTGGAATTTCAGCATGCATGCCTCTGCTGACCACAAAATTGCCGGACCAGAAAAGTGTCGTGAGGATAAGAAGAATATAAGACATAGAAACTGTACGAATGTATCGAGTATTCCTTGAAGAGCAGCACGATATGTTTCAGCATTTTCGGCAATAGCCGGGGAAATTACAAAGATATGAGTTCTTATAGCGAATAATTCCTTTTATTGACAAGCTATTATTGCAGTTTGAGAAAATCGGTGCATTTATTGTGCATTTGCAAATAAGGGCTGAACTCAGCTGAAGAATGGTGTAAAGAGCTTGTAATCAGGAACTAAAATTGTAGTACAAAGCGCATGTAAGAGAATTGAAATGAAAGAAGAACCGTCCCGCCAAAACACTAAGGTATTTCAGAAAGGGAGTGTACTGCTGCTTTCCCTGTGTCATTTTGTTCACGATATCTATTCAAGTTTTCTCGCTCCACTGCTGCCGTTTATTATTGAAAAATTTTCACTGAGCCTGACCCAGGCGGGCCTGCTCTCGACGGTTATGCAGGTTCCGGCCCTGCTCAATCCGCTGATCGGGAAACTGGCAGACCGTGTCAGCGTCAGGTATTTCATTATTCTAGCCCCGGCGATGACGGCGATTCCGATGTCTCTGCTCGCAGTTGCGCCCAACTATGTGGTGCTTCTTGCGCTCCTGTTTGTTGCCGGAATCAGCGTGTCGCTGTTCCATGTGCCTGCTCCGGTGATGGTGTATCGGGTCTCAGGAGGCAAGACCGGCAAGGGAATGAGTTTCTACATGACCGGTGGAGAGTTTGCCCGGACACTGGGCCCGCTTGCTATAATCGGTGCGGTATCGCTGCTCGGTTTCGACGGCTATTACCCGGTGATGATCCTCGGTATCCTGGCCTCGCTGTTGATGTATTATAAATTCAAAGACATACCGATCACCTCCTCCTCACCGGAAAAGCCCTCAATCCGAAGAACCATGAGGGAGCTCCGGAGCTTGTTGATCCCGCTCGCGGCAATCGTCATTGTAAGCGGTTTCATGCATGCCTCGCTGACCGCTTTTCTGCCCCTGTATGTCATGCAGGAGACCTCAGACGTCTGGCTCTCCGGTATATCCCTGTCTCTTTTCGAGGCCTCGGGGGTCGCGGGAATCCTGGCAATGGGAAGCCTCAGCGACCGATTCGGCAGAAAGAATATACTTCTTTTCTCAACGGTTATCGCCCCCGTCACGTTGCTTGCTTTTATTATCAGTCCTGAGTGGCTGAAGTTCCCGGCTCTTATCGTTACGGGATTCACCCTGCTCTCAACGACTCCGGTAATGCTGGCAATGATCCAGGAGACGTCTGCAGGCGGATCTTCCTCTGCAAACGGGGTTTTCATGATGATCAGCTTCCTGGCCCGTTCCGCAGTTGTCGTTGTGGTGGGCTTTACGGCTGACCATATAGGGCTTGAAAAAACGTATATTCTCAGTGCCGTGCTGGGGCTGCTCGGTATTCCGTTTATTTTCATGCTTCCCCCGAAAAAAGTTGTGGCAGAAGCAACCTGACTATTTCGGAAAGGGAAGCCAACCGTTACCTTGATTGATAGAGGAGCATAAGATGGCAAAGAAAATTATTATCGTCGGCGCTGTGGCGCTCGGTCCGAAAGTTGCCTGCCGTTTGAGGCGTCTGGATCCTGATGCGGACATCCTGCTGATCGACCGCGACGATATTATTTCTTATGGCGGCTGCGGAATACCCTATTATGTCGGCGGCGACATTAATGACCTCGAAGATCTCTACAGCACGACCTCGCATGCCGTCAGGGATGTCGTTTTTTTTCGTGACTGCAAAGGTGTGCAGGTGATGACCAGGGTCGAGGCGATTGAGATCGACCGTCGGGCTCAATCCCTTAAAATCAAGCATCTGGAAACGGGAGCTGTCGAATCGTTGGTCTATGACAAGCTGGTCCTGGCGACCGGAGCCAAGGCGTTTCGCCCGCCGTTTCCCGGCGCCGATCTGGAGCGGGTTTTCACGATTTCTGATCTGCATGACGCCGAACGCCTCAAATCACTGATGACAGCAGGGAAGGTGGGCAGGGCTGTTGTTATCGGGGGAGGAGCGATTGGACTGGAAATCACCGAGGCCCTGACCGATCTCTGGGGAATTGAGACGACGCTGATAGAAATGGAGGACCAGGTACTGCCGACCCTGCTTGGAAAATGCATTGCCCGTGCAGTAGCGACGGAGCTGCGTTCTCACGGGGTGAACCTCATGCTTTCCGAACGTGTCATGGAAATCGTGCAGGACAGGGGGGCATCTGCACTTATGGTAAAAACATCTCGTGACGCGATTGAAGCGGATATCGTCGTCATTGCCGCCGGTGTCAGGCCGAACAGCGAGCTGGCGCGCTCCGCCGGGATTGCCGTCGGTCAGTCGGGCGGTATCCTTGTTGATCGAAGGCTTCGCACCAATGATCCGAACATTTATGCAGGTGGTGACTGCATTGAAACAAGAAATCTGGTCAGTGGAGAGAATATGATGATGGCGCTCGGCTCCCTTGCCAACAGGCAGGGGCGCATTATTGCCACAAACATCAGCGGCGGGAGCAGCCACTTCCAGGGGACCGTTGGAGCCTTCTGCGTGAAGGTTTTCGATCAGGGCGTGAGCAAGGCCGGCCTCACCTACCGGCAGGCAAAGGAGACCGGGTTTGATCCGGTCTACGCCGTTGTCGCCCAGGCTGATCATGCCCATTTCTATCCCAGTTCAGAAATGATCTACCTGTCCCTTCTTGCCGATCGCAAGAGCAGGCGCATATTGGGGGTGGAGGCAATCGGCAGGCATGGCGACGCGGTGAAGGCTCGGGTTGACGCAATTGCGGTTCTGTTGAAGCATGGCCTTGATGTTGATGAAGTCTGCTACATGGAAATCGGGTATGCGCCGCCGTTTGCCTCGGCGATGGACGTGATCAACAATGCCGGAAATGCCCTTGACAATCTTTTGTCGGGTTCAAACCGAGCGATCGATGCTGCTGATTTTCTCGATATCTTTCGCCACAAGGAAGTAAAGGTCCTCGATATCAGGGGCCAGCGGGAAGCCGAACCATTTGTCGACAGGTACGGTTCGCGCTGGCTGAACATCCCTCAGCCGGAGCTGAGAACTCGGGTTGAAGACATTCCCGCTGATGAACCGCTCTACCTGTTCTGTGATACCGGTGCCCGATCATATGAGGCGCAGGTGTTTTTATCATCAAAAGGAATTACGAACACCCGGCAGATCCAGGGCGGGTTTGCCATGATTCGTATGACCGACCCGACATTTGGGAAGGAGCGGTAAATGCAGGCGATAGGTGTAATCAGGAGCCCATTTGAAACACTTGCGGACATGCCGATCCAGCCCAGGGGTGCAGCGGATATCGAAGGCGAGGTGGTCATTGATCCTGCGTATGCAGAAGGGCTGGCCGACCTCGAAGGTTTCAGCCACGTGTATCTTATCTATCGCTTTCATCGTGCTCAGCGGATCGAACTGACGGTCATTCCCTTCATGGATGACAAACCTCGGGGTGTGTTTTCAACCCGTTCACCATTAAGGCCGAACCATATCGGCCTGTCGATCGTTGAACTGGTCTCTGTCAGGGAAAACAAACTTGCTGTTCGAGGGATCGATGTTCTTGACGGCACACCGCTGCTCGATATCAAGCCATATATTGCAGTTTTTGATAAGGTTGCCGAAAGCAGGTCAGGATGGCTCAGTGCGGATGAGGGCGAGGTGGCGAAAAAACGCTCTGACTCCCGTTTCAGCTGATGTTTAAGAGGGCTGAACCCCTCAGGCTCCGGCGGGTCGTGCGGATATGCAACGTAATGATCGTGTTTACTTTTAGACGAGGTATTTCGTGAAAATTTTAAATATTTACGCGGCAGTTGACACAAATGGAATGAGAAAGTAACTATACAGCCAACCGGGTATATGCCCATAAGCTGGACAGGCAGTTTGTTGCCCGGAAGTGAACGAACGAGAAACACCATCAACAGGATCAGGTATGGATCAGCACCTGCAGGAAATTGAAGAATTTATCTCGCTGTGGCCGGATTCCTCCGAGACATGTCGAAACCAGTTTATCCGGCTCAAAGAGCATCTCCGGGGATTTGAAGACGCAAGCATGCGGTTTGTAGCCCGTCCGGGCGTTACCTATTCACTCAGGGCTGCGCATGCCAAACAGCATGATCGGCCGCTCTTTACGATGATTGATGTGATCGATGATGAGCCGCGCTGGCTGTCCATCTGTTTTTACGGGGAGATGGTGAGCGATCCGGAGGAGCAGGGAGATTACGTTCCCGGGGGCCTGCTTGGTGAAGACGCCATCTGTTTTGATGTTGAAACCGGCGATGAACTGCATTTTGCATATGTCCTTGGACGCATTGATGAAGCGTACCGTAGCGTGGCATCAGCATGAGCGGACCTATTCTTAAGACGGAGAGCGTATGACACTTTTACAATTTGCTATTCTCTTTGTTTTCCTGCTGTTTTTCGTCGGAGGCTGGGTATTTTTCAGTTATCTGCTCACTCCGGAGATGAAAAATCCTGACGGCTATGCGAAGGTGGCGGGGAATTGCGGTGATACCATGGAACTCGGTTTCAAGGTTGAGGGCGGCAGGATCACGGAAACTCACCACTGGACAGACGGCTGTTCCATCAGCGGCCAGTGTGCTGAAGCTGCGGCCCGTCTCGCCATGGACAAGACGCCCTCTGAGATCAAGGCGATTAACATGATTCATATTATGGATCAGGTCGGCCGGCTGCCCGATAGCCATGCTCATTGTGCTCAGCTGGCTGAGACAACGCTGCAGAAAGCCCTCGAGGATTATCAGCAGAATTTGATGGATGCGGCCCGCACCAATAAAGCCCGAAAGCTTCCTGCTCTTCACTGAGCAGAAGGAGAGAAGATGCAGCGACAGATAGAGATCACCATCCTTGTTGACAACAACAGTGGAGAGGGACTTGCAGCCGAGCATGGGTATGCTCTCTGGCTGAAAAGAGGCGAAAGGATCATCCTGTTCGATACCGGCGACCGGGGTGTATTGGAAAAAAACTGTCAGCTCCTGGGCAGGGATCTTGCATCAGTGACAGATCTGGTGCTGAGTCACGGCCACTATGATCACAGCGGTGGGGTTGACCATGTTGTCAACGCATCAGCTGGCCTGCACGTCTACCTGCACCCGGCGGCGACTGTAGCACCCCGCTATTCCCACAAGGACGGGGGATGCGTTGTTGCACAAATCCCTTCTCACTCGCTGAACTCACTGGCGCTGCTGCCGGAAAGCAGGCGCCATCATGTGGCTGAGTCGCTTGAGATAGAGGAGGGGCTGGGTCTGACCGGATACATTGCCAGGAAGAATGGTTATGAAGATACCGGTGGCGTGTTCTCCTTTGATCAGCAGAAGCTTCAAGGCGATCCAATTGAGGACGATATTGCCCTGTGGGTGCGTTCCCCGCGTGGACTGGTTATCTGTGTCGGCTGCAGTCACGCAGGTATTGTCAACACGCTGGAAAGGATTATGGATCTTACCGGTGAGTCGGCCATCGACACGATAGTCGGGGGGTTGCATCTGAAAAATGCGACGGATGAACGCCTCCGCCAGACGGCTTCGGCACTGAACAAAATGGACATCAATCGCCTGATCGGCTGCCACTGTACCGGTGACTCCGCCTTTGAGTATCTCAGTCAGCACCTGAGCTGTAAGGTGGAAAAAGGGTTCGCCGGGCTGTCAGTGACAATCTGAACAAGCCGGCTCCTCCATCGCGTACCCCGGTTTTTTGATCGTTCCTGGAGCCAGCGCGGGGGCATCAATCAGTTGATGATCAGGTTGTGCAGTTCGTCGCTGTCGTCCTTTTCATACGGATAAAATTCTTTCAGGATTGCTCCGATTCGGTTTACCGCTTCGCAGATGGCAGCTGCCTGCCGCTTTTTCCTGATGCCGCTGGTGACCGCATCAACGATTTCCTGCCACTGTTCCTGGCCGATTTTCTCAATTATTCCCGAGTCGGCAAGAATCCATACGCGACGTTCAAAAACAGAGATATAGAGCAGAATGCCGTTTTGTGCTCTGGTACGGTAGAGTTTTTCAGTAAAAAATGCCTGTATGGCACCGGCTTTTACCTCTTCTTCCGCCCGTGCCGGCAGCAGAAATCTTCGTTTCAGCCAGCTGATGTTCTGCACCAGCGGATACGAGATAGCATAGAGGAGAATAAAACAGGCAAGAAAAAGCCACATATTGTCCGGCCCGATCCAGAAAGAGGCACCGAGCAGATGGGTGACCAGGAGCGCAACCGGCAGTGAGATGAAGGTTGCCCCATATATTGCCGCCGGCGGGTAATGATGGCTTTCCGAGACAATCATCGGAACGATCTCGCCGGATGTCTGTTTTTCCGCTTCCTGCACGCAGCGGGTGATCGTTTCCTGTTCCGCCGGTGTTAAAAATGATTGCGCGAGCCTTGTCATGCCGAATTACCATCCTCCGGAGGCACCGCCTCCTCCAAAGCCTCCACCGCCGCCGCTGAATCCGCCGAATCCGCCTGATGACCGGCCAAAACCGCCACCGCCTGTGCCGATATACGAGGTGCCGCCTCCACGGCTGCCCCTGCCGCCGCCGGAGGAAGATGACAGTATGCTGGCAATCAGCCCGCCGATCATGCCGACAGGAATCAGTGCCATGAGTGCCATCCCGGTCAGGCTGAAAACGAAAAAACCGACAATCGGTGATACGCTGCCGCCGACAATGGCTGCAAACAGTTTGTTGGTCCTGAACATTGAACCAAAGAAAAATGAAATGAAGACCAGTGAGGCTAGCAGACCGGGGATGTCGTCACCTCCACCTGAATCCCTCCCGCTGGAGGCTGCGGCCTGAAACTCTCCTTTGACGGCTGAGATCATTGCATCAACCCCGTTGATGATACCCTGGTCAAAATTTCCATTGCGGAACTGGGGGGTAATGACATTTCTGATAATCTGTCCGGCCACCATGTCGGTCAGTGTGCCCTCGAGTCCGTATCCTGTTTCAATTCTCAGTTTTCGGTCATCTCTGGCAACAAGCAGCAGCGCGCCGTTATCAAAACCCTTCTGTCCGATCTGGTTCTGTTCCGCGATTTTCAGTGAAACGCTCCCGATATCGGCCCCCTGCAGAGATGGGATGGTGACAACGACAAGCTGTGTGGAATCAGTGGTCTCAAGCGCTGTCAGAACCGATTCGAGTTGATTGACTGTTGCCGGGGACAAGATACGGGCGAAGTCATTCACCCGCTTCTTGAGTTCGGGAAGTTCAAGCGCCTGAGCCGGCAGAGAACAGATCAGCGCAG
This sequence comes from uncultured delta proteobacterium, assembly GCA_963696725.1. Classification (GTDB taxonomy): domain Bacteria; phylum Desulfobacterota; class Desulfobulbia; order Desulfobulbales; family Desulfocapsaceae; genus MADRE3. The sequence continues at coordinate 294,386 of CAVOLI010000004.1, forward strand.
CGAGCAGAACTGATAACAATGCCGGATAACGTCTGCTTTCAGATAGCGGTGTCATGGCCTACTGATTAAAGTTGACCTGGGGTACCGTCTGGGCGGCCTCGTCTGCCTTGTAATATTCCTTGCGGTCGAGTTTGAGGATGAAGTTGTTGGTCAGATTTGCCGGAAATGCCCTGATGGATCCGTTAAAATCTTCAACTGCAGCGTTGTAGCGCTGTCTGGCGACATTGATCCTGTTCTCAGTCCCTTCGAGCTGATTCTGAAGATCAAGAAAATTCTGGTTTGCTTTCAGGTCGGGATAGCGCTCGACGACCAGCATCAGTCTTGACAGTGCCGAGGTGAGTCCCCCCTGGGCTGAAGCCAGTTGCTGCATGGCCGCCGCATCACCGAGATCCGAAGGTGAGATCTGTACTGACGTTGCCTTGGCGCGGGCATTGATGACTGCTTCAAGTGTCTCCCTCTCATGCGCGGCATATCCTTTTACCGTCGCCACGAGATTTGGGATAAGATCAGCGCGCCTCTGCAGGGTTGATTCAACGTCAGCCCAGGCTTTGAAGACGGTTTCCTCTTTCTGCTGCAGCGCGTTGTATCCACAACTGCTCAGCAACAGGGTAGTCAGAATTACCAGCATCAGGCGACTTGCTGTTTTCATGGTTCCTCCTCGGGTCACAAGTGTTTGTAGTCGCCGCGTATACGGAGCTGAAAGCTGTAAGCGGCTGTTGGCACAACCATTTCAGGAGTGCTGCCCATGTCTCTCTAGGAGTCTGACGAATTATAGCAATTTTTTCTCAGATCAAGGAATTTACTGGAAATCAAGCACAGCCATATAATTATATTGTGAGCATTGATTTTCAGAAAATAACAAAGAGATGAGGGAAAAGGGCATAATTCATCAGACTCCTAGTCGCTTACGATATAGTCTTTCAACTTTTCAGCAAGATCTTCAGGCAGTACTTCACCGTAGAGAAATGCCCGCGCTTCCTCACCGGTCAGCTGCTGCTTTATCTCGATGGGAAGTGAGCGAAGTATTTCCATTCGCTCAGGAATGATTTTTTCCTTGTCCAGTTCACTTTTCTTGTCCATGATATTTCCTCTCAATCTCGGTAAACCCATTCGTACAGATTGTTGCTGCAGTCTTTTTCCAGAGTGTCTTCAGCGGTCCGTCCGTTCCGGAAACAGGGTCCGCGTCCGGTAGAGCTACACCGGCGATTACCCGGTCAACACCGGGGCGTTCACCTTCTTTTCCGTACTTCATGTCCCACTCCTGATTCTGCGGGTAGGCTCCGACGACCCTAAAATCTGGAGACTGACCGACATTGCAGTGACTCACCCCGGCCGGGATGATGATCACATCACCAGCCTCAGCCTTTATGACAAGGCCGCCGGGTCCGCCGAAACAGGCCTCAACCCAGCCGCTGTAAATACCGAGAACTTCATGGGCGGTTGAGTGGTAGTGATGGAAATCATAGAGTCCATTTCGCCAGGCGGCCGGCCAGCGGTGAGTGGAGAATAAGTGCTCGAACCCTTCGGGTGTCACCCTGCTTTTTTCAAAGACCTGCCCGACAACCAGCAGCGGCAGTCTCGCATTGTTTGGGTATCGCCCGTTTTCAGCCAACAGGTGGGAAGACACGTTTTCTGCACTCTTTTTCATCGGCCGGTAGTTTGTCGTTTCCAGTAATAAAGCGCTTCCTTGCCGAGTTCATATTCGATTTCAAGCAGCCTGTTGTACTTGGCAACCCGGTCGCTTCGTGAGGCGGAGCCCGTCTTTATCTGGCCGCCATCCATTGCCACGGCGAAATCGGCGATGAAGGTGTCCTCCGTCTCCCCGGAACGATGTGAGATGATATAGGACCAGCCGGCATCGCGGCAGAGGCGGATTGCCTCGATCGTTTCGGTGACCGTACCGATCTGGTTCAGTTTGATCAGAACAGAATTGGCTGTCTTCCATTCGATGCCGCGTTCGATGTATCGTGTGTTGGTCACAAAAATATCATCCCCGACGATCTGGACTTTATCCCCGACAAGGCTGGTCAACTGGCAGAAACCATCCCAGTCAGCCTCTGCAAGAGGATCCTCCCAGGAGACGATTGGGTAGTCATCAAGCCATTTCTGAGCCAGGTCTATCATCTCTTTGCTTCCCATTGAACCGCCGCCGGACCATTTGAGATCATATTTTGACTTCAAATCACTCGAAAAAGAGCTTGCGGCACTGTCAAGTGCCAGGGCAATATCCGATCCCGGCCGGTACCCGGCCTTACGGATCGCCTCAATAATGACATCCATGGCTTCTTCATTGCTGCCGAGGTTCGGGGCGAATCCGCCCTCATCTCCAACACCTGTTGCGAGATTCTTGTCCTTGAGGATTTTTTTCAAAGCGTGAAAGGTTTCCGCTACAGCGCGCAGCCCGTCACCGAAACGTTCAAATCCAAGCGGCACGGCCATGAACTCCTGGAAATCGACACTGTTGTCGGCATGCTCCCCGCCATTGAGAATATTCATCATCGGAACCGGCAGCCTGCAGGCACCGCTGCCGCCAAGATAGCGATAAAGTGGAATACCAATGGATTGTGCAGCAGCCCGTGCTGCTGCCATGGAAACACCGAGGATGGCATTGGCGCCGAGGTTCGCTTTATTTTCGGTACCGTCAAGATCGATCATCATCCGGTCGATGGTGATCTGATTATCGGCTTTGATGCCGATCAGTTCAGGGGCGATGCTGTTGGTTACATTATCAACGGCAGTCCTGACACCCTTGCCGCTGTAACGGGTGGCGTTATTGTCTCGAAGCTCGATCGCTTCGTTCTCCCCGGTGCTCGCGCCTGAAGGCACCGACGCTGTCCCCGTTGTTCCGTCATCGAGATCGACAAATACCCTGACTGTCGGATTTCCCCTGGAATCAAGAATTTCAAGCGCTCTTACTGCAGATATTCGGGCTGTCATGATTTTTTTTTCCTCCTCGGAAATTATAGAGATTTTTACATGAACGAGTAGTTTAAATTCGTGATATTCTTCATGGCTTTGCAATAGTGCAAAGATATACACACCAGACAAGAGGTCAAGCATTGATTGAACTTAGCTGGAATCAACCGGCTATTCAAGAATCGCCGCCCGTGGTTTGACCGGGCACCGTATCATCCTGCAACACATGGCCAAGGATAAATGAGAGTGACTCGAGGCGCGGCATGGCGCATGGAGTTGCCTTGAACCGATAGAGAAGCAGTCCGGCGGCCTCCGCTGCAATCGGGGAAAAATAGATTTCAGTGGCTTCAGGCTGCTCTTTCAGCCAGACGGTGAAGCCTTCGAGAGCACCTCTTGCAATCCAGATCTCTTCCAGTTCGGCTCTGAGTATGTCGACAAACCCGAAGGCAACCTGCTCCGGCGTCAAGGAAAGACAACTCCAGCGGGCATCATTATCAGGCGGTGTCATCAAGGCTCGTTTCCCCTGCTTATCGCTGGCATTTCGGACAAAAAAAGGAGGCTCGGCCGCCGAGCCTGAGCGCCTTAATCGAAGTTGCACATTGCGGGCATTGCTCACCGGTCCTGCCGTATACGCAGAAGCGTATCTGGAAATATCCCTTCTCACCGCTCGCACCAATAAAATCACTGATTGACGAGCCGCCGCAGGAGATAGCACGCGTCAGCACAGCTCTTGTTTTATCGATCAAAAGTCCCCATCTTTTAAGGCTGATTTTCCCGGCAGGCCGGCTGGGGCGTATGCCTGCGGCAAAGAGGCTTTCGTTAGCGTAGATATTGCCAATTCCGGCAACGACACTGCTGTTCATGATAAAATTCTTGACCGGGACCGTTCTCCCTGCTGCCCTGCGGTAGAGGTAGCCGGCGTTGAAAACCGCGTCAAACGGTTCGGGGCCGGTGGTTTTGAAAAAAGTATCCTCAAGGGTTGAGAGCTGCTCTTTTTTTATCAGAGATACCGAGCCGAATCTCCGGACATCGTTAAATCTCAGTTCCAGGCCGTTGTCGAGCTGCCAGGCGATATGGTCGTGGACCATAGGAGGAGAGGATTTTTTAAAGAGCCCAAGTTTTCCTGTCATGCCGAGATGGATGATCAGCAGCGTGGTGTTGCTCATCTCAATGATGAGATACTTGGCCCTTCGTTTCAGTGCGATAATCCCGTTTCCGGGAAGAAGGAGCTGCATGTCCCGGTACGGCACTTCAGTACGCAGTTTCTTGCCGTCATGGCGGACAGCAGTAATTATTCTTCCCGGCAGGTGTGGCTCAAGCCCCTTTCTGACAACTTCAACTTCAGGCAACTCCGGCATTACATCTCTTTAGCGGCAGTGCAGATGGCTATTGCGTAGGAATTGTCATGGTGGGCGATAACTGATAACGGCTCGGCAGCAGAGAGGGCAATGCCTTCGAGCTCAGACTCGAATTGAAGGCGGTAGTAGCCGTGGTCCTCCATTGCGCGGTTGAGCTTCAGCTCCCGAAAGCCGACTATTCTCGTTGCGCTCAAACATTTGCGGACCGCCTCTTTTGCCACCCAGAGCAGCCCCAGCTGGACGAGTTCGTCTGTCGGCAGTTGGTCAAGCGTTGCTGCCTCATCATCTGCACAGAAGCGATGCTTGACCTTGAAAAGTGTCTCGTTGAGCAGCTGGATGTCGATACCGCAGCGGCCGTGTCCGGCAATTCCGACTGCCATGTCCTGAGAATGGGATATGGAAATATCAATGCCTGCCGGGGTGCCCGCAATCTCTTTGAAGTTCAGGAATGGTCGCCCGGATTGACTGGAAACAATCGAAAAATCACGCGCAGAAAGCGGGGCGCTCCGTCCGTTGCCTTCCAGCAGGTCAATGATAGCCTGTTTGACGCAGATTCGGCCCGAGAGCCACTCATATTTTCGCTTGTCAAAGGTATAATGACCGAGTTGGGCCTGCTCTTCATCGGTGAGCCATAGCTCGGCGAGCTCTTGTGCTGTACCGTTTATGGCCTGCGGTATAGTGATCATGGAAATCGCAAGCTCTTCTCCCGGGGCCTGTGAGCAGAGCAGTTTTTTCAGGCTGGCGGGGAGAAGCGGATGAACCGGGGTGTCTGTGGATAATGATAACATATGAAAGATTAGAAAATTATTGCAATTTCAAGCTGTCCTGCTAACTAGAGTGTATGGTTTAAAGCCAGCCGACAAAGTATACCTGTTTTTTATGTTCCGCAAGAGGACAATATGGAAAGTTTGCAATTGAGTGGTTATGACTTTGTAGTAATTGGAGTTTTTTTATTGTTCGTAATCCGCGGACTGTGGCTTGGCCTGCTGAAGCAGGTCGTGCCGCTGCTGGCACTTTATCTCGGTTATTTTGCCGCAAGCCGCTACCACGGCGAGCTGCTGCCGTTTCTGTCCGATTATTCCGATAACGGCAAGGTCGTTTTTGTCGGGGCCTATGTCATTCTCTTTGTCGTTACATATGTGGTTGCCGCCTTGCTCGGAAAAGTTGTCGCCAGGGTTATTCAGGTAACCATCACGCCCTGGTTTGACCGGGTACTCGGCTCTGCACTCGGGTTTGCAAAAGCCTTGATCCTCGTTGTCATTGGCCACATGATTATCGGTGCGGTGGTTGCACCCGAAAACACAATGCTGCTCTCCTGCGTAACCTGCCCGATACTCAATGAATGTGCGGACGTTACAAGGGAGGCTATCAGGGACGAAAAAATCAGGGAAGCGCTTCGTCAGCAGAAACCGGCCATTGCCATTGACAGTGTAAAAGAGCTGCTGGCCCGAAAAAACGGCAGTATCCCCGGCGGGACGAAAAAAGATGACTCAGCTGAGCAAAAGAAGCAGAGTCCTCAAGTTAATCAATAATGGCAGTGTAAAGTGGTGCTGAATCGCCGCATAGAGTGAGCGCACATGCCATGAAAAGACATCTGCAGCGGACCCGCACTCCGCAATCCTACAGGAAAAGAACCTATCGGGGAGTGGCCGAGAAGTCCGGTCTCTGCTCCACCTATGTAAAAATCAGGGAGACCGATCTTCATATTCTCGCTGAAGCCGATGTCTCGGTAAAGGCCCGGGAACTGACCGCGCAGTTTCGTCTGCAGATCGAGCGCCATATCGCTGTCTGCCCTGATTTCGCCGCATCTCTTGTGCCGCTGCCGGACGACATGCTTGCCCCCCCGATTATCCGGGCCATGCTGGAAGCCGGCAGGCGGGCCTCGGTGGGGCCGATGGCTGCTGTGGCCGGGGCTGTTGCGGAATTTGTCTGCAAAGGATTGATTGACGGCGGATACAATGAGGTTATTGTAGAGAACGGCGGAGATATTTACCTGCAGCGCAGCACGGACTGTACCATTGCAGTTTTTGCCGGGCAGTCACCGCTGAGCAACAGGGTTGGCTTGAAACTGGCAGCAGACGAAATGCCGGTTGGGGTCTGCACGTCTTCAGGTACGGTAGGCCATTCGTTGAGTCTCGGCAGTGCGGATTCGGTAACGGTTCTTGCCGATTCGGCAGTCCTGGCCGATGCGGCGGCGACCAGGATCGGCAACGCAGTCGGCAGCTGCAGGAATCCGCGGGATGGAGTAGATCGGGCACTTGAAGCGGCTGCGGGGTTAACCGGCATCCGGGGAGTTCTTGTCATCTGTGCGGAACTCCTGGGCGCCACGGGCAGGGTGGAGCTTATTCCACTTGATTGAGGCGAGGAATGGAAAGAGTGGAGAAAACAGGAGATCACCAGGAAAGAAGGAAGATTGCCCGCAGGCATCTTGTTTTTTATCTTCGTGTATTTGATGGAATGAGCAGCCGTGTTCTTGGTCATCTTGTCGATATATCCGCACGGGGGGCGATGCTCGTCTGTGACGGCCCGATACAGGTGAATCAGGAGTTTCGCCTGAGGATGCGGCTGCCAAAAGAGATCGGCGGGCGAACTGAGCTTGTAATCGACGGCAGGAGCAGATGGTGCAAGCCTGATACCAATCCGGATTTTTTTATCGTTGGATTCCAGTTGACCGGACTGGGAGAGGAGTACGAGAATTATATCAGGCTGCTGATCACGGATTTCAGCATCGAAGAGTCAGCCACCGCCCATGAAAACCCAAATCCGGCCTGCAGCCTCAGCAGCGTGGCTCGCCTCTAGAATGAAAATCAGCTGCTAATCAGGACCTGAGCCTCCTTGACGAGTTCATCGTGGAATCGATCGACAAATCGATCCACATCCTCCTGCCAGGATTTAAATACCGATATATTGTTGTTTTCCAACACGCTGTTTTCAAGAATTGAATTAGCCGGGCGATGCGCAGGCGTGGGGTAATCCGCCGTGGTGCAGGGGATAAAGGAATGAGGAACCTGCATTTTTTCCAGGAAGTAACAGGCTGCCTGATACCATGAAGAATGTCCGGTCGAAGTCGAGTGAATCACCCCCTTCAGGTGACTTTCCAGCAATTGTTCAATCTGGCGGGCAAGGGTGTGCGACCAGGTCAGCGACCCGAACTGATCGTCGACGATGGGGAACGGGTGATGCGGCTTTGAGAGGGCGAGCCGCAGCATGGTCTTGAGAAAATTGGGGCCATGTACCGAATAGAGCCATGCGGTTCGCAGGATGAGAAAATCTTCGGCATATCTGGCGGTTGCCAGCTCCCCGGCCAGTTTGCTCCGGCCATATTCCGAGAGCGGATTTACCGGATCACCTTCCCGGTAGGGGGCCGGTACCTTCCTGTTGCCGTCGAACACATAATCGGTGGAGATGTGGATAACCCTGCATTTTGCTGCCCCTGCAATCTCTGCGATATAGCCCGGCCCGTCGCCGTTGATTTTCCAGGCGCGCTCTTTTTCTGTCTCACACCTGTCGACCGCGGTATAGGCGGCGCAGTTGACGACACAGTCGGGATCGTTGTGCTCAATGGCTTTCTCAACGCTGCTCCGCTCCCCGATGTCAATATCGGGAAAATCGATGCCGGTGACCTCGTGGCCGCCGCCCAGGATTGTCACACAGTCGGTGCCCAGCTGGCCGCCGCTGCCGATGATCAGTATTTTCATGACAAATTGTTCTCGTGGGGAATTTTGTCACGAATGATATCCATAATATACTGGCCGTACTGGTTCTTCAGCGTGTCTCTGGCAAGGGCGGCCAGTTCGTCAACGGTTATGTAGCCAAGCTGATAGGCTATTTCCTCGATACAGGCAACCTTGAGCCCCTGCCGTTCCTGTACAGCCTGAATATAGCTTGAGGCCTGCTGCAGCGATTCATGGGTGCCGGTATCGAGCCAGCAGAATCCTCTGCCGAGCGGCTGCACCTTGAGTTTACCCCTGCGCAGGTACTCGAGATTTACGTCGGTGATCTCCAGCTCCCCGCGTTTTGACGGCTTCACCTGTTCAGCGATCGCACAGACCTCGTTATCATAGAAATAGAGCCCGGGTACTGCATATTTGGATCTCGGTACGTTCGGCTTCTCTTCGATGCCGAGCACGTTGAACTGCTCATCAAATTCGACCACTCCATAGCGTTTCGGATCACGAACGAGATAACCAAAGATCAGCCCGCCCGAAGCCAGTCGCGAACTTTCCCTGACAATGCCGGTAAATCCGGGGCCGAAAAATATATTATCCCCAAGGATAAGGCAGACGGAATCGCCGCCGATAAATGATTTGCCGATGATAAAGGCCTGGGCGAGACCGTCCGGGCTGGGCTGCACTTCATAGCTGATCGACAACCCGAGGTGGGAGCCGTCAGCGAAGAGCTCCTGGAAGGAGGGCAGGTCATGGGGGGTGGAGATGATCAGGATATCCCTGATACCGGCAAGCATCAGCACCGAGAGCGGATAGTAGATCATCGGTTTGTCGTATACCGGGATGAGCTGTTTGCTCAATACCCTGGTCAACGGATACAGCCTGGTCCCTGAACCTCCGGCGAGTATTATTCCTTTCATAAATCCCTGAATTTGTAAGTATATCTTTGCATTATCAGTCTCTTGCGGGTACACTGGTATGCAGATGTGGCCGAGAACATGACAGCCTTCAGGAACCATTGATATTACTTTATCGGGTCGAGGGCAAGCACTAATTTCAACCGCACGGTTACCATGACAGCGACAAGACCTGCCTGTTTCAAGGCATATGATATCCGGGGACGGGTGCCGGATGAACTCAATGGCGAACTGGCGCAGAAGATCGGCAGGGCCTACGGTTCGATCTATACGCCCCGCAGTGTCGTCCTTGGCCATGATATACGGCTCTCAAGCCCGGAGCTGACCGCAGCCGCAGCCCGGGGGCTCAATGAAATGGGGGTCGATGTCCTGCATCTCGGCCTCTGCGGAACCGAGGAGGTCTACCATGCGGCTTTCAGTATGGTCGATCAGGGGGTTGACGGCGGGATCATGATCACCGCCAGCCACAATCCCTCCGATTATAACGGCATGAAGTTTGTGACCAGAGGTGCCCGGCCGGTAACCGGTGAAAACGGTCTTTTTCAGATGGCTGAAATGATCGCTTCAGGCAGTGTTCCCGAGCCTACCCCAGAGCGGGGCGGGCAAAATCGTGTTTTCGATAAATCAACGTATATCGATCACCTGCTTGGCTATATCGATCCTTCCCGTCTTTCACCTCTGAAACTCGTGGTAAACAGCGGAAACGGCTGTGCCGGAAGCGTCCTTGACCTGCTTGCAGAGCGGTTGCCGCTTGAGTTTGTCCGCCTGCATCATGAGCCGGACGGCACCTTCCCAAACGGTGTCCCCAACCCCCTGCTGCCGGAAAACCAGGCGCAGACCGGACAGCAGGTCCTGCTGTCCGGCGCTGATCTGGGAATTGCCTGGGATGGTGATTTCGACCGCTGCTTTTTCTGGGATGAAAACGGTAATTTTATTGACGGCTATTATATCGTCGGCCTGCTCGCTATGGAAATGCTTCAGCATGAAAGTGGTGGCAAGATCCTCCATGATCCCCGACTGATCTGGAACACCCAGGATCTGGTCATTGCAGCGGGAGGGCAGCCGGTGATGACCAAAACAGGCCATGCGCTCATCAAGGAGCGGATGTGGCAGGAGAACAGCATCTACGGCGGCGAGATGTCTGCCCATCATTATTTCCGTGACTTTGGATGCTGTGATTCCGGCATGATCCCCTGGCTGCTCGTCTGTTCGATTATCAGCCGATCAGCTGCTTCGCTGTCAGCGCTTGTCGGCAAACGTATGGAGCTTTATCCGGTATCAGGGGAGATCAATTCACACGTTGATGATCCGGATGCAGCGATAGCGCGGGTGGAGCGCCGTTTTACAGGCGGAAAGAAGGATGAAATCGACGGGTTAAGTCTTGCCTTTGAGCGGTTTCGTTTTAATATAAGAAAGTCAAACACAGAGCCGCTGCTGCGCCTCAATGTAGAGAGCCGGGGCGACAAGCGATTGTTAGAAGAGAAAACCGGCGAGCTCCTTGAGCTGATACGCCGATAACCGTTGCCGAATCCTGCCGGGCAGGGTTTGAGCAGCGTAGAAGGAGAAAGACATGCAGACAATTCAACCGGTAATTCTGGCCGGCGGCACCGGGTCACGCTTGTGGCCGCTGTCCCGTGAGATGTACCCCAAGCAGCTGCTGTCATTGACGGAACAGAGCTCGCTGCTGCAGGCGACCATCATGCGGGTCAACGCAGTTCCCGGGATGCTGCCCCCGATCATTGTTGTCGGGGAGGAGCATCGTTTCATCACCAGGTCGCAGATCGATGAGCTTGGAATCGACAGCAATTACACCATTCTCCTTGAACCGGTTGGCCGAAACACCGCCCCGGCAATTTCGGGTGCGGTACACTACATTGCCCATACGCAGAGCAGTGAAAACCAGGTAATCCTCGTCCTGCCGGCTGACCATCTGGTAAAAGATGCCGAGGCCTTTGGAAAAGCCATGCATGAAGGAGCCGGGCGTGCAGCCGAGGGAGCTGTCGTGACCTTCGGTATTGACCCCCAGCGCCCGGAAACCGGTTACGGCTATATCGAACGCGGCACTGATGGGCGGGTAAAATCGTTCAAGGAAAAGCCGCCATTTACCGTCGCCGAAAGATATCTTGCAGAGGGCAATTATTACTGGAACAGCGGTATGTTCGCCTTTACCGCCAAGACCTTTGCCGAGGAGATGAGCGTGCATGCGCCTGCTATCCTGGAATGCATGCAGGAGGCCGTCGCCAAGGGCCGCCGGGATGATCGTTTCTTCAGGTTTGCACTGGACGAGATGGAACGCTGCTCCGAGGAATCGATCGACTACGCACTGATGGAAAAAACCGTCCGTGCGGTTGTCGTGACCGCTGATCTTGGCTGGAGTGATATCGGCTCGTGGCAGGCACTCTACGAGGTACTGGGAAAAGATGCAGACGGTAATGTCTGCCAGGGCGATATTCTTCTCGAGGATACAAAAAATTCCCTGATCCGTTCTGAGGATATGCTGGTTGCGGCAGTAGGACTCACCGACATGCTGGTGGTCGAAACCTCTGACGCTCTTCTGGTGGCGCCGCTTTCACGGTCCCAGGATGTCAAGACCATTGTTGCCAAGCTGAAAAAAGAAAAGCGTGATGAATTCCGTTTTCACCAGACGGTTTATCGCCCCTGGGGCAGCTATACGGTATTGTCGGTTGAACCACGATACCAGATCAAGCGGATAACGGTCGATCCTTCCCAGGTCCTGTCTCTGCAGATGCACCATCACCGTCATGAGCATTGGGTTGTGGTGAAGGGAACGGCAAAAGTGACAAACGGAGACCAGGTGATACTGCTGCACGAAGATCAGTCAACCTATATCCCGGCCGGCAACCGGCACCGGCTGGAAAACCCCGGCGTCATCCCGCTGGAACTCATAGAGGTGCAGATCGGCAGTTACCTCGGCGAAGATGATATCGTCCGTTTCGAGGATATTTACGGACGAGACCTTTAAGACTAACGGGTAAGAATTCTTTCCGCGGGCGGGAGAACGGGCTCAGCAGCTCACTGCCGCTTCAGGTGCTGCCGGCTTGCTGCTCGTGGAAGGCATCAATATAGCGTCGCAGGATTCTGCGTCCTTCGGTAGACATCTTGATAAATTCCAGCCCCGATATAAACCGGTCGCCGGACGCTTCTGTATAGGTGATCCGGGCCTGGAGATCGATAAGGTCTTCTTCAACCCCTACTGTTATTTCAAGACTCTCTGCAGAAGACAGGGAATAAACCGTTTCCAGCTTCAGCCCGTTTATGCTGACATCCAATGTCCTTCCCATGGAGTAACGGCCGACTTTCCCGTCGCTGTGGGTAACGATATAGTCAAGTAAATGAAGAGAATCCAACCTGATAAACTTGCGCTTCTCACCGTGCGACATACCTATCTCCTTGCAGTTTAACGAGCCGGAACGGGAGGTGCGTGTTCCGGGAACATTGAATGAATAGCTGAATGTTCCGCCTTGACGATCCCTCTTTCGGTTATCAGGGAACTTACAAGGCGGGCAGGCGTCACGTCGAAACCATAATTGACAGCCTGAGTGTCGGGGGCGGCCAGACTCACTGTTTCCAGAACATTCTTTTTTGTGATACCCGTAATCGTCGTAATTTCTTCTCCAGATCTTCTTTCTATAGGAATATCATCCCCTCTGTCAAGAGTCCAGTCAAAAGTTGATGACGGGAGTGCCACATAAAAGGGTATCCCGTTGTCCCGGGCGGCGAGGGCCTTGAGGTAGGTCCCTATCTTGTTGGCCACATCTCCGGTGTATGTGGTCCGGTCCGCGCCGACAAGAACCAGGTCCACGTCACCCTTCTGCATCAGGTATCCTCCGGCATTGTCGGTGATCAGGGTGTTGGGAATATTCTCCTGCTGGAGTTCCCAGGCAGTCAAACGGGAGCCCTGGTTCCAGGGACGCGTCTCGTCAACCCAGACGTGAATGTCGATTCCTGCATCCCGTGCCGCGTAAATCGGCCCGGTGGCGCTGCCGATATCAACAAATGCCAGCCAGCCGGCGTTGCAGTGGGTAAGAATGTTGACCCGTTTCTTCCCCTTCCTTATCCAGGCGTCATGAATGAGTTGTACTCCATGGATGCCGATCTGTTTGCAGAACTGCACGTTTTCGTCGGCGATGCGGCATGCCTCCGCGACTATTTTCCGGCGAACTGTCTCCAGGGAGTCAGCAGGATCAATGAGTGCGGTTATGCGATCAACGGCCCAGGCCAGGTCCTGAGCGGTAGGCCTGGCAGTTTTCAGGTAGTTTCCGGCGTCGATGATTGCCGTGATGTATTGTGATGAAGGTGCCCGGGCAGCGGCAAGATGCATGCCGAACCCGGCTGTCGCGCCGATCAAGCCTGCGCCGCGGACAACCATTTTACGGATGGCCCCGTGGGCATCCTCGACATGAGCCAGGGTTTTGGTCGTAAAGCGGTAAGGGAGCGTGCGCTGATCAATAACCTCGACTGCAGACGGGAAATCCCTGGACGGCCAGATTGTCCTGTAATGCCTGCCACCTACCTTCATTGGTTTCTCCTGCCGGGCTGCGGGGGTAAAAGCCTGAACGTCATATTTACAAGAGCAGTAAAAGCATGTTCTTCTCCAAAAATCAACAACCGAAGCAGTCCGCGACGGTGGATCGATGCGAAAAAGATATTGAGTTTTGTTTCATTCGTGTTATTCTTGCGCAAGGTTAATAAATATTTATAACAAAAATGTAATTTTATGCCTGAGAGTTCATCGGTTTTGCTGTGGCTGACAGGCTCCAGGGGGGAAAAATGAACAAAGCCGACACCGCCTTTATCCTCGTTTCTGCAGCTCTGGTACTGCTGATGACCCCGGGGCTTGCCCTGTTTTATGCGGGAATGGTCAGGGGTAAGAATGTCCTGGGTACGATAATGCAGAGCCTGTTCATGATAGCGCTTATTTCAATCGAATGGGTCTATCTCGGCTACTCCATGTCTTTCGGGCCTTCCGTGGGCGGTTTCGTCGGAGATCTGTCCTGGTTTGCGCTTGACGGGGTATCGTCAGCGCCAAGCGATGTCTATGCAACAACGATTCCGCAGACGGTTTTCATGATCTACCAGTGCATGTTTGCCATCATCACACCGGCGCTGATCACCGGAGCCTTTGCCGAGCGGGTCAGGTTTGTGCCATTCATCGTCTTTTCAGTCCTCTGGGCGCTACTGGTTTACAATCCTGTCTGCCACTGGATCTGGGGAAGCGGCGGCTGGCTGGGCTCAATGGGCGTACTTGACTTTGCCGGCGGTCTGGTTGTCCATGCAACCTGCGGTATGGCAGCCCTTGCCGGAGTGCTGGTGATCGGTCCGCGAAAGGGATATGGCAGGACCAATTTCATGCCGCACAGCCTGCCGATGACTGTCCTTGGTACCGGCCTGTTGTGGTTTGGATGGTTTGGCTTTAACGGTGGTTCGGCCCTGGCGGCCGACGAGATTGCTGCAACTGCATTTGTTGCGACACATCTTGCCGGTATGGCAGGAATGGCGATGTGGGTGGCCATGGAATGGCTGACCCAGGGGAAGCCGACGATACTTGGCGCCGCGTCGGGAGCCATTGCAGGGCTGGCGACCGTTACCCCTACAGCAGGTTTCGTCGGCCCGAACGCCGCCATTATTGTCGGTCTGCTCGGAGGTGCGCTCTGTTACTCTGCTGTAAACCTGAAAAGTCGCCTGAAGCTTGATGATTCGCTTGATGTTGTCGGTATACATGGTGTCGGCGGCCTGCTTGGAACGCTGTGTCTTGGAATCTTTGCGAGCACTGCGGTGAATCCGGGTGGTGCTGACGGGCTTCTGGCTGGCAACCCGATCCAGTTGTTTATTCAGCTGAAAGGTGCCGTCATTGTGAGTACCTATGCTTTTGTTGTGAGTTGGATTATCTTTAAGGTCATTAGTGCAACAATCGGATTGCGGCTTAGTGAAGAAGACGAGGTCGCCGGCCTGGATTCAGCCCAGCACTCTGAAACTGCCTACAATAACTAGCCTAAGTAGTTGTCGCGCCTGCCATGAAGCTGAAAAAGCAGGTGTGATATCGAGAGAGGAATACAATGAAGAAGATAGAGGCGATCATAAAACCGTTCATGCTCGATGACGTTAAAAAGGGGCTGAATGAGCTCGGTATCATGGGGATGACCATTTCTGAAGTGAAAGGGTACGGTCGCCAGAAAGGCCACACGGAGATTTACCGGGGGGCCGAGTATGTCATCGATTTCATTCCCAAGCTTAAAATTGAAATTGTTGTTTCCGCCGACCGGGTCGACCAGATCGTCGAGAAGATTCGTGAGTCGGCAAATACGGGAAAGATCGGCGACGGTAAAATTTTCGTTATCCCGGTTGAGCGCGTCGTCCGCGTCAGAACCGGCGAAGAGAATCGCGACGCGGTCTGATTGCCATGAGCGAACGGCTTAAGACACAGAAACAGGCCCTTGATGATTTGTGGTCTCGGGGGTTAAGCGGGACGAGACTCCTGAAGGATCACAGCCTTCTTGCAGACAGCTTTATCAGGGACTGTTTTGATAAAATTGAAATATCCGACCTGCAATCCCAGGTTGCGGTGGTTGCGCTCGGCGGTTATGGCCGGCAGGAGCTCTTTCCCTTCTCGGATATCGACCTGATGATTCTTTTTCACCCAAAATTTCGGAAGCGGGTGAGCAGCGTCGTTGACGGGCTTCTCTACCCGCTCTGGGATACCGGTTACGAGGTCGGTCATGGCGTCCGCACCATGAAGGAGTCCATGACCCAGGCCGCGGAGGATTTCGTCTTTCAGGTGGCAATGCTGGACGCCCGTCTGATTGCCGGATCAAGTGGACTGTTCGACGAACTCGTCGAAGCCTATAAAAAGCGCTTTGTTGACGGGCGTCGTGACCGTTTTGTCCAGAACATGAACCGCTATAACGAGGAGCGAAGGGAGCGGTTCGGCAGTCACGGCTATCTCCTAGAACCGAATATCAAGGAGAGCAAGGGTGGGCTGCGCGACCTGCAGGCGATGGTCTGGTCCGCAAAAGTGGTGTTCGGCATAGACAGCGTTCAGGGAATCGCTGATGCCGGTTTCCTCCTTGAAAACGAGGGGCGCCGTTTTGAAGAAGCCCACAACATGCTGGTTCGAATACGAAATCGCCTCCATTACATCAGCGGCAGAAAAAACGACCAGCTCTATTTCGAGCAGCAGGAGGAAATGGCCGCCGCCTTTGGTTACCAGGACGAAAAAGAAGCCCTCAGTGTTGAACATTTCATGCGTGATGTCTATGGTCACCTGCGCGCCATTGCTGTAATCACAGACCTGTTTTTTGACCATATCAACGAAGTGCTCGGTCTTGGTGACACAGGTTTGCAGCTGGCTGACCGGGAGATCGAGCGCTGCATAGAGTTGAGGCAGAACAAAATACATCTTGTTGCCCGCACAGAGGAGCTCAGGGCCAAGCCCCACCTGCTGATGCGGGTTTTTCTGGCTGCCTCGCGCCAGTCTGTTCCGGTTCATCACCGCTCAAAGATGGCAATTACCGAAAATCTTGGGCTGATCTCGCCCAAAATCTGCTCCTCCCCCCGCATGGCAAAACCTTTTCTGGCGATTCTTCTATCGCCCCAAAAAATCCTCGAGGTGCTGGAGGCCATGCTCGAGACTGGCCTGTTGGGCGTTTATCTTCCCGAATTTGCAAGGATTGACACCCTCGCTCAGCACGATGTCTATCACATCTATACCGTCGACCGCCACTTGCTCCAGGCGGTTGCAGAGCTCCACAGGGTTGTCGGGGAAGAACCTGAAATTGCTGCATCCTTCAGTGGCAGGAAAGCGTTTTTCCTGGCTGCGCTGCTCCATGATATCGGCAAGAACTCAGGGTTCGATCACTCTGAATATGGAGCTGATCTGGTTCAGATGATCGGCGAGCGCCTGTGTCTTGAGGACGGCGAGATCGAGGACCTGAGCTTTCTGGTCAGGTATCATCTCTATATTCCTGAAAATGCCCTGCGACGGGATCTCAACGATATGGTCTTTATCCGGCGGTGTGCCGAGACGATCGGGAATTCCCGGCGGCTGGCCATGCTTTACCTGCTTTCTGTCGCAGACTCCAGGGCGACCGGACCGTCCGCGTGGAGCGACTGGAAGGCAACCCTGATGCGGGATATGTATCTCAAGGTAGACGCCTATCTTGCCCACATTGGGGATAGCGATGGTACGCCGGATATTGTTGACCGGCAGTTTGAGGAGGGGGTTGCCTGGCTTCGTGATCAGGTGGCGAGCCTGGTGGGTGGAGAAAAGGGGCTGAGGATGAAGGTTGCCGAGCTGTCGGCCGACTACCTGAACAGCTTTACACCTGAAACCGTCGCTGAGCATCTCAAGATGCACCGGGATCACTACCGGATAATCAGGCAGAAATCTCTGACTGTTGCAAGAAAAGCCGCCGATCACTGGTCTGTTCTGGTAATGTCCCATGACAACCCGGGGCTGCTGGCCAAGATCTGCGGAGTGATGGCGCTCAACAACCTCAATGTTGTCAACGCCCAGATATTCACCTGGCCCGATGGCACTGTTGTTGATGTCATCGATGTCCGGGCATCTGACGGGCTGACGTTTGAGGAGCGTGACTGGCGGAAGCTAAACGACGATCTTGACAAAGCGGTAAACCATCGCCTGGGACTCAGCTACCGACTCTATGAAAAGCTCAAGAACAGCTATGGCTATAAACGAGAACTGACGGGGAGCCAGGATCATCGGGTGGTTCTGGATAATGACGGTTCTGATGACTTTACCATTGTCGAGGTCCACGCGACGGATCTGCCCGGGCAGCTCTACAGGATTACCCAGGCGCTTGCTGATTTTGGGATAAATATCCACAAGGCCTTTATTGCAACCGAAGTCGGCCAGCTGATTGATGTTTTCTATGTGCTTGACAGAGATGGCGAGCGGATACAGGCGGAAGAATACAGACAGGAAATAATCCATGGCCTGCTGCACGCGATCGGTGGGCTTGAAAACGAGTAAAAAATAACAAATATGTAACAAAAAACTATTTACTAATTTTTATCTTGCAGTTTTTGTAACGAATTGGTAAACGGGTACTGGCTGATTGTTGTCAGATCAGAAAATTACAGATCAACTATTCATAAGGAGATGTGGAAATGACCAGAGACCAAATAATGAAAATCATCGAGGAGAAGAACATCCATTTTTTTCGACTCCAGTTTGTCGATATTTTCGGTTTCATGAAAAATGTCGCAATCCCTCGCAGCCAGATAGAAAAAGCGCTCGATGGCAAAATGATGTTCGATGGATCCTCCATAGACGGATTCGTCCGAATCAACGAGTCGGATATGTATCTGATCCCGGACTACGATACGTTCGTCGTGCTTCCCTGGAGAAATAAAGAGGGTATCGCCGCCGCCAGAATTATCTGTGATATCTACATATCAGATGGAGAGACCCCGTTTGTCGGTTGTCCCCGTGTAAATCTCAAGCGTGTCCTGGCAGAGGCCAAAGAGATCGGCTACACCATGAACGTCGGTACCGAGGCTGAATTTTTTCTCTTTGAACTCGATGAAGATGGCCTGCCGACAACTGATACCAGTGATGTCGCCGGTTATTTCTCGCTTGATCCCGAGGACAAGGCGAATGACTGTCGCCGTGAGATTATTGAAACCCTGGAGAAAATGGGTTTTGAGATTGAGGCTTCCCACCACGAGGTTGCCGAAGGCCAGCATGAGATCAACTTCAAATACGCCGACGCGCTCACCTGCGCGGACAACACCATAACGTTCAAGTGGGTTGTAAAGTCGATTGCCGCCAAATACCGTCTCTACGCAACCTTTATGCCAAAACCGATTTTCGGCATCAACGGTTCCGGTATGCATACCAACCAGTCTTTGTTTAACCTGGACGGCACCAACGCGTTCTTCGATGAGTCCGATAAGCTGCAGCTTTCCCAGATTGCCTACAAATACATTGCCGGAATATTGAAGAATGCTCCGAGCTTTGTTGCGGTCACCAACCCGCTGGTCAACTCATACAAGCGTTTGGTTCCTGGTTACGAGGCCCCTGTGTACGCCGCCTGGTCGGCATCAAATCGCTCCGCGCTGGTTCGCATTCCTGCGGCCCGCGGTATGTCCACCAGGACAGAGGTTCGCTGCCCGGATCCAAGCACCAATCCCTATCTTGCACTGGCAATGATGCTTAACAGCGGTCTTGACGGTATCAAAAATGATCTTCCGGTTCCGCCTCCTGTCAATAAAGACATTTTCGAGATGAACGCCGCCGAGATGGCTGCCGAAAATGTCACCGTGCTGCCGGGCAGCCTTGAGGAAGCGCTGGTCCACTTCAGTGCAAACCCGCTCTCCAAGGAGACACTTGGTGAGCATATTTTCACCAAATATATCGAAGCCAAAACGGCAGAGTGGGATTCCTACCGCTGCGCAGTAACCGATTGGGAACTGGATAATTACCTATCCATCTACTAAGTACCTCAGCCAGCAGTAATACTCCTGGCAGAAAAGGGCTCGCATGTCATCCAGCATGCCGAGCCCTTTTTATTTTTCTTCTCTCGCTGCTTGCCATAGAATGGGCGAAGAGGTAAAAAGAGCAGATACAGGAGGACAGAGCAATGGGTATGGACGACCCGATCAGGAGCAGGAAGACAGCCAGGCTTTCCGCCACGCTGCCCGGGATAATGAGGGACAAGGGGTGGGAGGCAAAACTGGACCAGCATCGAGTTTTTGTCGACTGGGAGCGCCTTGTTGATGAATCCACAGCCACGCACTGTCGACCGCTGAAGGTGGTTAAAGACGTGCTCTGGCTCGAGGTGGACAATTCTTCATGGATGCAGCAGTTCCAGTATCAGAAGTTCTTTCTGCTTGAGACGCTCAATAATTATTTGAAAATAGCACATTTCTCAGATATTCGTTTTGTCGTTGAGGAAAAGAAAAAGGAAGCGGCACCCAAAAAGGAACAAAGCATACGTTTTGTCGCGCCATCGCCTGAAAGAGTCGAGAGATTCAAGACACAAATCAGTTTTATTGAGGATGAGCCAACCAGGGACTCGTTGCTGCGCCTCTGGTATCTCTCCCAGGCGTGCAGAAAGGACAAGGAATGAATAGATCGGCAGCTTGATCACTATTTTTCCGGCAATCTCACAGAATCGACAGCAGACGTTATACGTTATACGGATATGAAATGATCTACAGCAATATACTGGAGTCCATCGGCAACACTCCCCTGATAACCATTAACCGGCTCAACCCCAACAGCTCTGTTACGATCCTCGGCAAACTCGAGTCGCGCAATCCCGGGGGATCGGTAAAGGAGCGAATCTCCCTGTCGATGATTGAAGCAGGTGAGGCATCCGGCGAGTTGACCAGGGATAAAATCGTTCTGGAGGCAACCAGCGGCAATACCGGAATCGGACTGGCCATGGTCTGCGCCGCCAAGGGCTATCGCTGTACGCTTGTGATGCCTGAATCCGCCTCCATTGAGCGCAGAAAGATAATGCAGGCCTACGGAGCTGAAATCCTGCTGACCCCGGCAGCCAGGGCAACAGACGGTTCAATCGAAAAATCATATGCACTGGCACGGGAATATCCGGACCGCTATTTCCTCACGGATCAGTTCAATAACGAGGCAAACTGGGGTGCTCATTATAAGCGGACAGGCCCCGAGATATGGGAGCAGACCGAAGGCCGGATAACCCACCTGGTTGCAACTCTTGGCACCTCTGGAACGGTCATGGGGCTGTGCACCTGGTTCAGGGAGTTTCAGCCTCATGTCCGGGTGATCGCTGTTGAACCGCATCTCGGCCATAAGATTCAGGGACTCAAAAACATGAAGGAGTCCTATAAACCGGGGATATTTGACAAAACGGCACCGCACGCAATCGTTAATGTCGATGATCATGATGCCTTCAGTATGGCACGAAAACTTGCCCGGCATGAAGGAATTCTGGTCGGCATGAGCAGCGGGGCGGCGATGTATGCAGCAATAGAATACACCAGAAATCTCGAGGATGGGCTCGTTGTCGTTTTGCTGCCCGACGGCGGTGAGCGATACCTGAGCACACCGCTTTTCACGCCAAAGGATACAGCAATCAGGGAGAAGAAGTCGCAGCTGCGTATTTTTAACACCATGAGCAAGAAAAAGGAGTTGTTTACCCCCCGGAAAGAGGGTGAAGTCACCTTTTATTCCTGCGGGCCCACTGCCTATGAACCGGCAAACCTCTCCCTCTGCCGGCGGTTTGTCGTCTCCGATCTGATCGTTCGCTATCTCGAGGCAAAGGGCTTGAAGGTGAGCTCATACATGAATTTCACCGACCTTGACGACAACACCATTGAAGGTGCGGAGAGAGCCGGATTGCCGCTGAAGGAATTTACCGAAAAGTATATCAGCAGCTTTCTCTCGGATATTGACACTCTTGGGGTAAGGAGGGCAAACGGTTACCCGAAAGCATCAGAGAATGTCCAGGATATGATTGACATCAGCCACAAGCTGATGCATAAAGGCTATGCCTATGAAAAACATGGATCGATCTATTTCGACATCTCGAAGTTTTCAAAATACGGCCGGCTGTCCGGCATTGATCTTTCCAAGATCCAGATCGGCAAAACAGTTGATCTCGACAATTATGAAAAAGACAATCCCAGGGATTTTACCCTGCTCAAGCGTTCAACCTTATCGGAGTTGAAGAAGGGAATATTCTATGAAACCGAGTGGGGAAATGTACGCCCAGGCTGGCATATCGAGTGTTCGGCAATGGCTACCGGCCACCTTGGCGAAACCCTGGATATCCATACCTCCAGTCGTGATCTGATGTTTCCCCACCATGAAAACGAGATTGCCATTGCCGAGGCGCTTACCGGGAAGTTACTCGCCCGCTACTGGATGCACTCCGAGCTGCTGCTGGTTGACGGCAAGAAAATGTCGAGCGAAAACAACAATGTTGTCACCCTCAAGGACCTTCTTGCAGAAGGATTCACCGGTCGCGAGGTTCGTTTTCTGCTGCTGACGGTGCACTACCGCAAACCGATCAATTTTTCCATCAGGCGGCTCCGCAATGTTCGCACTGCACTCAAGCGTCTCGATGAGTTTACCTGCAAGCTGCTCTGTCTGCCGCCCGGAAGACCTCATCCGGAAGTAACAGCCTATGTTTCGGCGATGGAAGAGCAGTTTTTCAAGGCGATGGACGATGACCTGAATGTGTCACAGGCCATGGCCGCCATTTATAATTTCATCAAGAAAACGAACCCGATCCTGCAGGTAAATCATCTCGATCTGGATCAGAAAGGCTATATCCTTGAAAAGCTCGAGCATCTCAACCAGGTGTTGAAGATCTTCAAACTCAAGGGATGCCCGCTTGAGCCGGAAATTGATGCGCTCATTCAGCTCCGTGAGAAAGCCAGGGTGGAAAAGGACTGGGAAACAGCAGACAAGGCAAGAAACGAGCTGGCCGGGCGAGGAATTGCAGTCATAGATACGGCCAACGGCCCCGTCTGGCAACGAGTAACTGATACGGTGGAGGACTAGACCGATCAGAGAATCCGGTTGCTTTTTGCTGATCTTTTTGTAATATATATCGTCTTCATTTCCGGATCCATGAACTCTTCCGGAAAATGATGCATAGTCTACCCACACTTTCCACACAAAGCGCCCGTAGCTCAGCTGGATAGAGCAACGGACTTCTAATCCGTAGGTCGCACGTTCGAATCGTGCCGGGCGTACCAATAAAAACAGCCACTTAGTCGCTTTGACTGGGTGGCTGTTTTGGTTTAGTTCTGTTTCGGTTCTGTAAAAAATGTGAATGTCATTGTTAACTTGATGATCTTCAAGAATCATCCAAGAGGGTTGTGTCAAGAAGAGAAACAACATGTTGATAGCGTGTTGAGACTTCTGGTTAAGGCGTTGTCAACCTCTTCTTTGTATGATTTTTCTGCATACCCCTCCCCACCGAGCCCCATCCACCCCCATCCAAAAGAGATGAAAAGACCCTCGCGATACTCAGCTCAGTTCTTCAGATAGTACAACTGTGAATGGTTGGGTGATCTCAGTTACAAAGTTTTGTCAGGAGAGTAGGATCAAGATTAGATAATGTACAGGAATAAGGTGAATTTTTAAATATTCTTAAACAGTTAATAGTGCCACTACAAGACTCTTTAGTTGGATTGAAGGGGCTCCCAGTAGCATATCAGGAAGAACTCAACCTGTGCTTTGCCGAGATCGTTTGAGGCATTCAGTAGTTATCATTACTTGTCAACATTCCTGTAAAGAGATAAAAATACCTCATGGTTAAACGGCAAAAATTACGGCAAGGTTTAATTCTTGTTTCCTTCTTCCTATTTCCAGCGACGTTCTATTATCTCTCACCTGTTTTGATCCTAGAGGCAGCAAGATATGGCATTGTAAATGGAAGTTTCGTAGTCTTTGGTCTACTTTTTTTATCGGCCATTGTTCTCGGTCGAGGATGGTGTGGATGGCTTTGTCCGGCTGCTGGTTGTCAGGAAGCACTCTTTAAGGCGCGCAACAAAAAGGTTCTTAAAGGTAACTGGATAAAATGGATAGTCTGGTTCCCATGGATTGGAGGCATTGCAATACTGGCAATTAAAGCCGGCGGGTACTCCACCATTGATCTGTTCTATAAAACTGTATATGGGTTTTCAGTTACCGATCTTCCATCCTGTATAGCCTATTTTGTTGTCCTGTTTATCCTTATTATCCTGCCTGGCTTAATTTTTGGTAGGCGTTCTTTCTGCCACCATCTCTGTTGGATGGCACCTTTCATGATAATCGGTCGAAAGTTGGCGAATAAGACAAAGGTAACTTCACTCCGACTCATTGTAGAAAGTGAAAAATGCGTTCACTGCCATCGCTGTACCGAACACTGTCCGATGAGCCTGCCTGTTGAAGCTATGGTTGAGTCAAACAAGATGGAGCATTCGGAATGTATCCTTTGCGGCACCTGCGCAGATACCTGCAAAGAGAAGACCCTTGCATTAGGCTTCAAGTAAGCAACCACCACAAAATTGTAAACAAGACTCACAGAAACAAGGTCAAGCTCGGCAGTCACATCTGAAGCTGCTAACTGATATCAAGTTCAAGGGGTGTGAATAAAATTAACTATGACACCCCCACTATCTAAAAGTGCATATGACTAGATTGATATTGTTCCTGAAGTTACTGTTCAGAGTGGCCAAGCGATTCGCAGAACGGAACTTGAAGAGAAACAGGAAACACCAAAAGCTGAAGGGAGAGGCTGGATTGTTATCTTCAAAATGGCAATGTTAAGTTCAAGGCTTAACAGCTGAAAAGACTAATTTGAAAAATCATGAAACTACATTTATGAAAGCTATTGTCTATCATGCATATGGATCACCCGATGTTCTCAGGCTCGAGGATATCCCAAAACCGCTTCCAAACGATGATGAAGTCTTGGTGAAAGTACATGCTGTATCATTAAATTCATGGGACTGGGACATGTTGACAGGAAGACCACTGGAATATCGCTTTATCAGTGGTATTTTCAAGCCTAAAAGCAATAAACTGCATGGATGTGACATAGCCGGGCAGGTTGAGGCAGCAGGTAGCAACGTTAGACACTTAAGGGTTGGAGACAAGGTGTTTGGCGACCTGTCAGAGGGAGGCTGGGGGGCTTTTGCTGAAAATGTTTGTGCGTGTGAAAACAAACTTATTCTGAAACCGTCAACGATGACCTTTGAAGAAGCCGCGTGCCTCTCTCATGGAGGCAATCTTGCAGTACAAGGTCTTATTGATGTTGGAAAGATTAAGTCCGGACAAAAGGTTTTGATCAATGGTGGTGGCGGCAGCACTGGTACATTGGCAATTCAGATAGCAAGATTATTCGATGTTGAGATAACCGCTGTGGATCACACGGTGAAGTTAGACTTGATGCGAGCTCTTGGGGCGGATCATGTGATTGACTATACAAAAAAGGATTTCACTCAGAATGGACAGAAATATAATCTGATTTTTGACGTAAAAACAGATCGTTCTGTTTTTGATTACAAGCGGGCATTATACCAGGATGGTATATATGTAACCGTAGGAGGAAAAACTTCTCGACTCATTCAGGTTGTATGCTTTGGAAAACTATCAAAAAAATACCAAATGTATATTGTAGGTTACAAAGCAAATAAAGATTTAAGTTATCTAGTCGAGCTTTATGAGACGGGCAAACTAAAACCCGTCATAGATAAATGTTTCCCTCTCGAAAAGACGGCTGAAGCCTTTCAATATTTTGGCGAAGGACGTTTCAAAGGAAAGATAGTCGTAACATTGTGAAAATAAATTGTATCAGTTCAGATTTGATCTGGCATTTCATCTGAGAAGGCTAACATAGTAGGAATTTGAGCCGCTTGAGTTGGTTCCTCTGCGGCTAGGTTTTTTTTGGGGGGGGTGAAGCAGCAACTTGATGATTGGAAATTAAATGGATACAGGAACAGGGTGAATTTTCAAATATTCTTAAATGGTTAATATTGCCATTACAAGTCTCTACAGCTACAGTGATTAGGTGCTCCGTAACAATTCAGAAATCATCTACGTCTTTTCTCCTCCTCAACACCTAATTGCTTTACCGCCCAGGTGTGCATCATTTCAAGAATTGGAAACGCAGTTTTTCCAAGCTCGGTAAGAGTATATTCAACACGGGGTGGTACTTCCGGGTATACGGTCCTCACCACAAGCCCATCCCGTTCCAACTCTTTTAGCTGCTGGGTTAGCATCTTCTGGCTCACACCCGGTACTATTCGCTCCAGCGCTTTATATCGCTTGGTCCCGTCATTTAAGTGCCACAGCATCAAGCATTTTCATTTTCCGCTCAACATATCCATGGATACTTCTACCGGACAATGATAATCTTTTTTTTCCCACTGGATCATGATTTCAAATTCTTCCTCAAAATAAATTTCCTTCCGTAAGCCTCATATCCCAACAATTCAAACCAAAAGGTTCGTGTCGAACAAAATAGTGTCTACTTGTTCCATTAATTCAAATGGTTATCTTTTACCGTGTTCAAAAAAGTCATAAACTAACCACAACAACAGGAGATAACAATGACATACCCAAGAACATTTTCCCATATCGGGATATCCGTAACTGATTTAGAGAAAGCTGTAGCGTTTTATACCAAAGTACTTGGCTGGTACATAATCATGCCTCCCACTGAAATTGTATCAGACAATTCTGCAATCGGAATCATGTGCGATGACGTTTTCGGAAAAGGTTGGGAACGATTTAAAATTGCCCATCTTGCAACCGGGGATAAAATCGGCGTAGAAATTTTTGAGTTCAAGAACGCTGAACTCAGAGAAGATAATTTTGAGTTTTGGAAGAACGGAGTATTTCATTTTGCCGTCCAGGACCCTGATATTGAAGGTCTTGCAGCTAAAATTGTAGAACATGGCGGCAAGCAGAGAATGCCGGTCAGAGAATACTATCCAGGTGAAAAGCCATATCGTATGGTATATTGCGAAGACCCTTTCGGTAATATAATTGAGCTATATTCCCATAGTTACGAATTGACTTACTCCGCTGGTGCATATCAGGATAAACTGTAAAGATCCAAAAAAGTACCCTGCGTCCTTGCAGGGTACGTTGATTCTAAAAGGTAACATTGTTCCAAAAAACAATAAGCCTATCAGTCAACGAATAATTGAGTATGTTACGTATAGTTCCTGTGCAGGTACAAAATTGATAGGCAGGAAAATAGAACTTCATCACAACTGTTATAAAACTTTGAATGCACATGAACTAGGTAAAATTCCCGAAATTGGACTAATCTGAGATATCTAAACTGGCAATATTAACGTGACCATCAGCGGCGCGAGGTACGAGCGTCCGCCTGCATGGTATTGTTAAGTGATTCCTGGTCTGCGCTGCTTCACTCGCCCATGTGAATTGGACCATGCTCTATGTCAGGGTCCATTCTCAGCACCATCCGTCCGGCAGAAAAAACTCGCACCTTGCCGTCGGTGGCTGAAACGACGACCCCTGTAGCAGCGGTGCGGGCTGTGACGGCAGCGGCTGCCACGTGTCGAGCTCCCAAGCCGACGGGCAACTCCACGTCCACTTCGAAGGCCGCCAGGAATACCCCTGCTGTTTGGATAAAACCATCGCCACGAACGACGAAGGCACCGTCGAGTTTGGATAATTCGAGGATAGCGTCGTGGATGTCCGGGTTCATGAGCGTCCGGTCGGCATGCTCGTGTCCTTTGAACGGATTGGGGATGAGTTGCTTTGAACCTTCAAGAACCTTCAGTGAATCGCCAAGCATAAATATAGCACCGATCCGCTTCCCGCGTCGGGCAGCCCGACCGATCTTGCAGGCAATGGTGACAGCAAAGTCGAGGGCCTTGGGCCTGATTCCGTCTGTCAGCTTCACTAGATCTGTAATGACAAGCTCTTCAAGGTCCGGTTCCACCTCGATCACAACAACTAGATTTGCCTCACCGGGGTAGACGTTTTTGCCCATGGCACAGACGACGAGCTCCCCGACCGAAACATTGTTCGATTTGAGCGCAACAGAGAGGACATGACGGATCTGTCTGTGTTTGTCGATCGCGTGAAGTGGCAGACGTATTGTCACCAGACCGGCTTCAGTCAGGGAATCGTATGTCTCAGGGATCGACGTGGCGGCAATGATTCGGTATTGACCTGTGAAGTCCAGAAGGTGTTTAGCAAAACCCCCACTTTCAGTGACACAGATGATGGTATGAGCCTGGACCGCTTCGGCTATGCGAACGACCATTCGGGCCCGCTCCTCGTCAGAACAGATGTCTTTCCCAGGATAATCGGTTTTTGTCATGTTTCCCTCACCAACGATGCATCACCTAGCAGGTTAATAGACTTAACCAGATATTATCCGTTTTCCTGATATCCTGAAAATCGGATAAAGCGCACACTTTAAGCCCAAAAAAACAACCCCATAAGCACGGTTTAGTTGAAAAACCGTGCTTTTTTCTTGCCTTTTTTGCGTGTACGTATTAAGTTTATGCGTACATTTTAAAGGGGAGTTTATTCATGGCTAAACCAATAACAGGAAAAACTCACGTCGGCGAACGGCGTGAGAAGCGTCCGAATGGCGATATTTACATCTATGAACGGATTACGGCCTACGACGAAAAGACCAGAAAGACCTATACGGTCAGTCAGAAGCTCAAGGGAAAAATCAAGTCGGGAACACAAGAAATTGTGCCGACTCGTCCGAAAAAACACAAAGGCGAAGGAGGCATTGCCGATGCAACACGTCGGCATACCGGCCTCACGGACATCCTGGAATGGGTGGGCAAGGTTTCCGGCATTGATGATGATGTACGTGCTTCATTCAGCGAGGGTGATGCGGCAAAGATGCTTTCTATCGCACGCTACTGGATCGGTTCCGGTGGCAACACGCTGCCGCGCCTTGAGAGTTGGCAGGTGATGCACCCCCTTCCATATCGAGAAGGGATCACTGAAGACGTGTATGGTGACTTGTTTAAGGATGTTGGTCGCAATGAAGAAGGCGTTCAGTGCTATTTTTCAGCTCGGGCGGCACGCCTGGGAGAGTCTCCTGTGCTGGCGTTTGACTCTACAACTATCTCTACCTACTCTGAAAATCAGTCGGAGGCACGGCAGGGGTTCAACAAGAATGGCGACGGACTCAATACGATCAAGCTTTTGACCTTATATTCCGTGAAGGCTCGTGAACCAATCGCCTTCGCCAAGCAACCCGGCAATATTCCGGATGTCATATCCATTGAAAACACGCTGACACAACTCAAGTGTCTCAATCTGGAAAAACCTCTGATCGTCACCGATAACGGCTATTACAGCCAGAAGAACATGATGGAATTCGCCTTGCGCAATGTGAAGTTTCTGACCCTGGTTGACCCAAATATTATCTGGGTCCGCGAGACAGTTGATGCACTCCGTACACCGCTGGCGGGTATGTCCAGCACGTGTCCGTTCGACCCGTCAATCTGCGGAGCAACTTCGCCCAGAATGCACCAGTTCACCCGGGCACGCCAGCGATCACGCAACGGCAAGGTCGCCGGTGAAAAAGAAACGATTTCACGCCGTCTGTATGTGCATGTTTACTATTCACCCGACAATGGAGCCAAGAAAGAACTCGCTTTCCGTAAGGACCTGCTTGAACTGAAAGCCCAAATAGAAGGAGGAAAAACCGAGTTCACGGAAGCAGCGCAAAAGAAAACAGACAAGTACCTGACCTGTTCCAGAAAGGGGCGTGGGGGGCAGCTGAAGGTCGGATTCAACGACAAAGCCATTACCGAAGCAAAGAAGTACTTTGGCTATTTCGCCCTTGTCAGCAATCAGGCCATGGACACATTTACAGCGCTTGAAAATTATCGGCTGCGTGAAAAAATCGAAGAACTCTTTGCCGTGCAAAAAGGGAGGCTTGACGGTGCTCGACCGCGCACATGGTACCCGGACAATCTGCGTGGAAGACAATTCACTCAGTTTGTCTCGCTGGGCTATCATTGTTTCCTGACGAAAAAAATAAAGGAAGTACAGGCCAGGCTCAGAAAAAAAGAACCCGGAAAAACCAAATCACTTATCAAGCTCGAAAAGAAACTGGAGAACTGGCTTGAGCAACGCTCTCTCGCCCAGATTCTGGATTGGTTCGACTGCATTGAAACCACAAAGGTACAGACTGTCATGGGCAGCTATCGATGGTCCACCGAATCAGTGGCCAGAGACAGGCTGCTCTTGAAGTACTTGGGAGTAGACACCAAATAGTGTACGCTTTCTCCGACTTTCAGACTGATATCATTCCAGGTAAAGATAATCTGACACTGTTTCTCACAAGTGTCAGCCACTTCTAACCGGATATCATGTATATTTCGTGTGGTATTCGAAAACTGAATATCTCCTTTATACAATCATTTTAGATCCAGTGGCAAGCTCGATCACTTAAGAAAATCCGTAACTTGATCTTATTCCTGTTGCGTAATATCAGCAGCTGAGTACTGAATTTAGCATTGGCAACTCGAAGGTAGATTTTTTTGACTTCCCTCTCAACATAAGGTGGTTTCTGTGCACCTCATGCATGGCCTTGATCAGATTGTGCTCCACCTATCAAACAGGCGAGATAGCACCTTTACAGGAAGAAGATGCAATTTCTGGAATTGATTAATTTAGAGATGCTTGAGTTGGCAACCTCAACACCAAGCTAAGCAGTGCGTTTTAGCCCGTCATTGCTTGAGCGCATTATTTGGCACTGTGTTTTCTTGGCACACAAAAACAGTGAGATGGATCATTGTGCTGTTACGAGCCTGATCGCAAGAATTACCAGAAACACCAAAAGTCCACCCATGTAAATCCGCCGGATGTCATTGATTCTGTCAGGTTTGGCAGAGCTGATCAGGTTCAAGCTTGAATAGATGATGATTGCATCCAGAAATAGAATTGGTGGTAGGTATGCCCATTGTAACCACCCAAATATAAACGGTGCCGCACTTCCTAATACGACGACACCGAATATGCTCGCAGATATCTTCATTGCGGTTTCCGGTCCGTAAAGAACAGCTAACGAATGGGACCCAGCCTTGCGATCCCCTTCAACATCGAGGGCATCTGCTGCAATCTCTTCAGCCAAATCAACAAGCAGTGTCGTGATCGCAAGGTACCAGACAACTGTTTCGAAAGTGTTGCCGACGACAAGGCCACCAAAGATAAAGGTCATGCCGACGGAAAACGCCACTAACAGATTGCCGAAAAAACCTGACTTCTTGAACCTCCAATTATAAAGAAACCCGACAACCCAGACAAACAATACAACCAAGAAGGCTTCAAAACCGAGCAGGAGACTGGAGAAGAACCCTGCAAGAGTGACAGCGATGGCAAGAGCCAGTGCCTCGGTTTTCGCTACAAGGCCAGCTGGTAGGGGGCGCGAAGGGGCGTTGACGCGGTCTGTCTCAACGTCGAAGTAGTCGTTGAGGATCAACGCCGTAGCGGCGATGCAAAAGAAGCTGAGAAAGCCCAAGGCAACCTGCCCAAACGTAGGGAGAGTTCCAAGAGCGAGAACCTCCCCCAACACGACACAGACACCGGCTGTGAATGGGAGTTCAAAACGAAATAATTGAAAAATGGCAATGAGCTTTTTTTTGTGCATAGAATTGTATAAATCATGACTCGATCTGACATGTCAATGGTGGATAATCAAAAAAACTGAGGACACTTCACCCTCACAATAACAAACGCAGGAATAGTTTCCATCTGGGATGAGTGGCAAATTGCAAAAGGTTTGCTTGGGTGTCTTTAACCAGTAATTGAAAACGTATCAAATCAGAGATTATTCAGAGAGCTCTTTAATTTTCGTTTTGGGTTCCCGATAACGTCCCCAAAATGACAAATGGGTCATTGTCGTATGGGTAAAAAAATAGTTAAGCAACGGTATCCTGATGAGCAAGCTAAAAATATAGTATGCAATAAAAATTGCCGGATAAAAATATATGATATCCAACATAGTACCAACCCAATTCCTGTCAAATTCCCCATTAATTGCAGAATCCACAGTGAGCAATGACAGTAAATAAACAGAAATTGGAAAAGCGGTTATAAAGTATAATATTACCCCCCATGAATGTCCGACTTCTATTGCATTGTTTGGACAAAAGGCGGCACATTTCATACAGCTTTCACAATTATATTTCCAAAAAGGAATGCGTCTCTCTTTCCCCCGCATCGCGATTGCCTTGACAGTGCAATTTTGCTCACAAATTCCGCATCCATCGCAGTTGTTATTTGCAAAAAACAACTTTGCTAGAAAGAATCTCCCAAAAAGCAAATAAGCAACAGATATAAATGAGAGCAGCGTCCCAAATAGAATCTCGTATAGGTTATTGCCGGTAAACCAGATTTTGGAATGAGAAAGCACTTTTACCATAAACCCGGCAACCTTGTATTCTGCTCGATCAATTATGGCTTCATGACTCTTCCGACCCTGAATAGGATGAAGTGAAAACCAGTTTGATGGCATATCGACACTCATGGCGCCACACACTTTATACCCTTTTAGCAGCAGGATCAGCGCAATAAGAAATGTGGCACTGCCGCTAATCCCAGGGATAAAGAGAGAACCAAACTTTAGCCCAGCTCGAGTCGCTATACAGAATACATGAGTTGCATAACCTTGAGGTAATCTCCAAACAGATTTTAAAACGTGCCAGGGTGCTGTAAATCCATGAGTGGGAAAAACGATAGCGACGAAACCTTCTTTCCCAGCCTGCAATAATTTTTGTGATTTGGCTTTATCAAGTGAAATGACTTGAGTCTCCAATCCATGATTATCAGCAATCGTTCCCAACCACTTTGAAACTCGATAAGAGTTACCAGTTCCACTCCAGAAACAAATGGATGCACTTTTATATGCCATATTACTCATATGTGGGAAATTCGGGGGACAGTATACTTATCTCTGGTGCTCAGATTGAGTCTGGCATGGATTGCCATGACCAGGATTGCCTGTATTATACACCTGGTCATCCTCACCATATTATCTAAAGAAAAAGAATAGCGGCAATTAGGTATACTGTACCCGGAATAGGCGCTCGGAATAGGCGGAATAGGACGGAATACGAATTACCGTCTCACAGCTGCAGTGGATGGCAGGCCCAGCGAACTCAAAGCAGCGAGAACGTAGCAGCTGAGGCCGCCAATGGCGACCGGCAGAAAGCCCCATTGCATAGCCAGCAGTGGCGTCAACAGGGTGGCGAGTACCGAGGCGAAGCCATTGACCGCCCAGGCCCAGGGAATGAGGCGAGGTTGGTTTTCACCCAGTCGCTTTATCCCTATGGGGAATACCATTCCCATCAGAGTTGAGAGCGGGGCGATCAAGACAAGTGCCGTGACCACTCTCACTGTTTCCGAATATTTTATGGTGGCATCAAGTACCGGATCAATAATGAGCAGGAGGATAGCCCCTGTGAGAACGAGAGCGATGGCCACCTGAAAATGTTTTTTTCGTAACGGGTATTTCAGCCGACCGCTCAGGATAGAGCCTATGCCGCCAAAAAATAGAATACCGGAGAGGACGGTGGCTGCCGCCCAGAGAGGGTGGGCGAGATAGACGGTCAAACGTTGCAATAAACCCATTTCAAGGAACATGAAACCGAGGCCAAGCGCTGTAAAAAACAGGAGTACAACCAGCTGCTCTGGTCGCCCTCCTGGAAGCCCGATCACTGGTGCCAGCGGGGCCAGAATAAGAAAAAAAGCAAGGAAGACCGTCTGAAAAAGTGCGGCAACAAGCATAAAACTCCCCAATTCCCAATAAGCCCTGCCTCTCGTTCCTAACTGATCTTTGAGGAGATGCAATCCTTGCCAACGCCCAAATCGGTTGAAAAATGGCCGATTATCATCCGGGATGGAGAGGTCGTAAAGATAATTTTGGATAAGTGATTCACGATCCGGTCCCATTAACGTTTGCGCACCCTGATAATAGAGCGGGGTTTCCAGCTGATGGTGAATATTTATTTCATGGGGCTGAAGATCGGGAAGCCAGACAAGATCAAAACCTCTGTGCGTGCAAAACGTACGAATAGTGAGCATCTGGCCTGGGGTTAACGGGTTCTTTGCCGCAACCAGGGTAACGTTCGACCAGCTCCGAATCATGGTTATCTGTTTTTGTGGATCGCCGCCTTCTTTCTGTATCGTCTCTATCAGCATGTTCAGCAGCCGCAAACTATCCCTTGGTGGATAATGGGCAAACGCAGTGATCGCTACTAATCCATCCTCTGCAAGGCGTTTCATACAGAGTTCAAGTGTCTCCAAAGTAATGGTGCCTTCAGGCTGTGTTGCCGATAGCCCGCCATGGTCTGAACCGACGGTAGGAAGAACGATGAGAGAAAACCTGTTTGTTGATGCTTGCAAAAAGCCGCGAAGGGTCGATGTCCTCATTATTACTTCCGGAATGGTATAAGGGAAACCGTGATACATGTTTATCTTCGACACCTTGAGCGTGTTGATGGTGCTGTGTGCTGAAAGAACATGCATTCTCCCTGATGTATGATAGACGGCAAGACCGGTATGATCTGAACCCAAATCTCTTGCCAACAGTACCTCGGAAGGTATTACCAGATGATAGGGGAGTGCCATGGTGGTGTAATCGAGAAACTCAAAATCCTCTGGTGCATCGGCAAGATAGAGCGATCCGGCAACCTGTCCATCGATGAGGAGCGGGTATTGGGAAGGAACCTTTGCCGGAGTGGTAAGCGCCAGCCCGGGTGCAAGGTGGAATGAAGGAGCGTCAAAAAGTGTGATCAGCCCCTGAGGAGTGTCCCTGCTTGCCAGGATCGTGCTTCCCTCCATTGCCTGGATCTGCGGCAAGTCCTTGTCACCAGCGATCTCGGGGGATTCAGGAATGTACACGATGACAGCCGACATGACAAACCAGCAGAGTACCCAGCAGAGCCTGGGAAGAAAACTTCTCGCATGGAAGACAGCCATGGCAAGAATCAGGCAACCACAGGCGAGTATCAGCTGGCGCGGCGAGAGTATATACAGCAACAGGATTGAAAGCAGGCCACCGGCACCAGAACCAAGGAAACTGGCGCCATAATTGCCTGGCACCAGGTGCGGTATATCTTCAAGGGCGAGGCCGATATACATTCCTGCAAAAACAAAGGGCAGACCCAGTACAAGTGCAAGAACACCAACCTGCCATGCCATGGATGGCTGCCATACCATTTGAATCAGATTGAGATCGATGAGACCTGCCAGTCCGAGACAGCTCGGTAAGCTGATTGCCAGGGATTGCAGAGATATAAACTGCAGGGCCTGTCGCCGGATGCTGGAGAATCTGTGGACTATAACGAGCACTGTGCCGCTGATGCCGAAACCCATCAGGGCAACAGAGATAACCAGCCAGCCCAGATGCTCCCAGAAACGAAGGGCAAGTTCCCGCATCAGGGCAAGCTCGACACCGATGACAATAAGGGATACGGTAAATAGTATAAGCCGCTGCAGCCGGAGTTCATACACCGTCATTTTCTGACCAGCGGTACAAATCGAACGGGCATTATGGTCTTGCTGGAGATGCTGCCGCCCATGTTTTTGGTGATCAGAATAAGATGCTGGGTACCAAACCTCTGGCCAACCGGAATGACCATTCTGCCTCCAGGTGCAAGCTGTTCCAGGAGCGGGGGCGGGACATTACCGGCGGCACAGGTAACAATAATTCCATCGAATGGTGCAGCTTCGGGCCACCCGTAATATCCGTCACCCTGTTGCTGTCGAACGTTTATATAACCAGCTGACTTGAGGTTGTTAGCTGCAAATTCAACAAGGGGTTGAATTATTTCGATGGAGTACACCTTGTTGGTGATTTCTGCAAGCACTGCTGCCTGGTACCCCGATCCTGTGCCGATTTCAAGGACCTTTGATTCGCTGGACAGGTTGAGCAGCCGGGTCATCTCTGCAACAATAAAGGGTTGTGAAATGGTCTGGCCGTAACCAATGCCCAGCGGCGAATCTCCATAACTGAATTTTTTGTATTTTTCAGGCACGAACATATGGCGTGGAACATTTCTAACGGCTTCAAGAATTTTGCTGTCCGTGAACCCGTATGTGCGGATCCCTTTGATCATAGAATCCATTGCACCCTGGGGAATCTCAGTTTCAGCTGCATAGGATGTCAGCGGCTGCGACACTACGACCAGGAAACAGAGACTGTGGGCAACTGCAGCAGCAAAGAGGGTCAGTCTTGCCGGCAGACGGCGGGCGATCCTGATTATGGAGTGAGCTTTGTCCATGGTTATCCTTTCCACCTTATCTCCATGGTATCTTAATAATTGCTAATCGGTATTTCATCAGGAATCATGTTTACCTATCTGTCAGAGTGTTTTCAATGCTCGTCTACGGCCGGCTTGTCGGAGCTGTCTTTTTCCGGCCTGATCCAGATCCAGGTTGCGAGAACCAGGGCTCCAAATAAAGAGTACCCAACAATGAATACCCATTGAGGTGCGTCATAGTATACCAACCTGCCGACCCAGTACCCGACAAACGACCCCGCATACGGTTGTTGACCCGCGGCATTTCGGAGGGAGTTCTCCCAGACTGTTAATGGGCAGAGTTGGTCAGCCCATGACAGAGCCACGACTATTCCTATGGCGAGAATATGGCAGAGGCGGAAGGCCACGTTACGTACCCAACGCCAATTCCGGAAGTAGCCGACAACCACAAAGACCTGCCCTCCCAAAACAGATACAATAAATGCGAAATGAACAACCAGAATGGCGTCCGCAACCAGTGAGTACAAGGACCTCACCTCCCGATCCAAGAGTGATGTATCCCTTCCGGCTTGCGACCCTCCACCGAAACTGCCGGTTCATTTTCCGGGTACGGTCGCGTTTCAGGATGAGACTGTTTTTATTTGATCCTAATGTATCTATCTATTCTTTCCCACAATCTTATCTGGTTTTTTGGCAGGAATTTTACGGACTGGGTGGTATAGATTCGATATCAGAAAACGTATACTGAAAACTGGAGACAAAGAGGATGGAAGTCGTATCGCTTTTAGGCAGCCCGAGAACAAAGGGAAATTCTGCCCAATTGGCAAGGATCATTACCGCCATACTTGCTGATAAGGGGAATCGAATACATGAATATTGTCTGAATAACCTAAACATAATGGGCTGCCAGGCATGCGGAGCATGTAAGGGAATAAGCAGTTGCTGTACTGTGGATGATGATCTTGCTCCCGTTCTCGAAGCAGTGAAATGCGCAAACGTAATCATACTGGCTACCCCTGTGTACTGGGGTGATATCTCTGCCCAACTCAAAACATTCATTGACAGAACCTATTCGTATCTCACGCCGGGGTTTATGACCGCAGATAGCAAACATCGGCTGCCAAAGGGAAAAAAGCTGGTGTTTATCCAGACCCAGGGAGCGGGCAAACATCTCTATGGTGATGTGTTTGAACGGTATAATTCCTTTTTCAAGGTACTGAACTTTTTTGATGAGACATATCTTCTTCGCGGCTGTGAGTTGAATGAATTGGGTGGCGTGGACAAGAGAGATGATCTTGTCAGGCATGCCAGAGCAATAGCTGAGACACTGGGCTGATAACAACATAATTGATAACGATGCCTGGGAGGGTACTTTTTACGATGGGGAAGATCCTAAAAAGTCTCAGCTCATCTTCAAATTGATTATGTTGATGGAGAAGGGAAAGAAACCAGTCGATCTATCGGGGTAAGACCGTTTGATGATCGGTTGTATGGCGGGATGATTTTAGCTTATTGTGAGATGCGGGATTCATCTCGGACCTTTCGCTATGATCGCATAAAGAGCTGCGTTGACCTGGAGACCGGCGAAGTAGTCCATGATGAAGTGAGTAGCTAAACGAAATTTATGATAGATCACCCGAGAGAACTCTGGAAATTCTTTATGATGATTTCATCGGCATATTAAAAGTGGTTCTTTTTATTGCCAAAGCCGATGGCCAATACCGAAAAGCAGAAAAAACAGTAATTTGCGATTACCTCAGTACACTCGTCAGAGATGATAGATTAACCATCGACATGGTCGATAATATCTTTATAGGAATAGAAGTTCCAACATTACATGCTTTCAAATTGGCTGTGGGCGGATCATCAAAGAAGGGACGATTGATTTGGCGCGCTAAAAGCATGCTGTAAGGGTGTCATAGCCACCCAGAAGACAATCCATCCACTAGAGCAAGAGGCACTCGATTATTTATAGAGGAAAATTGTCTAGGCCATTCAGCTGTTTGACGTCTATCTTTTTGAGTAATAAGCAATGAATGTTTCCAAACAAAAAAAATAACGGGTTAGACTCGTTGAGCGGTTTTTCTCTGAACATTTTCAAGAGCAATAAATAAAGATCCTGGTCTCGATGATTGCCCCTAAATTTTAAGAATTGAGGCACAATCTGGCACTCACGAACTGCAAGGTCCTGCTTAATCTGACAGCTTCCATTTGAAGCGATCCTTCAAGATACAGGAACTGTGTAAATTTTCTGATTTGCTTAGATGATTAATCTTGCCAATAATGGTTTCTACCATTGCGATTTCGTATGCCTTTACAACCTATCTATCATCTTTGGTTTTCTTAGTATTAATGAAGCTAGACAGAAGGATGCCACCCCTAAATCAAGCCAGAAAAACGGCTGATTTGGCATATGTTTCTAGCAGAGGTTAAGAAATAATATATCTCGAATGACTGTCTAAACAGATTTTTTTACTACTATTTAAACAAATTCTTTACCGCTGTGGTTTGAAACTGGATTTGTAGTTTGCTTTTTTGCCCTGCCCTCGGCTAAAAACACCCCAAATGTAAACGAGAAACCCAACAAACGCGATGCTCAGTAAAACAATGAAGGCGACTACAGGAAAAAACCACAGAGCAACAACAACTTGATCAGTTCCAATCATATCAAGCTCCTCCTGTGTTAATGTAGCGGTGGTTCTAGTACTTTTCCCACAGAGTTTTCCTTGAGAGTTACAGGAAATAAACTGTATAAAAAAAAATAACAACGACACCTAACATGTAAACGGCACAATGTGGCAGTGGAGGGAGATGAATATTCTTCCTGATAGGTTATAGAGTAGCCCTCCAATCCAATTTAAGAGGCTCGTAATGGCAATGTTAAATTCACTAGGCATAGACATGGTTTCGGTACTGTGGCCGTTTACCGACACAGGAACCGTCATTGAACCAGAACCTCTTTCTTTTAACGGGTTTCTCGCTGCCAGATATATAGGCCGGCCGCGACGATAATGGCACCTCCTCCAAGCGTCCATACCGTTGGGTAAGTGTCAAAAATCAGAATTCCTACCAACACCGCCCAAAACACCTGAGAGTAAACCAACGGCGCAAGAATGGATGCCTCGGCCCATCTATGAGCAGTGGTTGCCGATATATGACCCAAAGCGCCAAAACATCCGATCGCACACAGCACAATCCACTGTCCTGAAGTTTCTGGCCAAACCCATACGTGCCACGCAAATGGTGATAGGGCGATTGTTGCCAGCGCGGAGGCGCATACCTGCTGGGTCGCATTACTTTCTATCCCTGCCAGCATTCGGGTCATAATGAAATATAGGGAACCCGATACGAGTGCCGCAAGGCTGAAAAACATCGCAGGGTGAAAGGCTGTTCCCCATGGTTGGATGACCACCAGAACTCCAAGGAAGCCAGTGCAGACCGCTAATACCCGGTGGATGCCAACCTTTTCACCCAGCAACGGAACCGCCAGCAAGGTAATCACGATGGGAGCGGCGAACGTGATCGTTGTCGTTAGCGTTATTGGCAAATATTTGAGCGCCTGAAAATTCAGAGATGTCGCGATTAAAAGGAAGGACGACCTGAGAAATTGCTTTCCCGGAGAATTGGACTTGAATATTGATATCCCTTCCTGAGGCAGGTAAAGGGCTAGTGTGTAAATCAGGTGTCCTGCATAGCGGGCAAAGACAATCTGGGAGACCGGAAAACCAGCGATTGTCAGCCATTTAGCCGAGGTATCGATACAGGCAAAGAATAGGACCGCCAGCGCCATGACCAGCACACCGGCGGCTGTCCGTTTTTCTCTGGGTTTAACGCTCATTTCTGTCCTACAACGTCATACCGTCGTCAATGGCAAGACATTGCCCGGCCGGTGTTTTGATGGAAAGTTCTGAGCAAAGAGACTCATTATAGATTCCTGATAATATGGATTGAATGAATTATTATGTTGATCATATTAAGAAGTTAGTCTGTTACCATATGTATTGGCAATCTTCACCATTTTCTCTTTTATGAATTGTAGGTGCTTCCTGTGAGGTTACCGATTGATAGGGGCTGGACGATTTCTTCACTGGTGACCTTGGAGATACAGGAAGAAGCTTCAATTTCTGATATTGAACAAATTTGAGATGTTTGACCTGGCAATGTCAACTTGATATTGTGAACGAAATTTGAAAAACTATCATTTATCCAATATCTCTGTTGCCCAGGACTTACAGAATGTTTCCGGGATCAACCGGGTAGCAGAACGAAATAGCTTCAACCTGTTTATTACCTTCTCGCGAGATTTCAGCAGGTGTGCTTGCATTCGTAACCTGCTTTCATCAATATTGTTACGATCAAGTGCTTCAAGGATGGAAAGATGCTCCTCTATGAAAGGATCGTCATTTCCAAGCGGAACTTCTTTAGAAGCGACAACATGCTTACTTGAAATAAGTCCTGCCTTTGATGATCTAAGGGCAACAAGTGCAATTTTGTTATTGGCGTACTGCATAAGTCTTTCATGCAAGTCCATTTCAAGCTCATGCAATTCCTTACTTGTGTTGTAGGGAAATCGCGCAAGAGCTGCTATGTGTTTTTCAATAACTTGCTGCAGAATACTTGCTGGAATTTTAGGGGCTGCTTGAGCAAGAAGGTTCGGTTCAAGCCAACTTCTCACATCAAAGATTTCATTGAGGCGATTTACATCTAACGGAATAACCGTCCACCTTGGCTGATAACCCTTTGCGACAACTCCTCTGCTCTCGAGTTTAGAAAGTACTTCCTGTATTACATTTCGGCTGCAAGTGTAAGTTTTCGCAAGAGCCAGAGCATTTAATCTCCACCGGGAGAGGATTGAAAGTTTGATGATTTCATTTTCAATTTTTTCATATATTTGTTCCCACTCTTTCAGCGGATGTACAAAGTCGGTTCCGGACTTTGGTTGGAGCATATCCGAAGTCAATTGAATTATTTGTCCTTCTCTACAGGCCCCCACCATATAACCGCGTGAAGTTCTTTTTTCTACCAGATGCTCCTGCTCGAGGTAAGCCAAAGCTTGCCTGGCCGGGGTGCGGCTGATACCAAGTATCGCACTGATACGGGATTCTGTCAGTAGTACCCGATCAGCCAAAACCCCCTCCCCAATACATCTCTTGATATGGTCCACAACTTTAAGATAAAGCGGGACCGATTTATGAACCGAATCATTGTTTTCAACAGTAATACCCGATATTTTCTGTTCGGTTGTCATAGTAAAATGGTATCAACTCCTGTTCCTTTTTTAGCTCTGATTGCCCCAATACTGTTCGTGATGTCAATGATTAACACTCGATGTCCCGCTAAAACCCCAAGAATTTCATTACAATTAAACGTATTTTGAAGCTATTGTACATTGTTTTATCCTGTCCTCATAACGATACACAATGACTTCACACCTCTATGCAACAATATGCTACTATGTGGCATTACACCCTATATTTAGTATGTTAAGCCCAATCATAAGCATAATACCTAACTATCAAAATCTTATAGTTAAAACAGATTGACATAGTTTCCTACGTGTACTAATGATTCGTAATCCGTTTATAGATATTCGAATTTACAGATCCAGCGCTATCTGTCCCCTCATGTATGGAGACGGATTGTCTGAAGCTGTGAATCCCATGGCTTAAATAAGCTTGTCTAATCTTAGGTTCATTGCATCGGCAATCGGACATAAAAAAACCATTTAAGGGAGGTTGAGTATGAAGAAAACAACGGCATTACTCTTAACCGTGTTCTGTATTGGTCTGTTGGCGGGCAATTCAAACGCTGCCACCGCGGACAAGAAAATCGCCTTGTCCAACAACTACGCCGGTAACTCCTGGCGCCAGGCAATGCTGAAAAGTTGGGACAAGGTTACCAGCAAAGCGGTATCAGACGGTATCGTTGCAGAAGCCCCCGCCTTTACAACTGCTGAAAACCAGGTTACTGAGCAGGCTTCACAGATTCAAAATCTCATTTTGCAGGGATACGATGCAATCGTCTTAAA
Source organism: uncultured delta proteobacterium (assembly GCA_963696725.1). GTDB lineage: Bacteria > Desulfobacterota > Desulfobulbia > Desulfobulbales > Desulfocapsaceae > MADRE3. Next base: position 336,015 of record CAVOLI010000004.1, read on the forward strand.
CGCAGCCTCTCCAGATGCTTTAAACGGTGTCGTCAAGCAGGCTTGTGATGCGGGAATTACGGTTGTTTCTTTCGATGGTATCGTGACCGAGCCTTGCGCGTATCGGATTGCAGTCGATTTCAAAAAAATGGGGGAAATCCAGGTAGATTATCTGGCAGGACGTCTCCCCGAAGGAGGGAACCTGCTTGAAATCCGTGGTCTCGCCGGTGTATTCGTTGATGATGAGATCAGTGCCGGTATCCACAAGGGTGTAGCGAACCACTCTCAGTTTAAAATTATCGGATCAGTTCATGGCAACTGGGCCCAGGACGTTACCCAGAAAGCAGTTGCCGGCATTCTGCCGTCTCTTGCTGAGGTCAAGGGTGTCGTAACCCAGGGTGGGGACGGATACGGCTCCGCGCAGGCATTTAAAGCAGCCGGACGTCCGACTCCTCTGATTATCATGGGTAACCGGCACGATGAGTTGACCTGGTGGAAAGAACAGAAGGATGCAAACGGTTATGAAACAATGTCTGTATCGATCGCTCCCGGTGTTTCTACGCTGGCTTTCTGGGTTGCCCAGATGATTCTGGATGGGCAGACCATACCCCACGATTTGACGGTTCCGTTCCTCCAGATAGATCAGGACAATCTTGAAGATAATCTTAAAAACACGGAAAAAGGCGGCGTTGCAAATGTGGAATATTCACTCGAAGATGCCAAAAATGTAATTGCCGGCAAGTAAATTCTACTGGAAAAACCGCATACTGGGCCTATGTCAACAGAACGAAAACAAATCGTACGGCTTGAGTCTGTCCACAAAAGCTTCGGTGCAGTAAAAGCACTTGTAAACGTAGATTTGAAGGTTGATGCAGGTGAATGTTTAGGTCTTGTGGGACATAATGGTGCCGGCAAATCAACATTGATGAATGTACTTGCCGGCATCATGCCTTCGGATCAGGGAATAATTTCCGTTCAAGGGCAGGATATTGCCGCCAATTACGATGTAAGAAAAGCTCACAGAAATGGTATTCGATGCGTTTTTCAGGAATTATCACTCTGCCCGAACCTTACCGTTGCAGAAAACGTTCGTGTTGTTCATACATCTTTAAAAGGTTTCGGCTGGAAGAATCGCTCCCGCACCCTCATCAAAGACAAACTTGATGAAATATTTCCCGATCACGGGATATCCACTGATGATGAGATCCGTGACCTGTCCATCGGCAAACGCCAGATGGTGGAGATCGCACGGGCATTTACCGTTACCGACGATCCGCTGCATCTGGTAATCCTTGACGAACCGACATCGGCTCTTGATTCAAGCACCGCCCAAAAGTTGCTGGATTATGTAAGAAAAGCCGTACGCAGCGATCAGAGCTGTATTCTGATTTCACACCTGCTCGGTGAAATCCTGAAATACTCCGATCGTATCCTGGTCATGAAAGATGGAAAGGTGGTTGCAGAAAGACCCGCCGTCGAATTCACCCGTGATCTGCTTGTCGCAGACATGGGAAGCCACATCGAAGCTGAGAGCTCAAGGCCTTCGAAGCGATCCAGAAGAGTTCGTGACACTTCTGAACTGATGGTACGAGCCGGAAACAAACAGCAGGAAGACGACATTGAACTACGTGCATATAAAGGAGAAATCGTTGGACTGGCAGGACTTGCGGGCAATGGACAGGCACGAATGCTGTTACAGATCTATGATAAGGCAATGAAGGGAACTCGCAGGGGAACAGTAGACGTCCAGGGACCGGTTGCCCTCGTTGCCGGAGACCGTCAGACAGATGGTATATTTCATCTCTGGTCCATAGGCAGAAATATCTGTGTTCGTTCGTTCAGAAACATGCTCAAAAATTTCCTCATAGACCCGTCTCTCGAGCAGGGTATGTCGGAGCTCTGGAAGAAGAAAATCAATATCAAAACCCCGGATATGAATAACAACATTTTATCCCTTTCCGGAGGCAACCAGCAAAAAGCACTCTTCGCACGCGCCCTTGGTTCAGATGCCGAGATTGTCCTTATGGACGATCCGACGCGTGGAGTTGATATCGGTACTAAATATGAAGTATACGATCTTATAAAAAATGAATCTGACAAGGGTCGGACATTTTTATGGTACACGACTGAAATGGACGAACTTAACAATTGCGACTATGTTTATATCTTCAGACGCGGCAGGATAGTTGCCGAAGTTACCTCCAGTGATTTGACGGAAGAGAGTGTGCTTCAAGCGTCGTTCGAGCAGGGAGCATAGCCATGTTGGGGTATCTGAGTTCGCCAAAATTTTTACGCAGCGCCCTACCGGCTGCTTCTTTTCTGGTACTCCTGGCTGCAATTTTTTATCTGCAGCCACGCACGATGAGCTACTTCGGGCTGAATCTGATGCTGCAATACGCCGTACCGATAGCACTCGCAACCATCGCCCAGATGCATATCATCATGGTCAACGATCTCGATTTGTCGATCGGTCCCTTCGTTGGCTTGACAGCATGCATCGGTGCGACCCTGCTTGCAACCAACCCGGTATTTGGGATTCTCGCCCTCGCAGGATGTATCGTCGCCTATGCAGGGTTGGGGGCCTTGATTTATTGGCGCAATCTGCCTTCGATCGTTGTGACGCTGGGCATGTCTTTCGTCTGGCTGGGCATAGCGGTAATCATTTTGCCGACTCCCGGCGGCAAGGCTCCTGTCTTGATCAAGACGATCATGGGATTTAAATTTCCATTCATCCCCTTACCGATCATTCTTGCTACGGCCATCGCTTTGATCGTGCACAGCGGTCTGATGCACAGCAGCTATGGTGCCGTACTGAGAGGAACCGGCGGAAACCCTAAGGCTGTTGCTCGGGCCGGCTGGTCTATACTCAAATCTAAAATGATGATGTATGGAACGGCTGGATTTTTTGGTGTGTTAGCCGGATTATCTTTGATCGGGCTCACCTCTGCTGCCGATGCTCATATTGCAGATCGTTACACGCTCTACTCAATCGCCGGTGTTATCCTCGGCGGCGGCGAGTTCGTCGGCGGGCGTGTTTCCGCCATTGGCGCTGTTCTGGGTGCCCTGACCCTGACTTTGACCGGATCTTTTCTGATTTTCATGAAGTTATCACCCGACTGGCAGATCGGAGCACAAGGAGCAATCCTTATTATCGTTCTTGCGCTGAGAGCACTAATAAACAGAAAAGAGGCTTAGCAATGAGCGCGTCGACGCAAGTATTCGAAAACGTAATCAAGAAACCCTGGATCTGGGCATATCTCGGTACCCTCATTGTCTGGCTCATCACGATTGCTTTCACCAAGGGCCAGGGTGCCGGGGATATCGTAACCGCGGCACTGTCCTTTGCCACGTTCACCGTCATCGTCGGTATCGGCCAGATGTTCGTCATCACCACCGGCCCAGGAAATATCGACTTGTCGATTCCGGCCAATATTGCGCTGTCCGGTGCTGTGACCATGAAAATCATGGACGGCTCCAATGAAATGCTGCTGATTGGTATTGTCGTTGCCCTCGGATGTGGGGTGGCAGTCGGCATATTCAACTATTCATTAATCAGAATCCTTCGAATCCCGCCGATCATTGCCACCTTGTCATCAAGTTTTTTGATATTGTCCACCGCAATCGCCTATGGGAGGGGGCTGAAAGTAAAACCGCCGCCCCTGCTCGCTGATTTTGCGACTATGCGGCTATTCGGCATTCCGGGACTTGCCATTTTTGTGATTGCCATGGCAGTTTTCTTTTCCATTGTCCTGCATCGGACGTTGTATGGCAGGTCGATTCTGGCAATAGGTCAGAATACGCGGGCGGCATGGCTTGCCGGCATAAAGGTTGAGCGAATCCGTTTCATCACATACGTCATCAGTGCTCTGCTGGCAAGCATCTGCGGCCTTGTTCTGGCAGGATTCTCCGGCGGCGCCTCCCTGAACATGGGTGAGGAGTATCTCCTTGCGTCAATTGCTGTTGTCGTCATCGGCGGATCATCGATTGCCGGAGGAAATTCGAACGTCCCGGGGATATGGGGTGCGGCGCTTTTTCTGTTTCTTCTCGTGACCATGCTCAATACCCTGGGTGTTACTGCTGGATTGCGTCTGATCCTGACCGGCCTGATTATCATTGCCGTCATCACAACCGCAGGCGGCGACAAAACTCAACATTAACAGGAGCTACACCATGGCACTCGTTGGTGATTCGTTTGAATATTACGATAATCGGTTTTATGATCTAACCGTTCCCATCGCTGAGGTCGAGGAGCTCTATAACGAATGCCGCTGGGCTGAAGGCCCGGTATGGTTCAACGATCATTCTTCACTGGTCTGGAGCGATATCCCCAATCGCCGGCTGCTGCGCTGGATAGAAGGCCACGGCGTTTCCGTTTTCAGAGCAGAGACTAATTTTACCAACGGTAATACGAGGGACCGGCAAGGCAGACTTGTCAGTTGCGTTCATGGAGGAAGGTGTGTAAATCGCACCGAGCCTGACGGTTCGATTACGATCATCGCAGACAGCTATAAGGGCAAAAAACTCAATTCACCCAACGATGTGGTGGTAAAATCGGACGGTACAATCTGGTTTACCGATCCCAACTATGGAATCATGTCTGACTACGAAGGTTTTAAAGCAGACATGGAGCAGGATGCCTGCAATGTTTTTTGTTTCGATCCTGACTCAGGGTCACTTAAGATTGTTGCCGATGATTTTGTCAAACCCAATGGTTTAGCTTTTTCCGAAGACGAAAGAATTCTCTACATTGCCGACAGCGGTCGCACCCATGACCCCGACGGCCCCCATCACATCCGGGCTCTGGATGTATCGGAAACAAACACTTTGTCCAACTCACGAGTTTTCTGTGAAGTAGATCCCGGAGTTCCTGATGGTTTTCGTGTCGATATCGATGGCAATGTGTGGACGAGTTGTCAAAATGGAGTACTTTGCTTTGACCCTAACGGCACAGCCCTGGGCAAAATTAAGATCCCCCAGATGGTATCAAATTTAACCTTCGGTGGCCCCCGTAGAAACCGCCTTTTTATTACCGCGACAAAATCCTTGTATGCTGTGTATGTAGCCACTACCGGTGCTCAATACTATCAGTAGGAGGACAAGATGTCTCAGCAATATGCTTTCGTTGGGTGCTATACCGGCTTTGAGCCTGGGCAGCTTGGCTGGGTCGGCTCAAAGCAAGCCGGAGAAGGAATTCTTTCCTTTTCGTTCAACGGTGAGGATGGCTCACTTTCCCCAATTGGCAAGATCACGAAGCAGGATTCACCAACGTGGCTAGAAATTCACCCCAACAAACGCTTTCTTGTTGCGACTCACGAGCTTTCTCACCATACGGGAGTGCCCGAAGGTACTGGTTTTGTGACTTCGTACAAGATCTTGCCCGATGGTGGGCTCGAGAAGATAAATACCCAATCGACTGGCGGCCGAGGCAACACCTGTGCAACATTTGATCGGACAGGGCGCTTTTTGCTCGTGACAAGGTATTGGGAGGGTGGCATCACAGTGTCACCGTTTGACCCCGATACTGGAGAGATCGGCGAGCTTACAGCGAAGCCAGACCACCCTGGCGCGGGACCGCACCCTTTACGTCAGTCATCGTCTCATCCCCATGGTATCCACGGCGATCCCAAAACGGACATGGTGTATGCGATGGATTTAGGCACAGACAAGGTGTACCAATACATCCTTGATACAGAGACGGGAAAACTGACGCTGCATAGTGAAGTTGAGATGGCAGCAGGATCCGGCCCGCGCGGCATCAACTTCCACCCATCATTGCGGATAGCGTACGTGAATGCCGAGCTTGACGGCACTGTCACTGTATGCACCGTTGACGACGATAAGGGTTTAACACCGGTGCAAACGTTGTTCTGCTATCCGGAAGGCTTCGTGGCGCGCGACCACCCGGAAAATCTCGGCAAAGCTGATTTCTGGGGCGCCGAAGGCTGCTTGTCTGCTGACACATCATACTACTATATCTGCCGGGTTCACCAGAGCATTGCTGTATACACCGTGGAAGCTGACGGCAAGTTGACGTATTCAAGTCGGTGCGCGCTTGCGGCTAACTCTAACGCTCGGAACCTCACACTCGACCCGAGTGGAAAGTTTATTCTTGTGGCAAGCCAGGATGCGAATTGTGTTGAATGCTTCCGGATTGACCCGGAAACAGGTGCGCTCGAGCTTGCGCGCACCCAGGACGCTCCTTGTGCTGCCGACGTCGCAGTCATCTGATCCAAATCCAGATTTTCGGTTTGACGACAAATCGCTCAACCAGCTTTTCCGGGTCCATGAGAATCCACAGTGAACTGCAGCCAGAATCAATCACCTTCAATCAGATAAATAGGATTTGTTTTTGTTATGATTCTTCTTCATCTTAGGCTTCGCGATTGAAATCCTAGAATCTTTTTGGAGTGAAAATAAGTACTGGCAAGCTAACTTTATCGAACATCAAGTAAGGTTGGGATTGTTCCTGTCAGGACTCAGGCAGACAGGCAGGTCTCCAACTCTATATCTTCACCAAAATATTGCTCCATTTCCTGGATCATCAGTCGGTTCACCGTCATGCTTCCAATACAAAAGCAAGTGGTGTGGCGCTCTGGCTGAAATATTGCCGTATCAGCGAGAAAAAAGAAAAGAGGATAAAGATGCCCCCTCTATCATTTGAAAACGAGCAGAAAGATAGAGGCTGCAGGAGCAGTTTAATGTTTCGCACGAATTACTGGTAAGGTTAAATCATACCTCAAATGGCCTGTCTACTACCGTTTTTGGCACTAAAATCAGGTTCAATTTGCCTTCATGAGGAGTTATTTCAGAAATGGACAGGAACAAGGTACTGATTCAGGAATTTAAGAAATTAGAAATATGTGAGTTGGCAACCATAACGTTCCACACCGCCGGTAGCAAAAAGCAAAGGGAGGAACAAGCGGCGCTTTTTGCTGTCCAAGTGCATGTGATTGTTACGGCATTGGTTTTACTGCCTCAATAATTGCCTAAACAACATAATCCTCAACCTTAATCCCGGGCGACCAATCACGGATAAAGGCTTTACTTTGATCTTTTGGGTTGATCCGGATGTTATCAAAGCCAACTTGCTCCAACATGGATTCGAGTTCCGGTATATTAGATGCGCCCGTGATACAACCAATATACATTGCCATATCTTTCTCTACATCGTCAGGCATCTTAGCGGTTGCAACAACATCGGAATTTGCCAGCCGCCCACCTTGTTTCAAAACTCGAAATGCGTAACGGAACACCCTTTCTTGCTGGGGAGAGAGGTTGATCACACAATTGGAAATGCTGAAGAAGTTGACGAAACAAGATTGCTGCCGTTATCATGGGTTTGTCCTCTCTTGTGATTGTGATGCGATATTTGTTGGTACAAAAATCATAAATCACAATTTGCCTGGAGGGCATTTTATTTAAATCCTATTTTGACAAGAGTGAACTGATGAGTCAAAAACCGGCAAACCTTATCTACGGAGTAGATGAGCATCCACCGCTCAGCGTCTCCATTTTGCTGGCTGTTCAGCATATTCTTATCGCAACAGTGTATCTTGTCATTCCTGTTATGGTTGTTACTGAGGCCGGCGGTTCTCACAGTCAGGCCACCTTTTGTGTCCAGATGTCCATGCTTGCCGTTGGTCTTGGTACAATTCTTCAGGCTCAGAATCGAGGCCCAGTCGGTTCAGGGTATCTTATACCGCATGTCACGACGACAATCTATCTTGCTCCATCCATTATAGCCGCACAAGCCGGTGGCATGGCGTTAGTATATGGAATGACTATCATTGCTGGTTTTTTCGAGGGACTCCTGTCCCGATTTATGAAAACACTGAGGGTCATGTTTCCTCCTGTTGTTTCCGGTATCGTTGTCGTCATGACCGGTTTTGTCTTGGCAAAGTCAGCCATCACCAGTTTTGTTGGGCTGAACGGCGTTGATTCTGTTGTAAGTATTCAAGAACTCTTTGTTGGAGCCTCGACTTTGAGCGTCATGGTGGCTTCAGTTGTATGGTCAAAGGGAAAACTGCGTCTCTATTCTGCGGCTCTTGGATTAACGCTAGGCTATGGCCTCTCCATCGTTGTAGGAATTTTTGATGGAGCAGCTATGAGTGAAATAACAGAAACCCCTCTCTTTGCGCTACCGTCCTGGGAACATCCGGGTTTTATGGTAGATATTTCTCTGCTTCCTGCTTTTCTTGTTGGTGCTGTAGCGTCAGCGATGTCAGCCTCAGGTGCACTTATATCCTGCCAAAAAGTGAATCAGACCGATTGGAAAAGATCAGATATGGTATCTGTCGGTAAAGGCATGCTGGCTGATGGGGTCGGTTGCGCGTCGTCCGGCCTTTTGGGAGGATTTGGGACCACCTTGTCATCCTCCAATGTGGGGCTCTCTGTGGCAACGGGAGCAACATCCAGGCGGGTTGCCTATTTTGTTGGTGCATTATTTATTTTGCTGGTCTTTTTTCCTAAATTTTCAACAACTTTAATCTTGATGCCCCTACCAGTTATGGGCGCTGGTTTGGTGTATGTATCAAGTTACATAATTACCATTGGCATGCAGCTTATCGCGAGCCGCATGATGGACAGCCGTCGGACTTTTATTGTCGGACTGGCTTTTCTGGCTGGGATAAGCCTAGATATTACTCCAGATATTTATCAGGATCTCCCGACATGGGCCAGCCCAATTTTCAGCAGTTCATTGACGGTTGCGACGATTGTTGCATTGACACTTCACTTGTTGTTTCGAATTGGAGTTTCCCAAAAAGTTGCGCTGGAAATATCTTCCGACCAAGATATTGGGGACAAAATCTATCAGTTTTTAGACGATCATGGAGCGGTTTGGGGTGCTCGTCCTCAGGTCATTCAAGAAGCCAAATATGTTCTGCGTGAGCTTGTAGAAGCACTCCTCTATTTTGATATCGCGGACGGTCCTGTTAACCTGGAGATGGTCTTTGATGAATATAACCTCAATATGTATGTGTGTTATCAGGGCGAAAATATGGAGTTTCCGGATCATCCACCTTCAACAGACGATCTTTTACGCGACACGTCCGCTTTGGCCAAAATGTCCGGTTTTATGATTGGGATCACGGCCGAAAAAATAACGACCTCGACCCAATTGGATATGCGCAAGATACACATCCATATCATTCATTGAAAAGATTTGATCAACCCGCCACCTGTGACGTATGTTTTTTTAGAATAGCAATACTCTTGCCGGATTTCGTGAGACTGAGTTAGCCAAAGCAAAACCAACTACTTGGTGAGGCAACAAAGATAGAACTGAAAATATACGAAGTATTTGACCCACTGCACAAAAGGCAGGCACATAATACTATAACTCACACCCTGGTCCTACCTCTTAGGACCATTTCTCACCGAGTAAATTTAATTAAGAAGTTAGGTTGGTTTTGGCAGCATCCGCTGGAGTATAGATAGGGTGTGTTTGAGCTTCTTCCTGATAGGTTACGCAGAACCTATCCATTGCAATTGACGAGACTTGAACTGGTAATTTTAACCATATAATAATACAAGATAATTTATAATATTCCTGTATCTCTCCAGCTTCCATATAGCAAGTCGTCCAGCCCTTATCAATCGGCAGCCTCACAGGAACTCCGCCATTTTATATCTTTAGAGAAATAAGAACCTTAGAATTGGTAATATTAAGTTCGACGGTTCGTGCCCGAAATTACCTGATCAGGATCTAGTTCAACCTCGCCTGACCTTCAAAAAAGTTAAGGTTACAAGTGTTTATACACTTTAACGGCGGAAAATCATCGGGATTGTAACTTTCCCCAGCAAAAGAAGTGGTCGGAACCCACCAGGTCTACACTGATGTGCAGTCCTTATCATACCAGGGAACAGCATCCTTACACTCTGAGTTTTCCTGTGATTGAGGTGCCTCCCGCATGACACCGGTCACTGCGAGGCTGGAGAGCGTTTTAACAAGGTGACGGGTCCTACGTCTTGCGAGTGTCTTGTCAAAATAAAGATTTGAGCCCTTTCCTCTAATGAGTGACCGCATGGACACAGGGATGAGTGTAACGTATCGTCACGCTTCAGCTTGTTCTCATTCTTTCATCAGCAAGCAGAGCGATAACAGTATCCCTCACTGCTTTCGTTCCCTGCGGGCCGCCAAATTCCACGGGTTGGATTTTCCCTGAAGCAAAACCTGACTCGATCGCGTGTTCTAATTTCTGGGCGGCCGCCCGGCATGACGACAGAGCATGCTGCTCTCCGAGCCATCTGAGCATCATGGCCGCTGAAAGAAAGGTGGCCGTAGGGTTAGCTTTGTCCTGACCAGCAATATCAGGTGCCGACCCATGTGCCGGCTGAAATATGCCATGCTTGTCACCTAATTCTGCACAAGATGCCATACCCATGCCACCGATCAGGCCGCCGCCCTGATCAGATAGAATGTCAGCAAACATGTTCTCTGCTACCAGGACATCGTATTCCCACGGTTTTCTAATAAGATCCAGGGCCATGGCGTCGACATACCGATAGTCGGCTTTTATATCAGGATAAAGTTTAGCTCGTTCGCCGAAAATCTTTCTGAAAAAAGCATAGGATTTTAAAACGTTGGATTTATCAATACAACTGACTATACCTTTGCCGCCGTTGTTTTTCCGCTGCCGGGCAAGGTTGAAAGCAAAATCAAACAGTCGTTCACAACCCTTTCTCGTTATCAAAAGGGTATCACGTGCCTCACGATCATCGATTACTTCTCCTTCACGGCGATAGTAAAACAAGCCTTCGGAGCATTCTCTTATGATTACCAGGTCGATATCGGCCGCGCGGGGGTCGGCAAGCGGCCGGGGGATGTTTTTATAGGCTTTCACCGGGCGTACACTGGCATATAGATCGTATTCCGTGCGCATCGTCAGATGCGGCGCAATTTCAGTACCATCGGGATAGCGGATGTCAGGATGGCCCATTGCGCCAAGAAGAATGGCATCGGCCTGGCGGGCTTTTTCGAAATCTTCTTTGGTAATATCTTCACCCGTTTTCTGATAAAATACAGCTCCCGCCTCGATATGTTCATAGACAAACCTGACATCATCTATAAGCATAGCCATTTCGTCCAGCACCTGAAGGCAGGCATCTATGATTTCATGACCTATTCCATCTCCAGGCAATACAGCAATAGTTAGAACCCTTTTTTCATCCATCTGTTTTCATCCCTCTATCGTTTTAGATATTGTAAATTTTGTGTTTTCTGAGCAACGCGACGAGTTCATCAGCAGCTCTTTCTCTATGTTTTCTGTAAATCTCTCTGACTTTTGAGACATCTCCTTCAAGCATCGCCTCAATCTGATCCTTGTGCTCCTGAGTAGACAGGGAAGGGAGTTTTCGCAAACGTAGGGTGAACATTCTGGCTCTGAAGGCCTGGTCGAGAAAGTTGAGAGCAATGGCCACAAGCCGTTTATTGTGGCAGAGACTCAGGAGCTCTTTATGGTAGCGCTCATCAGCCTCTGCCCAGGCCTCGAGGTCATCGATCTCAATTGCCTTTTCCATGTCATCGGTTGCCTTTCGTAATGGTTTGAGATCGCTGGCAGACACCTTTTGTTTGGCTATCAGTGAGGCGGCTTCAGACTCAACACAGGTAAGAACAACATAGATGTCCTGCATATCTTCGGGCGACAGCGGCAGAACCCGCATCCCCTTGTTTGGGATAATTTCTACCAGTCCCTCATTCTGCAGTTTGATCATCGCTTCACGCACCGGTGTGCGGCTCATCTGCAGTTTTTCGGATAGGTCAATCTCAGTAAGCTGCATGCCCGGTGTTAAACGGTTCTCAAGGATTTCCTTTCTGAGTTGGCTATAGGCCAGTTCCTTTAATGACCTGCCCTCGGGGTGTTTGCTCTGTTTGATAGTTCGGACCCATTCAGTTAGAATTTTTAAGCAAATCCCAAATATCGCGGCAGAAACATAACCAGATCAGCCCAAAAGGTGATCAGTAGGAGTACCGCCAGCAACGGTATAAAAAATGGGATGAGAGCGCGCATTACACGCATAACCGGAATCTGAGCGATATCGCTCACAACAAACAGGCACAAACCAACGGGCGGTGTTATGAGACCAACCATCAGATTCAGTACCATCACGACTCCAAGATGGATTGGGTGGATGCCCATGATAGTGGCAACCGGCAATAGTACCGGAATTAGCATAATGATAACGGGGGCCGCTGCCATGAAACATCCGAGTATCAACAGGAGGAGATTGACGAGCATCAGAAATTTCCACGGTTCAGGCGCCCACTCGACAACCAGTGTGGCCAGATGTTGTGGGACCTGCTGCATGGTCAGTATCCAGGCAAGCAAACTGCTCGTGGCTATGATGAATAGAACATTTCCTGCACTCATTGCGGTCGAGAATATAATTTCCGGAATATCTTCCCAGTCGATCTTGCGATAGACGAATTTTCCAAGAATAAACGCGTATAAAATGGCAAACGCGCCGGCTTCGGTTGGCGTAAAAATACCGCCGACTATACCGCCAACGATCAATATCGGGGTCATCAGTGGCAGGATCGCTTCTTTCAAAGCCACGGCAAATTCAGAAAACTTGAATGGGGACCCTTTTCCATAACCGCGGCTGATGGAAATGATATGGATGAGTATCATCAACGAAACTCCCATCAGCATACCGGGGATGAAACCACCGAGAAACAGGCCGCCAATAGAGGTCCCTGCCGTCAACCCGAAAATGACGAATGAAATACTCGGCGGAATGATCGGGCCTATGGTCGAGGAAGCAGCGGTGACAGCTGCTGCAAATTCAACATCATAGCCATCCTCTTTCATTGCTTTAATTTCGATACGGCCAAGTCCCGCAGCATCGGCTACCGCTGATCCGGACATACCGGCGAAAAGCATACTTGCCAGGACATTCACATGGGCGAGGCCTCCGGGAACAGCGCCGACGATGCACTTGGCCAAGCGAAACATGCGGTCAGTAATCCCCGCACAATTCATCAACTCAGCCGCCAGCATGAAAAACGGTATGGCAAGGAGCGGGAAGGAATCAATGCCTGTAGCCACGCGCTGCGCAGCGATAAAGGGGTCGACAATACCGGTTGCGGCCAAGAACACCATACCGGTGATCAGCAGGGTGGTGGCGATCGGCATTGATATCATTAACAGGCCGAACAAAATTAGGACATATAACATGCTGTCACCCCTCCCCTTCGCCACGCTTCGTTGTTAGGAACTTCCCGCGCAGCAGCCCCCTGAAGTCATGCCAGGCATGCCTGAGAGAATAAAACACAGCGACCGCCAATCCCAGGGGCAAACTGAAATAGATGTATGAGTAAGGGATTCTTACCGCTGTAGACATCTGGCCAGCTGCTAAAACCACAAGCTTCATGGAGAGGTACACCAACCACGCGAAAAAAATCGCCTGAACCGTATGCACGGCAATTGAGAGAATGGTTTGCCAGCGAGGTGAAACAATTGATACGAAAGCATCAACCTTCATCATGCTCCGCTGGTAAACAAGAGCCCCAACGGATAGAAACGCGAACCAGAACATCATTATCTGGCTGAGTTCGCCGGTCCAGCCAAGCGGATACTGAATGATGTATCTCGAAATGACCTGCAACCAAGCTGAGACAACCATCACAAGAAAAGAAATGATTACAATCCAGCGTACCCCCTGATACAGGGTATCTTTCTTTCCTGCTGTTACTTTATTAACCATAGAGTTCGACCATGATATTCGTGTTTTTGGGATAGTTGCTTAGAGTATGTGGTTGGATAAGCATAGGTGCTTATATCAAAAAGACTTAAAAATATGGCATCCTTCTTGAACCTAAGTCAAACCATGTTTCAGACAATAAATCCTGGTGTGTTGACTGTTATGGTACACATCAACACACCAGTAGAAATGATGGTTAATTGCTGTATTTTTCCATCACCATCTCATAGACATCTTTCCCAAATTCATTCATGTACTTTTCGTGAACCTCCTTTGCCTTTGCTTTAAAGCCGCTGAGATCAGGATCGTTAATAATCATGCCTTTTTCGGTAAGCTTGGCAACCAATTCATTCGAGTCTTTTTCTGCTTTTTGCGTATGCAGCAGTGCGGAGTCCGACGCGGATTCCTGTATTGCCTTCCACTCTTCTGGAGTAATACTGTCCAGAAATTTTTTACTGGCGGTGAGAAACAGGACTTCTCTCATGTGGTTGGTCATGGACAGGTATTTGGAAACTTCATAGATTTTCCAGTGATACATGACTTCAATTGGGTTTTCCATACCGTCGATCGTGCCAAGTTTCAACCCCATGTAAAATTCACTTGCAGACATTGGAACCGGCTGAACGCCGAAGGCTCTCCAGGTGTCAAGGTAACTGTCGATTTTGGGAACCCTCACCTTGAGTCCGCTGAGGTCTTCAACCTTTGTGATAGCTTTGGGCTTGGTCGTCAATATCCTTGGATTTCGGTCATAAAATGCCAGTATTCTCACACCTGTTTGACCTTCCATCTCGTCTACCCACTTCTTTCCTGTATCTCCTGCCAAAAATTCACGGATCGCGGCCTGGTCGCGCCACAGATATGGCATATTGATGATTGACCATTGCTTGTAAAAGTTTGTTAAAACTCCGCCGTTGAGGGCGAGTTCTGTTATTCCGCTCTGCAGTTGCTCAAATATTTCCCTGTCTTTGCCGAGCGTTGAGTTAGGGAATATCTTAATAGTAATGGATCCGTTTGTTTTCTCTTTGACCAAATCGGCGAACTGGGTAAGCGATTCATGCCTCGGATCATCCGTTGGGGCCAAATGAGCGAGTTTGACTTCCCTCGCGCCCGCATTTGTTGTGAGAAGAAATGCCAGGGTTCCAAGTAATGCTGTCATAATACCCAAGATTTTGCGTAAGTTTTTTGAGCTGTAAGCCATTGTAACTACCTCCTTTTTTTTGGTTGACTAATCATCATGTGGTTTCAGAAAACCACTTTTTCGCGTGCCTATAAGTCAATGAACGGGAGCAGCAAGACACTCAACCCGCATTGCATACTAAGTTGTATACAATTATCTTTAATAAAAAAAACTGTCAATTATTTTTTGAAGCCCGTACTGATGATTATCCGTTTTTCAAACCATAAATCTAATAATTTCAGATTATTGGGTTTTAAAAAGAAAGTGCCGCACTAGGTTGTAACACCGCACAATTCAACATCATGGTGAACTTTGGCCCAATCAGGAAAGAAATCGACAACATCGCAGACCAGACGGCAAACGCCGGTGAACCAGAAATATAGCATCGACTTTGTCTTCTCTGTTAGGCCGGACATCACTGCTTTACTGGCGGTGCTTCTCTTTCTGCTCGACCAGATCCAACTAACAGGGCTCAGGAATGTCTCACACTATCAGCCACTGCACTTCCTTTTTTATTTTAGTTAGAGCTGGCAACCTAAAGTCGTCGATTTTCTGGAAACATCCTCATTACTGTGATAGGAATCAAATTACTATAATTGTTTTTCATCATCGATCCTGTCTCGGCTCCTAATTCATCAAAGCAAACAGGCCATAGAACGAGCAATGAAATCTCCGAGACCAACCGCGGTCATCATGACAATCGTTGTCATTGCATCATTGGTGTTCATGGGTATAACACCACCGCCTGGACTTTCAATAGCCGGTCAACGGGTATTGGGTATTGCCATTATTACAATCGGGCTATGGAGCACCGAACTTCTGCCGATGGGAGTTACCGCGATGCTTCTCGTAGTCCTGTTGAAGGTCTCAGGAGGGGTAAAGGATTTTCAAGACGCCCTGGTCGGCTTCGCACAGCCGGTCCCATACTTTCTTATTGCTGTTCTAACAATTGGGTTTGCCGTGCAGAAAAGCGGTCTCGCCGAGCGACTCGCTCGATTCTCCCTGCACCGGTGCCGAAATAACCCACTGAGACTTTATACGCAACTTCTTATTTCTTTTCCCGTTTTGACTTTATTACTCCCCTCCGCCACTACCAGAACAGGCATTTTGGTACATGTTTATGAACAGGCCTTGTCACTCAGCAAAGTGGATAAGGGATCACCGTTTTCAAAGGCTATTATGATGTCGCTAAATTCCATTAATCGGTTGGCATCAACAGCCATTCTGACGGGAGGAATAACCCCCGTTGTAGCTGCAGCTTTGGTCGGTGGCATGTCCTGGAGCCACTGGCTGGCGATGATGCTGATACCGTACCTGGTGCTTCTTTTCTGCGGTGCTGGCATGATCTACCTCATTTACCGTAAGGGTTTTACAATCGAGATGGCCCAGGTTGAAGAGATTGAACCAAAACCACTAACGAACCTGGAATATAGAACGATAGCGATCACACTCGGAGCGTCAGCACTCTGGCTCACAGATGCAATTCATCACATGAATCCGGCAATCCCTGCATTGGCTGCGTGGATTTGCCTGCTGACACCCGGCATCGGAGTGTTGACTTGGAGAGAATTTGAGAAAAATCTTGGCTGGAGCAACTTTTTCGTCATCGCTGCTTCATTGTCTCTGGCAAGTGCATTGATCAGCAGCGGCGCTGGCTTCTGGCTGGCTCAATTGGTTGTCGGCAGGCTTCCTGTCATGGCGGAGTCGCCATTGGTAATAGCGACTATTTTGCTGGTAGCCGCGGCACCAATACGTCTATTGATTCCAAATATTACCGGGTTTCTGGCGGTAAGTATCCCCATAGCAATGTCCATAGCGCTACTCACAAATATGAACCCTGTTGTTTGTGGCCTTCTTGTGATGATCGCGGGAGATGCAGTTTTGTATTATCCAGCCCAAAGCGCGTCCTCATTGGTAGTGTATGAACGAGGGTATCTAAGTTCTACTGAAATATTCTGGTTTGGTTGCCTGATGACCCTGGTTGCAAGTTTCGTGGCACTATTTGTTGCGCTTCCTTACTGGAATTTGATCGGCGAACCTCTCGTCAGAATAGTCCAATAGCAGCAATACCTGTTTGACTTATTGCACGGTCAATCTACTTGTATGGTTTTGCAGGATACGATGGAGAATGACCAAGATGTTTCCATGTTACCAGGTAAGCTTTGTCTTCTTTTTAGAGATCAGAGATATCCCTTGGCAAGCATCGATTTGTGGAGTCAGCCTTGATAGTGCATTCTTCCTGGGTGAGGTTGAATACGTCAGAATGACACAACAACCAACATCCCGTTCAGAAGTACCATTTGCAAGTATATAACCTGTTGGTAAAAACTGTCAGTCATGACTCGATTTCATTAAATATGATATTATTCTCCTTTGGTTTTAAAATAGTAATTGACGGACTTGGAAGATGATTTTATATTCAAATAAGGTAAAAGGTTTACTATTATAGTAACGACGGTGCAATATGGTTTCAAGCCCCAACGTCTATTTTTCGAAGACACTCGAGAAGGGACTCACCATCCTTGGTCTTTTCGACAAGGACCATAGTCGCCGTACTCTCTCCGAGATATCACGGTTGGCTGGAATCAATAAAACCTCCGCCTACCGCCAGATCAACACCCTCGTTCTCTTGGGATATTTGAGCAAGAACGCCCGCAGCAAGGTTTTGCGGTTGGGGCCTAAGGCTCTTCTCTTCGGCCACACTATCACTCAGGGCTATGAATTGCTTCATATGGTCAAGCCGATGATCGATGAGGTACACCGTTTGTGCAATGTCACCATAGATTCGACCCTCATCGATGACCAAACCCTGCTGGCCCTCTATCGGCGGGAGGCGAGTTCAACTCTCTTCTTCCGGCAACCTCTGGCTTGCGAAGACCTCCATGCACGTGCCATGGGCAAGGCAGTCCTTTCCAGGATGGATCAAGGCGATCTTGAAACCTTTCTGGCCAAGGCCCCATTCAAAAAATTCACCCCCAATACCATTGACCAGGCGAGTGTCCTTCTCCGGCAGATCGAAGAGGACCGTAACCGGGGGTATTCAATAAACAACGAGGAGTATTTCCAGGGGTTGATCTGTATTGGTGCCCCGCTGATGAATTTCCAGACAAATAAAGTTGCCGGAGCAATCAGTTTCGATCTGCCGACAAGTGAATACACCGTTGAATCTATAATCAGCACCTATGCAGGACAGGTTACCAAACTTGCCAATGATATTTCCGAGTTGATGACCATGAATGAATCGTGACCGTGCTCTCTCCGTCTCCTCAGGGTAGGCCTATGGAGATGATTTTGACAGTAAAATTTATTCGGGAGACTTCAGTAGTATAAATCCTCAGGAGGAACAGCGTATGAAAATGACAAAAAGATTAGGAGTTATTCTGGCAGCAATGGTCATGATAGTTGGGGTAGGATCCCCTGCAGACAGCAATGCCGCAGATCCGATCACCATCAAACTTGCCCATCCCAATGTTCCCCAGCACCCCATGGGAGAGGGTTATGAACTTTTCAAAAAGGATCTGGAGGAGAGATCGGGGGGCGTCTTTAAGGTAGATATCTACGACAGCTCAAAATATGGCAATTTCGATGCGGTGGTTCAAGGGCTGCAGATGAACATGCTGCAGATGGGGTCAGACGCAACCAATAACCTGTCTGTGTTCAACCCGCAGATGATGTTTCTGGATATGCCGTTCATCGTCCCGAGTTATGAGGCGTCGGACCTGATCACTGATGGTCCAATCGGCACGCGTTTGGCTGAGTCCCTGGAAAAAAATGGCATCCTGGGACTGGGCTATATCGAAATCGGCTTTCGGCAGATTTTCTCCAGCCGGCCAATCCGAACCCTTGAGGACGCCAAGGGGCTGAAAATACGTGCAACCCACTCCAAGGCCCATATCGAAATTCTCAAATCACTCGGGATGAACCCAACCCCTGTTGCCTGGGGTGAGGTCTATACTGCTCTGCAGCAAAAAACCGTCGACGCCATCGACATCGACCTCAACCTGGCCTGGTTTAACAAATTTCCCGAGATTACAAAGTATGTCACCTTGACCAGAAGCTTCTACAGTCCTCATCTGGTGATGATCTCCAAGAAATTTTTCGATAGTCTGCCTGCGGATCAACAGCAGTGGATTCGGGAATCCTTTGCCGTCATGCAGAAATTTGAGCGTGACAAAATCCGTAGCAACGAGGCAATGATCCTGGAAAAAATCAAGGAAATGGGGGGCGAAATCATCGAGCTCTCTCCGGAAGAACGGCAGCGCTGGATTGACGCGACGGCAAAAGTTGCCCCGATGTTCGCAAAAGATGTGCCGCCGGAACTGATTGAAGAGATGAAAAAGACCGTTGGAGTAGAATAACCGGATTTATCCTTAAATGGTGGCAGGGAATGGATCACATTTACCTGCCACCGTAGCGAGGTTGTGATGACAAAATTTTGGCAAGGGCTCAACAAATTTGAAGAGATCACCTCATCATGTGCTCTGGCGGCCATGGCGATAATCATAATTCTTCAGGTTTTCCAGAGATATGTCGTCCAGCACTCTCTGGACTGGCCGGAAGAGCTCGCCCGCTATCTGTTTATTTTCGCCGTCTACATAGGTTCGAGTTTTGCCGCATCGGAAAGACGCCATCTGGAAGTAACCATAGTCCGAACGGTATTCGGGGCAAAGATAGGCCATTATTTTACCATCTTGGCATATCTCATAACAGTTGTGTTCTGCTGCATCATGTTTTTCTGGGGAATGATGATGATCCAGTTTGTTTCGGACTCCAATCAGGTTGCTCCCGCCCTGCAGTTTCCCATGTGGATCGCATACATCTGTATCCCTCTCGGCTTTATTTTAATGGCTCTTCGCACCATCATTGTCCTTAAAGATATTGTTTTGGGAAAGGTCACAGAAAGCAACGGAGTGGCACCTGTTTGATCTTTTTTCTGCTGGGTGTCGTCCCCGTGCAGCCCAACAGATCAACGCTTTACGCTCCATAACCTGATCTACATATAGACAAGGAGAAGTACTTCATGGACCTTCCGATCCTGCTTATTGCTGTCTTCCTGCCGATTTTGCTTCTTTTGAGCGTACCCATAGGTGTCGCTCTTGGCCTCAGTGTCGTCATCGCGGTGGTCTCGGGCGGCATCCCTGTGCAGTTTCTCATGCAGAAGATGTTTTTTTCTCTGGATACCTTCCCGTTGCTTGCTGTGCCCTTTTTTATCATGGCAGGCGAGATCATGCAGAAAGGGAGCATGGCCGAGGCTCTGCTGCGTCTCTCCCGCTGCCTGATCGGGCACATCACCGGCGGACTGGCGCAGGTTTCCATTCTTACCTGCATGTTTTACGGTGCACTCAGCGGTTCAGCGCCGGCGACGGTGGCAGCGGTCGGCGGGATAATGATCCCCTCCATGGAAAAAGAGGGGTTCTCTAAATCCTTCTCAACAGCCACCAATGTTTCTGCAGGCTGTCTCGGCGTGATGATTCCCCCCAGTGTCCCGCTGATCATTTACGGGACGACGGCGAATGTCTCGGTGGGTGACTTGTTCATTGCCGGAATCATCCCCGGTCTGTTCATTGGCGTTATTCTCATGTTTACCTGCTATTTCCTGTCAAAGTATCATGGCTTTGCGACCAAAAGCGAGAAAGCCCCCCTTAAGCAGACCTGGAAAGCTTTTCAGGAGGCCAAATACGCCTTGGCAGTTCCCATCATTGTCCTCGGTGGCATTTACGGCGGGATCACCACCCCAACTGAAGCAGGTGCGATCGCTGTCACTTACGCCTTCATCGTTGAAGGATTCATTTTAAAAAGACTGAACAAGACAAAGGTCTGGCAGATTCTGCGCAGTACTACCATAACTAATGCGACGATATTCCTGGTGGTTGCCACTGCGTCGGCACTGGGGCAGATCCTTCTGATCTACAACGTCCCCAACGACATGGTTGGCCTCCTATCTGGTATTACTGAAAACAAGATTTTGTTCTTTTTTGTTATTATTTTCATGCTGCTGGTTCTCGGCACCTTCATGGATGCCCTGGCCAACATTCTTATTCTGACTCCCCTGCTTCAACCTCTGGTAATTCAGGCCGGTATCGACCTCACGCATTTCGGTGTGGTCATGATTGCCGCCGTCTCCCTGGGTTTTCTGACCCCGCCGGTAGGGGTCAATCTGTTTGTTGGTTGCGGTATAAGCGGAATAAGCATTGAAAAACTGAGCTATGCCGTACTTCCTTTTATCGCTGCAATCCTGTGTGGAATTTTTGTCCTGGCCTTTATTCCGCAAATGGTACTTATCCTCTTGTAACGATCAAAGGATAACAGAATGGATATTTCATTTTCTTTCGAAAAAATTGGTAAAGTCGGCCTGGCAGGACACATCGGGGTAAGTCATGCCCACAGCCATTCGGGTTTTGTTCAAGAAGATGGGGTTGGATTTTCCGTCCTTGGCAACATTTTTCGTCTGGCTGCCCCGGTGGATTTACAAATTGCCCAAGTCGAGGTTGCTGCTGAACAGGGAAGAATCTCCATCACCCTTGAAGGGGGAGGTTCCGGTACCGCGGTTGCCCGATGTGGAATCACCCCGGCTGAAGTAGCCCTGATGCAGGCTGCTCTGGGGCAGGACGGCCTTTCTCCCCAGACACTGGCCACCACGATCTTCGGCCGGGTCAATGGACAAGGCATTCTCGAAATTCCCGCCACATTCATCACAGCTCTGGCCAGGGCCGTCGTGGCAACCTTCCTTACCAACTATCCAGAGAGATTTCATTTTTTCGAGGAAGATACACCACAAAGTTGTGGATGCTTCCTGGGCACAGTTCTGCAGATTGACGGAATACCTGTGTCAGCAATTCTCACCGTCAACGCCGGGTTGGGCGGCTTGGGCCCCAACGAGGACACTGAGGGTAACGTGCCCATCGGCAACAAGGGCCGGCTGATGAGTATTTTGGGAATGGATGCTCTCCCGACCATCATTGTTGAGTCAAAAGCATATATACCTTTCTGGAGTGACAAGATCAAGGAGACGACGCTTATCGTTCGCGCCAACCAGGAGCATGATAACTCTGTTGTCGGCGAATGTCTGGTTGAAGCGGCCGATGCCCTTGGTTATCCTGTTTATCTGCCGCCAAATCCATATCCCAGGAAAGCGGGGGCACTGCTGCAGTCAACCCAGGAAATTGGCAAGAGAATCAGTGATCTCGGCAACCGCCTTGCCCATGCATGCAATTGCGGAGAGAAAAACGCCATTACCGGTGAACTGGCCGCCTTGGTCAAGTATGATATGGGTGGTGTCGTCTTCATGAGCGATGGGGTAAACGATATCGTTGCCCATGGAGGACTACTCCCTGGAACTGCGGCCGTTCTCTCATCTGCCGTATCAACCGAATATATTTCTCGCCATCAGATCCCCCTCCTCACCGAAAATGACCTGGAGATGTACGTGCAAACTGTTGTCAAGGCGATCAGGATACTTCACACCCGCCTTCCTGAAGCTTGCGATCAACTCCGTAAAAGGGCCATCGGTAACGTTCAACTCGCAGAGATGGTCAGATCTTCTCTACCCGGACTTGCAGGAGAGAAATAACCCATGATTAAAAGTTTCACCGAAGAATGGAAAGCAGCAAAGTACCTGCCTAAAGCCCCATGAGGGTTGATCAATTTGGGAAGAAAAATATATCAAGACAGTTCGCCGACATGACACAACTAATGAGGTCGGTAGCAAGAAGAATTTCAAACAAAACAGGAGCGATACATGAACTATGCACAATTTCCTCGACGAGGGTATCTGCAGGGAGCTACACCAATAGAACCGATGCCAAAGCTGAGTGCAGCTCTTGGTGCAGGTGTCAATCTTTTTATCAAGCGGGATGATCTTCTTCCCGGTGCGGCAGGTGGCAACAAAACCCGCAAGCTCGATTTTTGTATCGCAGACGCATTACAGAAAGGGGCTGACACCATTATCACCTGTGGCGCAATACAGTCTAACCATTGTCGACTCACTGCTTCCTGGTCTGCCAAGGAGGGTCTCGAGTGTCACCTGGTTCTTGAGGAGCGGGTTAAAGGTTCGTATAAACCAGAGGGCAGCGGCAATAACTTCCTTTTTGAACTTCTGGGAGTAAAATCCAAGCGAGTTGTTGCCGGCGGCTCTGATATGCTGGCTGAGATGGAAAAAGTTGCCGGCGAATTAAAAGCGGCAGGTAAAAAAACATATATAATCCCGGGAGGCGCGTCCAATCCGATCGGTGCCCTTGGTTATGCAGTCTGTGCTGAAGAACTGATGAACCAACTCAACACCATGCACCTGAAAATCGACCATATCGTCGTCCCTTCAGGCTCAGCAGGAACTCACGCCGGTATGGTTGCCGGCTTGATCGGCACCAACACCAACATTCCAGTTTCAGGCATGAACGTCTCCCGCCCTAAAGATGTTCAGGAAGGAATCGTACATGGTCTCACGGAAAAAACCGCTGAGCTCCTTGGCATTCGTGGCGGCATAGCCCGTGAGGATATTGTCTGTTATGACGATTATGTGGGTCCTGGTTATTCTTTGCCGACAGAGTCGATGGTCGAGGCTGTCAAACTGTTTGCCTTCGAGGAAGCTATTCTCCTTGATCCCGTATACTCCGGAAAAGCTGCGGCGGGGCTGATTGACCTGGTCCGCAAGGGCTTGTTCAGCAAGGGTCAAAACGTTGTATTCCTGCATACCGGTGGGTCTCCCGCGCTCTACGCCTACCTCGACACTTTCCGAAAATAAGGTGTTTCTTGGCGAGGGCCTTTGCAGCCATTAGTATGTATCTGATTAAGGGGTGACATTGTTGTCACCCCTTAACTATTCCGGCCTGAAATAGACCAAAACAGACTGCTCTTTTCACTGGTATTTTATATTCGGGAAAAGAACACTCAAAGTTCAGCATTCTCAATTCTTCCAGCAGGAAGAGGACTGGCAACAACAATGGGCAATTTATCAAAAGTACCTGCAAGTGAGAAGATTGTTGGCATTATCGGAGGGATGGGACCAGAGACCACGGTGGATTAGATGCAACCGATCATTGCCAAAACGGTTGCCCTTGATCAATCTTTGTAACTTGTAGCTTTGGCTGAAGAGCAGAAAGCGTTTCTCTTCCCAAAAATTTGAAAATTGCCAGAACAAATCTATTACAGTTGCAGATATGCTTCAGAATGACATAACTATTGTATCTCTAAGCTTGAGGGAATACCTCTGGGTTACGACTGTTCCTGAGGATACCTCAAATCTACCCCCCTCCCACGACCAATTTTGATTGACCGACTTCCAAACCCTTCCTGAGAAGAACAGGAACTATTTAAAGATCAGTCTTCCCTTGAATATGGGGAGGTTTGAACTGGCAATATCAAGATAATTAATGAAATATCAGTCAGATAATCGTTCTGCTCGGTTTGATGAGGGCAGGGCTGCTTATTTATCAGGCCATTTAAATAGTAAAACCTGTTGCATATCCTGATGAAGCCTGTTAAACAGGTTCGCTTTTTGTGGGCGACTGAAAGAGTGTTCCTGCCGTCAAGATCTCGCTTGTAGTGTGTCCTGTTTCCAATTTTTTGAATTCAGGTTCCCCTCTTTGATGATCCTTCCGCATTGCTTTCTTATTACGTCGCAGGTGAGTGTCAGACCAGAACATAAATGTATGGGTACATTTCGCATAACTGGCCAGACACATTTTCTTCAGTATCGACAGAGTGACGTTACAACTTGTCTGGCTGAAATTGTTTTCCATGGCAGATTATGTAGATGTGTTTCTTCAGTGGGAATAACCTATAGGATTTTTTATGTTTTCTGAAAACTCAGCACCATCACTTTTTTCTGAGCTTGGCCTCAGCAAAGAACTGCTCAAGGCATTGATAGCCCAGGGGTATGAAGCTCCGACCCAAATACAGGTTGAAGTCATACCTCCGGTTCTGGCGGGCAGGGATGTTGTCGGACAGGCCCAGACGGGTACCGGCAAGACCGCTGCCTTTGCGCTACCCCTGCTCTCTTGCATTGACCTCAAATCCTCAAAACCTCAGGTGCTGGTGCTGACTCCCACGCGGGAGCTTGCCATCCAGGTCGCTGAATCGTTTAAGAATTATGGACAGTGCCTGAAAAAACTCAATGTCCTGCCGATTTTTGGAGGCCAGGATTACACGATTCAGCTCAAGCAGCTGAGCAAAGGCGCGCAGATCATTGTGGGCACGCCTGGCCGGGTGATGGATCATGTGCGCAGAGGGAGCCTGAAACTTGAGACCATCCGCAACTTTGTTCTCGACGAGGCCGACGAGATGCTCAACATGGGCTTTCTCGAGGACGTGGAATGGCTGCTGGAAGGGATTCCAGAGCAACGGCAGATTGCCTTGTTTTCTGCGACGATGCCGGCCTCAATTCGCCGGATAGCGCGAAAATATCTGCAGGACCCCATGGAAATCACTATCAAGGGGCGCACGGCGACGGCGCATTCAATTAACCAGCGCTACCTTGTGACCGACGGATATGGCCGCAAACTCGAAGCGCTCAGACGTCTGCTCGAGGTTGATAAGGTTGATGGAATGCTGGTTTTCGTCCGGACGAAAGTTCAGACGGTCGAACTGGCCGAGCAGCTCAGCGCGCTGGGGCATAGTTGTGCGCCTTTGAATGGGGACATCCCCCAGAATCAGAGACAGCGTACCGTCGATCAGTTGAAATCAAGGAAAATCGATATTCTGGTTGCAACCGATGTCGCCGCCCGGGGCCTGGATGTTGAGCGCATCAGCCATGTGGTTAATTTTGACATCCCTTTTGACACCGAGGCTTATATCCACCGGATAGGGCGGACGGGGAGGGCGGGAAGAAGCGGCGAGGCGATTCTCTTTGTTCATCCACGGGAGAAAAAAGCGCTTTACGGGATCGAAAAGGTCACCCGCCAGAAAATAACCGAGATGGCCCTGCCAACAGTGAAGGCTATCACCATGAAACGGGCTGAAGCTTTTAAGCACCGTATTACCGATACCCTGCTGGAAGCTGATCTGGATTTCCACCTGAAACTTATCGCCGACTATCGCAAGATCTACGATGTGGACGACGATCTGCTGATCGCCGCCCTGGCTCAGATGGCGCAGGGGGAACCCCTGCTCTTTATCGAGGAGAAACAGGAAAATCCCCGGCAGAACCGGATGCAGTCTGCAAAGGAACGGTCACCCCGAAAGCATGAGAAGAAAAACGGGTCCAAAAAGCGGACGAGTGGCGCACCCGACAAAGGGATGGAGCGTTACCGGATAGAAATTGGCAAGCTGCATGGCGTAAAACCAGGCAATATCGTCGGAGCCATTGCCAATGAAGCTGATATCAGCAGCAAGTTTATCGGCAGGATAACCATCAATGAAGATCACAGCACGGTAGACCTGCCCTACAGCATGCCGACAGATACCTTTCAGCTCCTTAAAAGAGTAAGAATCAATGATCGTAAGCTCGATATCAGCAGGCAGCAGATGAGCTGAGATGCGTGATATCAGCCTGCAGGAAAAAATTGAATACTAAAAGGGAAGGGGGGTTGGCATTAGTCGGGCCCGAAAAGCTCTGCCGATAGCACTAATTCCAGGCCCAGAGGCAAAAACCCCGTTGAAGAATAAATCCTGAACGGGGTTTTTTAAATGCAGGGACGATGGATACAGCGCTCACTGAAACGCACATCGCCTGCTAATGCCCTGTCCAGTTGCTGAAATCGAAATTTAGTTTCGCGGAGTCAGGAGTAGTCTTTAACTCCTCTAACAATCACATTGTTCTCTTTGCCAGTTAGAAATTGTGCCTGTTATTTATCGAATAACTCATTATTTCATGCCGTTTCAAAATATTCTCACCGGACCATTTCGTCATCACAATGAAGAGGAGGAAAAATAAAAACTCATTTATTCGTCTGTTCGTCAATCTTGTTCACCATCTTGTTTATCTTTCAAATGACACCGCAAGCAAAACAACAGGGGATAGACCTTACTGCATGTCTCGCGGGAACCAGTGACAATCTGTGAGAAGCCGAAGATATGGAAACAGGGCGCTGTGAAGCTCGAGGCGTTGATTGGAGTAATAACGATTTTACTATGTGTGCGACGATTACTGGATCTTTTGAAATACCAGAATAGAGATGTCACTATCGCTCGAGTAGCATGGTGTTTTGCCCTGCTCCTTCTCTGATTAAGGTGCTTCCTTTTAATCTGTAGTGGAGCGATGGCATAATTGATATTTTTATCCCGCTTTACCCATTCCGTATCGGACTTATCTTGTTCTATAATCCAGCAGGCATACAGCTGAAACTTTGAACGACATCTGTATTACTGGCTGCAAATTCTTTTCGGCGGCTTTCAGAAAGGGCCGCAAGAACCATAACAAAAAAAAATGGTGCCAGAATGGATACACATAAAACGTTGATTATGTACCTTAGTGGAGTTTTTTTTATCTATTGTTTGTTCTCAGCTACCACACTGCTAGCGCATCATGGCTGGGGGTGGGCAACCGGTGAAGAGTTCGAGATAACCGGAGTAATTGTTGAGGTTCGGCTAGGCAATCCCCATGGCGAGGTTAACATTCTGGTTGATGGGGCGATCTGGGTTGTCGAGGTCGGACAGCCATGGCGAAACGAAAAGGCCGGGCTTTCTGACAAGCTGATAAAGGGCACTACCATGACAGTTCATGGCCACAGATCCGCAAAGGAATCTGAACGGCTCGTCAAGGCCGAACGAGTGGTAATCGACAGCAAAGATTACAATCTTTACCCTGACAGAGAGTCATAATCCCGGCAGATCGTCTTCATGTTTGAAAACTTTTTCGCTCTCGCTGGAAGCGTCTCTTCCGGCCGCACTGTTGCGTAGTTCATTGTGGGTATATCCGGCAGTCAACACCGGTCATATCATTGGTATCGCGCTTCTGTTCGGTGGCCTTGTGCCAATCGACCTCAGATTGCTCGGAGTGTGGCCCAAAGTCCCATTGGCCCCGCTCTTGCAGGTTTTTATGAGAACCTCAGCTGTAGGAGTGGTCCTGGCTGTTGTCTGCGGAGGTCTGTTATTCATCACCCGCGCTTCTTCATATATCGGATCTGACATCTTTATTGTCAAAATGATTGCTGTCGCTGCGGGGTTACTCAACGGGTTGATGTTAAGAATTGTGTTGTCTCCTAAAAATCCACCGCAATGGGTCACTGAATCCAAAGTGCCTCCTGCTGTCCGGTTAGCCGCATGTATCTCACTTGGAGCCTGGATCACGGCTCTAATCCTTGGTCGTCTTGTCGGATACGTCCATTAGAACACCATGAAACGTAAAAAATTGTCAGATAAGTATTACGAGCTTGCCATGAAGCACCTGCCCAAAGGCTACACCTACCGCTTCAGACCGTCACTTACCGGCAGCTGCTCTTTTTAGGCGCCATGGCGCTGCCATTTTTTACTCCGATTTACTGGGCATTTCATTCCCGCGACCCAACAGCCAGCGGTGAGGCATTGGAGATGGATTCTGACAAAGGATACAATGATGGCATCCAGACTGACAAGGCATCAATTCTTCTATAATCTCAGGATTCACCGGACCTATCTTTGTGGGCGCAGGAGCTGAACCCGCAGCCTACCTATAAACACTGGGATTGACACGTTCCCGGGAGATAAATGGGAATATGAGTTGTTATTTAGTGAGTTCCGGGCGAAGGTTTTTCTATTGCCATATAAGGGGTATGGATCGGTTTCTAGGAGGCGGGTCAACTTAGAAAGCGATATCCTGTCACCTCACCTTGTTGCCTATCAACGACGAATCTGGTCTGTCACATAGGTTTACAATACCAACACCTCAGCTTCAGCGTTTCTAAATTATACAATTTCAACTTGTTAGAGCCATACCACAAGGTAGGCACACGAGTTGCAATGTATTTGTCGAGTATTACAAACGGCAACACGGTTACCAACCTGTTGATTTTTTAGGATAGATCACCAAAATATCTGGCTATTATCTGTATAACATCCTGTAATTGTAATTTTTTCCAGTCAGGCATGAAGATTGCGTAGTCGGGTGAATAATAAAAATCTGGGAGATTGGCACCTTGATTCGAACGGTTAAATTTCATTATGTCCATCGCTCGGAGGCATGCCGGCTTTCCAATTTGCGACAAGCAATAGCTCACCGTTATGTTTGGCTGTAAACAGCCTCACCTCTTACCGTGACCACGCCTGGATTAATTCAAAAAACGGGAAAGGTATGAAACGTTATAACCAGCAACTCGCTTTTGTTGTACCCTTAGTTCTCACCCTTTTTTGCATCATCTCTTCGGCGGATGCGGCCGTGCCAGAGCATCAGGCAATTACTGCCTGGCAGGGAACTCTGACTTGCCTGCAATGTCATGAGACCGAGGCACAGGAGGTTTTTGGCTCCACACATTATCAATGGCTCGGTGAAACGCCATACATGAATGATGGTCCAGAAATACAGGGGAAACTTGATATCGGCGTAAACAGCTATTGTATAAATATTACCGGCAACTGGAATGGCTGTGGGGCCTGTCATGTTGGCCTGGGAGATCGACCGACACCACAGTTGAGTGCTGTGCAACTGGAAAACATCGATTGCCTCATTTGTCACCAGGAGAATTACGAGCGGGTCAAAGTGGATGGCAGATTTGTTCCGGATCCCGATAAGATGACGATCCCGATCCTTGAAGCTGCCCAAACCGTACACAAGCCAACACGGGTTACGTGCCTGAAATGCCATGCCAAAGGAGGGGGCGGCGATAACTACAAACGCGGCGACCTTGCCATTGCCCATGGCACGACCGCTGATCGTAATTTTGATGTTCACATGGCAAGCAGCGGAGCAAATCTGGATTGTCAAGCGTGTCATGTCACAGAACAGCATCTGATGGCAGGAAGAGGATCTGACCTGAGGCCGACTGATCTTGATGTTGAGATGTCCTGCACTGATTGTCATGAAGACAAAGCGTTGATCAGCGGTCATGGGCAGTCACCAATTGGCAGGCATGTGAGGCGAGTCGCCTGCCAGAGCTGCCACATCAGTACCTATGCCAGAAACGCAGCCGATACATTGGCAAGTGAGCAGACCGAGACGCACCGAGACTGGCGTTTGCCCCATACAACGGCAAGCGGTGCAATCCATCCCACGCCGACCTTAGCCGGAGATCTCATACCTCAATACGCCTGGTGGAACGGCACCAGTGTCAGCTATCTTCTTTATGAAGATGCGCTTATTGATCCAGAAACCGGAGCAATTGCAACCTCTCGTCCAGTCGGAGAGGCTGCCGGTGCCAGTTCCAAGCTCTATCCTTTCAAATACAAAACGGCAACACAGCCATTGGTACAAAAGTATAATCAACTAATCGCTCTTGATACCAGTGTCTATTTCTCCACGGGGGATGTCGATGGCGCTGTCAGGTCTGGTCTTGAGAACATGAGCTACAGTCCGGATGAGCCATACGAATGGGTACAGACGGATACACTGCAACTCCTCACCCATGAAGTCACGCCGGCGTCTGCAGCTTTGTCGTGCACAGATTGCCATACTAATACGAACAGGATGGACCTGATAGGCAATCTCGGCTATCAGCTCAAGGACTCCCGCTCTGTTGTCTGCCGACAATGCCATGGCCCCGAGGATGGTAAAGATGGGCCGGAATATCTCTGGATTCACGACGAGCACGTGCGGGACGAAGGTTATGATTGCAGCTGGTGCCATACGTTCAGCAGGCCAGAGCGCGGTTTGGAGTTATCTCCAATCATGGCCAAACTTGGAGATTTGATAAATACCTTAAGGGTGCTTGTCGGTTTTCCAGCAGCCCCTTCACAGTCCGTTCAGGATATAAATGGAGATAATCACATCGGGTTGGCAGAAGCGGTTGATATATTAAGAGATATTTCAAATAATTAACCGTACAATTAGCTGTAATCATGGTGCGGAGGCAAGGCCTCGGTTAGTCATGAAAGTTAAACGCTATACGTGAAATAATATTTCAGAACACGGGGTAACCTTGTGTGTCGGTAGTGATCTGTCTCCCACATTTTCTGTCCAGTTTCACCGTATGTGATAATCGATTTTAAGAACTGCAGCGGTAATTCCACAAGAACTTGGGCAGCCTCTTTTTCCCGGCGATTCGCTTGAGATCCGCAGATGTCATTCTCCTTACGAATATTTTTCTTTCATGTTGATTTACCACAAAGTGGTACTAATGTAATAGAACACCAATAAATAACAGAAAAATTTTGGTGGTTTTGGAGATCTTAAAAGACCGTATCACGTTATAAATCCATAGAAAGTCATAGGACACAACGAGGTGTAAGATGAAATTAATACTGCCATTTTTAATAACGCTGCTGGCCGCAAATGCCTATGCTGCAGGAGAGGCTGTTACCTATTCCGCTGAGGGTGGGGAATATGAGGGCTACTACACAAGCGCAAAGGAAGGCGCGCCGTTATTGCTGCTTATTCACGACTGGGATGGTTTGACCGATTATGAAATAAAGCGGGCGGAAATGCTTGCCGATCTTGGCTATTCTGTCTTTGCAGCAGATCTTTTTGGAAAAGGTGTTCGACCGACTGAGCTCGAGGATAAAAAGCAGCATACCGGAGAGCTTTATAAAGACCGCACAAAAATGAGGAATCTACTCCAGGCCGCCTTTGATGAGGGGGTCAAAAAGGGAGGCGATGGCTCACGTTCCGTGGTCTTTGGGTATTGTTTTGGCGGTGCTGCTGTTCTTGAAATGGCTCGATCAGGATCTGAGGCCAAGGCTTTTGTCTCGTTTCACGGAGGATTATCCACCCCTGAGGGGCAGGATTACAGTAAAGCAACCGGGTCTATTTTCGTTTTTCACGGGTCGGCAGATACGGCGATCACCATGGAAGATTTTGCCTCCCTTGCAGTACAGCTTGAGACTGCCGGTGTTAATCACGAGATGGTCACCTATAGTGGTGCGCCGCATGCATTTACTGTTTTCGGGTCAGACCGGTATCAGGAGGCGGCAGACAAAAAGTCATGGCAGCGGTTTATTGAGGCCCTTGATACCATCTTAAAGTAACAATAGTAACAAAACTAACTGCAGAGGGGCTCTTGCGTCCTCACTTTGAAAGAAATCCTTTTGTTTCAAGGAACTCGAGCAGGTGAGGGCGAGCTTCTTTCACCGGCATATGCAAGGTTTCACCCTTTGGCAGAATTGATCCGTGTACCTGTTTGTCTAAATTCAGGATAAATAGAGCTGAAAAGACAATAAAACAACTGTTTAGCACCATCACCTCCTTGATCTCTCTGCAACGGGTTCCCACATCTTTTCCAGGATGTAAAAACCGTTTTTTTTTCCTGTTGTTCGTTCTTACGAACCAGCCTGATCAATTGTTCGAGACATTCGTCATGGTTGATTTTGAGTACCAGGGAAAAAAATGATCTTTCTGTTTCAGGAAAATATATATTGTTTTACTCTAAGAATTGTTGAGGAACCTCTGGATTGTATTGATATCAGCGATGGTAAAACACCACGGAGAATGAACCGGGGAGAGGGCCGGGTTCGATCATCGATACATGGGAACAATCAGTAGTCTGCTCCGGAAATATCAGTGGATGTGCGAAAGGCTCTAATCTTAACAGCGATGAAAAAGGATAAACGAATGAAAGTAATGGCACTAACGGTGGCACTTTTTGTTTTGATGACAGCGTTGCCGGCATTTGCCGTGCAGCGTTCAGGCCGTGATCTGGCTGTGGACTGTTCCAATCTTATCAAAACTGAGTCAGCAGAGAGCTTGACCAAGGATAAGATTCTTGGTGTCGGCTATTGTATCGGCCTGATAGATGGGCTGGTCACATTCAACTACGTTTACGAAACCGTACTCCAGGCGGAAGGAAACGGGGATGCGATACAGATGTGTCTACCCGAGCGCATTTCGACAAGGCAGCTCGCCGCGACTATTGTAAAATTTCTTGAAGATAACCCAGGCCGTCTGCAGGACTCAGGTCAGGCACTCGCGGCCCAGGCACTGGTTACTGCATATCCATGCGATCAGGATACGGCAGAAGAAAAATAGAATAACCGCGCCTTGAATCACTCCTCATCCCCTGGTTAACGACATAGGGAGGCAGGGCGCTGTTGCCTCTACTCGACAAAGTTCAAGGGGTAAATGAGGCCACTTCTGACGGGTCTCTGTCACCGTCATTTTATAGTTACTCGGTTTTTGCCTTCTTTTTTGCTCTTGAAAAGGCATTTGTCCGCCTCTGCCAAAAGATAGTGTTTGTCGCGGGCATCTTCAGGATATGTGGCGAGCCCGAAGGAGGCTGTATTCTTAATGCTGAGACCCTCTCCGCCCATAAAAACAGTACTGCTGATTGCCTGCTTCATCATTTCTGCCTTGATGCGGGCTTTATCCTTGCCTTGTCCCGGAAGGATAATAACATATTCATCTCCCCCATAACGGACGATGCGATCATTCGATTCGAGCTGATGATGAACCACCAGGGCTACCTCTCGCAGCATCTTGGTTCCGACAAGATGACCGTAAGTATCAACGACATCTTTAAAATTATCCAAATCGAAAAATATGAGCGATAGCTCCTTGTTGTCATGGTGATCAGGATGTAAAAAGTGGTCGAGGAAATTATGCAGGAAGCGGGTATTATGAAACCCTGAAACATCATCTGTGAGACTTACGATTTCGAGTTGGTCATAAGCTTCTTCCAGGTTTCTCTGATACTCAGCAAGTTCCTGTTTGCGCTGCTCCTGTTCATTTATATACCGGCGAAGTTCCAGTTGGTTCATGACCTGTCGCGCCAGAGCACGAAGGGCTTCTTTCTGTATTTCGTCCAAATTGCGGGGGCTCCGGTCAATAACACAGAGAGTTCCCAGCGCCTCTCCTTTTGCAGTGACAAGGGGCGAGCCTGCATAAAACCTTATATTTTGCGGACCGGTCACAAGTGGATTGTCGGAAAAACGTTCATCTTTGAGGGTGTCCGGCACAACGAGAATATCAGGTTCAAGGATTGCGTGGGAACAGAAAGAAATGTCGCGAGGCGTTTCCTGAATATCAACGCCTTTTTTTGACTTAAACCACTGTCGCTCACTGTCAACCAAACTTATCAGGGCAGCTGGAGTGCCGCAGACCGAAGTAGCCAGGCGTGTAATATCGTCAAATGAGAGTTCTGGCAGGGTGTCGAGGATATCATATTTTTGCAAGACATCGAGCCGCCTGGCCTCGTTTTCCGGGAAAGGTGCTTTTTTCATTTTATTCAGACTCTTTTGGTGGTTGCATAATTGCCGTGGGCGACCCAGGCAAGGTTGTTATATGGTGTTTTCTCCCTGTCCGGGAAGATGTCGGTCCTGAAGGTTACCAACCTGTTTATCTAAGTTGTGTTACAGAGCTCGGTTTATTGTTTATCCGACTCGTGCCACCTGTTCACTATATATCTCTTCCGGCACCGCACCAGAAGAGATTAATCAGACAGGTGATGATGGTGTTATTGGTGCCCTGAATTCTCTAGATTCTGAGGAAGGAGAGAGGGAGGAGACGCAAAACAATTTTGCCAAACATTTTCATCGAGATAGAGGAAACCGGGGCCATGTAAGTAAACGTAGACGGAGTCAGACCCCGGTTTCAGATTTTCAGATTCATTCAGGCGAAATAGAATTAAGCGGGGAGGCTCGTTTCCGGCAGTGGTTAGTAAGGATCGTCTGAAAAAAAATACTCTGAACAAAACAGTAAAAAATGATACGTTGCTGAGATTTGATGGAGAAGGACGGAGAAAATCGGAAAAAATTACTGCAATCTAACAAAGCAATTACTTATCATCTATGAACAAACCAGCTTTTTCACAGCCAATAAGACGTCCTGAAGGTGATGAGTGTTTTCTCGTTCTCGCAGGGAAAGATACAACTGCTGACGGCTGTACCTTGGTTGCCCACAATAACGATCTTCATGGCACAGAAGCGGCGCTTCTCCGCAAATTTCCCAAAGAAAAAAAACGCTCAAACGCCACCTGGGATTTTTCAACTGGCAAACATGTTTCCATGCCTGATTTTAGTCATGAATACATGATACTGCAGATCTATCTTGGTTTTGATGACGGAGACTTCGCAGGCATCAATGAACGCCAGGTTGCCATCGCCGGTGGCGTCTCTTTGCTGGCGGACGGCTCGCCCAAGGCTCGTCTTGCCGACCCGCTTGTCTATGA
This sequence comes from uncultured delta proteobacterium, assembly GCA_963696725.1. Classification (GTDB taxonomy): domain Bacteria; phylum Desulfobacterota; class Desulfobulbia; order Desulfobulbales; family Desulfocapsaceae; genus MADRE3. Next base: position 371,037 of record CAVOLI010000004.1, read on the forward strand.
CGGTATTACCGCGGGAATAAGACTTGCTGCACTCTCTTGCTGTAATACAGCCAGAGAGTGTGTTGATTACCTTGGGAATATGTATAACGAACATGGGGTAAGCTATCCCAGTGGTGTTGGAATTGCCGATTCCCAGGAGATCTGGTATATGGAACAGGGAGGAGGCCGGACCTGGGCGGCTGTCCGAGTGCCTGACGACTGCTGCCTGGTTGCCGCAAACGGCTATCGCATTGGCGAAATTGACCCGAGTAGCCCTGATGTCCTTACCTCGCCAGGTCTTATCGATTTCTGCCGTATCAATGGACTTTATTCGCCGACTGATGGAATGTTCAACTTTTCAAGTATATTTGGTCGGGGGCGTGAAAAATACACTATCGATTCCCGCCGTATCTGGGGAGCATTAAGACACCTGACTCCGAGTGTTACGAGAGATGCAAGTGCGAGGGAATTTCCCCTGATGGTGCATCCCGAACAACCACTTTCTGTTTCTCTTGTCGCCGCTTTACTGCGCGATCAGTACAACGACACAGCCTACGACATTCACTTGCCAACGAACCAAGGCGGAGAGCGCCCCATAGCGGTTCCAAGTACCGTCCACTCCAATATTATTGAGCTCCGAAAAGATTTGCCTGCTTCAACAGGAGCCGTGTTATGGGCCAGCCTTGCCAGTCCTTCTACCAGTCCGTATATTCCATTTTACTTCGGTATTGCAAGAATACCCGATGCCTTCTCTCGGGCTGGTGACAAATGCAACCGCAGAGAAGCCTATTGGAGGTTTAAGATTATCTCGAACCTTGTAACCCCATATCATAAAGAGCTGGCTCCCCTTGTTACAGAAAAATGGCAGACTCTTGAGCAGAATTTCATTGCTGATCAGAATGATCTGCATAAAATTGCCTCTGAGGATCCCAATCGTGCAGGGTCTTTACTGACAAATTATATCAGTGAAGTCTGCGAAACCGTGCTCCACCAATTAGACAGTCTGGAAAATCAGCTTCACACGGAAATCGCCGCCCATTCCAATAATTGGCTGCAATTTGATACAAGTTGGTAATTACATCTCTTATCTCCAGCGACACACATTACAAAAACGCAGGAGCCTCTGTGAGAAGATTTTTTTCATATGTTCCATTCGGTAAAAAGTGCATAGTTTCAGGTTTTTAGCGTTACATTCTTAAATATAATGTTGTTGTCTCGAATTTTTCCTGGGGCGATGCCCTCGGTAAAATAGGTCACTGCTGCCAGCTATAATAGTTTGGAATTAATTGGAAGCACAGCGACATCAAACAACGTTCCATTGTAAAACATTTCAATATTGTATATGTTGTGAGTACATTACCTTTGGTGGCATTTTCTAGATACCACTGAAAATCTGCGCAAACCCTTTTTACTAATCAACACCTGAGAGGATCATATGAAAAAGCATATTACCCTGATTATGGCCCTGATGATTGCCGTAACATGTTTTGCAGGCAATGGTTTTGCAAATAAGCTCGTTGTCGCCACAGACACGAACTTCAAACCGTTTTCTTTCAAGGCATCGACCGGAGAATACACAGGATTCGACGTGGAAATGTGGGCAGCACTAGCCAAACGAATTGGCCTGGACTATCAGTTGCAGCCTATGGATTTTAACGGCATCATTCCAGGGCTGCAGAGTGGCACCATTGATGTTGCCGTTGCCGGGATGTCCATAAAATCAGCTCGTGAGGAAGTGGTTGATTTTGCCTACCCGTATTACAAGGCAGGTATCGTCTCACTGGTTCGCGCCGATAATAAAGATATTACGACTATGGATGACTTTGAGGGGAAAATAGTTGCCACTAAACTTGCAACTTCCAGTGTCGACTATATCAAGAACCATTCAAATCCCAAAGAGCTAAAGCAATTCCCCAATATTTCCGACGCCTTCATGGAACTCAATTCTGGTGGTTGTGACGTCGTCATGTTTGACCTTCCGCCTTTGGCTGACTATGCCAATAACGCCGGCAAAGGAAATGTCAAAATTGTCGGACCACTCTATATGGGGCACCACTACGGCATAGCTTTTCCTTCAGGCAGCGAGTTGCGTGACAAGGTTTCCGTCGAAATTCTGAGAATGATGGAAGACGGCAGCTACGCAGAGCTTTATCGTAAATGGTTTGGCGAAGATCCCAAATAACAGACTTTTTCTGTTTTTCTAAAAGACCTGACACACAAACTCGTTCAAACATAAAGCCGGAGTGCCTTTCAGGTTCCTCCGGCTTTTTTTTATAACAGGTGCCCTATGACAAATTTCCAATTTAAAGCTGAAGTGATGCTGGAATCTCTTCCTCTGCTTATAGAGGGAGCTCAGCTGACAATTATTATAACCGCATTGGGCCTTTTCTTCGGCTTTATCCTTGGATGCTCCTTCGGATTCATGAAGCTCTCCCGCAATATCATTTTTCGTAAAATTGCCGGGGCTTACATAGAGTCCATTCGCGGCACGCCTCTTATGGTGCAGGTAATGTTTTTGTATTTCGGATTACCGCTTTTGCTTGGAGTACGCCTGAATCCCTTTGTTGCCGGTGTTATTGCAATCTCATTCAATTCGGGAGCATATATTGCCGAGGTTGTTCGTGGGGCGGTACAGTCGATCTCAGTCGGACAGATGGAAGCCGGACGATCAATCGGCCTCACACATAACCAAGCCATGCGCTACATCATCTGGCCGCAGGCACTGCGGCGAATGATACCGCCACTTGGCAATCAATTCATTATCAGTCTCAAGGACACCTCATTACTGGTGGTAATCGGGGTTAGTGAACTCACTCGAAAAGGAACGGAAATTGTGGCCGACACATTCCGCGCCTTTGAGGTCTGGCTTACCGTTGCAATTGTATATCTATGCATAACCATGGTACTTTCAAAGATTCTAAAAATCATGGAGAACAAACTGCTTCAAGATTAGAAAACTACCAGGCTGCCTAATACACAGCTCGAGGAGTAGAGCATGATCGAAATAAGGAACCTCCACAAATCATTTGGCCCGGTACCGGTTTTGACAGGCATTGACCTCACCATCGCTAAGGGCGAAGTTGTCTGTGTGGTAGGCCCCTCAGGATCCGGTAAAAGCACCATGCTCAGGTGTATCAATCGCCTTGAAGAGATTACCGGCGGCACTATTCTGGTTGATGGTAAGGATATTAGCAAGTCCACCACGAACATAAATGAGATTCGGGCCGAGGCAGGAATGGTATTTCAGCAATTTAACCTGTTTCCTCATATGACGGCTCTTGAGAACGTTACCCTTGGTCCACGTAAAGTGAGAAAGCAAGGGGCCGCGGAGGCCAAGGCGCTGGGGCTGGAATTGTTAAAAAAAGTTGGCCTTTCCGAGAAGGCCAATGTCTATCCCAGGAATCTCTCGGGAGGTCAGCAGCAGCGTGTTGCCATTGCCCGATCCCTGGCCCTCCAGCCAATGGTGATGCTTTTTGATGAGCCGACGTCTGCCCTTGACCCAGAACTGGTTGGCGAGGTGCTTGAGGTTATGCGCAAACTCACCAGGGAAGGGATGACCATGGTTGTCGTAACCCACGAGATGGGTTTTGCCAGGGAGGTGGCTGACCGGGTACTATTTATCGATGAAGGTAAAATACAAGTAGAGGCATCCCCTTCCGAGTTTTTTTCAAATAATGCAAATAAGCGCCTGCGTGACTTTCTTGGAAAGGTCCTCAGCCACTAGGATCGAGTATTGATGAAATACTTTAACAAAGGATCTAGCTGTCATTGATTTGACCATCCATTCCAAAACACGACAGAGCAACATCGAATATTGTCGGGAAAAAGGCATTACCCTTCCCACATTTTCCATGATGAATAACCCGGAGAGCGTTTCGGAAACGATAAAGAATCAGCTCGCCTCGATCGGGCTGTGGGATCAGCACTCCGCGAATCTTTACCGGATAACCTGGAACAATGAACCAAAAAGTTCCGGCGGTCTGTTCGGTGATGTCAATCACCTGGTGCTCCCTCCCGAGCTCCCCGGCATCAGGGCAACGATCATCATGCTCGTTGGCCGCTGGTTTCCAACCGGGGCACACAAGGTGGGTGCCACGTTCGGCTGTCTGGTACCGGCTCTGGTAACCGGCCAGTTTAATCCCCGCCAGACCAAAACAGTCTGGCCGTCAACCGGCAATTACTGAAGGGGTGGTGCTTATATTTCCGCGCTGTTGGCTTGCAACGCCATTGCAATTCTACCCGAAGAGATGTCCCGTGAACGGTTCGAATGGCTCAAGCGGTTAGCCGGCGAAGTCATCGCTACTCCGGGAGGTGAATCAAACGTCAAGGAAATATTTGATAAATGCTGGGAGCTGCGCAATAGCGGTGAGGATCTCAGAATTTTCAATCAGATTGACAAGATGGGCAACCCGCCCTGGCATTACACGGTAACCGGTCATGCAATTGAAACTCTGTTGCAGCGCTATCTCTGGGACGGCAGACAATTTGCCGGCAACATGTACCAGAACGACTTCCTGCTGACTTGGGATCACGGTGATGACGAGATTGCTGCGGTTTTTCAGACGGCAGAGATACTTCGATCGATGCGTGGGCAGAATATTTCGAGCAGGGTGTTTGACAGTGGACTCGCGATATCTCTTTTTCGGGATAATTCCACCAGGACCCGTTTCAGCTTTTCGAGTGCGGCAAATCTGCTGGGGCTCAATGTCCAGGATCTGGACGAAGGCAAATCCCAGATAGCCCATGGTGAAACGGTGCGCGAAACCGCAAATATAAAGCGATGGAACAACGTACCGAACTCTTCGGGAATAACGATTTCGAGGGGATCAACGCACTTGAAAAAGAGCTGCTGGCTCAGAATGCTCAATTTAAAGATTGGCAATGTACGGAATCATTAATGGCCAATGCCAGGGACAAAAAAGCACTGTACATGCACTGCCTGCCTGCAGATATAAGCGGTGTCAGCTGCAAGCAGGGCGAGGTGGAAGCCTCTGTCTTTGACCGTTATCGGGACCCGCTCTACAAGGAGGCCAGTTTCAAATCCTATATTATTGCGGCAATGATGTTCCTTTCCAAATTTGCCAATCCGTCCGAGACATTGATCCAGCTGCTAAATCGGGGCCAAAAACGTATTTTTTGATCCCTCAAATGTAAGAGCCCGCTCTGAGCTCAGCGGGCTCCTGGATTCTTATTTCAATGACAGGGGTCCGTTGCTTTTTAACAGATTAGATACATTGTTATTGCTCCGGGCACCGACCAGGTTTGTGATGTACCGTTAGACAAAGATCGGCACTGCCAGCCTGTTGGTTGGTCACGCACGGTTTACAGACACCCAGGCCAGGACCTTTGCTCGCAGTTAATAGTCTGGATTGCATGGTGTAAATTGAAATAATCTGAATAAAACAGTAAAAAATGATACATTGCTGAGGATAAACTGAGAAGGGCGGAGAAATCCGGGAAAAAAATCAGGCGAAGCGAACAAAGCAACTACTTTTCACCTACTTACCTTGGAAATGAGCGATACAACCGGTGAGTAGCCGATAAAGGAGATGATATGTCACGTATACTGATTATAGGTGCAGGTGGTGTTGGTAATGTTGTTACAAAAAAATGTGCGCTGCAGAGTGACGTGTTTACCGATATCTGGCTTGCCAGCAGAACGCAATCAAAATGTGATGCCATCGCTGCGGAGGTAAGAGAACGTTTTGGCGTTGATGTCACGACAGCTGCTGTCGATGCTGATAATGTCGCCCGAGCTTGTCACGCTCTTGGAGAGGTGCAGGCCTGAACTGGTGATAAATGTGGCACTTCCCTATCAGGATCTCACCATCATGGACGCCTGCCTTGCCGGTGGCGTCAATTATCTCGATACGGCCAACTATGAGCCTGAAGATACAGCTCACTTTGAATACAGCTGGCAGTGGGCCTATCAGGAGAGATTTAAGGAAAAAGGGCTCATGGCAGCTTCTGGGCTGCGGCTTTGATCCGGGGGTAACCAATGTATTTTGTGCCTATGCGCAGAAGCACCTTTTCAGTTCTATAGAGACAATCGACATTCTTGACTGCAATGCAGGAGATCACGGTCATCCCTTTGCCACCAATTTTAACCCGGAAATCAATATTCGTGAAGTTACCCAGGTGGTTCGCCACTGGCAAGGAAGGGGAATGGATTGAACACCACCCATACTGGAGGATGACTGTGTTCATTTCAGCTTTGATTATCCGGTTGTCGGGCCGCGAGAAAGTTACCTGCTCTACCATGAGGAAATGGAGTCTCTGGTCAAGCATATACGGGGACTCAAACGAATACGCTTCTGGATGACCTTTGGTCAGCCCTATCTCACCCATCTCAAGGTGCTTGAGAATGTCGGCATGACCAGGATTGACGAAGTAGAATTTGAAGGGCGGAAAATTGTGCCCATCCGTTTCCTGAAAGCGCTTTTGCCTGACCCCGGCTCCCTGGGCAGCGGGTATACCGGAAAAACAGTTATCGGCTGTGTCATCAAGGGTGAAAAGGGGGGTACACCCGCCAGTAAATACATCTATAACATTTGCGATCACGCTGAAGCCTATAAGGAGGTGCAGTCCCAGGCCGTCTCATATACGACCGGCGTGCCGACCATGATTGGTGCAATGATGATGCTCAAAGGTATCTGGAAAGGCGAAGGAGTCTTCAATGTTGAACAGCTTGACCCGGATCTGTTCATGGCTGAGCTGAACAGCAACGGATTGCCTTGGCAGGTCGCGGATTTCGAAGGCAGTCTGCCGGAGTAGTGGGCGCAATGACTGTCTCAGACCGGCTCACCCGTGCCGATTTTCCCCGGGAGTTTACAGACCAGGTCGAGACCCCCTGTTACCTCATAAGTGAAGATGTGCTGCAGCGCAACTGTGAGGTGCTGGCAAGGGTTCAGCAGGAAACCGGCGCCAGGATACTGCTGGCACTCAAAGCATTTGCCCTGCCTGCGGTGTTTCCCCTTATCAGCAGGTATCTGCATGGTGTCTGCGCCAGCGGTCCGATTGAGGCCAGGCTTGGCTTTGAAGAGTTCGGCAGGGAGGTGCACGCCTATGCCCCGGCCTTTACTCCCGCGCAGATGGAAAGAGTCCTCGGCTATTCTGACCATATTGTTTTTAACTCCATCAAGCAGTATGAGACCCATCTTCCGCTGCTGCGCGGTGCAGCAAAGAATATCGAGATTGGGCTGCGGGTGAACCCGGGACACTCGGAGGTGGCGGTCGATCTCTACAACCCGTGCCTGCCTGGTTCCAGATTCGGGCTTGCTGCAGAGGCTATTGCAGATTACGACCTCAGTGCCATTTCCGGTCTGCATTTCCATGCCCTGTGTGAGCAGGGTGCTGATGTGCTGGAGCGTGTTCTGGCGCGTTTTGAGGAAAATTTCGGGTTTTATATCCCTAAGATGAAGTGGGTTAACTTCGGCGGCGGACATCACATTACCAGGGCTGATTATGACGTGGATCTGCTGATCAGGCTAATACAGGATTTTCGGGGTCGGTATGATAATATCGATGTCTATCTCGAGCCTGGTGAGGCAGTTGTTCTCAACGGCGGCGTTTTTGTTGCTTCTGTGATTGACCTGATCCATAACGGCATGGACATTGCCATTCTTGACTGCTCGGCAGAAACGCATTTGCCGGATGTCCTGGCAATGCCCTACAGGCCCCATATTGTTGATGCCGGAGAACCAGGCGAAAAGAACCATACCTACAGGCTCGGGGGGATATCCTGCCTTGCCGGGGACATCGTCGGTGATTATTCCTTTACTATGCCGCTGCAGGTAGGTGACCGGCTTGTTCTCACCGATATGGCCCTCTACTCCTTTGTGAAGAACACCACCTTTAACGGCATAGAACTTCCCGCGATCTATACTTGTTCAGCAAAACAGAAAACACTGCAGTGTGTCCGGAGGTTCGACTACAGCGATTACCGGGGCAGGATTGGCTGACAGGTCTCAACACCACGAATGTTTCAGAGATCGCCAGGTTACTTGAGTACTACAATCGAAGGACCAGAGCTCGCCTGGAGTGACCACCGAGTTAATCGGCTAGAGGGGATGTCGCTATGTTGAAATCATTTCTTTTGGTTTACCTGTTTATTGCACTGTTGCTTTCTCAACCACTATCTGCCGCTGACAATAGGGCTTCGTCATTAAACCTGGACAGCGGCGGTATTGCCCTGCAGGGGTACGACCCGGTGAGCTACCATCGCCAAGGCCCTGAAAAAGGGAAGAATACGCTGGCTCTCGATTATAACGGGGCCACATATCTTTTTTCCAACAGCGACAACCTGGAGACATTCAGGGCCTCGCCGGATCAATATCTCCCTGCCTACGGCGGCTGGTGCGCCTGGGCAATGCTTGATGGTGAAAAAGTTGAAGTTGACCCAAAGACCTACCGGATCATCGACGGTACGTCCTACCTCTTTTATAATGCTTTTTTTGTCAACACCCTGACGAAGTGGAATAATCGTGCCAAGAGCGAGACGGAGAAAGCGCTTGTCATCAAGGCACAGTCTGAATGGGAGCTGCTGGAATCAGCCCCCTGATCCGGCAGATCAAAGCGCTATTTTGCGGCAACGTGCCCTGCCAGTCTCAGGACAGGCACCTCTTTGATCGGCCAGTGAATAATTGCGGCCATCAGGCCAAAGGCCACGCCCATCCACCAGACCCCGTCATAACTGCCGGTCCTGTCATATAGCCAGCCGCCGAGCCAGACACCGCTGAAACTGCCGATCTGATGGCCAAGAAAAACAATACCATAAAGAAGCGCCATGTAACGGGTGCCAAACATTACCGCCACAAGTCCTGAAGTCGGTGGAACGGTTGCCAGCCAGAGAAAACCCATCACGGCGCTGAAAACAATTACCGAGGTGGCAGAGATCGGCAGCAGCATAAAGAGAGAAATGGCAATGGCACGGCCGATATAGATACCCACGAGTATATCACGCTTGGATACGTTCCCGGACCAGAGCCCTGAGAGGAAAGCTCCGACAACATTGCACAAGCCGATGATTGAAATAGACCAGGCGCCCAACTGCGCATCAAAACCATTGTCCACCAGAAATGCCGGCATGTGAGCAGTGATAAATGCCACATGAAAACCACAGACAAAAAAGCCGGAAACCAGGAGCAGAAATGAAGGATGGCTCACGGCTTCTTTTAATGCCTGCGACATAATCTGATCTTCCTGCAGAGATGAAGCGTCCTGTTTGCCGGAGTAGGGGGCGAGCGGTATGGCAAGCATCGCCATAGCAAGGGCTGATGCCGCAAGAATGTTTAAGGCGGTGATCCAGCCGTAATTGTTGATCACCAGCTGGGTAATCGGTACAATGGCAAATTGGCCAAGAGAACCTGCAGCAGTACCCAGACCAAGTGCCAACTGCCTCCTGGACTCACCTACCGCCCTGGCCATAGCCGGCAGTACGATGCCAAATGATGTTCCGGCAATGCCGGCCCCAACCAGTAGGCCTGCAGAACCGTGCAATACCCACAGGTTGTCAACGCCTGCCATCAAGAGTATTCCCAGGGCATAGATAAGTGTACCACCGATAATGACGGTTGCATTACCGAAGCGATCAGCAAGACCTCCGGCGAATACTGCAACGACGCCCCAGCAGAGATTTTGGATAGCAAGCGCCAACGATATCACATCCCGTCCCCAACCGTTTGCTTCCGTGATTGGATTCACAAAAAGGCCAAAACTTGAGCGAAATCCAAAGGAGAGCAGGAGAAGCAGGCAGGCTGAGATAATGAGAAACGTGCTGGGTTCATTTTGCCTGATGGTTGTGTGCTTCAACATGTGGACCCTTAAAACAGAGAAATAGATATGAAAGTACTACAAAATGGTATAGCTGAATTCTGAGGTAAGGGCAAGACTTGTGTTAAATGTGCGATGCTTGGGAACCTGGACTATGCATAAGCATATCAGCATGAATCAGCGTCCAAATTTGGACGCTGATTCATGCTGGTAACTGCCGGATCAAGTCGTTAATAATACATCTGAATTCATTTTATTTTGACGGCACCAGCCTGCTCTGAGCTTCCCACAATCCATTCTATCTCGATCTCAAGCTTCTTGGTGGTTTTCTTGCGGCCAGTTTCTTTCTCTGCTTTTAGTTCGACTTCCACCCGCTGAGGGACTTTCAGGGAAATCTCTTTGTTGCCTTGTGCAAGAATTACCCTGCCTTTTTCTAGCTTGTCTGCAATTTCTCTCAAAAGGCCTGCAGCTTTTTTTGAGCTCATTTTTTCTTCAGATTTGAATAATACCTGTTCTTTACCCATAATCTTCATGCCTCATTTCGGGTTTTTCCGGCTATGACATCAAAATACAACAGATTTTTAATGTGTTAATCGTATACTAATTCCTCCAATACCTGGGTGCAAGCCTGACCGACAAACGCTATGATCATGTCTTCTTGATGAGTAACCTCAACGACACAATCTTTGCTGCGGATTAGGCGGTCAAGCCAGGAACACCGGTGAGAAATAGTACCCGGTTTGATCGGAAACATCTTCTCTCTCTTCAATCGTAACCTGATATTTTCCCTTGGGCAAAAAACAGTCATGGCTTTTCCCAGAATGACCATCGTTTATAAGGTTGCTGAGGGTTTCGTACCGACTCATCCTTGGAAACGGTTGATCCAATTCTCAATTGGTGCCAAGGAATCTATGAAAAGCTATGTCGGAGATAAAATTGTTTGCAATCAAATGATTATTAAGTCCGTGATTATAGTTGCTTAAGAAGCTTCGCAGGGAAGTAAAAGTTGTAATACGTCGCAAGAATGCTTGAAATCAATTCGACAATTGGTTATTGTACCACTTAATGGTACTTGTTCGGCAAAGAGAGATCAGGAACGTTATGGCTACAAAAAATATGGTCGAAAGACTGAAAAGGATGATTGGGGATGGGCGGTTCCCGGAGCAGTCCAAGCTCCCTCCCGAAAGAGAACTCGCCCAGGAGTTCGATGTTACCCGTTCCACCCTTCGCAAGGCCCTGTCATTGCTTGAAGCTGAAGGAAAAATCTGGCGGCATGTCGGCAAGGGAACGTTTGTCGGGAATCCTCCAACCGAAAAGAGTCTTCAATTATCATCACTTACACGATTCACCAATCCCATGGAAATCATGGAGGTGAGACTGGTCATTGAGCCAAGACTGGCTGGATTTGCGGCAATGCGTGCAACCCCTGAAATGATAACAAAGATGTATCGCTGTATAGAGAAAAGTGAGCTGGCTAACAGATATCGGTGCTTACGAACTCTGGGATGCATCCCTGCACAGGACGATTGCCGAGGCGGCGCACAATAGCCTGCTCCTGTCTGTTTTGAATATCGTCAATGAAATGAGGAAGGACAAGCTTTGGGGACAGCTGAAGGAATCAGCGGTTACCCCGAAGAAGATGGTTGAGTATTCGAGTCAACATCAGGAATGCATCGAGGCAATCAAGGACCGTGACGTCGCAAGGGCGGAACGTACCATGGCGCGGCACCTTGAACTGGTAAAAAACGACTTGTTGTCAGTATCACGATAACATCTGCCAGGACTGAGAACCACAACCATTCAAGCCGTCAGAAAATCCTGGCAAAACTGAGTTAACAAAAAGAGGGGAAGGGAATAGGAAGAGGTTTTAAAGAAGAGAGGACCTGTATCTGACGCGGTTGAGTCGAAAGGTTTCTGGAACTTCGGCTCGATCAATTCGCTAATTCTGTCATGGAGAGATTCACATGAAAATCAAAGATACCCGGTTATCAAGAAGAACGTTTATCAAAGGCTCAGCTGCATCGCTTGCTTTGAGTTCAATTCCACTGTTTCCTTATGAACGTTTATACGCTGCTGATTTTCCCGATCATAACATCGATATTGTTGTCCCAACCGGTGCGGGGGGGGCGGCTGACCGCAACCTGCAGGCATTTACCGGTGTCTGGAAAAAATACCTGAATACGGAGTTCGTTCCGGGGTTTTTCTCGGGAGCCGGCGGACAGGTTGGCTACGAAACCTATCTCGGCAAAAAGGAGCCCGATTGCTACAATCTGCTGTTCGGCAACATGGGGCCGGAGACCATTATGTACGTGATGCAGAAGCCACCGTACAAGTTTCCCGGCGACTACGTCTACTTCAACCGGGTTGACGTTGATCCCAGCGTTATTTGGGTCAAGGCGGACAGCCCTTTCAAGACCATCGAAGACCTGGTTGCGGAAGGCAAGAAGCGGACCGTGACATTGTCTGTCAGCCGGTTGCCGCATCCGGCCTCCATCGGTACGCTGGCGCTGGCAGAAGCAACCGGCGCAAAATTCAACCTGATCCCTTACGGGGGCGGGAATCCAACCGTTGTCGCCTGTCTTACCGGGGAGGTTGACGCCAGTGCCCTGCCCATGGCCAACCCTGTTTCCACGAAAGGCCAGGCCCGGATTCTTACCGTCTTTTCACCGAAAAATCCGATTCCGGATCAAACCAATAATGCCCCCCCGGTAAATGACGTGTTTGGTACCAAGATTCCTGACCTGCCGTCGGCGCGTGCCTTTGGCATTCACACCAAGGCGATAGAAACATACCCGGAGCGCTATGAAATCCTGAAGTCCACAATGATGAAGGTCTTTGATGATCCGGATTACAAGGCGGCAATCGAGAAAACAGGACGTCCATGGGAATTTATTTCGTACGCGGATGAGGCCGAATGTATGGAATATGCCAACAACATGCTGGAACTGACCAAGAAATACGAAACACTGCTTTCAGGCAAGTAGTTGCGGGAGCGACCCAGATGAATTCGTCACCGTACATGGTGTTGCGCCGGCATGAGCTGCACTTGTCCTGCCGGCGCAATTTTCTTGTCCGGGATGAGTAAAAAGGCTGTCCGCAGCTATCCTGTCATCTTAACCATCTGCACTGACGCAGAGATTTCTTCCCAATGTCTATGCATATCATGAAAGAAACAGCGGGTTCAGAACAAAAGCAGCCCGCCATGAAGGGAGATGAACTGGTTCTTCCGATAATGGCGCTGCTTTTTGCCATTTATTACTTTTATACGATCAAGGATCTCTCCTGGGAAGCCCAGATAAACGGGGTGCTGATCGGCGGTGTCCTGATCGTTCTGGTCCTCGTCTTTCTCGTAAAAACCGGTCTTGAGCTCATCCGGGGACAGGCCAGCCTGCGCTCCAAAAGACCTGTTCAAGATAAACAGGATACAGCTGGTCAAGGCGGGCCTCCTTGGCCCTGGCGGTCGCCTATGTCCTGGTTATCCCGTATGCCGGCTATACACTGACCACCTTCACTTTTCTGATTGCGGCCATGCTGGTACTCGGCGTGTTTTCACCTGCAAAGCTCATCGGGATCGGCCTGGCACTTTCTTTGACCGGCTATTATTTCTTTATCGAGCTGCTCGATACCCGGTTTGCTCCGGGACCGTTCGAGAACTTTATTCACTGGTTATTCTAAGATGGAATTTACAGCTGATTTCCTGGGTTCGCTTTTCGTTTCGTCGCTTGGTCAGTGGTATGTGATCATACCGGCTATAGTCATCGGTCTGATCATCGGCGCGATCCCCGGCCTGGGGCCGGCCAACAGCCTGATAATCCTGCTGCCGTTCACCCTGGCTCTCAACGTCGAGACGGCCATGGCCTTCATGGTGGCCCTCTACTGTTCGGCCCGCATGGGTGCGGGAATTCCGGCCATTTTGGTCAATATTCCGGGAACCGCCGGCGCCGCCGCCACCCCTTTCGACGGCTACCCGATGACCCAGCAGGGGAAGGGGCAGCAGGCCCTGACCCTGAGCTTCGTCGCCTCGGCATTCGGCGGCCTGATCGCCTCGGTCTTTGCTATCTTCGCCATGCCTTTGCTTTCCCGTGCCGGCTATTATTTTCATAGCGTGGAAATGGTGGTGGTCATGCTCTTCGGACTGACACTGATAGCGGTCGTATCTTCGGGAAATACGCTCAAAGGCCTGATCGCCGGGATGTTCGGTCTGCTGATTGGGGCGATTGGCCCGGATGCAATCTATTCGGCGCCACGTGCGACCTTTGGTTTTCTCGAACTCTATGACGGTGTGCCGGTGGTGGCAGCCCTGATCGGTATTTTTGCCATTTCTGAAGCGCTGCTGATGGTTGAAGTGGAATCGATCGTATCCGAGGTAGGCAAGATCCGCATGGCCACACAAACGCGCTGGAAGGAGACCATTGAAGGCGTCCGCATGGCCCTGAAGCGCTGGTGGCACATCGTCTGGACTAGTTTCATCGGGCTCGGGATCGGGGTTGTGCCCGGGGCGGGTGCACCGATAGCCGCCTTTGTGGCCTACCAGCAGTCGCGCCTGTTTTCAAAGACTCCGGAAAAATACGGCACCGGGCACCCGGAGGGAATTCTGGCCCCCGAGTCCGCCAACAACGGCGTCACCTCCGGAAGCCTGATTCCCCTGTTGACGCTCGGCATCCCCGGTGGCTCCACGGCTGCCATCATGCTGATCGTCATCCAGTACCACGGTATCACGCTCGGGCCACGGATTTTTCTCGACAACCCCCAGTTTCCCTACGGGGTCCTCATGTCGATGGTTATCACCTACCTGTTCATGATCGGGACAATCCTGCCGCTGGCCCGCTACATGGCCCGAATTACCCTGGTGCCTACGCAGTACCTGGCTCCTGTCATTATCTCTTTTACCCTGGTTGGCGCATTCGCGCCGCGCGGCTACCTGTTTGATATGGGACTGGCACTGGTCTTCGGCGTTATCGGCTATATCGCCCGTAAAACGGGATACCAGGTATCCGCACTGCTTATCGGCATTATCCTGGGTCCCTATGTCGAGCAGTATTTTATGCGCTCGATGCGAATTTCCGAGGGGGACCCGATGGTTCTCTTCTCCTCGACAATCGGCAATTTTTTATGGGTGTTTTTGGTTCTTTCCCTCGTTCTGCCGCCGCTGAGGAAGCGATTGAAAAGGAATAAACCGAGCTGAAAAGGGTCTTATGATCCAGTAGTCGCAGGGCAGACGAGCAAGGCCGCGATAACGCACGGAACAGATACAGGGACAGGGCTCAAATGTGGAGAGATAGCATTGATGATCAGCAGCAGAGAAAAACGTGGGCCACTGGCGCATAATGTTCGAAGAATCGCTCACCTGGACATCCCCGGGGGCGGGCAGATCGAGGTCAAGGGAAATTTTGCCTATATCGGCCATATCGCCCCGCCCCATGGTACATCCATCGTTGATGTGTCCGACCCGCGCTCTCCCCGGCCGGTTGCGAAAATCGATCTGCCGGGTATGGATTCCCATTCCCACAAGGTGCGTGTTATCGGCGATGATCTGATGATGGTCAACAGTGAACGTCACCGGCGTCACTTCTTCAGAAAAGGCAAACGAATTCCCGAGATCAGCGCAGAACTGGAAAAAACACTTGGCCGGCCGGCCTCGGAGGAAGAGATTGCCCGGGCCCTGGCGGTTGCTCCGAAGGACCTCCCGCTGCTGGCCGCGGCTGACAGGCGCGGTTACCGCGATGGCGGTTTCAGGATATACGACATCGCTGACCGCAGCCGTCCGCGTGAGATTGTTTTTCAGAAAACGGCCGGGTATGGGGTGCATCGTTTCGATGTGGATGAACATTACGCCTACATCTCCACCGAGATGGATGGTTTTAACGGCAATATCCTGGTCAACTATGACATCAGCAACCCGCTGCAGCCGGAGGAAGTGTCGCGCTGGTGGATTCCCGGCCAGGAAATCGGTGAAGGTGAAAAACCGCTCTGGATCAATCATCGGGTGCGGCTCCACCATGCCATGCGCCATCAGGATCAATTATGGGCCGCCTGCTGCGGTGCCGGCTTCAGGGTTGTGGATGTCTCTGATATCAGCTCGCCTGATACGATCGGGGCCTATGATTACCATCCGCCGGTCCCAGACACCACCCACACCGCCCTGCGTGTTCCCTTCAAGATCGACGGTCGGGACATAGCCATCGTCATCGACGAACAGCATGAACACCACAAGGGGCAGCCGCACGCCTTCCTGTGGGTATTTGACGTCAGCGACCTCTGGCGGTATGAAGCCTCTTTCAACCTATCATGTCAGCGAGGCTGATTCGCCCTGGAGCAGGGTCCCCGGCGGTGTTTTCGGCGCCCACCAGTTCCAGGAGCACATGAGCTCGACGCTCGTTTACGCCGCCTGGTTCAGCGGCGGTCTGCGGATTGTTGACATCGCCAATCCGCTGTTACCCGTTGAGAGAGGATTTTATATCCCGGAACCGGCCAAGGGGGCCCCGACCCCGATGAGCAACGATGTCGATGTCGATTCACGGGGGCTGATCTACCTGCTGGACCGGGTCAACGGTCTTGATATCCTTGAACTTGGCAGCTGAGAAGCTTGTGCGCTCAGCAACTGTTCCGGGACGAGGTGCAGCTCGGGGCCCAGGAAAACAGGAAAAAAGTGAGCTTATAGACGTAACCCTTGCATAAGGACACGATGAAATGATGCAACGACTCTCACTGACCGGCGCCTTTGGTGATTACGATCGTATCCGTGCGCTGGATGCCTGCTCGATCCGTCCTGAAGGTATTGATCTGCGTGTCTTACGACTGTCTCCATCCGAGATTTTCTTCCGCATGTGCCAGTATCAGGAATTTGATGTGTCGGAGATGTCAATGGGCGCATATTGCTATCTCTGCGGCAAAGAGGAACAATCCTTTTGTGGCAATGCCGGCCTTTCCAAGCAGAGCCTTCCGTCATTCCATGGTCTATTTCCATACCGGCTCGGGCATCAGCAAACCGGAAGACCTGAACGGCAAGCGCATCGCCATACGCGAATGGGGCATGACGGCCGTCGTCTGGATTGTCGGCATTCTCGCAGACCGGTATGGCTTCGATCTTAACTCTGTTGACTGGGTTGCCGTGAAAAAACCCCGGGTACCGATTGAGATGCCTGCTGGAGCCAGGATCAGGTACATGAGCGAGGGAGCAGACGCTGTCCGGTATGCTGGCCGCCGGTGATGTCGATGCGGCACTGATTCATCAGGCGCCGGACTGCTTTACGGCAGGAATGGCGCAGGTCAAGCGCATGTTCCCTGACTACAAGGCAGGCGGAAATCGATTATTACCGGGAGACGGGGATCCATCCGATCATGCATTGTGTTGTCCTGCGAAAAGACATCTACCGCAGAACCCATGGGCCCTGCGCAGCATCTATGAGGCGCTGAAAAAGCCCGGCAGCAGACAATGAAGGCCCTTTCCGACAGCAAGGCACTGGCGAGCAATGCTGCCGATGCTGCCGGCATACGTCGAGGAAACACGGCAGATATTCGGAGAGGACTTCTGGCCCTATGGCCTGGAAGCAAACCGCAGGACCCTGAAAGCACTGGTCCGCTACGCCCGCGAACAGGGGCTGACAGCAGAAGAGCTGGCCGTCCGGGACCTGTTTCCTGAAAGCGTGAGCTGAGATGAAACCAGCAGAGGCGGATAATGGCTCAAAACAGGACCGGAGAGCATCACCGCAGGCACCATCGACGTGAGGCATGAACGTCAGCCGAAAACCGGTGACAATCTCCATCACCGTGCTATCTCTCCCGCTGAGAAGCAAGGCGGGTGGAACCTGAAATAGAAAGAAGGAGCTAAGAGATGAAATTGGTAATGTATCAGAAGGAAGGTGACCCGCGGCTTGGATGTCTTGCAGGCGATCAGGTCATTGATTTGAATCTGGCCTATGAGGCAATGCTGACGCGAAACGGGTGCTTCGTCCGCGGGCAGAAAGCCGGGTTGATGATCCCGTCTGAGACAATCGCCTTCCTCGAAGGCGGTGACGAGTCGCTGAAGGCAGCGCGGGAAACGGTGCAGTGGGTCGGTAGCGCAAAGACAGGAGGCGCTCTTCGTCAGAAACAGCCCCTGTGTTGTGCCGATGGAGAAGGTAAAACTGCTGGCTCCGGTGCTCAAGCCGTCAAAAATTATCTGTGTTGCTCACAATTATCACGATTTTCTCGAGGAACTGGGAATGAAACCCCATGCGGAACCGCGTATTTTTGCCAAATTCGCCAATGCGGTGGCCTCCTATGAGGATCCAATCCCCCGCCCGGCAATGACCCAGGCGCTCGGGTATGAAGCCGAGCTGGCCTTTGTTATCGGCAAACCATGCAAGCATGTTCCCGAAGCCGAGGCCTACGACTGCATTGCCGGCTACATGGGGCTCAACGACGTGAGCGCGAGTGATCTGACCAAGCGTGACGGTCAGAACCTGCGCGGCAAGAGCTTCGACGCCTTTGCCCCGATGGGACCATATCTGCTGACCAGGGATGAGCTGCCCGATCCCCATAACCTGGATGTCGAACTCCGCGTCAACGGCCGGGTTCTGCAGAAATCGAACACGAACCAGCTTGTCTACAATGTTCCGCAGCTTGTCGCCTTCTGCTCCCAGGTCTTTCTCCCTGGAACCGGGTGATGTCGTCGCCACAGGAACACCCGGCGGCCTTGCCAAGGACCGTAATCCCACGACCTACATGAACCCCGGCGACATCATGGAAACGGAGATTGAAAAGCTCGGTGTCCTGAGAAACCCGATTACGGCCGAGTAATTGTAAAGCTTTAGGCAAGCGTCCCGCCCCGATGCGGGAAGAAATTTAAACGGCAAGAGAGAGAATATGTATCGTATAACCGTGATACCAGGCGACGGCATTGGCCCGGAAATCGTAGCAGCAGCGGTGCAGGTGGTGGAGGCGACCGATGTTCGGGTTGCCTGGGAAGAGGTTGCTGCCGGTCAATGCGCGATTCCCCAGTTCGGCAGTCCGGTTCCGGCACAGGCGCTTGATTCGATCAGGAAAAACAGGGTGGCCTTGAAAGGCCCCATGACCAACATTGTCGGAGAAGGATTTCCCAGTCCCAACATTACCCTGCGTGTCGAACTGGATCTCTATGCCAACCTCCGCCTGGCCCGAACGATTGCGGGGGCGCAGAGCCCCTTTGAAAATGTCGATCTGGTCGTGGTCAGGGAAAACACTGAAGACGTCTACGTTGGCCGGGAACAGATGGTCGGGGACGACGCGGCCATCGCCATTAAATTTATCACCAAAAAGGGCTGCCGGCGTGTTGTCAGGTTTGCCTTTGACTATGCGGTGAGCCACAAGCGCCGCAAAGTGACGGTGGTATTGAAGGCAAATATCCTGAAATTGACGGACGGCATGTTTCTCAGGGAGGCCCGGGAAATCGCAAAAGAGTATCCGCAGATAGTCTTTGAAGAGACGAATGTGGATGCTCAATGCATGGACCTGGTCAGAAAACCCCAGGACTACGATGTCATGGTTATGCCGAACCTGTATGGAGACATTGTCGCTGATCTCGCCGGCGGACTGGTCGGCAGTGTCGGCCTCTGCCCGGGCGGCAATTTCGGTGAAGGAATCAGCGTTTTTGAACCGGCGCACGGAAGCGCCCCAAAGTATACGGGGCTTGAACAAGGTAAACCCGACGGCGATGATTCTTTCAGCCGCTTTCATGCTCAACCACCTCGGCGAAACCGCTGCGGCCGAATCCATCTCGCGTGCCGTGGAAAAAGTCATCTCCGAAGCCAGGGCTGTTACCTACGATCTCGGCGGCACGGCCTCAACGACTCAGATGACTGAAGCCATAATAACGGCAATGAGATGAACTGCTGCAGGATATTTTTGCAGAACCATGATCACCCAGGGAGGGAAGGTTGAAAAAGATAAAAATACGCAACCCCATCGTTGAGCTTGAAGGAGACGAAATGGCGCGGGTCATGTGGGGCTGGATCAAGGAATTACTGATACTGCCCTATCTTGAGGTGGATCTCATTTACTTTGACTACCATATCAAGAACCGTGACGCGACCGACAACCACATCCTGGTCGAAGCGGCCGAGGCCATTAAAAAGCACCGGGTAGGCGCCAAATGCGCGGCGATCAACCCTGACCAGAAAAGGGTTGAGGAATTCGGCCTGAAAAAGGCCTGGAAATCGCCCAACAGCGGTACCCGAAATCAGATCGGGGGGACACTGTTCAGGCAGCCGATCGTCTTCAGGAACATTCCCCGGCTGATACCCGGCTGGAAACAGCCGATTGTTGTCGCCCGCCATGCCTTTGGCGGCATGTATGGCGGACAGGATATGAGTATCCCCGGAGGAGGCAGAGTGGTACTGAGCTATATTCCCGAGGGTCAGCATGCCTCACAACAGGCGGAAATTCATCATTTTACCGGACCCGGTGCCGCTCTGGGAATTTTCAATACCGAAGAGTCCGTTCGGGGATTTGCCATGTCCTGCATGAACTTTGGGCTCGAGAGAGGGTATCCTGTCTACCTGGGCACGAAGAACACCGAGCTGGAGCATTATGACGGACTTTTTAAAAACTCGTTCGACGATGTGTATGAAAGCATGTTCAGGAAAAAATTTGCGGCAAAGGGGATCATCTATGAGCACCGGATGGTAGACGATCTGGCTGCTTTTGCGGTCAAATCATCAGGTGGTTTTGTCTGGGCCTGTAAAAACTACGACGGTGATATCCTGTCGGATCTCGTTGCCGCAGGCTTCGGCTCTCTTGGCCTGATGACCTCGATGCTTCTGACACCTGATGGCAGGATCGTCCTAACCGAAGCCGCCCACGGCACGGTGACGCGTCATTTTCACGAGCACCAGGCGGGCCGGGAGACCTCGACGAATCCGCTGGCAACCTTGTTTGCCTGGACACGGGCCATCTATTATCGCGGTTTGTTTGACAGCACACCCGAGGTTCAGAACTTCGCCACGGCCCTGGAAAAGGCATGCTTTGAGACCGTTGAATCAGGTCATATGACAAAAGATTTGGCATTACTGACAGAACAGTCAAACTGGCTGACAACAAGACAATTTCTCGAAAAAATCAAAATGGTGCTCGAAAAAAATCTGGATGTAACCGCTTAAACCATGCACGATCGTGCGATGCCTCGGAAAGACAGCAAGACGCCGAGAGAACACTAACCCTCACTGTCAGCTAAGACGATTGGCTGAAGTTTCTATGAATAAAACCCAAAACACGTTTCCTCCAGCCGATTCCCACGGGTGTATCTCGAAGGGGGTCAGGCGGCTTGCGCATCTTGAAATTCCGGGGGGCGCGCAGGTCGTTGAACAGAACGGATATATTTTCATCGGCCATCTATCTCCTCCACAGGGCACTTCAATCATTGATGTACGTGATCCAGGTAATCCTGTCCTGTTGACGACAGTGGCTCTGGCGGACATGCGGACACATTCCCACAAGGTAATGGTTTCCGGTGATTTGATGATCGTTAACAGCCAGCGCCATCGCCGCAAATTTTTCCGCAAAAGTGAAAAATTACAAGATCTTGAGTCACAGCTCCTGCTCGAAAAGGGAGGCGTGCCGGACGATGTCGAGATAGCTCTGGCGCTCGGGGTCAAGACAGAGGATGTTGCACTACTTCGATCCGAGGGCGCCTCCCGTTGGAACCAGGGCGGTTTTCGTCTTTATGATATCTCTGCCCCGGCAAAACCACGCGAGATCAGCTTTCAGCCAACCGGCGGGATGGGGGTGCACGGCTTTGACTTTGACGGGCGGTACGCGTATGTTTCGACGGAAATGGCTGGATTTCTGGGGAATATTCTCGTGATCTATGACCTCTCAAAACCTGAACATCCCCGAGAGCTCTCTCGCTGGTGGATGCCCGGGCAGGAGGCCGGCGACAGTCTGTCGACCGGTCCCGTCGATGGCAACTGGCTGCACCATGCGTTGAGGCAGGGCAACACGCTCTGGGCAGCCTGCTGTCAGGCGGGTGTCTGGGCGGTAGATATATCAGACATCAGCCAGCCGCTGACTGCAGGCACCTATAATTACCACCCGCCGTTCCTGGAGTCTACCCACACGGTGATGGCTCTCCCAGAGACCTATCCAGGAGGAAAGCTGGCGCTGGCAATCGACGAAGAACACGACAACCATCCAAAGGGTCAGCCCCATGCCGCACTCTGGCTTTTCGACGTGAGCGAAAGAGAACGTATCAGCCCGTTGTCGGTTTACGAGGTGAGTGAGCTGGATTCTCCCTGGAGCCGGAGCGGCAGCCGTTTCGGTGCCAGCCAGATAGTTGAGCGTCACACCGGTGATCTCGTGTTTGCAGCCTGGTTTGCCGGGGGCCTGAGAATTGTAGATATCTCCGATCCATTGGCTCCCAGGGAGCATGGCTATTTTATCCCGCCCCCGGGCTCTGATTTTCAGGCACCCCAGAGTATGGATGCTGAAGTTGATGATCGTGGAATCATCTATTTGCTCGATCGCAACGTTGGTCTTGATATTCTGGAATTGTCTTGATGGAAGCGTTGTTCCTGCTCTATGATCGATGAGATGACAGCGGCATTTGAGTATCTGTAACGAGCGGTGTCCCGGAAGATACGGAGTCCAGCAGCTTTCCGGAGGTCCGGGGAAATATAACAATAGACCCGGCTGCAATTCTTTTATGGGGTGTTTTACGGTATGGATCCTTCATTGTCGTCGCTGATCATCTTAACGATATCCGTTTTTTTCTGCTCCATCCTAAGCGGCATGATGGGGATGGCCGGCGGCGTGCTTTTTCTGGGGATACTGGCTTCCTTTATAGAAACAACCTATGTCGTTCCAATTTATGCAACCGTCATGATTGTGAGCAGCGGTGCACGGACGGCTCTTTTCTATAAACATATTAACTGGTCCATTGTCTTTCGCTACAGCCTGGGGCTGCTCCCGGGGGCATTCCTTGGCATTTTTATTTTCCAACTGTTGCCAAAAGATATCATCAAGCTGGGCATGGGGCTTTTTATTATGCTGATGATATTTCTCCCGGTCTCCAAAAAGGAAAGCCGGCTGGATATGTGGATATTTCTGCCGGTCGGCCTGGCCGCCGGTTTTTTTGGGATTTTTTTTGGTGCAAGTGGGCCTCTTACCTCACCATTTTATGTCAGGAAAAACATCATCAAGGAGGCCATGATAGGTACGAAATCTATCTGCTCCCTGCTGGAACATACACTGAAAATAATCCTTTTTGGATTCATCGGAATAAACGTCTTAGACTACGGAAACTTACTGTTTTTTTTGGTCATTGCCGTTGTACCGGGTATTTACGTTGGCAAGAAGTTGCTCAATAAAATTTCTGACAGGAGCTTTTTGATCGCGTTTAAAGTGCTTCTGTTTTTCCTGGCTGCCAGGATTATTATCCTGCAGCTGAACAAGATGATCGCTGCATGATCCGCAAGCCCAATTGCCTGCTGCAACAAACAACTAAAAAGCTGCTAAAAAGGAGAGCAAGATGCGTCTATTCAATATTGCCGTACCAAGCCTGTTCCTGATTCTGGCACCTTCGGGAAATGATCCTGGATTATCCGTCATCAGTGGCGGTGCGATTGAGCCTGGCCTGAAGGCTGCCGCTGCGGCCTTCGAGAAAATGACTGGCCACACGATCAACGTTACCTTCAACACCGCGCCCCAGATACGCAAGCGAATTGGAGCGGGGGACACCTTCGACGTGGTGGTCGCGCCGCCGGCAGTGATCGCTGATTTCGCCAAGGCAGGCAAGGTCAAGGAGGGTGGGGTAAACGTTGGCCAGGTCGGCTCCGGTGTTGCGCTGCGGCCCGGAACAGCGGTACCGGCGATAGCCACAGCTGCTGACATCAAGAAGGTCGTGCTCGAAGCCGAGTCGATTGTCTTCAATCTTGCCTCGACAGGTATCTACTTTGAGAACCTCCTGAAGCAAATGGGCGTCTGGGAGAAGGTTGAACCCAAGACCACCCGCTATGCCACCGGCGCTGAAGTAATGAAGCATGTGCTCAAAGGCAGTGGACGCGAGGTCGCTTTCGGGCCCATTACCGAAATTCTTCTAGAGAAAGAAAATGGTTTGGTATTCGTTGGTCCGCTGCCACCGGAAATCCAGAATTATACATCATACACCGCTGTGCCTATGAGCACCGGCACACGGCAGGATGAGGCGCAGGCATTTGTCGATTTTCTCGGCGGTCCAAAGGCTAAGCCGCTGTTTGTGGCAGCAGGGATCGGCTGAGATGGGACGCCCAGCGGCTGTCTGGGCGTCCGCGCTGTTCTTCAGAGCCCAGCTTTTATGGAGACCGGCTCAACTGCGAGTTGTGCGGTCAACGTTACCGTGCAGAAGGTGCTGCTGCCCAGCCAATTCCCAAATTGAACTTTATTACCGGGGATACCTGACAAAATTTGTTTTTCTCCTTACTATATCCCATTGAACATGTCTTCATTTGATCATGATGCGGCAGCAGGCACGAGGCTATTGTTTTGTGCTCATCAATGACACAGGAGTCAGCTTTATGAAGTTTCTTACATTGCTTTCAATCATTGTCATAATGGGGTTATTGATGACCAATTGCTCCTCTAACAAAGATTGGCGGACGGCGAGCCGTGAATCTTCAGGCAGCGCACCTGACCCATTGACCACGGAGGAAGCGGTCATTCTTGTGTACGGTGCGGATGCATGGGGCTGGCGAGGCTGGTTTGCCATTCATACCTGGGTTGCTGCCAAGCGGACTGGTGAAAACTTTTATACCGTTTATGATGTGGTCGGCTGGCGCGGCCGCAATAACAAGCCTGTTATGAGAATAGCCCAGGATGTTCCGGACCGCTTCTGGTATGGCGAAAGACCACGGATTTTAAAGAAGCATATTGGCGAGGGGGGTGATCGTCTGATTGACGCCATTGAAGAAGCGGCCCGAGATTATCCCTGGAAACAGACCTATGCAGCATTTCCTGGACCAAACAGCAACACCTTTGTTGCCTGGATTGCCAAACGGGTGCCGGAACTCGACGTACATCTGCCATTTTCTGCCATCGGCAGCGGTTATGTAAGGTAAACAAAAACCAACCGTACACTTCTGCTGGTATTTATTGCCGCAGCTATTCCTCCTTGAGGAGACCGGATCAGCGTACATAGAAAGCTGGAGTTTTTACGGCGGTATCCAATGATGCTTATAGTGAAGGATATGATCGAAACAGGTGTCGGCGTTGAATTTGTGATAGATGCTACAGAGTTCGACGGTTCTCTCCGGGAACCTGTGTTTTCTGATGCGGCTTACGGCGCTGGGCAAGCCAGGTTCGATGCGATAATACAACAGGCAGTATAAACTGACCTTCTACTCTCAGGTGATATCATGAAACGATTTTTTGTCCTGGCACTGACCCTGCCGTTATTGTTGTCAATAGGCTGCAGTCGTGGAGCAGTTGGAGGTGCTGCAGTGGGAGCCGGCGCTGCTGGCGCGGCATACGAATACCAGAATAAAAGAGCGCTTGCACAACTGGAAGATGATTGGAAAACAGGGAAGATTTCAAAAGACGAATATTTTCGACGCAAGAAGGAAATAGAGAAAAGATCGCTCATTTACTGATCTCTGTCAGGGATCATGGAATAAAAGCGCGGGACAATCGATGAGCCGGGGGTGCTTCGCCATATTCCATGATCAAACAGGGGAAATAAATCTAACTGTAGACAGCATAGGTAGTCTCCTCTCCAAGCAATGCATCTATCTCGAGTTGGATCTCTTTTCGCTCGGAACTGTTGTACCAGTTTTCCCAGTCCTCGATGGAATTCCAGGTGCTGACCACAAGACTGTCGCCGGGCCTGTCAATCCTTTTTAGCGTCTGTCCTGAGATATAGCCAGGCTGTACCAGACAGGCGCTTCGCATTCTATGCAGAAGGGTTGTCAGTTCCTCTGTAGAGCTTTTCGTTATGGCTCGATTAATGAAAATTTTTACTGTCATCGCTTTCTCCTTTAGGAATGCCAGGTCATCTCTTGTTTTCCTTGATGAGATTTGTGATGCATCACTCAGCTTCTTTCTGAGACTGAGTTTTCACCTATACCATAATTATTCAACCTGCCTTACACAACAGAACTCGAGCACTCCTGCTATAAACTACAGCAAAGTTTTTTACTCTCAGGAGGAAGCAGGCAACGGGCGAATACCAGGCTCCTTATCTCTTACAAAAGAAGGGTATAAAAATATGAAACCGGTCTGTCTGGGGATTCAATTGGCTGGTTCAAAACGGCAGCTTTGCATGTAACCCCGTCTGTCCGGCGATTTCCCTGAGAGTGGTGATCGTGTCTGCAGCAAGACACAATCCTTCCCTGCGATAACGCAAGTCGCTGTTGGCTTCAATTTCCCCGGGATAGAACACTTCTTCGTGCCCTTTTGCAAGCGGCACAGATTTTATCTCGTTGAGGAAGGCCTCCATTCGTGCCTCAAAACGCTCGAGCGGCTGGAAGGCCTCGATGTTCATCGCAATCATCAAATGACCGCAGTTACTTTTTTCCGCAGTCTTGTAAGGGCTTTGCACACCAGAGAGAAATCCGCCACCTGTCAGTACACCGGAGAGCATATCGACCATTACAGCGATCGCATACCCTTTATGCTGGGCCATCGGCAGAATGATGCCATCGATTGCTTCCTGGGGGTCAGTGGTAGGCTCGCCTGCACTGCTAAGCGCCCAGCCCAGTGGAATCGGCAGCTGCTGGTTGCGGGCGAGATAGATTTTTCCACGTGCGACGCCTGTGTTCGCCATATCCACCAGAAGCGGAGAAAAATTTCCAGCTGGTGCCGCGACCGACCACGGATTTGTTCCGATGATTTTCCTGCTGCCACCCCACGGAGCCATGGCCGGGCCGCCATTGCTGGTGAGCAGCGTCACGCAGCCGTCAAGTGCGCCAAGGCGAGTGTAATACATACAGGTGCCAAAATGGTTAGACGTATGTACGCCAACAACAGCTATGCCATGTTTTTTAGCGCGTCGCACGGCTTCTTTGCGCGCGAGATCGGCAAGCACCTGGCCGACGCCGTCACGACCGTTGATTACCGCAACCGCACCCCCGTCAACTTCAAATTCCGGATCAGTAACAGGGTTCATTACTCCATTTCGAATACGATCAAGATACCAGCCGAGCCGCAGGACGCCGTGAGACTGATGGCCCCACAAATCAGCCTGAACAAGTGTATCGGCGACGAGCCTCGCATCAGCTTCGGGCATCCCGGCCTCGATGTAGACTGATGTGGCGAATTCGGAGAGCTCTGCTGGACTGATTCTGTTCATTGTGGCCATGGATCAATCTGGATCTCAGTCTTACTTGCGCGTTTCAATAGAGTGGGCCGCTGCCGGCGCCGCCGTACAGCCGTCTGCTGCGGCGAGAACTATCTGGTTGGCGTATTTCTGATGCAAGTCAACGATCGCATAAATACCTGGAATCGTTGTTACGCATTTTTCATCGGTGATGACAGACCCTGTTGTATTCATCTTAATCCCTGCCGGGACAAGCTGATTGTTCGGCGAAAACCCGACAAAGATAAAAACACCCTCGGCTTCAAGATCCAGGCCATCACCTGCGTCCTTTGATCAAGTCTTCAGTGTCTATTGATTTCCTCTTTTAATCCGACAGTGAAATGTCATCTCGTCATTCAAATGCCTTCATACCCGTTTGCCGGCTAATTTACAACTCGTCTCTTTTTACCGTAGCGGAGCTTCCTGTATTACAGGCTGAAAGAGTTCTTCATCCGTCAGCGGCCCGGAGCCAAACAGGAAAGGTTCAAGTTTCACACGGTTTTTCTTATTAACAGATAAAGAACCTGTTCTTCAGAGTATTCGCGAACAGGTTTATCATGTATGATATGAGTACTTTTTTCCTTCTGCGCAAGAAGGTTTCAATGTGACGGCAAACTTTCAATGGGAAACGTTTAAATGGCAACGACTCCAGGTGGCAAGCGATTTGAAGTGATAGATATCGCCAGGTTTTACGGAATTGCATTGGTCTTCTACGGGCATTTCGTTGAAGAGTTCATGCTGCTACAAAATTCAGTTGCGGCCAGCCAGTACAAATTCATCTATTCGTTTCACATGGTATTGTTCATTATCCTGGCGGGATATGTAGCCAAAGAACGAACCTATGACATCAGCTTTGCAGGGTTCGCCAGAAACAGATTTTTCAGTCGCTTATTACCCTTTATCTTTTTTACACTCCTGATGATATTCCCAACGATCTTCTTCGACGGAAAATTTTTTGATTTGGATTTGCCCAGCTTTGAAGGTTATGCAAAAGGTTTAATTGCCACGGTGTTCGGACTGCCGCTTTTCTGCGTTCCGTCGTGGTTTCTCCTGCTCATCATCGGTGTCGAACTGGTTCACTTCGGTTTTTTCCGGTTTTTTCGGGATTCCGACAGGAAGATTTTAGGAGCCGCGGTAATATTTTATGTTGTTGGCTATCTGCTGAACCTGAAGCTCGATATTTTTAACCCGCTGAAGGGAAGGACTGTCGGTTGGAACTATTTGTTTATACATGAAGCCATAACGTTATACAGTTTTTATCTGATCGGAGTATACATGAGGCGCAAGGCATACCTTGCAGATCGAATTTCTCTAAAGATAGCGGCTCCAAGTGCTCTTATGCTTTTTGCCGCGGTACTTTTCACCTACCAGCGCAACAATGGGCCATTCAATTTTCACGTCTATGATGCCGTGGTAATTCTATTTGCCTCCCACGGTGATATGCTGCTCTTTCCACTGACTGCAATTGCCGGTTGCCTGATGATTCTTTTTGTTGCTGCAATGAATCGGGCTCCAAGGCTGATGCTTTACATGGGGCAGAACACACTGGTTCTTATGTGTTTAAATGGCATTTTCTATCACTACATCAACCCGCAACTTGCAAAGTGGATACTTGACAACCTCGGAGGGTCACCTGCTATGGTCACTATTTCGGGAGTAATGACAACGGTCATCAGCCTGCTGTTGTGTATCCCCTTTATCTATGGATTTAACCGATACCTGCCGCAAATGATCGGCAAAAAGAAATCTGCCATGCCGCCTTAAACCACCCCTGGACTCACCGACTGACTGCAAACGGACAGCTCAGAAGATTTATCTGACTGCGAACAACTCAGCCCTCCTGCCCCCATACTATTCCTGCCCCGGCCTTTCATCCTACTATTGTATTTTTTATTCTTTGTATCAAAAAAAGTTATGCAGATAGAAACGAAAATGATTATATTGTTTGATTAGAAGAAGCGAATGTTTCGAACATTGTTACGAATAAAACGAAAAAATTTCGTTGACATTTCGAAAAATTTCAGTCTTATGAAGGTAACCCGGTACGATTACTTTAAACCAACAACTCAGGGAGGTGTTCAGACGTTAGTCCAGCAGTTCAGAAGTTAGTCCAGCACAAATACTTCAAACCAACAGCTTAGGGAGGTCGTCTTTATGTTTAAAAAGATCGCGTTATTTACGGCCGCAGCAGCGCTGAGTTTTTCAAACGTTTATGCCGGCGTTGAGGAAGCAAAGAAATGGATTGATGAGGAATTCCAACCTTCGGTATTGTCAAAGAGTGATCAGCTGAAGGAAATGGAATGGTTCATTAACGCCGCCAAGCCATTCGCCGGAATGGAAATCAACGTCTTGTCCGAAACCATTCCTACCCATGAGTATGAGTCAAAAACCCTGACCAAAGCATTTGAGGATATCACCGGTATCAAAGTCAACCACCAGTTGCTTGGTGAAGGCGAGGTTGTACAGGCGGTACAGACCCAGATGCAGACAAAACGCAATCTCTATGACGCCTATATCAATGACTCGGACTTGATCGGTACCCATTCGCGCCTGCAGCTTGCAGTCAATCTGACGGACTGGATGGCGGGAGAGGGCATGGATGTCACCAATCCGATGCTGGATGTTGACGATTTTATCGGTAAATCCTTTACCACCGGCCCTGATGGGAAACTCTATCAGCTGCCGGACCAGCAGTTCGCAAATCTCTACTGGTTCCGCAAAGACTGGTTTGATCGCCCTGACCTGAAGGAAAAATTCAAGGCGAAATACGGCTATGAACTGGGTGTACCGGTAAACTGGTCCGCGTATGAGGACATCGCTGAATTCTTTACAGATGATGTCAAGGAAATTGACGGAGTCAAAGTATACGGGCACATGGATTATGGAAAGCGTGCGCCTGACCTTGGCTGGCGGATGACCGATGCCTGGCTCTCAATGGCGGGTGCCGGCAGCCAAGGGCTGCCAAACGGTATCCCTGTTGATGAGTGGGGAATTCGCATGGAAGAGGGCACCTGCAACCCCGTGGGTGCGTCGGTATCACGCGGCGGGGCCGCCAACGGCCCGGCAGCAGTCTATGCGATTCGCAAGTGGGACGAGTGGCTGCGCAAGTATGCCCCTCCCGGTGCGGCCAGCTACGACTTTTATCAATCTCTGCCGGCACTTTCTCAGGGAAATGTCGCCCAGCAGATCTTCTGGTACACCGCCTTTACCGCATCCATGGTGGCACCCAAGTCGGAAGGGAACAACACGGTTGACGACAATGGCATACCGCTGTGGCGTATGGCTCCCTCACCCCATGGCCCCTATTGGGAAGAAGGCCAGAAACTTGGATATCAGGATGCCGGATCATGGACATTGTTCAAGTCCACCCCGGTTGATCGCCGCAAGGCAGCGTGGCTCTATTCACAGTTCGTGGTTTCAAAGACGGTGGATACCAAAAAGAGCCATGTCGGTCTGACCTTTATCCGTGAGAGTACTGTTAACCATGAATCTTTTACCGAGCGTGCTCCGAAACTGGGTGGACTTGTCGAGTTTTACCGTTCGCCTGACAGGGTCATGTGGTCGCCTACCGGCGTAAACGTGCCTGACTATCCGAAACTGGCGCAGATCTGGTGGCAGCAGATTGGTGACGTGAACTCCGGTGCTTTCACCCCGCAACAGGCCATGGACCGTCTTGCAGAAGAGATGGATCTGGTTATGGCTCGCATGCAGGCAGCTGATGAAAAAGCCAACACCTACGGCGGCTGCGGACCGAGGCTGAATCCGAAATCTGATCCTGCGATGTGGCTGGACAAACCAGGTTCTCCTAAGGCCAAGCTGGACAATGAAAAACCCCAGGGAGAGACCGTAAACTATGATGAGCTGGTAAAACGCTGGGTGAAATAATTATCCGGTGAATACCTGACCAGTGGACTCAGGGCCTGCCTAGCCTATCGGGTGATATCGGTGGGCCTTGAGTTTCGTAGAAACAAAATCATCCAGCCAGTGCATTATGGGAAAGGATATAAGTCCGCGACAAAGCTTGATCATGGAACATATCCGTGAGCATGGTTCCGTGCAGGTGGATCAGTTGGCAGACCATTTGCGCGTCACACCGCAGACCATACGACGCGATCTGAATCAGCTATACGATCTTGAACTCGTTCAGCGTGTCCGCGGCGGAGCAGTCATCAGGAATACCGTTGAGAATCTTGGTCACGTCGCCAGAAAGGTCCTGATGGCTGAAGAAAAAACTGAAATAGCCATGCTCACCGCCAGGATCATCTCAAACAATTCTTCGATGTATATCAACCTCGGAACCACCACCGAGCGTGTGGCCGATTTTCTGATTGATCACAATTCCATCCTGGTGATCACCAACAACATTAATGTGGCGAGTAAATTATGGCCTCTTCGTAACATAGAGGTCATGATAGCAGGCGGTAAGATACGCAATTCCGATGGTGGCATTGTCGGAACCAGCACCGAAGAGTTTATTGACAGGTTTAAACCGGATTACGCAATTATCGGCTGTTCCGCCATCGACAGTTCAGGTGAAATACTCGACTATGACCTGCGTGAGGTGCGCGTGACACAGGCTATCCTCCGGCAGGCCCGCACTGTCATCCTGGTCACCGATTCGATGAAACTGGAGCGCTCTGCTCCGGTCAAGGTGGGAACACTCAAAGATATTGATATCCTGGTTATCGACGACAATATACCAGATGAGTTTATTGAGTTATGCCGAAAGAATAATGTTGATTTAAGGATCGCAAGACCTCCGGAATAGAAAAGGATTAGGAAGACACTCCATGGCTATTGAACTGAGAAATGTTACATTCCGGCTTGGCGCAGAATTACATATATACGAAACGTCACTCACGCTTGAGCCTGGCGGGTTCAACATTCTGCTCGGCACAACGCTCAGTGGGAAAACCACCCTGATGCGACTTATGGCGGGACTCGAGAAACCCACTGCCGGGGGGGTCTGGGCCAATGGTAAAAACGTAACCGGTCTCCCAGTGCAGCAGCGCAGCGTGGCGATGGTCTATCAGTCCTTCATCAATTATCCAAGCTTCAGCGTTTACGAAAATATTGCCTCTCCACTCAAGGTTGCCGGCCTCAGCAAACAGGAAATCGACGACAGGGTTCATCAATTTGCCGATCTCCTCAAACTGACCCCAATGCTCGATCGCCTGCCAAGAGAGCTCTCCGGCGGTCAACAGCAGCGAACCGCACTGGCCCGGGCCCTGGTGAAAGGCGCCGATCTCGTACTGCTGGATGAACCCCTGGCCAATCTTGATTATAAGCTGCGCGAAGAATTGCGTGACGAGTTGCCGAAATTGTTTGCTGATACCGGAGCCACGGTTGTTTACGCTACCAGTGAACCATTGGAGGCCCTCATGCTGGGCGGTCATACCGCAACACTCAATGAGGGTCGTGTCGTTCAGTTTGGTAAAACAGCATCCATTTATCGCAAGCCGGCCACGCTGGAAAGTGCTGAGGTGTTCTCAGATCCGCCGATCAATACAGCAGTAATCGAAAAACGTGGAGAGCTGGCAATTCTGGGAGAAGTTGTTTCCTGGAATGTCCCTGAAGCGTTTGCAGCGCTGCCGGACGGAGAATACAAAATTGGTTTGCGGCCCCACCATCTGCTGCCGGAGGGTGAAGGAGTAGAAGTGAATGGCACGGTCCAGATTGCTGAAATCAGCGGCTCGGAATCCATTATCCGCTTGAAAGTAAATGGTAATGTCTGGGTCAGTCAAACCCCAGGGATTTACTCCTTCGAATATGGTGAAAGAGCCCGTGTTTATTTTAATTCGAGCCATTGTATGTACTTCGGAACAGAAGACAAATTGATTGATCTTTAACCCAGGCAGGTTGCAACATGGCACAAATCAGATTCAGGAATGTAAGGCATGCATATCCACCACCAAAGGGGCAGGAACCGGTTTACGCGCTCAACCAGATTAACCAGGTCTGGGAAGACGGTGGCGCATATGCCCTGCTGGGCCCTTCAGGCTGCGGCAAGACGACACTGCTGAACATTATCTCCGGATTGTTAATGCCATCCGAGGGCGAGATCCTTTTTGACGGCGCGGAAGTGACCCATCTTCCCACTTCAGAAAGACAAATAGCCCAGGTCTTTCAGTTCCCTGTGGTCTACGACACCATGACGGTTTTCGATAATCTGGCCTTCCCGTTGCGCAACCGTGGCATGGATGAAGCTCTGGTGAAACAGCGTGTCGATCAGATTGCAGAGATGCTTGATCTGTCAGCCAGCCTGAAGAAGCGGGCCGCAGGTCTCACTGCTGATGGAAAGCAGAAAATCTCACTTGGTCGCGGCCTGGTGCGCTCTGATGTCAACGCGATCCTGTTTGATGAACCTTTAACGGTTATTGATCCTCACCTTAAGTGGCAGCTTCGGTCAAAACTGAAGGAATTGCACCAGCAGGTCGGAATGACCATGATCTATGTCACCCACGATCAGGTTGAGGCATTGACCTTTGCTGACAAGGTGGTGGTTATATATGAAGGTCTTGTGGTGCAGGTGGGTACTCCAGTTGAATTGTTCAACAAGCCTCGGCACACCTTTGTGGGCTACTTTATTGGTTCACCTGGAATGAATGTCCTGCCCTGTACTGTCGAAAATGGCCAGCCTGTTTTTTACAACAGCCGCCTGAAAACATCCCATCCGGTTACCGGTGAGTTGAGCGGCAAGCTTGAAGTCGGTATCCGGCCCGAATTTATTGAGTTTGCAACTGACGGTATCCCTGTCAATATTGAAAAGATTGAAGATCTGGGTCGCTACCAGGTGTTAACCCTGAAGCATGAATCCGAAATAATCAAAATGGTGATGAAAGAAGACAAGGTCATCCCAGCGGAGAACCCCAGAATCCAATTTGATCCGAACCATACCAGAATCTACTGTGATGATTGGGTCGTTGAGGAGACAGTCCATGAATAAAACTCAAAACAATAAGGCCTGGTGGCTTGTTGTGCCTGTCTTGCTCCTGGTAGCCTTCAATGCCTTTATCCCCCTGATGACGGTAGTCAATTATGCCTTTCAGGAAACCTTTGGTGACAACGTATTTTTCTGGGAAGGCACGACCTGGTTTGAACAGGTGCTGCGTTCGCCCCGTTTTCATGCGTCCCTGATCCGGCAACTTATCTTTACCGGAATGATCATTGCAATCGAGGTGCCGCTTGGTATCGGCGTAGCTTTGACCATGCCTCGCAAAGGTCCCTGGGTTTCCGTCTGTCTGGTCTTAATGGCCCTGCCGCTGCTGATTCCCTGGAATGTGGTCGGCGCCATGTGGAATATCTTCGCCCTGCCCGAGATCGGCCTGCTCGGCTACACCCTGAACTCAATGGGAATCGACTACAATTTTACCAATCAGCCGATTTCTGCCTGGATGACAACGGTGGTCATGGATGTGTGGCACTGGACGTCGCTGATCGTACTGCTGTGCTATGCAGGACTGAGTTCGATACCCGATGACTACTATCAGGCGGCACATATCGACGGAGCCAGCCGCTGGGCGATTTTTCGTTATATTCAGTTGCCGAAGATGAAACGGGTACTGACCATTGCCATCCTGCTGCGTTTCATGGACAGTTTTATGATCTATACCGAACCCTTCGTGTTAACCGGCGGCGGACCTGGTAACACCACGACTTTTCTGTCGATCGATCTGGTCAAAATTGCTCTCGGTCAATTCGACCTTGGGCCGGCGGCGGCCATGTCGCTGATTTATTTTCTCATGGTTTTGCTGATTTGCTGGGCGTTCTACACCATCATGATGCGTAACGAGGAGCAGTAAGATGACCCAATCAAAAAAGTGGCTGGTGCCGACACTCTACATTCTGTTTTTGATGCTGCCGATCTATGGTCTGCTTTCTATGTCCTTCAAGACAACCAATGAGATACTGGGCGGCTTTTCATTCTTTCCCCAGGACTTTACGCTGGATAATTACAAGGTTATTTTCACTGATCCGACCTGGTACAATGGCTACATCAACTCGATCATTTATGTGGTGATCAATACCCTTCTCTCGGTTACGGTGGCATTACCGGCCGCGTATGCGTTTTCACGCTACAGATTTCTCGGGGACAAGCATCTGTTCTTCTGGCTGCTGACCAACCGCATGGCTCCTCCGGCTGTTTTTGCATTGCCTTTTTTCCAGTTGTACTCTGCTATCGGCCTGTTCGACACACACATAGCGGTGGCCATTGCCCATTGCTTGTTCAATATTCCTCTTGCCGTATGGATCCTGGAGGGCTTCATGTCTGGTGTGCCGAAGGAACTGGATGAAACTGCATACCTTGACGGATATTCGTTCTGGAGATTTTTCATCCGTATTTTTATTCCGACCATCGCCGCCGGTATCGGGGTGACGATGTTCTTCTGCTTCATGTACTCGTGGGTGGAGTTGTTGCTGGCAAAAACCTTGACTTCGGTTGCGGCGAAACCAATTGCAGCAACAATGACGCGGACAGCAAGCAGCTCGGGGTATGAACTGGGTCTGCTGGCAGCCGCCGGCTCACTTACCATCATCCCCGGCGCGATAGTCATCTATTTTGTACGTAACTATATCGCCAAGGGATTCGCCCTCGGGCGAGTTTAGCGGAAGGAGGTCAGTCTTATGGGTTTATCCTGGATGGCATGGACGTGGCCGACTGCTGCGTTCTTCATAGTGGTTGTGCTGTCGATTGTAGTCATGGGCGTCTGGGAGCGTTACAGCCCAGGCGGCAACCCCAGGCGGGGTGTTTTTGGCCTGGATACGACACGAGGGGACCGTTTGTTCATCTCCTGGCTGGGAACCGGGTTTATCAATTTGGGGTGGCTGGCCTTTTACGGACCCCCGTTGTGGGGTGGACTCATCATTTCAATTATCTGGTTCATTTTCATTTTTCGATATGTCTGATACGTTTCAAACTCAGTCCGGCAGTCAAGCTGATTTCCAGGGAGAATAATGCTAAAGTCTAATATCGCCGGTTTTTACGGTAACTCTTGCAACGTTGATCAAGCGTCTATCTATTTCTATGAAACAAAGAAAAACTAACATCCAGAAGTTGAAAACGGACATCTTTGATGTTCTGATCGTAGGCGGTGGGATGAACGGTGCAGTGTGCGCCGCAGCCCTGGCATCCCGTGGTGCCAAAGTCGGCCTTATTGATTCCCGAGATTTTGCCGGTTTTACCAGCCAGCACTCCTCCAATTTGATCTGGGGCGGCATTAAATACATGGAAAGCTATGAATTCCGGCTGGTTAGCAATTTATGTAAATCCAGGAACGAATTGCTGAAAAGTTTTCCATCCACCGTCAAGGAAATTCGGTTTTTAAGCACGCTGTCAAAACAATCACGCCTTCCACCCTGGATGATGCTGGCTGGAACCTGGCTCTACTGGCTGCTTGGAAGGGGGAAAACACGGACACCCCGCATGTTTTCCGCCAGTCAGATCAAGAATGAGGAACCACTCATCAACGTGGAGAACAGCATTGGCGGCGTCGAGTATTCCGATGCCTACCTGCCTGACAATGATGCCCGATTCGTTTTCAATTTTGTGCGTAGCTCCATGGACAAGGGCTGCATCTGCGCAAACTATGTTGAATCCGTCAGTGGCTCATACGCTAGTAGTAATCATTGGACAACCGCTGCAATAGACAAGGTCAGCGGCGAAACGTTCGAGATACGTTCCAAAGTCATGATCAATGCCACCGGTGCTTTCGTTGATAAACACAACGATGCGACTGGGGTGGAGACAAAATATCGCCATATATTCTCCAAAGGAATTCATCTCATCGTACCGCGTTTGTCTCGTAAAAACCGGGTACTTGCTTTTTTCGCCGACGATGGTCGTTTGTTTTTTGCCATCCCCATGGCAAACCGTACCTGTATCGGCACAACCGACACCCCTGTTGAGAGTCCTGAAACCCAGGTGACCGCAGAAGACCGTGATTTCGTGTTATCCAATATCAACGCCCGCCTTGACCTGAGCAGACCCCTTGAGGAAAGCCATATTATATCGGAGCGATGCGGAGTCCGCCCCCTGGTATTGAAAAAGGGGCAGAAATCCGGGGATGATTTCTTGCAGATGTCGAGAAAGCATATCGTCGAAACATCCGCTGCAAACAAGCATATCAGTATTTTCGGTGGCAAACTGACTGACTGCTTGAATATTGGCGAGGAAATATGCAAGGAAGTCATAAAGATGGGTATCCCCCTGGCAACGGTAAAAGATAAATGGTACGGAGAGCCGTCAAACGAAGTTAAGACTGCCTATTTCAAGCAATCCCATAAGCTTGGATTAGATCAGGTTATTGCCGGCGATACCGGAGAAATGGTAAGTGACAGGTTGTGGCGTCGTTATGCAAAGCACGCGATCCCAATGCTTGAAGCCATAGAAAAAGATCCCCGGCTGGCTGAGGTTTTGATTGAATCTACTGGCATTCGCCGTTGCGAAATAGAGTACATTGCAGAGAATGAAATGATCGTAAAACTCGAGGATTATCTCAAAAGGCGCTCAAAGCTGGAATACCTCGTGTCATATGAGGAGCTCAAGCATTCAAAAGGTCTGTATGAGGCTTGCGAAAAACTGTTTGGCGAAGAGGCCGCTGCCAGATATGAGGAGTATTTCTCCAGATAAGCGAGCCTCTTACAAAATGATGATTTTCGTTCAAAATCAAGGCATGCGAAAAATTTTACCGCAGGTATGTAACTGATATTCCGAGTATAAATTTTTTAGCATAACGCAGAGGTTGAGCGAAAAGGACGTTTTGCAAAAGGCTCAAGCATCAGTCCACTTCTTGAGGTTACTGCTATGAACAGACATATTCTCAGTATTGACCAGGGCACAACAAGCAGTCGTGCCATACTGTTTGACAGCAGCGGGCATTCGGTTTTCAGTTCCCAGTTGGAGTTTACCCAACATTTTCCAAAAGATGGATGGGTTGAGCATGACCCGGAAGAGATCTGGTCGTCTACGCTTTCCACAGTGGAAAACGCGCTTGGATTTGCCGGAGAAAAGGCTATTGAAATAGTGGCGATCGGTATAACGAACCAGCGTGAAACCACGGTTGTCTGGGACAGAGCCACGGGAAAGCCGGTCTACAATGCAATCGTCTGGCAGGACCGGCGAACGGCCGCATATTGCGATATATTGCGAAAGCAGGGAAAAGAGGAACTGATAGCTGAAAAGACAGGTCTGCTTCTTGATCCCTATTTTTCCGGCACCAAGCTTGCCTGGATACTTGAGCATGTAGAAAACGCCCGAAATCTGGCAGAGCAGGGGGAACTCGCTTTCGGCACGATCGATTCCTTTCTGATCTGGCGTTTAACCGGAGGACAATCTCACGTTACCGATGCAACGAACGCATCGCGCACCTTGATGTTTAATATTCATGATCAATGCTGGGATGACGAATTATTGAGGATGTTATCCGTTCCAAAATCTCTGCTGCCGAAGGTGCTTGACTGCGCAGCTGATTTTGGCCGATCGGCTAAATCTGTTTTAGGGATTGAGATTCCGATAGCCGGAGTTGCAGGAGATCAGCAGGCCGCACTGATCGGCCAGGCGTGTTTTGAGCCGGGTATGATCAAAAGCACCTATGGCACGGGGTGCTTTATGATTTTGAACACAGGAACCTGGGCACTTTCCTCGAAGAATAAACTGCTGACCACCGTAGGGTATCGGCTTAATGGTAAAACGACGTATGCCCTTGAGGGGTCTATTTTTGTAGCGGGTGCCGCTGTGCAATGGCTGCGCGACGGCATTAAAATCATCGATAGTGCCGCCAAAACCGAATCGATGGCAGCCTCGCTGGGGTCCAATAATGGCGTGTACATTGTTCCTGCTTTCACCGGCCTGGGGGCACCGCATTGGGACCCGGACGCGCGTGGAGCCATCTTCGGAATTACACGGGACACCGGCCCCGCTGAATTGGTTCGAGCAACCCTTGAATCCATCTGCTACCAGACGCTTGATTTACTAGAGGCAATGCGCAGGGACGGTGTCAAGGCAACCAGGCTGCGTGTTGACGGAGGCATGGTGCGCAATGACTGGCTATGCGGATTCCTGGCCGATGTCCTCAATATAACGGTGGATCGACCAGTTATCACGGAAACCACGGCACTCGGTGCTGCTTTTCTTGCCGGCCTGCACGTTGGCCTCTTTGATTCCCTGGAGACGATTTCCAAGGTCTGGAAGGTTGAACACTCCTTTGAGCCATCCATGGATAAGGCTGCAAGAACTGGGCTGCTGAAACACTGGCACCATTATGTGATGAAAGTCAAAACAACTGGTCACCACCATTCCTGAATGTTACAGTCCTGTTTGAATGAGATGATCTGATCGACTGGTTTTCTCCAATCATACATCACCCCTGAGCCTCCGGAGAAGATATCTGAAAAGGGGCAAATTTGGATGCTTATTGACAGTTAAGCCTCAAATCGGAACTGGTATCAAACTGCACTTACAGAACATTGCAGGCTATTGATAAGAAAAGAGTTATGAAAGATATCATAAAGATCATCTGCGCAATTATATTTCCTCCTGTGGCAGCTTTCCTTCAGGTAGGTATTGGAAAACACTTCTGGATAAACATTGTTTTAACGATATTGGGTATACTACCGGGAATGGTTC
Organism: uncultured delta proteobacterium; assembly: GCA_963696725.1. GTDB lineage: Bacteria > Desulfobacterota > Desulfobulbia > Desulfobulbales > Desulfocapsaceae > MADRE3. Next base: position 410,693 of record CAVOLI010000004.1, read on the forward strand.
ACGCCGTATGGATCATTGCAAAGAATAAAAAGTAATGTAACCGGCAAGGCTAGATAGCAGACGCGCGCGCGCTTCACAGCCATAATAATAGTTCTTTTCCGGGACAAATGCTTATTCGTATACAACTGAGCCGTTATCGAACAGGGCTCAGATTAACAGCGCCCGTTATCAGCGCAATAAAAAAAGTTTCGTCTGGAACGAAGCTGAACTCGTTTTAATCTGAGAGCAGGACTATGCCACATTACGATCTGTTTGTGATTGGAGGTGGCTCAGGCGGTGTCGCCTGTGCGAGGACTTCGGCAGCACTGGGGGCCAAGGTCGGCCTCGCAGAGGTTGATCGACTGGGTGGTACATGCGTGAATCGCGGCTGTGTGCCGAAAAAGCTCCTGATGTATGCATCGCTTGCGGCTGAAGAGATGTGCAACGCTGAAAGTCTGGGCTGGGCCTGCAGAGGCGCAGCTTTTGACTGGGCTGATTTGCGCAATCGAGTCCAGGCGGAGCTCCGCCGGCTTAACGGCATCTATGAGGGGTTTCTTGAAAAGTTCAACGTGCGGGTCTATCAGAATTCGGCTCGTTTCATCGATGCAAAAACCGTGCAGGTTGGAAAACAGAAGATCACCGCAGACCGTTTTATGATTGCTACTGGCGGCAGGCCGCTGGTACCCGATTTCCCGGGCCGGAAATATGTAATTGTCTCGGATGACGCTTTTTTACTCGACAGGCTACCCAGAAAGATGGCGATTGTTGGTGGTGGCTATATCGCCCTGGAATTTGCCAGCATCTTCCATGGACTCGGTGTAGAGATTACCCTGATGGCACGTTCTAGCCGCCTTCTTCGTGGCTTTGATGCAGATCTCGCCGAACACCTGCGGGCCGAGCAGGTAAAAAAGGGTATTGAGGTTCAATGCGCCTCCATCGTTGAAAAAATTGAGAAAACAGCAGATGGCCTGCGGGTCATATGCGAGGAATGCGATGGAAAGATCTTTGATCAGGTTCTTTTCGCCACCGGCCGGGTGCCCAATTCTGCCGGCCTGGGGCTTGAGGATATTGGTGTTTCGATGCAGGCTGCCGGGGCCATTGAAATTGATGAGCGTATGCAGACTTCAGTTAAAAATATTTATGCCATCGGTGATGTAACCGACAGAATGAATCTCACGCCGGTAGCGATTAATGAAGGCCGCATCTTTGCGGCCAATCACTTCGGTGGAGAGAATCGCAGGATGGATTACACCAATATCCCCACGACGGTATTCAGCCAGCCGCCGCTCGGTACTGTTGGCCTGACGGAGGCTCAGGCCCGGGAGCAATATGAGCATATCGTCATTTTTAAATCGGTTTTCCGGCCGATGAAATATTCCCTTGGCAGAATTGATGAGCATACCTTTATGAAACTCGTGGTAGACGGCGCCACTGACCGGGTTTTGGGAGTCCATATGGTTGGACCTGATGCCGGAGAAATTCTGCAGGGATTTGCAGTAGCCTTGAGAGCCGGCGCCACCAAGACCGACTTTGACCGCACCGTAGGCATTCACCCGAGCAGTGCTGAAGAATTTGTTACCATGAGGGAACCGTTTATCCAGTAAGACCAGCTGATATTCAATTGAAAAATGACGCATCAGGCGCAATATCATTGCCTTTCAGCTGCCGGGAGGGTAAATGACGCAACACAGGAGGTGTCCTCAGCATCCACCGGAAACTGTCTATTGAAGCAATTGTAATTGATTCAGAAAGTCCTCGTTATTCGGGACACCATTCTGGATAAACCTGATATACCCTTTCTTGTCTATGAGATAGGTGACTCTTCCGCTTCCATAGAGCTTCTTGATTTTTTTGTCGGTATCCGCCATGAGCTCAAATTTTACACCTTCCTCCTCAACGAATTTTCTCAGGGTCTCCATAGTGTCATTGCTGACACCAATGATTTCTGCGTCAAGGCTGTTGAATTCTTCCAGATCACGCTGGAATTCAAGAAGTTCGGAACTTCAGACTGGCGTGAAAACGGCAAAATAGAGTGCCAGTACGACATTTTTTTTTCCTTCAAAATTTGCCAGTGAAACTTCGCCATGCGTAGATTGAGCAACGAACGCTGGGGCTCTGTCTCCAAGCTCGAGGCCGAATCCAACTGCGGGGCTGCCAAAGATCAGCGAGAAGAAAAGTATCGGTAAAATGAGCCGTGGATTTTTCATGGTGATCCCTCATAAATGGAAAAATTTACACTAAATTTACACTAGAAAATGACCGGGGACGTATTATGATATGTTTTGAACCAGCAGACCAGAGCCAAAATACGTCCTTTATGTCCCGCTTATGATGACTAGGATATTGCCAATCATACATCATAAAACGCTAAGCACACTTCAATCCAAGGCAACAGTGACCTTTTCCCGTCACAACCGGCAATCAGCAGGTATGAGTTTTTTTTATTTAAATATCTGGTAGATGGAATAATTGTAAACGATGATAAAAATGAAGAAACAGTTCCTGTTTTCCAGAATGGTTACAAGAAAAGATGAGGTAACGCCGGAACGCTGGTGGCCGGCGAACAGGGTGTGGTGCCGGGGTCAAATTTCGAGGTACAATTTCAGGATGGGTTGGATACTCTTGTTTCTTTTCCACATAGTGATCTTTCAGCCTGTTTCAGGATTGTCAGCAGAGGGGGAAGCAGGTCTCTGGGAGGATCTGAGAATGGGACGATCCTTTGTTTTACTTCGTCATGCCATTGCTCCCGGAATAGGCGATCCTGAGAATTTTACCGTGGGAGACTGTTCGACACAAAGAAATCTTTCCGATGCCGGCCGTGAACAGGCAACGGCGATAGGAGAGCTGTTTCGCGCAAATGGAATAGATAACGCCAAACTCTTTTCGAGCCAGTGGTGCCGCTGCCGGGATACAGCAGCATTGCTCAAACTTGGGGCGGTGGATGAATTACCCTATCTGAATTCATTTTTCCAGCGCTACCAGCAACAGGATTTTCAAACCCGAAAAATCAGGGAGTGGCTCGGTGAACAGGAGTTCGAACTCCCGCTCGTACTTGTTACCCATCAGGTCAATATAACCTCCCTGACCGGCTTCTACCCCTCATCCGGAGAGCTTGTCTTTGCCGGCAGATCAAAAGAGGGGGAAATTTCCGTGCGTGGCAGTATTAAAACCGGCGCACTCGAAAAGTAGCCCCAGCCGGTTAACCAGTAGCCCCCCTTTTCTCTGCTGCGGCGGTAAAAAGGGATCTGTTTCTACTTTTTATATTGAAGAACTTTCTCCAACTATTATTATCATTGGGAGAAGTCAATTTTTCTGTCGGCAACAGAAAATTTGACAGAAAAGGTTTTTCATGCCGGCAGCGTATTATTTCAAAGACTGAGGGGGATCAGTATATCCCCCGGAACCAGAATATCATGAAGGAGTGTAGACAATGTCGGAACCCTTGGACCTGTCAGAAATCTTTAGTTATGATGAAAATTTTCAATCGGTAATGCTGGATATGTTGCAGAACGCCCTGGATTTATCTTTCCAAGGGGTGATGATTACCGAGGCAGAGCCTGGATATCCAATTATCTATGTGAATCAGGCACTTTGCGAAATGACCGGGTATTCTCCTGAGGAGTTTCTTGGCAGATCACCATCCCTGTTGCAGGGAGCAAAATCTGACCCGGAGGTTCTTAATGAGTTGAGTGAGAAACTTGTCAGTGGCGAGATCTTTCACGGTAAAACGTATAATTACAGAAAAGATGGCACAGAGTTTATGATGGAATGGAAAATAGTCCCCATTCGTGGAATCAGCGGTGATATTGCCAATTTCCTGGCGATTCAGAGAGAGATTGCAGATGGAAAGCTGTCGGACGGCGCGCTTGATACAAAACTCAGTCTGGACTGAAAACAATAATTGCCTTCACGGTTTTTTCTAGATTTACGGCATATACAGTCAGGCAGCTGTTGCGGATTTGTTTCAATTTATCATGACAATGCAGCAGTGACTAAATGCTTCGCGCTGAAGATGTGCCGGTGATTTTTTCACGCAGCCTGACAAGAATGTCCCACAGGACTGGAACCACAATAATTGTCAATACGGTGGCGGTGCAAAGACCGGTGACAAATGTCATGGCCATACTGCCCCAGATGACAGAATATTCTGGAACACCGAGTGCCATCGGCAAAAGGCCAAGCGTGGTCGTCAGGGTGGTGAGTAAAATCGGGCGAAGCCTTATATTAGTGGCCAGCAGGAGGGCATCGCCTCGCTTGAGACCCTGCTGATAACAATTATTGAGGAACGCAACCAGTACCAGAGAATCGTTAACAACCACCCCGGTTACACCAACAATTGCGACAAAACTGTTAATGGTGAAAAGCGTTCTGGAGAAAAAAGTCCCATAAATTACGCCGGTAAGCGCAAAGACAACGGCCGAGATAATGATGAGCGGCTGCAGATACGACCGGAATTGTGCCGCCAGCACAAGATAGATGAGAAGAAGAGCAATGATAAACGCGTAGCTCAGGGACATGAACGATTTCTTAGTTGACTCATGCTCTCCGGAAAAATTCAGCGCGGCCCCGGGATAATCATACCTGATCGTGCGGTAATAATCCCTTGTCTTCTTTACGACCATTTGACTCGAAAGCGGCGCACCCGACTTGATGTCTGCGGTGATGGTGATCGCCCGCTGGTTTTGAAATCGATTGAGATATCCTGGTTCAATTGAGAATTCAGCTTCACAGATATCCCTGAGTCTCACCGTTCCGCTCGGCAGATCAAGGATTGGGATATCAAGTGCGGCCATCATTTTCGAATCGTCTGGAAAAAGTGCTCTGACCTTGATATCAATCGTTTCATCAGGCAGTTTCATCTCCCCGACGATCTGTCCGTTGAGAACAGATGAGGCGAGGCGCGCGACGTGGTCGATTGATAAACCCGATTCCGCCGCTCGTTCCCGGTTGACCTTAATCCTGAAAATTTTTCCGCTGCTGCCCTGGTCATCATGCAGATCTTCAAGCCAGGGACCCAGCTCCGGATCACTGCGTAAACCGGCATCGATCTTTCCGGCAAGAGCTGCAACGTTTTCCGGATGGATCCCCAGCACCCTGATATTCACATCTTTACCTGCGGGCGGCCCGTCTTTTTCAGGCCTGATCGACATAGCTGTTCCGGCGGGGATTAATGGGCTGAGTTTTTCCCGAATGTATTCGAGATGTCGAATCACATCATTTTCAGGGTAGTCAGAAAACCTCCGTTCTTTGTTTTTCGGAAGAGTTACGGCAACATGGCCAAGATTATTGCCATATTGGGGAGAAAAGTCCTCATTTATATAGAAGCCCGAAAACCCAAGGGCTGACTCATGCATTGTCTTGCCTTCGGACATTACTGCAGCGGCAATCTTTTTGACCAGTTCATCCGATGCGGTAATGGGGGTTCCCGGCGGACTGGTCAGCTCGATATAATAGAGCGAATAGTTATCAGGGAAAAACTGGATGCGCAGAAGATTTGTCGCACCCGTTAGAGAACTGCCAAAAATATACACCGAGAGGACAAATCCACATCCGAGTGTTATCAGTGTCAAGAATTTATAGCGCAGCGTGAGCAGTACCAGCCTGTTAAAAATGTTGCGCGTAGCTCTCATCGCAACTCCCTCGCGGACACCTTCGAGGTAGTGCTGAAGCTCAACGCTTTGATTCTTCCGGGGCGCGGATTTGCCCCTGTCTTTGCGTGCCCCGAAGTCGAGATAATGGCAGGGAAGTATAAGCAGACATTCGAGCAGGGAGGCAATAAGCGCAAATATGATTGTTTTAGGGATGATCGCGAAAAAATCACCGACCATGCCAGTCATTATCAGCATGGGCAGAAAGGCGAATCCGGTGGTTAAGGTGGCAGAGACAACCGGCATGAACACCTCTGAGGTTCCAATGACAATAGCCTCCCGTACATCTTTTCCGGATTGTATGTGGCGATAAATATTCTCCACAACAACAATTGCATCATCGACAATAATTCCCGATACAAGCACAAAGGCGAACAGAGATACCTCGTTGATGGAGTTGCCGGTGAGGTACATGAAAACCATGGTTACCAGGAAAGCGAACGGAATTCCTATTGTTGTCAGGGCTGCATTTCTGAACCCCATGAACTTCCAGATAATAAGACAGACAAGGATTATTCCCAGCAGCAGGTTGACACCAAGAACACGTATAGAGTCTTTTATTCTGTTACTGGAATCCTGGGTTATGGTCAGTTTTATGCCTTCATCATCATAGGAAGGACCCAGTTCCGCGATAATCCGTTTTACCTCTCTGGTTATATGGAGGGCATTGCCGGCGCTTGTCTTCAGCACCTGCAGGGTTACGCATTTAGTGCCATTTACCGAGGTAATGATGAATGGATCCCGGTAGCTGAAATAGCCACCGTCAATAACATCACTGATTCGGATGAAGGATCCGTCGCTGTCCGTGCGAATAATCACAGAAAGCAGATCGTCGCGGGATCTGACCTGCTCGTCCACCTTGATGATAAATTCTCCGGCTGACGTCTCTACGTGCCCGGCGGGCAGTGAGATATTTTCCTGTTTCAAACGTTCGACCGCTTCTGTAAAAGTAATGCCGAAGCGCCGCATTTTTTCCGGTGATACAATCAGATGAAACTCCCGGGTGTATTCACCTGTCAGCTTTGTTTCCTTGACACCCTCTATTTGACTCAGTGGTATCTTCAACTCTTTTGCAACAAGAGCCAGAGTCTTGTTGCTGTGGTCACCGGAGACATTGACACTGATTGTCGGAAACCAGTCATTTACATCCAGAAAATTAAAAACGGGTGGCTCTGGAAGGGGAGGAAGATCGTCATAGAAAGAGAGGACTTTGAGGCGAACGTCATCGAAACGCTGTCCATAGTCACTGTCGTCTTTGAACTTGATAACAATGTTTGAGCGTTCTCGATACGATGTCGAACGAACAAAATCGAGATCCTCGACATCTTCAAGCGCATCCTCAAGCTTTCTGGTAATCAGGGCTTCCACATCTGCAGGAGAAGCGCCCGGAAGAAAGGTATTTATATACATCTTGCCAAACTGTATGTTTGGATATCGATCCACCGGCATCCGGAGCATGGCGAACGCACCGACAACGATAAGCAGGACGAAGGTTAAATTAAAGACAACCTTTTGTTTGAGGGTGAAATGAATAAATGAGTGCATGGAAGGTGACTGTTTCTGATGCTGATCCATCTTCTCAATCATCTGTCTGATCGGGTTCTGAGAGAAATGTCATTCCTGCTGAAAGCGTATCGGCTGAAACAACAGCCTGTGATTCATCCTCCGTTCTGCCAAGCAGTAAAACCTGCTGTTTTGTACCATCAGGCCGTACCAGCCAGTGAGCCTCGTAGCGGCTGATAACCGCAGCGGGCGGTACAACATAAGTGCTAGCTGCTGTTGCGCTTTTAAATACCAATTCCGCTCGCATACCTCCTCGCAGCGGAGAGGTGACACTCTCCTCTACCGCACCGATCTCCAGCTCCATTGGAATTTTCCTGGTTTTTACATCAAATACCGGTGAAACCCTGTAAATCGAGGCTTCCACCTCTTTCCCGATATCGGTCAGGTGCAGTGAAAGATATTGCATATTTTCAAGGGTCCTGAGTTCCTCGTAGGTTACCGCGAATTTTGCCAGCAGGCTTCGAAAGTCGCCCAGATGCGCAACAGGTTGACCTGCCTGAACGAATTCTCCCGGTTCTAAGAAACGTTCGATCACCTGCCAGCCCGCAGGTGCCATGACAGTATGCCGTTCCATCTGTTCTTGTAGACGAAGAGCCTCATTCTGGAGTTTTTTCAGGGTCAGGTTATAGAGATCTACTTTTAAGGCCACTTCGTCAAATGTTGCCTGAGGGGTTGATTTTTGGTTAAAGAGGACCGTGTAACGATCCAGGGTTTTCTTCTCCTGTTCAAGCTGGCGAAGGGCTTGTTCCTGAGCCAGTTTATTCGACTCTATATCGAGCCTCAAAAAGGTATCATCGATCTCTGCAAATTTGCCTGATGATGGAATTACTTGACTCACGTCCGCATAGAGCTCCCTGCAGCGACCGCTTGCCTCACTTGTAATTGTCATTTCCTTGCGGGGATGGGTCAAACCGTTGAGCGTGACGGTTCGAAAAAAGGGTGCCAGTTCAAATATTTTTTCTGCCTGGCTGCTCATCGGGTTCACAAGATAGATTGCAACAGCGAATATCGAGATCGGTATTATTCTGCTCATGATGATTAGACTCACTCTCCTGATTCAGACCTGGGTTTTCAACTTTACCCTGCGGGGACACTAATCTTTTGGAAACGGTAAATCCGGCAGCGGTATGAATTCTTCCTCGTCGCCTGGTACTTGCTTAAATCTGCCGTTTTTCCAATCTTCTGCGGCACTCTTGATCTGATCCACAGAGGATGAAACAAAATTCCACCAGATATAGCGGGCTCCATCCATTGCAGCGCCGCCGAGTAGCATCATGTGAAGGTCAGCTGAGGCCTTGACGTGAATTGGGGAGCCTGGGCATAATACCAACATCTGCCGCTTCCTGTATGCTGCCCCCCGACATCCAGCGTTCCGCTGAGCAGATACAGTGCACGCTCCTCTATCGTTCCGGGAATTTCGATGCTGGCGCCCTTTTTCATTTGTAATTCCAGGTAGATGGTCTCCCATTGTGTTTTGACCGGCGAATGATAATTCTGAAAGGTTCCGATGATAAGGCGGCCGGAGATCTCATTCGTTTCAAATGCGGGAATTTCTGCTGCTCTCAGGTGCTTGAATTCAGGATCACTGCTTTCAAATGGTTTCGGTTGCGCCAGCCAGCTCTGAATGCCATGCAGCCGGGATGCAGCTTTGCGAACATCCCGGCCGGTGCGCTCAGAATGAACGATGCCTTTTCCAGCGCTCATGAGGTTTATGTCACCCGGCACGATACGTATGTCATTGCCAAGTGAATCTTTGTGATCCATATTTCCATCGAATAGATAGGTAACCGTTGAAAGAGCAATGTGGGGGTGTGGCCTGACATCCACACCCTTCCCGGCGTCAAATTCCCCGGGGCCCATCTGGTCCCAGAAAATAAAGGGTCCAATCATGCGTCTTTCCCGCGCGGGCAGGGCACGGTGGACCTTGAATCCACCGATGTCAACCGTTCGCGGAACAATGATCAAGTCCATCTCGGCCGGACATTTCTGAGCATTGTCCGGTTCAGCTCCAAAAAGCCAACTCATACCGTCTCCCCATGCGGTTAAAAAATTGCCAAAAACCAATCAGCTTGTGAGTCAAGCAAAACTAAAGCACAGCGACTGAGCTCTTCTGCACTATACTCCATCTGATCGTCATTGACCGTAATAACAGAGGGGCTTGACATACTGTATTGCACAAACACTGCCTCACAACCAACCAAACCGGCAATATGAAAAACCACACCGCAAAAGCTGCTATAACAGCATGCAGGCAGGTTTTGCCGGCAGGTCAATAAACCAGCCGAGTTACCAACTCCCTGCGCAGTTCATGCAGAAATCATTGGCATGGCCATCTGAGTTATTGAGCCGATATTATGATCCTTATTTTGCAAATTTCACTTTCTTGGCTATAGTTTCTCTTGGCTTTATCTGTCATTAATGTTTGTCGTACATTTGTGGCTTGATTCAAAAGATAGAGTACTTTTTACCAGAATATGCTCACAAATTGTTTTTAATGAAATGGTCTGTTTATCTGAAAAGGAGATATGGTCCATATGGATTCAAAACTGAAATTTAACTTTATCTATGTAATTATTGCCATGCTTGGCATCCTCTTGCTCCAGGAATTGTGGACCCAGCAGCAGACGGTTGCCGTGGTTCCATACAGCGAGCTGGAACAGCAGCTTAAGCAGGGCAAGGTGGCGGCACTGACAATTCGTGAGCAGCAGATTTATGGGGAACTGACTGTTCCGGATGCACAGGGCAAAAAAGTTATTGTGGCCAATCGCGTTGACCCAAACCTTGCCGAGTCTCTGACAAAATACAATGTACCCTATACTCAGGTGCACGAATCGAAATTCTTTTCGACACTGCTCTCCTGGGTCGTTCCAGTCCTGGTCTTTTTTGGTATCTGGTTTTTCGTGTTTCGTAAATTTATCGAAAAGCAGGGAGCAGGTGGCGGATTTCAGGCTATCGGTAAATCCAAGGCCAAAGTTTACATGGAGAAAGAAACCGGGATTACCTTTGATGATGTTGCTGGAGTGGATGAATGTAAAGACGAATTGATCGAGATCGTTGAATTTTTAAAGTCCCCGGATGAGTATTCAAGGCTGGGAGCACGCATGCCCAAGGGTGTTCTTCTTGTCGGTCCGCCCGGAACAGGCAAAACGCTGTTAGCCAGGGCTGTAGCGGGTGAGGCTGGAGTACCGTTCTTTTCCATCAGCGGGTCCGAGTTTGTGGAAATGTTTGTAGGCGTTGGTGCTGCAAGGGTTCGCGACCTGTTTGAGCAGGCCGGTAAATCGGCTCCGGCAATTATTTTCGTTGATGAGCTCGATGCGCTGGGCCGTGCCCGCGGCAGTGGACAGTTTGGCGGCAATGATGAGCGGGAGCAGACCTTGAATCAGCTTCTCGTTGAAATGGATGGTTTTGACCAGGGTGGAGGGCTCATTCTGCTGGCTGCCACCAACAGACCTGAAATCCTCGATCCCGCCCTGCTCCGGGCAGGGAGGTTTGACCGTCAGATTCTTGTCGATCGCCCCGATAAACTGGGCAGGGTGGCTATCCTCAAGGTCCATATGAAAAAGATCACCTGTGATAAAGACCTCGAAGTAGATAAAATTGCTGATCTTACAACAGGATTTTCCGGCGCCGATCTCGCCAATCTCGTCAATGAAGCGGCGCTACTCGCCACCCGGAGAAAGGCAGAGGGTGTCAATCTGGAGGATTTCGTCCAGGCGATCGAACGGATTATCGCCGGGCTTGAGAAGCGTAACCGACTCCTTAATCCCAGGGAACGCGAAATTGTTGCCTATCACGAAATGGGGCATGCGATCATTGCCCTGGCCCTGCCCGGCAGCGACCCGGTTCAGAAGGTTTCCATTATCCCCCGGGGTATAGGCGCACTTGGTTACACCCTACAGCGGCCTACTGAAGATCGCTTTCTTATGACCAAAGAAGAGCTTGAAAGAAAAATTGCCGTATTGCTCGGTGGTCGGGTTTCCGAAAAATTGTTTTTTGATCATTTTTCCACTGGTGCATCAGATGACCTGGCACGCATTACTGATATTGCCCGCAGCATGGTAACACGATACGGAATGGATGAGAGTATTGGTCATATCGTCCATGAAGATAACAGGCAAAATCATCTCGGACAAAATTTCACCGGGTTGACCAGTCGAAATTCAATGAGTGATAGAACAGCGGAGCAGATCGATTCGGCGATAAAATCCATAGTTGATGACATTTATCGCCGGTCACATGATATCCTGTTAAAAAACAGGGAGTTGATCGATATGTGTGCCAAGGAACTGCTGAAACAGGAAACGCTGACTGAACATCAATTGCTTGAAATGACCAAAAACATGCACCGGGTTGAAGCCACTTAAAAGAAGTCGCCGCTAAATTTGCATCAAAAACCGCAGATACTGTTGAGAGCGGCCGGTAATCTGGGGCGTCTGCAGGTAAGAAGGCACTTCAGAAGAGCGTGGACGGCTTAATTCGGGCCAGAAAGTCAAGATGGCGGGCAATAAAGGACAGTTCGCCAGTTTCCACCTGCTGGTGTCGCCGGCTGGCCCAGTCGGCCAATCCCCTGAACGGAGCTTTTTCTCCTTTGAGCTCGCCTTCAACTGTTTCGATGATTGCGTGGAGGAAAAACGCCTCGTCGACTGAATAAGCACGATTCTTCGGGTGAATGACCCAGTCCGAACTCCCGGCGGCCAGAATGTCGATGCCGGGACTCAGCAGGAAGGCCAATAATCTCCTGCCGGTATGACTGGCTCCGTTTAAGCGCTTTTCCATAGAGCCATGATAGCGTTTGATTATCTCCGCATCATCATCACATTCAGGCAGAAAAATGGTCTCACCATCAAAGTTGCAAGTCAGATATGCCAGTCCATTATCCTTGAGCAGGGGAAAAAGTCGCGGCAGCATATCACGGAAGTCGAACAGATCAAGTACGGCATGGGCAATAAGAAGATGAAATGTGCCAGACAACTCTGAGCGTTCAGCAAGCTCTTCGGCCCGGCCGGCTTCAAGCAGCAACGATACCTCGGCCTCTGCTGTGTACAGTTGAGCCTGCTCTTTTCCCGTCCATGAAATGGCATGGCCTCTTTCTTTTGACCACTGTGAAAGATTACTTCCGGCCGCCGCCAACAGAGCGGCATCGCTGTCGCTTGCCACATAGGTGGCATGGCCTCTCAGCAGTCCCCGGTCAACAACCCGTTCGAACATGGTACCGATACCTGCGCCTATCTCGAGGACAGCGGCAGGCTCTTTTCCTGTGGAATGTGGCAGGTTTCGGCAAAGGGTCTGCCAGACGTGATGATTGAGAGATTGATCATCAATACATTTCTTGGCAGCAAGATAGGCAGGATCAAAGCTGTTGGCCGTCGCCTCTTTGAAGAGCTGCTGAGAGCGATATTTTAGGACATTATCCTTGTGCATCGAAATTCCCCCGCCCTAATTCTCCGGCGCCTGTGAGTGTAACGGCAGGATTTTCCTGTTTCGGCACACCGGTTATCTGCTGCAGGAATGTGTCTATGCTTCCAGTGCTCTCTTTCCAGCCTGGACTGCTGAGAAAGGTCGTGCGGGCGGAAAGGGACAGCTGCTGCAATTCCTCTCGATCCTGGTGAAGCGTGACAAGCAGTGGTTCCAGACCGGCATGATCATCAGGGGAAAGCAGAAAGCCGTTTATCCCATGTCTGATAGTCTCTGATGCTGCACCATTTTGACAACCGATGGCCGGTAAGCCAAAGGCCATGGCCTCCAGGATGGCAATCCCGAAGCCCTCATAGGCATATGGCATGCAGAAAACATGACAGCTGCTTATGATCTCTATCAATTTGTCATCCCGGAGTGGTCCCAGGAACCTGACCGAATCTGCAAGGTCATGCTCTTTGATGAGCTGCTGTGCCCGTGCCACATGTGCAGCATCGAAATCGAGGCCACCCACGACGTTCAGGTTCCACCTGTGGCGATCAACCATGGACAGTGCCCTGATCAATGGCAGCAGACCCTTGCGCGGAACAATATTACCCAGGAAGAGCAGCTCCAGTGGTCCGGGCTGTCGGGCCCGCCTGTCGATGGCTCCCTGAGAAAGAGGCGTGCCAAAACGATCGCCCGATGGATAGGCGATCACCCGGGGGTGCTCGTGACCGACCAGTGATGCGACGGTACGGGCTGTAAAGCAGGAATTCAGGATAAAGCCATCCACCGAAGCCAGAAACAGGCGTTCAGCCACAGCCAGAAGCATGTTTTGCCAAGGATGACGGGGTTCCTTGCAGAGGGCGTGATGAACGAGGGCTACCAGCGGGGGCCCGTCTCCTCGCCGCAGTCGCCTGTTTATCAAAAATAGCGATGGGTGACAGAGTTCATCCTCGATAAGAACATCAAAGTTCCCTTCCAGCAGTCGGCGACAGATCCCTGGAGAGAGACCTGTGAGAAGCTTGCGGAAGTATGATCCCGACGGCAGACTGATTACTTCAACCTCATGGCCGCGTTCCCTGAGCCCATCCACCATAATCCGATCGTAGAGGTATCCCCCGGTCATGGTCTCCAGATCACCGTAAATGATGAGGCCGATATGCATCAGAAGCCTTCACGGTAGGTTGTCCAGGCGATTTCATCCTCCCATATGGTAACACTAAGTGCCGCCAGGGGAAGATGAGCAAGCCGCTTTCTGAACATACCGTGAATGAACGTGGCCAGCTGTTCGATGCTGGGGTTGAGATCCTGGAAATAATCCAGGCTGTTTAATGTCTTGCCCCGCAGATCAGCGGCAACCTCATCCATTTGATGCTCCACCTCTACAATGTCTACCAGAAAACCGTTCCGGTCCAACTGTGTTGCTTCAAGGATGAGTTCCATCCGGTAGTCATGGGAATGCTCGACATTCTCGTCTCCCCAATCCCCGCCGACAAGGAAATGCCGTGCACTGAAACTGCGGCTCACTCCAAGGCTGTACATGCTTTGCTTTTGCATCTGTTTAACGGTTATCTCCTGGTTGATGATCGAAGATCACCAGAATCGTCTCTTCCGGACGCTCATCGATCAAGGAGTAGGCCAGGGGGGCATCGCTGAGCGGGAACCGATGTGTAATATAAGCAGAGGGCCGCACCTGGCGCAGCATCTCCCAGGCAAGATGAATTCGTCTGCTCTTCCGCCATCGGCCGGTCAGTTCCGGTGCCAGACTGCTTACCTGGGAGCTGGTAAAAGATACACGGCCGCGGTGAAAAAAAGAGCCGAGATCCAGATCAACCTTCCTGGTACCGTACCAGGAACCTATAACCACCCTTCCGCTGTAGCACACGAGCGAAAGCGCCAGAGACAATCCTGCCGGGTTACCCGAAAGTTCATAGACCAGGTCCGCCTCACCACCCTGGCCATGGATGCCGCCTAAGGCGTCAAAGCAATCGGGGTCTGCCGGGTCAAAGCAGGTAACATCCCCGAGGCTCATTGATGCCTCACGGCGCAAAGGGTAGGCGTCCAGAGTCGAAAGAGCTGCCAGCGGGAAGCGACAGAGAAGAGCAGTGGCGAGAAGGCCAATAATGCCCTGGCCGACAACAATGACTTTCTCGCCAATAAGTGGACAACCATCAAGCAGGAGATTGACCGCTGTCTCCATGCCGGGGAGAAAAAGAGCGGTTTCATCATCCAGATCATCAGGAACAGGATAAAGGTCGGCGGGGGAGCTGCAAAAGAGATCCTGATGAGGGTGAAAGGCAAATACCCGGCGGCCGAGCCATTCTCCAGGCACGGCTGCCCCGCAACCGATCACCCGGCCGACTGTACAATAACCGTAAGACAAGGGATAGGAAAATGTTCCCGCAAGCGCGGATATGGAACTGTCTGTCGGGACATTGGCCGGCCAAAGGCCCCGGTAAACGAGCATCTCGGTCCCGGGACTTATTGCAGAACATGTTGCCTGCACCAGCACCTGATCAGCGGACGGCTGCGGTTCGAGCCTTTCGATGATGCGAACTTTGCCCGGTTCCGTAAACTCCAGACAGTGCTGTTTCATGATTTCGGCCATTGCGGTTGCGCCCAGAGAATCAAATCCGGACCACAGGATTGGTAGGAAATGTGGTTAAGTGGCAGGAGGCAGCCGTTATCGGCCAGGGGCCGATCCAGTACCGGGAGCCCCCCCACCAGGCAGGGTGTAATTGTTATGATCAGTTTGTCAACCAGGCGTGTCTCGATGAAACTGCTGATAACCTGGCTGCCGCCTTCCACCATGACGCTTCTTATCCCCCTCTCGCCGAGTAGACTGAGCAGATATCCAAGATCTACCCTGCCTTTATGGTCCTGCTTGCAGCAAATGACTTCCGCCCCCTGATTTACGACTTCTTCAACTCTTGCCGGACCACTTCTATCGGTGCAGGCCAGCCAGCATTTGTGGTCGCCCTGTTCGAGAATGCGGGCTCTTGGCGGGAAACGCAGGTTGCTGTCAAGAACAATGGGCTGGGGACTTTGTCCCTCGACAAGACGGACCGTCAACTGGGGGTCATCGGCAAGCAGCGTGTTGATGCCAATGACAACGGCATCGGAGGCGGCCCGAATACGATGGGTCAGAACCATCGACTCATCGCTGCTCAACAGGAGCTGCTGACGGTTCCGGGAGGCGATGCTGCCGTCCACACTCTGGGCATATGAAACGGTTACCAGTGGTCGATGATAACGCTCAAGAAATTCTCCGGCAAGCAGCGGCAGCCTCCGGAACCATTCTTCGTGATGAGAACCGATTGTGCTGCAGCTACCTGAGGAGGAATTCAAAAAACCGCAATGTATCGACCTTCGAGATGTATCCTCACTCATTGCAGGCCCTCCATCGGAAGCTGCATCGGTGACAGGCATGCAGGTGGAGTTTCAGACAGCACAGGTGTTCCCCTCTGGCAGAGACTTCCGTGTGTTAAACTTCGGCCGTTTCAACAAGCCGCTATGGGGCAGTACGAAAAAAATGTTATATGCTCAAAGACCCGGAATGTCGTCGACAGTACTGACTTTTCTCTTAAAAGTCAAGTACTTCATGGTTAGTCCCAGGCCGAAAAGACTGAAGAGGATGTCTCGCAGGCGAATGATAAGCACGAGGCTGACCCCCAGGGAACTTCCCAGGTCGAGGGATGCGGTTACCCACGGCAGAGCTGATTCCAAAACCCCAATACCAGCCGGCAGAGGAGTAAAAAATGCAAGACGTGCAACGGCAACGAGTGCGGTCATTTGCCAGAACGACAGGGTAACATCGAGAAAAAAAGACATCAGCCAGAATTCAGCAAAAATGGC
This sequence comes from uncultured delta proteobacterium, assembly GCA_963696725.1. Lineage (GTDB taxonomy): Bacteria > Desulfobacterota > Desulfobulbia > Desulfobulbales > Desulfocapsaceae > MADRE3. Next base: position 427,138 of record CAVOLI010000004.1, read on the forward strand.
AGCCCAGTGAGCAAAAGAAAGAAGACCGGCAGTCAATAAACGAGAACGGTGTCGCCTGAACAGCGCCTCCGCCTGGGTTTCGGCCTGGAGAATCGTATCCAGCAGTGACCCAGAGCAGACTGATACCCTGAGATGCTTATCTGCTGTTTTGCTCACCAGCAAAAGAGGTCGGGAAACAGGCCTCATACCGTTAAAGAGCGCAACAAGGATGCCGGAAAAGAGTATGAGCACGCCAGCGACCGTGTAGTGATATTGTCTCCCCGAAAACAGATCGATTTCGGCAGAGGAAAGACCGGCCAGGCAGAGGGTAAGGACGACAAAACTTGCCAGAAGTTCAAGCAGCCGGTCCAGGGCAACCGAGGTGGCCGCCTTTGAGGCAGAAACTCCCTGCTGATGATGCAGGAGATAAACCGATAAAGGTTCCCCTCCGAAATGCGGACCGGGAGTGAGATAGCTGACGGCGTTGGCTGCTGTCCGGCAGGTGCAGAGAAAAAGCATGCTGACCGGTGAATCCAGCATCCTCAAGAGCAGCCACCATCTGGCAGTCATCACTGGCAGCATAAGGACGTTAATGGCAATGATAGCCAGGATGGCCCGGAAGTCGATTCGACCCAGAAGACCAAGGACCTCACCCCAGGCAACGTTTTTCATGGCACTCCACGCCAGTGCGAAACCAAGCACGGCAGAGAACCAGCGCCATCTTCTCCTGCTTATCCGCCAGAGGGCTGACAAGGTCACAGATGCCGAGATGATTGGCTTGACGAGCATTTTCATGGAGAATCACGATCTGTTCCTGGCCCATTTTGATTCCCCCGATAGAGAATCCGTTCCTCCGGAGCCCAGAATGACATGGAGCCGCTTCCGCTCAGCATCAGGGTGGCGGCAGCGCTGAACAACGCCAATGACAGAAAAGACAGGCCAAATGGTGACTGACTGCCGGCAAGCAGCACGACCAAAAACAGACTCGCGCTTCGGCTCATGAAACCGATCCCTGCAAACAGACAGGAGAATATGTAAGCCAGCTGCCAGACCTGCAGCGGCTCTTGAACAGAATAGATGACAAGTGCTGCGAGCCCGTCCGCTAGTAGAACAAAGCGTAGAAGCAGCGGCAGGGCTTTCATCCCTTTCGATCCTGCCCAGCGGTCCAAGACTGATTGCTGGGCTCCATCTGTTCTCAGCCGGCATGACACCACCAGCCAATCCCTGAAAAATCCGAGTAGCAGCGGCGTCATGAAAATAAGGCCGGCTGTCCTTGTAAATACCGGGTTAAACATCGGCAGCAGCGCCATTCCCACCAACCCCATCTGGAAACCGGCTATGATTCTCGCATAAGGCCTCTGCTGCAGTTCGGCCACCGGCTTGTCCCGCTTTTGGCGCACCTGGATGCCAAGGATAAACAAGTAGTAGGCAGATCCGACAAGCAGATAGATAACCGGCAGCCGGTCAAGCGAAACAGCCAGCAGAGAGGCTGTCATGAGTCCTGCGGCATCGGTCTCGATATCCAGTTTTTTGCCAAGTTCGGTTGTTCTCTGCAGCTTTCTTGCGACAATACCATCAAGCAGATCGGCTGCGGAAATCACAAGGTAAAAGAGTCCCGGAGCCCAGGCAAGGGATTGCGGCAGCTCCTGGAAGCCGTAAATGGTCAGCGGCAAAAAGCCTGCCAGGGCGACGACGGCGCCGGCGCGCAGCACGGTGATCCAGTTTGCCGCTCCCAGCGTTGGAAAGAGCAGCCCTTCTTCTCCAGGCCGGTGGTTGCCGGCCAGGTGATGATGCAATGTTCTCTGCAGGCGGCAGGCAACAAGGAACCCGAACGAAAGAGAGGCAATGGCGACTGGCCTGTCCTGGAGAAGAGGCCAGCAGAGGAGAATACCCGACAGCCAGGCCAGGAACAGGACGACGGATGCCAGCCGCGATTGATTTCGTAACTGCAGGAAGGCGTCCTGCCGCTCCCTGGTAACGTATGAGAAATTTTCAGAACGCATTCCCATAAAAGTGTGTAACTTTTTTACTGCAGCAGACGCGATTGGATGGCGGATACGGTGGCCCGCTCCAGTCCTCCCTTTTTGATAAGGTAGTCTTCAACACTGCCATAGACCTTTTTTAGATGATCCAAAAGGGCGACAAGCGGCTCGGCCGGCGCCAGAAGATAGTAGCCTGCCTTTTCGGCATCGATGCCAAGCGCTGCAAACTTGGTAAAGAGCGGCTCTAAGCGTTCGGCGTTATAGACATTCGAGAGCAGATGATCCGAGAGGATATGCTCATCCTCTACACCAAGGGTCTTGAGCAGCAATGCGGCGCAGATGCCGGTGCGATCCTTGCCTCCGGTGCAATGAAATACAAGCGGCAGGTTATCATCAGTAGCGGCAAAGCTCAGGACTCTGCCCCATGTGGGCCCGAAATCATCGAGATATCGACGATAGAGCCCGACTAAAAAATCCATTGAAAGCCAGGTGCCGTCCCCAGCTTTGAGGCGTTCCATGGCCGTGGCCGGGTCAAAATATTTGTCCTGGACCGGCAGGGACAGCAGGCGAATGGAACCGTCCTCAGGCAGCAGGTCGGGTGCCTTCTGCTGTTCATGGACGCTCCTGAGATCACAGACTATCTTCAGCTGCATACGGTCCAGAATGCTATGATCATCGGGGGACAGGCGACAGAGATGATCTGAACGAAAGACCAGGCCTCTCTTTACCAGTCGAGCATCAGTCGTCACATTACCGCCCAGATCGCGGAAATTGACGGCTCCGGCAAGATGCAGCCTTCGATCGTCTTGAATATCAGGAATTGTATCGGTCATGATATAAAATAAAAATACTATAGATCGTCTGGATGGTTTTGTCGAAGCATTCGAAAAATGAAACAGTTCTTCAATCAGAGAAGAAGCTGGTAACAGGGGCGCGGTCTGGGTGCGAGATCCTGCTGTATTGAGATGGCAACGGTCTTACAAGAATTCTCTGTTCATTCCCGCCACCGCCTTTCACCCTCCAGTGAAATATCTGCTTATAATGGTCTCCATCTTTGCGTGCAGGGTCTTATCTGAACAATCGGCAAAGCGGTTGTAGAGAGAACGTGCAATTGTGTCGAATGAATCCAGATATGCCGGGTCAAAGTGGTTTCCCCTGCCCTGGCAGAGAATTTCCATGGCCTTTTCAAAGGACATTGCTTCCTTGTATGGACGGGCCGATGTCAGTGCATCAAAAACATCAGCAATGGCAAATATTCTTGCGTTGGCGGGAATAGCAGAACCGCTGTAACCATGAGGATAGCCAGATCCGGCAAATTGCTCATGGTGGAAACCGACGACATCAGCGGCATCTTTGAGCCATGCGGATCGATTTACGATATCCAAACCATGATCGACATGGAGTTTCATCGTTTCAACTTCACTGACTGAGAGCTTTTCAGGTTTTAATAAGATCCGGTCGCTTATGCCGATTTTCCCGACATCGTGAAGAAAGGCACCCTTGATGAGGCCCTGGATTTCTCGCTGCCTCAGGCCGAGGGCATTCGCCAGTGCAACGGAGTAAATGGTTACTCGATAATTGTGGCTGTCGGTATCACTATCCCGTTTGGCGATGGCACTGCCTACAACCTGCAGCGTTTCTATGTTTGCTTCAAGCAGACTGTCTGTTAGCTTTGAAAGTTGCCGTATCAGTGTCATAATAACGGGATAGAGAATCAACGTCGTCAAGAGCACGATGCCGATTGCCCCAAAGACAGACCTCATGATCCGACCAACAACTTCATCCCTGACCTGCAGCGACACAGCAAAAATTCCCTTGAGGATGGCCGTCTGTTCACCGTCGCTGTTCAGAAGCGGGAACGTCAGTTTGATGTATGGCGTTCCTTTGACACGTTTGAAATTTACTCTTTCAGTATCGTCCGGGAAGTCATCCGGAGTGGAGCCCAGTAATTTTTCCACATGATCCTTATGCTCATACTGGTCGTCGAACTCAGCTGCAATTTCTGCGCCGTGCACATCATAAATACTTGAATATACCAGTTGGCCCATCGACTGATACGATTTACCAGCGATAAGAAGCATTTTCAATTCTTGCAGAAGAGCCGATTGATCAGTTTCTCCGGATGGCTCAAACAAGTGTCGTATCTGGCTGTTAAAATTGGTTACGATTTCACCGGCCCGGCCGTTGACGATGCTGCCCAATCGGTTGAATTCAATGATGAAAACAGCTGTCGAAAGCGTAATGGATAAGATGGACGAGGCAATAACCAGGCGAAATAGAAGCTGTCGCTGTATGGAGCCTCTCCGGCCAGGCCTGATCACAAAAGAAGGCGCCTCTGTTTTGCCCGAAGGCCATGACGTTTTAAGTGTTTCTGTCTGCACAGTTGTTCGTCCAAAATTTTACTTCCTGCATCGGGATGTGATATAAGAAAATAGACTGATTGAGACTACCTGATGCTCGTGATCCTTCTATTGTATATCCGGCAGCTTAAAAATTAAAGAATGAAATGAGCAGAGCAGGTTCTTGAAATGTGATGGCATCCGCTGAGGAATGAGCCGTAAAGATTAGGAAGGGTCCATTCTTTGACGTATTTCACGATATTGGGGTTTTACCATGCACGATCATCTCGTAAGGCTTGCCTTTTTTCTGCTGTGGTCAGTTCTTCTTTCATCCTGTTCCTCTGGTAAAGCCTCCCTGGACTCGATCAGTGATGCCTATAATCGTGCACAGTCGCGGCTTTTTTCCCGGGAGCAAAAGATTGAGACACCGGCTGAGGAAGATCCGCTGGTTACGGAACTGAGGCAGAAGCTCCAGGATGCAGAGAGAGAGCACGAAATTCTCAGCAATGACATTAAACTGCTCGAAAGGGAGCTCCGGAAAAAAGAGCTGGCAATCCTGCTTCATGCCAAGGTCATTAAATTACTCGACGATTCAAACCATACGCTGCAGAAAAATATCGAGGAACAGATCGCCGCCCAGAGCTTCGACGACAATTCTACGGTCTACTTACAGGGACCCTGAATAATGAGCCAATAGCATTGATCCTGATCATATTGGACGCTGCAGTCTTTCCTGAGCAGCCCTGATGCTGCTCAATATCCACTGGGCGCCCGGTGCGGCCTCCAACACACGTTTTTGTGCTTCTCATCCGAGCAGGATTGATCAGGCGCGGCATCAGCATCGGTGCCAGGCCTGCGCTATCTGTTTGTCTTACATCTTTACAGTATTTCTAACAACCTCGTATGGGCTATCGGCCTCAACCAGCATGTGCGGGTTATGATCCGGCATTGCTCTATGATCCTGCAGTCACTTCCTTTACGGACTTTAAAGGTCCGGGGGCAGCACTGGTAATCGAGGCAGACGATCCCTCTAAAAAAAAATCAATGAAAGCGGGGTGTGGTCTCCAGCTTTCGATCGTCGTTACTATCTGGAATTGTATCGGCCATCATATAAAATGACGATACGCTGTATGGAATTGTATCGGCCATCATATAAAATGACGATACGCTGTATCGGATGGATGGTTTTGTCGACGCATTAGAATAACGATACAGTTCTTGAATTACCGGCGGTTGTCATTATCTTCTGCAGAGGTCTTGACTGAAAATGCAAGAATACAAAATGGTGCCATACAAGGAAATGATATTTTGATGAACTCATCAACCAAAAGAAATTCCCTCCTCTGTCCCAATTGCAGGAGGCTCGTCAGTAGATCAGCACCGGTTTGCCCCGCTTGCGGATTAAAAAAACCCGGCTCGATCTGGAAAGATAATATATTCACCAGAAGTGGTGGTGGGGAAGATGGTGTCCTGAGGCTGATCCTGGCAGCAAATGTTGCGATGTTTGTCCTGTCGATAATCATTGACCTGCGTTCCTCGGGATTCTCAGGCAGCCCGTTCAATTTTCTTTCACCGAGCAATAACAGTCTCCTCGTGCTCGGCTCAACAGGAACAATACCACTGTTCCAGTTCGATCGCTGGTGGTCGCTTATATCGGCGAGCTACCTTCACGGCAGCCTGCTGCACATCGTCTTCAACATGATAGCCCTGCATCAACTCGGGCCTCTGATCATCAGGGAATATGGCACACCGAGAATGGTTGCCATATACACCTTGAGCGGCATAGGAGGGTTTATTATTTCAGCGATGTTTGGCGTACGTTTTACCATCGGAGCTTCAGCTGCCGTGTGCGGGCTGATTGGTGCAGCCCTCTACTACGGCAAGAGCCGTGGGGGCACCTACGGCAAAGCGATTTACAGTCAGATAGGCAGCTGGGCCGTCGGAATCTTTATATTCGGCTTCATGGTTCCCGGTATCAATAACTGGGGCCATGCGGGGGGGATGCTTTGCGGGGCAATTACAGGATTTGTTCTTGGTTACAAAGAGCGGTCCCGTCTGTCTATCGGGCATACGTTTCTCAGTACGGCATGCATCGTCTGTACCTGCCTTACACTGCTCTGGTCTGCTGTCAATGGCGCATTGTTCATGCTCTCCTAACCGTGCCTCCGACCAACACAGTCGCGGGAAACGTCAGTGAAAAACGGAATTAAACATCGAACAGCAGCAACGTTTTCCTACCCGAAAGAGCAAAAGAAAACGTGCTTGTAGTGATAGTCCCCGTTTTTTCCGCGATAGGGCACCATTCAGTAGCTGTCGGACCCAAGTTCAACCTTGCCCCGGAAGGTCCAGTAAATGAGCACCGTATAGGAGAGGACAAGAGGCATACCGATTGCCACAATAATCAGTCCAATCTTCTGTGTCAGTACACTGGACGCGGCATTGTAAATGGTAATGCTGTACTCCGGATTATTGCTTGCCGGGAGCAGGTCAGGAAAAATAGCTGCACTAAACAAAAAAACCAGTGCTGCGATCGTACAACAGCTGCTGATGAATGCATAAAAAGGGCGGTGCTGATTAATTGCCCGCGGGATGTTGGCAATTGCCAGAAGATTGAGCAGTGGAACAAGCCATAACAGAGGATAATCGCCAAAATGCTGCAGTGAAGCCGGCACAAAAAGAGTCGACCAGAGGGTGACGACGATAAACAGGGCTAAAAATGCGTAAAAAGTTCCCTTCATCCAGACCAGAAGACGCTGCTGCAGATTACCTTCAGTCTTCATGTACAAAAAGATCGATCCATGCATCGCAAGCAACGCCACGGTGAAAAGACCGACAAGCACACTGAAAACAGTTACCATATCAAGAAAGGTGCCCTGGTAGTCACCTAATTCTGAAATCTCAAGGCCCTGCATGAGTGTTCCCACGGCCACCCCAAAGAGCAGTGCCGCCATCGTCGAACCGATAAAGAAAATGATATCCCAGAAGGAGCGCCAGCCGGTACTCAACCGCTTGGAGCGAAATTCCAATGACACGGCACGAAATATCAAGGCGAAAAGCAGCAGTACAAAGGGCAGATAGAATGCGCTGAAAATGGAGGCATAGGCGTTCGGGAACATGGCGAAGAGCGCGCCTCCAAAGGTAACGAGCCACACCTCATTGCCATCCCAGAGCGGCCCGATGCTGTTCATCACCAAACGGCGCTCGGTGTCTTCCCTGGCAACAAAGGGATGCAGGATGCCGACTCCCAGGTCAAAGCCGTCAAGGATCGCGTAGCCGATAAGCAGAACATTGAGCAGTGTAAACCAGATGATGCATAATATTTCAGGACTCATGCGGCACCCCCTTCACGATCGCCATGATTCAAGCGAGCATGTTGACGATCAATCGTTGCTTTTCTATATCCCTTTTCGACTTCCCCTTCCGGCAACTGAGCGGGCTCCGGTCCCAGGCGAATCTTTCTGTCCAGCACCATGATCCAGACCGCGGCCAGAGCAAGATACAGTATCGTGAACAAAATCAGGGAAGTCTTCGCTTCAGCGGGACTGACAGCGACACTGACAGAGTTTATCGTTCGTAAGCCGAGACTTTCATCATATTGATAGAAGCCATCTGCTGCCAGTTTCAGGTCACTGCCGCTGCTGTCCCATACCACCGGCGGATGCACCGTCCACGGTTGCCGTCCGACTTCGGCAGCAATCCAGCCGGATTGATTGGCAACCATGACAAAACCGATGGCAAAGACGAATGCCCAGAGAAGCCAGCGTTTCTGGGCAAGCGTTTTGCGGACATTAAAGAAGAGTCCCAGGGAGCAGATGATAATCATCAATCCACCGACTCCGACCATCAGCCGCCATGACAGATATGGTATGACCAGAGGGGGGCGGTCTTCCGGTTTGAATCGGTCCAGGCCGACGACTTTTTTGCTGAAGGTAAAATCATCAAAAACCATAAAACTGAGACCGCCGGGAATACCGATGCCGAAGTCGATGCGCTCCTCCCTGGCATTTGGCCAGCCGATTATATTCAGATCTGCACGACCGGTCTCAAAGTGTCCTTCAAAAGCTGCAAGTTTTGCAGGCTGATTTTTATACATATGCTGTGCCTGTGTGTGGCCATTTAGCGCCAAACCCAGCGAGGAAAGCAGTCCCAGAATCAGTGCACCCTGTAACGAAGCGTGTGCAAAATCACGGTGTTTGTCTTTGAGGATGTAATAGGCGGTGACACTGAGTACAAAAAATGCGCCCACCGCCACGCAGCCGAGCAGAACATGGCTCAAGCGCTGCACCGAGGAGGGATTGAAGACCATCTCGACAAAATTCAAAATCTCAGCCCGCCGCTGAACCACGCCGTCAACGACCCAGGGAACCATGCCCGAACTGCCGTCGGCCAGTGTTCCCGGGCGAAGTATATCTACAATGTGATGGCCGGCGGGCGTCTGCTGCCAGCTGTTGGCCACAACAATCCAGACGGATGAAAAGATCGACCCCAGCGCTACCATGTAGACACTGAAGAGGTAGAACCCAGAGCGGACCTTTTTTCGTCCAAAGGCTACGACTGCAAGAAAGCCTGATTCCAGGAAGAAAGCAAAAATTCCTTCTGCTGCCAGAGCGCTGCCAAAAACGTCACCCACGAAGCGGGAGTAACTGGCCCAATTTGTACCAAACTGAAATTCCATGACGATTCCACTGGCAACGCCGATGGCGAAGTTGAGTACAAATATCTTGGTCCAAAACTGGCAGGCGATGGTGAACATTGGTTTTTTGGTCAGGTAGTAGCGCGTTTCCAGGTAGGCAATGATGATTCCGAGGCCAATGGTCAGCGGTGGGAAGATATAGTGAAACATAATGGTAAACGCGAATTGCATCCGTGAAAGCAGAACAACAGATTCCATGCTCACTCCCCTTCAAGTATGGTTCGATCTTTCTCCTCAGCACCTGCTCGCACAAGGAAAAAGAGACACAAGGACATCATTTTTGCCGACTCAGTCTAATCAAGTTTCGACAATTAGACAATTAAATTGGGATTAAGGGGGATTACGAAGAAGCGGAACCAAGCAGAACGGGAACCCTTTTGCTCGCGGGGCAGCGTGCGTTACGGTGCCTGCCTGCGAGAAGTCCTGCGCAACTGGCCAATGCCAGGTGTCTTGCATGGACAGGGGTATCTCGTGATATCAGCTCAGCGGTCGAACCGCTCAGCACAATAGGCGGAGCTACTTTTTCCGCAACATCTCGGTCGTCACCAGGATATCGACATCCTTGCCGACTGCACCCATCTTGTAATATTTCCCACTGCCGACGTTGTATGCGAGCCGATCAAGAGTCAAGCGGCCGTTTAAGCCTGCTACTTCCAGATCAGGTGCCAACGGGTTCTCTCTTATCCCAGCAAAGGTAAGCGGCAGAACCAGCTCAGAAGAAACGTCTTTTATAGTCAATGTGCCTGCAACGTTATAGGTGTTTCCTTCAGCCCTGGTTATACTGCTGCTGGTGAAAGTGATTAGTGGATACTTGGATGCATCAAAAAAATCGGCAGAGCGCAGATGTTTGTCGCGTTTGCCAAGACCGGTGTCAACACTTTTCACCTTGATCTCAAAAGAGATTTGACTGTCGTTGAGATTTTCGGGGTCAAAGGTGATGGTACCCTGATAATCGGTGAACCGCCCCTGAACTTTGGCATAGATGTGATCGACGCTGAAATAAAAGTTTGTATGATCTTTGTCAATCCTCCAGGGACGGAGTTCAGCGTGCACTGGCACACCCAATCCGAAGAGCAAAACGACGATTACGGTAAACAGCATTTTTTTATTCATATGCACCTCCGACTGGAAGATCAGCGAGTTCACCTGGACATTTTCACGTTCTATTTTCATCTGTGTCTGACATCGGTTTTCTCGAGAAAGTATAAAAGTTCTTTCCAGAAAGACAAGCCCTCGAGCTCCCTAAAAGGACTGGAGCAGCCACGTGCCTTATGGGTGATTGTTCAGCATTGCTGCAGGAAAAAACCGGGAATAATTTGCCTGACCACTCTATCTGTTGATTCAGCCTGTTTTCCATTGGGTCAAAAAAGTCATCTGAGAGTGCGGTAGATCCAGAGGATTGTTTGCTACTTTGAAAGCTTTATCGCCAGCGCCGCCACAACGCCCCACACCCAGTTGAAAAACAGCACCAATAGAGGGGTATAGAGACCCAGATCGAGTCCGGCCATGCCCTTGTTGGCTTGAAACGGAAAGACAATAAATAATTGAACCGCTGTTGGAAACAGGCTCAAAAGAGAACCTTTCAGGAGTAATTTTGACTGCATCATTGGCAGAATAAACAGAAACCCCCAAATACCACCCCACACGATTCGGGGATAGAGCCACCCTGGACTCAATGCTGGCGCTATTGAAACGCCCAGTGATGAAGTTATACCGGTACTTCCGAAAAACCAGACTGTGAGACTGTTTGCCAGCGCCCCCAGGCAACCTGCTGCAAAAAACAGTAACAATTTTTTCATTGTATGCCCCTTATGCATGTCATGAAAGCAGCACGCGTAATGTAACTATGCCGGTTTGCGGCTGCCAATGAATGCGAGTAACCATTCCTTTCTGCTCCAGAATCATTTCAGCCAAGAGTTTCAGACCCGTACAGCGACATATCCGTGTTGAATATCCGCCAGAGAAATCGGCTGGGTCCCTCAGTCCCCGGACCATGAGTGCACAGGAAGAAAAATTTCTAGAGTAGAGGTCGGAATAATTCGTAAACGGTCCGTTCTCCAATCATGCTGTCTATTCTATATTGAATTTCTTTTCTTTCCTGATTGAGGAACCAGCCATTCCAGGCTTCGTCATTCTCCCAGACGCTCACTACCGTGTAGTCTTGCGGGTTCTCTTCACTCTGCAGTATGCTCGTTGATACGTAACCCGGCTGTATCTGGGCTTTCAGGTTCAACTCTTTTAACAACGGTATCAGCTTCTCCGGCTGGTTCACTTTGAATTTTCTTCTTATAATCACGTAGACTGCCATTCTATCCTCCTGTTCTGAGTTGAAAATCCCTGTGGGCTAATGCCATCACCCTACTGCCAATATGAAATCTTACCAGGTCTGAAGACATATTGGCCAGAAGAAAGACGAAGAGCACTCTTAGCCGCGTTTCGAGTTGTTTTTCTCAATAAAGATAGCTCTCAATTCGCCCATTTGATAGATTTTGTCGACTCCGCTGAGTCTGTTTGACCTGCAGATCCGTCTCACGTTTCTTCGATTAAGGTAAGCATGCCGGCCCCTGAAGCAAATCTCCCTGTTTCTCCCATGCAGTGTCAGGAATGGTCTGTTTATGATTTGCAGATAAACAGTTTGTGATTACTGTCCGATTTGCTGCCTGATTCCGCCGGCAATAGCAGGAACAGCGTTAAAGATGCTCTTGGCAAGGACACATTCAACTCATCTGTATAACAGGAAAGATGGCATATGAACAGACCGGAAAACGAGATTTCTACAGCAATAGCTGATCTGCTTGAAAACCAGAAGTTAGCCGCATTGTCAACCCAGAGAGACGGACACCCCTATACAAGCCTGATGGCCTTCGCCTATACGCCGGATCTAAAAGAGCTTGTGGTTGCTACCGGCAAGGCGACCCGCAAGCACCAGAATCTTCTTCAGGAAAACAGGGTCTCTCTGCTTGTCGACAATCGCTCGAATAGAGAAGATGACTTTCACGCTGCCATGGCCCTTACGATACTCGGAACAGCCGGTCCTGTTCATGCCAGTGAACGAACCGCCTATCAGATGCTCTACCTGGAACGACATCCCTACCTTGAGCAGTTTCTGGCCGCGCCCTCCACCGCTCTGATTAAAATCATGGTGAACCACTATCTGCTGGTTTCTCGTTTCCAGAAGGTTATGGAATATACCGTTCGGGATGGGTATGATCTATTTTCCTGATACCCTGGATAAAACCAGCGGTGATCCTGGAGCGCTCGTCGGTGGAAAGGCCATGGCGCTTTTCAGGCTCTATAATGGGGGTATTCCCGTTGCAAAACCGGCCTGTATCGGCACCTGCGCCTACCAGCACTTTGTTGACCAGAATCATTTGCGGGAGAAAATAAACCTGCAGCTCCACCGCAAGGACATCAAGGATATGCGATGGGAGGAAATGTGGGATGTATCCCTGCAGATCCAGAATCTTTTTTTGGCAGGAAGCTTTCCTGAAGGGCTTCGAAATGAGCTGGAATACCTGATCAAGGAGTATTTTGGCCGTCAATCTCTTGTCGTTCGCTCTTCTGCTCCGGGTGAAGACGGGATTTCCTGCTCTTTTGCGGGGCTGCACGAATCCTATCTGAACATAGTCGGCATCAATGAACTGGTTAAAAAAATCAAAAAAGTGTGGGCGTCTCTCTGGTCTGACAGGGCGCTGCTCTATAGGCAGGAACTGGGCCTCGAGGTTGGAAGCAGCGCAATGGCGGTTGTTATCCAGCCGTTTGTCGAAGGCGATGTATCCGGCGTTCTGTTCAGCAGAAACCCGATGGATCCCTCCCAGCTGATCCTAGAAGCTGTCCATGGATTGAACCAGGGCCTGGTGGATGGCCTCGTCGAGCCCGATCGCTGGGTTCTTGATCGTGAGTGCAGGTGCATCGTGAAACACGATGCACCTGCACTCAGGGACGTTCGATTTATCCGCTCAGTGGGGGGTGTTCAGCGGCAAAAAATTCCCCGTGGACTGCAGTTGGCTGAGCCGCTGAGCAGGGAGCAGGTGCTGGAGTTTGCCGCCTTGGGCATCAGGCTCGAAAATTTTTTTGGAGCCGGTCAGGATGTCGAATGGACGCTTGCCGGAGGCACGGTTTACATACTCCAGTCCCGTCCGATCACTGCCGAGGCTGGCCAGGGTTCGACCGATAAACGATCCTGGTATCTGAGCCTTAACCGCAGCTATGACAATCTCCTGCAGCTCTGGGAAAGCATTGAAAATAAATTGCTTCCGGAGATGGACAGGGAGTCCGCTGAAATGGCTGAGACCGATCTGGAACGATTGTCGGAGGGCGAACTCGCTGAAGAAATCAGGCGGAGATCTGCCACCAATGACAGATGGGTATCCGTTTACTGGCGGGATTTTATTCCATTTGCCCACGGGGTGCGCCTGTTTGGTGAATTATACAACGACGTTATGGAACCAGAGGATCCTTTCCAGTTTGTTTCTCTGCTGACCGGTCAGAACATGCTCAGCACCGATCGTAATAAAATGTTGTACGAGTGTGCCGGTATGGTTCGCCATGATGAATCAATTCGTCGGCTTCTTCTGGATAAAAAGGTTGAGAACATAAAAAATGAACTGTTTCAGCACCGTCTCCTGCAGCTGAAAAACAGTTTTTCCATGCCGGGAGCGACAGGCGGCAAAGAAACTGCGGGTGATGGCGTCCTGGTGAACATCATCCTGCAGTATGCCGCTCTAGAAACCTTTCCCGGAGATCTTCGGCCGCATGACAGTGATCGTGTAGAACTGGAAGCAGTTTTTTTAGAAAAGGGTCGAGAACAGCTGCCGATCGACCCGGAAAAACTGCTTGAACTGGCACGGGCCAGCTATCGGCTGCGTGACGATGATAACATTCATATTGGCAGGATAGCCCGGGAACGTGAACGTGCACTGGCTCACGCACGGGTCCGGCTCCGCAGAAAATCCCTCTCAATGAGCAACACTGCAAGTGCCGAGGAGCTCTGTCTCATGCTCGAAGATGGCAAATCCGTCACGGGAGGCGTGCAGGAAGCTGTCAGATCAGCCGAGATCCATGCTGAGAGCAATCTCAGAGCGAGACAGCTGCTTGGTCAGCCAGCCAGCAGGGGGCTGGCCAGGGGTCTTGCCAGGGTGATTAATACAGCGGATGGGTTGAAAGATTTTAAAAAAGGTGAAATTCTTGTTGTTGACTCGATAGATCCGACGATGACCTTTTTTGCTCCGCTTGCTGCAGGCATCATTGAGAGGCGGGGTGGCATGCTGATACATGGCGCGATTATCGCCAGGGAATATGGCATACCGTGTATAACCGGTGTCGTTGATGCTACCGTATACATCAATTCCGGGGATTTGGTGACTGTAGATGCCTATCTTGGTATCTGCACCGTGCAGAGATGCAGGTAAAACTCAAACCAGTGCGGGGGCTAATCTTCGGTTCATCCTGGAGGAGCGATCTTTAGGTCTTCTTTGATTTTCAGTACCGCCAGCTCTTTTGCTTTTGCTTCAATATCCACTGTTATAGCAAGGCCAAGCCATTCAGTTGGAAAATCGGCAATCGATATGTAATCGGCATGAGGACGTGGGTTCTTTGATTCGTAGCCATCACGTGATGAGGAGATGTGGAAATACGGCTCGCGGCCGACTGCCTCCCAGCTCTCAATACAGCGCATGGTTGCTTCTGTCAGAGACAGGCCGTCGGCGAGACAGCGGTGATGGTGAACATCATAAACCATTGGAATGCCAAGACCGGCGCAGACCGGCAACAGGTCAGCAGGAGTGTAGCTGCGGTCATCATTTTCCAGGGTGAGTCGAGACCTCACCCGCTCCGAGAGCAGGGTGAAATGATCTTTGAGACGCATCAGTGCCCGGGGTTTATCGCCATAAACGCCGCCGGCATGGAGATTAATAACATCCGCCCCAATTCTTTCCGCCAGCATGCCCTGGTATTCAAGCTCAGCGATTGTATTTTCAATTACGTCCGGATGTGGGGAGGACAGCACATTGAACTGGTCGGGATGAAGGCTCAGACGGATATCACGTTCATGCCTTCGAGCCCGGATTTTTTTACAGAGAAGTTCAATTTCTTTAAAATCAGGCAGCTCTTCCATCCCGTAGGCGACATCGGGGTGCGTCATTCTGGGAAAAAGCGGCGAAAGTACCCGGAATGCACCGATGCCATTGGCTATTACCCATCCAAGGGCCTCGTCCAGGCTGTTCAGGTTCTGCAGGCAAAGCGAGGAGAGTTTTCCGAGCTGCTCCCGGCGTGAGTATTTTTGCAATGCTGCCGCCGTTGTCTGGCGAAACCTGATCGGTTCCTCTCTGAATATGCAGCAGAGCCCAAATCGTATCATGTCTGTATCATCTCTATTGTGATATGACGGGCTTATGCCCCGTCAAAGGTTCTGGTGCTGTGCAGGGGATGATCGTTGTTTCACACACTCCTCCCAGATGGTCAAGCTTAATCGTCCTGATCGCCTCTTCCCAGGGAGGTCATCCCGCCGGTGTGCCGAATTTGGGAGGATTGCACGGCGGAGAGATGATAGTAATTACTATCATTGTTCTACTGTTTTATGTTTATTGCAAAGATGCCTCAAGGTATTAATGTATAGCGCATACAGGCACTGCGGTCATTTATCACCGGTATTGTGCAGCATGACATATCGCTGACTGGGCGGGCAGGACGTATAGAAGAGGAAGTTTGTAACACAGCATATTTAAAAACAACTACAGGAGACTGTCATGAAAGGTGAAATAATTGCTGGGGAGTTCAATAAGATGGTATGGGTAAGCGACAAGAACGGAAAAGAGTACGCCTGCAGTATCGGTGAACTGAAAAATATAAAGAGAAAGGAAGATCTCTCCGAAGACGAGCAGAACAGCTGCATGGATCTCAGTGAAGTACTGGGCGACAGCTGGTAAGAGCCGGCAAGACAGGACGCGGTAAAGGCAGCCCTCCTGATGAACTGGTTTCAGCGAGGAGGGTCTGTCATTGCTGCCTGAGTCATTTGCGGCGGCGTGGTGACTGCAGGTGAAAAGAGAAACGGCCCGAGTAGTAGCAAAGACACTTCCGAGCCGAAACGCTATAGAGCGGGGCTGAATGACTCATTGTCTCGCTGTATTTATCATCTCTGGGTCTGGGATAGCCACGCAGGGACTCTGTCTCCAGATCCCCAAAGCACCTTTTGTTAGAAAAAGAAGTCACAACTAAAGTCTGTCTCTCAAACGGATGAAGTTCTGACTATCGCATGATTCCCTTACCCGGAAACCACCTGTCTGAAAGGGCGACAATAAAAACCCCTTCCGGGCGCAGAACCCGTGCAACTCTAGAGAACAGTTCTCGGGGTCGGGTGAGATATTCTATTGATACCGTGCAGACGGCATCATCATAATAATAATAATAGTGGCCCTTCTAGGGAAGAAACGGCCGCCTGTTCAAATCACTGACGCAGTAGTTCAACAACTGTATATTTTTCTCCATCTTCTCGTTGTTGAGTCCGAGACCGGATACTTCACATCCCTTGGAGACCGATAAACCTCCGTGTCCTCTCCCTCATTTGTTCATGGTGTCGGGTACTTCCGGAAGATTTCTCTGCAAAAATTCCCCAGGGATACCTGCACGCCGGGGCTATCCGAAATGAGCTGTTCCGCAAAGTCATTTGCTGCTCCTGGCAAACGTAATCTTGAGTTACGATTTGTGAACATACATTATTTGGGTTACCTTCAATTCTTTGACTGTGGGGGAATACGAATTTCTCCTGCAGGTGCCTCAAACTATCCGTCAAAGGAAAAGACATGCGCGACATCATAGAAGACCGCAGCAGAGATCCACTTGGCGCCATGATGCTGGACTACTTAAATGGCAGGCAGGATGTCTTTGTAGAAGTGGAATCCACGACACTCGATATGTGGACCATGACGGGTGCGACCATGTTCAGGAGCTATGCTGAGATGGATGGAATGGAGCGGCTGGCCCTGCAGCTCTGTGAGGGAACAATACTTGATGTTGGAGCAGGAGCCGGCGGTCATTCGCTCTACCTGCAGGAAGAAGGGAAGGATGTCGATGCGCTGGATATCTCGCCAGGCTCTGTTGAGGTAATGGCGAAGCGAAAGGTCAGGAATGTCATCCACGGGAATCTCTTTTCGCTGACCGACAGAAAATACAAGACTATCCTGATGCTCATGAACGGTTTGGGAATATGCGGCACGCTTGATGGCTGTAACCTCTTGCTGCAGTTTATTCAAACAGTACTTGATGAAGATGGGCAGGTTATCGCTGATTCTACCGATCTGGTTGCCCTCTTTGGTGTGGCAGGTGTTGCTGAGTTCGCTGCAGACAGCTATTATGGCGAGACAGAATTCGTCATGAAGTATCGGAACATCTGCTCGAATCCCTTCGGCTGGCTCTATATAGATTTAAAGACACTGCAGAACCTGGCAGGCTTTAACGGTCTCCGGTGTGAGAGGATCTTCGCGGCAGAGAGCGGCAAATATCTGGTGCGTCTTTTTCGCTAGTCAGAGGTTCTCCCCTCTATCTTCAGTGAGCTGATATTCCTGAGAAAGCGCTCGCCTGGGGATCCTGACAGATATGCTTTTTTTTTTATCGACAGCTTATTTGTGCGTTAAAAATCGTAATGCATCTTCTCTTGAGACGAAGATATTGGCTTCCAGGTTGCGGCGGCGATATTCACTGTCGAATTTTTCCCGGGTAGTGTCATGGATGTTATGGCGGGCAACGCGCTGATAATATTTATTAATGATGGAGCGGCCCATTTCCATGTAGGCGTCAAAAATGTTGTCGTTCAGGCGAAAACCGTTGTAATTGACGATCGCGTTTACTTTCCGGCCAATGTTCCGGCACATTTCTTCGACAACTTTTTCAATATTGTCAACGTCTTCCTTGTTTTCCAGCTCCAACCCGTTAAAATCCAGGTGCAGCGTGTTGCTCTGCTCATGGTAATGCACTCTGGTGCGCAGTTCCTTCAGGATGAACAGCTCCCGAATGTTCATCGGCGGATCACGGAAAATACGTGAATCCATTCTGACGACATCTTTAATCACCGGTTTGAAACCCATCTGGGACAGGATATCCTTCTCGATATCGATGCCCGGTGCCACTTCAATGAGTTCCAGCTGCCCTTCAGCCAGTTTGAAAACAGCCCGTTCGGTTATGTAGAGAACTTCCTGGGTCTGGGAATCGGATAACCCGGCACAGAATGTCACCTGATCGCTGACCTCGACAAATTTTCGAATCTTGCCCTCCTGGAGAATGTGCATCTGTCCGTCTTTTACCGCTACCTTCAGACCACCAGTGGTGAAGGTGCCAAGAAAGAGCACCCGTTTGGTATTCTGGCTGATATCGATAAACCCGCCGCAGCCGGCAAGTCGTGGTCCGAACTTGCTGGCGTTGACATTGCCGTTGCCATCACATTGGGCGAACCCCAGGCAGGTCAGGTCCAGCCCTCCGCCATCGTAGAAGTCGAATTGATCGGGCATACTGATTACCGCCTCGCCGTTTACTGCTGCGCCGAAGTCCAGACCGCCAAGAGGCATGCCTCCTATGATACCCGGTTCCACTGTCATGGTCAGAAATTCGAGAATATTTTCTTCGTGCGCAACCGTTGATACCGCCTCGGGATAGCCAATTCCAAGGTTGATGATATCATAGGGTTTCAATTCAAAATTAGCCCGCCTGGCAAGAATTTTGCCCTCGTCCAGGGCAAGCGGTTGACTGTGAACAAGCGGTACCCTCAGTTCCCCGGACAAATCGGGGCGATATTGTGTCGCAAACGTCTGCATGTGGTGCTCAGGTCTGGCAACCACGACATTGTCCACCATGATTCCCGGAATAATCACCTCCCGGGAGTTGATGGAATCAGCTTTTGCGATACGTTCCACCTGGACGATCACGATTCCCCCAGAGTTTCTGGTAGCCATGGCCATTGCCAGGGCGTCAACGGTGAGGATTTCCCGTTCCATGGTGATATTGCCGCGCCTGTCGGCTGTGGTTCCGCGTATCAGTACGCAATCAAGGGGAAATGACTTCATGAAGAGCCACTCTTCTCCCCCAAGTTCGACGATCTCGACAATCTCCTCGACTGCCTTTGAGTTGATTTTACCGCCGAATAGCCGAGGGTCGGCAAACGTCCCCAGACCTACTTTTGTGAACACGCCGGGCCGATTGCCGGCAACGGCGCGGTAGAAATTAGTCAGGATACCCTGCGGCAGGTTGTAGGCTTCAAAGTCATTTGCGAGTGCCAGCTTGCCAATTTCCGGAACGAGCCCGTAGTGGCCTGAGATCACCCGCTTGTACATCCCTTTATGGGCTATTCGGTTGGCGCCCCGCTTCGCAGCATCCCCCGGACCTGAAGAATGGATAAGCGTGATGTCCTTCGGATTTCCATTGCTGACATACCTTTCCCCCAGTGCCGCGCACAGGTCATCGGGTGTTCCCGCTCCTACGAACCCTTCAACCCCGATGGTCCAGCCGTCCTTGATCTGGTTTATCGCCTCTTCAACTGAAATTATTTTGTTGCGATTCATTGGGTTTTCTCCAACCAGGGGCAAAAACTCCTGCCACTGCCAGCGGAAAAATGGATCGACGGGGCTGCCGGGGAATCGTTTTCAGCGCGCATTATTGGTAGATCACCTTGGGCAGGTAGGTGATGATTGGCGGAAAAACCACACAGATCAGAACGCCTATTGCCTGCAGGATGATAAACGGCAACACACCCTTATAGATATCTAACATCTTATACTCACCCTCCGGCGCTGCTCCGGCAAAATAGAAAAGAGCATAACCGAATGGAGGCGTCAAGAAGGACGTTTGCAGCACGATACAGATCAGCATTGAAAACCACAGGGGGTCAAACCCAAGCTCCAGGCAGATCGGTATATAGACAGGCAGACAGACGAGCAGGATCGCAACCCAGTCAATAAACATGCCAAGCAGAAAAATTGCAAAAAGCATGATGAACATGACAACCGACGGGGGAAGCTCTCCGCCGATCAGCAAATCTGTAATGACATCGCCGCCGCCAATAAAGAGAAAAGAGGCGCTGAACAGGTTGCCGAACAGAACAAGAATCATGACCATGGAGGTGGTCTTGAGGGTTGACTTGCAGGCCTCAAAGACAACCGTCCAGTTGAAATTTCCCGAAGCAACCGCCAGAATTGCCGCACCAAGTACACCGACACCAGCAGCCTCGGACGGCGTCGCGACTCCGCCCAGAATTGTACCCAGAACGGCAAATATCAATACCAGGGGCGGAACCATTGATTTCAGAACCATCCAGGCCTTCTGCTTCCCGGAATATCCTGATGCCTCTTCCTTGCTGATAGGAGGGCCATAGTTTGGTTTAAACTGACAGAGAGCAAAAACATAAGCCACGTATAAAAGCGCCAGCAGCAATCCCGGAAAAATAGCGGCTGCGAAAAGTGCGCCGACCGATGTTTCTTTGAGGCCGGTGAGTCCGCCATAGACAACAAGCATGATACTTGGCGGAATGAGGATGCCGAGCGTGCCTCCGGAACAGATGAGTCCTGCGGACAGCTGCTTGTTATATCCTTTCTCGATCAGCTTCGGGCCGGCAAGCAGGGCCATTCCGACGACGGAAGCACCGACGATCCCTGTGGTAGCCGCGAGGATCACGCAGACAAATATGACCGCTAACCCGAGCCCGCCGCGGATCCCGCCCATGATGACATACAGCGCTTCAAAAAGCGCATCCGATATTTTTGCTCGATCGAGCAATTGAGCCATCAGAATGAACAGGGGGATTGCCACGAGAACAAAGTTGTTCATGGTTCCCCAGGCGTTATTTATGTAGAACCCGAAAAGACCGTCGAGGTTGAATCCGTTTTCTATCAAGCCAAAAATCACCGCTGTTCCAGCAAGTGAATAGGCCAATGGAAGCCCAAGTACAATCAGCGCGATAAGGGTGCTGAACATTCCTATGGTTAGTATTTCAGGACTCATGATATACCTTAGAAGGCCGCTCCTTTCCCGCGGACAATCAGGATTCGTTTGAACAGATTAGAGAGAACCTGGAGAAACAGAAGTGTAAAGCCCAGAGCCATCAGCAGTTTTACCGGCCATATCGGCGGTGCCCATGCCGAAGATAATTTCTCGGCGATCTTGGTAGAAATTATTGCATTGTCCCATGCCCAGATACCCATCAGGGCAACCAGCGGAAGTGTGACACAGATAGTCAGGACAATATATAATATGTCCTGCACTTTCTGTGGAAACCTGGAGCTTAAGATATCAACTCTGACATGGCCGTCGTACTTTTCTGTATAGCCAAACCCCATCACAAAATGAACACCGTATATGAACGTTGTTAACTCAAGACCCCAGATCGTCGGTGCGTTGAAGAAGTAGCGGCGGCCGACCTCGTGGCACATGAAAAGAACGAGAGCCACCATAAGCAGCGATGATACCTCTGAATGTTTCTCAACAATCCAGTCAAATAGTTTAATTAGCGACCTCATCGATCACCCTCCAGTTACCACGTTATGTACTGTGCCGTCAGCCCCGGCGGGCTCTGAGGTTGAATCCAGAGCCCGCCGGGAAGGTTCTCACGAGTGTGTAACACCTGTATCTATTCGTGGAGTTTTCCTTGGACAACGTCTTCCATCGGCCACGGAGTGACGCCGGCTCGAGCTGACCGCCAGTCAGCGAAGTCCTTTTTAAGCTCTTCCTGGGAGTCGAGCAGTCTCTTGCAGTCCGGACATCTCTCTTTTACTTTTTCCAGATAAGCCTGGGTCGTCTTGGCGAAGTCGACAACGGCTGCTTCGTCCATCTGGACGATTTCAGAGGTTTCCTTGAATTTGCGAACCGCTTCAGCATTCAGGTTGTTGAGCCAGCTGTAACTCCAGAGTTGGGTTTCCTTGGCTGCAGTGTCAACTATCCATTTCAGGTCGTCTCCCAGTTTGTCATAGGAATCCTTGTTGAAAAAGAAGATGAACTGGCAGGCAGGCTGATGAACGCCCGGTTGAATAATGTATTTGGTTACTTCATCAAAACCCATTGGATAGTTGACTGCCGGTGAAGAGAATTCAGCAGCATCCAGGACACCGGTCTGCAGGGACAGGTAGACCTCTCCGCCCGGTGTGGCAACCCCGGCGGCACCCAACTCGTTGAGAATGTCAAGATACCAGCCCCAGGTTCTGACCTTCATGCCTTTGAAGTCTTCCATCTTGGCAGCTCTCTTGTTGGAATTCAGGCCCATTTCCTGTCCTGCCTGGCCGCCGGGCAGGGCAAACAGGTTGTACTGTCCATAAAGGGCCTGCAGTTCTGCAACACCACCTCTCTCGTAGAGCCAGATATTGTAAAGTTCCGCGTCCAGTCCATACGGGACCGAGCCAAAGGCGATGAAGGCCTCATTCTTGCCTTTCCAGTAACCGGGCCAGTCATGTCCTGCATCGAAAGAACCTTTGCTGACTGCATCGAAAACCTCCATGGCAGGTACCAGCTCCCCTGCTGAAAAGACCTTGATATCGAGGCGTCCACCGGAAGCCAGGCGAACCGTGTCGGTGAAATGGACCGCCATATCATAGAAGAGCAGACCCTTTGACCATGGCAAAACCATTTTCCATCGATGTTTAGCATCGCTTGTTTCAACTTTGAGATCTTTAACCTTTTCGATTCTGTCATCTGCCCCGAATTTCGTCCGGCTGGATTTCGTACTTTTGTCTTGCGCCAGACTCAAATGCGCACAGGAAAACAGAAAGAAGAAAAACGCTGCAATCGTGATACACCTTTTCATTACATTTACCTCCTCATTAAATTTTGGCAGGCCTGAAGAGAGAAACGATCTTCAGATTCAGCACCAGCGATGCCGACTATAAAACCATCTGCTTTATGACGAGCACGTGGTTCAAACTAGATTGATCGTCTGGATACCTGGTGTGGACAAATCCGCACCACAGCGCTCAAGTCAACATTAATAAGCAAATGTCATGCCATACGTGATGAGCTTGCACCATCTTCCATTTTGCCCGTTTACAGGAGCTTCGGAGTGGTTTCTAAGGGCAGAACAGTGAGGCTGAGGTTAAATCTTGTGTATCAAGATTGATACTTGTTGCATTTTTACTACATTTTTTTAGAAAAGACCCTGATGTCCCTTCTCACATGGCACCAGGACTTTTGCTGTCTTTTGCACAAATAGTTTCCCTTCCGGATGTCCAGTTTCTCTGTTTGGCAAAATCATTCGTGCACTGGGCAACAGGACGATCCGGGTCTTTTGTTTCAGTATTTTCTCCTTTGCTGCCTCGGTCTTAACCAGGGACTCTGCCCAGGTCATTTTTATCATGCTGAGGCAATAACATCATCTGGAGTAACTCTTCTGCACGAACACAGCGATGTGAAATTATAGTTTGTAATATAGAATACTTATAAAAGCAGATGGGCTGGCATCGATATTGCTAATCTCACCGATAAGAATCGTTTTACTGGATGTTGCCGTTCCATAATAATCCCCGAATTCATGGAATGAAGGGCCTATCAGGTTATGCTGACGGAGGGAAAAATGCTGAAAATCAAGGATTCGGTTGCAGTGATCACCGGCGGAGCCAGCGGGATTGGGCTGGCATTTGCCCGATACTGGATTAAGAATGAAGGCAGGGTCGTGCTGGCGGATATTTCCGATTCGGCACTTGCTGATGCGCAAAAAGAGTTTGATAAAAATGCGGTCACCTTGAAATGCGATGTAACCAGTGAAGCTGACAGTCAGAAACTTGCCGAAACCGCGATGGGCGCCTTCGGCAGGATCAACCTGATAGCACCGTTTGCCGGAATTATAAAAGATGGGTTAATGCTCTCTCCTGATCGGGAGACAGGTCAGGTCAGTTCCAAAATGTCTCTTGAGCAGTTTCGTTCAGTTATTGATGTCAACCTGACGGGTGTCTTTCTCACCGTTCGCGATTGTGCTGAAAAAATGATTAACAGCGGAGATCATGGCTTGATCTGTCTAGTTTCATCTACCGGCTCGCTGGGAACGGCCGGACAGATAAACTATTCATCATCAAAAGCGGCAATTTCAGTAATGCCAAAGGTTATAACCGCTGAATTTTTCAGACGGGGTGTTGCCGACCGTATTCGATGTGTGGCGATCGCTCCAGGGTATGTGGCCACCCCGATACTGGAGGGTATGAACCAGCAGGCACTGGCCAAAATTCTAGCTAATGTGCCGATCGGACGCCTCATCGATTCTGGAGAGGTTGCCTCCCTGATAGGGGAACTCTATAGAAACGAGTCGCTTGCCGGCGAGGTTTTCTATATACATGGCGGGTTGCGAATGGGCTCCAGGGGATGATGGTGCAGGTACTCTAACAGTTCCGTTTTTTCAGAGATTTTTACAATACAATGGGAGGAAATCAAACATGAGCCGTGTCAGCATAATCGGTGCCTACAATACCAAGTTCGGTGCCTTTGTAGAAAAGAACAGGGATACCGGCGAGATAACCGATACAAAATCTTATTACGAATTTCTGGTCGAAGCCGGGCGTGGTGCTCTTGAGGATGCGGGCGTTGAGCCCGGTGATATTGATGGCATATGGTTGGGTTCCTGTTCACCCTCTCTCTTTGTCAACCAGGAGCACGTCGCTCCGCTCGGACTGGAAGTGGCTCCCGATGCATTCCGTTTTCTGCCGACAACAAGGACCGAAGGAGCTTGTGCATCTTCTTCAGTCGCCCTGTATAACGCTGCCTGGGCTATCGAGTCCGGGCGGTTTAAAAAAGTTCTGGTAATCGGGGTTGAGAAAATGACCCTGTTGACCACCAGGGATACGACCCATACGCTGGCCTGCTCGTCTTATTGGCCCGAGGAAGGATCACGGGGCATGACCTTTCCCGGGCTGTTTGCCGAGTATGCCAAAGGCTACATGGCTCATTACGGCTATTCTCTGGAGAATCTGCAAGAGATGCTGGCTGCCGTTTCGGCACTTGCGTACAGAAACGGTGTTGAAAATCCTCTGGCCCATTTCGGCAAAAACAGCCCTCCAGACCGACTCAAGCTGTTCACTGCAGAAGCGATCCTGGCTCTGCCTGAAACCGGTAAGGGATCTAATCCGGTAATCGCTGATCCACTGAGGCTGCATGATTGCTCCCTGATTTCTGATGGAGCAGCAGCAGTAGTATTGTCGGAGACCGGCGAGGCAAGGTCGGTGAGCTCCCGGGTTGTTGAAATTGCAGGTTTGGGCATGGCTACAGAGCGGCTCCAGGAGTCCGTCCGGCCCAACATGCATGAATTGATAGCCGGCAAGATAGCGGTGAGCCGTTCGTTTGAGGAAGCGGGCATCACTATCGATGATGTCGATTTTGCCGAGGTGCACGACTGTTTTACCATAAACCAGCTGCTCTGCACCGAAGCCCTGGGGCTTTCAAAGGACGGCCGGGCCGGGCGGGATTATAGTGAAGGTCGATTCCAGCCCGATGATGACTGCCCGGTGAACCTTTCAGGCGGCCTTAAGGCCAAAGGCCATCCTGTCGGTGCCACCGGGGTTTCGATGCACGCCCTGGCATATAAGCAGCTGGTCGGGGAACCGATCGGGGTATCGCCAAGCCGGAAATCACCGGAAACAGGCGTGGTGTTCAATGTCGGTGGTTCAGCTGCGACAAATTGTGTTACCACGTTAAGAAGGATACCTTAGCTGCGGAATCAACCTGATTGAGGCCGCATTTTTTCAGGAACGGGGTCCGTGATGATGACAGAGACCAAAAACACCTGCTATCCGGGCAATTTTTACAAAACGCTGCTCGACAATATGCAGATTGGCGTTATCGTCACCGACCGTCAAGGTATTGTTACCTATATCAATAAAACGTATTGCCGTTTTCTCAGTATCGATGGGGAAAAAGCCATCGGTCAACATGCCAAGAACCTGGTTTCGAACACACGGCTTCACTTCGTCGCAGAGACCGGGCAGGCCGAGATCAATCGCCCGCACAAGCATGAAGGCACCGGCTATCTTGTACACAGGCTGCCGATCAGGGAGAACGGAGCCGTTGTCGCCGTTCTCGGCCTGGTGCTGTTCGAGAATGCGGCAACTGCAGTCCAGCTTGCCGTGAAGCTTTCCCAGCTCGAGGAGAAGTTAAAGCTCTACCAGAAAAAATTATCTCTGATTCACCGGGCAACCTATTCATTCGAACATATCATTGGTGACGGCGCTTCTCTTCAGAACACAAAAAAGGAGGCCGTTAAAGCTGCCGCCACCAGCCTGCCAGTTTTGATTAAAGGTGAATCGGGGACCGGCAAGGAATTATTTGCCCATGCCATTCACCAGGCCAGTTCCCGGAGTGATTTTCCCTTTGTAAAGGTAAACTGTGCTGCGATACCTAAAGACCTGCTTGAGGCAGAACTTTTCGGATATGACAGGGGTGCTTTCACCGGAGCTGATCCGAAAGGTAAAATAGGAAAATTCGAACTCGCCCATATGGGCACTATATTTCTTGATGAAATTGGTGACATGCCGCTTGAGATGCAGCCTAAACTTCTCAGGGTACTGGAGATGAAAGAAGTTGAGCGGCTTGGAGGCAACAAAACGATAACGTCTGATTTCAGGGTGATCGCTGCGACAAATCAGAACATCGAAAAATTGGTTAAAAGCGGCATGTTCAGAGCCGATCTGTACTATCGGCTTCATGGTATGGAGATTAACATAGCACCGCTGAGAAAAAGAAAAGAAGACATTGTTCCGCTGGCCTATCATTTCCTGCAGCATGCGGAAAAAGGCCCGGCAGGCAAAGGCGTTCGTTTTTGCTCCCGAGTCAAACGCGCTCTGGAATCCTATGATTGGCCAGGCAACGGCCGGGAGTTGCGTTATTTCTCTGAGAGCCGGCTGTTGAGATCGAGTTACCCTCTGGTTGCAGTTTGATGATCTGCCGAATCATATCAAGACGGTTTCCGGCCGTTCCCGGCCATATGCGGGGACATCACTTCGTGATTATCTGATGGCAGCTGAAAAACATGCAATTCTGGAAGCCCTGGCAGAGGCCGGGGAAAATAAATCGAGGGCTGCAGGTATCCTTGGGATACATCGAACTCTTCTCTACCGGAAAATGAGAAAACTGGGTTTGTCAGGGGTGTGACCGGGGAACCGAACTCCTGCAGGAGTTCAACAAATGAGCAGAAGCTTCCATATCCGCAGTTGATACAACCCGTCATATTGGCGAGGTAATAGTGGGCTTCGCCGTTCACGACCACGCATCCTCTGGTTATTTTTGACCCGCCAGCAGGTCATACCGGCTGACAAACTGTCTGGGCAAAATAATCTTGCATCACTGAGCAGAACGTGTCATTGTTTGTATCAAAAAGTATACATGTAGCAGAAAAGGGACGTACTGCCGATGAAACAGCTTAAGAAAATAGTCAGTTCATCATCCGGCATCAATCTGTTCAGTCGCCGGAAAGAACTGTCTGTCGAGGAGGAGCTTGAAGCATTAACGTTGATTTTCGAACATATCGGTGAAGGATCCTGTGTTGTTAATACTGATGGTGTTATTACCCATTTTAACGAGGCCTACGGCCGATACCTCAACATTGATCCAGCTGCTCAGATCGGCAGAAAGATCACTGACGTCGTTGAAAATACCCGTATGCATATTGTGGCCAAAACAGGTAAAGCAGAAATAAACGACCGCCAGTCCATTAACGGCCAGAATATGATCGTCCAGCGTATTCCAATAAAAAAAAATGGAGAAACAATCGCGGTTTTTGGCCAGGTAATTTTCAAGGATGTGAAAGAAGTAGGCAAACTTGCCAAAAAACTTGATGAGCTTGAATCAAAGGTCCGTTTTTATCAAAAAGAGCTGGACTCTCTGCGAGTGGCCAAGTATTCGATCGACAGCATTGTGGGCGAGAGTTCACTTATCAAGCAGGCAAGAAAGGAAGCTTTAAAAGCGGCCGCAACGGATCTGTCAGTCCTGATATCAGGGGAATCCGGTACCGGGAAAGAGCTTTTTGCACAATCCATTCACAATGCCAGCAAGAGGAAGCACAGGCCAATCATCAGGCTCAACTGCGCAGCGATACCAGGAGAGCTTCTGGAGTCGGAACTGTTCGGTTATGAAAAGGGTGCTTTTACCGGAGCTAAAACGAGCGGGAAAAAAGGCAAGTTTGAACTCGCTCACCAGGGGACACTTTTTCTCGATGAAATTGGGGATTTACCTATTGAAATGCAGCCAAAGCTGTTGCGCGCTCTCGAGGAAAAAGAATTCGAGCGAGTGGGAGGCAACCGCGTACTGCGGTCCGATTTCAGGCTGATAGCCGCCAGTAACCAGGATCTTGAAACAAAGGTTACGGAGAAAACCTTCAGAGCCGACCTGTTTTACCGTCTCAACGTCATGCCGGTCCATATCCCACCACTGCGTGAACGGGGAAATGACATCACGCTGATAGCGCGGCACATTCTGGAAAAGATAGTGGAGGATACCAGCAAAGAGGATTTGACCTTTACACCTGACGCTGAAGCACTGCTGCTGCACCATAACTGGCCCGGAAATGTCAGGGAACTGAATAATGTTATTGAACGAACTGCAGCTACCTGCGAGGGACAGCGGATCTCCTCTGCTGATCTGCCATTCTATCTGCACAAGGATAAAATCTCTTCCGGGGTGATTCAGCAATCACTGCTCAAAGAGGTTGTGGCCAAGGCTGAAAAAACAGCGATCCAGGATGCTTTGAACCTGACTAACTACAGCAAGGTGCGAGCCGCAGACCTGCTCGGAATTCACCGCACACTGCTCTACAAAAAAATCAGGAAATATCGAATCACCCTCGATCCTGCCTGAGTTCCTCAACGCTGCAAGCGTAATGATTGCGTGTGTCTTACTCTGCGGAACCCGTTAACCGCAGGCCCATTCTCCCGGAACAAAAAATTCTGCTGTCCATAATCCCAAGCGGTTCCCGGATTATGGGCTTAAAATCCATCTGGTCAAGAATATCTTTGTGCAGATCTATTCCTGGCGCAATCTCCACCAGAACCATACCTTCGCTGGTCAGGGTCAAAACGCATCGTTCTGTAATATACACTGCTTTCTGCTGCCGTTTTGCGGAATACTCCCCACTGAAGGTCACATGCTCAACCTCACCCTTGACAAATTTTCTGGCTTTGCCCTCTGTGGCGATTCTGATTTTTCCATCCTCTACTGCGATCTCCAACCCTCCGGCGGTAAATGTTCCAACAAATACGACCGTCTTTGCATTTTGACTGATATTTATGAATCCGCCGGCACCGGCGAGTTTAGAGCCGAACTTGCTGACATTGACGTTGCCTTTTCCGTCTACCTCAGCCATTCCCAGAAAAGCGATATCGAGCCCCCCGCCGTCGTAAAAATCAAACTGGTACGGCTGATCTATCAATGCCTCGGTATTTATAGCAGCACCAAAACTCAACCCTCCCACCGGTATTCCGCCGATGACGCCGGGTTCGGCCGTTAATACAATACGGTCAAGCACACCTTCTTCGTTGACAACGTTTGACACCCCCTCAGGCATACCAATGCCAAGATTGACTATATCACCGGTTTTAAGCTCAAAAGCAGCCCGCCGGGCTATAATTTTACGGGGAGACATTTCCATAGGCGGTATAGATTCCACCGGAACCCTGATTTCACTGCTGAAAGCAGGATTGTACCGTTCCCCGAAGGTCTGCCAGTGATTCTCCGGTTCCGAGACCACGACGTAATCAACAAAAATACCGGGAATTTTAACATTACGGGCATTCAGGCTGGCATATTCAGCGATCCGTTCGACCTGCACGATCACCGATCCGCCGGAATTTCTTGCAGCCATAGCGATTGCGAGGACTTCGAGGGTGAGCGCTTCCTTCTCCATGGTTATATTTCCGGCAGGATCAGCAGTGGTACCGCGAATAAGCGCAATATCCACCGGGATCGTCTTAAAGGCGAGGTACTCTTCACCGTCGATGATCATCAGTTCAACAAGATTCTCAGTTGTTATGGCATTAATCTTCCCGCCTCCGTTGCGTGGGTCGACATAGGTGCCGAGGCCGACTCTGCTGATGGTCCGCGGTTTTTTTGCAGCCGTATCCCTGAACATGGTTGATATGATACCCTGGGGCAGGTTGTAAGCGATGATTTTATTTTCAATTGCCTGTTTCTGAAGGTTCGGTACGAGGCCCCAGTGACCGCCGATTACCTTGGCGACCATGCCCGGATGTCCAAAGTGGTTGAGCCCTCTTGTTTTCCCGTCTCCCTGGCCTGCCGCATAAATTAGCCCCAGCTCAGCGGGTTCTCCGGTGGCAAGAAAGCGTTTCTCCAGCGCTATCGCCAGATGCTCGGCAAAGCCGTTGCCGACGAAACCGCCGGTGGCGATCATGTCACCTTTTTTTACTACCGAAACAGCCTCTGCTGCGCTTACGACCTTGTTTCGTCTTGTCCTGTTATCCCGTGAAATTGGTGAACTGTTCATCAGTCGATTTACCTTATTGAGTATGGGCCATTGAGCGACCAGGAAAAAGAAGTATTCTCATTCAGTTGAGCAAAAAATATGCCTGTTGGAATCGAGGCAGTGAAACAAACGTTGTCGTGAAACTCCGGAAGGCGTTAGTGAACAGGCTGGAGCGAGGATTGCACCCTGATGTATACCGTATTACAAGGATTGTAGAGGATGACAGCGGAACAAAATCAACACTGGGAGCAAATAAAATCAGAGATGTTGTGATTGTAAGCGGAAAGAGAACTGTGATCGGCGTCTATGACGGCACGTTGAGGGACACCCCGTAGCTGAACCTGGCGCTTCAGCCATAAAGGCGGTATTGAAACAAGCGGGCGTACGACCCCGGCCTGAAGAAAAATGTATCAGATTTGCTCCAGGTCGTATCCGTGACGAGGGCCGGATAGAGCTGGAATCAAGATACTGTGATTACCAGGAAAGCGGAGTGCCAATCGGGATCGACCTTGTCCTTATGGATAATGTCCTGAGCGGTGGTCAGGGACAGAATACAAGCCGTCAGGCAATGGTGCTTCAGAACGTACGAGAGGATTACAAGACGATGTCAACCAGTACCGTTATATACTGAGGGCCAGAAAGGGCAAGATATAGCTGCCGCTCGGCAATGGCCATGGAACATGCGGCCGGCTCAATGAATGCAGACACTTCCTGCGGTTTTTAAAACCTCTTTTTTTATTTGACATTTCTGCGTTGCGCCGTTAACCTCTGGCGCTACTATGGGTAACGGAACGAATACGAAAGAGAAAATCTTCTCCTTGCTGAAAGCGAGCGGCGATGTTCTCTCCGGTGAAAGCATCAGTGCCGAGCTCGGGATCAGCAGGGTTTCCGTCTGGAAGCACGTCAAGCGGATGGTGAGCGCAGGTATTCCTGTCTCTTCGTCATCAAGAGGGTACCGCCTGGTCTCCGACCCGGACAGCCTCAACCCGCTGGAATTCGCTCATCGCTCAGGCCGTGTGCACCTCTTCCAGGAAACGGCTTCAACGATGGATGAAGCAACAATCCTGGCACGCCAGGGCTGCCCTGATTTCACTGTTGCTGTTGCTGAACGGCAGACCGGAGGGCGGGGCCGAATGGAAAGGGTATGGGTATCCGGCCGCGGGGGGCTTTATTTTACCGTTGTTGTGCGGCCCGATCTTCCTCTGATTGAAGCAAGTCTTGTCAACCTGGCGGCTGCTGTTGAAATGGCCAGCCTGCTGAAGACTGTTTATGGTGTGGAGGCCGTCTTGAAATGGCCGAATGACATCCTGGTAAACGGTCTGAAAATCTGCGGTATTCTCTCCAGGATGGAGACAGAAGGAGAGCGCATTGCTCACCTGAGCATCGGTATCGGGCTCAATGTCAATAATGATCCTGAGCAGCAGGAAACGCAGGCCGTCTCTTTAAAGACGCTTACCGGGCAAAATGTTCCTCGCAGGAGGATCCTCGTGGCCTTCCTCGAACGTTTTGAGAAACGGCTTGAGCAGTTTGATTCTCAGGCGGTAATTGCTGACTGGAAGAAAAACAATACGACCATCGGCAGGAATGTTAGCGTCAGGACTTTTAGAGACTCGCTTGAGGGCAGGGCAGCGGACATTGATCATTTCGGCGGACTGATCCTGGAGCTGGCGGATGGAAGCCGCCGGACAATTGTTCATGGTGACTGTTTTCAAAGGAATTAGGAAAGAGAGAGTGATATGGATACCACGGCAAGACAGCTGAAGCTGATGATTTATTCAGCCCTTATGGCAACGCTCACAGCAGTGGGCGCATACATCGCGATTCCGATCGGCCCGGTGCCGATCGTTCTGCAGAATCTTTTTATCATGCTTGCCGGGCTGCTGCTGGGTGGCCGCTGGGCGCTTATCAGTATCGGGGTGTACCTGCTCGCAGGTCTTGTCGGCCTGCCCGTTTTTGCCGGGGGGACAGGCGGTATCGGTAAACTTCTGGGACCGACAGGCGGCTACCTTGTAGGTTTTGCGGCTGCAGCCTACTGGATTGGAACAATCAGCGAAAAGGGCAAGAGGAGCGTTCTGGTCGACATCTTCGCCATGGTTTCAGGAACGTTTATCATCTATATTTTTGGTGTCTCATGGCTCAAATTTGTTACCGGTATGAGTTTCTCAAAGGCCATAGCGGTCGGCATGCTTCCGTTTTTAATCGGGGATGTTCTTAAAATTGCTGTCGCCATTCCGGTTGCCAAGGCCTTGAGACCGATGTTAGCCGACAGCATCGGTATGTTGCAGCCGGCTGAATAAAAACATGTCGATCATTCGGACAAGCGGCCTCTGTTACCGTTTTTCAGATGGCACCAGGGCCCTTGACGATGTCACCCTGAGTTTTTCCGAGGGTGAGTTTACCGTTGTGGCTGGTGCCAATGGATCGGGAAAGACGACCCTGCTGCGTCATTTCAACGGGCTTCTGCTGCCGCAATCGGGATCGGTTATTGTCTGCGGCAAATCGGTCAAAGATGATCCCTTCGCTGCCCGGCGGCAGGTGGGAATGGTTTTTCAGGATGCCGACAGCCAGATTATTGGTGATACGGTTTACGATGATGTGGCCTTTGGGCCTGAGAATCTGCGTTTAAATCATGACCAGATCAGGCAGCGGGTCACCGCTTCGCTGTGCGATGTGAATCTCACAGGACAGGAGGATAAAAGCCCACACAACCTGTCCGGCGGTGAAAAACGGCGGCTGGCTATTGCCGGTGTTCTGGCAATGGCGCCAAGGGTCCTGGTCATGGACGAACCGTTCTCCAATCTTGATTATCCCGCAACCTGCTTGATTATTGAGCATCTGCTCAAGCTCCATAAAGCGGGGCATACGATTATCATCACAACACATGACCTGGAGAAGATAATTGCCTGTGCCGGGCGCCTGATCATCATGGAGAACGGCCGGGTTGTCAGGGACGGGGAACCTGAAGCGGTGGTTGTTGGTATAGAGCGCTACGGTATTCGTCCACCCTGCTCGATACAGTACGGCCAGGGAATCAAACCATGGGCGAACTGACCACCATCGGCTTTAAGCCAGGCAGGTCTGCGCTTCACAGGCTGGATCCCCGCACCAAGCAGCTGCTGATCATGGTTCTCAGTGTGACGTGTCTCAGGGCGGGCAGCATTTTTCTGGCGATTACCTCGGCCATGCTGCTGTGGCTGGTCCATCTGACGGGGCTGAGTTTTTTTCAGTTCATAAAAGAAATCCGCTACTTTCTGATCCTTCTTTTCTGTATCTTTGTTGTCCGGGCAATCAGTTTTGGCGGTGATTATTACCCTGTCATTGCTGCCGGAAACGCGAGGGAAGCGGCGATGGTCTGCTGGCGATTACTCCTGGTTGTCCTGATGGGACTGCTGCTCGTATCCACCTCCCGGACTGCCGACATCCGGGCATCACTTATCTGGTTTCTAAGACCCCTTCCCCTGGTAAATGAGCGTTTAGCTGCGACGATGGTGGGGCTGGTCGTTCGTTTCTTACCGCTTGTCCTCTACCAGGCAAAAGAAACAGCAGAGGCAATGCGCGCCCGGGGTATCGAGAAACGGAGAAATCCGCTGGTGCGGCTGACAAGATTTACGATCACGCTGTTCCGGCGTGTCTTTTCAAGGGCCGATGACCTTGCCGACAGCATGCAGGCGCGCTGTTATAATGAATATCGAACACTTCCCGCACTCGCTTTTGCAAGAGATGATCTTGTTGCCGCAGGAATCTGTGTTCTGCTGCTTTCAGCAGCTATTCTCTGAACAGGTCGAGATGTATCAGCCGCAGAGCAGCGACAATGAATCCTTGAACTGGAATCAGCAGGCTTTAACGGGCGCTGTTCCGATGCTGTCAGGAAAATGTTGCTAACATATTCAATGAGTTTTTTCATGCTGTCTGAGCTGAAGCGCAATTTTTTCTTGTAATATCTGAAAAAGAGTTTATCATCACAATAACACGTGGTAAATCCACTTATTCGATCATGCACAGTCCACTCACACCTGTCTTGTAAATCCTCTTCATTTCAGTTGCTAAAAAGAGATTCTTGCTGATCACAACTGCAGGAGTAGTTAGATGAAGCTCTTTATCGGCAACTTGCCTTACGATATCTCGGAGCCGGAATTACTGGGGCTTTTCTCAGAATTTGGTGAGGTCGTAAACACCAATCTGGTAAAGGATCGTTATACCGGCCAGTCGAGGGGGTTCGCTTTTGTCGAGATGTCCAATCGCTCAGGCGGCCAGCAGGCAATGGAGTCACTCAATAAGAGATCCTATAAAAGCAAGGAACTTGTTTGCAACGAAGCGACACCCAAAAAGAAAGGAAAGTTCCGCAGGTAGTTTTGACAGGTTCCTGAAAATTTCAGCAATCACTCTTTCCAGGTCACACATTTTTTTATGAGTAATCGTTTTTCGCCTATCACGAATGTACAACGCGTCAATTCCGATTATCTCGTCTATTTGATGATATCACTATCCAGCAGCACTGATGCTGCAATACAGAACGCAGCTGTAGTGGCCCGGGAAACGGCAGCAGGTTCTTTTACCCCACTGCAGGAGTTTTAATGAGTTTTAAGGGTTTCAATTTTCACGATCACATAACCAATGGCCTGGAACGCCTGAGCTATGTGTCGGCAACGCCAATTCAGCACCAGGCAATTCAACCGATACTTGACGGTCGGGACCTGCTGGGTCTTGCCCAGACGGGAACCGGCAAAACTGCAGCGTTTGCACTTCCCATTCTTCAGAACCTCAGTTCGGCAAGGGATGGCAATACAAAGGCTCTGATCATCTCGCCGACAAGAGAACTTGCCCAACAGACGTACGCCTATCTAGAGAAATTTTCCCACCACCTGAACATTCGCTGCTCCGTTATTTATGGCGGGGTGAGCCGGGAGGCACAGATACGGGAATTGCGGAAGGGGGCGGATATTGTGGTCGCCTGCCCCGGACGATTGCTTGACCTGGCCAATGAAGGGGCCGTCAGATTGTCAAAAGTAGCCGTGCTGGTGCTTGATGAAGCCGACCAGATGTTTGACCAGGGATTCCTGCCGGACATCAAGCGGATAATCAGTAAACTGCCCGCTGTTCGGCAAAACCTGGTCTTTTCGGCAACTATGCCCAAAGAGGTGCGACTGCTCCTGGAGGGGCTGCTGGTTGATCCGGTCAGGATCGAGATCGACCACACCAAGCCGCTGACGAGCATAACCCATACGTTTTTTCGGACAGCGGCCAACAGAAAAAGTACCCTTCTGCAGTCAATTTTGACGGAGGGCAAGGTAAGTACGGCAATCGTCTTTACGAGAACAAAGCACAAGGCAAAAAATCTTGCCCGCCAGTTAAGCAACAAAGGTTTCAAGGCGATCTCGCTGCAGGGCAACCTCTCTCAGCAGCAGCGGCATCAGGCGTTAAACGGTTTCAAAACCGGCACCTACGATATCCTGGTGGCAACTGATATTGCCGCCCGGGGGATCGATGTTGTCGGTGTCTCCCACGTGATCAATTACGATATGCCGGGAACCTCTGAAGACTATATCCACCGGAGCGGCCGGACCGGTCGGGCAAGCCGTTCCGGTGAGGCATATACATTTGCAACGACTGACGATCAGAAGATGGTCAAAAGCCTTGAGCGGAGACTCGAGGGAGAGCTCGTTTATCGGGACTCCCCGGGAATTGATGTGATGGCAGATGCCGTCATCGACAGTGAAAGCACTGTTAAGAAAAAAATGGTAGCCAGTGTCAGGAAAAATCACCGAAAAGTGAGGGGGAAGCGATCCTCCCAGCGAAATCGAGCGGTTTCTTTTGACTTTGGTATCTAGAAATCTGGGTTCTGGTAAGCTGTTTTATCATGATCATCAGGTTTCAAGTCGAAATATCAAACGATATCTCGACACTCAACTAAATGGTTCCAGAGAGAACCAAGCATAAAGGAGTATGACAAGATGGCTGAAGGTACAGTAAAGTGGTTTAACGATGCAAAAGGTTTTGGTTTTATTGAGCAGGACGGTGGCAAGGATGTCTTTGTTCATCACTCCGCAATCCAGTCAGAAGGGTTCAAATCTCTCTCTGAGGGTGCACGGGTTACGTTTGATGTTGTCGACGGACCCAAGGGACCTGCTGCAGCAAACGTTGTCCAGCAGTAAATCGCCGGCGCAGATCATTGCATGAGTCCCGGTTAGCCGGGACTCATGCATCAAACATGGAACACCCACAAGGACAGACTCTTGGCCAAAACAAACTATTCATTTGCAAAGCGCCAGAAAGAATTGGCAAAAAAAAAGAAGAAAGAGGAGAAGAGACAGAACAAGCTGGACAAACGCAAGAACGTTGACGAGCAAAAGGACGATCCTGTAACACCCGAAGACTGAGCATTTCCAACTCTTTTCTTAAAACCAGAGAATCTCCAACGAGATATCCTCTATTGCAGAACAAAGACCACATGATCTGCCCCGTGCTTTGCTTTTGCTTTACCTCACGCTGGCTTTGAATTTCATCCAACCCCAGGCTGGTGCAGCTACCGTCTGTTGCAGATGATCACCATTCCTTCGAAATCATAGGCTAATCGTCAGGCAGCAGCGGCCTGTTTTCCAGCTACGATTTCAATTTTTGGCAAGCCCTTGGTTTTCAGCTCAATTACATTTCTTTTCGCTTTTTTACCGCTGGCCATACTTCTCTACTTCATTGTCGGAAAAGCGTTGAGAAATATCATTCTGCTTTCAGCAAGTCTTCTGTTTTATACCTGGGGTCATAGTCGGAGATATGGTTCCGCGACGGTTGAAACCGTCCGGACGTGTGTGTTGGTATCGCTGCTCTATGTCTGTGTGGTAAATTAAGACAACCCTTTATTTATTTCAGGTTTTAAGAGGCTGATGGAGTATTCGCGGTCCGTTCACCACAGCCCGGCCGCTATCGGCTCGATTGAGTTGTTGTGAAAAAGAGACTTCCTGATCAGTACATCTTTCGTTTTCCCAGGTCTGCACCTATCACATTGAAGCTGTTTTCAACGATGAATAGTGCCTTCTGGTCGATGTTGAAAACCTTGTTTTCAAGCCGTTTTAGCTGGAGGTTGTTGGTAATCGTCATTACCATCTGTTTTTTCGCACCGGAATATGCACCTTTGACAT
Source organism: uncultured delta proteobacterium (assembly GCA_963696725.1). Lineage (GTDB taxonomy): Bacteria > Desulfobacterota > Desulfobulbia > Desulfobulbales > Desulfocapsaceae > MADRE3. The sequence continues at coordinate 464,682 of CAVOLI010000004.1, forward strand.
CGATCAGGGTTGCTCCCATTTGAAGATCCCCGGTTATTGTATCGGTGATTTCCTTGTAATTGTCGCTGAGAATATAGACGATTTTACGCTGGTTAAAGAGTGACAGAACCTGCTCGAGCGAGAAGGTCGAGATAAAAGTAAGGATCAGCGAAGCTATGACAAGATCGGGTTCGTACTGACTCAGCACGATCAGAAATAGAATGGCGTTGAAGATCATATAAAATTTTCCAACCCCGAAATTCAGTTTCTGGTTGAGGAGAATGGCAACGATATCCAGCCCTCCTCCTGAGCCTCTTGAGCGCAGCACGATACCGCTTCCGATTCCGCAGATAACGCCTCCGGCCACCGCTGCGTAGAGCTGGTCTTCGATGGGAAAGTGCAGCTGCAGTATCTCGGTAAAAAAAGTAACAGCGACCACACCGTAGACGCTGTAATAGAAAAACCGTCTGCTCAGATAAATCCAGCCGGCAATGAGAAGGGGGATGTTCAGAAGGAAAAACCACTGCCCGGGAGAGAGCAGGTTGGTTTTGTAGTATATGAACAGGCAGGTTCCGTAAAGGCCGCCGATGATGAATTTCTGGTGCACCAGTATTGCTTGCACCCCGATTGAGAAGACAAGTGTCCCCAGGGTAATCAGCAGAATATCCAGGCCAACGGTGGTTAAAGAGTTTTGTTTTTTCATTTTACGATCTACGGTTGCAATGGTTAGATGGTTTATTTTCGAATCTGACACTATACAGTGAATTGCTCCAAAGGCCATTGTAAAAAGCCGCGCGAAAGATCCTGCAGCGATTATTGAGGCAATCCGGAGTTCACTGGTGAAATAGTTTGATCATTGGTTTTTTTCTCGCTACTGTGGACCGGGTTGTCTGTCTGAAATTTTTGCAGAGCCTGTTGAAATGATAAAAGGCTATATTCTTATAATAACTGCTGCCTCATGCTGGGCGCTGATCGGTATCTTTTCATCTTTTGCCTTTGAGCAGGGGATTCAGCCGCTGGAGGTGGCGTTCTGGCGTGCCGTTCTGACCTGGATTTTTTTTGCGCTGCAGGCTGTAATAAAGAAAGAGACCCACCTGGAAAAAAAGGATATTCCGCTGCTGCTCGTCTTCGGTTTTTTCGGCATCTCAGTCTTTTATGTCTCGTATCTTGTTGCCGTTAAAGAAGCAGGAGCCGCATTTGCCGCTGTCCTTCTCTATACCGCCCCAGCCTGGGTGGTAGGTTGTTCGTTTTTTGTTTTTGGCGAGAAGCTTACTCTTTTTAAAACAGCGGCTGTGGTGATGGTTGTAGCCGGTGTCCTGCTGATTTCAGGGACTGGGGGCAATCTGAATTCGCCCTCGGATCTGGGGTTTGCTGCTGTCTTTTCAGGACTTGTCTCCGGTTTCTGTTATTCGCTCTACTATACGATCGGAAAATATTTCACCTCGAGATACAGCTCGGCCAATCTTTTTTTATATGTCCTTCCTGTCGGCGCCATCGGCATTCTGCCGTTTGTCGATTTTGCGCACAAGACAGCAACGGCCTGGGCCGTACTGCTGGCAGTTTCCTTTGTTTCAACGTTTGTGGCAAACTACTGCTACTACCAGGGATTAAAATATCTTGAGGCCGGACGGGCATCGATCGTGGCAACCATTGAACCGGTAATTGCCGCCGCCTGCGCCTATCTGATTCTCGGAGAGTATTTCTCCGGTCTTGGCTATGGTGGAGCTGTTCTGATCATTTCAGCCGTACTCTTAACCATCTATCGTACCTGAGTTTTCTACCCAGACCGTTCCGGCTGTGGAGAAGAGGTGATCAGAGGAAATCGGTCAGCTGCAGACCGATCCCGATCCGGTTGACATAGTGATTGTAATCGATAAGGCTCTCGCCGTAGCCGGAAAAATAACGAATGTATCCCTTCAGGAACGGATATTCGAAGAGCGGGAAGCTCCAGCCCAATTCTACAGTACCCCGGGAAAAGCCTGATTCCAGATTGTTGCGGGTCATCATGCTGAACGTGTGTCCGTTGTGCTTAAACCCCATCCAGAGCTCACCATGGCCGTAATAGTCGGTAATATCTGGGTTGTCATCATCATCAGGATCTTCTTGAATGCGAATCCAGGGCCTGAGCATAACAACGAGGTTGCTGCGTTCAAAGGCGATGGCGGCGTGAATCCTGTTCCAGCTCCGCGACAGTGAGCCGCCCTGACCGTTTGACATGTGGCTGATTCCAAGGGCGCTGATGTTGTTGTGAAAACCGAAAATCTCCCAGTCATATCTGGCCTGGATCCAGAAATCCGGTTCGTGGTTTGTTTCCCGGAACGGAGATGACGCCTCAGCATTGTAGAGCTGCCAGAATGACCTGACAGTATAGGCGGCAACAAGATCAATTGGCAGGTTGAAGAGGTTGACCGCCAGCGGCGTCTTGATACTGAGTTGAAACTGGACTTCAGTACTGTCTACATCAAGCTCATCCGTGTCGAAAGCCTCCCCGGGCAGGCCGCTGCTCGATTGCGTAAAATTGTGTGCACCGAGAAGAATATAGTTGTTCCTGTGGGACATCAGCGTGAATGGCTTGAGCAGATTGGTAGCATCAATATTCAGACGCTCTTCCACCAACTTGTCATCCAGAACCGCTGCAGGAATGGGGGCTGAATCGTTTGCTGTCAGCTGGGTGCAGGCGGCTCGCACCTCACCCATGGTCATCGTATCCGGAGCGGATTTGATGAGTTCTGCGACACACAATTCCTGGCCTGGAGGCGGTGCTGCCTGAGCAACCGTTGAAAGGGCAGGACCGAGTGAAAAAAGTACGCTGCCGAGAACCATCGGCAGCCGCCGGGCAGCAGCTTTCAGCACGCCTTGGGGCAGATTAACAGCGAATTGTGCAGGTATATCAGAACGTACCTCCATTCCTGTCCTCCCTGATTACGTGGAGTACTTTCTGGTTTATTATTGTTCCATCAATGGATAACAGGAATTGCCGTGATATGGCAAGCAACAAAACCGAACGCTTGAGTTTGAGAAATGTTCCGCCTTTTGACGACAGGGGTGTTAGTTCTGAACTGATAGCGAAGATCGTCAGAGATGACACTGAGATTATTCAGGTGGCGTTCTGGTTGATCGTGAATTTCGTTCATGTTGGCAAGACATCAATTTAAAGCAGCGAGGTATTTTGTTATAGTGGATATGAAGGCGAGTTGCACAGGGGCAGATGCCGGTTGGATGAGGGTACCAGTGTACACCATTGTCACCCTATATCTGGCAGAAATATACTTATTGTGAGCTGATAGCGGAGATCAGGTACATGCATGAATCGACGGAACCTTTATGGGACAGGACCTTAAGACGGATACGGAAGATATGGCCGCTGAGTGATCCGGAGCTCAAGGATATTATGGGGCCCTCTTTTCCGGAGAGTGATTTCGGTAAGGTCAGAGTAAAAATTGATGCCTGCCTTGACAGCCTGGGAGGGGAAGTCTCGGCACGGGCGCGTGCTGCAGAGCTTGGAGAAGCCTACTCTGTCCTCAACGCCCAGGGGCGAAGGCGATTCCTTGAGCTTCTGGCCAGAGAATACGATGTGGATGACGAGGCGGTGGAAGCGGCCATTACAAAACATCACCAGGCCGTCGAAACCGATGAAAAACAGGAAGCGGCATCCCAGCTGCGCGATCTTCTCGAACCTCCGCGCTCGCGGTTGATGCGGCAGTTCAACGGTCTTCGGGAAGGAGTGAAGTTTCTGGTCGATCTGCGGGCGGAACTTATCCTGTGGGCCCGGGAGAGTCGTGAACTCAAGGCACTGGACAATGATGTCTATCGGCTGCTTGATTCCTGGTTTGATGTAGGCTTTCTGGATCTTCAGCTCATTACCTGGAATACACCGGCGGCTCTTCTGGAAAAGCTCGTCAAGTATGAAGCGGTGCACAGGATCAGATCATGGCAGGATCTTAAAAACAGGTTGGAAGAGGACCGGCGCTGCTACGCCTTTTTTCACCCGAGAATGCCCGATGAACCGCTTATTTTTGTCGAGGTGGCGCTCGTCAGCGGCATTTCGACGAATGTGCATGAACTGCTTGACGAGAAAGCCCCGGCCGGCAATCCGAAGGAAGCTGATACGGCAATTTTTTATTCAATTTCCAACTGCCAGAAAGGTCTGGCCGGCGTCAGCTTTGGTAATTTTCTCATCAAGCGGGTTGTTGCCGATCTCAAGATGAACCTGCCGAACCTGAAAACGTTTTCGACCCTGTCGCCGATTCCGGGATTTGTCGGCTGGGTGAAAACGCTTCAGGATGATAATGATCTCTATCACCGTGAGAATGAGGCAATAACCCTGCTGCAGATGGATGAATTTAACGCTGAGCTGTTCCGGGAAACAACTGTTCCCGGAAAAAGTGGTGGCAAGGAAGAAAAGGAACGGGCAAAAACAATAGAGCAGAGCCTGCTCCGCCTCTGCGCCTGTTATCTGCTCGAAGAAAAAAGAGGCATTCAGGCTTTTGACCGGGTGGCACATTTTCACCTGGAAAATGGAGCACAGATAAGACAGATTAACCGTGCAGCCGACCTGAGTGACAATGGAATAATGCAGTCAGCCGGCATGATGGTCAATTATCTTTATGATCTGCCCAGTATAGAGAAAAATCATGAGGCCTATTCCAGTTACGGCGAGATAGCGGCGATGGCGCCGGTGAGAAAATTGCTGAAATAGGCGGGCCGCCCCGTCATGGCTGCTGATTTCACCAAGCCGTTGCCTTTGATGGTGATAATGACTATTGCATACATGAACAGCAGCTGTCCTGCTGCTGGCGGCAAGCACCCGGAAAAGCAACACTCAGACAACCATAATGATGAGGAGATAAAGATGAACCAGCTTAAAAAGACTGCAGTCCTCGTAACATTTCTGATTGCCGGCTTCACGCTGTTTGCACAGCAGGGATTTGCACACTGCCAGATTCCCTGTGGAATCTATGATGATCACGCCCGGGTAGCGGCTATGCTTGAAGATGCCGGAACCGTTGAAAAATCGGTTTCCCTGATCAATGAACTTGCCGGTAAGCCAGACGCCCAATCCCAGAACCAGCTGGTCAGGTGGGTGATGAATAAAGAGAACCATGCCCAGAAAATCATCTCGACCATCAGTGATTATTTTCTCACCCAGAGAGTCAAATCAAGCCAGGATGACTATGCTGAGCGCTTGATAAAACACCATGCCGTTATCGTGGCGGCAATGAATGCAAAGCAGAACAGTGACATGGCCTCTGTCACGGCCTTAAAACAAAGCATTGAAGCTCTGCTTCCCTATTATCCCGATCACTAGGGAGCAGACCGCGATAGAAATCACCCTGAAGGTGTTTCTCCCGTTTACTCCTTCCAAGGAAATTACGGGAAAGCAGACAATCTTTTTCGGGCGGGCGGAAGAGGGTTGTCATTTCTTCTCAAAAACAATAGAAACAATGTTTGCGGTCATTATGGGGTTTTTGGGGATTTGTTTTCCTCTTTTTACTGTTCAATGAAATTACGATGATTGCCGGCGAACAGGGACCGGGGAAGAATGACCGTGGTAAGAGATGATGAAATGTAAGACGTTTTCAAAACCCGATTTTATCGGCATCGGCCCGCCCAAAACAGGGACGACCTGGATCTATAAGAACCTGTCGGGCCACCCGCAGGTAAAAATGCCACCTGACAAGGAGATTAGATACTTCTGGGAACGGCATTTTGTCGGGAATTTGAATCTCCGTGAGCGGCTTACCAGTGAGCACTGGCATGTCAGGGGGAGACGGGCATTTCACCGAAACAGGTTTCGCGCTCATCTCTCCGATTTTGCCGCACTCAGAGTTAATGGTGGGGAACTGCTCTGGGATTTGAAATATCTCTTCGGCAGCCGCACGGACAAATGGTATGCCTCTCTTTTCCAGCAGGGTTTGCTCAGCGGCGATATAACTGCCAAGTATTGCGAGTTGCCGATGGACGAAATAGAGAAAATCAGTCGGGCCTTTCCCCGATTGAAAATTCTTGTCACCCTTCGTGACCCTGTAGAGCGTGAATGGTCCCGGGCGAAAATGAACCTGAGCAAAAAGCCGGGGCGTCCGCTATCGGAAATTACCCATCAGGAGTTTATCGCCCAGTTCAACGACCCACCGCAGAAAAGATCTAATGATTATGCCTCATTGATTGCTCAGTGGAACACCTGTTATGACAGCACACAGATTCTGGTTCTGTTTTATGATGAACTCCTGGAAAATCCGTTCGGCTACTTTTCACGGCTTTGTGATTTTCTTGCAATTGACGGTCCCGACCCCGATGGCAGGAAGCAACTTGAAGAATATGTGTTCAAGGGAGTGAGAGGGGCGGTGCCTTCGGTGTTTAAGCAGATCCTCTTCGATATGCATGAGGAACATATTATCAGGCTGTCAGATTATCTTCCAAAAGTCGATTATCCCCGCAACTGGTTGAAAAAGTACCGAAGACCTGAGGACACGGCAGGAACATGATGGCAGCCTGTTTCAAAAGAATCTCCTGCCGGCTGCCGTGCCGCAGAAGCGCTTGTCACGTTGTTGCTTCCAGATATGGTCTTTTTCTGATAAGGTGCGATCATTATGAGCCAGGAATATTCGTTTACCCTGACGGTGCCGCTTGCCGAGTGTTCTGTTGCCGAATCTCTTCTTGAAGAAGTCAGGAATCAGTTTCGCTCCATTCGTATCAGCAGGAAGACAGACCGGAAAGAATGCGCCAGGTATTACCTCAGTTTCCCTTTTTCCGATAGCCGTCCGGACCTGGCATTTCAGGAATGGTACAGGCAAAGAGCAAAAGCCGGCTGGGATCTTTTCGGCCCTACCTACGGACGCTGGGGGCTTGCCTGAAGGGATCAGACAGTGCGGCAAGGGAAGAAAGAAGCGGCTACGCCGGGACCTGCCTAAAGCATGCAGGTGCTCATTACCTGCCTCAGGTCGGTAAGTCCGTCGAAAATCAAATGGATGCCCTCCTGCAGCAGCACGGTCATACCATCATCAATCGCCGCCAGCTTGATTTCTTCGGCCGGTTCCCTGCGGATGATCTGGTCCTTGATCTGCCGGTTTGCGACAAGCAGTTCAAAAAGACCCTTCCTGCCCTTGTACCCGCTTTCATTACATTCATCGCAACCATTTGCCCTGAAGAGCGTCAAGTCCTTTGAGTAGTTAATATTCAGATGTTCGAAGAACATGGCGCCATAATGATGCACCAGGTGATCATATTCCTGCTTTGTCGGGGTGTAAGGCTCTTTGCATTCGTTGCACAGTGTCCTGACAAGACGCTGGGCGAGTACCCCAAGCAGCGCATCTGAGAAATTGAAAGGATCCATGCCCATGTCGATCAGCCTGATTACTGTCTCAGCGGCTGAATTTGTATGCAGCGTGGAGAAAACCAGATGGCCGGTCAGCGAAGCTTCAATTCCCATCTTTGCAGTTTCCTGGTCACGCATCTCACCGATCATTATGACATCCGGGTCGGCTCGCAGAAAAGCGCGCATTGCAGCGGCGAATGTATAGCCGATGTATGGTTTGACCTGGACCTGGCGAAGCCGGTATTGCGTAATTTCAACCGGGTCCTCGGCGGTCCATATCTTTTTCTCCGGGGTATTGATGTAGCGCAGAACCGAGTGAAGCGTTGTTGTCTTTCCTGAGCCGGTCGGGCCAACAACAAGAAAAATCCCGTATGGCTTGGAAATGACCGGAACCAGACGTTCCAGGATCCTTTCGGGGGCAATCTGGATCAGCGGCAGCGGCTTGCTGTCTGCCAGGATTCGCAGGACCACGTCTTCATTCCCGTCCGCCGTCGGCAACGTTGCCACGCGCAATTCAACATTGTTCGCCTGGGTCGTGGTGAACTTCATTTTTCCGTCCTGCGGTTTCCTGCGTTCGGAAATGTCGAGATCAGCCAGAACTTTTATCCGGGCAATGACAGATCTGACGTTGGTTTTCGGAATATTGATGATGTTTGAACAGGTTCCGTCAATGCGGAATCGCACCTCCGCGTCCTTGAGGTTCCCGTAAGGCTCTATATGAATATCGGAGGCGCCGGCGAAGTAGGCATCTTCAATCATTTTATTAACAAGCTGCACCGCCGGCGTATCGTCAACTTCGACTTCGAGCGGCTCGTCTTCCTGCTGGGCGTAGATTGAACTACTGTATTGTTCTTCCTCGGAAACATCATCTATACCAGAGACATCTTCAAGATTCTCCTCGACGGGAGGAAAGACGGAGTCGAGCACCTGTTTTATGTCATCTCCAAAGGCGAGCAGTACGCTGATCTTGGAGGCCTGGAAGAGTTTTTTTACTTCGAGAATTCCATTCTGGTTGGCGGGATTTTTTGCCGCCACGATGAGTTCATTTTTTGTTTTTTGCAGCGGCACAATAAAATTTCTGCGCAGAACCTCAACATTTGCATTTTCAAGCAGCGCCCGTGCCGAATACTGCTCAGTCTTCAGGTCGACAAAGCGTGTTTTGTAAACGGAGGAGAGGGCGTCGCCAAGGTCAGCCTTGGCGACCAGAAAATTCTCCATCAGGATCGTTTCAACCTCCTTTTCCTGTTGGGTGGCAATGACCATTGCACGTTCCATTTCCTGGGCTGAGATGATCTCGCGATTAACCAGTTCCTCATAACGCATCGGAACTTTCTTTCCGCTCTTGTAATGGTTGAACAGCGCGATGGCGAGAGTGTCAGCCAATTCTTTGATGCGCGTTTCGTCAATTGATTCAAACTGCGCGCTTTGTTTTTTGTTGATAAGTTCGATGACACCCATCAGGTTTGATTTGTGGACAATCGGCGTTGCCAGTATCTGGCCGGAACGGGTGCCTCCTTTTTTGTCCCAGGAGGCGTCGAAGGTGAGGGTCGGGTCAATGTCCTGAAGTTCTTTTTTATCATAGACATTGGAAATATTGAGTGTCTGTTTTGTTTCGGCGACGAAGCCGGTAATTGAGGACCGGTTGATGTCCATCCTGATTTTACGCAAGGAGTCACTTGGCAGCAGGACCCATGACACGAGTTTATTTTTTTTCGCGTCGATCAGAAAGATGGTCGCCATCTCAACATTGTAGATGTTGAGAATTTTATTTCGCAGCCCGACCATGATGGCGTTGGGAGATGAGGCGGCGTGAATTTCATTGACCAGTTTCTTGAATCGTTCATCAAAAACCTGCTGAGAGGCAATAGAAGCGGTAGGATTTTCTGTCATTGTAATATACGTGCCGGTTAAGTGTTAAAGCCCCGAAGCTGTTCCGGAGCGCCCTGATTAGACAGCGCAGCAGGAATGCACGCTCCGATAGCCGGGTACCAGCGTTCAGTATATCACAATCAAACAGCGAGTTAAAATTGGAGGGTGATTAATTCAGCATCGCAGGCGGAAGGCAGCTGCTTAAGGGGTAAAGCTGTTTTAAAACCGTAGAGGCTTCAGGTGACAGGGAGAAGTGAAACCGGCACCGAAGAAACACTGCTGCCTCTTCGGTGCGGAGATAACAGGAGGATTCTGTTCAGGCGACTTTCTCAAACACTTTGGCCAGTGCGCCGCAGATCGGGCAGGTTTCGGGTGCTGCGCCGAGTTCTATATAGCCGCATATCGGACAGAGATAGAAGTCACTTTCGTCCAGGTCAGCGCCTTTCTTTACTGCTTCGAGGGCCTTGGTGTAAATCTGTGCATGGACCTTTTCCGCTCCAAGGGCAAAACGAAACATCGTCTTGGCACGATGTCCCTCTTCGCTTGCCAACTCGCTCATGGGTGGATACATTTCGGTGTATTCATAGGTCTCACCGTCTATCGCACCTTTAAGATTTTCAGCTGTCGAGGCAATTGCATCCAGTGCCTTGAGGTGTCCTTCTGCATGGATACGTTCGGCTTCGGCCGTTGTCTTGAAAAGTTTGGCGATATTGACAAAGCCCTCTCTTTCCGCTTTCTTGGCAAAGGCGCTGTATTTTTGGTAGGCCTGGCTTTCGCCGGCAAAGGCATCCTTTAAATTTTCTGTTGTTGAGGCCATGATTTCTCCTTTTGTAAGTGGTTGAACCAACAATAAAAAAAACGGGTAATGTTACACTCAGAAACTGAATATACAAGAAAAATCCAGATAAGTAAAAAGAGAATTCAAGAGCGGTTATACCGGGCGTCTTGATCATCGGGGGAGTCGCCGGGGCAGGTCTCCGGGAACGTTGCTGCTTTTTAAATGGGCCAGGACCCAGATCTTACTGGCAATGAAGTCGGCGCAGATGCTATATAAGATCCATACACTTCAAAAGATAAGGAGTCTCGTGACATGAACCGATGGTGTTTCCCGTATCGTTCACAGAGGCCGGTTGTAATGGCCGCCAATGTCGTTTCAACATCACAGCCGCTCGCCTCTCAAGCGGGCCTGCAGATGCTGATGAATGGAGGCAATGCAGTTGATGCCGCGCTGGCTGCCGCAATTGCGTTGACGGTCCTGGAGCCAACCGGCAACGGGATTGGCAGTGATGCGTTTGCGCAGGTATGGGACGGGAAGGAGTTACATGGAATCAACGGATCAGGCCGTTCCCCAGCTTCCTGGTCACTCGAGCGCTTCGCACACCTGGACGAGATGCCGGGACACGGCTGGGATTCCGTTACGATTCCGGGAGCGGTATCGGTCTGGATAGAACTGTCCCGGCGCTTTGGCAGGCTGCCGTTCCAGCAGCTGTTTGAACCTGCTGTCGGTTATGCACGCAATGGCTTTCCCGTATCGCCGATCATTGCCGGAAAATGGAAGTGGGCAGCGGAAGTTCATCGGGATTATGAGGAATTTTCCAAGGTTTTTCTACCAGGAGGTGCGGCACCGGCACCCGGCACGGTCTTTTTTTTCAATGAGGCGGCTGCAACCCTTGAGGAGATTGCCCGGACCTCGGGAGAATCCTTTTATCGCGGAGACCTCGCTGCATTGATTGCAGGCACCTCAAGGGATCAGGGCGGTTGCCTGACATATGATGATCTTGCCTCGCATCAATCGCAGTGGACCAGACCGATCTCTCAACGATATCGGGATACCGAAGTTTTTGAGTTACCCCCGAACGGACAGGGAATCGCCGCGCTGATAGCGCTTGGAATCCTCAACCACTTTGATCTTAAAGAATATCCGGTAGACTCGGCAGAGTCTGTCCATCTGCAGGTGGAAGCGATGAAACTCGCCTTTTCAGACATCTTCGCTCACCTGGCTGATAGCGAAGCGATGAAGGTTGATTATAAAACAATGCTTACCCCTGAATACCTGCGGCAAAGGGCTGAAGAGATTGATATGACCCGGTGCGGAGCACCGGAAACCAGGATTCCGGAAGGGCCGGGAACGGTCTATCTTGCCGCCGCAGATGCTGACGGCATGATGGTCAGTTTCATCCAGTCGAACTATAAAGGCTTTGGTTCAGGCATCGTCATTCCTGGAACCGGAATCAGCCTTAACAATCGTGGCTGCGGATTCAGGGTTCAGGACGGTCATCCCAACTGCGTAGCCGGAGCCAAAAAACCCTTTCATACGATTATTCCGGGCTTTGTGATGAAAGATGGCGAACCGCTTATGGCCTTTGGGGTTATGGGCGCTCATATGCAGGCGCAGGGGCACGTGCAGATGGTGACTCGAATTTTCGATTATTCCCAGAATCCGCAGGCTGCGTCCGATGCCCCTCGCTGGCAGGCCCTGCCGGATTTGAAACTGGCCCTTGAAGATACGTTTCCGATATCTGCCAGGGATGGCCTCAAGGAACGGGGGCATCAGGTTTTCTCGGAAGACGGCGATTTTTTCGGAGGAGCCCAGCTGATACTGAAAGCAGGGAACCACTATATTGCCGGGTCGGACCATAGAAAAGATGGGCAATCAGTCGGTTATTGACCGAATTGACCGATAGATCTCCAGAGGTATATACCGTTTTGGCTGATATAACGGATTTTCAGCGCATAATTCTAGAAGCGTTTCCCCTTCTGGATGTGAGGGCGCCGACGGAGTTTCTTGCCGGTTCGCTGCCAGGGGCAGTCAACCTGCCGATAATGGATGATGAAGAGCGGCGCCAGGTCGGGATTTGTTATAAGAAGGCGGGAAAAGAAGAGGCTATGGCTCTGGGTTCCCGTCTGGTATCAGGTGAAACCCGTGAAAAGAGGGTTGCCGGCTGGGTTGAAATGATATCGAGAAGACCCCGCACCATGATCTTCTGTGCACGAGGAGGTCTTCGCTCCCACATTGCCCGGGAATGGATTGAGGAGCAAAGCGGAAAACGGGTTCAGCTGCTGGAAGGCGGGTATAAAGCGTTCCGGAGATATCTGCTGGATCAGCTCAATCCTGAATTGATAAAAAGCGAGGCGATCATTATTGGGGGGCGCACGGGTGTCGGAAAGACAGAACTGATCAATGAATTGAGAAACAGTATTGATCTTGAAGCAATTGCAAATCACCGCGGGTCTTCGTTCGGGAACTATATTTCAGCCCAGCCCGGTGCCGCAGATTTCGAGAACCGTCTTGCAGCAGCCCTTATACGGCATAACTGCCGTGACTTTCGTCATATCATTGCCGAGGACGAAGGTCGGCATATCGGCAGACGTTTTTTACCCGTGGGGCTCGTACGGTTTTTTGCAAACGGCAACCTGATTGTCGTTGAGACCACGCTTGAAAAGCGAGTCGAGAATACCCATGGTGAATATGTGGTGGCCGAACAAAAGGATTACCAGGAGAGGTTCGGTATCTCCGCAGGCATGCAGAAATGGATTTCGGTGATGGAATCAGGAATTGACCGCATTGTCAAGAAGCTCGGTCCCTCGCAACACCGCCAGGTCAAAGAGCTGTTCAGTGAGGCCTGCACGATCCAGGAGAAGAGTGGCGACGAGCGGATGCACAAACGCTGGATCGAACAGCTGTTGACCTTCTACTATGACCCGATGTATGACTTTCAGCTGGAGAAAGACAGGCGAACGGTGATCTTCAAGGGAAGTCCGCTGGAGGTCAAGGAGTATCTTCAGTCAATGGATTTGTAATCGGCAGGAGGTGGCGGACGATGTGTCTGGAGAACATAATGAGAACACCTCTAATCGTAATGGCTCTCTTTGTATTCTGCTCCTGCTCAAGCGGTGACGAACAGTCATTTCTCGATGACCGGGCCGGGTTTCTGAGCAGAGAGCAAAAGGAGTATCTCAAGGACTACAATAGGGCTTTGCTGAAAGATCTGGACATACATTTCAAGCTGATCATCCTGGCAGAACAGGCTGAAGACATAAATGAAACGGCGGCAGCGCTTTTTGGAACCCTCGGTATAAAGACGGGCGGGGCGAAAGGTCTGCTCTTTCTTGTCGACCCCCGGGGGAAGCAGGTCCGGATCGAAGTCGGCTATGATCTGGAGGGTGTTTTCCCGGATGCTTTTGTCGGTTATATCGAGAATAAACAGATGGTTCCCTTCTTTGAAGCTGACAGGGTTGGAACCGGTGTTGCAGCTGCCACTGAACTGTTTGTCTCACGGGTGCAGTATTCACTCTCAGGACAGGGGTTTGATCCGCTCCGGGATATCGCTAATCGTCACTATTTCTCAGGGGGCGGTGGTGCGCGGGTAAGCGTTGACATAGGTTCAGGAAGGGATAACAGCAAGAGGTCGTCAGCAGAGCCGTTTTTTGCCCGGAACACCCCTGGGGAAACATTGCATGAATATATGCGTGTGCTGCGTCAACATGAGAAAAACCCCGACCTTGAACTGTTTACTCCAGAGACCAGGGAGTTTTTCAAAAAATGGCTGGTAACCGATGGACAGCAGGACAATGAATTGAGATCGCTGGAGCGCGCTGTGCCGGAAAAAATCTTTATCTCAGGCGAGTATGCGGTCATTCGCTACCCTGCTGAGCAGCGGACACAGACGCCCTATTTTTTGAAAAAAGGAGCCGATGGCTGGATGCTTGATTTCTGGACCATGAGTCAGGTATTACAGATGAATCATAAAAATCATTATCATTTTAACTATTTCGATCATCCATACCACTTCGCATTTTCCGATTGGCGATTTGACCGGAACGGGTTTCCGCTCCTTTCCAGGTAAATCCTAGAACAAGGCGGTTTCCGGGGGAAAAAAGAGCCTGTCTCACGTCTGTGAAACAGGCTCGGTGCGACCAGTTGATATTCTTTTCTTAATTACCAGCCCAGCATCAGGTAATCGTGCATTGAATCAGCCGCCTGCCTGCCTGCTCCCATGGCCAGGATCACCGTCGCTGCACCGGTGACAATGTCGCCGCCTGCCCAGACCCCTTTTTTCGTCGTCTTGCCTGTTTTTTCATCGGTCAAGACATAGCCCCAGCGGTTCAGCTTCATGTCCGGCGTTTCACTGGTGAGCAGGGGGTTGGCTCCGGATCCGACGGCGACAATACAGAGATCGCTTTCCACGCGAAACTCTGAACCTTCTATGGCGACAGGGCGTCTTCTGCCGGAATCATCAGGTTCGCCAAGCTCCATTCGCAAACATTCCATACCAATCAGCCGTCCCTTCTCGTTGCCGATGTACTGTGTCGGATTGGTGAGCAGGACCATTTCGATCCCTTCTTCTTCGGCATGATGTATCTCTGCCTGCCGGGCAGGCATCTCTTCACGGGATCTCCGGTAGACAATCTTGACAGCGTCGGCACCAAGTCGCATTGCGGTCCTGGCCGAATCCATGGCGACATTTCCTGCCCCGAGAACCACAACGTTTTTACCGATTGGAATCGGAGTATCTACTTCCGGGAATTTGTAGGCTTTCATCAGGTTGGCGCGGGTAAGGTATTCGTTTGCCGAAAGTATGCCCACAAGATTCTCACCCGGCAGGTTCATGAATCTCGGCAGGCCGGCCCCGACGCCTACATAGACTGCATCGTATCCCTGTTCGAAAAGCTCGTCCAGTGAAACGGTGCGGCCGACAACGGCATTGCATTCGACTTTTACGCCGAGTCTTTCAAGAAAATTGACTTCCTGGGCGACGATGTCCTTGGGAAGGCGAAATTCGGGAATTCCATAGACCAGCACACCGCCCGGCTTGTGAAAGGCCTCCAGTATGGTCACCTCGTGTCCCTTGACAATGAGATCTCCGGCAACGGTCAAACCGGAAGGCCCCGATCCGACGATGGCGACTTTCTTGCCGGTCGGCGGCTGTTTCGGCGGCAGTTCGCCGGTGCCGTACTGCCGCTCGTAATCGGCACAGAAGCGTTCGAGGTTGCCGATCGCCACGGGTTCACCTTTTCTGCCGACAATGCACTTGCCTTCACACTGGATTTCCTGGGGACAGACACGCCCGCAGACGGCGGGAAGGGCATTCTTGCTCCATAAATTCCGAATTGCTCCGGTGGTGTCACCCTGGGCGAGCAGATCGATGAAGCCGGGAATATCCACGCTGACCGGACAGCCGGCCACGCAGCTGGGCTTCTTGCACTGCAGGCAGCGTGCGGCCTCTTCCTGGGCCATTTTCGGGGTGTATCCGGTGGGTACTTCAAGAAAATTACGTGCTCTTACTTCTGGTTTCTGCTCGGGCATCGGCACCCGGGGATTTTTGGTTGGTTTTGCTGCTTGCTCCGCCATCATTCCCTCCGTTGGTTTAGCCGCTCTATTATCTCTTCAGCGAAATTACCTGGCATCACGAATGGTACAGAACTCATCGTGGCATTTTTTTTCATCTTCCTGGTATGCCTGGAGCCTGAGCATCAGTTCGTCGTAGTCGACCTGGTGACCGTCAAATTCCGGTCCATCCACGCAGGCAAATTTAGTTTCACCGCCGACACTTACCCGGCAGCCTCCGCACATGCCCGTACCGTCGACCATGATCGGATTGAGGCTCACCAGGGTGGGAACATCATTAGCTTTGGTAATAGCGCTGACAGCTTTCATCATAGGAACCGGCCCGATGGCAACAACCTGCTTGATGTCTTCTTTTTCAAGAATTTCTTTCATCACATCGGTTACAAAACCATGATGACCGTAAGAACCGTCATCGGTGCAGAGCCTCAGGTCATGAGAGGCATCCCTCATCTGTTCTTCAAGGATCAGCAGGTCTTTTGTTCTCGCGCCGATGATACAGGTCACATCATTGCCGACCTCCTTCATCGCCCTGGTGATCGGGTGGAGCACGGCAACGCCGGTCCCGCCGCCGATGCAGATGACCTTGCCGACCTTTTTCAGGTGCGTGGCCTTGCCGAGCGGGCCGATCACATCCTGATAACTGTCGCCTTCCTGCAGGCTTTTGAAGAGGGCCGTCGATTTTCCGACAACCATGTAAATGATCGTTATGGTGCCTTTATCCTTGTCTGTGGAGGCCATGGTGAGAGGAATTCTTTCTCCGTCCTCACCGGCTTTGAGGATGACGAACTGGCCGGGCTGGGCTTTTTTGGCAATCAGCGGTGCGTCAATTTCATTGAGAATTACCGTGCCTTCTGCCATTTCTTCACGTCTGACAATTTTAAACATCTTTACCTCCCGGCTTGAATAGCTTTAATTTTACCGTGAACGGTTCAGCTTTTAATGCGCTGGTGAGAGTGCGCCAGCCTGTATCAGTCAATTACCTGATCAGTACTGTCGTCTGCAGTGCACAACAGGTGCGAGCCTACCTTGTTTCCCTTTTATTTACAATCCTGTTATCTCTTCCCGCGGACACGACTATAACGCTATAACTGATGAATTAACAGGAATGTGTAAGCTAATCTACTGTACTGATTATAGTGGTGGGGATTTTTTACCCAGGAGCGTGCGGAGATGGCTATCCCTGGCTGCTCAGCAGGGCATCGATTCCCGCCTGGGCGACAATTTCATCCTGATCGGGGCTGCCGGAACTGCAGCCGATGCCGCCGACAGGATGCCCGTCGATAAAGATCGGCAGACCGCCGGCAAAAATCATGAATCGTCCCTGGATGCTTGAATTGATTCCGAAGGCCGGTTCACCCGGACCGCTGACATTTCCGTAGGCACGGGTTGATTTTCGTGAGGCGCCGGCGGTGAAAGCCTTGTCTATGGCGATGGTTATACTGGTAATCCGGGCATTATCCATGCGTTGAAAAAGAAGGAGATTTCCGCCGTCATCCACAATAGCGATATCCATGTCGATATCAATATCAGACGCTCTCTGTTCTGCGGCCTCCATCATTAATTTTGCATCTTCCAGGGTGAGTTTCGGAACGCGTTTCATGCATTTTCCTCCAGCGATTGTGATAAAATAAAAATGTTCCCATTACAGTTACCAAAAGGTGGTTTGTCCGTAATTATGTGATGTGCAGCTTTTTGTCAACCCCGGGCTTTGCGATGCCGAAATTAGAATTATAGAAATTCCCCTGAAGGGCAAAGGGAAAACGACGTGATGGGCAGTTTGTTACCAGGCGGATAGGTATCGCTTCGGGGTCACGGATGGGAAACCCATTTTTCCATGTCCCCCTCGGATGCCGTGAAGCCTGTAAAGGGGGTGGTGGCGTCCTTGTGAATAGAGTCAAGGAGTGCCTGGGGATTATTTTTAAAGTCGCTTTCGATGGAAGAGTCAAACTCCGGCAGTTTATCATCAAAGGTGGTAATGAGGTTCTGGTGGCTCCAGCGTGTCAGGTAGTAGTTTATCATTTCGGGCAGCCGGGTATAGATCGTTTCATCAGGCATTGGATCCACAAAACTCGATTGCTCAAGCCTTTTTCCTGACAATGTCTGGGTCTGGTAAAAAGATCTCAGAAAAATCAGCTCCGGTGGCAGAGTTGCCTTCAAGCCAATTTTTGTGAGCAGTCTCAGGATGATCCTGACACTTCTTTTGCCGGTACGGGCGACTGCATAAGGTACATAGATTTCTTTCGGGCTCTTGAGATTAAGCTGGGATTTTATTGTCAGGATCAGCCTGGACAGCTCCACCGGCTCCTGGTCCACAAAGTGATAGGTCCTGCCCCTGAATTCATCACGGTTGTCGAGCATGTGATGGACCAGAAAGGGCAGTTTCCGTGAGTTCGAATACGAGTGGATTATTCCTTTCTTGGTGAACATAAATGGCATGGACTGGTCGGTAATGGAAAAGAGCAGGCGCTGAAATCCCTGGATCTTGTGATCGTGATTCCCGTAGGCAATTGACAGCCTGATACAGCTGAAATCAAGCCCTTCATTTTCAGCCATGTACTGCAGCGTCTTCTCCGCCATTAATTTTGATTTTGCGTAATTGCTCAGCTGTGCAGACATCTCCACCAGGTCGTTCTCACCAAGGTCAGTGCCTGCAGGAAGTGTGGCTGCCGAGCTGAAATGGATATAGGGAATGTTCAGTGCCGCAGCCGCGCGGGCGATGTTGACGGCACCGATGTAGTTGACCTCGAAGGTCAGTTGAGAGCCTGCGTCGATATTGGTGATCGCCGTGTTAATGATGAAGTCAGGCTTGAGTGACAACAAATAGTCGCGGATATCCTGACAGTTTCTCAGGGAAACTTTCTTGCTGCTCGGCGCTCTCATGTCAACGATTCCCGGTTTCTTGGCCTTGAAATAGTTGACCATGGTACCGCCGATGAGGCCGGATCCTCCAAAAAGGACGCCAATTTGGGGCCTGTTAGGATTGTTTTTTGTGTCGTTGATCATCATGACCTCATGTTGAAGGCGAACGCTGAACCTTAAATGAAGATAACAGTTAGCTTGAGCTGGTCAAGATTAATTTGCCGGGGTCAATCGGTCAAAGAACGCGTCTGCCGGAGAATACAGGGTGGAGTGCGTTCAGTCGATAATGAAATTGCGTTCCACCACCTCTTCGATAACGATATCAGGTTTGAAAACAAGGAATATCTCTTCGAGGTTACGCTGGTCGTATTCTTTCCAGAGATAGACAACCTGTTTGAAGTTTTCTGAAAAATACGGCACAAGCCTAACGAAAAATGAATCTCTGAAAACGACGGCCTTGAGCTCTGATTGATCGCACCTGGTGGTAATTGACAATCTGGCCACATCTTCTGGAAGGTTGGTGAGGGAGTAATCAGTTGGAACAGTAAACGAACAACTTTTAAATTTTGACAGCGCCCTGAAGGATTCTTTAAATGGGTCAAAATCAAGCAGCATTCTGGTAAGGTCCCCACACTGGTCTTCCTCGCTTGAACATTGGCGCGTCAGCAGTTTCGAAAAGGTGAAATCTTTCCTGAAGGAGGTGGAAGGAAATTTCTGTTCGATTTTCTCGGCAATAAGCAGGTAAGCAGCATAAGCGCCGACAGGGGTCCAGTGGGTGTCGCTTTTGTAGAACAGAGGTTCCTCTTTTTGTTCTATTAATGATGTTGCAAGATCGAGCAATTCAGTGTCTCCGATCTCTGGATACGCTTCCAGGAGTTGCCGTAGTTTGCTTTTACCCTGAAGTTCCTGCCAGGAATCCATGACAAACTCTGGATATATGCTTTCCTTGTCTGGTGTAACTACCAGTAGATACTCGATCCCCTGCTGTTCAAGCCATTGTTTTTTCGCTTTATATTTGTTTACCCAGCGTTTCATTTGAGCGTCGGAAAGGTGCCGCTTACCGGCAAAATCCAGGAGCATCTCTGTGTGTCCGAAATAGAACCAGTTATCAAGCCCCTGGTAAGAGTTGGAATCACTTCCGGCAAGGCCGAATCGCTTTCTGACTTCTCTTTGATACCGGTAGATAAAAAGATCTCGGAACCCGAAATGATCATTTAGATAGGTTCCAAGCTCAGAAAAGAAAAGATCTGCTTGGGAAAGCGATTCGGGAAATAGGGGAAACGATGCCAGTGGTCGTTTCTCACTAAACGAAAAGAGCGATCTTTCAGAACTCAACATTTTTATTGCCGGAGCTGAGATGAGTCCGATAAACAGGCAGATAAGCAGTACGTTATAAACATCAGGGATTATTCTGGACTTCATTTTCTTAAAACCTGAAGTATATAAACGGGTTATACGCACCTGCTGCCAGACTGATCACTGCAAAGTAGCTGATGGTGGTAAAAAACAGGAGTTGCGCCAGGTGTACGGTTGCATTTACTGCAAGGCCGGCACCCCCTGGCGTTCTTTCCAGCAGCAGTTGCTTCAGCCTGAGAATCTGCGGGTAGACAGGCAGGGCGAGAAGCAGGGCCATAAAGATTTCAAGACGAGCCTTGTGATCCACATAAAGAGAAAGAATTGACGTGTCAAGACTTGTCTGTTTTGCTCCGAGCATCACTGCCAGATATGAGAAGGCCTCGGGCAGTGTGTCACTTCTGAAAATCACAAAGCCAACCATTATTATCACAAACGTTAACAGGATGCGCACAGGTGCCCATAATTTGCCTGTGATTGAACCGAAAGCGGTACGTTCAAGGACAAGAAAGAAACCGTGGTAGAGTCCCCAGGCAACATAGGTCCAGCTCGCTCCATGCCAAAAACCGCACAGTAAGAAAACAATAAGCAGATTGCAATATGTGCGGACGGGACCGACCCTGCTGCCGCCGAGGGGAATGTAGAGGTAGTCCCTGAACCAGTTTGACAGTGATATATGCCATCTCTGCCAGTATTCACGTATGGATTTTGAGATATAGGGATAGTTGAAATTTTCCAGGAAATGAAAACCGAATATGCGTCCAAGCCCGATTGCCATGTCAGAATATCCTGAAAAATCAAAATATATCTGCAGGGTATAGCAGAGCGCCCCAAGCCATGCCAGTGGCATGGTAAGCTCATTTCCAGATAGCATAAAGATATTGTCAGTAATTGCAGCAAGTGGATTTGCCAGCAAGACCTTCTTTCCCAGACCAAATAAAAAGCGTTGAATTCCCTCTGCCACATCACCCAAGGTGGTTGAGCGGTTTTCGATTTCGTCGGCAATATCATTGTAACGAACGATGGGGCCTGCGATTAACTGGGGGAAGAGGGAAATATAGAGCGCAAGGTTTATCAGATTTCTCTGTGGGAGTACCTTTTTTCGGTAAACGTCAATAATGTACGATAGTGCCTGAAACGTAAAAAAAGAAATACCAATCGGCAACCGTACGGGCTCGAGCTCTATTAGTGCGGGAAGACTGAGGTAGGAGAGTAGCAGATTGAGATTGTCTGTGATAAAATTTGCATATTTAAAAAAACCGAGGATGAGCAGGTTCAAGGAGACTGAGACGACCAGGAAAAGGCGACTGGCTGCTCTCGACCTGCTTCCCGAAATAAGAAGACCGCCGCTGAAATTAATGATGACTGACGCCAGCATGAGTCCCACGTAGACGCCTTCGCCCCATGCATAGAATAAAAGGCTTGCCGTGAGGAGCAGGATGTTACGTGCTTTTCCCGAAATCCAGTAGAGGATCAGAACCGCCGGCAGGTAAAAGAAAAGGAAGGTTATGGAAGAGAAAACCATTCGTCTTTAGTACTATATGAGAGGGATTGTCGGTTGCCGGTTGTCTGGCAAGGCAATATATTGATAATGGGATACGAATTCAAGCTTAGAATTATACTTGATCTGGAATTGTCAATTGGCTGGAAAAAGGGGTATTTTATCTGCCATTGACTCAAACATTAAAGCAGGACCTGAAAGAGAAAAACAAGGAGAATTTCGTATGGTAACCTACCTTTACTGGCTGTTGATATTCCTGCTGTGTGCTGCGGTTCTCTATGGCGTCGGCGTAAAAGCGAAAAACTGGAAGTATGGAATTTCCATTGCACTGACTATCCTGCTGGTGGGATGGACCGCTTACTATTTTCGTTTCCAACAGGTTTTTGTCAAGCGATATGGGGGTGTTATGACTATTGAGGTGCCTGCCGGTCAACATCACCTGGCGGCGACCTGGAAGGATGACAACCTCTGGATAGAAAATTTTGATCCAAAGACAAACACCTGTATTTTCAGTGAATACTCGAAGGGAAACCTGCTGCAGGGACGGGTTACCATAAAAAACTGCAACCCCCTTGTGCCGAGTATCTAGGGCGGTTTTTTGTATCCGCTGATAGACTCCCTCTCCCAATTCTGCCGGACACCATCCCGCTGCAGGCTGGGATGTGGACCCTCACTGCTTCACCGTCAGCCGATGAAACAGTGAGGGTTTCTGCTCTCTAATCGATACTATCTTACGTAAAAGGCCGATTTTTCCAGTTTTTTGACGAGCGGCCCAGGATGCCTCCCAGAACCGTTACTCTGCGGTAAAGATTCCATTAACAAGCCGTATTTCTGTTTTTATTATTATTTTTCTGGCTTTCCGAAGATAAAATTGATTATCTTAGAGTGTGCTAGGTATTTGGCTCGATTTTTGATTGACTTAAACGTAAGGGTAAAGTATATGTTGTTCTAAATCAATACTGTTTTTGGAGAACTTGAAGATAGGTGGCCCCCGATAATCTTCTTCCAGCAGGAGATAACATGGATTTTCTGTCATATCAGTCTATTCCGGCAATACTCAAGGAAAATGCAGACAGGTTTGGAAAGCGGACCGCAATCAGTTACAAAAAACAGGGAACCTTCCTTTCCCTCACCTATGAGGAATTCTATGAACGGGTGCTGATGCTTGCCAGGGGACTGTGCAAGGTAGGGATGCTGCCGGGCGACCGGGTAGCCATATTTTCAGAAAATCGTCTCGGCTGGGCGATCTCAGATTTCGGCATACAGAGTGCCCGTGGCCTTACCGTGCCAATATATGCAACAAATACCGGCAAACAGGCGGCATATATCATTAATCACTGCGAGGCAAAGATTGTTTTTGTTTCCACGAAAACCCAGTATGAGAAACTTCTTTCCATCCGTGAGCAGATACCGGGAGTGGAACTGGTCATCTCCTACGAACGCTTTATGGGGGACCGTTCATTTCCCGTCTATACGCAATACCAGCTCTCCGAGGTTTCCACGCCGCTCAGCGAAGAGGAACGGAGCCAGATAGAGGCGCAGATCGATCAGATTACCCAGGAAGACATCATAACGGTCATCTATACGTCCGGCACCACCGGCGTGCCCAAAGGGGTTCTCTTAACGCAGTACAATATCATGTGCAACGCCCAGTATGGCCTGAAAAAACTCGGGGCCCTGGCAAAAAATGAGACCTTTCTCAGCTTTCTGCCGCTGAGCCACGTGCTGGAGAGGACGGGCGGCTATTACGCGACATTGTTGAGCGGTCACCATATTGCCTTTGCTGAAGATGTCAGCAAGGTCATGGAAAATATGGCTGAGATACGGCCGACCTTCATGGTAAGTGTTCCTCGGCTTTTTGAGAAAATCTATTCCCGGATTCACGAGAATGTTCACCAGTTGAGTCCGGTGCGAAAGAGCCTGTTTCACCGGGCGATCAAAATAGGCAGAGAATACGTCAACAAACGTTATATCAGCAAAGAGCCGGTGGGCCTGCTCGGTTTGAAATATCGCTTTTTTGATCGTCTGGTATTCAAGAAAATACGGGATCGCTTCGGGGGGAGACTCAAGGGGTTTATCTGCGGCGGTGCGCCGCTCGACAAGACAATCAACGAGTTCATGTGGACCATCGGCATTCCCGTTTATAACGGTTATGGCCTGACCGAAACAAGCCCCGCACTCACCCTGAGCAGTATTGACGAGGTGCGGTTTGACTCGGTCGGCAAGGTGCTTGAGCGAACCGAGCTCAAATTAGCCCCCGACGGTGAGCTGCTCGCCAAAGGGCCGCAGGTGATGAAGGGGTACTATAAAAATGATCAGGCAACCGAGCAGAGTTTTGAGGACGGCTGGTTCAAAACCGGCGATATCGCCGAAATCGACGCTGAAGGGTTTGTCTATATCATTGATCGGAAAAAAGAATTGATCGTAACGGCGGGAGGCAAGAACATCGCACCCCAACCGATAGAAAACGAGCTCAAACTCGACAAATATATTTCCCAGGCCATCGTTTTCGGGGACCGGAAACCCTATCTGGTGGCACTGATGACACCAAATATTGAACGGCTGATAGATTTGAGCAGGGAGGAAAATCTTGATTATCTCGATACCGATGAGCTGGTGAAAAGCAGCCGGATCAAGGAACTGTACGATGGCAGGATCAAGGAGATCAACAAGGGTCTGCCGCCCTACAGCACCATAAAATATTTCGCGCTGGTTGCCCGCGAGTTTTCTATTGAGGGCGGAGAACTTACGCCGACGCTTAAGCTGAAAAGAAAAGAGATTTATTCGAAATACAAGCAGATAATCGACGAGCTCTACAGCGCCAGCGATAATGGTTTCGTTCTTCAGCCTACAACCAAAAATGGAGAAAAAAAATGAGGCAGATAAATCGGGTAGCGGTACTCGGCGCCGGAGTCATGGGCGCGACGATAGCCGCCCATCTGGCAAATGGCGGGCTGGATGTCCTTATGCTCGACATTGTCCCCCGCGAACTGACTGACCGGGAAAAGGCGAAAGGCCTGACACTCGGGGATCGGACCGTGCGCGACCGCATAGCCCGTGAGGGCTTGCAGGGTTTGATGAAGATGAAGCCGGCACCGTTCTACCTGAAAAGTTATGCTGAACATATCGAGGTCGGGAATTTGGAAGATGACCTCTCCAGGCTGGCGGATTGTGACTGGGTCATTGAAGTTGTTGTCGAATATATGCCGATCAAAATTGAGTTGCTGAATAAAATATCCCCTCATCTCTCTCCAGGAGCAATCCTGACTACAAATACCAGCGGACTTTCGGTAAACAAGATGGCCGAGGTTCTGCCACTCGAGATGCAGAAAAATTTCCTGGTTACCCACTTCTTTAATCCTCCCCGCTATATGCGCCTTATGGAGATTGTACCCTGTGCGGCAACCGATCCGTCAACAGTAAGAGGAATGGCTGAATTTTTGAGTCGCAGGCTGGGCAAGGGAATTGTCTATGCGAAGGATACCGCAAACTTTATTGGCAACCGCATTGGCGTCTATGCCATCTATAAAGGCATCGAGCACATGCAGGAGATGGGGATGAGTGTGGAAGAGGTGGATTCTATCTCCGGACCGGCAACAGCACGGCCAAAGAGTGCTGCCTTCAGGACAGCCGACCTTGTGGGCATTGATACCCTCGCTCATGTGGGCACAAACTCGTACGAACAGCTGCCTGACGATGAGCAGCGCGATGTCTTCAAACTGCCCGGTTTCATGGCGCAGATGATCGACAGAAAAATGCTCGGCAACAAGAGCGGGCAGGGTTTTTACAAGAAAGAGATGATCGATGGAAAACGCCAGATTTTCTATTACGACTACCAGAGCGGGGAGTATAAGCCACTTGAGAAACCGAAATTTGCTTCAGTCCAGTCGGTTAAACAGATTGACGATCCCCGTCAGCGCGTGAGGACGCTGCTAAACGGCACTGACAAGGCTGCCGGGTATGCCTGGAAGAGTATTCGGGATACGCTGCTCTATGCGTACAACCGAATACCTGAAATCGCCGATGATATCGTCAACATCGATAATGCGATGAAATGGGGGTTTAACTGGGAGATCGGGCCGTTCGAGATGTTCGATGCAATCGGCGTCAAAGCGTTTGTAGAGCGGGCGCAAAGCGATGGGTTGGCGCTTCCGGAGACGCTTGAAACGATCGATTCATTCTACCGCTTCAGCGATGACGGCCAAAAAGAGTATTTTGATATACTCAGCGGCGGCTATCAGCCGGTTCCGGTCAAGCACGGAGAGATCCGGCTCGAACTGCTGAAAAAGAGCGGCAAGGTGGTAGAAAAGAACAGTAACTGTTCCGTTCTCGATCTTGGCGATGGTGTTTTCGGTTTTGAATTTCATTCAAAGATGAATGCCATCAGCGGTGACATACTGGCAATGACCCACAAGGCGATAAGGCGCGCAGAGGAAGAGGGCATCGGCCTTGTTGTATCCAATCGCGGGGCCAATTTTTCGGTCGGTGCCAACCTGATGCTTCTTGCCGTGGCGCTTGCCGAGGGGGCGTTCGATGACATCAATATGGTCCTGAGAGCTTTTCAGAAGGCGACCATGGCGCTCAAGTATGCCAGGGTTCCGGTTGTGGCGGCGCCTTTCAACATGACCCTGGGCGGCGGCTGTGAGTTCTGCCTGCATGCAGACAGCATCAATGCCCACGCTGAAACATACATGGGACTGGTGGAGATCGGTGTCGGCCTGTTGCCGGCCGGCGGCGGAACAAAGGAGATGTGTCTGCGTGCGGTTGATCTGGCTCACCAGTATGAGACCGATGTACAGCCGTTTATCTTTAAAAATTTCAAACAGATCGCGATGGCCACGGTATCGATGGGGGCGGCTGAACTGCCGGCAATGGGGTATATGCGTCCCGGGGACAGCATCAGCATGGATACTGATCTGCTCATTTCAGATGCCAAGAAGAAAGTTCAGGCACTTGGTGCAAACTATCGTCCGCAGCGCCCGCGCACAGCCATTGCTGTACCGGGGCGGAATGTGGCTGCAAGTATAAAAAGCCAGCTCTGGAATATGAAAATGGGCGATTATATCACCGAATATGAAGCAGAAATGGGCGGTATCATTGCCGATGTTATCTGCGGCGGAGATCTGAATCCGGGAACCCTGGTATCTGAAGATTACCTCCTTCAACTGGAACGCGATAACTTTCTGAAGCTTTGCGGCAACAGGAAAACGGCTCAGCGTATCCAGCATATGCTGAAAACAGGTAAGCCGCTGCGCAATTGATCACCTAGGAGCCTGTCGGAGAATTGCTATTTTTCTCAGATCAAGGCATTGCAGAAAAATTAAGCGGAGCCATATGTTGATATTGCGAGCATTAATTAGATTGCAATAACAACGAGATGGGGAATAAGGGCTTTTTCCGACAGGCTCCTAGGAAAAGACGACTACAAGAGGGGATGAAAAACATGAAAACAGCCTATATCCTGGCCAGCTATCGAACTCCGGGCTGCCGCGCAAACAAAGGAAAATTCAAGGATATGCGCCCCGACGACCTGGCCGCCCTGGCGATCAGAGGTCTTGTGGAACGCACCGGGATCGGGATGGATACAGTTGACGATGTGTATCTTGGCTGTTCGTTTCCCGAGGCTGAGCAGGGAATGAATATCGGTCGTGTGGCTGCGATGAAAGCGGGAATGCCGGTGGAAGTTCCCGGCCTGACGATAAACCGTTTCTGCTCGTCCGGGCTCCAGAGTATCGCCACAGCTGCCGAACGTGTAATGCTTGGATTTGCAGACTGTATTGTCGCAGGCGGGGTGGAATCCATGTCATGCGTGCCCCTGGGTGGGCTGAAATACAGCGCCAACCCCGCTCTGGCTGCAGACTGGCCGGAAGCATATTGCTCAATGGGGATTACCGCAGAATTCGTTGCTCAGAAATACGGCATTGACCGGGAATCGATGGATCGGTTTGCCGCCGGGAGCAATGTCAAGGCCGCAAATGCCATTGAATCGGGGACGTTTGCTGATGAAATTATTCCTGTCGAGATCGAGAAGGAGGCACTTGTCGATGGGAAGATCAGGAAAACAAAAGAACTCATCATCGTTGACGATGGCGTCAGACCGGGGACAACGGTTGAGACCCTGGCTGCCCTCAAACCGGCTTTTAAGGCCGGAGGCCTGGTAACTGCCGGAAATTCTTCCCAGATGACCGACGGGGCTGCCGTGTCACTGGTAGTTTCCGAGGAGTATCTGAAAAAAATCGGCGCTGAGCCGGCGGCACGATTCCTGGCGTTTGCCGTCAAGGGTGTTCCTCCTGAATTCATGGGAATCGGGCCGATCGCAGCAATTCCGGCCGCCTTGAAGATGGCGGGGCTGAAACAGCAGGACCTGCAGCTGATAGAGCTCAACGAGGCGTTTGCAGCCCAGGCGCTTGCTGTTATCAAGGAGTTAAACCTTGACCCGGATATCATCAACGTCAATGGCGGCGCCATTGCCCTGGGGCATCCGCTCGGCTGCACCGGCGCTAAACTGACGGCAACGCTGCTGCACGAGATGGGCCGCAGAAAATTGCGCTATGGCATGGTTTCGATGTGCATCGGCGGTGGCATGGGCGCTGCAGGAATTTTTGAAAAATTATAAGGTGATCATAAGCTTGCGAGGGGAGAACAAATGGCTGGTACAATAATGAAAGGCGGCGAATACCTGATCACAGACTGTGTCTGTGAGGATATATTTACTCCTGAGGATTTCAGCGATGAACAGCGGCAGTTTGGTGAGACCACTGAACTATTTGTCGAAAAGGAGATTGTTCCTCACCTGGAAGAGATTGAAAATCAGAATTTTGATCTGGTTGTCGAAGGCATGCGCAAATGCGGTGAACTTGGCCTGCTGATGATGGACGCTCCAGAGGAATATGGCGGGCTTGAGCTTGATAAGGCATCCTCGATGCTGGTGGCCGAGAAAATTTCGGTAAGCGGGTCCTTTTCCGTTGCCTATGCAGCTCATTCAGGCATAGGTACATTGCCGCTGATTTATTACGGCACCGACCAGCAGAAGGAAAAATACCTGGAGAAGATAATCTCCGGTGAATGGTGTGCTGCCTATTGCCTGACTGAGCCCGGATCTGGCAGCGACGCGCTCGGCGCCCAGGCATCAGCACTATTATCTGAGGATGGCAGCCATTATGTTTTAAACGGCACAAAGCAGTTCATTACCAACGGCGGGTTTGCAGAGCTGTTTACCGTCTTTGCTAAAATCGACAAAGAACATTTTACGGCATTTCTTGTGGAGAAGAATTTTGAGGGCCTCGTTGTCGGACCGGAAGAGAAAAAACTGGGTATAAAGGGTTCTTCTACAACCCAGATCATCCTGGACAATTGCAGGGTGCCGGTAGAAAATCTGCTCGGAGAGGCGGGGAAAGGTCACAAGATAGCCTTTAATGTTCTCAATGTCGGCAGATTCAAGCTTGGTGCAGGGGTAACCGGGGCCGCGAAAATGGCACTCGTTACCGGTATCAAATATGCAAACGAGCGGAAACAATTTAAAAGGAAAATAAGCAGCTTTGGGGCTATTGCAGAGAAAATTGCCGATCTGACCGCTGATCTTTTCGCGTCTGAATCTCTGGTATACCGACTGGCAGGCCTGCTTGACAACAAGCTTGCCACCATTGAGAAGGGAATTGACAATTATTATGTCGAATATCAGAAAGGCATTGAAGAATATGCTCCTGAATGCGGGATATCAAAGGTATTCTGCAGTGAGGTCCTGGCAAGAACCGTTGATGAAGTAGTCCAGATTCACGGAGGCTATGGATATGTCAGTGAATATCCGGCGGAACGGTATTATCGTGATGAGCGGATTAACCGGATTTTTGAGGGCACAAACGAAATCAATCGGTTGCTGATTCCAGGTATGATCCTGAGGAAGGCGATGAAAGGTGAACTGCCGCTTCAGGCTGAAGCGATGAAAGCCTTTGAGTCCCTGATGACACCAAGCTTTGAAGAGCTGGATGACTCAATACAGTTTGCGGCGGAGAAGGCGCTGATCAAGAACTTGAAAACGCTTTTCCTGATCCTGTCAGGTGTCGGCGTCCAGAAATTTATGGACAAGCTAGCCGATGAGCAGGAAATCCTGATGGCAGCGGCTGATATTGCCATCCAGATTTTTGCCCTCGAGAGCGCGGTGCTGCGTGCTGAAAAGCATTTCAGCGAGGCAACTGAAAAAAGGCAGGAACTGCTCAGGGCAGCGGTCAAGGTGTTTGCCTTCAGTGCAACCGAAATCGCAGGCTCGGCAGCTAAGAAGGGAGCTTTTTACATAGAGGAAGGAGATACCCTTACCATGATACTGTCAGGGATCAGACGATTTGCAAAATATGACGCAACCGGCCTGCTGGCGGCAAAACGGCTGCTTGCCAAGGCAGCCTGCGAAGAAGAAAAATATCTTTTCTGATAATGAGTAAACAGTGTCCCGGAGCCTTTTTCGCGGCTTCCGGGACAAAAGGGCAGGTTACATGGCTTGGTTGTTTCCCGGCGTGACATGATACCGACGCAGCACACCCTAGACACACCGTATATGGTCGGTCCGGTACATTGTTACACCATCGAGTTAGATGGTGAACTGGTACTGTTTGATACCGGCCCGCCGACTGAGACGGGAGCGCAGTTTCTGCAAAACCACATTGACCTTGAACGTCTCAGGCATGTCATCATCACCCATTGTCATATCGATCATTACGGCCAATCGTACTGGCTTGAGAAGAACAGCGATGCTGCCATATATTTACCCTATCGGGACATCCTGAAGGCCAGAGGTCATAAAGAACGGGTGGACAAGATGTTTGACCTGCTCTCGGGTTTGGGGTTTGGCGGTGATTACCTGGATGCCTTGCGTGAATCGTTCTATCGAAACGTCATCTTTCCACCGTTTCCCGATACATACCTGACAGCTGAGCACGATATTCCAAAGAGGCTTGACCTTGGGATACTGAGCTGTGCCGGCCATTCCCAGAGTGATCTCGTCTACACCGGCGATAGCTGGGCGATTACCGGTGATACGCTGCTCCGTGGTATCTATCAGTCGCCATTGCTGGACATTGATCTCGAGGCTGGGGCCCGGTTCAATAACTACCAGGCTTACTGCCGCACGCTTCTGAACCTGGCAAAACTAAGAGATAAAACAATCCTGCCGGGACATCGTCAAAGAATAGAGAGCGTTGATGCAACGATCCACTTCTACATTTCAAAAACACTCTATCGCACCCTGCTGCTCCAGCCACATATCAGGGACTACTCCGTCGCCCAGGTTATCGATCGTGTTTTTGGCAAACAGATGACCGATCCGTTCCATATCTACCTGAAGGCTTCCGAGATAATGTTCATGAAAGATCTGCTCGAAAATCCCGAAGCGCTGCAAACGGCGCTTGAGCAGATCGGTTTGTTTGAGAAGGTTAAAGATACTTTTGGGCGGGTCTTCTCCTGACCCGGTATCAACAGCGGGAGCACGCTGATGAAAGGTTTTGACATCCTGCCCCCACTCACCTCGCGGGCAAAAGGTTCACCATTCTGGCTCTGGGTCTTGAACAGGGCACTGGGTTGGAAGATACCGTTCAACCGCCCCCACGGTTTCGAACTCCTTGAGATCGGTGAGAATGTCATCAAGACAACGGCTTCATACAAGCGTATCAATCATAACCATGTCAGGGGGATACACGCCTGTGCAATAGCCACGGTGGCTGAGTTTTCTGCCGGCTTTCTGTTACTGACAAAACTCGATCCGAAGCGCTATCGGTTGATCATGTCGCGGATTGAAGTTGAATACCTGTATCAGGCAAAAGAGCGGATTATTTCTGAGAGTTCTTTGGCACCTGAGATATTGGATGAGGCAATTTACAAGCCGTTGCAGGAAAAGGGTGCTGTCACCATATCACTGAGGAGCGATGTAACGGATTTCTCGGGAAATGAGATAGCCGTTGCCTCTACCCGCTGGCAGGTCAAACGATGGGAGCAGGTCCGAACGAAACTTTGAAATAAATGCGGGCATGGCAGAAGATTGGCCCTGAAAAAACAAAACGGCCGGCTGAGGTTAAGGAGATGCAATGATGTTGCTCAATCCCAACGCATATTCTACAGATTATCCGGATCCATGTTTCCAGGATCTTGTTGACAAAACCATCAACTTTTTTGAAACCAAAGGGTTGAAACAGATAAAAAAAGACGATCAGTCCATGGTGTGGTATGACGATTTTCTGACATTTGTAAAACAGGAGAAGGTCTTCGCCATTCTCCTGACCCCCCGCAGATATGGAGATGGAGATAAAGATAAACGCTGGGATATGAGGCGTCTCTGCCTGTACAACGAGATACTGGGATTTTACGGACTCTGTTACTGGTATGCCTGGCAGGTGACCATTCTCGGCCTGGGACCCATCTGGATGGGGGCAAACGAAGAACTGAAACAACGAACAGCCCGCCTGCTTGATGATGGTGGACTGTTTGCCTTCGGGCTTTCAGAAAAAGCCCATGGTGCTGATCTCTATTCTACCGAGATGACACTTTCAGCTGAGGGTGGCGGCAGGTACCGGGCAAATGGCTCAAAATATTATATCGGCAACGGTAACTGCGCTGCGCTTATTTCAACATTTGCCAAAATGGCAGACAGTGGTGAGTATGTTTTTTTTAGCGTTGATCCATCCCGTTCCCAGTACGAATGCGTCAAGAAGATAGATACCTCCGGGGTTCGCCAGGCCTATGTTGCCGAATACGTATTACATGATTACCCGGTCACCGAGGCGGATATTATCTCCTTTGGCAAACATGCCTGGAACGCTTCACTTAATACCATCAATATCGGTAAATTTGAACTTGGCTGCGCCTCAATTGGAATCTGTTCACATGCCTTTCACGAGGCCTTGAACCATGCCTGCTCCCGCAACCTCTACGGGCGATTTGTCACCGATTTTCCGCATGTTCGCAGGATTTTTTGTGAGGCATATGCGCGGCTGGCCGCCATGAAACTGTTCTCCTGGCGCACTGTCGATTATCTGCGCGCTGCCTCCGACGACGACCGCCGTTATCTGCTCTTTAACCCCGTTGTTAAAATGAAGGTAACCGGGCAGGGTGAAAAGGTGATCAGCATGCTGCACGAGGTGATAGCTGCCAAAGGGTATGAGCAGGACACCTATTTTGAAATGGCTGTCCGTGATATAGGTATGCTTCCGAAACTTGAAGGTACCGAGCATGTCAATATGGCACTGATCATTAAATTCATCCGTAATTACTTTTTCGATCCTGTCGACTACCGGGAGGTAGTTCCAAGTACAGAAATCTCCGATGACAACTATCTCTTCAAGCAGAAGACCGGTGGGCTTGCAAGGATCACCTTTCCAGACTATGAGCGAGCCTATGATTCCATTTCTTCAGCAAATGTCGCCATCTTCAAGCAGCAGGTTGAGCTCTTTAAATCAATCCTGATAGAGGCGCCGCCAAGCCGGGAGCAGAGGGGTAATGTCGATTATATGCTTGCAGCAGGTGAACTTTTTACCTTGATTGTTTATGCCCAGTTAATCCTGGAAAACAGCAGAATACATGATATCGACCCAGACCTTCTCGAACAGATATTTTCTTTTCTGGTAAGAGACTTTTCCGCCTTTGCGCTGCAGATGGTTCTAAATTACCAGAACAGTGAAGAACAGGATGAGTTTTTCAAAGCGATGCTTAAAAAGCCGGTGATTGACGATAAATGCAGCAGCCGGCTCTGGAAACAACAGGTATTCGCCTTCAAAGATCAATATTGCATGAATGAATGAGCCTTTTGCAAAACGGTCTTTTCGCTCAACCGCAGCGTTATGCCAAAAAATTTTATTCTCGGAATATCAATTATATGCCTGCGGTAAAATTTTTCGCATGCCTTGATTTTGAACGAAAATCATCATGTTGCAGGAGGCTCGAATAAAAACAGGGAAGCGGGAGAAAAACGACCATGGGACATCATTCTGACACAAGGGATACTATCGTACCACTCATTGACCGGTTGAACAGGTACCCGATCGGCCTCCCCGACAGCAGCCAGCTCAGACAGATTCTGGCGATCCTCTTTTCAGAAGATGAAGCCTTTGTCGCCTCACGTTTTCCACTCCAGGAGGCCTCATTGGCCGAATTAATCAGGGCCACCGGATATCAAGAGCATGTCCTTGTCGCGGTTCTTGAAAAAATGGCTGACAAAGGACTCGTCATGGACCTGTCCTATAAGGGAAAGATATATTACCTGCTGCTCCCTGGTTTGATTGGTTTTTTCGAGTTTACCTTCATGAAGCAACGCCAGGATCTCCCCATTGAGGAACTGGCTCAACTGATGCATGAATACCTCTTCGAGGATCCTGAAAACCTGATGGGGAAGGAAATGTTTGCCAGCAAAACACCGCTGACCCGCAGCCTCCCTTACGAGGAGCACATCCCTGTTAATTCGGTAATCACGACCTATGAGAGTGCACGGCAGATCGTTCGTGAAGCCGGCTATGGTGCGATTGGAATGTGTTACTGTCGGCACAAAAAGGAGCATCTGGACCAATCCTGTGACAAAAAGGCACCAACACAGGAAATCTGCATATCTCTTGGCAATGCAGCTCGTTTCATGGTTCGGCGCGGTTTTGCCCAGGAGCGAAGTGTCGAAGAGCTGCTGCTGGTTCTCGATAGAGCTCGAGAACTCAACCTGACCCACATAACGGATAATATCCGCTATAAACCATCCTTCATCTGCAACTGCTGCTCCTGTTGCTGTGAACTCCTTGGTGGTGTCATGCGTGGTTTTCCACTCGGTGTGGCGAAAGCAAGTTATACGCTTGAAGTTGCGGTGGAAACCTGCCTGGGGTGCGGGTTGTGCGGTAAGGCTTGTAATGTAGGGGCTTTGGTTATGGCAGAAGATGAAAAGAGCAGCTCGAAGCAAATTGCCCGTGTTTCTGAGGAAAAATGTTTAGGCTGCGGTGCCTGTATTTCTGTCTGTAAAACCGGTTCGTTATCCTTGACCCCGAGATTACGGCCTGAACCTCCGGCAAGAAAACGAAATTTATTTACCAGGATTCTCAAAGAGAAAAAACGACTAACCCCCTTTGTCATCGAGAGGGTCAAGAAAAAGGTGATGAGTGTCGTGGGGCTTCGGAGATAGCTTTTAGCCAAAGAGTCGCTGCAGGGCGAAATAGAGCAGGGGGAGAAAAATTCCCGGCAACAGATTTCCAACCCGGATCGAGGTAATTTTCAGCATGTTAAAGCCGATGGCAAGAATCAGCAGCCCGCCGACTGAGGTCATCTGGCTGACCGTTTCCGGGACCAGGTAACCTTTTAGAAAAACGGCCGTCAGCGTGATCATTCCCTGATAGATGAATACTGCAAGACTTGAAAAGAGAACGCCGAGACCGAGTGTCGAGGCGAAAATGATCGAGGTCACCCCGTCCAGCACTGATTTTGCCAGCAGCGTCTGATGATTGCCGGTAAGACCGCTCT
The DNA here is from genome assembly GCA_963696725.1 of uncultured delta proteobacterium. Classification (GTDB taxonomy): domain Bacteria; phylum Desulfobacterota; class Desulfobulbia; order Desulfobulbales; family Desulfocapsaceae; genus MADRE3. The sequence goes on from CAVOLI010000004.1 coordinate 499,377, forward strand.
CTAGCGAGCCGACAATAGCCATGGAGCCGACGCAGAAGACAAGACTTGCAGTGACAAAGCCGCGGGCAAATGAATTCTGCTGGCTTGACTTCATCGCCACCTTGCGTTCCAGATAGTGTCCCAGCTTTTCCAGTTTGTCCTCTATTTTCAGAAATTCTCCTGTTGCAGCGCCGAGAATCACCGAGAAGATGACAATCATCATACTGTTTGAGACAAGTGCGCTCTTCAGCCCGATCAGGACGACACAAAGCCCTACCCCGCTCATGACTATGGTCTTGTAATTTTCGGGAATTCCCCTGTTCAGGAGAAGCCCCAGAAGGCTCCCGGCTATAATTGCCAGTGCGTTGACGATTGTTCCGAACATGTTGATTGTTGCCTGTAGTTTTCAGCCTCTAAGACAGTGCCTGGGGCAGCTTCTGTTGCAGCAGAACCTTTATACTATCAGAACCCTTTTGCAAAGCTCTATTTGGACAGCTGGGACAGCAGGTCTGAGCGGGACATGTTTGTTCGAAGGATGGTCTTCCCGGCCACAGCAATGACCGGGATTTCTGAAATCTGCAGCGCGATTAACGGGACGAGCGGTCGCTGCTGAGAAAATCCGTGATTCGTACACGGTAACTGACAATATCGCGGCGCAGGGATGACAGGCTGGCCATCTTTACATCGACCATGGATACATGGCGATCAAGAATTTCAATGAGCTTCGGAGCTATCGTGTGAAAATCCTGTTCGTTTATATCAAAAATATCGGAAAGCTCATGGATCTCCTTGAGTGATATGCCGAGTCCTTTGAGCTTGAGAATAAATTTAAGCCGCAATATATCATCTTTATTGTAACTGCGGGTTTCTCCGCCGACACGCTCAGTCTTGCCCATCAGGCCAATCTCTTCGTAGTATCGAATGGTCCGGGTCGTAATGCCGAGTTGTTTTGCCAGCGTTCCAATCTGAACTGAACTGCTCTGTTTCTGTGTCATTTCTATGTTGTCGAATCCGAAGAACAATTAAGCGGTCTGCGCGCTGCCCGCAGCCTCGTGAAACAGTCGGCGGAGCACCGGGCAGGGCCGGGATAAGGTTTACCTTTACGTAATATCAGAGACTAACATAGCATGAGATAAGAATAGCTGTCAATGGAAATAAATCTCGATTTCAATAGAGATTGAGAGTTATTTGGGAAGATCCGTACTCCGATGATTTAGTCTTGACCTTTACGTAAACAAATTATATAAAGAGCAGGCAATGTTTGTCTATCCCCGCCGTGGGATCATGGTATGCTGGTTTATTGTCTTTGATTACAATAGACGAGGAGAACAGGATGGAATTCACCCGCGAGATCTACTGGAATGTCGGCCATGGAGCTTTGACCCTTGTGCCGATGTATCTGCTGGTAATTGCAGCGATCACCGTTTTGGCAAGAGCTTTTCTCAAAAGAGTTGAGGTCTATAGACAGGGGCGGCCGCTGAACAGAACAGATAACCTGGGGGCACGGGTGGGTGGTCTGCTCAAGTATGTCCTCCTGCAGAAGAAGGTTATCCGGGTTGCCTGGCCCGGTCTTTTCCACGGGCTCTTCTTCTGGGGATTTTTTCTGTTGTTTATCGGTACGACGCTCATTGTCATCCAGGCCGATTTTACCGATCTTCTCTTTGACTATGTTTTTCTGAAGGGAACCTTCTACAAGTTCTTTTCGATTACACTTGATGGTGCCGGCCTGGTGGCCATCATCATGCTTGGTGTTCTTTTCTTCAGGCGATATATTCTCAAGCCGGAGGGGCTTGAAACAAAGCTCGATGACGCCATAATGCACGGCCTGCTCTTTATTATCCTGGTGACGGGCTTTGTCATCGAAGGGGCCCGTATGGCGGTTACCGAACTTGGCTCTGAGCTTGCAGCCTGGTCTCCGGTCGGTATGCTGGTTGCAAAAATGATGGCAGGGATCGGGGAAGAGGGGCTGCGCATGGTGCACAGGATTACCTGGTGGTTTCACCTGCTGCTCGTGATGGGGTTCATTATTCTCATTCCTTCGACAAAATTCCGTCATATTTTCACCACCAGCGCAAATTACCTGTTTGAAGATCGAGGCCCGAAGGGCAAGCTGGTAAGCCTGGATCTTGAAAACGAGGATGCCGAGAAATTCGGGGTGAGCGAGCTTGCGGATATGAGCTGGAAGGATATCTTTGACGCTGATGCCTGCACCCTGTGCAAGCGCTGTCAGGATCGTTGTCCTGCCTGGAATACCGAAAAACCGCTATCTCCGATGAAAGTGGTCAACCAGATCGGCGAGCTTGCTTTTGGTCGTTCAGAGGCAGACCTGATCACCACCGTCGGCAGGGATGTACTCTGGTCATGCACGACCTGCATGGCTTGCCAGGAGATCTGCCCGGCGGCAATCGAGCATGTCGGCAAGATAATCGACATGAGGCGGAGTCTGGTCTTGATGGAAGGTGACTTTCCGGGCGAAGAGGTGATGGTGGCCATGGAGCAGACCGAGGTCAACGGCAATCCGCTGGGAATTGGGTATGCCTCGCGCGGCGACTGGGCCGACGGCCTCGATGTTGCGCTGGTAGGTGAACACAGTGGCGTCGATATCCTCTATTTTGTCGGCTGCTACGCCTCCTTTGACAAGAGAAACATCAGTGTTGCCAGAAGCTTCATAAAACTGTGCCAGGCGGCAGGAGTCAAGGTAGGCATTCTCGGCAAATCAGAGAAATGCTGCGGCGAGCCGATGAGAAAGATGGGAAATGAATACCTCTATCAGACACTGGCGATGGAAAATATCGAACTGATTAATGGTTCGGGGATAAAAAAGGTTGTTACCAGCTGCCCGCACTGTTTCAATACCCTGGAAAAAGACTATCGGGATTTTGGCCTCGAGGTTGAAGTTGAATCGTACACCGTCTTCTTGAGTGGGTTGATTGCCTCGGGAAAACTGCAGATAAACAGTGAACCGCTCTCCTGCACCTATCATGACTCCTGCTATCTCGGTCGCCACAACAATATCTACGACCCTCCCCGGGACCTGGTCAAAAGCGCCGGGGGCAGCCTGACGGAGATGCAGCAGAACAGGGATGAATCGTTCTGCTGCAGTGCCGGCGGCGGCCGGATACTGGCTGACGAGAAGATCGGTGAGCGGATCAATATCAAACGGGTGAAGATGGCTGCAGCTACCGGCGCAGATGTGCTCGTCTCCAACTGCCCGTTCTGCCTGACCATGTTTGAAGACGGCGCGAAAGGAGCAGATATCGAGGATTCGTTGAAACCGCGGGATATTGCCGAAATTCTCGCCGAGCGTATCGCCTGAAACTCATTGCCGAAGCACAGGAGACCTGGCCATGATAGAGAACATATTTGATTCTCTTCCTGATCTGTTTGTCGCTCAGAGTACAAAAACAGCAGGCAGTTATTACTTTTCGCTGGAAGATATTAAAAAGACCGTAAAACTGTCTCCAGAGCGCTGCCTGGTAGAGGACGGCAGAACTGTTGAACAGGCCGACTGTGTCTGCAAGACAAGCAAAGAACTTTTTGCAGCCATCTGGAATGACGGTTATCGTCCCGGAATGGCTGATTTTCTCTCCGGAAAGATCAAATCAAATGACCCGGCGGCCCTGCAGCGCTTTCTGACAAGCTTTGGCAAATCAGTCTAAGAACCGATGGTGATTGCTTGCCCCTGATAAGGATTACGAGGTTATGACCTGCCTGACTGAAATAAAAATACGCGGCTACCATGCTGATTTCTACGGTCACGTGAACAACGCCCGGTTTCTGGAATTTTTTGAAGAGGATCGCTGGGCGCATCTGGGTTCACAACTCGACCTGGGAGAAACTGCCCGGCACGGACTGACTTTTCTGGTGGTAAATATCAACATCAACTACCGGAAAGCGGTAATGGTAGGGGCGGTACTTCAGGGCTATACGGCCATTGAGCGTATCGGAGATAAAAGCGGCGTACTCAGCCAGAAACTGGTCTTCAAGGATTCCGGGGCAGTTGCAGCTGATGCGCTGGTGACCTTTGTACTGGCGGACAAGAGCGGCAGGGCAGTCCACTTGAGCCATGAACTGCTCGCAGAATGGATGAATTTCGGCGGTCAGCCGGCAGCAGAGGAAAAGCAGTGCAACAGAAACGCTAAGGCCTGACGGCGAACAACCTCCTAGAGGCCGCGCATATATTCGGGCTTCAGGCTGATGGCGCCGCGCAGCGCCTGGTCGATAAGGTCGATGGTCTTGTTCTTGTCTCTTGGCAGTCTTGCTTTGAGCGGGAGATAGTTTGAGGCATGATTTGCATGGAATAGGCCGTTAGACAAATCGGTGTTGACCAACATGACTTTCAGTTCGTCAAGCATTTCCTCCGGCCCGGGCAGTTGCCATCTCCCTTCCTGCCAATCGCGATGGAGCGACGTGTTCGGGGTGAGCATCAGGCTGAGCGCCCCGACATATTCCGGATCAATCGCCGTCAAGACCCGGCCGGTTTCCCTGCCGTGGAGCTGTGATCTCTCTTTCCCGGCTATGCCGAGCAGAACGGTAATCGAGAGCTTGATGCCGGCGGACCTGATTTTTTTCCCCATCTCGATCATGCGCGCAGAATCAGCCCCCTTGTTGATCTGCGCCAGGGTGACATCATCTCCTGATTCAAGCCCCATGTACGCTATCAGCAGGCCGAGCCCTTTGAGTTCTTCCAGTTCCGCGACACTTTTTTTTCTGATACTTTTGCTATTGGCATACAGACCGACACGTCTTACCCAGGGAAGTTTCGTCCTGATTTCACTGAGGATGCGGACAAGACGCTGCTGGGGAAGGATCAGGGCATCACCGTCGCAGAGAAACAGCTTGTTCTGGCCCCTGCAGTGAAGAGCTGCGAAATCAATATCGGCAAAGATAATGTCATCGTTCTTGATGGAAAACCTGCTGTCTTTGTACATCCCGCAGAAGCTGCATTTGTTGTGGGAGCAGCCGGTTGTCACCTGCAGGAGTATGCTGTTTGCCTCGCTGGGAGGACGGAAAATATTCCCCTGATAATGCATGGTTCCCCTTGGCTTGAAATAATTGAATTGCTATTTGTACCGACCTTTATAATAAAGATAAAATGACGGAACGCAAGCGCCTTGTTTGGCGGCGCAGTGATGAGGCTCAAAACGCTCAGCCGGCCGCAGTCACAATAACCCTGCTTGGCTGAAACTCAAAGAAATAGAGACTATGGAAAAAACGACAATGTTTCCCCACCTGTTTCGCCCGCTTGATCTCGGCTTTACCACTTTGAAAAATCGGATCCTGATGGGGTCTATGCATACCGGACTTGAGGAGGAAAAAGACGGTTTTGCGCGTATGGCCTGCTATTATGCGAAGCGTGCCGAAGGGGGGGTCGGACTTATTGTTACCGGAGGGGTTGCACCGAACAGGGCCGGCTGGGTTGCCCCGTTTTCTATCAGGCTGGCGAAAAGCTCCCAGATCAGTGGTCATCGGCTTGTTACCGATGCTGTTCACGACAAGGGCGGCACAATCTGCATGCAGATTCTTCACGCCGGCAGGTATGGTTATCATCCGCTCTGTGTCGCGCCGTCAAAAATCAAGGCGCCAATCAACCGCTTTCGTCCACGGGAGCTTTCCGCCCGGGGTATCAAGGCAACTATAAAAGATTTTATCAGGTGTGCCGACCTGGCCCGTCAGGCAGGATATGACGGGGTTGAGATCATGGGGTCCGAGGGGTACCTGATCAACCAGTTCATCGCCAGTAAAACCAATCGCCGCAGCGATGAGTGGGGCGGTTCATTCGAAAACCGTATCCGCCTGCCGCTCGAGATTGTCCGGGGAATTCGGGAGAGGCTGGGAAAAGACTTTATTATCATCTATCGCCTTTCAATGCTTGATCTGGTTCCCAGCGGCAGCTCATGGGACGAAGTCGTTGAGCTTGCCTGCCGTGTCGAGCAGCATGGCGCGACGCTTATCAATACCGGGATCGGCTGGCATGAGGCACGAATACCGACAATCGCCACAATGGTGCCGCGGGCAGGTTTTGCCTGGGTTACCAAACGGTTGATGGGAGCGGTGTCGATCCCGCTGGTGACCACTAACCGCATTAATATGCCCGATGTGGCAGAGCGCGTGCTGGCCGAGGGCTGCGCCGATATGGTGAGCATGGCCAGACCGTTTCTAGCCGATCCCTTCTGGGTTGCAAAGACCCGGGACGGAAGAGTTGACGAGATCAATACCTGCATCGGCTGCAACCAGGCCTGCCTGGACAATATATTCTCTGGGAAAACCGCCTCCTGCCTGGTAAACCCACGAGCCTGCAAGGAGTCACTGCTGCCCCTGAAAAAAGCAACGGCAGCCAAGCGGGTCGCCGTCGTGGGAGCAGGACCTGCGGGGCTTGCCTGTGCAACAACGGCAGCCGAAAGGGGTCACCGGGTGACCCTGTTTGAGGCGTTATCAGAGATCGGCGGGCAATTTCGCCTCGCCCGCCTGATTCCCGGAAAAGAAGAGTTCCGTGAGACCATGCGTTATTACTCGCGACGCCTTGAACTGCTCGGAGTGGAGCTCAGGCTGAACTGTCGAGCCTCGCATGCCGATCTGGAGGGGTTTGACGAAGTTGTACTGGCTTCAGGCGTTCGCCCGCGCACCATCGGTATCCCCGGCGCAAAGAATCATAAGGTGGTCTACTATGATGAGGTTATTCTGGGTAAAAGAGAAATCGGCAGGCGGGTGGCGATTATCGGAGCCGGAGGGATCGGCTTTGATGTCGCCACCTTTCTGCTTCACAGGGACTCTTCGGTTGGCGAGGTGGACCGGTTTCTTTCGGAGTGGGGCGTTGACAGAGCCTATACGCATTCAGGAGGCTTGGTCAAGGCGGACCCGGCCAGTCCTGCACGCGAGATTTACCTGCTGCAGAGAAAGAAAACAAAGCCGGGAGCGGGACTTGGAAAAACAACGGGCTGGATTCACCGGTCGGTGCTGAAACGAAATGGAGTAAAGATCTACAATGGCATCGAGTATCTGGGGATAACAGATGAGGGGCTCGGCGTCAAACATGACGGCGTGACCCGACTGCTCGGCGTTGATCATATTGTCGTCTGCGCCGGCCAGGAGTCGCAGCGGGAACTGCTGGAGCCGTCTGCTGGAGAGGACAGGGAGTATCACGTCATCGGCGGTGCTCTAGAAGCGGGTGAACTTGACGCCGAGCGCGCTATCGCGCAGGGGGTAGCCGTTGCCGACTCACTCTAAATGGTTTATCGAATATATTTATCATAAGCACAAAAATTAATGACTTTCTCCTGGTCAAATAGTTACACCAAAAGAAACACGCAGAATATCCATGTTGGCGCGCCTGGAGACTTGGTCTATCCAGGGAGTGGACGTTACGCCAGAAATTTCTTTTTTAAAAAAAATTTTTATTGGGTAGAGTAGGCAGGATTATGAAAAGAGGGCACGCAGTGTTTAATTTTTGTCTTGGGAGCCCGGGTGAGTAAATGCAAGGTGACATTTCTTCCTCACAGCAGAACCGTTGAGGTTTCTGAAGGGGACAGCCTTATCCGGACCGCCCTGCAGGCAGGGGTTCACATCAATGCCTCCTGCGGCGGAGAAGGTGTTTGCGGAAAGTGCAGGGTTCTTGTAGAAAGCGGTTCCGTAGCGGATGGCCTGTCTCAGAGATTGAGCGACGAGGACAGGGGAAAAAACTACCGGCTCGCCTGTTTATCGCGTGTCACTGAAGATATCACCATCCGTATTCCTGTTGAATCATCCATCGACCGAACTGTTTTTGATAAACAGTTCATCCCCCGCCGCACCGCTTCAATCAAACAGATGGATTTCAGCGGCCTCAAAGAGCAGGGGCTCTTTATTCCGCCTGTTGAGAAAATTTATCTTGAGCTGATTCCACCGGATGCCCAGAACCACATGCCCGATGTTACAAGGCTGATTGAGCATCTTAAATTAAAAGCGGATGAACACAAACTGGAGTTGACGCTCCAGGTGATCAGAAGCCTGCCTTCTGTGTTGAGAGAAAATGATTTCAAGGTCACCGTAACGCTTGTCCGACCGGTTCGAAGTGACGGCAAGACGCAGATCACCAAAATTCAGCCGGGTGATACCACCGGGGAAAATTACGCCATCGCCCTTGATATCGGGACCACCACAATTTACGGGCAGTTAATCGATCTCGGAAGTGGCGAGTGCCTCGGAGAGGCCGGTGATTTCAATGGTCAAATCAGTTATGGAGAAGATGTCATCAGCAGAATTATTTATGCTGAGAAAACGGGCGGCCTGGAAACCCTGCAGAAAGTCGTTACCGGTACGATCAACAATGTCCTTGGCAGGATAGTAAAAAGTGCCGGAGTTGCCCGGGAGAATATCTCAACCATTACCATTGCCGGCAACACCACCATGACCCAGCTGCTTCTTGCCATCGACCCCCGCTATCTGCGCAGGGCCCCCTATGTGCCGGCATCAACACTCTACCCTCCATTGCGGGCTGCAACTATTGGCCTGGACCTGGACGATCATGTTATTGCCCTGCTCTATCCCGCCATTTCCAGCTATGTCGGCGGTGATATTGTTGCCGGCATTATGGGTACCGGCATGTACAGGGAGGAAGAGCTGACCCTGTTTCTCGATATCGGCACCAATGCCGAGATCGTTGTCGGCAACAAGGACTGGCTTGCCTGCACTGCCTGTTCGGCCGGACCTGCTTTTGAGGGCGGCGGCATCGAGTTCGGCATGCGGGCGGCAAAGGGCGCCATTGAAGATTTTTCTATTGACCCCCTTACCTATGAACCGATGCTGCTCACCATAGGCGACGTCAGGCCGCGAGGCATCTGCGGCTCGGGTCTTATCATCATGACGGCGGTGATGTTTGAGTTGGGCGTCATCAACAACCGGGGAAAGTTCAACCGTGATCTGGAAACGGAGCGGATCAGAGAAAAAAACGGAGTTTGGGAGTATGTTCTTGCCTGGCAGAAAGACAGCCAGATCGACCGCGACCTGGTCCTCACTGAAACAGATATAGACAACCTCATTCGGGCCAAAGGTGCCGTATATAGCGGCTGTATGACGCTTCTTGAAGAGGTGGGGCTGAGCATGGACATGATCGAGAGAATCATCCTGGCCGGGGGGTTCGGCAGTTATATCGATCTTGAGAAAGCGATGACCATAGGCTTGTTGCCCGAAATAGATCCTGAACGGGTAATATTTATCGGCAACGGCTCACTGATGGGGGCCCGCATGAGCTCACTCACAAACAGAATCAGAAAGGATGTCTTTGAGGTGACCAGAAAAATGACAAACTTCGAACTTTCCGAGACACCCTCTTATATGGATTATTATATCGCGGCGATGTTTCTTCCCCATACCGAAATTGAAAAATTTCCAGGAGTAAGAGAGAGAATTGAGCGCTGGAAATCAGTCGTTGCGTCAAGGAAATGAATGATTTGGTTTGAAATCTGAACCACGATACGTTAATAAAGATGGGTGTATCTGAATCACAACAGGAAATACCCAATATTCTATTGTTTTGTATAGCTGTTTTTTGGTTTGTCTGGAAGATGGGAGGGCGGTTTTCTGCGTATGGAACGGTGGATGCTTTTCTACCGATCCAAAATACAGCGTTGAGTTCTCCGGAGATTAAATTTTCAATTGCAAGGAGGCTAAAGTGGGATTTGAAATAAACAAGGAATCCTATACCGGCAGCATCAAGGAGATTTCCATAGGTAAGGGAGATTCCGCCATTACCATTGGCGGCGAGACATGTTATCCGTTTTATACCTTTGAAGGTGACATGCCCAACAAGCCCATTATTGCAATGGAAATATGGGACATCGTGCCGGCAGACTGGCCCGAGGCTGCCCTGGCGCCATTTAAAGATGTCGTTTCCGATCCTGCCGCCTGGGCGAAAAAATGTGTCGAGGATTACGGTGCTGACGCTATAGTGCTGCAGCTCAAAAGCATCGATCCCAATGATAAGGATGCGAGCCCTCAGTCAGCGGCGGAAACAGCCAAAAAAGTTGCCGCTGCTATCAAGGTGCCGTTAATCGTCTGGGGATGTGCGACGCCTGACAAGGATGAGGAAGTTTTCAAGGCCATCTGCGAGGCCTGCCAGAACGAAAACATCCTGATGGGACCGGTCGAGGAAAAGAACTTCAAGGGTATTGCCGCAGCTGCGATGGGGTACGGGCATTCCCTGATCGCTTCTTCTCCTATTGATGTCAACCTGGCAAAGCAGATCAACATCCTGCTCGAAAATTTTGGCATGCCTATGGATCGGGTTGTTGTCGATCCGACCACAGGCGGACTCGGCTACGGGATGGAATATTCCTATTCGGTCATGGAGCGCCTTACCATGGCGGCCTTGAGCCAGGGTGACGATAAACTCCAGTATCCGTTGATCAACAATCTCGGCAACGAAGTATGGAAATGCAAGGAAGCCAAACAACCGGTCGCTGAAGCGCCGGCACTTGGTGACCCTGAAAAACGGGCAATCCTGATGGAAGCTGTTGGCGCGGCAACCTATCTGCTGAGCGGCTCGAATATCCTGATCATGCGGCATCCGGAGGCTATTCGCCTGGCGAAAGACTTCATAAAAGCGCTTGGTGAGGGCGGTTCCGTTATGGAGACGGCTCCCATCACCAAGAGACTTGCTGATGTGTCAATTGATTTTGCGGCACTGGCGCCACCACCTGACCTGACGATCGAGGAAGATAAGAAAACTGCCGCTCCTGCCAAAAAAGCGGCTCCGGAAGCCAAGAACGCGGCAACGCCCAAGGCGGCGGCTGCAAAACCGGAGACTACGGCCAAACCTGCTGCAAAGAAGGAAGAAAAGGCCGCCCCGGCAGCAGATCCGGAAGCAGAAGCCAAGGCGAAAGCCGAGGCCGAAGCCAGGGCAAAAGCCGATGCAGAAGCAAAAGCCAAGAGTGATGCAGAAGCAAAAGCGGCAGCTGCGGAGAAGGCAAAGGCGGACGCCGAGGCAAAAGCCAAAGCGGATGCACAAGCAAAAGCTGAAATTGAGAAAAAGGCAGCTGCGGAGGCCTTGGCTGCTCGCCAGACAGAGGAGAAGGAACTGCGGGCAAAACGGGCAAAAGAGCGTGCCCTGCTTGCGGCGAGCAGGCCGGTTGATAAGGACGGGGAGGTAAAGATCACTGCCGCTTCCGTTCAGAAGACCGACCAGGAAAAGATACTTGCGATGCTGGATAGATTCCACAAGCGAAAATAATGTTACCAGACTTTTTTTTAAGTATATCAACTGATATTTCAGAAACCAAAGATGGAGGAAGATCAAATGGCAGAACAAAAAGCAAGTCCCGCAAAAGATCCTAAACTGGCTGACCCGAGAGAGGCTTCAATCGAGCCCTCAACTCAGGAGATGATTGCCAGGGCCCAGAGATTGCAGATTGATACCGTTTTTGACCGGGCAGTCAGCATGAAGCCATGTGCAATCGGTCTGCAGGGCATCTGTTGTAAGAATTGTGCTATGGGGCCGTGCAGGTTGCCGCTGCCCAAGGGCGGTATAGAAGGAGAGGATACGCGCAAGGGTCTCTGCGGAGCCACGGCAAACACGATCTGTGCCCGAAACTTTGCCCGGATGATTGCAGCAGGCGCAGCCGCACATTCTGATCACGGTCGTGCTGTGGCTGAAACATTTTTATCCGTTGCCCGGAAGGAGACACAAGACTACACCATCAAAGATCCGGCAAAATTGATTCAGATTGCGCCTTATTTTGATGTCGCCACGACGGTTGAGGTCGATGGTGAGACTATGGATCGGGACATTGATGAAATCGCTCTTGGCGTCGCCGAGGCTGCTATTGCTGAATTTGGCAAAACAGAAGGGACGCTGTCCTATCTCAAAAGAGCCCCTCAGCCGCTCCAGGATAAGTGGGAGCGCGAGGGTGTGAAGCCCCGTGCAATCGATCGTGAAGTAGTCGAAATCATGCATCGCACCCACATGGGTGTTGACCAGGACTACAAGAACCTGATGAAGCAGGGTACACGCTGCTCGCTTGCAGATGGCTGGGGTGGTGCAATGATCGGTACTGACCTGCAGGATGTCATGTTCGGCAGTCCCTCCCCGTTGCAGGCTGAAGCAAATCTTGGTGTTATGAAGGAGGACCATGTCAATATCATCGTCCATGGCCACGAGCCGCTGCTCTCCGAGATGATCGTCGCTGCAGCTCAAAGCCAGGAAATGGTGGCATATGCCAAGGAGAAAGGTGCCAAAGGCATACAACTCGGTGGTATCTGCTGTACCGCCAACGAGATTCTTCAGCGTCATGGCGTACCGCCGGCAGGAACCTTCCTGCAGCAGGAACTGGCAATTATCACCGGTGCCTGTGATGCAATGGTAGTCGATGTCCAGTGTGTCTTCCAGAACCTGGCCAATGTTGCCAAATGTTTCCATACGAAACTGATTACCACCCATCCTATTGCCAAGATGGAGCAGGAGAATGTCATTCATATCGAATTCGATGAACATCATGCAATGGAGGACGCCATTCGTATCGTAAAGATGGCCATCGATAACTATGAGAATCGCGGTGCCGACATCATGATTCCGAAACACAAGACGACCCAGATTGCCGGTTTTGGCGTCGAGTCGATCAAATATCATCTCGGCGGTTCTTTCCGTGGCGATTATTACACGCTCAATGACAATATCATCAATGGCCGGATCCGGGGAATCGCCGGCGTTGTCGGCTGCAACAATGCCAGGACGAAACATAATGAGGAACATATTGTACTCATGAAAGAACTGATCAAGAACGATGTCATTGTCTTGACAACGGGATGCAGCGCGATCGCGGCCGGTATCCATGGTCTGCTGACACCTGGTGCCGCCGCCGTTCACTGCGGACCGGGCCTTGCTGAAGTGTGCGAGACCGTCGGTATTCCACCGGTTCTGCATCTTGGCTCCTGTGTCGACAACAGTCGAATTCTCCTGGCCGCGACAGAAGTTGTAAAAGCCGGTGGACTCGGCAATGATATCTGTGATCTGCCAGCTGCAGGAAGTGCTCCTGAGTGGATGAGTGAGAAGGCCATCGCTATTGGTCAGTACTTTGTTTCGTCAGGTGTTTACACGGTATTCGGTTACCACATGCCACTGGAAGGCGCCCCGGAGTTCAAGGATTATCTCTATAACCAGATGGAGAAGATCTATGGCGGAAAGTGGGATTGCGAACCTGATCCGATCAAGCACGCCCACAAGATGATCGCCCACATAGATAAAAAACGAAAGGAGCTTGGAATCGACAAGGCTCGTGAACGCGTCCTGATGGATATGGCCGACAGACAGGCCCTTGGAATGGAGTAGCTATCCGACCAGAATTCAACGATGTTATATTTATAATCCTCAAAGAAGGAGGAAGGCATGTCAAGATTAGTAGCATTTGCAGCAATACAGGGCGGATACAAGGTTGTCTCCCAGGTTGAAGGTGAACTCGAGAAGGCGCTCAAGACCTATGATGCTTCCACCAAGGTCGGTTTTGGAAATACCGCGTATTATCTACCGGTTATCTATTCGCTGACCGGAATGAAAGTAGAGACCCTTGAAGATCTCAAAAAACCAATGGAATTTGCCCGGGGGCTCTTGCCCCCGCATGTGAAGGGCAGCAATCACCTGCCCTATCTTGGTCCCCTGCTTGATGCGGGTATGGCCGGTATTTTCGCATATGAAGTCAAAGAGGCAATCCGTATACTCAATAATCCCGATTTCTACACCTTCACCGAAGATCCCGATATAGATGCCGGTAAGATCTGGGTAGGCCCTGCCGATGACACAATTCTGAGGAAACGTGGGGTCGAATTCGTTGACGGTTCAGCCCCCGGTTTTGCCGCCGTTGTCGGTGCGGCACCGGATGCTGCTACCGCCAAGATGATCATCGAAGATTACCAGAAGAAGAGCCTCTATATTTTCTGTGCGGCAAATCACAATGGTAAAACGGCGATAGAGCAGTGCCTTGAGGCCGGCATGCAGATCGGCTGGAATACCCGTATCGTGCCGTTTGGCCCGGATATCTCCTCTGCGGTGTTTGCCCTTGGTTTTGCCAACAGGGCGGCCATGGCCTTCGGCGGTGTTCACCCCGGCGACTATCGCAGGATGCTGATGTATAACAAGAACCGTATTTTTGCATTCGTCAACGCCCTTGGCGATGTCGGCACCGAGTGGGCTGTTGCTGCGGCCGGCTGTGTTAACTGGGGATTCCCGACACTTGCAGACACCGATATTCCCGAGATTCTGCCGACCGGTATCTGTACCTACGAGCACGTGGTCGCCAACGTACCTCACGATGAAATCTGCCAGAAGTCGGTAGAGGTCAGGGGACTGAAGATCAACGTCACGGAGATTGATATTCCCTGCGCCTTCGGACCTGCCTTCGAGGGTGAGCGTGTCAGGGGAGCTGATCTCTACTGCCAGATGGGTGGCGGCAAGACCCAGTGTACAGAGCTGGTCAAAATGGCTGAGATGAGCGAGATCGAGGATGGGAAGGTTGAAGTCATCGGGCCTAATGTCGGTGACATCAAAGAGGGCGAAACGCTGCCGCTCGGCATTTACGTGCAGATCGCCGGACGCGAGTTCCAGACCGATTTCGAACCGATCATGGAGCGTCAGATACATCACCTGATCAACTATATGCAGGGCATCATGCATATCGGACAGCGCGATATCTCCTGGGTGCGTGTCGGCAAGGCGGCAATAGATAAAGGATTCACCCTGAAAGATATCGGCGTCGTGCTGCATGCCAAGTTTCACCAGGACTTTCAGAAAATCGTCGACAAGGTTCAGGTGACGCTTTATTCCAAGAAGGAAGATGTCGACAAGCTGACGAAACGGGCACGTGGCGAGTATAAAACGCGTGACGAGCGTGTCGACACCATGACCGACGAGGACGTAGACACCTTCTATTCCTGCACCCTCTGCCAGTCATTCGCTCCAAGTCACGTCTGCAGTGTCAGTCCCGAGCGAACCGGGCTCTGCGGCGCCTATAACTGGATGGACTGCAAGGCATCTTTTGAAATTAATCCGACCGGGCCGAATCAGCCCATCAAGAAAGGCAAGGTGGTTGACCCGGTACTCGGGCGTTTCGAAGGTGTCGACGAATTCATCAAGAGCGCTTCCAAAGGCGCCATACAGACCTACAACTTTTATTCCATGGTAAATGCGCCGATGACCACCTGCGGCTGTTGTGAGTGTATCGCCGCCATGCTGCCGGCCTGTAACGGCGTGATGACGGTCGGACGTGATTACGCCGGGGACACACCCTGCGGCATGAAATTTACGACGCTGGCCGGTGTCATGGGTGGTGGAGCATCATCGCCGGGCTTTGTCGGTCACTCCAAGTTCAATATCACCCAGAAGAAATTCATCCTCGGTGACGGCGGACTGCTGCGACTGGTATGGATGCCGAAAGATACTCAAAGATGAAATCTATGACCGTCTCAATGCCAGAGGCAAGGAAATGGGGGTTGATAATTTCGCCGATATGATTGCTGATGAAACCGTTGGTATCACTGAAGACGAGATACTGCCGTTCCTCCAGGAAAAAGGACACCCTGCACTTGAAATGGAATCATTGATTGCCTAATAAAACATCGGGCTCAGGCCGGTCACTGCAGCATCGGTGACCGACCCTGCTTTCCTGACCCAAACAAACGATAAGGAGATAAAACCCATGGCATTAACAGGAATGCAAATTTTCAAACTCCTGCCGAAGACCAACTGCAAGGAGTGCGGAGTTCCGACGTGTCTTGCCTTTGCGATGAACCTCGCATCCGGCAAAGCAGAGCTGGATTCATGCCCGTATGTTTCTGATGAAGCGCGAGCCCAGCTGGAAGAGGCAGCCGCACCTCCAATCAGGCAGGTAGCTCTTGGCAAAGGTGTACGTGCTGCCAAGACCGGCGGAGAGACGGTACTCTATCGGCATGAGAAAACATTTTACAACCCGACGCTGTTCGCCGGTCTCATCGCCTCGGATATGCCGGCCGCCGATGTGGAAGCGAAACTGAAGGTCTGGAATGCAATCCAGTACGAACGTGTCGGTTTGAACCTGAGGCCTGAGCTTGCAGCAGTCAAGGACGCAAATGGCGATAAGGACAGCTTTGCAGCGATTGCCAAGCTTGTTGCTGAGAAATCTGAGTTCAACGTCATTCTGATGAGTGAGGATGCTGACGTGATGGCGGCAGGTATCGAAGCCTGCAGCTTTTAAAAATCCGCTTATCTATGCGGCAACTGAAGCCAATGTCGAATCATTCGGAAAACTGGCACTGGACAACAATCTGCCGCTGGCAGTAAAGGCTGACTCCATTGACGGACTGATTGCGCTTACCGAGAAACTTAACCGCAATGGGGCTCAAAGATCTTATCCTGGATCCCGGTTCACGTGAATTGAAGCAGGCCCTTGAGGATCAGGTCGCCCTGCGCCGGGCTGCGCTGAAGGACGGCAATCGGTCAGTTGGGATTTCCAACCATCACCTTTCCCTGCGAGATGGCTTCCAATGTTGATATGGAAGCACTGGTTGCCGGTATGTATGTATCCAAGTACGGTGGTATCGTCGTGCTCTCTGATCTGACGGCGGAAGCGCTCTGTTCCCGCTGCTTCTGGAACGTTTGAATATCTATCACCGACCCACAGAGACCAATGACGGTCGAACCGAGGGAATTTTTGAAATCGGTAACCCGGACGAGAACTCACCGGTATGGTGACCACCAACTTTGCTCTCACCTACTTTATCGTCTCAGGTGAGATTGAAGCGAGTAGGGTTCCTTCCTGGCTGCTGATCAAGGATTCTGAGGGACTTTCTGTTCTGACCGCCTGGGCTGCCGGTAAGTTCAGCGGTGACGATGTCGGTCTGTTTGTCAAAAAATGCGGAATTATGGACAAAGTTAAGCATACGGAGCTGATTATCCCCGGTTATGCAGCATCCATTGCAGGTGACGTCGAGGAAGAGTTGCCCGGCTGGACTATTACGGTCGGTCCAAGGGAGTCTGCTCATCTGGCCGGCTTCCTGAAAGCCCGGAAATAACATAGTCCCCTGGCCTATATGCCTGTTCGGCATGCGTTCCGGGGATTGTCACCCATTGAAAACAGTTAAAGGAGAAAAATATGATTCTTTTCGGTGAAAGCCTGAATGTCATCTCGAAAGTTATCGGAGGTGCTTATAAGGCGCGCGACCCAAAGCCGATTCAGGAAGAGGCTCTTGATCAGAAAGAGAAAGGTATGGATTATATCGACATCAATCTCGGGCCGGCGAAAAAAGATGGTCATGAACTGATGCCGTGGGTCTGCCAGGTGGTTCAGGAAGTGGTGCCGGATATTCCGCTGCTTCTCGACACCTCCAATATTGCTGCAATCGAAGAGGGGCTGAAAGTCCTGAAACCATGCAGTAAACCGCATATTGTCAATTCAATTATGGCACGTGCAGAGCGTTATGAAGTGATGCTGCCGATGGCTGCAAAATATGAAGCTGACATCGTCGCACTGCTCTGGGGACCGGATGGTTTGCCGCGTGACGAGAATGAGCGCGCGGCGCTTGCCGTGGAGCTGCTTTATGCGGCAAATGAAGCAGGCATCCCCAACGAGAAGATCTGGGTTGACGGTATCGTCACCCCGGTCAATATCCAGCAGGCTCAGCTTGTCAGCCTGCTGAATTTCCAGATGATGCTTGAAGATATCGCCCCCGGCGTCATGAGTACCTGCGGTCTTTCAAACATTTCAAACGGACCTCCGGTGGAACTGAGGCCGATTCTCAATACCACCTATATGGTAATGCTTGAACGGTACGGCATGAAAGCAGTCATCTCCGATCCGCTTGATGAGAATCTGACCGCTGTCGCCAAGGGCAAGCGTCCGGAAGTCGTTGACGTTATGCATCAGGCCATGGACGGAACCGCTGATCTTTCCTCGCTTGATAAAGAACTGGGCGATTATGTGAAAACCGTACAGGTTATCATGGGTGAGACCCTGTTCTCAGATTCGTATCTTGAACTCTAATTTCTGATTTTTCGGAGAAAAAAGGCCCCATTCTGAAAAGAATGGGGCTTTTTTCGTGATGGTGATTACCATTTGCAGGAAACTGAGGGCATGACCATTAAACAAAAGGAGTAGTGACTGAGATGGCAGACAAAGCAAATGCGGAAGGCTGGGTATACGCGGTTGTTTGTACCCAGGAAGATGACAACCATTTCCTTGGTCTTCATAATGATGAAAAAGATATAGATTTTATCCCTGTTTTCGAGAGCAAAGAGGCAGCAAACGATTGTTTTCTGCAGCTGCCGAGAGAGAAAGGAAAAACGTATGAAGTCCAGGCCGTTCATATCGAAGAGCTGTATGAAGATGCTGAAAAGAACGGTTTTTCCGTCGCTCTTTTTGACGGGGAAGGAACTGTTGTAAAGAAATGAACGGGACACCAGCAACAGATGGAGGCGTACGACATGAGCTTGAAAATTGCAATCGGTGGTAAGGGCGGTGTCGGTAAAACGACGATAACTGCACTTCTGGCACGCTGTCTGGCCGCAGATAAAGCGAATAAAGGTGATTGCCATTGATGCCGATCCGGTTGCAAATCTTGCTGCAGGACTTGGAATTGACGAACGTGAGCCCATTACCCCCATCTCTGAGCTGCGTGAGCTGATCGCAGAACGGACAGGAGCTGAGCCGGGGACCATGGGCGGTTTTTTCACCCTTAATCCCAAGGTTGATGATATACCCGATCGTTTCTCAAGGGAGCGTGACGGCGTTAAACTGCTGGTCATGGGCACTGTCCAGAGCGGCGGCTCAGGATGCATCTGTCCGGAAAGCACCATCTTAAAAGCACTGATGACTCATCTGGTATTGTTCCGGGAGGATATTGTTGTCATGGATATGGAAGCTGGTGTCGAGCATCTCGGCAGGGCGACATCCGGTTCCGTTGATGCACTCGTCATTGTGGTCAATCCTGGTGCCAGGTCACGACATGCGGCGGAGAAGATCAGAAAACTCGGTACCGACATCGGTATTAAACGAATCGTTGTTCTGGCAAACCGGGTAAACGATGGGCAGGATGTAGAGCTGATCAGGTCATCCATGCCCGATTTCGAGATCATCGGGTTTATTCCCGAAGATGAGGAAATTGTTTCGGCGGATCGCCTGGGAACAAGGCCTTACAATGAGATTGAGGCTATTCCGCAGCAGATAAAAACAGCGGCAGAGCGCTTGAAATCCTATCATACCTGATGTCGTTGTCGTGTCTGCAGAGTATATGCTTTATTTGGGGGAATGCAGTCCGAACATGTTTCCTTCAGAGTTATGGGCATGGGCAATGAAGCCATACTCTCCGATCACCATCTTCTGCTGTTTGATTTTTCCACCGGCCGGAACAATGCGCGCGGCTTCAAGGGCACAGTCCTTACAGCTGAAATAAACCAGTACGCTGTTGCCGCCAGGATAAAAATCAGCCATTTTCACTAACGCCCCGGAGGCGCCATTCAAAGCCATCACCATCGGGAACGAGAGCATTTCAATGTTAGGTACCGGGCTGTCTGACGTCTCCAGTCTGATGTTGAAAACATGCTCATAAAAGAGCCTGGCGCGGTCCATATCTTTCACATAGATTTCAAACCAGCCAACAGGATTTTTTTCATCTTGGTTCTCCGTTATAATGGCTAACAAGTGCATTGCTGTGTTTCGGCTGCACAACCTTTGAATCAGTCATCTGCCGGTTGCCCTTTCCGGCTCGCTGAGCGTGCAGGCGAATTGTCTTGAGGTAGAGCCGCGCATTGCTCACCATCTGGCAGGCATCCATACGGAAATGCTTACTGCGGGATAAAGAGAATTCATCACAGCTCATTATCTCAAGGAATCGGTTAGTAATGAGGCGAATATAATAACGAAACTAGGTGATCGCAAAAAATGATCCACCTGTCAGGTCGGCAAGATCATGCGGGTTCAGTTCAATTTCCAACCCTCTTCTTCCTGCACTGACATAGATCGTCGGAAACATTTTCGCAGATGCATCGATACATGTTCTCAGCTGTTTCTTCTGGCCAAGCGGGCTCACCCCTCCCAACACATAACCGGTCGATTTTTCAACGATGGCCTTCTCAGCCATGGCGCTCTTCTTGGAATTGCATGACCTGGCGAGCTCCTTGAGGTTGAGCATGGAAGCTACCGGAACGACGGCCACAACAAGTTCCCCTGTGTCAAGGCTTGCCATCAGTGTTTTGAAGACACGGCCCGGAGGGAGATCGAGCTTTTCGGCTGCTTCAAGGCCGTATGAACTCGTCTTTGAGTCATGTTGGTACTTGTGCAGGGTGTAGGAGATTTTCTCTTTTTTTAGGATATTGACGGCAGGAGTCATAACAGGTTCAATGGCTGAAATTAGTGTACATGAGTCTTATGGTCAGAAATATAACGGTTAGGAATAAGGGGCAGGTATACCAAGCCCCATTGGTGATTGGCATGTTCGAGCCGGTTCTTGCCCCGATGGCCTGTCCTGCCGCCATCACCATTTCAATTGTCCAGGCGACGAGTCCTCCGCCCCCGGCGACCGAATCCACCAGCCCTGCCGGCAGACCGGCGAAAAATATAGGCTCTTACGGATAACGAGTACCTGTTTGCTATAATCATCATTCGGTTGTCCATCAGATGCCCTTTGCCCGCTGTCTTGTTCCGCCACCCAGGGCAAACACGTCCACGTCTCCCACCTCCTTTCTTTGTAGTCAAATCCGCTGAAACCGGAGACTAGCAATAGTCAAAAACTATTGCAAGACCCGGAAACTCTTTTCTTTTGTTTAATGAGAAAATGTTGCTTAATAGAGTGACATTCAGTCTTTAAGGATTATTTTTGTTTGTTAGTTCGTACATACTGTGAATAATTCCTACGCAACATTTGCCTAAAGGCCTTTAACATGTCATCTCTCAACGCTAAATCGCTGCCGGTTCTGATTGGCAGTTTTCCTCTGGACAACCATTTGCGTGCAGTTGAGCAGATATTTGAGTACACACCCCAGATCCCATTGTGGCCGCAGCTGCCGGTTAACAGGAACGAAGGGATGTTGCTGCAGTTCCTTCCGGGTATGCCCGGGGTTGTAACCAGAGAGGACAAGATCCTTGTAGATACGGAAAGTCCGGAGTTCGAGACTGAGCTGCTTGCTTTTTATGAAGAATACCTGATGGTTATGGAAGGCGCTGCAGACATCGATGAGTCGAGATTCAAAATGGATGCAGAGGAGGGCGTCGGCTTTTTCACGTTTCTCCGCTTTGCAGAAGAATACAAGGACCACCTGACGGCTCGTGAAGGGCCAGGTTACCGGACCCGTGACCTTCAGCACCAGTCTCGTCGATCAGGCGGGAAGGGCGGTGTATTATGATGACCAGCTGCGTGATGCTGCGGTGAAGCATCTTGCGCTAAAGGCAAGGTGGCAGGCCAGGCAGATGGCGAAAATAAAGAGACCCCATTGATATTCTTTGATGAACCCGGCCTGGCAGGTTTCGGTTCTTCAGCCTTTATAACGATTACCCCGGAGGATATCAAGGCATGCTTATCAGAAGTATTTGAAGCGGTGCATGCTGAAGGAGGTCTTGTCGGGGTTCATGTCTGCGCGAATACGGAATGGTCGGTTATTTTTGATTCCGGCACTGATATTGTCAGTTTTGATGCCTATTCCTATTTTGATAAATTCATCCTCTACCCAGAGCATATCAGGACCTTTTTTCAGCGCGGGGGTATCCTGTGCTTCGGGTATTGTGCCGACCACCCCCGAATATATCGAGACTGGAGGATGTCGAGTCGCTGGCCCAAAAATGGTTCGAGCAGTCCGCTCAGCTTGAAAGAATCGGCATTCCGGCGAGAAAAATCTATGAACAGACCCTGATATCCCCAAGTTGCGGAACCGGCACGATTTCCGCGGATGAAGCTCTCAGGGTCATGGAATTAACGCGTGATGTCTCTGCTCGAATCCGTTCCCAGTATCTGTGAGTGACAGACGCGGGTGCTGATGATGATCATTACCTGCAGCGGCAGTGCCATGGCCGAGTGCAGTTCAGCGCTGCTGGTTCCTGAAATTGCAGCCCAGGAACCCGGATATATCAAGGCGCTGACCAGCAGTTCCGCGGCCGCTTCCAAGCATGAGTTTCACGCCCTGGCTCAGATGGCCTATTACCAGTATCAGGATGGTGAGATCGAGATTACTCCGTTGACCGGACGCTGCCGTGTCTGCCGGGGAAACGATGATGAAGTGCTCGAGTCAGGGTTGATCATATATCGCAGCAGCGACGGTGCAATATCATATAGCTTCACACCAGGGTGTGAACAGCAAAAAGTTGCTTGAGGCAGCCAATCGCTATTGCACCCGCTGGGTACGGCTCGATATCTAGCAATTAACAGGCAGCATCTATAACCTCAATCACATCGGTGGTAAAGCGTGCAGCAGGAGAGTCGTCGTCAGAAAGTTACCGTTTTCCAGCAGCAGGGAAGCGGAGAAAGGAAGATCGCCGGTGTCCGTCTGTATGGCGGCGACATCATTGAACTGGACGTCGTTTCAATTGACCTTGAACTTCCCCCGGTGATCGATGACAGTTCGGAATTTATCCCTGAAGACCTTGCTGCGGATCTCGTTCTTGATTTTTTGAAGCACAATGATCTCTCCCAGGATCTTGCCGATCTCTGTGCGCGAAAATCCATACCCATCATTGCCTCAGGGAAAAAAATCGATAACAGGTGGGTCGTGAAGCCGCCGACCTGATGCGGCCTTCCGAGGCAGGCTGCTCTCGGTAACTATGGCGAGCGTTTCGGCGCTCCGGAATTTGAGGTCGTGGTAAAAGACGGAAAAATAGCATCTGTGCTGGTTATTCGCGGCGCCCCCTGCGGCGCAACCTGGGAGGCGGCGGAACGAATGGTCGGCCTGCCTGTAGGAGAGGGACCGAGGCGGATTGGACTGGATACCCAGTTTTTCTGCATTGCCGATCCGGCAGGGTGGGATCCTATTCATGGCCGCAGCCCGGTACATTTTGCCGGCAAGGTTCACGACAAGGCGTTGGCTCGCGCTATCGAGCGTGCCCTGGGGCATTATTGAAGGTCTATCTTTTACACGTTACCGGATAGTCAGTATGGATCAGCAGAAGGATCTCTACTTCAGACGAAATGTTTTGGGTGTGTCGCTGGTTGAGTTTTTCTGGGGCCTTGGATTTCCGATTGTGCTGGAGTCCACCTTTCTGCAGCTCTTCCTGAAACATCTCGGAGCCTCGAGCTTTGCTGTCGGCATCGTACCGTCGCTGCTGATGACCGGGATTGCCTGCTTTCCTCTTTTTTCAAGTTACTTCTCCCGGCGCGTGCGCCTGAAGATGCCGCTTGTCCTCTTTCTGCATCTTGTTTCAGCATTGTCCATACTGCTTTTCGGTTTGCTGCTGCTGTCCGTGAAGCAGGAGACCGTTGTCTTGCCGCTCTTTTTTGTTTCGTACTCTGTCTTTTCAATCTGCATGGGACTGACGATCCCGATCTGGCTCAACTATGTGGTGCGTATTTTTTCAGAGTCGAAATCTGTTCCCGGGCTGGGCTACATGATGCTGGCCCAGAATGTCGGCAAGGTGATAGCCAGTTTCTTTATCATGCATATTGTGGAAAAATATTCATTCTCAACCGAATCGACATCATGGGTGTTTATTGCTACCGGCCTGGTTTTCGTGATCGGTTCACTCTGTTTTATAATAACCAGAGAAGTTGCCGACGAGGGCGACGGGATCAGGGACAGTCTGTCTTTTTTCGCCCATACCGGCGATTGCTTCGCAGAAATTCTCTCAAACCGCAGGTTCCTGGTATTTCTTGCGGCTGCTGATCTTGAATTTATTGTGATTATTACCTCACTCTCCTTTTATGCAAACTATGCCACCCATTATTTCGATGTTCCAGTCGCCGTTGCAGCGGGTCTCTTTGTCGCCTGTATCTATGCAGGTTCAATCACCGTAAACATTTTCCTCGGGGCGCTGAATTATCTCGATTTAAAACAGAAATTCGTATTGTCGAAAATTATTACCCTGCTGCTGCTCTGCCTGCTGATATTTTTTCCCGGTGACGCCGTTTTTTTTCTGGTCAGCTACATGCTTGGTTTCGGCAGAGCTACAAGGAATATGGTCTATCCGCCATCAGTTAAAAAATTTGCCGCCAGAAGCGATGCCACCAGTTACTTTGCCCTGGCTCCAATTCTCACCCTGCCGATCACGGCAGGATACCCGCTATTGTTTGGGAACATGCTTGACAGGCTGGCAGGCCTGGGACAGTTGTCTTACCAGATTCTGTTTGGCGTGTCAGCCCTGCTTGCCCTGGCGGCGCTTGCTCTGGCGCTGGCAACAGATTACCGGCGGGCTGCCCTGTCGTGATTTTCTTTCAGGCCCGAAGATATCGTCAGGATGGTTACATGGTAAGCAGGTTGCCGCCGTCTTCACGCAACGGTTCAGCTCCTGCAATTTTTGCAATAATCCTTCCCGGCCGGGCAAAACGGTCGACGTTTCTGCTGAACAGGTGTCCCTCGGTACAGCTCTTGACAGCATGAACCCTTGCGTTTTCATTTTCGGCCAGTGGATTGGTGATGGTGGCGACGGTCTCACCTTTTCTAACGAAGGCCCCCACCTCTTTGAGGTAGCTGATAATTCCCGGTTTTTCAGCCTTGATATAGTCAACTCCAGTGAGTGGGGTCGCATTACCGGCAAGCGGCGGCGGTTTTGGTGCACTGCCCCCAATACAGGATCGTTTCTGGAGAAATGAATAAAGATTACCCGCGTCCTGCTGCACCAGCTCCTGATCCGTATCAGAAATTCCCCGCAACTCGACGGTTACTGCAAAACATGCCGGAGGAATCGGCTGGTCCGGAAACCTTTTTGCAAGCTCCCACCAGATTCTGCTGTTGGCTTCATCAAACGGATTTCCACCGGAGTCGGAGGCAAGCAGGATGGTTTCAGCACCAAGGTAGGCAGCAAGGTCTGAGCCGTCAGGCCAGAGGGCGGTTCCCATGTAGAGATGCATCGAGGCCTGCAGGTCGCAGTGGAGATCAAGAACGATATCAGCATCATGGGACAGGCCGAGCAGTCGATTTTTGAGGTGTCCTGCTTCATTTTCGGGAGTGAGTCCTGAGATGATCTCTGATATGCTGTTTCTGATGATCTCGATGTTTTTTTGTGCATGAGGGGTGAGCCGGCCGGTGATCTTTTCAGCAACCTGGCCGCTGAGATCGAGGTGGTTCCTGTTGAAATTGACAGAGTTCGAAAAATCGAAACGGCCGCTGAGCCATTCATCCCGCCATTGGGACAGGCCAATGGGGTTTGCTGCCGGAACAACGACAATTTCGCCGTTGATGATTCCCTGGCTGCCGGCCTGGTCGAGCAGACGGGTCAAATGGTGCAGCACGAGGTAACCGGGTGCCTCGTCTGCATGAAGACCGGCCTGGATGTATGCTTTTGGTCTGGCTCCCCTGCTGCCGTAGCGGATGATATCAAGAGACCGGCTGGTACCTGGGCTGGCTGGTGGAAGTGACCAGGTTTCGACAATTTTCATCGTGGGACCTCGATGACGGCAGCGGAGGTTGATTGCGGCTGCAGGTGAGCGAACCACTTAACTTCCAGCTTCTTAATGAAAAAAATAATAAGAAAGGTAAGCGACATATAGAGCACGGCTGCAGTCAGGAACGCTTCATAGGGGCTGTAATAGCGTGAATTTATAATCCTCGCCGCACCGGTAATATCGATAATGGTGATAACCGAAGCCAGCGAACTGCCATGAAGCATGAAGATAATCTCGTTGCTGTATGCCGGCAGGGCACGGCGAAAGGCACTGGGCAGGATAATCCTGCGGAACATCAACAGCTTCGACATTCCTGCGGCCATTGCTGCCTCGATCTCACCATGGGGGGTCGCCTTGATCGCTCCGCGAATGATCTCCGTCGTATAGGCACAGGTATTAAGGGTGAAGGTGAACAAAGCACAGAAATAAGCTTGCTGGAAAACCGGCCAGAGGAAGCTCTCACGAAGCGCTTCGAATTGTCCAATGCCATAATAGACCAGAAACATCTGAACGAGAAGTGGAGTGCCCCGGAAGAAATAGACGAAGGCCCTGATAGGTGCCTGTACCAGCAGATTTCCTGAGTTGCGGAGCACTGCAAGCGGTACAGCGAGCAGCAGGCCGAGGACAAGCGAAATGGAGACGAGGATTACGGTATTTTTCAATCCTCCAAGGTAGATCGGTATATTTTCCAGGATGATTGACAGGTCCATTGTTTTACACCTCCCTCACCCCGACGCTGTATCTCCGCTCCAGGTACTTGAGCAGGTAGATGGAAATTGAAGTGATGATCAGGTAGTTTATTGCCACTACCAGGTAGAAGGTAAACGGCTTTCTCGTTGCTCCGGCAGCGAGCCCGGCTTTGCGGACCATGTCGTCGAGCCCGATAATCGATACGAGCGCCGTCGTCTTGATAAGGACAAGCCAGTTGTTTCCGAATCCGGGCAGCGCATGGCGCACCATTTGCGGCAGTGTAATGCGCCGCAGAACAAGCAGCCGGCTCATGCCGTAGGCGCTCCCGGCCTCAATCTGGCCCTTGTGGACAGCGAGAATGGCACCACGGAATGTTTCCGTCATGTAGGCCCCGAAAATAAAGCCGATTGTAGAGACGCCGGCGATGAACGGGTTGATGTCGATATACTGATCATATCCAAACAGGGGGCCGATCTGGTTGATGAAAACCTGACCGCCGAAAAAAACCAGCAGCATCAGGACAAGATCGGGAATCCCCCGGATAACCGTGGTGTAGACCTGGGCAAGAAGCTGCAGCGGACGGGAACTGGAGAGCTTGGACAGGGCGCCGATGATGCCGAGAAACATGGCAATGACCAGCGAGGCCAGCGATACCTCCAGGGAGAGAATTGTTCCCTGGAAAATACTGGGTCCGTAACCGTGCAGGTTAAGCATAGAGTCCAGATTGGAAGAATTGACCCCTGCCCTGGAATGTGCGTCTCAAAGGCAGGGGTGATGGGTGACTTTCAGGAACAACTACTCGCCATAAACGTTGAAATCGAAGTATTTGTCCTGGATTGCTTCATAGGTTCCGTCACTTCTGATCTTGTCGATGGCCATGTTGATTTTTTCCACCAGATCGGTGTCCTCCTTGCGGATGGCGATACCGGCACCATCACCGAACCATTGGGGATCGGTCAGGTCCGGTCCGATGAACTCATAGTCGGCACCCTCCGGCTTTTTCAGGAATCCGTCGGACAGGGCAACGCTGTCTGCAAGCAGCATATCTACCCTTCCTGCTGCGAGATCGAGGTACGCCTCATCCTGGGTGCCGTAACGCTTTATATCCACATCGCTGCCGTAGTTGTCGGTGAGATAGCGGTCGTGGATCGTTGCCCGCTGAACGCCAATATTCTTGCCCTTGACAGCCTCTTTGGAGAATGTCGGCATAGAGCCTTTCTTGCCGATGAATTTCGCCGGTGTCTGATAATACTTGTTTGAAAAAGCTACCTTTTTCATGCGCTCCTCAGTAATGGACATGGAGGCAATGATCGCATCATATTTTTTGGCAAGCAGCGCCGGAATAATCCCGTCCCAATCCTGGGCGACGAGCGTGACCTCTGCACCCATTGCCTCTCCCAGCGCCTTGGCAATATCAATATCAAAGCCGGCAAGCTCTCCGTTCGGCTCAACATAGCTGAATGGGGGATAGGCTCCCTCAACACCGATTCGTACCTTCTGCCAGTCGCCGGCCCAAGCCGATCCTGTTGCCATTACCAGTGTAATCAGTGTGATGTAACGCAAGAATTTTTTCATCTGCCGTCCTCCTCGTCTTTTAATGGTAGCCTTTGGGATACCTTCATGCAAAATCTTAGACCATCGCCTTGATAAAGTTCTGGAAGCGGACTGTCTCCGGGGCGTCAAAGACCCGTGACGGCGGGCCGTCTTCCATTATCTGTCCCTGGTCCAGGAAAACGACCCGGGATGAAACTTCTCTTGCAAAACCCATCTCGTGGGTCACCACAATCATCGTTCGCCCCTCCTCGGCAAGATTTCGCATGACCTGGAGCACTTCTCCGACAAGTTCAGGATCAAGTGCCGAGGTGGGTTCGTCAAACAGCAGGACTTCCGGCTCAACCGCCAGGGCCCGGGCAATTGCTGCCCGTTGCTGCTGCCCGCCTGAAAGGTGGGACGGATAGACGTCCAGCTTGTCGCTGATCCCGACTTTTTCAAGGTATTCCCTGGCCTTTGCTATGGCCTGGGCTTTCGGAATTTTGAGGACGTGAACCGGTGCTTCGATGACATTTTCCAGGATTGTCATGTGCGACCACAAGTTAAAGGACTGGAAGACCATTGCAAGCTTTGTTCTGATCCGTTCTACCTGGCGGTTGTCAGCCGGTTGATTCTTACCGTGTCGATTTTTTCTCATCAACACTTCTTCGCCGGAGACCTTCAGCGTTCCGCTGTCGGGTATTTCAAGCAGATTGATACAGCGCAGCAGCGTTGATTTTCCTGATCCGCTTGGTCCGAGAACGGATATGACATCACCCTTGTAGGCCGTGAATGAAATACCCCGCAATACTTCGTTCGTACCAAAATATTTATGAATATTTTCAATTGATACCGAGGCTATCCGTTCGCTCATGAAAATCCTCTGGTTGTGCAGATGGGCAGACGAAGTATATGAAGATAATTGCTACCTTCTTCAGAGATACTTATCAATTACCATTAAAAAGTCAAATCAAAAGGCGGTTGGTTGCCATGTCGAGTCCATCGTTTTCAGCGCCGCAACCTTATGAAAAAAGGGGTGAACGGCACTCTCTGTACTATTGCGAAAATTTTAATAATTATTATCAGTTAAGAATACAATGACTTTAGCCAACGATAGATCACCCTTCGTTGATCCCATCAGCCCAGGAGAGACAATATGACTGAAAAAGCGACGTTAACGGTCGACGGCAAGAGCTATGACCTGGATGTCTTTGTTGGAAGTGAGAACGAGAAGTGCATCGATATTCAAACGCTGCGTTCGCAATCCGGTTGCATTACCATGGATCCGGGATTCGGAAACACCGGTTCCTGTTATTCCTCGATTACCTATGTTGACGGGGCAAACGGAATTTTGAGGTACCGGGGGTATCCAATAGAGGAAATTGCCGAAATGGCAACCTTTGTTGAAGTTGCCTATCTCGTCCTCTACGGGGAGTTACCCGATGCCCGGCAGCTTCAGACCTTTCGCGATACCCTCGCCGAGCATGCTCCGCTGCACACGAACCTGGAACATCACTTTTCCGGTTTCCCGAAGTCTGCGCCTCCCATGGCCATCCTGTCAGCCATGCTGAATCTGATATCCTGTTTTCACCCCGAAGTTCTTGATGTTCACTCTGAGGGGCCCTATTTTGACCGTACAGCCGCACTGCTTCTCTCGAAAGTAAGGACAATCAGCGCCTTCTCATACCGTATGGCAGCGGGCAAACCATTCAACCACCCAAACCCGAGCCTGAGTTATTGTTCCAATTTCCTGCACATGATGTTTTCAGACCCGTATCGGGACTATATCGCCAGTCCGGTCATTGAGCGGGCTCTCAATCTTTTTCTGGTGCTGCATGCCGACCATGAGCAGAACTGCTCCACTTCGACAGTTCGGGTAGTCGGCAGTTCCCGGGCCAACCTGTTCAGTTCCGTCGCCGCCGGGGTTTGTGCGCTCTGGGGCCCTCTGCATGGGGGTGCTAATGCTGGAGTTATCAAAATGCTTGAAGATATCCACACCTCAGGTCGGCCGATTGATCATTACCTGGACAAGGCAAAGGAGAAGGACAGCAACTATAAACTGATGGGTTTTGGTCACCGGGTCTATAAAAACTTCGATCCCCGTTCGATTATTCTGAAAAAAAGAGTATATGAGGTCCTTGATGAGCTGGATCGTAAAGACCCGCTTCTGGAGATAGCCCTTGAGCTTGAGGAGAAAACGCTTAAAGATGACTATTTTGTCAGTCGCAATCTCTACCCAAACGTTGATTTCTACAGCGGCCTGTTGTTGCGCGCTATCGGAATCCCGCTGAATATGTATACCGTGATGTTTGCAATCGGCAGGATGCCCGGATGGATTTCCAACTGGCGGGAGCTGCTTGAACACAACCAGCGTATTTCAAGGCCCCGGCAGATATACACCGGAGAGAACAGCCGCCCCTTTGTCCCCATTGAAAAACGCTAGGCAATACGTTACAGCTGTCTGAAAGAATCCGGAATTCAAATATCAAAGCGTTTATGGATAAGTCGTGATGGGCGGTTTTCAGAATGTGATGCAGGTTTTCACCCTGCTGGACAAGTCAAATTGCCGTAAGTGCGGAGAGAAGACCTGCCTTGCTTTTGCCGCTGCCGTCTTCAAGGGTGAAAAGGATATCTCAGCCTGCCCGTTTTTGAGTGAAGAGATCGTGGCTCGCCACTCACCTGATGGGGGCAAGCGGAGCACAGGCGAAGATGCAGCGGCTCAGCTCGATGAACTGCGTGACAAGGTGCGGAAAATTGACTTCAACGAAGCAGCTGCCCGCACGGGCGGGACATTTCATGATGGTCGGCTGAACATACAAATTCTGGGAAAGGCTTTCAGCGTTGACCGGCAGGGGGTGTTTTTCTCAAATATCCATATCATTCCCTGGGTCACCGTACCCTTTTTGAGTTATGTGATCAATTGCCGGGGAGAACGGCTGAGCGGGGAGTGGGTTTCTCTTCGTGAACTCAACGGCGGCATGGAACGCTATCCGTTATTTAGAAAACGGTGTGAGGAGGGGATGAAACGGATTGCCGACGTCTATACCGACTTGTTCGACGATATGGTCCGCCTGTTCCAGGGGCGCCAGGTTGAAAGCAGGTTCGATGCCGATATCTCGGTGGTGCTGCCGGTCTTTCCCCGTGTACCGTTACTGATCTGTTACTGGAGTGCTGCAGAAGGCATGGAGTCCAGTCTGAATATTTTCTTTGACCGTTCAGTCGATCACAACCTCGGTGCCGGCTCGGCGTTTTCTCTTGGTTCGGGGCTTACCCAGATGTTTGAGAAATTAGCATTACAGCACGGTTTCTCCGTTAATTAGAGGTTTGCAGGTGGTGATGTTCCCGAAAATCTTGTCGAGCGGACGGACTTCCGGGGATTGTCTCACCAGTTTTTTTTCAACAGCTCAAAATACCCCCGGGGTCTGACACAGGCCGGGCATTTATCCGGCGCTTCCCGGCCATGGTGCAGGAAACCGCAGGCAAGGCATTTCCAGATCATCTCCTGGTCCTTTTTAAAGACCCGGTCCCTGTCGATGTTTTCTGCCAGCTCCCGGAAAAGCTGCTCGTGATGTCTCTCCGACACGCTGATCGCATCCAGGGTGTCGGCCGCCCGCTTGAAACCCTCTTCAAGAGCTGTCCGGGCGAACGTTTTATACATCACCTCATGGACATAGAGTTCGAGTTCCGCTGAGGAGAGCAGGTTGGAGCGGGTATCTTCAATGACACCTGCCGGGAAATTCCAGCTGATCTCAAGGTCTCCGCCATTAAAAAATTTAAAGAACCTGAGTGCGTGCTCGTATTCCTGTTCGGCTGTTTCATCAAAGAGTCTGGCAACCTGGATATAGCCGTCATCTTCGGCCCGTCGTGCAAAAAAATTATATCGGGTTCGTGCCTGGGCTTCTGCAGAGTATGAGATAAGCAGATTTTTTGCAGTTTCGCTCTTTCTGAACGGTATCATCGTCGACTCTATTCATCAATGATAATGGCATCGGCTCCGCATTCCCGTGCTGCCTGCCTGGCGACATCCTTGAGGTGATCGGGAATCTCGTCAACCTTGACGATCGAGAGGAGCTGATCCTCGTCATATTCAAAGATTTCAGGACAAAGTTTGTTGCAGTTCCTGTCTCCCATGCACTGGTCCGTGATTGTCACTTTCATGAAAACATCTCCTTGTTTGGTTTGGTGATAACAGCATCCATCGACAGAAATTCATAGTGCGCATATAGTCTTAAATGGCAATGGCTCATCAGTCAAATATTTTTTAGCTCAAATATCAGTAAAATAGCTGTTTCAGAAGGAGCGGGTTGTGTTTGTTCAATCATTAATCGCCTTTTTGCGGGAATATGGTATATAGTCGCGTGCGGATATTCCTGCAGGCGTGGTCGCCTGATATCTTTATTGCAGAAGCTGCAGAGCAATAGTAACCATTTTACCCATTACGTTGTGCATAGAGGAATAGATGAAAGTTGGCATAATCGGCTTACCACAAACGGGCAAAAAGACACTTTTTCAGATTCTCACCGGCAGCCGATTGCGTGAGCAGTCAGGCAGCCCAAAACCGATTCCCGGTACGGCAGAGATTATTGATTCACGGTTTGACCGGCTCGTGGAAATGTACAGCCCCAAAAAGGAGACCCGTGCCCGCATTGAACTGGTGCTGCTTCCCAAAATCGAACAGGAGGCGATTGCCCGGGGCGATATTTTTCGCGATATCATCGATGTTGATGCCATCTGTCATGTCGCGCGGGCATTTGAGGACGATGCCGTCTATCACGCTTCAGGTTCGGTCGATCCGATCCGTGATGTGAAAATGGTCAGTTCGGAGCTGCTGATGCATGACCAGATCTTTGTTGAAAAACGAATTGAGCGTCTGGAGATCAGCCTCAAGAAAATCAGGGATGATAAACAGGCAAAAGAACTCGAACTGATGCGTAAAATCCTCGATCATCTGGAGCAGGAGAAACCGCTTCGCCTCATGGCATTTGATGAAGATGAGGAGCTGATGACCAGGAGTTACCCGTTTATAACCAAAAAGGAAATGCTTGTGGTTTTCAACGTCTCAGAGGCGTCAGTCGGGGATACCGTACTGCTGGAGCGGATAGCAGCAGACTGCAGCGCAGATAAAATTGAGGCGATGGCCGTTTGCGCGCAGGTTGAATCGGAAATTGCCTTGCTTGACAGTGATGAGGAAAAACAGGAGTTCCTGGATGATCTCGGTATACAGGAACCGGCCCTTGGCGTCCTTACACGCTTGTGTCTTCAGGCGCTGGGAAGGGTTTCTTTTTTCACGGTCGGCAAGGACGAGGTCCATCAGTGGCTCGTTCGGGTCGGTTCACCGGCACCGGTTGCTGCCGGGGTGATTCACTCTGACCTGCAGAAGGGCTTTATTCGTGCCGAAGTGATGAAATATGACGAATTGGTCGCATATGGCAGCGAGGCGGAATTAAAAAAGGTCGGTAAAATGTATGTGCAGGGCAAGGAGTATACTGTTGTTGACGGCGATATACTCAACATCCGTTTCAGTGTATAACGCTCCAGGCGATTAAAAGGCAGCTGACACTTACCCGCTGCCCAGTGCAGGCTCCGCTCCACCTTCCTCTTTTTACCTCAGCTCGTTCTATCTCATTATTGTGCAGTGATTATTCTGCCTCCTGGAATCCTTTTCCCATTGACAATACCACGATGTGGCGCTAATGTATAAACTGGTAATAATAATTATTCTCGGATGAATACCAGCGCTTGTTTCATTGGAGCGTGCGGTCAGTCAATTGCTTTCTGAGCGTGGTAAGGAAAGTTTCATCAATAATACCATCTAAACGGGGGAGTCATGCCAAAGCCAAACCAGTTAATTCGGCCTGAAGATATCACCATCTGCGAGTCAACCCAGCAGATGATCCAGAAAGCCCGCAGGGACGGGGTTGAACTCTTTTTTGATCGGGCGGAGGAAATGAAGCCGTGTCCGATAGGGGCAGACTCTGCCTGCTGCAAGCATTGTTCAATGGGGCCCTGTCGAATAAACCCGAAGGACCCATACAAGCGGGTGGGCGTTTGCGGGGCCACAATTGATACGATCAGCGCCAGAAATTTCGGCCGGATGGTGGCGGCAGGGACGGCAGCTCATACGGATCATGGCATGGCCATGCTTGAGCTTTTTCGGGGGGTTATCGAGGGCACCGTTCAGGATTTTGAGATCAAAGACACGATGAAATTGACCGAGGTCGCGGAATCCCTCGAGATCAAGACAGAGGGGCGCTCAATAAAGGAAATCGCCCGGGATGTATACAAAGAGCTCGAGCGGACCTACACTCAGGTGGATGGTGAAATTCCGCTGGTAAAGCGGGTACCCAAGAAGACGCTGGAGACCTGGCGCAAGGAGGGTATCGTTCCCCGGGGTGCGATGAGGGAAATCATGGAGATGATGCACCGCTCCGCCATGGGTGTTGACCAGGACTATGAGAACATCACCAAACAGATCTCGCGAACCGCGCTGGCAGATGGCTGGGGCGGCTCGATGGTTTCAACCGATATTTCTGACATCCTCTTTGGCACTCCTTCACCTGTTGAGGTCCAGGTTGACCTGGGAGTTCTGAAAGAAGATCATGTAAACATCATCGTTCATGGCCATGAGCCGATTCTGCTCGAGGCGATGCTGATATCTGCAGATGCTCCGTCCATAAAAAAAATGGCAACGGATGCGGGAGCCAAG
Source organism: uncultured delta proteobacterium (assembly GCA_963696725.1). GTDB lineage: Bacteria > Desulfobacterota > Desulfobulbia > Desulfobulbales > Desulfocapsaceae > MADRE3. Next base: position 533,797 of record CAVOLI010000004.1, read on the forward strand.
GGCATTAATCTGGTCGGCATGTGCTGCTCCGGACTCGATGTCCTGTCTCGGCATGGGGTTCCGCATGCCGGCAACTTCTCGTCAACAGAGGCAGCGCTTGTCACCGGTGCCGTTGATGCCATGACCGTCGATATCCAGTGCATCAAACAGGATCTGCAAGCGGTCGCCAAATGCTATGACACTGAATTTATAACCACCAATTACCGTGCTAAAATTGAAGGTGCACAGCATATTGAGCTCGATGAGCATGATCCGATGAAGTGTACTGACGAGATTATAATAAAGGCGGTCGGCCGGTTTAAAAATCGCAGTATGGCCATCGAGATTCCACGCAACACAGCAAGAGGTGTGCATGGATTTTCCCATGAATATATCAAGTACATGCTGGGCGGCTCGTTCCGGGGTGGCTATACGCCGCTCAATGATAACATCATCAACGGGCGTATCCGGGGTGTTGCCGGCGTTGTCGGCTGCACCAACCCCCGCTCAAAGCAGGATTTCTCTCACGTTGAACTGGTCAAGGAGCTGATTAAAAATGACGTGCTGGTGGTTCAGACCGGCTGTTCACAGATGGCGCTTGCCAAGGCCGGACTTACCACTCCGGGAGCTGCATCGCTTGCCGGAAACGGACTTGCAGAGGTCTGCGAGACGGTTGGCATCCCGCCTGTGCTTGGTCTTGGCTCCTGTGTTGACAATAGCAGGATACTGATGGCTGTCGCTGAGATGGTCCACACCGGGGGCTCGGCGATTCTATAGCAGAACTGCCTGTTGCCGGGTGCGCGCCGGAATGGATGAGTGAAAAGGCAATAGCAATCGGCCAATATTTTGTCGCCTCGGGAGTGTTTACCGTCTTCGGGCACACATTCCCGATAACCAAAGGAACGAAGTTTGAGAAACATCTGTTTTCAGAACTTGAGGGCAAAGGCTTCGGTAAATGGGGCTTTGCCGATAATCCGCACGAGATGGCCCGCCTGATGATCGAGCACATTGACAAGAAGCGCCAGGCGCTTGGTATCGACAAGACCCGGGAGCGGGTTCTGCTCGACATGGCTGACCGCCGGGCACTGGAGGCGACTGCCTAGCGTCTCAGGTTCATATCTTTGCTATAATGGCCTTTTCAGTTGCTGAAAAGGCCATTATAGTATCAACTGCATGGATAATCAGCGGAACTGTTGCCCGAAACAAACAGATGGAAATATTCAATGGAATCTATAGCTGGGACGGCAAGAAGCATGATGGAAGGGATCCCATCGCCTGGTTTCCCGGCGCCTATAACCTGAGAATTTTCAATCTGACGATTGACAGCGGCGGGGTCACCCACCTCAAACCCTATCTGTGTATTTTTTCCGAAACGGGCAGTGGGCATTCTGTTTCAGCAAAACCGGCTAATTTCTCCAAGCACGTGAGCAGGGACTTTTCCCTTGATATCGAACGGGTTCTCTGGGTTGAGGAGGTCCAGGGGAAAGATGATTGTTTCGAGATCATCGTCTTCAGCAAAAGCGGAAAACTCGGAGATGAACCGCTGTACCGCTCAGCAAGGCGCCTTCCGACCGAGGGTGAACGAAAACTCATCGAACGGCAACTCTCAGGACTCTGCTCCTGAAGCCAATGAAACTCACAGCTCTTTATCGCCATGGACAAAACGCTTGAAGACCTTGATGCCAGACTCAGCGAGCTGGATAAAGCGATTGCCGAAACCAGAAGAAGACTGCCGGCTCACTCGGTCAAACCGCCCGTGATGATGGATTTGCTGCAGCTGGAAGATGAACGTGACGAGCTGCTGAGAAGGCGAGCCCGGCTTCGTAATAAACGATGATAACGATAGAAGAACCAGACACAACGTTTGAAAAGACAGTTCGGGAGCAGAAAATGAAGATGAGGATTGGACTGGCGCAGATGAATTCACAGGACAGCAGGGGTGAAAATCTGCTGTCAGCTGAAACCCTGATCCGAAAACTCGCGGGAGATGGTGCCGAACTGGTCATGCTTCCGGAGCACTTCAGTTTTATCGGACCGGATCATGAAAAGCGCAAACAGGCCGAGTCGCTGGACAGTTCGCCGAGTCTTGAGATGATCAGAAGCTGCGCCGCTGAGCTCAGGATCCATATCCATCTTGGAAGTTTCCTGGAAAAAGACGGTGAAAGGGTTTTTAATACGGCAGTGGTCGTTGACCCCTCCGGTACCGTTATTGCGCGGTATCGAAAGATTCATCTTTTCGATGTCGAGGTCCCCGGCGGCAGAACATATCTCGAATCGGATACCATCTCTCCGGGACGGGAAACGGTACTTTTCACAATCGGGGATTTTGTTTTCGGGCTGGCCACCTGCTATGATCTCAGGTTCCCCGAATTGTTCAGGCACCTTGTTGCCCGGGGCGCAAACATTCTGCTGCTGCCGGCAGCTTTTACCCGGGAGACCGGCAGGGACCACTGGGAACTGCTGCTGCGGGCCCGTGCGGTTGAAAATCAATGCTGGGTTGCCGCAGCCGGGCAGTGGGGAGTGGCTCCTCCGCATCATGCAAGCTATGGCCGGAGCATGGTCGTGGATCCCTGGGGAATTGTCGTCGCCCAGGCAGCTGATGGCGTCTCAACCGTTACTGCCGATCTGAATCTCGATACTCTGCAGTCGATCCGGACAACCTTTCCGGCTCTGACACATGTTCGCAGTGATCTTTTTTGATCGTTTGGTGCGCTCCTCTGCGCTGTTCCCGATTATTAACGTTGTCCTCTTTTGGAGAGCAGTGAACTACTTTCTCCATTGATTGCGGACCTTCAGCCGAGCCGTGAGGATGCGGCCGGGATTCGCTTCCATCAGGAGGCAAGAGTTCAAGATCATCGCCGAGTGGCGCCAACCATCGATTGTGTATATCCTTTAGTTCTGAGCGGCCTGACGGTGGCGCGGACAGCATGAACAACAACGATTCACTCAAAATTTATGCCTGCCATGAGAACTTCTTCTGAAAAACTGCAATTTGTTCAGGATGTTCAATTTAATTGTGATATCTCTGATGCCCGGGATCACGGTATATACTCGATGTGCTCGATGATCCTGAAACTGAGGAATCTTTACAAGTGGGAGCAGCGGATCGAGCCCTGGTCTGAGCCGGAACCGGCGGATCTTCTTGATTGGGTCGACAGGAAGGAGAAGTACTGGCTGGAACTCTCGGAAAGATCTTTTCGCCCGCTGACGATTCTTGGTAAACAGATACTGCCGAATGACCTCAGGCTTGTGAACCAGGCCCTGATTCAGGGCAACCTTCTTTATGGCGCCGGCCACGGGCGATCGATGAAAGCCGTATTTTTTCTTGCCGATATTCTTGAAACGCGCGTTGTGGAGGGATGTTCCGTCCATATCCTGGGCACGGAGCGGGCAAAAGAGATGGCCAGCCCGGTTGCCCTCGTCCAGGACGGCGCCGTGGTGGTAAAAAAAGAATCACTGCGTTATTTCTTCTGGGATCAGCTCCAGGAGATGCGTTCGTCTCGTAAATCGTCAATCCGCTTTTTTCTGAACCAGTACGGGTTGCTCAAGGATGGCAGTCTCGATCAGGGCCGTTTCCGCTCAGGACTTGATTTTATTGTTGACCAGGAGTTAGACCTTTTTATATATCACGAGATAGGAGAAATCCTGGAAACAACGCTCAGCAATGACGTTTTCCAAAAAATTATCGCTCGATTCCCGAGTTCAGTCGTTGAATTCGTCTGCAGGGCAGTTAAAGACAGTCTGGCCGACACCCATCCGCGCGGATTGCTTGCCTCTGTCATCAAGGACCGGAAAAGCTCCAGCCTGGCGCTTTATCTGGGATTTTTGGATGGCATGCGGGAAAGAATATTTCCCGAGGTTAAGACCGGCTGGGAGTTTTTCGAGCAGAGCGGTGACTGGGATTCCATTGAAGAGGCGCGCTCAGCGGGGCGGAAAAAGTTCCTCATCATGGCCACTACCATCGAAGAAATTGCCGGGAAAATCGGAGAGGTTACGGATAGCCGGATTCTGAAAAAATTCAGCAGGCAGATCATAGAACCGCTGGGTCTCTATGCAGGGTAAGAATGGACTAACGCACTACCGCGTTCTCATCGCAGAGGATCGTACATCCCGGCAGTCCTGGTTGCTGCCGGCTCCATGGTAAACAGGGATGTGAAGGAGATGGTTATTGTTGCCGGCACTCCGGCCAGAGTCTTGAGAAAACGGCAGCAACGGCCCATGATTGTGACGACCCGGTGTTATATAAAGACCACGAGAAGAGCCATCGTGACTGAATTCCCGTGTATTGATACGACTGCATGTTCGTGCCCCATGCCCGCTCTTGCTTCTCGGCAGGACAGTGTCTGTTAAACTGCAAACAGCCCCTGCTCCTGCTGAGGGATCGATGTCTTCTTTTCAGCAGGTTCTTGGCTGGTCGGCAGTCCTGGGATCGGCTTTATGCTTTTATCTGGCGACTGCAATTATCCGCTGGGCTGATTCCTACGTGGAAATTTCTACCCCCTATTTTGTTTTCAGCCGTTTTCTCCTCGGTTTTATTGTTGTCTGCCTGACGATGTGTCTAACAGGTCATCGACTGAGGCCACAGCGATATCATCTTCTGCTTGGGCGCACAGTGGCTAATAGTGTGGCGGTATTCTGTTTCTACAAGGCGGTCGAGGTCGGTACGCTTGCCGAAGCAAACATTCTCAACATGACCTACCCGTTATTTGTGGCCCTGTTTTCATGGATGTTTGTCAAAGAGCAGCGGGATTATTTTTCACTGTTTATCGTTGCCGCCGCCTGTGGGGGAATCTGGATGATACTCTCGCAGGGAGGATTCAGCCTGAACTGGAATAACCTCTGGGGGCTCTCCTCTGGAGTCATGGCGGCTGCGGCGATGATTTACCTCAATGTCAGCAGGCGCTATCATGATTCCCAGACCATTTTGTTTTTCATGTTCGGGCTTGGAGCGCTGGTCATGTATGTCATCTTCAGAACGTCAATCTACTGGCCTGACCGGTTGGAATTCGTTTTTATATTTGCCTGCTCGGCAGCAGGTGTCCTCGGCCAGTATCTGCTTACCTATGGTTTTCTCTATGTTACTGCGGTCGAAGGATCTATTGTCTCATCCAGCAGGATAGTGCTGGCAGCACTTCTGGGTCCTGTGCTTGTCGGTGACCCGGCCCTGACAGTGACCGGCTGGTTCGGTGCGCTGATCATTTTCATGGCAAACAGCAGCCTTGCCGTTCGCAGGTCCAGAGCCCGGCGGCTGTGATGGCAGGTAGAGCGCTCCGCCGGAGACGATCAATCAGCTTTTTTTCCGCTCAATAACCTTGAAAAGTGCTGAATGGTCAAGGTTTGCTCCGCCGGATGCTATCAAACGGTCGTAGAGTTCTCTGCTCAGCGTTGTGGCCGGCATCTCAAGACCCAGCTGAGCCGCAAGTTCGATTGCCTGGTGCATATCCTTGCGCTGAATAGTGCTTTTTGCCCCGGGTTCAAATGAGTCGTTGACCATCCGCTGCCCATGTACTTCAAGGATGCGGGAGTCGGCAAAACCGCCCTTCAGTGCTTCGCATACCTTGCCAGGATCAACCCCGGCGGCTTTTGCCAGTGCCAGCGCCTCGGCAACGGCGCCGATAGAGAGACCGACTATTACCTGGTTGGCTGCCTTGGCGACCTGTCCGGCTCCAACCGAACCGACATGGGTAATCCGTGCGCCCATGACCTGGAGAACCGGCAGGGCCATTTTAAATGCCCGCTCGGAGCCACCGGCCATTATGGTCAGGTTTCCGGCTTTGGCGCCAATTGTTCCCCCCGATACCGGGGCATCGACATAGAAGCAGCGCTTTGCTTCGGCCTGCTGGGCAAAGGATCTGGTCGCCGGCAGCAGGGTCGTGCCCATGTCAATGACAAGCGAACCGGGCCGTATCGCCGTGTATACGCCGTCCGGGCCAGTTAGCACGGATTCAACCGCCTTTGTGTCGGCGACAATGATGATGATAACGTCTGCCAGCCGGGCTACTTCGGCAGGTGAATCAACACTGAGAGCTCCTTTCTGCTGCATTTCGAGCCGGGGAGGTTCGGAGCGGTTGGTCACCACCAGCCGGGCTCCGGCTTTCATCAGGTTTGCGCACATGGGTTTGCCCATGAAACCGAGGCCGATAAAACCGATTGTGCTTCCGGAAAGATCACTCATCTGGATATCCTCTGGGATCACCTGCTGCCCTTGAGTATTTTTTATGGCGCCGCTGCCGACATTTCTATCCGTTAGCATATGCGGAGCGGATTGGCAATGCATTTTGCCAGGGCGATTTGCCTGCACGCTTATTTCAGCATGCCGGCATCAGTGTTTGAAGGATTTGGACACCTTGCAGCAACGTCTAACCGATTTGTTCGAAAATCTTTTCACCATATTCTCTGCCGGCAATGGTCAGGTATTCATTCTCAAGGCAGTCATCGACACTCTTGCGGTCAAGAGGGCTGTGCTTATGCGTTTCCTCGAGAAGGGCAGTTCGTTCGGCATCACTGAGGAGCATGCTTTCACGGACCCCGCGTGCTTCGTCACTGTTGTGGATTTGTATCAGTCTGCAGACCTCGGCGAGGACCTGAGGGTTTGCACCAAGCCCGGTGAGAATGTCTGTGGCAATCTCAATGCTCTGCTGTTTGACCATATCGGGTTCCCGGCTGTGGTATTTCTGCTCAGCCCGGCTCACACCACTATCATTGAGATAGGCGGCACAGAGAATAATCCCCATATTCGCACCTTCCTCTTTGCCGATTCTTTCCGCATGATGTGCAATTCGTGAGACGCGGCTGATCTTTTTGAAATCAGTTTTGTAAAAACGTTTTATTGCAACGGCAACCTTGTCTTTCAGCAGGTTGTCCTGGGAACCGATGAACTCTTCCGGAAGCGTTCCAAGGCACTGTTCGGCATACTTGCAGTAGGCGGCGCAGCCGAAATCCATCTTGGGATTAACAAAGCGATGACCGCAATGGCCGCATTTACGGGTTGTGTCGTCTTTATAGAATTCAACAGGCTTTTCACATTCGGGGCAGCTGGCTTCAAAGATCGCATCGCTGTCCCAGTACTGCATGTCCTGGCCGGGGCATTTCATTTGTTTCCTCCAGTAGCTGTGTCCATATAATGAGCGTCGGAACGAAGACCATCTCTTCTCATGATACTCTTGACCAATAGTATATATCAGGTCTCAGAGCTTTGCTTTGACCTAGGTCAAAAAGAATGAACAGGCAAATCTTTCCCCGCAGGTGCTCATCTACGGTGAGGGCCGCCATGTTACGGCCGCTGCCGGCTGCCCAGAGTGATTCAGCAGGTTTTGAGAAATTAAATTTTTGGGATTTAGACGATTGACAAGAGGCACCCTGTGGCAGTAATATAAGCGAAACTTAACGGTAGGTTCAGATTATTTGAATATTGCAAGGATATCGGCGGGTTTCGGAACCATTCTTCGATGGCTGATTCTCCGCCGGCAGCAACCGGCAGCTGATGCCCGGCTCGCTCTTACGCAGATAACTCGAACCTGCTGTCTTGCTTCTTTAAATGATGACGGCTGCAGCATGATTGTGGTTGCAGCTTGAAATAGTGCACGAGCAGTACGTGGCTTTTTACCGTGAAAAAAATCCTGATTGCGATGTTTCGGTAATACTGCGCAGTGGAGTGCCTTCGCCCAATCGTCCGGGAATAGAGCTTTTACCGATGGAGAAGGCAGCTATGTTGCACTCATTGTCTGAAATTTCATGTGACACCACGCCGGTGAGGCAACCGGGACTTGTTTTCTTCTCCGAGCACTGCCCACCGGTTTCAGTGATTAAACACGTGATCAGCCTCTGCATTTTGATACCAAGCTTGTAAATCCAACGATAGGAGGTTCAATGGAAGCAACCAAGAACAGTCATTCTTCCCGTCAAACCACCCTGATCGCCGAGATCGATCCCCCCAAAGGCACAAACATTGAACCGTTCCTGAAGTCGGCCCTGAATCTCAGAGGCAGGGTGGAATCGGTCCGGGTCACCGACGGTGAACACGCCATCATGCGGATGTCGCCGCTGGCGCCCTGTCTGGCGTTAAAGGAAAAAGGCATTGAACCGAGCATGATCATCAATGGCCGCGATCGCAACCGTATCTCTTTTCAGGCGGATCTTCTCTGTGCTTCGGCCCTGGGCATTAAGCAGATCGTCATCAAGGAAGGCCACGATCCACGAGAAGGGGACCAGCCTGTCGCCCGGTCAAGCGGTGACTTGGACCTGGAAACCATGCTCAAGTGCGTTTCAGCATTAAACGCAGGAAAGGACCTGGCTGGAGAATCACTTGATGGAGCCACGAATTTTACCATCGGTGTCTATCTTGAACTCTCCGATGATATCAATCTCAACAGGGAACGGGCGGAGTATTTCAGGCAGCTTGAAAAATTCGGTGTCGATTCGGTGACGCTTGGGCCAACGTATGATATTAATATTGTTGAACAATTTGTTCCTTTTGCGGAACAGACCGGTATCAAGCTCTTTTCATCGCTGATGTTTTTGAAGTCAGTCACCATGGTTCGATACCTGAACAATCTTACCGGTGTGCCGTCTATTCCCCAGGAGTTCCTGAAAAAAATGATGCAGGCACCGGATAAAAAAAATGCCGGTGTCAAGGTTGCCGCTGATTTTCTCCAGGAACTGGCTCAACTTGGTGACGGGGTTGTTCTGCTGGCTCTTGGTTGGAGTGAAAAGTTACCGGAAATTCTGGATCTTATTGAACGGTAATTGATCGTGCAGAAAAGTGACGAGGAAAAGTCTCCCCTGAGAAAAAGTCTGCCGGAGGTAACCAGAGAGCTTGGTTCGCATCTCTACCTTTACCAGATCCTGGACGAGACACCAAACGGAGTCATGGTTGTCAGCCTCAAGCATCAGGTCCTGTATGCCAATCCGGCAGCAAACGGCTTACTTGGTGTTGCCTATCGCAATCTGGCAGACACCGATCTTGAAGTTCTTCTGGGACCTGAAAACCAATGGTTTTTTTACCTGATCGGTCAGTTCTTCGACAATCTGGCAGAGATTCAAAAGTCGAGGATCAGGCAGGTGATCCAGATCAAGACGGATGAAAATGAGACAAAGATCCTTGATGCGGTACTCACTTATCCACCATCACACCCTGATTATTATCTTATTTATCTTATTGATATTACAGATAGAAAAAGACTTGAGACACAGTTGAGAAGACGAAACGCTTTTTTCAACGACCTGATTAACTCTTCCGTTGACGGCATTATCGCAGCTGATTTGACCGGCAAGGTAATTCTTTTCAATGATGCCGCCGTGAACCTGCTTGGCTATACTGAACAGCAAAGTCTTGAAAATCTTCATGTTACGGGACTTTACAAGGATGGACTTGCCTATGAAATCATCAACAGGATGCGCAGTAATGATTTTGGGGGAAAAGGCAAGCTGCTGCATCACGAGATCAACGTCCGGCACAAAGACGGTCACGATATCCCGGTGCAGTTTTCCGGCGGTATTATCTATGACAAGGACAAGGAAATTGCAACCTTCGGCATCTTTACCGATTTAAGGGCAATGCTGAAAATTGAAAAAGATCTCGAACAGACCCACAACATGCTTATGCAGTCGGAAAAGATGGCGGGTCTTGGCAGGCTTGCGGCCGGTGTGGCGCATGAGATTAACAATCCGATGTCGGGAATCATGCTTTACGCCAATCTCGTCATGGAAGACATCGGCGACAATCATCAGGCCAAAGAGGATCTTCAGACGATCGTACACGAGGCTGAACGCTGCAAGGTGATCGTCGCGGACCTGCTCGAGTTTTCCCATCAGACCAGTTATGAGATGGAGCCTGTTGATCTCAATGAAGTCCTTCAAAAAACAATGGGCATCCTGAAGAATCAGCCGCTCTATCATAACATAGCGGTTGCACTTGAGCTGGAAGCCGCCCTGCCGCCCATTCTCGGAAACACGATCAGGTTGAATCAGGTCATCATGAATCTTCTGGTCAATGCCGCACAGGCAATGGAAGGCAACGGAACGATACGGATTATAAGCAGGTCCCGGGCCAACAGCGGCGTGAACGAAATCCTGATAATAGATTCAGGTCCAGGAATTGACGAAGATTTGCTGGAAAAAATATTTGAGCCTTTCTTTACCACTAAGACAACAGGAGAGGGTACAGGGCTGGGGCTGTCCGTATCATATGCGATCGTCAAAGAACACAAAGGCACTATCAGGGCGGCCTCATCAGCGATCGAGGGAACCACGTTTACGTTGAGATTTCCGGCTGTTGTGGACACTTTAAAGGGAGAAAATCATGACCGTTAACGCCATCTCACCCGGGCAGGGAAACAAAAAGCTTCTGGCCAAGCTGGAAAGTATGAATATCGACGTTCAAGCCTGTTTTCAATGCGGGCGTTGTTCTTCAGGGTGTCCCATTACTGAATTCTTTGACCTGACCACCATGGAGGTGGTCAGGCTCGCGGCATACGGCATGGAGGATCAATTGCTCACCAGCAAGTCGATCTGGCTGTGTGCCGCCTGCGAGACCTGTGCGACCCGCTGCCCCAACGATATCGATATCGCGGTGCTCATGGATGTGCTCCGGGAGCTGGCAAAAAGAAAGGGGGTTAAACCAGCCGAACCACGGGTACCCGTGTTTCACCAGTCATTCCTGGATTCGATCCAGCACTGGGGCCGTGCCTACGAAGTGGGGCTGATTGCCGGCTATAAGCTCCGATCAGGTGATCTGACCGGTGACATGAAACTGGGGATAAAGATGTTCAGCAAAGGAAAGCTTGGTCTTTTACCGCACCCCATCAAGGGCAGAGCCGAGATCAAGAAGATTTTCTCGGGAACGGGAAAGGAGTATGAGCGATGAGATTATCCTACTATCCGGGCTGCTCACTGCACGGTACAGCCCTTGACTATGACCTTTCGGTAAAAGCGGTCTGCAGCCGTCTCGGAATTGAGCTTGTTGAAATCCCGGACTGGAACTGTTGCGGCGCATCATCGGCCCACATGACCAATCACGAGGTCGGTGTCCGCCTGCCCATGCGCAACCTGCTGCTCGCCGCTGAACTCGGCAATGACATCCTGGTTCCCTGTGCAGCCTGTTTCCAGCGGCTCAAGGCCGCAGACAAAATCATCCGTCAAGACCCGCAATATTGGGATCTTGACGGTTACGATCCCGATTTTGAAATCATCCATATCAGCTCATTCATGGCGCAGCAATCAATCCTTGAAGAAATTGTTGATAAAACCAGACAGCCTCTGAAGGATATGAATATAGCCTGCTATTACGGATGTCTCTCCCTCAGGAATCCCAAAATTACTGACGCAAGAAATTATGAGCAGCCCCGCTCGCTTGAAAAAATCGTCAGTGCTGTCGGGGCTTCTGCTGTCTCGTGGTCGCATCGAACCGAATGCTGTTCGGGGAGCCTGACCATGGCTCGTCCTGACATTGCCTGCACGCTTGTCGGAGACATTGTCGCGGCGGCAGAACGGGCCGGCGCCGAAGCGCTCGTCACCGATTGCCCGATGTGCCAGGCAAATGTTGAGAGCCGGCAGCTTGACCTGGGCGGCACAGGTCACCTTCCAGTATTCTTTGCAACAGAGCTGGTGCAGGCGGCCCTGAGCGGCGAATATCCCGCAAAGCAGCAGCGAGTGCATCTGGTTTCGCCCGATGTGCTGACACGGGCAGTGTCATTTTCCGAACAGAGGGAGGAGACGCCATGACAGGGAACCCCCGGACAGAAATAATTTCAAAACCGATCGGTGCGGTCATGATTGTCGGCGGTGGTATCAGCGGCATGCAGTCGGCTCTGGACCTTGCCAATTCAGGTTTCAAAGTCTATCTGGTGGAGCGTTCGCCGGCGATTGGCGGGAAGATGGCGCAGCTGGACAAGACTTTTCCCACTAATGACTGTTCCATGTGTATCGTTTCCCCAAAGCTGGTTGAAGTGGGCAGACACAGGAACATCGAGCTGCTCACCCATAGTGAGCTTACAGGCGTAGACGGTGAGGAAGGGAATTTTGTGGCGAAGATCATCCAGCATTCCCGTTATGTGGACGTGGATACATGCACGGGCTGCGGGCTCTGCGAGATTGCCTGCCCGGTGACCTGTCTTTCATGGTTTCCCGAGCAGCCGCCAGCTGGAGAAAAAAAGAAAAAGCTGAAGGCAAAGGACAAGATTACCATTACGGGTACCGGTCTTCCGGAGCCTTCTTCTCTTGCCTCCTGGACATTTTGTGTTGATGAGGAAAAGTGCTCAAAATGCGGTCTCTGCCAGCGGGCCTGCCTGCACGATGCGGTGATCTGGGAGAAAAAAGAGATTGCCGCAATCGATCAGGATAAATGCACCGGCTGCGGAGCCTGTTATGTCGCCTGCCCGGAGCAGTTTGCAGCGATTACGGTGAGCAATGCGCCGGAACTTGATAAAAGCCTCGGGGCCGCCGTTTCTGCCCGCTCTGAGGCGATTATCAAAGAGCGCGGGGGGCGAAAGAAGGATAATTGCATCCGTTGCGGCCTCTGCGCGATGATGTGCACCAAGGTCATGCAGATCGGCGCGCTGAAGATGACCGCCGGCGGTATCGAGGCCGGCCGGGATATCTGCCAGGTGTGCGGTGGCTGTGTTTCAGTCTGTCCGGTGAATTTTCTCCAGATAGCCGAGCTCACCGACAAGCTGGTGCGGCCGCTCTATAACGAATTCAACGAGAGGCTTGATACCAGAAAGCCGGTCAATATTCTTTACCCGCAGGCTGTCCCGCGGGTGCCGGTAATCAGTGAAGACAGCTGTGTGCACCTGAACACAGGGGCCTGCGGTATTTGTAAAACAATCTGTGGTGTCGGGGCAATCGATTATGGACATATAGAAAAAGAAAAAGAGGTAGAGGTTGGCTCCATTATCTTTTCCCCGGGGATTGAGGTATTCGATGCCGGACTGCGTGGCGAGTTTGGCTATGGTGTTCATAAAAACGTTGTCACCAGTATTGAATTTGAGCGGCTCCTTTCCGCCTCGGGACCAACCTCGGGGACGGTTCTACGTCCCGGCGACAACAAACATCCGAAAAAAATTGCCTGGATACAGTGTGTCGGTTCCCGGGATGCTTCCTGTAACCGTGATTACTGTTCCTCGGTCTGCTGCATGTATGCAACCAAGGAGGCCTTTATCGCCAGAGAGCATGACGCTTCAATAGAACCGACGATCTTCTATATCGACATGCGCTCTTTTGGCAAAAACTTTGATTCATATATCACCAGGGCAAAGGACAACAATGTCCGTTACGTGCGGGCGATGGTCAGTCGCATATTCGAGGATCCCCAGACAGGCGACCTTGAACTGCGGTATGTGGATGATTCGGGAAAAAGAATATCGGAAGTCTTTGAAATGGTTGTGTTATCGGTCGGAATCCAGGTCCCGGAGAGTACAAAGCGGCTGGCCGAGACCCTTGCTATCGAGATGGACGATTTTGGCTTTGCCTTGACCGACGGCTTTACTCCGTTGAAGACGTCACGACCGGGGGTCTTTGTCAGCGGTGCCTTCAACGGGCCGAAAGATATACCCGAGACGGTAAGTGAGGCTTCAGGTGCGGCCCAGGCCGCTTCCGTCAGCCTGGCAGCTGCCCGTGGTTCGCTCCTGACCGAAGAACTGCTGCCGCAGGAACATGTAGAGGAGCCGGGCGAGGAGTTGAGGATTGGGGTCTTCGTCTGCCATTGCGGCTCAAATATCGCCTCCGTCGTCGATGTCGCTGATGTTGAGGAATATGCCAAAACACTTCCCAATGTTGTTTACACCGAGCGGCCGCTTTATACCTGTTCCCAGGATTCCCAGGAAAACATGAAGGAGATCATCAAGGAACAGCGGCTGAACCGTGTTGTGGTGGCGGCCTGCTCTCCAAGCACCCATGAGCCGTTGTTCATGTCAACGCTGCGCCAGGCAGGGATCAACAAATACTTTTTTGATATGGCTAATATTCGTGATCATTGCAGCTGGGTGCATCCGTTGGAACCGGAGAAAGCGACCGAAAAATCCCGGCGCCTGATGCGCATGGCTGTTGCCAATGCCGCCCAGGCAGAACCGCTGACCGAACTTGAGTTTGATGTTAATTCGACCCTGCTGGTGATCGGCGGCGGGGTGGCCGGCATGACGGCCGCGCTGGAAGCCGCAGGTCAGGGATTTGGCGTCTATCTGGTAGAGCAGCAGGAGGAGCTTGGCGGCCAGGTTCGAAATCTCAAGCGCAGCTGGGATGGCCAGGATTTTGCGCCCTACCTTTTTTCCCTGAAGGAGCGGGTAACGAATAATGACCTGATACGGGTGCTGACAAGTTCCATGGTGGTTGACCAGGGTGGTTTTGTCGGTTCTTTTGAGACCGAGGTCATGACACCCACGGGCGGCACCCGCAAGATAAAGCACGGTGCGACACTCGTTGCAACTGGAACAAAAGAATTCCGGCCAGACCTATACGGCCTCAATGAGCGTGATGAGGTGATGAGCCAGACTGACCTGGAGACGAAAATTTTCAACGATCCCGGCATGGCATCCTCGTGGAGAAGCATTGTCATGCTCCAGTGTGCAGGCTCCCGATGCAAGGAATATCTTGATTATTGTTCTCGGATCTGCTGCAACCAGGCGATCAAAAACGCGCTACGCCTCAAGGAGCTTAACCCGGATATTCGCATTGATGTTCTCTATCGGGACATGCGCTGCTATGGAGTTGCCGAACGCGACTACCGAAAAGCGAGACTGCAGGGTGTCAATTTTATCCGTTTTGATGCCGAAACTTCACCACCGGAAATTCGAGTTGAGGAATCCATGTTGGATGTTGCGGTTATTGATCCCTCAATCCGTCTGCAGGTAAACCTGCAACCCGATATCCTTGTTTTGTCTACCGGGATTGTCCCGCATGATACCGAAGAACTTGCTTCCATGCTGCGTGTCCCCCGCAACGATAACGGTTTTTTCATTGAGGCTCATGCAAAATTGAGACCGGTCGATCTGCCCAGTGAGGGGCTGTTTATGGCAGGAACCGCGCACGGACCGAAAAACGTCAGCGAGACAATTGCCCAGGCCCAGGCTGCGGTGGCCCGGGCAGCGACCATTCTGTCGAAGAACAAACTGAAACTGTCCGGTGTTTATTCCATCGTCGATGCTGAAAACTGCGCGGTCTGTCTGACCTGCGTCAGAGCTTGTCCGTATCATGTTCCGATCATAAATGAGCAGCACACTGCCTATATCAATCCTGCTCTCTGCCAGGGATGCGGTATTTGTGTCGCGGAATGCCCCGCCAAGACAATAACGCTCGGCAGGTTCGAGGACAAGAATATCAATGCCAAGCTGAAGGCTTATTCCGAACACGAGTATGCATACGCAAAAGGAGGAAAATGATGGAGGATTTTGCACCCCGTGTCATTGTTTTTGCATGTCGTCACTGAGCGTATACCGCCGCGGACCTGGCAGGTTCGGAACGACGTTCATACCCTCCCGAGACCAGCATCGTCATGCTGCCGTGTACTGGGAGAATTGACGAGTCATTATTGCTGAAGGCCTTTGAGAATGGTGCCGACGGGGTAATGGTTATCGGCTGCCTTGAGGGGGATTGCCATTACGTCAACGGCAACATTCGTGCCCGCGCCCGGGTTCAGCGAGTCTACAACATTCTTGGCCAGATCAACATCGGCCCAGACCGGGTTCGCATGTACAACCTCAGTGCCGGCGAGGGAGCCAAGTTTGCCGCTTTTGCCAATGAATTTGTTGAAAAGATAGAAGAACTCGGCCCGAGCCCTGTAAATGTGAATCGAAAGGCGGAGCACCAGAAGTCTTCACAGGAGGTTGAAATATGATTACCGGAACACCCAAACCCATTGAAGAGATATTGGCAATGGTTGAACCCTATGACAACATCATCGTGGCCGGTTGTTTCGGTTGCGTGACCGTCTGCCGGGTTGGAGGAGACAAGGAGGTGCAGGTTCTTTCTTCCACCTTGCGGCTGGCACGCGAGGCGAGCGGAAAAAAAATAGAGATTAAAGAGGTCTGTCTGGAGCGGCAATGTGATCCTGAATACCTTGAAGTGATGCGGCCCTATGTGGAAGATCACCAGGCGGTGCTTTCAATTGCCTGCGGTGCCGGAATCCAGTTTCTGGCTGAAAAATTCACCATAACGCCGGTACTTCCCGGAATAAATACCGGTTTTCTCGGCGTCACCGAACGGCAGGGTGAGTGGGCTGAGCGCTGCCAGGGCTGCGGTGACTGCGTTCTGCACCTGACCGGCGGGATTTGCCCGGTGACGAGGTGTGCGAAATCGATTTTTCACGGTCCATGCGGGGGCTCTGTCGCCGGAAAATGCGAAATATCCAAAGATGTCGCCTGTGGCTGGCAGCTGATCATAGACCGTCTGAAAGCGCTCGACCAGATGGAGAATTATGGCAAGATTAAACCGTATAAAGGGTGGAACAGCTCGCGTGACGGCGGGCCGCGCCGCATTATCAGGGAGGATATGATATAATGAAATCAGGAAGCAATCTCGAAAGGGTTCTCGCTGCCGGTCATTTCTCAGTAACCGCTGAATGCGGTCCTCCGCGGGGCGCGGACCCTAGCGTCGTTCTGAAGAAAGCAGCTCTGGTCAAGGGCAATGTCGATGCCTGCAATGTAACCGATAATCAGACCTCGGTCGTACGGATGAGTTCTCTTGCCGGCTGTATGCTGGTCAAGGAAGCAGGAGTAGAGCCGCTGATCCAGATGGTCGTGCGCGACAGAAACCGCATCGCCCTGCAGTCAGACCTGCTTGGGGCGTCCGCGCTTGGTGTGCGAAACCTTCTCTGCCTCTCAGGTGATCACCAGAAATTCGGAGATGATCCGCAGGCAAAAAATGTTTTTGATATCGATTCAATGCAGCTTATTCATCTGACCAAAACCATGCGGGACGATGGAGTTTTTCCTTCCGGTGACAAGCTTGAAGGAGCGCCAAAATTTTATATCGGCTGTGCGGTCAACCCGTTCGCCGATCCCTATGAAATAAGGGTGGCACGGTTAAAGATGAAGATGGAGGCGGGGGCTGATTTTGTCCAGACCCAGTGCATCTATAACATGAAAACTTTTATCCGCTACATGGAGGATACCCGGAAGCAGGGGCTGCATGAAAAAATCAAGATACTGGCCGGTGTCACCCCGCTTAAATCTGCCGGCATGGCAAAATTCATGAACCGGATGGTCGCCGGGATCGACATACCGGAAGAGGTCATCAAGAGAATCGCCGATGAACCAAAAGAGAAACAGGCAGCCAAAGGGATCGAGATCTGCATCGAGCAGATCGGTCAGTTAAAAGAGATGGAAGGCATTGCCGGTGTGCATGTTATGGCTATAGAATGGGAAGAAAAACTTGCTGAGATAATCGGTGGCGCAGGGCTCCTGCCCCGCCCGACTGTAGAACAGTGATGAATGGAAAGGCTGCACCACTTTTAAACGGAGGAGAATGATGACGGATAAAAAGAAGATTCTGTTGGTTGACGATGATCCGGATTTTGTTGAAGCGGTCAAAGTAATCGTTGAGAGCGGCGGCTACGACGTGCGGGTCGCTTATGATGGTCAGGAAGGGCTCGAGGCTGTTGCAGAAGAAAAACCCGACCTGATCGTTCTTGACGTCATGATGCCGGTGATGAACGGACATGAAGCCTGCGCAAAGCTAAAGGGAGATGGTGCAACCAGGGAGATACCGATAATCCTGCTCACCGCCGTCGCCGACCGGGTAACGACCAGCACCTATACCCACCGGGACATGCTTGAGAGCGAGGCGGAAGATTACATGCCGAAACCGGTGGAACCGCAGGAACTCCTCGAGCGCATTAAAAGCTGGCTGCAGTAGGTTCCCTGTATCGGGAGTATTGTTACAGCCTGTGATTCCTGCTCCGGCAGATTGTGGTGGTTGTCTTACTGATAAGGAAAAGACGAAATGGATACAGTGCGCTTACTCATCGTCGACGACGAAAAGGTGATTCGTGAAGGTGTTTCCCGGGCCCTTTCCGGGAGGGGAATCACGGTTGAAAAGGCCGAAAGCGGGGAACGTGGTATTGAAATGATCAAGCAGAGCGCTTTTGACATCGTTCTGCTTGATCTGATGATGCCCGGCATCGATGGATTCGGTGTCCTTGAGTGGATAAATGAACATGAGCCGCATATCCAGGTCATTGTGATAACCGGATTTGCAACTGTATCAAAGGCGGTCACCGCAATGAAACAGGGAGCCTTCGATTTTGTCGGCAAACCGTTCACCCCCGATTATATCCGGATTGTCGTCGAGCGGGCCATCGATAAGATTCGTCTGAAAGCCGAAGCGGAAAAACTGCGGGAAGAACGGAGTTTAAGCCTGGAAACTATTCAGCAGGAGCAGAGCCGGTTGAAGACGGTATTTGGCTGCATGGTCGAGGCTGTGTTGATTACCGATCCTGAAGGAGTTGTGGTTCTTCATAATCCCGCAGCCATCAAACTCCTGGAAATTCAGACGGATCCGGTGATCGGCAAGCATCTTTCTGAATCGATCAGTGACCGCGTTGCTCTGAAGATGATCGAGGAAGCGATGGACAAGGGGGTGGCGGTTGCCCGGGAATTTGTGCCGGGGGCCATCTCCCGTCGTTACCTGCATGCGCATTGCTCCCCCGTCGTTTCCTCAACGGGTGTTGTCCTCGGATCGGTGACCACGTTTGAGGATGTTTCCACCAGCAAGGAAATCGACCGGATGAAATCAGATTTTGTCGCGATGGTGGCCCATGAGTTAAAGTCGCCGCTGGCCTCAATCGAACAGATGATTTATGCACTTCAGGTTGACTGCAAATACGAAGCGCTGCATTCCTGCAACAAACTCCATACCCGAATGACCGTCAGGACCAAGGACCTGTTGCGCCTTATTGACAATCTGCTCAACCTCTCCAAACTTGAAAGCGGCACCGTCGTCTTTAACCTGGAGGTAACCCGCGGCCATGACATCGTCAGGGATATCATGGAGGTCGCCGCACCTCAGGCAGAGGCAAGAAATATCGCGGTGAGGTATGAGCCCTGCCGGGAAGAATGGTGGTTTAATGTAGATTATGATCATATCCGCACCGCCCTGATGAATATCGTCTCCAACGCCATAAAGTATACGCCTGACGGCGGCTCGGTAACGGTTACTTCGTCTTTGTCCGGTGGCTTTGCCAATCTTGTTTTCAAGGATTCCGGGATTGGCATCAGCGAGCAGGACCTTCCCCATATTTTTGATCGATTTTACCGTGTAAAGGGTAAGGCAACACGCCATATCACCGGTTCAGGGCTTGGCCTCTCCCTGGTTAAGGAGGTAGTCGAGGCTCACCAGGGATATATAGACGTCCAGTCCGTCCCTGATCAGGGGACAACATTCACGATGAGTTTTCCTGTCGTCGAGCCTGCTCTGGCAAAATAGTATGCCCGGGACAGAGCGCGCTGTCCTTGTTTTGTTCCAGGCTGTGGTCCCTGCAGGTGCGCCGGTTCTCTTTTCGATTTTCTTCTCCTCGGTTTTCCCCGTCTAAAAACGTTTTAATAAAAAGTTAAAAGTGTCCGCCCGCGGTTACCGGCAGAGAAAAAGCGCTTGTTTCATTATTTATTTTCGGATAGGTTCGTGGATCAGCAGCGGCTGATTAAGGCCGGTTTATCTGGTTCCAGAACCGGGTGTTCATTTTTTTTGTAACTAATTGGTATCGTAGGATATATGGTAAAGCGTATGGAGCATTTAAATCTCAGAGTTGAAAAAATCGGCGGCACCTCGATGTCCCGTTTTCCTGAAATCATTGACAATATCATCCTGCGCCGGGAAAATGATATTTTTGGCCGGGTATACGTTGTTTCGGCCTATGCGGGAGTCACCGACGAATTGCTTGAACACAAGAAAACAGGGCAGCCGGGCATTTACAAACTCTTTGAAGAGCAGGAAAATTATCCCAAGAAAATGCTGATGCTGAAAGAACGGCTTTTTGAGTTGAATGAAAGTTTTGTTGAGACTGGTTTACAGCTTCAAGAGGCGAATGACTTTATCGAAGACCGTATTGATTTTGCCATTAATATCCTGCGCAGTATGGATAATGTCCTGGCGTCCGGTTATGTTACGCGCAGGGAACTGCTGCTTGCCGCCCGCGAACTTCTGGCATCGCTTGGCGAAATGCACAGTGCCTTTAATTCTGCCAACATTTTGCAGAACCGCGGCTACGATGCAACCTTTGTAGATTTGAGCGGCTGGGAAGACGGCCGCCAACTTACCATCGACAGGCGGATAAAAGACAGCTTTGACGAGATAGATCCGTTCACGACCATCTGCTTTGCCACTGGATACACGAAGGGAACGGAAGGTATCATGCGGGAGTTTGATCGTGGCTATTCAGAGGTTACATTCTCGAAAATTGCCGTTTTGCTGCGTGCCAGAGAGGCAATCATCCACAAGGAATATCATCTCTGTTCCGGGGACCCGTTGGTTGTCGGCGAGGAAAATGCCCACCCTGTCTGTAATACAAACTATGATGTGGCAGATCAGCTCGCCGATGTCGGCATGGAGGCAATTCACCCCAAAGCTTCAAAACCGCTCGAAATCAGTATGATCCCGATTCGGGTGAAAAATGCTTTTGAACCGGATCACCCCGGAACGCTGATCACCAACGATTTCATTGCACCGACATCAAAAGTGGAAATTGTTACCGGTTCAAACCGTGTCACCTGTCTTGAGGTTCATGATACCAGGATGGTCGGTGAAGTGGGGTTTGACATGCGTATCATGGAGGTGTTCAGTAAGCATAAAGTTTCCTATATCAGTAAAGTAACGAATGCCAACACCATTGACCTGATCGTCACCGAGCGTGACTGCACGCCCCGCCTGGTTGCTGAACTGACCGATATTTTTGAGCTGATTTCAAACCGTCCCGTCGCCATTGTCTGCGCAATCGGGTCCAATATCGGCCAGCCAGGCATACTGGCCAGGGCCGCCCAGTCGCTCGCTGCAGAAAAGATAAACATACTGGCCGTCTCCCAGACGACCAGACAGACCAATATGCAGTTTATTGTGGAGCGAAGCGAATTTGCCCGGGCTCAACGGGCACTGCATGCGGCATTGTGCATGTAGCAGTTTCCCCCCCGGAAGACGGCAATATCTCACGGGAGAATGGGTGTTTTCTCGCACTTCTTAAGAGGATGATTCTGATTGTGACAACTCCTCTTTCTGTTGCTGCTCTTCAGCAATGAGGGCTGCTGCGGCGCCGGCCTGCGCCATTTTTTGCTGTTTTTCCAGAGATGAATCGGTTTTCGGGTGTTCAGGGAAGTCAACTATCACCTTGCGATGGGCATAGTGGATGCCCTTGGCGCTCAGGGCCTCCGTGATGAGCCTGAAGGCTTCCCGTTTGATGACAAACTGCCTGCCCGGTTTTGCGGTGAACTTAACCCTGATCACCATGACTGAGTTGGTGATCTCATAGACGCCCTGAGATTTGATCGGCTGGATGAAATCATCGCTGAACGCCTCATCTTCAAGCATTGCTATACCGACTTTCTTGATAATTTTTCTCACTAGGTCTATGTCAGTATCGTATGGAAATTCCAGAGGGAATTTGATAACAATACCACCGCGCATATAGTTGGTGATTGCCCCGAGATCGCTGTGCGGTACGACCTGCAGCATACCCAGGTGGTGCCTGAGCATCACGTTTCTGAGTGTTATCGCCTCCACCGTACCGCGAATTTTCCCGGCCTGGACATATTCACCAACACGAAAGGCGTCATCGAGCAGGAAAAAGAAGCCGGAGAGAACATCCGAGACGAGTTTCTGGGCGCCAAACCCTATGGCCAGGCCGACCACCCCGGCACCGGCGAGAAGCGGACCGATATTAACGCCCAGAGAAGATACGACAATGAGGATGACCATGACTATGAGAATACTGCCGATCACCTTGCGGAGCATCGGCAACAGTGTCTGAATGCGTCCCCGGGGGGCAGCACCGCCGAATTCGTTGTCGTCATCCTCTTCTGCGGTTTGCTCTACCTGCGGTACGGCTTCTTCGAGTTTTCTTTCAATGTACGCACTGGCGAACCGCCAGCACATCAAAGCCAGGGCAATCACGACAATCGATTGGAAGAGCGCACGCATCGCCGCCGTTGCAAAGGGAATATTGTATCCCCACAGGGACAGGATCCAGGTAGCCAGAACAGTCACCAGGACCAGTTTGAAGAACGAATATGCTTTTGCCGTTATCAGTTTCTGCCGGGTGATGCTTTGTTCTTTGCGTTCCAGTTCATCGACAGGGTCGGCCAAATCATCCTCCCTGATCTTGCCAAGTTCCAGCGATTCTACGACTGCTGAGATTATCAGCCGTCCTCCATGACTCAAGGCAAAATAGATCGGCACGATGAGCATGCTGATAATGAATTGACCTTTCCCCTGTGCCGTGCCGGATATCTGCTGACCGATCCAGATGAACCAGATGAGGGCCAGGTAAAGCAGGGCCATAGCATGCCAGTATGAGGCAAACTGTTGTTTGACCCAACCGCCGCCCTCTTCCTCCACACGGGTGAGAAGGGCCGAAACAACCGGTTTTTTCAGGTAGATGACCAGGTAACAGTAGAGAGCAATGACGATGGTGCCCAGTATAACGATCACCCAGGATACGGACTGTGGCCGGGCGCCGAGTTCACTGACCAGATTGACGATCAGGAGCCCCGATGCCAGTATCGCAATTGAATATTTAAAGGCGCGGTACAGCGGCTTAACCAGCGGCTGATCGATTTCAAAGGGACGGGCTGTGTTGTCGTTCGGTGAAAAAACAATTCGGCTGATGATGGACGATATCGAAAAAATGAGTATGACCCCCAAGGTTACCTGGAAAAGCATCCGCCCCTTGATGCCGATGTCTCCCGCCAGAAGCAGGAAGGTTATTGAGGCAGAGATCGCCAGTACCAGCACGCCGCCAAGAGCGGCCAGGTTGCGAGCCAGACCGGCCCAGAGCAGGGCAAGCGCCTCTGACTGAGGTGGTGAGAGTTCTTGCAGCTTGTCGAGTTTCTTTTTTGCCGTTCGCTTGAAGAGGAAAACGAACAGATAGCCAATACCCATGGCGACAATGATGCGCAGCACTATGCTCAAAAAGCCGGATCCACTTGTTGCTCCCTTCTCCTGCAGGCTTCGGATGATATCTCCCGGTACTTTGGGAGCATAGGCCATCACGCTGGATTCACCGAAGTCGCTTTCTTCTTCCGAGTCAAGTAAATGGAGCCATCGAGACAGAAACGGCATCAATTGATTTCCTGCTGGTTTCTGGGCCGCAGAACGCTCGGTCCCTGCTCCTATTGTTTCAGTTTTGCCACTGTTTTCCGGAGTCGGCTGGGAGATCGTTTCTGAAGAATCATCCTGTTGTGCTGTCACTGTTATGTTTTCGGCTTCAGCTGCTGTGATTGAGCCTGCCGTCAGAAAAAATAGTGAGATGAGAAAAAACAGAAACAGAAGTGGAATGAATCTTTTCATGTGAGTTTCTCCAGAAGGTTAGAGGTAATTGGGAGAATGAGGGTGTACTGAGCTGTATGATAATCAATTGTTTGTATAAGGTAAAGAGTGGCCTACAGGACGCTTGTCAATGCTGGACTGCAGGTTCCGGCAGGGAATTTTGCCGATACCCACAACAATCTTCCGCTGCTGGCTGCCGGTTGTATCTGCCTGAGCGGCTCGAAACGCTCATTCCATTTGTTGAGCATTTTACGATGATGCTTATCCTCTCTATTATCATCGGACTTTGAGCGTCGATCATCTGGCCGGTCCTTGGAGCGTATGCGTCTCTAGAGGCTAAACAGTTTGGGCATGGCGCCATGATGGGCAGCCTGGCCATGAGCGGTGGTGTTTAGCCGGGGCAACCCTGGTCGGATTCAGCATGGACAGCTGGGGGATTGACTGGGCGTTTTTACAACAGCTTCGACACTATTTATTTTCAGCATGGGTGGGGTTCTTCTTGATTTCCTCAGGTCATTACTCAGACCATCAATTCCGCGAGGTGCAACGCGTATGAATTACGAGATTGACGACATGCTCTTCAATGCTCTGATAGGCTTTCAGCCAAAAGAGGTCTGTCAGAGGGCTCAGTGCCGTTATGATCAGGAAAAACAGTGTTATTACCTTAACTACTGGGGAGATGAGTACCTTGTAGACTGCCGGAACAAGAACATTTCCCCTCTTGCCCGGCAGGTCAATAATTCGCTCGGCTACCTGCCTGTTTTTATCATAAATTACCTGATGCAGATAAAACCGATCTCTTTGACCGGCGAATGGATTTCGGAAAAAGATCTCCCCGGTGGCGCCACGTTCTTTCGAGGGCCTCATGAAATTCCCACGTCACTGATCTCCTCCCGGTTTGGCAATGATCTGGATGAGTTTTCCAGGGTCTGCAGACTGCTTAGAGGACAACCGGCAGGCATGGCTGATGCCGCCTATGTTTTTTACCCGGTTCCCCATCTTCCACTGGCGCTGCTTTACTGGACTGGTGACGAGGAGTTTCCGGCTGAAGTAAAACTGCTCTTGGACAAATCGGCCTCTGGAAATCTGGCGCTTGACACGCTATACGCCTTTGTCGTGGATGCCTGTTACCGTGTGTCCCAGGCTCAACGATGACTCGCGTCGGATTTGCGGGAAACCAGCCTGAAGCGCTCCATTGCCCTGTCCGGATTCACGGGTATAACTTCATGGGACCGGCGTGTCTGAAAAGATTGCCTGAGCGGGCCTGCGGTTATTCCTGGGGCCAGATGCTGTCTGTCTCCTCTTCGACGACATAGCAGAATGCGGCCCAATTGAATTCCTTTCCGGAAATAGGGCAGCGCAGTGTTACCTTGTCTTCGGAGATCGCGGCAATTTCCCAGTCCCCTGCTCTTCTTGATTTTTCTATGCGTATCTTCTGGCCAACGCTGAACGGGTATGGCCTGAAGACTGTCACATCATGTCTCATCCTCACCTCCTTGTTGAAAGTGAATCATGCCGGGCAGGTTGTTGCCATCAATGTGTCAACTGCAATAACTGACTGGGATGATTCAGGAAGTTCGAGAAGGGAACGTTTTTCCATGTCAAAATCAAGCAATGCGGGATCGTTTGGGATAATTCCGACAATGGGAAGGCCGGTTTCTTTTACTTCGTCCATGAAGGCGTCACTGAGTTTTTCAGGCGCCCGGGTGACAACAATACCTGCCGCTCCGACTTTGAGTTTGCAGTCCGGCCATCATTTCGTGAATTCTCTTTAATGCCCTGAGGCCGCGCAGTGAGTAATCGGTGATAAGATAGAGCATGTCGACCCGGCCGCTGGTTCGGCGGCTGAGATGTTCCATCCCTGCTTCGTTGTCAACCACCATGTATTTATAGTTACCCATCAGACGTTCGGTGAAGTTGTTGAGGATATTATTGACCATGCAATAACATCCCTGACCTTCCTGGCGGCCCATCACCAGCAGGTCGAATTCGGGTTTTTCGATGAGTGCCTGTTCGACCAGCGTTTCCAGATAGTTTGCCTTGTCCATGCCGGACGGCACACCCTGTGGATCTCTCATGAAATCTTCCCGTATATCACCGACGGTTGTTGTTACCTCCAGTCCGAGGGTCTCGCCAAGGTTGCTGTTCGGATCGGCGTCCACCGCCAGGATCGGTGTTTGATTATTGAGTGAAAGATGACGAATAACAAGGGAGGCGACCGTTGTTTTGCCGACTCCTCCTTTACCTGCGAAAGCAATTATTTTACTCATATAGTTCTTTCTTTGTTGGGGTTTGATGTTTCGGTTTCCAGTACCGAAAGCAACCATAAGCATTTATAGGACAAAAAAAAGAAGCAGACCGCCAAAAACATAAAAGGCGGTCTGCTTCTTTAAACGGTTGGAGCGGTTGATCTCTTTCAACTCTTTGCGGCAGCGGTTTTCCGTCGTTTTTTCTTTTTTTCTTCAACGGGTGCGCCCAGCAGCGACTTGAGGCCGTTGATATGTTCATTGCCGATCGTTGAATTCTGATCGATGCCGAGCTGTTTCTCATGTATTCCAAGAACCAGGCCGAGCAGTTGCGGGTAGAGGAGAACCGGCAGCATCGGTGAACCAGGGCTACGCATGTTTTTTTGAGCGGAATCAAACTGCAGATGGCAGTAGGAACAGATCGGAGTGACATAGTCGGCACCGGCACGCAATGCTCCGTCTATTTTCTCATTGAGCAGTGAACCGGCGAGCTCGTTGTTTATGCCGGCCAGCGCAGCGCCGCAGCATTCAAGTTTTCCCTGCCAGTCAAGACTTTCGGCACCGGTTGCAGCGACGAGTGCGTCCGTTATTTGCGGCACAAAGGAATCATCAAAATCGGTTACTTCCCGGGGTCTTAAAACATGGCAACCATGAATTACCGAGAGGTTGAGTTCGGTGTACCGGTGCACCAGCTGTTTTTTGATCGCCTCGACCCCGATATCCTCGTGAAGCACTGTAAGAAAATGTTTTACATTCACCGTTCCGTTGTAGTGCAGATTTTCCCCGGCAAGCAGCGCATTTATTTCGGTTTTCAGGTCGGGATTTTTGGAGAGCGCACTCCTGGCTTTCTGCAGGCTCGCAAAACAGCAGTTGCTAC
>CAVOLI010000005.1:0-121639 GCA_963696725.1 uncultured delta proteobacterium
TGCTGGCACTTATGATCATGATGCCGCTTCTGTGCCTCTACGCTAACATCATGGGAATATTTGGCGGAATGGTGGTCGGCGTCTATATGCTTGATATCGGGTTTATGCAGTACTTCAATGAAACAGTGGCGGCAGTTCGTTTTTGGGATCTTGGCATCGGTCTTTTCAGCGGATTCCTTTTTGGAGTGATTGTTGCGCTGGCCGGTTGCATGAGAGGGATGGAATGCGGGCGCAGCGCCTCAGCAGTTGGTGATGCTGCTACCTCCGCCGTTGTGACCGCTATAGTCGGGATTATCGTCACCACCGCAATGATTACAGTTATCTGCAATATCTTGGGAATTTGAGGTTTTGGTTTCGCCACACGGCTTGTTAATCAATTGAAAACACAAACCATGTCTGAACGTAAGGCGCACATATCGGTCCAGGATTTGACCATGGGGTATGGTGATTTTATCCTGATGCGGGACTTAAATTTCACTATTTACCATGGGGATATCTTCATTATCATGGGCGGCAGCGGCTGCGGTAAAAGTACCATGATGACTATCCTCATCGGCTTGAAGAGCCCTACCAAAGGTCAAGTGCTTTATGGTGATACAGATTTCTGGGCCGCGGATCAGCAGATACGTGAACAGATCATCCGCCGAGGTGGAGTAATGTATCAGAGCGGCGCCTTGTGGAGTTCCATGACGCTCGGAGAAAATATCGCCCTGCCTCTCGAAACCTACAAAAACCTGAGCGCTGCTGAGGTGGGTGAAGTTGTTGAGCTGAAACTGGAGTTGGTTGGTCTGGCTGGCTTTAAAGATTTCTACCCGTCTGAGATTAGCGGCGGGATGCAGAAGCGAGCCGGCATTGCCCGGGCAATGGCCCTGGATCCTGAGATTCTGTTCTTTGACGAACCTTCGGCGGGACTAGATCCGGTTAGTGCACGCCGGCTGGATGATATGATAATTGAGCTGAGTGAAAGCATGGGTACCACTATGGTGGTGGTTACACATGAACTTGCAAGTATCTTTGCGATTGGTACCAACTCAGTGTTCCTGGATGTGTCCAAACGCACTATGACGGCAACGGGGAACCCAAGTAAACTATTGGCTGAGAGCCAAGATCCAACCCTGCATATGTTTTTGACCCGGGGTGAGGAGTTGGAGAAGTAACAAGGAGGAAGAATGGCAAAACAGGCTAATACAACGATGATCGGTGGTTTCGTGGTCATTGCAGTTTTTATACTTGCTGCGAGTGTCGTAATTTTGGGGTCAGGTAAGCTCTTTCAGCGAACCGAAAGCTTTGTTCTCTACTTTGACAATTCCATCAAAGGTTTAAACGTTGGCGCCCCCGTGTTGCTCCAAGGAGTGCAGATTGGGTCAGTAACCAACATCTTAATTCGCGCGAATCGTAGCGACCTTTCCATTAGCATTCCGGTTTTTATCGAAATCAGACTCGACAAGTTTCATGTCGATGAAACTTTACAATCTCAATCAGATTCGGCAAAAACAATAGCCCAACTTGCCGAGCGTGGCATGCGGGCGGTATTGAGTACTCAGAGTCTTATTACCGGACAGCTGATGATTGAACTCGATTATTTTCCTGATTCACCCCTGAACTTAAAAAACCTTGACCCCGATGTACCTGAAATCCCGACAATTCTATCAACTACTGAAAGGTTGTTCCAAAAACTGCAGAATATCGATCTTACACATATTAACAACATCTTGGCTGGAGTTGATCGTTTTGTAAATAATCCTGATTTAGCTGTAGGTATGAAGTCTCTGAGGCAAACTGTCGACGAGGCGCGGGTACTTGTCGGCAAACTCGAAAACTACCTTGGTGATGTGACTCAAAACATCGATAACACGCTCAGTGATACCCGTACGCTGGTTAACAATGTAAACGCTGAGGTTCAGCCGCTCGCATTCGATATGAGGCAGTTGATAGAGCATTTTGATGCGGTGGCACTAAACATCAATAAACAGTTAGATGTTGTGGCTGCCAACTTGAATGAAAGCCTGGTTGGAGTAAGAGGGGTCGTGTCTGAAGATGCGCCCCTTGTCATTGAGTTGGAGGAGACATTGGAAAATATTTCCAGTATGACAGATTCCATTAGACAGCTGGCAGATTACCTGGAACAACACCCTGAAGCCCTTATTAAGGGAAAAGACAATAACTGAGAAAAAAATATGCTGACTAAAAAATCTTTTGTTTTGATCCTGGCCAATGTGGTGCTTGCCTTACTGATCGGTGGCTGCATTGGTAAAAGCCAACCGACACGATTCTACACACTTACATCGACTGTAGAAGCTCAAAAATTGGTAAAAGAGAGCAGCGCTTCAAGCAACCTGGCCATTGGTATTGGACCAGTCAAACTGGCCGACTACCTGGCGAAGTCCAGGATTGTCACCCGGATTGCTGAAAACAAGATTGATCAAGCGGAATTCGATCAATGGTCCGGTTCCCTCAAAAACAATATTATCAATGTTCTGGCCGACAATATTGGCTCTCTTCTGAACACTGAGAAGATTTTTGTCCATCCGTGGCGTTCTTTTATTTCTATCGATTACCAGATAATTGCCGAGATCATCCGCTTTGATGGAGAACCGGGTAATCAGGCCACTCTTGAGGCACGTTGGATGGTTCTAAAAGACAAATCGATTATCGACAATAAACGGAGCAGTATCCAGGAAACAACGGATACTGATGGTTATGCGGGATTAGTTGCCGCCCAGAGCAGAGCACTAGGGAAACTGAGTCTGGAAATAGCTCAGTCGATAAGTGCTGTAACCATGAAATAGGTGCATCCGGGCTGTTCCATTCGGGGTGATGCGTCAAAAGTAATAATTCGCTCATTCGTTAAAGGATGTCAATGTCTTCAGGGCTGTAGGAATAAAAATCGCGTTCCAACTCCAGAAATTTAATGAAGGGTGGTTAAATCTCGATCAGAGGTAAATCAATTACATTTTTTAATGTGTAGAGAGGACAAGTGGTATATAATAGGGTGAGAGGTTTTTTTTCATATCAAATCAGACAAATTTTAAAAAAAAAGGACAGAGGCCATGAGAAATTTGGTACTTCAAAATGGGAAGATTGTTTCGATTTTTATAATGGCAACTGCATTTTTTATGCTGCCGAGAACCAGCATTGCGAATGATCTGAAAACCTGTATGACAGAAATGCTATACCAAGTTAGTGATTCGCTGACGATTGCTGAGTTGCGCTTAGAGTGTGAGAAACAGATTCATGAAGGAACTTATCCAGAAAAGAGTGAGCAACCTTCTGCTCTGTCCAAACGATTAGGGCAGGACACTGATAATGTCCTGAAGCCCTTTACCCTGATGGCCCATAAACCCAATTATCTATTAATTGCTGCCCATAACACCTATGGCTATAATGCAGAGGCTTACCAAGAACAATATGACAATCCTTCGCTTGAGGTGAAAGACACTGAAGCCCAATTCCAGTTAAGCATAAAGTTCCCGTTGGCGGTCAATCTCTTTGATACATTTGACATATACGGAGCCTACACTAACAGATCTTTCTGGCAAGTCTATAGTAGCGATATATCCGCTCCATTCAGAGAAACCAACCACGAGCCAGAGGGATGGGTGCAATTCAATCCTCAATGGGAACTTTTCGGGTTCACAAATACTGCCAACATGTTTGGTATTGTCCATCAGTCAAATGGCCAAGGCGGCGTTCTATCCAGAAGCTGGAATCGAATTTATGCTAATTTTGTCCTAGAACGTGGCAATTTTGTCCTTAGCTTCAAACCATGGTACAGACTATCAGAAGATGAAGAAGACGATGATAATCCTGATATCACGGATTACCTAGGTCATTACGAAATACGGGGAGCCTATAAGTGGAAGGAGCATGTTTTTAGCATAATGTCCCGTAACAACCTTGAGTCAGGATTTGAAAATGGTGCTGTAGAATTGGGTTGGAGCTTTCCTCTTTGGAGCTATCCTTACCTGAAAGGATACGTCCAGTATTTTACTGGATATGGAGAAAGCCTTATCGATTATGACCAGTATGTGAACAGAATTGGGATTGGCATTGCCCTGACAGACCTGCTGTAAAGCATAGCACATCTGCGGCTCAAACAATTTTAAAGGGTAGGATTAGAAATGGCTCTGTTCTTTTGGGCTATTGCATTAGAAGAGGTTTCTGCACATCAGAGCCCTTAGCCTGCATTTCTCACCAGCCGAGGTTGCCGTGTATGTGAGAAGCTGGGCAACAAGCTATAGTCCGCCTATGCTTGTTGCTCTTGCGACGATGCAGACGCGGTAAGATCGGCTGGCCTTTGGTGAACATTGTGTCAACGTTAGAATTGCAAGTAAGTGACCCACCATAATGAGAAATCATGAATTTCCTGGAAAATGTCACAATGTTCATGAGAAAAGCGGGTTAGGCTGGCAAATCATAATAAAAAGTGCAACTACCTTAAATTGAACGAGTTCCTGTAAGTTTAGCGTTTGGCAGGGGCAAGTGAGATACGGCTTGAATAAGGACATATTTGTTCCTTTTTTCAACATACGATCTCCTATCTGATAACCGGTAATCGATGTTCCCTCGCTCTGTGACGAACTCAATCTCTATATCCAAATAACCGAGACATATAACCAATCTTGGTTGTATTCTATAGTCCGTAGTTACCATTTCCGGAGATCACTTACATGGCGAGCATTGCTGGTAAATTTCTAAAGCGAGCAGTTGTTGGCTTTTTATTACTTCTTTTTATTTTTGTTGGTACCATTTTCGGCCTGATGTTTTTCGGGGTAACCATTGATCTTGGATTTCTGAAGGAAGGCGTTGAGGCATCGGCTCAGTCAGTCCTCGGTAGGGAAGTTACCATTGAGGGTCCCGTGGCTTTTGAATTTTCCACCTGGCCGGCAATTGACGTACAAGGCGTTCAGGTTGCAAATGTTGCGTCCAGTTTGGTCCCCGTTTTCCTAAGTGCCGAACGCGCCCGTCTGCAGGTTGGCATTTTTCCTCTGCTCAAAGGAAACATCGAAATTGCAGATATTTTTGCCGAAGACATTGTTTTAAACCTGGAGAACAGCAATGAAGGAAGTCCTAACTGGGAGTTTGGCTCAGGGGGTGAGCAACAAGCAACCAAGAAACCAAAGCAGTCTGCAGATAAGGAGAAAACAACCTCTGAGAACGTTGAACCGTTTTTCAGTCTCAGCGGGGTAAATAACCTCAGTTTCAAAAACATAGCGGTCAAATATCACGATGCGGCCCTAAATAAGACCCTTGAGTTCAATCTCGAGAATATGCAGGGCCGTGGTGCTCCTGGAGCGCCATTATCACTAAGTTTGAAAGGCGATGTTCAAAATAAGCCCTATGCTTTCAAATTTAACGGTGATTCCCTTGTGCAGCTTTTTACACCAGGAGAGCGGACCTGGCAGTTTGCTATAGAAGGAGACGCGGTTGGAAAACGAATTACTGCCGACGGTAGTTTTGTCAAGGGCAAGACCGAGTCACAAGCAAACCTGGGTTTTGCAATCGATGATATCGATATCGGCCTGATTCTATCAGCCCTTGGCCTTGTTGAGGGCCTCGAGGCCTCAACCAGATCGATGGGGGCCACACTCACATTGAAAGGTGACAGCCTCAATGAGATTGTTCAAAAATCGTCCATGACTTTTTCGGTTCGCGACGGAAAATGGAATATAGTCAGCCCGACCTCCGATGCGTTTATAGAGGTTAGCGATCTCACTGGCGATATAATGGCCGAACAAGGAAATCCCGTGACCATGAAGCTGGTGGGCATGGTTGACAGGCGTCCAGTAAATTTTGTAATCACCGGGGCTCCCCTCGTTGATTACGTTATTGGTAAGGAATCGATCCCGCTTACCATCGATGCCGAGTTTGCCAGCAGCATCCTCAGTATTGGGGGCAAGTTGGCCCTGCCGATTACGAATCGTGACCTAAGCCTGTTTTTTAAGTTTAAGACCAACAGCCTCACACACCTCAGTGACGTACTCGGTGTTGAACTGCCACCTGTCGGGCCGATAAATTTTATGACGAAGTTTCAATTATCGGGGAAAACATACAAAATGCCCGAGTTTGATCTCCAGGTTGGTGGCAGCCATCTTGCGGGAAACATGAGCCTGGATACATCAGGAGCAAAACCCCAGGTAGATATCGAGTTCATTTCGAAACTCATTCAGTTAGATGATTTTGAGGGGTTATCTCAAGTCCTGACAGATACCAAGAAAGACGTTACCGGTGAGCCGGAGGATGCTGGTCAGGATGACAAGGAGGCAGATAAACAAACGGATCAACCAACCTCAGAGCAGAAGAAAAAACTGCTTTCCAGGGAAGTTTTAAGTTCGTTTGATTCCTCCATCCTGCTCCAGGCGGAACAGGTGCTTTCCGGCAAAGATAGTGTGGGCTCGGCGACTCTGAGGATAAGTGTTGAAGACAGCCTGCTCAGTGTTGACCCGCTGCAAATTGATATTCCCGGCGGCGGAGTTGCTGTCAACCTGGATTATTTACCTGGAGATGATGGCGTTACAGTCAACCTGAGTGCAGATATTGAAGATTTTGATATCGGCGTGCTGGTCAGGCGTTCAAAACCTGATTCTGATATGGGAGGAATGTTGTTTCTCGATGCAGCGC
This sequence comes from uncultured delta proteobacterium, assembly GCA_963696725.1. Lineage (GTDB taxonomy): Bacteria > Desulfobacterota > Desulfobulbia > Desulfobulbales > Desulfocapsaceae > MADRE3. Next base: position 6,622 of record CAVOLI010000005.1, read on the forward strand.
TTCATTCACAATCCCCCGATTTGCCAAGTATAATGGAGTATGCCGATGGACATTTTGATTTTGGAGTGGTACCAAAAAATTTCTCTGCCGGGATCATTGATCTGTGGGCGGTCAATCTGATTTCAGCGATCATGACCGAAGTGTCCGAGGAAGAAAAATCGGAGATAAACTGTGTCGTAGTTCGTTTCGGCATGGAAGATGGACTGATGGCGGAAAAAGCAATTTATATGGATACCTCGAATATGCGAATTGCTGGAAAGGCCGATGTCGATTTCAAAAACCGAACATTCAAAATCATTATGGCTCCTAAGGCAAAGTATCCCGAATTCTTCAGTCTCGCTGTTCCTATTAAGGTTGATGGTACTTTTGAAGATTTTAACTTTGGTATCGAATTGACACGGCTAACTGGCGCTGTGTTCTCATTTATCACCAGCCCGGCCCATGTGCCGATCAGACGAGTATTCACTGATAAAATTTCCGAAGACGGTGAAGAGGCCTGCAGAAAGGCCTGGGAGATAACTGAAGAGAGCACACCAGCGAACCAGTAGTATGGCCATTGCTGCCTATCTTTGATATGAGTGTTTCAGTGTCTTGTTGTGTGCTGAGTAATGATATGAAACCAGGCGAGATCTTAAAGATCGAAATCATGTAATAATATTAGGCGGACGACTCGCCTATCATTAGGAAAAGATGGACTTTGGCAGATAAAAACAGAAAAGCCCTCTGTTGCTGAAAAGTGATAGAGGGCTTTTTCTATTTGGGAAAACACCCGGGGAACACCCGTGGTGTCAGAAGATCCTGGTGATTCATTTGCTGAAAAGGTTCCCAAGAGTTTGCTTGGCATGGCGCTTTCCTGATATTGACTGCGTTGATCCATCTGGTCCATCATCCTGTTAATTCCAGATTTTTTCAAATTTTCGATTTTTCTACTTGGCTGTATTAGGCTGCGAAGAAATTGTTGACAATTTACTGTATAATGTCAACAATAAGCAAAATACAAAGAGGATGACAATGAAGATTAAAGCGCTAGAACGCGGCAAATCACTAACAGAACGGGTTGCAGGAGCAATTCAAGAGATGTTGATATCGGGAGCACTTGAGCCTGGAGAGCGGCTGAATGAAGCAACTCTGGCCGAGAAACTGGAAGTCAGCCGCGGCCCGGTCCGAGAGGCAACCCGTGCTTTGGCTGGGAAAGGCATGCTTACCGTTGTTCCGAGGCGCGGTGTCTTTGTGCGCAAATTGAGCAACAAAGAAATCGCTGAAAACTATGATATCCGGGCACTGCTCACTGGCTTTATTTGTTCAATCGCCGCTAAATGCAAAACGGAAGGTCAAATTGTCAAATTAGATAGTTTAATTGAAGAAATGGAATTGGCGGATTGCGAGGGTAAAACCGCTGAATACTATCGTATCAACATTATTTTTCATGATACTATTGGTCAAATTGCAAATCATGGTTGTGCAAATCGGTTATACGACGAAATCCACCACGATTTAAGTCTAGGGATGCACAATCTTCGACGATCATTGGCAGTTCCGTTTCAAACTAACAGCGAGCATCGCCAAATAGTTGACGCTATACGTAACGGAAATATCGACCATGCACGGCGGTGCGGTGAAGAGCATGTACTCAATAGAAAAGAACGTTGGATGAAATCGTTGCTGGAATAAAACTATAATGTTCTTTAGAACGCATCATATCATCGATAAGGAGTAAATTATGAAAATTGCAAAAATTGATGCCAGTATGCACAGGTATAAGATTGACCTGCCTGGTATTGATTCTGTTGAGACACGAACCTTTGTATTCTGTGAGGTTGAGACAGAAAGTGGGCTCAAAGGAATGGGGTGTACCGGGCACTTCTTGCCGTGGTCAACAATACCGTGCATTGAAGCACACATTTTCCCTCTGATTAAAGGAATGGATGTTTTTCACACCGAAGCCATCCACAATAAGGTCTGGAAGCAGCTTAACAATCGTGCATACACCGGGGTTATCTCTAATGCTCTCTCAGCCATTGATATAGCCTTGTGGGATATCAAAGGCAAGACTACCGATCGTAGCATTTCGGAACTTCTTGGCGGCTTCTCACGCGAAGCACAAACGTACGCGACGTTTGGCTATCCGTTCTTCGATGAAAAGCAACTCGCCGAATATGCGAAAAAGTTCCTTGCCGATGGGCACACTAAGCTCAAGATGGTTGTTGGAGGTGAGCCTTCGAGGACCTGGAAAGACGATGTGCCTCGTGTTCAGGCCACTCGGGATGCTATTGGTCCAAACGTCGATCTCATGATTGACGCGAACTGCTGGTTCAATCCACACGACGCGTTCATGCTTTCAAAAGCACTGGAAGACTGCAATCTTGCATGGTTTGAGGAACCTATCCAGTCAAATGATGTTCGTGCCTTGGCGGACCTTCGGAGCAGAACTTCTGTTCCGATCAGCGCAGGACAAATGGAAGGCCATCGCTGGCGCTTCCGCGAGCTAGTCGTCCATCATGCGGTCGATGTGCTGCAACCTAATGTGCTCTACAATGGTGGCTACACAGAAGCTCTCAAGGTCGCCCATCTGGCGCAGGCATTCAACTTGCCGATGGCGAATGGTGGTGGCTGGCCGATGTTCAATATGCACCTCCTTGCTGGCATCATGAATGGTGGCCCAGTGGAGTTCCACTATGGCATGTGGATGACGGGTAAGCATTTCTTCGAGGGTACCCCTGATCCAGTAAATGGCAAGGTCACTATTCCCGATCGGCCAGGCCTTGGTTTCACACCGAAATATGATGCTCTTAAGGATGCTCGTATCAAGGCTCCTGATGGCAACCACATGGAAGGTCATGATGCCCATGGTTACAAACTGCGATGAGCCCTTGAGAGAAAATTGAAAGTCTAATCATATTTTAATACCGATTAGAAATCCACTTGGACATTAACCGATGTTAATAAACAACAACTGCCCTACTAACCTTTATAAGAATGGGATGTATCCTCGCACGTTATCAGGAAGGTCAGGTTTCCACAGGGACAAGATAACGTTCCGGTTGTTGAGTCTTTTTTAAGTATTTCGAAGATAACGGGATTCATTTTCTCTTTCTTTACAAGGTCTTGAAACAAAATGTCACATGCTCGAGCGGTATCACTGATGATTTTAATAACCTTGCTGTGGAGCATGGCAGGTGTGGTGACACGCCATCTGGATTCAGCTGCCAGCTTCGAGATAACGTTCTGGCGCAGTGCTTTTAGCAGCTTAACCCTCGCAATGGTTCTGACCGTGATGCGCGGTCTCGGTTTTTGGCGCAGATTACTGCATGCTCCCAAGGTGATCTGGATCTCAGGGGTGTGCTGGTCCATCATGTTCACCGCTTTCATGATGGCAATCACCCTGACCACGGTGGCAAACGCCCTGATTATGTTGGCTCTTGGTCCTTTAATTACAGCACTTTTTGCCCGTTTCTTTCTTAATCATCGACTGCCAGTGTTTACGTGGCTGGCAATTGCTCTTGCAGGCATAGGGATCGCATCGATGTTTCTGCATGGAGGAGATGAGACACTTTCCGTGGCTGGTTCACTCGTCGCTCTAGCGGTGCCGTTGGCAGCTGCAGTAAACTTCACGCTCCTGCAACACGTTGGCTTGGGCAAAACGCGTAAACCGGCCATTTCCGATGATCAGCCTGTCCATGATATGCTGCAGGCTGTGCTGATCGGCACCATACTCTCAGCGCTTTCAACCCTGCCATTCTCCTTGCCAATCCAGGCGTCATTCCACGACATCAGCTTGCTTTCCCTGCTTGGCGTCTTCCAGCTCTCCTTACCCTGCCTTCTTGTTGTTCGTCTGAGCAGAGAACTGCCTGCTCCCGAGATCTCGTTGCTCGCGCAGCTTGAGGTTGTCTTCGGTGTGACATGGGCCTGGTTGTGGGCAGGAGAAAACCTCTCAGTGAATACCTTTATCGGTGGTTCTTTGGTGCTGGGCGCTCTAATCGCAAATGAATTAGCCCGCATGCTTCGAGATCGTAAAGCAAAAGCTGAGAGATTGACCTATATGGAGCCTGTTGAGTCTGCACCATTACCCAAGTAGACAAGTGGAAGGAGCCTGAGATCCATCGGCGCGACTGGAGACCAGATCGCTCATGCTACAAGCTGACAGGGGTCTTTTAAGTTTGTGGAAAAAACTCGGGGAGCACCTTGGGGTGTCAGATCAAGTCAAAACTAATACAACTGAGACTAATACAACTGAGAAGGTCATCCTTTGTTTTCTTTTTGCTCCTCTACAATCTCCTCTACCTTTTGTTGCACATCCTCAACTGCCTTTCCGGCATCCTTCATCGCGTCCTCGGTTGCTTTACCAATGTCCTTTGCGGCTTTATCAATTTCTTTTCCGGCTTTCTCCATCTTCCCTTCCTGCTCACATCCGGAAATACCTAGTGTAAACAAAGCTATGGTTGATATAAGCAAGTACTTTATTATATTGCGATTCATTTCATGTCTCCATTTTGATTTATTCGCTGATTGTCATTATCCAGTTCTTAAAAAATTTAAAAAATTAGAGAGGGAGGATTCAGCACCAGCTGGGTGAGGCAGGCATTAGGGGCAATGGAGCCTTTCTTCCTGGAATGGATAAATTGTAAGTACTGACTTCAAGAAGGACAAGGATGGGGTTTCCATTCAATTCAGAAGGCACTGGCCACTGGTTCGAATCCGGCCTTGCCTACAATAAATATAAGCTGCTGTAATGCAGATAAAATATGGAAAAGCCTTCTGTTGCTGAAAGATGATAGAGGGCTTTTGATATTTGAAAAACACCGTCGCCTCAAGCAGATAAGGGCTTGCAGAAATAAGCCAGGTGAACGGTCGGGGCACTTGAAGGGGTGAAAGCAGTGTCTGGTTCGTTTCCTCACGAGGGTGTCTCTGAAGCAATTGCTATGGATTATATTCCTGCATCAGATCTCATTTATCCAGTTTCGCAATAGTATATCAGTTTGCTAATTGTTAGTGATCAGTTTAAATTATTCCGAGCAGTTTTTTGCGATCGCTGTTTTAACAATGGGAACATTCATTGTTACCGTCATGAGTGACGAGGTGGTCGTTAATTCTCTAGAAGGTGGGGGGGCGCCTGGTTTTTCTGGTGTAAAAATATCTTACACGGAGGATAATCTATGGAAGCATTTGATGCGTTAGTAGGAAAAATCGGTGCCTTTGCCTGGGGACCGCCAATGTTGATTTTTTTGGTCGGTACAGGGTTCTGGCTTACTTATTCACTGCGTGGACTCCAGTTTACCAAATTGGGACACGCCTTGTATCTAGCCTTTATCAAGCGTAAGGAAGATGGGGATGAACCTGGCGATATCACCCATTTTCAGGCGCTGATGACTGCTCTTTCCGCCACCGTAGGTACCGGAAATATAGCGGGTGTCGCAACAGCTATAGCCATCGGCGGTCCTGGAGCCCTTTTCTGGATGTGGATCACCGGACTCGTCGGAATGGCAACAAAGTACGCCGAGGCTGTTCTTGCCGTTAAATATCGGGTGGTTGATGAAAACGGTGAGATGAGTGGCGGGCCGATGTATTACATCTCGAGAGGTTTGAATCTTCCCTGGCTTGGTGTAATTTTTGCCGTTTTCGCAGCGGTAGCTGCATTTGGTATCGGCAATATGGTTCAGTCTAACTCCGTCGCCGATGCTGTTGAGGCAACCTTCAGCATCCCCAGCTGGATTACGGGCGTAACCCTGATGATTTGTACCGCACTCGTTGTTCTTGGAGGAATTAAATCAATCGGCAGGGTAACATCAGTACTTGTTCCCATCATGATTGTCTTTTACGTGGCGGCGGCACTCTTTATCATTTTTTCCCATCTTGGCGGTGTTCCCGGCGCGATTCTGCTCATCGTTAAACACGCCTTTAGTCCAGCCGCTGCAACGGGCGGCTTTGCCGGTGCAGCGGTGATGCTCGCAATCAGAATGGGGGTTGCGCGGGGTGTCTTTTCAAACGAATCAGGACTTGGAAGCGCTCCAATCGCAGCAGCAGCAGCCCGAACGAAATCTCCCATTACCCAAGCACTGGTTTCCATGACTCAGACCTTTATTGATACACTTATCGTTTGTACCATGACAGGTCTGGTGCTCATTCTGACAGGAGCGTGGTCGAATGGCCAGAATGGTGCAGAGCTGACCACAACCGCTTTTGCAGCAGGAATGCCCGGCGGAGCTTATATCGTCACCATCGGCCTTATACTTTTTGCTTATTCGACCATCCTTGGCTGGTGTTACTATGGCGAAAAATCTATAGAGTATCTTTTCGGCATTAAGTCAGTCTTACCCTACAGGATTGTTTTTGTGATCTTTGTCGGTGTGGGTGCTGTGTCTAAATTAAGCCTTGTTTGGAATATTTCTGATACATTAAATGGTTTAATGGCAATTCCGAACCTCATCGGTTTGATCATGCTTACTCCTGTCATTGTATCCGAAACAAAGAAGTATTTTTCAAACGATCTATCGTAATTGTGCCTGGTCAGGTTTTTATGGATATGGCTCGTATCCCCTCATACGAGTCATATCAGTCCATCACCGACCAGTGCTTCGACAAACTGGTTCCTAAGGTTTCATGAGCCGATCCTGTAAACACTATAACTATTAGGATTATAATCTAAAATTTGCAAAATAGAGTTATAAATACGGCAAGATTACAACCGCTTCTTGGCCAATTTCTGAGAAATTTTCAATGACGGCCTGCTCCCTCTAAAACAGCTTCTTTAAAAGGTTTCCGGCAGCCTCCTCGAGTTTTTTCTTCCCTGCCTGGTTGGCCAGATCAGCGACCGCGCGCTGTACGGTCTTGGCAGATATATCAGGGTCGGAGAGGGTGCCGCCGATGGGTACGCGAATCATCGTGCCTTCGAGATATTTGTAGAGGTCCCCTCCAACCAGCTTCTGGGTGACTTCTACCTGGGCCAGATAATCGATAGTGGTGTCCAGCCCAAGGCTGCCGCCGATCAGCAGTTCGGTGTCGCCGAGATTGGTGCGCAGCTGATTGGTCTCGATCCGGCCGTTCGCGCAGGTGAACAGAATCTGCCTGCCACTCAGATCAAGCCCGGTTTCCTGAATGCGCAGAGCAGTGAGCAAGGCGCCGAGCAGGGTGGATGAATCCAGGCGTACATCGTGAAAATCCATGTTGCCGGCAAACCGGAGATCGTTCAGGTTCTCTCTGCCCAGTGGCCAGCTGAAATGCTTGAGATCGAGGTCGAAAACCCCGCTCATCTGGGTGGCACCCTTGAAAAGCGGATGTATGCGGGCCAGGAGCTGATTGGCCATATCCCGGGTGATCTGCATCTTGTCGAGAACCCGTGAATTGTCAGGAATGGTAAGCAGCGGGGGTGTGCTCATCAGGTCAAGTCTTGGCTGCAATAGCAGTGCCCCCTGGTTGGCGTTACCCCTGATTTCGGCCTCTCCAACTCCCTGTGCTATGCTGATAGGGATCTCCAGTGAACGAAGCTCGACTCCAAGTACCCTGATAAACTCGGCTTGAAAGGTGGTGTTGAAAACGGTGTGCTGCCACCATTTCTCACGCTGTTCATCGTTCACTTTGATTCCCAGATCAAAGGGCCGCTCCGATTTGCCGGTCATTTCCAGGTCGAGCTCGGTGAAGGTCCTGACCAGCTCGGCAATCCTGGCCAGGTCCATGGACAGGTCACCTTTGAGGTCAAGTTCGGTTCGCTCGCCGGCACCGGTATTCCAGTAACCGGCGGCATTGAACGTCAGGGGCTGAGAAGAGAGGGCTACCTGCTCGAGGGTCAGCTGCCCGGTGCTCGGGTTTCTCGTGCCGTTCATTTTAAGAACAACCTGTTCGTCGGAAAAGGCTTTAAGTTCAGCCTTGGCCAGGTTGACATTGCTCAAATCGGCGTTGAAGCGGTAACCATGCTCAGTATCTGACCGGGCATCGGCGTTCCAGTTCAGGTCAAGCGTTGCGGCGGCCGAGATATCCGGTGGGAGGCTGAACCAGTCTGTCAACGCAGAGAAGACCGTTGCCAGCTCGAAGCGTGCCTGCCCGCTGCTGTCCAGTGTATCAAGCGGGTCATTCCAGTCGCCGACGGTGATCCGCTCAAAGGAGATGGTCCCGTTGGCAGAGTCCAGCTGGACAGGACTCAATGCTGCCCGCCGCTTGGCCATCTCAATCGTTCCAGCCGTATCGACCACCAGTCGTTTGTCCTGATAGGTTTTGTCCCCCTGTTTCAGGACGAAGTCATCAATCTCGGTACGAAGAGAGGCAAGTTTGCTCTGTTCGGGAGAGTAGTCCATTGCCAGCGAGGTGGTTCCCGCTCCGCTGAACGACAGCTCTGGCGGAAGGATATCCAAACCTCTGAGCAGGGCAGTCAGCTTTAGCAGATCGGTTTTTCCATCAAAAACCAAGGCATTCAGCTGTCTGGCGGGTAGTTCCAGCGCGACAGCCTGCAGGCTTCCGCTTCCAAGCCAGCTTTCATAGCGTAATGTGGGATTTTCAACCAGGGTGACACTGCCGTCTGACCCGAGGAGCACTGCTCCTGCTGCTGCGAGTTTGAGCGTACTTGCCGGGATGAGATCAACCTTATCCCGGCGCAGTGAAAGTTTCGGGGATTCCAGAACCAGGTCTTCAACGAGGAAGCGGTTGTCTCCTCCTGAAATCTTGACCTTAAAACGCGAGTTCCCGCCTGGGGTGAAAGCTGTTGGCAGGGTTTTTAGACTCTGCAGCATGACGCCCAGATCACCCAGATTGATCTGAGCGTCGGTCACCAGGGCGCCTAATTTCTTTAGTTTCCAGCCAGCATCCAGCAGTATCTCCGTTCCTGTGATCGACCCCTTGCCAAGCCATGCAAGATAGCTCAGCTTAACCTCGGATGCGCCGCTGAAGGAAAATTCCTGGGAAATGAGCAGCGTTGCATCGGTCTCGAGGTTCAGTGGATTTTCGGGAATGAGGATGGTCGTACCCTGTTTGACCAGCAATTTTTCGGCTCCTAGCCGTACTGACAGGCCAACCGTTTTCTCATCCCTGCGTTTGGCCTCTACGCTGAGGTCTAAATGACCAGCTGCCTGGTAATCCTGCAGCGAGATGAATTTGGAGATTTCTTTCAGTGCGGATTTGAGATCCGCTTCAAGGTTGATCTTTAGATCGTTCAAGGTTCCGCGCCCCTGACCGTTTAAAAAGGACGATTTAACCGCAAAGCGTTCCAGGCTGAGCTCATTTTTAACCAGCTGGCCGGCGAGGTCAAAGGTAAACGGTTCGGCCAGCGAAATCTGTTTTCCCTCGCGAACACCCGCCAAACCCTCTACCGAGGCGTTGGCGGTAAACCTGCTTTCCCCCTGATTGAGACCTGCATCTGCCTGGAGTTCTAATATGCCCCCGGTGATTTGAAGCTCTTCCTGCAGACGCAGGTTATGCGGAAATTGCCGCGACACCTCCGGCAGGTCGATACGCAGAGCGGATTTGAATTGCACCGCTCCACCAGTATCAATCGTTGCCGCCAGGCTGCCGCTGAGCAGCGGTGATGCGAGCTTGAGCGAGGTAAGTTCAACTCTTTTGATGTTTTTAACCGCTGAAAATTCCATCGATAATTTGTCTATGGAGGGCCGATCTGCCGCCAATGGCCCACCGGAGAGTGCTAGCTTTGTCAGGTCGATTTTTCCTTCGAGGTTAATGCCCTGGCTCAGCTCTCCACTGAAAGCTATAGTGCTGTCCAGGATTCCGTCGCCTGTGGGGAGGTCGGCGTAGGCAGTTGCCAGGTCAAGAAGCCGGGAGATTTTCCAGCCTGTGATCCGCAATTCTCCCGAGGGTTGAATTGCCAGAAGTTCAGTACCTGCCGTATCAAGCATGATCTTGCCCTGCCCGGAGACCATGCCCGCTCCGTCCGGGGACGCCAGGGAAAGCGTATAGGTGATGGGATCGGAAACGGAGATGACTTCGATCTGCATCGTGATATCCTCAGCGACCGTTTCGCTGGCCGCTCCTGTCCTGGCAACGGCTATGGAGCCTTGCTCGACGAGCAGGAGGCCGCTGATTGGGGGAAGAACCCGTGTCGGCGCTCCAGGTGCGGGGGATGGGAGTGAGTCAGGCGGTGTATCCTGGGGCGGTTCTTTGCCGGGTTGTGAAGCCTGGCCCGGCTTTCCATCCTTTTGCGCCGAATCCGGCAGGGTGACCTGAATGGCCGGCCGGCTCAACTTGACGGTGCCCATATTGCCCTGATCGAGCAGAAGCGAGAATAACCCTTTGCCCAGTGTGAGTCGGGCAGCATCCATCTGCATGCCGGTCTGAGGATCTGCATAGGTGATCCCGTCCAGCTTCTGCTCGCTGAGCCAGCTCAACGACCAGCTCTCAACCCGCATCTCGCCCGGTATATGAGGAGCCGCCAGGCCCAGAACCCGGTCCTTGGCCCATTGGGTTGAGATGATCGATGGCAGCAGTGAGCAGAATAGAATGAGTGAGCCGATGACAAGAGTGATGATGACCAGCCATCGACGGCCGCTTTTAATCGGAGTATGTTCGACCATGGGTATGCCTGCTATGGAAATCTGGAATGAATGATAAACCCTGAGTACCCGGAATAGTATCACAAGGGCGTTTCCCACATACAGATGAAATAAGACCTGCTCGGTCCAGATGCAAGCAAAACAGTTGGCATGCAGTATTCCCAGAAGGGGATGGTGTAGATATAAAATGCGCCTGAAAACCTAAGCAAGACATTCGTTTTGACGATCTACGCTCCGGTTTTACCAATGAGGCACTCATTACTTCAGTACTGAGCCAGTTTCTCAAGGTAATGTTAAACAGTGCTGATCTCTGGTTCACCATGCGCAGATATCAGCGCCACGGCGATGTAGGTGCCTGGCCTGTTTTTGGGAGCGGCGGTCCTGGAAAAGTTATTCGACGGGGCGATGGTTTCAAGACCGGAGGCGGATTTTAGGTGATTGGGTATTTGCTTTTTGACTCAGGGCAGATATGATGCCGCCCAGTCGATACCGAGCCGTTTCAGGGTGGCTTTACGCGGAACACCCGTCTCATCCCAGCCCTGCAGGTGATAAAAGTCGCCTCTCGAGCGGAAAAACTGTTCGGGGTCGATGCCCTTTAAGGGGCTGTAAGCAGGGGTTTCGTTGAACCTCTTTGGTAGAACGTCGTCTTCTGAGGTAAACCCCTCTCTGAGGTTGAATATGCGCATCAGGGTTACTCCGCGCTCAACGGCTTGAGTTAACTCCTGGGGAGTGACATCCCAGCCGGTAATGTGCCCTATGGCATCAGCGATCTGTTTCATTTTCCAGGGAACAAACCTGCAAATCCCGAGATGATTGACCAGATGACCCATTACACTTCCATTATTAAGTTTTTCAGCGCTTTTTTCGTCAAGTGCAGACAGGCTGTGCGGCCCAGTACAATGGTCTGCTCCAGCGGCGTGAACAGCGTAATGGAGACCCAGGGGTTGCTTTAAGCGAGGTTCATGCATCGGAATTTCTTGTCCTTTAACCTGCATGGCAAATGCGCCCGATCCCTTCCCAAGCCTCTCGGCAGCACATTTAGTCCCCTCAGCCAAGAGGTTCCCAAGTCCTTCGCGCTGCGCAATTCGTCCAATCATCGTGAGCATAGCAGAGCTGTTTCCCGGAGCAAGATCCAGCCCGCCTGTATCCTCAAGTGTCAGAATACCTTTTTCGAAACACTCCATGGCAAAGGAAATCGCCACTCCGGTCGAAATGGTGTCCAGACCATAACTGTTGCAGTGTTCATTTGCCTTCATGAGTGCTTCCAGATGGTCAATGCCGCAATTGGATCCCAAGGCCGCGAGGGTTTCGTATTCCGGCCCGCCGTATTGCGGATCCACCTCTGATTCGCCCGTCAGTTTCACGACTCTCTTGCATTTCACCGGGCAGCCATAGCAGCCATCCATCTTTGTGAGATATTTTTCATACAGTGAAACTGCCGATATCTTATCAACTCCTGAGAATTGTCCGCCTTGGAAATTTCGTATCGGCAGGTTGCCATTTTGTCCATATTCGACCATGGTGCGTCCCGTTCCGTATTTCCAGTGCAAGGTAAGTTCTCTGTAGTTACTTGCCATCCAGCGATTTATTTCCATCAGGCCATCCCGCCGCGCCAGCGGGGGTGCCTGACTGCCTTTGACAGCAATGGCTTTGAGTTTTTTTGAACCCATTACTGCTCCCATACCTCCTCTTCCCGCGGCATGGGATACATCGTTTAGCACACATGCATAGCGCACCATATTTTCCCCGGCTGGGCCGATAATTGCCGTACGAACGTTTTTTTGATCTAAGGATCGTTGGATGTGGTCCCTGCAATCGGCCACTTTCAATCCCCAGAGATTGCCGGCATCGCGGATTTCAACCGTTGAGTCGTGGATCCACAGGTAGACCGGTTTTGCGGCTGCACCTTGTATGATTAAGGCATCGTATCCCGCTTTTTTGAGTTCCGCTCCCCAGAACCCTCCGGCTTCAGACTCACCGTATCCGCCGGTAAGCGGTGACTTGCCGCCGATGCTGTTACGTCCACTGCCGATAAAGGGGTGCCCGGTAAGGGGGCCCAACGCGAAGATCAACTTGTTCTCGGGGCCAAGCGGATCGATGTTCGGGGATAGTTCCTTTAAAAGGTAATGGACGATAATCCCACGTCCTCCTAAAAGCTGGCGATAGAAGTCAACAGAAGGATGTTCTTCAGTTACTTTTCCTGAATTCAGATCGATACGTGCGATTTTTCCATTGAAACCTAGCATTTATAGTCATCTCCGAACGTAATAGGTGGCGTAACGGGTGTCCCCCTTTCCTTGCTCGTGCGATAGTAACAGTGGCAAACAGTTCGATGAACAGCTGAGCCTGTTGGTAAACAGGTCCTTAGATGGGGCATTTCCACATCTGATTGTTAATAAACGCCATGAAAAAGTCAGGTATAGAGCAAAAATAGTACAGACAGCAGAGCCGAAAAAATAATCCATAAGAAAACCTCCTCCTATTACCTGTTCACCGGTCGGAACCTGTTGCCGATCAGATTGACAGTGATCACAAGCAGTGTCGACATACCGATCATGATAATGCCAAGGGCCGACAACCTCCCCCAAAGCCCATCCTCAGAAAAACGCAGGATTTGAACTGCCAGTACTTCGGTTCCCGGTCGAGAAAGCACCACTGAAAGAGAGAGTTCCCGGACGAACATGGTTGCCATTAACACCCAGCCGGATACGATCCCAGGAACCAGAAGCGGGATGACGATACGCCGCAGCGTTGTCAAATAGGAAGCACCCGCAACGAGGGAAGATTCCTCCAAATGATTATGGATCTGCACAAACGCGCTTGACAGAGGGCGAATCCCATAGGGCAGATAGGTGGCTATATAGCCGATGAGAAGAGCCCATATAGTTGCGTAGAGCGGGGTCCGGACAAAGAACCACATGAATCCGACGCCAATGACGATACCCGGAAAGGAGAAGGAAAGGAAGCTCAGTGATTCGAGCAGTCCAGCACTCCTGGTCCGGACTTTGACAATCACATACGCTACGAAAATCGACAGCACTACACCGATGGTGGCACCGAAAATACCGAGGAAGAGGCTGTTTTTCAGGGACAGCAGGGATACCGGGTCATTAAGCACGTCTATCCAGTGCTTCAGTCCCATCATCGAAAAAGCCCTGGCGCTCGGCACCATCGAATACGGTACCAGGGATGTGTAGACAAGGACGACCACCGGCAGAACAATGAGGACAAAGGAGAGAATCCCGAGGATGAAAAAGAGCGGGATCCTGGACCTTTTCAAATGGATGATCGAAGGCTTATAGCCACGACCGGCGATGGTTACATACTTGTCTCCCGCCGAGGTGAGATAGCGGTATATATAGATCAGGATGACTGATGTCACCAGCACACTCATCCCTAATGAAGCAGCCTTGCCATAGTCCGCCGCAAATCCGCTTGACACCATCTGGTAGAGATGGGTGGCCAGGACATAGATGCGCCCGGGCATTCCGATGACCGAAGGCACTGCAAATGAAGCAAGGCCCCGGATGATGCAGAGGATAAATGCTGCCAGAATGGCCGGTCGGAGTATTGGCAAGGTAATACGGAATATAGTCTTTCCGGTGGAGGCTCCGCAGACCCTTGAAGATTCTTCGAGCGAAGCATCGAAGGCCGCCATGGCAGGTGCAATGATGAGATAGGCTATGGGCAGATCGAGAAGCCCCTCGACCAGGATCATGCCGGGCAGGGAATAGATGTTGAACGGGGCGTTGTCGAGAGAGAAGATTTCTTTGAGGACCAGATTGAGAATACCGTTGGATGGGTTGAGCAGCAATACCCAGCTTACCGAAAAGAGGATATGAGGTATCATCATCGGTATAATCGAGATGATTCCAAAAATAAATTTGCAGGGTATGTTCGTCCTGATATTGAGGTATGCCAGGAACAGCGCGAGGACTGTTGCAGTTATCGAGGCACCAACCACGAAAACCACAGTGTTCCAGATGACTTCCAGGATTGCCGGGTCAGAATAGGCGGTGATGTATTTTGCCAGTGTGAATTCTCCCGTTGCTGTAAGTCCTTCGGAGAGGCTGCCGAAAACCAGCATGATAACGGGGCAGACGGTGAGGAAACCGACTATGGCAATAAGGAGGAACGTTAATTTCGTGTGTTTTCCTGTCATTGTGCCTCGTTACCTGGCAACGAGAAGGCAGTGCTCGTGACTCACCTGAAAAGCGACCTCATTTCCCTGAGACAATTCCGTTTCTGGTTCGATCCTGGCGAGAAGCAGACGCTCTCCCACCTGAATCTCACCTTCGAAAGCATCACCCACAAAAACCATTGAGGCGATGATCCCCTCAACGACATTGGTTCCTTGCCGGGCCCCCTTGACAAGATTGATAAATTCCGGCCGCAGGCAGAGAGTGACCGGCGCGCCGACCGGAAAATCAGCCTTCCGACAGGACAGTCGGCCGATGCCTGAATCGACAACGGTTGTCTCTGCCAGCTGTTCCTGGACCACCGCCTTGACTAGGTTCGCCCTGCCGATAAAGTCTGCAACGAACTCGCTTTCAGCATCGAAATATATTTTTTTCGGTGTGCCCTGTTCAATGATCCTGCCCGATCGCATCACCGCAATGGTATCTGAGAGGGCAAGCGCTTCGACTCGGTCATGGGTGACATAAACCGCAGTGATCTTCAGGTCAAAAAGAAAGGTCTTCAACTCCTTGCGGGTTTCCTCGCGCAGTTTGGCGTCCAGATTACTGAGCGGCTCATCGAAGAGTATGACCTTGGGTTTTGCCACGAGAGCCCGGGCAAGGGCAACGCGCTGCTGCTGGCCACCGGAAAGGTTTGTCGCAGGACGGTTCTCCAGACCTTCCAGTTGTACAAAGGCCAGAGTTTCGGCTACCCGCCTGCGGATTTCCTGCTTTGGAACATGACGATTCTGAAGAGGGTAGGCCACATTATCAAAAACGTTCATATGGGGCCAGATGGCATAGGTTTGGAAGACCATGCCAAGTCCACGCTTCTCGGTTGGAACAGCGGTATGCGTTTCCGAGGAGTAGACAACCTCATCGCCGATCCTAATTTCTCCCGCGTCCGGTGTCTCAAGCCCGACTATACTGCGCAGAAGCGTGGTCTTCCCACAACCCGAAGGACCCAGCAGGGTAAATATCTGGTTGGCTGGGATGGTGAGATCGACATCATCAAGGGCCTTGATGACTTTACCTTCGGAAGCGTAATGCTTCCGAAGGCCGGTTATTTGTATTTCCATGATCTGCTCAAGGCTATTGAGCAGCGAATATCATTTTGAACTCCTCACCCCATTTGGCAATCTCTTCGTCAGAGAGTTCCCGGATGGCGATGACCTTGGCCTTGTCCATACCGTCTATCGGAGGGAAAACCCCCGAAGCAAGGACGTACTCACCGACATCATTGGCCAGTAGCGACATGGCTTCCTTTGAAAGCCAGTAGTCAACAAATTTCTTTGCCGACTCGGGATGAGGGGCGCTGGTTGAAATACCCATCGCCCTGGGGGTACCCATCATAGGCTGGTCCTCAAGCCGCGCGTAGTCAAGGGGCGCCGGGGCCTTGGTCACGATATACTTGGGCATGGAGATGCCGATCTGCTTCTCGCCACTCTCGATCGGTGCAGGAGTGGGCCCGAAAGACTTGACGAACATCGGGTTGTTTGCGGCGAGGCCCTTGAGAAAATCACGCCATTCCGCCTCACTGGCAAAAACATTTTCCTTTAGACCGATAAGCCAACAGATGGTCGTGGCATGGCTGGAAGGATCTGCCATGACGATTTTGTCCTTCCATTTCGGGTCGGTCAGGTCCTGGTAACGTTTGGGCACATCTTCCGGCTTGACCAGCTCCTTGTTGTAGATCAGTCCAACATATTCGATGCCGAAGAGCTGAATACCTTTCTTGTCGGCCCATTCGGGATAGGCAGCTGCCTGGGGTGAAACATAGTCTGAGATAACACCCTTGTCCTTCAGCATTTCCAACACTGGCAAAGGAGCCTGGATGACATCAGCCAGCAATTTGCCCGCTTCAAATTCAGTAAAGACGGTGGAAAGGAACTTTGCTGTGGAAATCCTGGTGTATTCGCCTTGTATTCCAGTCTGCTTGGTAAAGGCTTCCATGATCGGTTCGACAGCTGTGATGTTGGCGTAAAACGAAACCTTGGTATCCTCAGCAGCCTTGCCTCCCGTGACAAACAACGTTGTGCCGGCTACAAGAAACACCATAAAAAAAACGAATAATCGCCTTGCTGTTTTCATTTTCTCCCTCCCTGATTAGCGGTTTTTATCAGACAGCATCACAGCTTCCAATGAGTTATACGAGAACCCTGAAGAAACTGTACCATCAAGCTTGTTAGGACAACAGTTAAATAATAAGATTTTTTTTGCGTAAAGCAAAACTAATGCTGTTTGGAGAGGATTGGTATGGTTTAGAGACGCTCTAACACCTCACCTGAAAAATGAGGGTTATTCGGCCCGCAATGCTTCTACAGGATCGAGGTTTGCTGCGTGGCTGGCCGGCAGCACCCCGGCAAGCAGGCCGATGACCGCCGCAAGAATTTCTGCATACAGTGCATACTGCCAGGGGGTATGGGTCGGTAGGGCTGGAACGAATGCACCGAGCAGCCAGGCGCCACCGGCACCGGCAATTAATCCAGCCAGGCCGCCCAGGCCGGCAAGAACGACCGCCTCACCCAGGAAAAGAAAGAGAATCTGCCGGCGGTCGGCACCAAGCGCCCTGAGCAGCCCTATCTCAGGAGTGCGCTCATTCACCGCGATGGTCATGATAGTGATAATTCCAACGCCGCCCACAAGCAGCGAGATTGCACCAAGACCACCGACGGCGAGTGTCAGGATGTCCAGAACCGAGCCGAGAACCTTCAGCATTTCATCCTGGGTAGTAATCGTGAAATCCTCGCTGCCGTGCCGACTGATCAACATCTTTTTTATTTGCGCGGCGATTGTCTTTGACTGCAAACCTTCCCGGTAGAGAACATCTATTTCCATCAGGCTTTCAAGGTTAAAAAGACTCATCGCCCGACCCGTTGGAATATATACGGCATCATCAAGGTCAAAGCCGAGCATCTGTCCTTTTGACTCCATTACTCCGATGACCCGAAAGCGCTCGCCGCCAATCCTGACAAGTCGGCCCAGCGGACTGCTGCTGTCGAACAACTCGTGATACACTTTGCTCCCTAAAACGACAAAGGAACGAGCTGTCTGGCTGTCATCATCGGGCAGAAATCGGCCCATGGCGACGTTAATCTGCCAGACTCTGGACCCGGAAGGTCCAACTCCCAGAATATTGGTGCGGCGACTCCGTTTTTCATGTTCCACTGAGGCATTGCCCTGGATTACCGAAACGGTGTCGATAACCCCGGGAATGCGTCTGAGCGCCTCTTCGTCAGCAATAGTCAGCGGCCGAACCGTGTTGATAAGCGCACCAGACATGCCTGCGGTGGTGGTACGACCGGGGTTGATGCCGATCAGGTTGGTGCCGAACTGGGTAAACTCGGCCAGGGTGAAGCGATGAACCCCTTCCCCGATAGAGGTGAGCAGAACGACGGCAGCGATACCGACAGCAATGCCGAGCAGCGTCAAAAAACTGCGCAGACGCTGGTCAAGCAGGGAACCCAAAGAAATCCTTAAAATGTCTCTGAAAAGCATAGCGGCTCACCGTCTGGAAAGAGCGAGTACCGGGTCGAGCCGAGCGGCCTGCCGAGCCGGTAATACGCCAAAAACAATTCCGGTGACGAGGGCGACACCGACCGCTGCAGCAAGCGACCAGGTTGGTGCTGCAATCGGGAACTGCGGAAATATTCTTGACAGCACTTCATTGGCAAGCGCTGCCAGCAGCAGGCCTAGATTTGCCCCGATCAGGGAAAGGATTGCCGATTCAGCCAGGAACAAAGAGATGATTTGCCCCTTCGGCGTGCCGATAGCCTTGAGCAGTCCTACTTCAGCCTTGCGCTGGGAGACAGCGACCAGCATGACGTTCATGATTAAAATGCCGGCAACAGCCAGACTGATGGCGGCGATCCCAGCCACCGTCAGCGTCAGGACTGCAAAAATCCGGTCAAAAGTTGCCAGTACCGCATCCTGGCTGATAACGGTGACGTCATCTTCACCATCGTGACGTTCCCTGATGGTGCTGATAATCGACTGCTTAGCCCGGGCGATGGCTTCGCGGTCCCGAGCCTCTATCATGATCCTGAACAGGGAAGGGTTGTCAAACAGTGCCTGTGCAGAGGCCACCGGGATAACGATGACATCGCCCATGTCCAGGCCGACCGACTGGCCTTTTTTTGCCAGGACTCCGATCACACGAAAGCGGCGGTCGCCGATACGCAGTGTTTCTCCCAGCGGCGATGAATTGCCGAAAAGTTCCTGCTTTGCCTTGTAGCCGAGCACGCAGATTGATGCTGCACGCGACGGGTCTGTCTCAGGAAGAAATCGGCCCTGGGCCATGCTCATTTGGCGGATATGATAGAGATGGGGGGTCGATCCGATGATGGTTACTTCCCGTTCTCGTGCGCCTTTGGAGACTGGTGCTGCCCCAATGGAAATGGGAGCCACGTAGCGTATGACCGAGGAACGCAGCAGTGCAGTAGCATCATCTAACGTAAGATCACGTGGTGTTATGCCAAGCAGAGGAGGAGGGCCGCCAACGGTTTCGGAGCGTCCAGGCAAGACGATGAGCAGATTGGTTCCAAGTGATGAGAATTCGCCGACGACATAGCGCCGCGCACCCTCGCCCAGGGCAGACAGCACGACAACCGAACCGACGCCGATGGCCATAGCCAGCAGCATCAAGCCGGTTCTTGTCGGGTAGCCGGATAGAGCCTTAAGAGCATAGCGGATAATGTCGATAAGTTTCATATCGTTATTTCTTTCAGTGTTCAGCTCGATGTGTCTGAGTCGATCAAGCCGTCCACCATGCGAATTCGTCGTCTGGCGCGTTTTCCCAATTCCGGGTCGTGCGTAACCATGATCAGGGTCAATCCCTCCTGATTGAGCGCTTCGATAATGTTGATTACTTCCTGTCCGGAAACACGATCAAGATTTCCGGTTGGTTCGTCGGCGAGCAGAATATGAGGCTGCATAATTGTTGCCCTGGCGATAGCAACGCGCTGCCGCTGCCCACCGGAAAGCTGGTCTGGTCGATGCCTGGCTCGATCGGACAGGCCGAAGGCCTGGAGCATGCTGTCAACCCGGTCTTGACGTATACTGCTGGCGAGTCCGGCCAGCATCATGGGCAGTTCTATGTTCTCTGCGGCTGACATTCGTGGAACGAGATGAAAAAACTGAAAAACAAAACCTATTTTATGGCGGCGCAGTGCTGCCTGCTGGGCATCACCAAGCGTGGTCATGTTTTCTCCCTCAAGATGGTAGGTCCCGCTGTCGGGCCGGTCAAGCAAGCCTATGACGTTCAGCAGGGTTGACTTGCCGGAGCCTGAAGGTCCCATGATGGAGACATACTCTCCAGAAGAGATGGTCAGGTCAATATCGTCCAGGGCCGTTACCTGCTCCTCTCCCACCTGGAACTGTCTGCATATTCCAGACAGATTGATCATGGCTGACCTTCAGCGAGTATAACGGAGGCACCGTCTTTCAGCTCTGGCTTGTCGACGTTTACCACAACCCGAGTCCCTTCAGGCAATCC
This sequence comes from uncultured delta proteobacterium, assembly GCA_963696725.1. GTDB lineage: Bacteria > Desulfobacterota > Desulfobulbia > Desulfobulbales > Desulfocapsaceae > MADRE3. The sequence goes on from CAVOLI010000005.1 coordinate 26,778, forward strand.
GGAAACCACCTCGGTAAAGGCCCAGTTGCTCAGTCCGGCGGTGAAGGTCTGTTTACTGATCGTGCTGTCCTGGTCCGAAAGGACGTAAACTGCGTTGCCATCCATGACAGCCTCGGAGGGTACCTTCAGGGTATCGTTGCGGACATCGAGGATGATTTCCACATCGGCGCTGTATCCTGCAAGAAGGAAGGAAAAGTCGTTATGATCGGCAAAGTCCACCTCGATGTCGACCGTCCTGGCCTGCTTCGCCAGGTCGAGAACATACGGGGCGATGCGGCGCACTTTTCCAGCGAACTCGCGTCCAGGAAAGGCGTCAAGAGTAATTCGGGTCACCATACCGACCCGAACTGCTGCAGCATCTACTTCGTCGATCGGGGCTGTTATGTAAAAACAGGTGTTTTCAATGAGATCAACGACCGGAGACGTCTGTACACCGACCGGTGAGGGCGTCACGTATTCATTCAATTCCCCTTCAATCTGGGCAATGATGCCGGAAAAGGGAGCGATAAGTCGGGACCGGGAAAGATTGGTCCGGGCCAGTGAGATATGGGCAAGACTCATTTGCACCGAGGCGCGGGAAGCGTCGCACTTGGCTCTCAGGGACAAAGCCTCCGAAACGGCCATATCTGTTTGTTCCTGCGAGTTAACTTTGTTTTTAAATAACGTTTCTGCCCGTTTGGCCTGCCGGTCCGCCTCCTCAGCTGACTGGCAGGCTGCCGAGGCTTGGGCCTTGGCGACAACTGCCTCCTGCTCTGCCACAGCTAATTGAGCCGAGAGGTCTTCGTTCCAGATCTCCAGCAGCAAATCGCCCGCTTTAACCTGATCGCCCTCGCGAATGGGCAACGCTGCTATCTGGCCGCCGATGCTCGGCGACAGTCTGGCCCGCCGACAGGCATTTACTGTGCCGGCCCGGGTATTCGCAACGGTTTTCTCTACGGTTCCAAGGGTAACCGGCCTGACCATCACCTCAACCGGTTTGGCTCTTGTTTTCTGCCAGATCAGAAACGCGACCCCGGTAACTACCAACAACAGCACGAGCCATCGAATCAGCCTGCCCATGTCAAATCTCCGTTTATTTTCTTCTCTCAGGATCTAGCCGGAACGTTCCTGCTGCACAGGCACAATTGTTTGTTTCACACGTCAAAATTGATAAACAGATCATACGAAATCAGGAGCCAGGCGTCCCGAATGATTTCTGTGGGGAACACATGGCAGATCCTTTTCCTGTCAACGTAACACAATAGGTAAAAAAACACTTCTTGTGATCTAGATTTGTCAGGGACGCAGAAGTCTGTTAGCACCCGGTGTTTGGGAGAGATTCAAATCCATTGCTATTGCTCCTTGCCGGGATCATATGAAACAATTTCAGTCCCGGCTTTTCCAGTAACTGCCGCTTCTATCAGATTTATTGAGGTTATAACGGCACGCTTCCCGCCATGCTGCAGAAACTGTATGGCGGCTTCAACTTTCGGCAGCATGGATCCTTGCGAGAAATGTCCTTCTTGCAGATAACCGGCCATCTCCTCTTGGGTCACCGTGCGAAGCATTTTCTGCTGATCGGTGCCAAAGTTCAGCATGGCACCATCAACATCGGTGGCCATAACGAAAATATCCACGCCTACCTCTTCGGCAAGACGTGCACTGGCAAGATCTTTATCAATAACCGCGTCAACTCCGCTGAATGCCCGCCCGTTACGCACCACAGGGATACCTCCGCCACCGCAACAGATAACGATAAAGTCCATATCGATCAGTTTTTGAATTTCACGCTTTTCAATAATGGTAACCGGCTTTGGTGATGCGACCAGGCGTCGATATCCTTTTGGCGTTTCAATCGTGGGGTAATCAAGCCTGGATGCCTCTTCAGAAGAAAAACCCGGCCCAATCGGTTTGGTAGGCGTCTGAAAAGCCGGGTCATGTTTATCAACCACGACATAGGTAATGAGGCTGACCAGCATTTTATCATCCAGACCAGCCGCCATCAGCTCTTCATCCAGTGTAGACTCAATCATATAGCCGATATGTCCTTCAGTCTGGGCAACGAGAATTTCCAGGGGAAGCTTGGGTACGGAATCGCAACATTCCTGCTGCAGCAGTAAATTTCCGACCTGCGGGCCATTGCCGTGGGTGATAATGACACGGTAATCTTTTGAGATTTTTGCAATTTGTTCTATCGGTACCTTCAAATTCTCAAACTGCTCCTCAATGGTGCCCTGCTGACCTTTCTGAACAAGCGCATTACCGCCCAGCGCTATCAGCAGGATCGGTTTCTCGTTTGCAGTCTGCATCTTATGTTATCTCCTCCTGGTTCAAGAAAAAAAACATTGTCAACCGCCAAGACGCTCACGCAGAATGGTTTCCAGATTGGGCTCGCCGTGATCTTTATATTTATAGCGAATTCTGAGGGTTGGCTTGTTGACGCTCAACAGTTTACAGAGATCTGCCGGGGTTGCCACAAGCACGAGATCACAGTCCGTATTGTTGATGGTGGCCTCAAGGTCCCCGATCTGTTGACGGCTGTATCCGATAGCAGGCAATAAAGAACCTATGGATGCATAGGTCTGGAAAACCTGCTTTAACGACCCTGTCAGGTATGGCCTTGGATCAACCAGCTCCGAAGCTCCGAATCGGCGCGCCGCTATGACGCCGGCGCCATAGCGCATCTCACCGTGAGTCAGAGAAGGACCGTCTTCCACGACAAGCACCCGTTTACCTTTTATCTGACCGGGATGGTCAACCATGATTTCTGAATCAGCCAGTATGATCGAAGCCCTGGGATTGTTTGCTTCAATCGTTTTGCGGACTTTTTCAACATCTGCAGGAGAAGCGCTGTCCACCTTGTTGATGATCGCCACATCGGCCATGAGCATGTTTGTCTCACCGGGGTGATAGGAGGTTTCATGGCCTGCACGGTGCGGGTCAAAGAGGACAATGTGAATATCTGGGGCAAAAAAGGGCGTGTCATTATTACCCCCGTCCCATACAATCACATCCGCTTCTTCCTCTGCTTGCCGAAGAATTTTTTCATAATCGATACCTGCATAGATGACGGCACCCATCTCGACCATAGGCTCGTATTCTTCTCTCTCCTCAATGGTACAGTTATGCCTGTTTAAATCTTCATAGGTTGCAAACCGCTGAACCACCTGTTTGGTGAGATCGCCATATGGCATGGGATGGCGAACTGCGGCGACCGTTTTACCCATGTCCTTGACAATCTGAACCACTCTGCGGCTTACTGCTGATTTGCCACAACCGGTCCGCACTGCACAGATGGATATGACCTTCTTGTTTGATTTCAACATAGTGTAAGGGGCGCCAATGATGATGAAATCTGCGCCGGCAGCCGTGACGATCGAGGCTTTATGCATCACTTCGAGGTGCGGTACGTCGCTATAGGAAAAGGACACGAGATCAACCCTGTTATCTTTGATGAGGTCAAACAGGTCGGCGTCTGAATAGATCGGTATGCCTTGGGGGTAGAGTTCTCCAGAGAGTTCTGCCGGGTACTGACGATTGTCGATATCCGGAATCTGCGTGGCGGTAAAGCAGATGACCTTGTATCTTTTGTTGTCTCTGAAATAGACATTGAAGTTGTGGAAGTCGCGACCGGCGGCACCCATAATAATGACATTTTCTACCATCGTGTATCTCCTCCACATACAATTGATATTCTATTGTCAACGGCGAGTGTCACCCTATCACTTTCTGATAAACACAAAACTCCACTTTGCAAGGCAACAGTGTGGCCCTGAGGAGTTCCGGGATATCTCTTGTAACGTCCCGATTCATAGCGCCGGTCGGCCATACCTGTCGCTCAACCATCTGGGAAAGTCTGCCTCGTTGCTTCTCCATTGAGAAAAAGGACACAATCCGCTCCATAAACTCGGATGATTGAGAAGCACCCTGGTCTTCGGTCGTGGTTTCCGGGGTGTGTTGTGAAGGGGCGGGAACAACAGAAAGATCCGACAATAAATAAAAATTTTAATGAAGGATCTCCCGGTGCATACGCTCAAACCCCGCACAATAAGACACAAAGATAACAGCAGCCTGGTGCACGATCTGGACCGTGCTGCTATCACTTTAATATACGCCCTTGTTCGAGAAAGAACATGACAAGGCTCTTCACCAGCTGGGCCATAAAGGCAAAATCCAGTGTCTCCATGGTGTCTGAGCGTCTGTGGTAGTGCGGGTTTCGATAAAAGGCTGTATCGGTTATCATTACCGCCTTGTATCCCTTATCCCAGAATGAGGCATGGTCACTGAGTCTGACATTGGGCATCAGATAGCCACTCCAGGGAACCGTCAGTGTAATAACCGGTAGGGCCTCGTTTTTTTTGAACGTTTCAGAGAGGGCTCTGGTGAATTTTCGCGATTTGTAATTGCCCACTATCCCTACAAAATCTCCTGTTTTTGGATACTTCCTGAACATAAGCGGGAACGGATAGGCCTGACATCCGTTTTCGTGGCAGGTATAGCCGACCATCTCGAGACAAATCATTCCATCCAGCCGCTCACCTTCTTTTTTCGCCTTGCGCGCGTATACCCGGCTGCCCATTGATCGGGTGGCATATGCCGGTGGTTCCTCAAGGGCAAAAGAGACCAGTCTCAGGGTAAGATTCAGGGGCCTTCCTTTAAGCTCTGCCATTGCTCTGGCGACTTCAAGCTGGACAGCAACAGCACTGGCATTATCATCCGCTCCAACTGTTCCTTTTACCGAGTCATAGTGGGCGCCAAGAAGAAACGTTTTTTTCTTCTCTCCGGTGAAATCCAGGTCTGCGACGATATTGTCAACGTTTCTGCTTCTGTAGGGATATGGTTCTCGTCTGGGTTCAAGCCCGATTTGCCGTAGGAACGATTCAATGTATCCCGCACTCTTCTCGAGATTCCACAGCGTGGCAACGCTCCTTTCGCCAATCGTTCTGGTCAAGGTTTCGACATGGTCTTTCAGGTGGTTTTCAGTGGAATGAAGATCGATCATATCGTTATGCACCACCTTCTCTGCTGTATTTTTTATCTCCTGAATAACAACAGGGATTTTATTGAGCAATAACCCCGATACATTCACAAAACGCTTCGAAAACAACTTCTGTACAACAACGAGTCAGGTAACTGATCAGGGACATTTCCATGTCACTTTTTTACTTTTTGTTCGTACCCTTTTGGGGAGACATTTCGGCGTGGGGTTTATACCCAAAGGCCTGATCTCTATGTCAAACAACGCAAGACCCGGATCTTGTCCTTCAGCGCTCAGAGGCGAGCAGTTAATCGTTGCTGGATTTCATTAAATGCCTGGTCGGCAATCATTTGTAGCTCGGCCTCCGTACGGTTCTGAATAGGATGTTCAACCCAGATGACATTCGGTTCGAAGCCAAGGGACAGGGCCTGTGCTGCGGCGGCCTGTTTAAACTCATTGGTTGCAACCATCAATCCGGGAATCCCGAGCTGGTCCAATCTGTTGATGTCATGCACACTGCATGACGTACATGAGCCTCAATCGGCCAGGCTTTCAATAACAAAGTCCGCTTCCCGGACGATCGTCTCGGTTATTTCAGGAGCGGCAGTTTTTGAATGACTCCCCTTGCGGTAGCGCTTCACCGGGTAGCCGGCATCCGAGAGGTTTAAGGCCATCCGGTCGAGAAACTCGCGCGCTTCGCTCCTTGGAAATATCCAGAAGGGCGATTGTCTTTCCCTTGCAATCGCCAGGGGAAAGGGCCTGGTTGGTCTGATCGTTGTTGCGGCTTCGCTGGTTGGATCACGTAAATAGTTCAGCTCAGGCATCTACTTTCTCCTCTCAGAATGAATGGGTCACTGGTCGCACTTCATCACGGTTGCGGCCTCCGCTCCAGCCGCCGATAATGGCGCTTATCAAGCCTCCTGGTCCGCCTGCACGGACGAGAAGGATACCATGATCGCGCCAGAATTTCGGTATCATCTCGCCTGCATATGCACCATCTATGCCCTCTGCGATGCCCTGCGCACCTCGTACCAGATCCTTGCCGGGTCGTGTCGTGTAAAAGTGCAAGGCCTCTTCAATTTCTTTTCTTCCCCAGCCATCTTCTTTGCATATCCGGTAATGTTCAGGCGATAGGGCAACGATAACGTTGGCGCACTGGGTTCTCTTCGGGTGCAGTTCGTTGACCAGTTGATAGGAGAGGGAGCGGGCCAGTTCGTCGGCCGTGCGGGCAGCGTTGTCAGCGAAACCGGTAAGGCCATGCCCCTGGTGCAGGGTCACCGCATTTGAACCGGGAGTGCAGCCGCGCGATACATGCAGCGGCTGCCAATCCGGATCGGTTTCGTCTTCAGCAAAGCAGTAGGTATATTTGCCGGGATTGCCAAAAACGGCCCGGTCTATTGCTCCAGGTACACCTCCGCCCACATTGCGCACAATGAGCTGCAGCGTGCGTCCGATGGTGGCGTTTGCCCGGTTGCCCTGGCCAAGGCAATTGCCGCCCCAGTTCATGCCGATGGATTTGGTCACCGGCCCGTTAACGAGGATGACAGGTCCGGAAAAACTGAGGGTGCAGAGCAGTCCGTGCAAGGCGAATTCGGGTTTCAGGGCCGCTTCAACAACGGCCAGGATGACACGCATATATTCAGGCCGGGCACCGGCCATGACCGCATTGATGGCCACTTTTTCAACGGTGCACTCCTTCATGTTCGGCGGCATGATGCCGATAACCTCTGCTGGTGGACGATCGGTACCCGCCAGCATGCGCAGAATACGGTCATCGGTCGGCGGAACGACCGGCAGACCGTCGGTCCAGCCGCGTTCAAAGGCCTGCTCCACCGGATCATCCCATTCTCGAAAATTCGATCTTCCGCGATGTCAGGGGGACTTCTCCATACCGTGCCTGGAGTTTTTCCTGGACTCCCGGTTCAACTGATTTTGAACCGCAGCCGGGCTGGTTCTCGGGCAGCTCTTCACCCAGTCCTTTCATGGCCGGTGAGCAGTTCCCATTCTTTCCGGTTCCAGCCGAAAACACGGCCCGTTTCCCTGCCTTCTGTCCAGGCGAATGAGGGTAGGGACATGTTCGATTTCATAGCGAAACGATTGCTCAAGTGTCCTGTCGTCATGGACCGTGCCGATACGGTCATGAAAGACAATGTCATCCTGGCAGTAGACAGCGAGTGTGCCGACCTGACGCTTCCAGCTGTTTGACAACCGGCACCACCAGTTCGCATGTTGGACATTCACGTTTCACAAACACAATGAAGGTATCCTGTTTGTTTGCTCATTATTTTATCCCGTGGGTTTGATCCTTTGCTGTCTTGATTTTGTCATAACTCCCAGTTAATGAGCGCATAGAAATTAGAAAAAGGGGACATAAAGACAGATGCCCCCTTTTTGCCAGTCCGTCCCCGGTTTGGTCCTTCCCCGATTTGCGATCACTGGGATTACAGGCGCGGGTCATGAGGTAAACTTGAGATTGAAATCCACATTTTTTAAATATTTGGCCTCCTGCTCAAGGCTGGCCCGTTGCAGTGGATGGTTTATCAACTCATACTGTGCAAACTGAAGTGTCAAATTATTCTCATTCGCAAACACCTGTTCAATGACTGCTGTCTCATCCTTACGGGCACGATGGAGCAGGGTGGCGAGACGAAGAAGAATCGCAAGTCTCAAGGCTGTATTCCGATCCTTTTCCGGTATATCTTTGAAGAATTTTTCTGATATTTTTTTACGATGACAACGGACCAGAATGCTCATCCAGCGCTGTTCTTCCAAAGAAAATCCGGGAAGATCAGCATTTTCAAGTAGATACGCGCCATGTTTCTGGTATCCATTTAACGAAACCGCAAGACCAATCTCATGAAGGCTGCTTGCCCAATGCAGTAACTCGGCATCCTCGAGTCGCAGGCTCCAGGGTTTTTCACAGGCGCTTAAAAGACGGTGCGAAGTTAAACTCACTCGTCGTGCATGTTTTTTGCTGATTTGAAAACGTTGTTGTACACTGAAAACGGTTTTTAAACGGGTATCTTCACTCTGAATACGGCCCAGACGCTCATAGAGTAAGCCTTCCCGCAAGGCACCTTCGGAAACCTGCATTGTTTCAATTTTTAGTGCCTCAAAGGTGGCAATGAGGATGGCTAGTCCTCCTGCAAAAACAGGTTGCCGATCACGATCTAAACCGGGAAGATCAAGTTTGTCTAAATGCCCAGCCTCTATCATTTTATTCCGTATTTCGCATAAACTGTTCAGGGTGATATTATAGGTCTCAAGCCCCAGCGCCTTCACAATGTTGCCAGCGGCCTTGATTGTTCCGGATGCCCCTGTGGCCGAAACCCAGCCAATTTTTTGAAAGTTTCGTCGTACCGGACGTAATTCCAGATGTGCTGCAATACCGGCCTTTTCCCAGTTTTTCTTACTGAGCTTTCCATGTCTAAAAAATGCACGACTCATACTTACGCAGCCCATTTCGAGGCTGCGTAAGTGGAGCGGTTCAAAATTCTCACCGATAATCAATTCAGTACTGCCGCCGCCAATATCCATCACAAACCGTTTCCCATCCTCAGCTACCAGAGAATGGGATACACCAAGATACACAAGGCGAGCCTCCTCTTTTCCTCCAATTATTGAGATTGGGTGGCCCAGAACCTCGCTGGCACTTTGTAAAAACTGACGGGAATTTTTTGCCTGTCGCAGGGTATTTGTCCCAACGGCCGCCACATTGCCCCGGGGTAATTTCTGCACACGCTCACCAAAACGATCAAGACAGGAAAGGGCACGTATACGAGCTTCCTGGGACAGTCTACCATTTTTATCAAGACCGCCACCCAGACGCACCATTTCTTTCAGTCTATCCAGGATGTGAACATGACCGTCTTCAATTCGGGCAACTACCATGTGAAAACTATTGGAGCCCAAATCAATGGCAGCTAAATAGTGTGGTGATTTTTGTTGATCCTTCATTGTGGTTCTTGGCTAGTAAAATAAGTGAAATAGCGTAAATGGTAAAAGGGGTCATAAGGACGTATGTCCTCTTTTTACCTTGTCTGCCACCTTTTTGGCTTTTTGTAGACCAGGACCACCAGGTAAGTTTTTAAAGAGAAGAGTTCTCATGAAATCTTTCACAGCTTTTCAGGTAAGTCTAAAATCCTCTAGAACCTCGCCGAATTGTGTAACTTCCTCTTCATGGACCGGGTCCCTCCATGTTTCATGAAGAGCCATTTCTTGCCATTTCAGCATGCCTGCGCGTGACAAAAGATGATGACAATACTCGTCTGCGTCGCTATTCAACTCCAAGTTGTATGACTGCACCCTGAATGCCACCGGTGCAAAAAAAGCATCTATTGCGGTAAATTCTTTGCCCGCCAGAAAGGGGCCTCCAAAAAGATTAATCCCTTCTGACCATAGTTCATTTATGCGATCGAGATCTCTGGTTAAGGAGGTTGAAATGTCATTTAACTTGACGCGTAGCCCGATATTCATTCCGCAGGCCGCTCTGAGGGAACTAAAACCGGAATGCATTTCTGCAGCTGCGCATCTCCCCCAGGCTCTGATTCTTGAGTCAGTTGGCCAAACATGTTCATGACGTTCGGCAAGATATTCTGTTATTGCTAGAGAATCCCACACTGTCACGTCGTTATCAATGAGGCACGGTACTTTTCCACTGGGAGAAAATTTACGAAAATTCAGCCAATTCATTTTTTCGTCAAACGGAATCAATCTCTCCTCAAATGGAATCTGGAGCTCTGTCATCAGTATCCATGGGCGCAAAGACCATGAAGAATAGTTTTTATTTCCAATATAGAGCTTATACATGTCAACACTCCTTAAATCTGTCAAATACATTCATGCATCAGGGTTACTCCACCCCTCAACTGATCTCTTGTACGTGTCGGTATCGCTGGAATACCATAAACGTTCGGTCGGGGGATGCTGCAGGAAATGATGATCATCACTCGTCAGTGACGCACCCTTCCGAGGCAGACGTCACGTTTTTTATGTACTTATAAAGGGTACCGCGGGAGGCCTTATAAGGAGGCATTGCCCAGGCAGCGCGGCGGGCGGTGAGTTCATCATCGCTCAAATCGACATTCAATTGGTTTTTTTCTGCATCAATCAAGATATTGTCGCCGTTTTGCAGCAAGGCCAGCGGACCACCTTCCTGCGCTTCGGGGGTGACGTGACCGACAATGAAACCATGCGAGCCTCCGGAGAAGCGACCGTCTGTTATCAAGGCCACATCTTTTCCTAGACCGGCACCCATAATCGCACTTGTCGGGGTCAGCATCTCCGGCATTCCAGGACCGCCTTTGGGCCCTTCATAGCGAATGACCACCACATCCCCCTTCCTGATCCTCTTCTGCTCCAGTGCCGTCAGCATATCCTCTTCAGAATCAAAAACATTGGCCGGCCCACTAAATGTGAGCCCTTCTTTCCCCGTGATTTTAGCGACAGCCCCGTCAGGCGATAAATTACCGCGCAAGATCTGGAGATGTCCGTTTTCTTTGATCGGATTATCAATCGGGCGGATGATCGTTTGTTCATCCGGCAGACCTGGCAGACCAGCCAAATTCTCAGCCATCGTCTTTCCCGTCACCGTCAGGCACTCCCCATTGAGCAGCCCTTGATTCAGCAGCAACTTCATCACGGCAGGGGTTCCACCGATATTGTGCAAATCTTCCATTACAAATTGGCCGCTTGGCTTCAAATCCGCCAGGAGTGGCACCCGATCGCTTGTGGTCTGAAAATCGTCGATCGTTAACCTGACATCCACCGATCGAGCCATTGCGATCAAATGCAGCACCGCATTGGTTGAACCACCGAGTGCCATGGTCACCACCATGGCATTCTCGAACGCCTCCCTGGTCATGATGGCATGCGGTTTGATATCTTTTTCAAGCAATTGCAGGATCGCCTTGCCAGCTTCCACGCATTCCTTCAACTTCTCTTCTGATTCGGCCGGGCAGGATGCGCTGTAGGGAAGGCTCATGCCCCAGTGCTTCGATAGCTGAGGCCATCGTATTGGCGGTGTACATGCCCCCGCATGCACCGGGGCCGGGACAACTGTTCATCACAATCTCCTGTCGTTCATCATCGGAGATTGTTCCAGCCAGATATTCTCCATAGCTTTGGAAAGCCGACACAATGTCCAATTTAGCGTGGCTGGCGGTACAGCCTGCCCGAATCGTTCCGCCATAGACCATGATTGCGGGGCGATTGAGGCGTCCCATTGCCATAATACAGCCGGGCATATTTTTATCACAGCCGGGAAGGGCAATAATGGCATCATACCATTGTGCCCCCATAATTGTTTCTATCGAGTCAGCAATCAAATCACGAGACTGGAGAGAATAGCTCATGCCCCTGGTTCCCATGGAGATGCCGTCACTAACGCCAATAGTATTGAAGCGCAACCCGACCAGGCCTGCCTGCCTGACGCCATCTTTCACTCTGGCTCCCAGATCGAGCAGGTGCATATTGCAGGGGTTACCTTCATACCAGACAGAGGCAATTCCGACTTGAGCCTTGTCCATATCCTCACGTGTCATCCCCGTAGCGTAGAGCATCGCTTGGGATGCCCCCTGCTTTCTGGGCTGGGTAATATTTTTGCTGTATGTATTGATTTGCTGTCCCATTTCTTGTCCTCCTGATGTGTTCTCAATAGTTCTGGACTTCTGCAACACGGAGTAATTCTGACATCATCTTTTGAGAGACAGTAATCATATTCCGCCGGGAGTAAATTAGGGGTAACTTAGGGACATCCCACGTTTGTTTGAGGAAGAATATGGTGATTCTTGATTATATATTCAGGATACTGTTGCTCAGTTCAGGATCAGTATTAATTTTTCTTTGGCGGTAAATGCACTCGATGCGTTTTTTAATTTCGAGCTATTCGCCTGAAATTGAACCACTTGAAGGCCGCAGACGGGAAACCGATTGAGCCATTCCATGGCAAACCGAACGAAAAGAGGCATAGATATGGAAAATTTTAAAAAGAAAATTGACGAGATCAAAGCAGAAATTGAACAAATACGTGATGAAATCAATCTCAAAGCTCATCTTGGCAAAGCGGAAGCGAAAGATGAACTTAAAAGACTTGAAAAGAAATGGGATACATTTTTGGCTGAACACAAACCGCTCGTTGATGAGATTGAAAACACGGCTGAAAATACCGGTGCTGCGCTAGCTTCTGTGGCTGATGAACTCAAAGCCGGCTACAAAAGAATCCGGAAACTATTTTAGTTATAGGGTATTTAGCATTCCCCGGTTAGATAAAGCTTTTACGGACAACGCTCCACCAATGCGGCAGACAATAATCAACAGTTTGACGAGGTGAAAATATCAAATATACTGTTCCAGAGCAACCGGTAACCGAGTCGTGCGGTTTACACAGATAACATTTGGCGAACAGAGAAATGAAGAACAGATGCAATTGGTGCGGAATCGATCCTTTATACATTGCCTACCATGATGACGAATGGGGTACTCCTGTTCATGATGACCGACTTCTGTTTGAGTTCCTGATTCTGGAAGGAGCGCAGGCTGGGTTGAGTTGGCTGACAATCCTGAAAAAACGGGAGAATTACAGGAAGGCGTTTCATGACTTTGATTATGAGCGTATCGCCAACTACACAGAAAAAGATGTAAGACGCCTGCTTGCCGACCCCGGTATCGTGCGCAATCGCCTTAAGATAGGATCGGCCATCAAGAACGCCCGAAACGTTATTTCCATTCTGGAGCAATACGGGTCACTGGACTCGTATCTTTGGCGCTATGTTGATGGGGTTCCGAAGCAAAATAGTTGGAAATCCATGGCAGAGCTTCCCACGCATACAGAACTGTCCGACGCGATGAGCAGGGAGCTGAAGAAACGAGGGTTCAGTTTTGTCGGAACAACTATCTGCTACGCTTTCATGCAGGCAGTTGGCATGGTAAACGACCACACAACTGACTGCTTTAGACACAAAGAAATCAAGGAACTTGGGCCTCCAGACAAAGCCATCCAGCGCTGAAGGGTGATAGGCCTTGTGCAGAATTTTACCTTCAAGTAACTGCCAGAAAGATTCTGCGCTTCTTGTCGCTATTTTCTTTCTCCCGCTGTTATTCTTCTAGTTGAATGAATTTTGTCCCGCCAGCCTTGGTGATGAAAATATGAGAGAATTCAGAATCCTCAGTGGCGCCATGCCAGTGCTTTTCTCCCTTGGGAAACAGGATCACATCACCTACGGTAACCGTTCTTTGCTCATGCTCCGTTGCGACAATCCCGGTTCCAGCGGTCACGATCAAAATTTGATCACTTTCGTGGATATGGAATTTGTTTCTGACACCCATTCCAAAATTAACAACACTCATGTTGTAGTCGCCCCCTTCAGGGACCAGCGGCTGGTCAGTAACATCGTTTCCGGTAAAGAGCGGGCTGATTCGTGGATTCTTTGGAACATCCTTGATGCTCACGATATTCATTGTTAACCTCCTCTGGTCGGCTGTCTTTCTGGCAGGAATAGCGATCTTCACGCGATCTCTTGAAGAATCCTCATAGGATGATTCATCACACCTCAATACTTTACATAACGCTGAATTTTTTGCCAATAACGTATTGTTATAATTTGTATCTCATTCTTCCCTTGAGAGATCATGCCTAAGATGTGTTAAGAAGGGTATGACCACTGAGGCTTCTCATATGGCTCGCAGCTAATCTTGATGGAATGGAGGGAAAAAAGCTGTCAGCCCTGAAAAAAGATTTTTCTGGACACAGGTTTACATTGAAAAGGGAGCCTTTTGCAAATTGCCCTTTTCGCTCAACCTCCGCGTTATGCTAAAAAATTTTATCCTCGGAATATCAATTATATGCCTGCGGTAAAATTTTTCACATGCCTTGATTTTGAACGAAAATCATCATTTTGCAAGAGGCTCAAGGAACATAAAATTATGGCTGGAATAGTTGAATTAAATGAATTGTTGAAATCCATGACACCTCTAATTCAAAGTGGTGAGTATGTGTTTTGCACAGTGGATGGTAATCGCACCGATTATGCGCATTTGAATCCACTGGGTGTATTCATGGAATCAGAAGGTTTGACCCTGATCGTTTCGGTCGAAGCAGCAGATAAATCCCAATTGGTCTATGAAAGTACTTTTAAGCATATCACGTTGACAGTCCAATCAAGTCTTGATGCAGTAGGGCTGACGGCGGCTGTCGCTGCAAAACTCTCATCTTGCAACATCAGTGCAAATATTGTTGCTGCGTATTATCACGATCATTTATTTGTTCATTCAGAGAAAGCTGATGAAGCGCTGTTGGCGCTACAGGAGCTGAGTGCAGTGGGAAACTGAATTTTAGAACGTTTCAGGAAGAGCCCCTCCACCACTATCATTGGTACCGCTTGAAATATCGGGTTTTTATGAACGTGATGGGCCTGTATCATGCTGCAGTATCGTACATTCCAGGCTGCAAGCTCTTTGCTTATACCCGGTTTTGGCTGCCTTTGCCTGATTTTATTGACTCCGGCAGATACTGACCCAGTCCGGTAACAGTTTGGTTCCGCTGCGGCCGGGTCTGATGTTTCACAACATAGCAGCCTTCGCCAACAACCCCCCGGCTGCGGCTCAGCTTTTTTTCGTGGTGATCGCCTGAAAAGTTGAGATTTGCCGTTTTACCTTTCTGCTTTTACATTCCGGGCAGGTAATTTTTTTCTTTTCATACTCTGAAATAGTCATGACAATAGAAAAATTGTGATCACATTTTTCACATGCATATTCGTATATTGGCATTGGCAGTCTCCTCCACAGGTTTTCAAACCAATTTTTTGCGCTCCAACAAATTTAACATCTGTATATAATAACCACTAAGCCTATTGCGTAAATAGACCAACAAAATATTAGGATGAATGAGAGACAAAACCTTTGTGCCCTGATTTACTGCTGGCCGATTACTCAACCAAAAAGGGATTAAAATCATTTCAGGTTATCCTGCGGAAGGTGGCCATAGGCTGACTCCGGAAGTGGAACAAATTCGCTACTGCCCGGAGTCTTCCACATAAGCTTCAGTGCGGCGGTTCCTTTTCGCTGGAAGTATTCGATCACAGTCTGGTACCAGCCCGGACTATTAATAGAGACATAAGCGATATTTGAAAGCCGGTCCGAATGCTGCTCCGGATCGTTAATCGCCAGGTTATCTGAAAGGTGCAGGATGACGCCATCATTAGACAATGCCTGCATCTCATAATGGCCCGCTTCAGGAAAATTGATATAGCCTTTCATTCGTATCCCGACACCCCGATTAGTGCCGCTGTCAAAAATATTTTGTTCATCAAACTGATGATTCAGTTGTAAAATTGGCTTGCCCGCGAAGGAAGGATACAGGGAGCGGTCGCTTTTGGGAAGGTTCTGCAGGTCGCGTTCAAAAAATTCCAGGTAATACCAGCTGGCGAGTCCCGGCTGTAAGTCGACTTCAGCCACCTTCGCAGGACTTATTCCGGTTACCTCGATGTTCTGCAAACCATCAGCTCCAGCTGCAGATGGGGTGAAGAGCAGCAGGGATGCCAGGTACGCGATAGCTATTTGTCGGACGGTGCAGATTATTTTCATATAAGCCTCGTTGTCAGTATAAGGGTGCATCAGAGGATTTTAAATCACCCAGATGACTCTATTATACGGCCGTTTCTCTCTACTGCAATTGCCAATCGGTTGTTAATGAGGGACTTGCATCCTTCCCATGGTGCGTGGTTGTCCTAATGCGGGGACGTAGAGTATATGTTGCTTTATCTGAGGAGAAGCGCGTCCGGCTCGTCCAGGATCAACGCCGCTGATTCAAGACAATTATTCTATCATGTTTGAGCCTTTTGCAAAACGGTCTTTTCGCTCAACCTCCGCGTTATGCTAAAAAATTTTATCCTCGGAATAGCAATTATATGCCTGCGGTATAATTTTTCGCATGCCTTGATTTTGAACGAAAATCATCATTTTGCAAGAGGCTCGTTTATTTTTGATTGCCATAGTGGTATTCATATTCTTTACAGTGTTTTGCTAATAGAGGATATGACTACGTTTCAAATGAGGGAACAGTTCAGTTCGGCATTTCATACAGGAGAGAGAAATGAGTGAGGGATTCCAGGCAAAAACGCATATAGCCTTCTCCCCGAACAAGGTGATTTTCGGGTTTGGGTCAAGCGCAAACGTCGCTGCTGAAGTGTCCCGTCTGCGCGGCGGGAAAGTACTTGTCGTGACTGATCCGGGGGTTGTTGCCGCCGGTCTGCTCGAAAGCGTCGAGCGATCACTGCGGACAAACTCCATTGCCTACGAGATCTATGATAAAGTAGAACCGGAACCACCCTCGAGGGTCATCGATGAGGGGGCAGCGGTTTTCAAGGCAGCAGGGTGCGATGTGATTGTCGGCGTGGGCGGAGGCAGTTCGCTCGATGTGGCAAAGGGTATCTCCATACTGACGGTTAATCAGGGGTGTATTCTTGATTATATCGGCCTTGATGCTGTTCCGAAAAAAGGGGCCCCGATGATTCTCGTGCCGACCACTGCAGGAACGGGCAGCGAGGTTACCAGGGTCCTTGTTATGACTGATGAAGAGCAGAACAAGAAGAGTGTTGTCTTCACGCCTTTTGCGCTCCCTGACACGGCTATTGTCGATCCCCTGTTGACAATCAGCATGCCGTCCGTGGTAACCGCTGATACCGGCGCTGATGCACTGGTGCATGCGGTGGAGGCCTATGTGTCAATGAATGCGACCGTCTTTTCTGATCTCTGGGCCGAAGAGGCCATCAGGCTGATTGGTACCTATTTACCGATAGCCTGTGCCAAGGGCTCGAATATGGAAGCGCGCTATCACATGTCCCTGGCGGCGACCCTGGCCGGTCTTGCCTTCACCAGCGGTGGACTGGGAGCGGTGCACGCGCTGGCTTATCCATTGGGTACGGAGTATCACATGACCCATGGCCGCACCAACGCAATGATGCTGCCGCACGTTATGAACTTCAACCTGCCCGGTAATCCTGAGAAATATGCCAGGATTGCAGACCTGCTCGGCCAGGATACGGCTGGCCTCTCCGCTCTTGAGGCGGCACCCCTGGCCGTTAAAGCGGTCATGGATCTGGAAGATGCCATCAATGTCTCATGGCTGCTGCAGGACTACGACATCGACCAAGCTGACCTTGACCTGCTGGTTAACGGTGCCATGCAGCAGGCACGGCTCTTTGTTCCCAACCCCCGAGACCTTGATGAAGATGATGTCCGCTCTATTTACCGGGAGGCCTTTCAAACTGATTGACCTCTTGTTTTTCTGGGGGATGGAAACACGTTGCACCTGGAGTGTCACGTTAATCGCTTATTGACAATGGCTGAGCAGCTCACACTCGTTTTTTTCGGAAATAACAGAGAACTGCTCCGGGTTCCGACATCTGATGGAAAGGTTTTTTATCATCTTAACAGGCGTGCTTCAATAAAAGATATTATTGAGGCACTCGGAGTGCCGCATACTGAAATCTGTCGATTAGAGCACAGAGGGAATGACATATCTTTTGAGTATATTCCTTCAGGAGGCGATCTTATTCTTATTTTTCCATTCGATAAGCAGAATAACTGGCGGACACCTTCCGCACTCAGACCCCAATCTTTCGGGAAACTGAAATTTCTTGTTGATATGAGCGCGCTGAAGCTTGCTCGCAATCTGAGGATGGCGGGGTTGGACACTGCGACCGTTGTGGGCAGGAAACCAAAGGATATTGTGGAAATGGCGAATATGGAAGAACGGGTTGTCGTCACGAAGAACCGGGAACTGGCTAAAGTGGGAGATCTGCTTTTCGGTCAGTTGCTCCGTTCGGACGATCATAGAAAACAGCTGCTGGAGGTTGAACTTCGGTATGAACTGTCAGCCCTTGCAAAACCCATGAGCCGCTGCCTGGTATGCAACGGTATCCTTTCTCAGGTGCCGAAAGAGAAGATCCTGCATCGACTCGAACCGCTCACCAGAAAGTATTACACCACTTTTAAAGAGTGCTCTTTGTGCAGGAAGATATATTGGCCGGGGTCTCACCATGATCGTATGATAGAAACATTCGATTTTCTGTGGGAAAAGTGATTTTCCCCGTGGCGGGGGCTTTTCAGCGTAAGGGGACGTTTCCAGAGCACACAGGGTGGCAGATCAGGTTGAAACTGTTTCAGTTCATGATTCCCTAGGCGATTTAACGCCAATTGAGTATATGATGTAAGGTGCTGAGTATGATGCTTTTGAACGTTCAACCAGGCAGGGTAGCTTCCAGCTTCAATTGTAAATACGGCAAGATCATTATAACGCATTAACGCCATGCAAATAACCGACGTGCTCATTAACCTGAAGTTGTGAAACAATGATACAAAGTTTACTGGACAATGACCTGTACAAATTCACGATGCAGCAGGCTGTACATGCTCTCTATCCCCGCGCGGAGGTCCAGTATGAATTTACTGATCGCGGAGAAACGGAATTCCCTGAGAAATTTCATATCCACCTGCAGCATCAGGTGGAGAAAATGGCAGACCTGAAGCTGCGCGATGACGAATTACGCTACCTCAAAGAAACCTGTTACTTTCTAACCCCCGTATATCTCGATTTTTTAACCCATTACAGGTTTTCGCCCGAAAATGTTGTGATCAGACAGTCCGGTCCAAGTCTGAACATTCATATCAGCGGCCCCTGGTATACAACGATACTATGGGAAGTACCTCTGCTGGCTATAATCAGTGAACTTTATTTTTCACAGGTTGCCACGGAAACTCTATCCAGAGAAGAAGGCAGGCTCCTGAATGTTCAAAAAAGCGAACTGCTCAGAAATGCGGGTGTTGGTTTTGCGGAGTTTGGAACGAGAAGGCGCTTTTCGGCAAGAAACCAGGAACTGGTCATCAAGGACATTTTATCTGTTGAAAATAACACGATGATTGGTACCAGTAATGTATACTGGGCAAAACAGTTTGGCATTAAACCAATTGGCACTCACGCTCATGAGTGGTTCATGTTTCACGCAGCGGAACATGGTTATAAACGGGCAAACCGGGCAGCAATTGACGCCTGGTCCTCTGTGTTTCATGGGCATTTAGGCATTGCTTTGACTGACACCTATACGACTGATTTGTTTCTACGCAGCTTTGATTCCGTAGAAGCACGGCTTTTCGACGGGGTCCGGCAGGACTCAGGGGATCCATACGTTTTTGTTGACAAACTTATAGCCCACTACAAGAAAATGCGAATCAATCCGTTGACCAAGACAATTGTTTTCTCTGATGATTTAGATGTACAAAGTGCCATATCCATAAAGAAATATTGCCAGGGGAAAATCAGTGCCTCGTTTGGAATAGGTACCAATCTGTCAAACGACCTCGGGCCGAAACCATTGAACATGGTAATTAAACTCTCCCAGTGCAGAAGCCGAATGGAGACGGAATGGATACCAATGATCAAGCTTTCTGATACCGAGGGTAAACATACAGGCGATGCAGACGAGATAGAACTCTGTCTTCGCATACTGGAGAGGATTTCGTTATAAGAGCACTCATCATTGTCGATATGCAAAATGACTTTTGTCCCGGAGGGGCGCTGGCGGTGGAATCTGGAGACAGCATCGTGCAGTCAATCAATCGGATTGTCTCTCAATTCGATGTGATCGCGACTACCCAGGACTGGCATCCTCAGGAGCACGGCTCATTTGCTTCAAACCATAAAGGTGCAAAACCATATGATATCGGAACGTTATCCGGCAGAAGCCAGGTACTTTGGCCGGACCACTGCGTCCAGAATACCCATGGCGCAGCGTTTCATCAGAACTTGCGGATAAGTGGTCAAAACTTTGTCAAAGGTACGAACCCTGCCGCGGATTCATATTCCGGTTTCTTTGACGATGACGGAACCAGCACCGGGCTGCATGACTATTTGAGGAGCCTTAAGGTCACACAGGTGTATATCTGCGGCCTCGCTACCGATTATTGCGTTAAATTCACAGCATTAGATGCCTTGGAGCTGGGATATACAACTGTTGTACTGGAAGACCTCTGCAAAGGGGTCAACATAGATCCGTTGGATAGTCAAAGGGCGTTCGAAGAGTTACGGAACGCAGGAGCATCTGTCGAGAAGGCAGTCAGTGTTGAGATATGAACTAGTTAAGCATATCTGACGCTATGAAATTCTTCTCGAATTCAAAACAGCTTGTTCCTGCTGCAGCCGTCATCTTTGGTTACATGCTGAGATGGAGGCCTGCTGCCGATCTTGTTTAGATTCATCTGGACGAAACCACTTTTTGTGCCTATACATTGAAAGGAAGCATGAAGGGCGTAAAAGATAATGAGTCAACCGCGATTTGTCTGGTGACTATCAATTAAAAAAATTTGGAGGTTATGGTATGGCGACGCGAGAAGAACTGGAAGAAAAATACGACGATTGTCAGGAAACTCCTGACTATGTATCAGTTGCACTGCAGGCCTTCAAAGATCTTGGTGACAAGGACTGGGCCGTTGAACTCTACGAAGAGGGTGCGGACTGGGCAGCTACAGCTCTGGATTTTATGGCGCTTTCCAATGGTGCCCGCGTAATCCTCGGAGATGAAGACAAGGCGGTCGAGTACTTTGAACAGGCTAAAAACGCCAGCCAAAATGCCAATGAACTGATCGAACTGGCTGTTTCAGCGGCTGAAGGTGACAACAAGGACGGTGCCAGAGACATGTTCATGGCGGCTGCCGAAAAGGCTTCCAAGGCTGCAGAGTTTCTCAGTATAGCTCAGAAAATAAACGAGACACTCGGCGACAAGGAGCTGGCCAAGGAATTAAGCGCCAAGGGCAAGGAACAATGCTCGACTCCTGCTGATTTTATTGAATTGGCCCGTGGGCTGATCAACGATTTTGATGATCCGGCCCAGGCCAAAGAAGTGTTGACCCAGGCGGCTGGGGCGTGCAAGAACGGAGCGGATTTTGCCGCACTTGCAACAAGCGCCGGCGAGCTGTTCCCGGACAGTGATCTGGGCAGCACGCTATACCAATCTGCTGAGGAACAAATCACTTCAGGACTGGAAATGGGCAGCCTCGCAAAAGAAGCGGTGGCGGCTCTTGGTGATAAAGAATATGGGGTCAGACTGTTTAACAAAGCCAAAGATATGATCGACAACGGAGGAGATCTGGTGAAACTTGCCGGGATGGTCCGGGAAGCACTTGAGGATAAGAAGCTGGCGCTGGAAATCTATAAAAAAGCCGGTGATTACTTCACCAGCTATAACGAAATAACGGGACTTGCCGGTTCCGTTCTCAAAGATACCGGCGACAAGGCGTATGCCGGCCAGATCTATTTAAAAGCGGCGGGGACCGACCCGGATACACCAAAGCTCGTGGGTGTTGCCGAGAAACTCGCTGACGAGATTGGCGATCTTGACGGTGCGATTAAAATATTGCACCAGGCAGAAAATGCAGTCAAGACCAACTCCGATTTCCAGTCGATGGCCAATGCGGTTCTGAAATATGCAACGGATCAAAAGTGGCTGGATGATATCGGCATCCAGAAAGAAAAGCGCGCAGAGAACCCCGCGCTTTATGACCAATATATCAAGCGTGAACAGGAGGCCATGAGCGCGGCTACGCTCTGGAACCTTGGCCATGAGGTGATGGAAGCGACTGGAGATTCTCCATACGTGCGCAAAATTTTCGCAAATGCTGAAAAGCGAGCCATTTACTTTGACGACTACATGACACTGGCTGCTCTGATTGCCGGTGACCTCAATGACAAGGACTGGGCCGACCGTATTTATTCCGAGAAATTCGAATCGACGGATGAGTTTGTCAAGAGAAGGACTATTGCAGCAGCGACCAGGAACAACCTGCAGGATGAAGCCAAGACAAGGAGCTATTTTACAAAGATCGAGGAAACGTGCGGGAATTCCTCCGATTACATCAAACTGGCAACGACAGTGAACGAGGTGCTCGATGACAGTGGCTGGGCCAAGAGGCTCTTCCAGGAGGCGCTGGGCAAATGCACAGACCGTTCCTGCCTGCTGACCTTAGCTGGCAAAGTCAATTCTAGTCTCGGAGATCAAAAATGGGCCAGAGAGGTGTATGAAAAGGCAGCCAATGAGTGCGCTGACAGGTTCCAGTATGACAATCTGCTGCATATCGCAGAGCAGCAGGGTGCCGGCAAGGATACATTGAAGCGTCTGCATGCGGTGGCGGAGCAAAACCTTTCCGCTGCCAATGACCTCGCTTTTCTGGCAGAAAGTGTCATCAGAAGACTGGGTGATTCTGACTGGGGCCGGACGATTTACCAAAAAGCATTGCAGGCACCGGATATCCAGAAAACCAGATTCGATGTGGCATCAAGTGTGCTGAGAGTGCTCGGAGACCGCAATCTGGCAGGTACCATACGTAACGGCTAACCTTCCATTTCCTGCCATCAGGCATTGAAGAGCGATCTTTGTTCGATCCCGGCAAGGATCGCTCTCATCTCAGAGATTTCCCAATGATGAATGGGAAGAAAGTGCAGCTAACGTGAGAAAGAGCAATGGAACCAGCATTAGCCGGCATGATTAGAACGCTTGCCACAGTCCTGTTGATAGTTCATATGATACTGGGTTTTTTCGTCTGGTCAGATGACTCTGCGGATAACAGATTGAGGGTAATCAGGCTTGGTTTTGTATTGGTATTTGCTTCCATACTGCTCCTTATCATTTACCTCACCGGCAGTCGCCAGCTGTGACCGACAGGTGGGAAAAGCGCTCTGAAAGCTTCCCAAAAGGTCAATGAGTTTTTAACTGACACTCCCTCCCTGATTTACAAAGACAATCAGCTCATCTTCTTGATGCTCCAGCGCTCATATCCCGTTTCGATGGCACTATGATCCTGTTATGAGAAGTGTACGCTCATGATCCGGAACATTTCTTTGTGGTTTTTTCTTTCCTCGTGTTAGTTGTGACACTGAAGCAGCTGAGAATAGAATCGGCTCTCGTATCAAGTCCAATAATGGCAACCTTTACCGCTATGCGGCTTCTTTAAAGCATTACGCGTTGTGGGCTGCGTTTTATCTCGAATTAGCCGCTGAACTGTCGTAGATTAGATGACCGTGGGAATCCTGCTGCTGGTGACCCGCATCAGAAGATAGATATGGAGCAGTAAATGATATCGTTCATACATGAGGGAAGACGAATGATGCTGAGAAAAAATCAACTGTGTTCGATCTGGTGCCTGCTTGCATTGGCGTGTTCCACCCTTGTTACAGTCGATGCCCAGGCTGAAAATATCGTCAAAAATAATCTCCAGACAGGCCTGGACCAACGGCAGGAAATTCAGCTGATCCTTGACACACTGGCCACTGAACCTGAAATTGCATCGGTCAGAGCAGGCAGGCAGAGGGTAAAAGGCTATATCTCAGAAATCAATGGGAATATTCGAGTAGCTCAAGGTGAAATAGAGCGGCTGCAGATTGCCTTAAAAGGAATAGATGAAAAGGCAAATGGCGAGCAGCCGGCGGTCAACGGTAATCTTTTCGAACTGATTGCCGTGAAACATCAAAAAGAACGTGAACTTGTCGAACTCAGATTGTCGCTGATGACAGCTGAAGAGGCAGTTAAACAGCTGGACGTTTATTTAAAGCGGCAGGAGGCACGGGATAATTACTTCAGGGGAGAACCACTCTGGCAGATTTATAAGACAGTACAGGTCGAGCAGCCCATGCTCGATAAGGCCATCGTCAAGACTGTACCAAAAACTCATGGCGCCTTGCTTTTCCTGGCACTATTCACGGCGGTGTTTGTAACGATATCGCTCATCCCAGGGGTGCGGGACTATGTTCTGGAGAACAGCGTTGTGAACAACTCAGTGCATCAGCTTATCGAATACCTGACAGCTGCCTCTTCTTTCAAAAAAATCTTTCTCGGCTCAATGGTTTCACTAACAATACTGATAGCGCTCATGTTCCCGATTTTTATGAGCATAAACTACTTTGCCATCGGCAGCTTAATCGTCTTTTTTTATTTAGCCATACGGATCTTGATACAGGTAACCATCCTCCGTTTCAAGTCTGCAGAACCAGAGGGCATTTACAGGCTGCCATCAGCTTATGGGGGAAGAGCAATTCTCTCGATTTTTAGTTTTGCATCGGCGGCTCTTGTTGTATTTTCCTCGACGAAAAATCCCATTCAGTTACAATACGGCATGGGCGTGCTGTTCGGCTCGCTGCTTTTTCTGTTTTGGCTCGTGACGCTCTTTTTATTTTGTCGATACAGCTGTCATGCGTTGCAACCTGTTCTCTGGAGATATGCAAAACCGTTATTGCTTATCGCTCTCATTCTTCTCGTTGCTCTTAATTTCTTCGGCTACCGCAGTTTTACCGGTCACCTCACTTTAATCTTCGGCTATACCTGCACCGTTTTGGGACTTGCGCTGTTGCTCTACGATTCTATAGACCTGCTCGTGGAACTGCTGGAGAGGGGCAAAGATCGTTTACTTGATCGATTAGCAATAAACCCAGAGCAGAGAAGCCAGGGCATCAAAACGCTTAAGATACTCTGTCTCGGATTGAAGGCATACGTGATTTTCAGCGTATTGATCATCATCTTGCTCAGATGGGGAATTATTGATTCAGACTACGAGCATCTGAAAGAATTATTTCTGCAGGGTTCGAACTTTAGCGGTTTCTCCATATCCCCCGCCCGTATTACGCTTGCGCTCCTGCTATTCGTGCTCATCTGGCCGACAATAGAGTATCTCAAGCAATTCATGGATCTTAAATGGCTGAGCGCGGCTGAAATGACCAAAAGCACCCGCGAAACGTTTATTACCGTTTCCGGCTATCTGTGCTATGGAACCATAATTCTCATTGCACTTGCTGTTGCCGGTGTCAAACTGACAGGTCTCACCGTTGTTATCGGTGCGCTTTCTGTGGGAATTGGGTTTGGATTGCAAAACATTGTCAATAATTTCATTTCCGGCCTGATTTTGATTTTTGAGCGACCGATCAAGAAAGGAGACTGGATTCTTGTCGGAACGACAGAGGGTTATGTAAAGAGAATAAGTATACGATCAACGATAGTGCAGACCTTCGACCGATCTGATGTCATCGTCCCCAATTCGGAGTTAATCTCCAGTCAGGTTACAAACATGATGTTTGAAGATCAGCGCGGCAGAGTAAGAATTTCGATAGGTGTTGCGTACGGGAGCGATACGGAGCTGGTTCAACGCCTGCTTCTCGAAATCGCACATACTCATGAACAGGTAATCACAGATGGATCAGCACCGGAGCCCAAGGCGTGGTTTCAAGCTTTTGGCGACAGCTCACTCAACTTTGATTTGTTATGCCATCTCAAAGATGTTGATCAAAAGATGCGGGTCCGCAGTGAAATGCATATGGCGATTGATAAAGCATTTCGAGTGCATGAAATTGAAATCCCGTTCCCGCAGCGTGATATTACCATAAAGAATGCGAAGGCCGAGTAATAAAAAGCATTCTTTACCTACCGTGCGGCTGCCTGATGGGCTCTCGTTACTTTCGCTTCCTGGGCAGAATATGTGTCGGACTGCCCAGAAATATTTCGGCCGCCTCACTCTCCGTTTCAGAAAGGGTGGGATGCGGATGTAAACTCAGGGCAAGGTCTTCTGCGCGTGCCCCCATTTCAATTGCCAGAACCCCCTCCGCAATCAAGCCCTCAGCCGCTTGGCCACATATTCCCAGGCCAAGTATGCGCCCATCGGAAGGGTCAGCAAGAATTTTGGTTAGACCATCCGTTGCATCCATGGTGTGGGCTCGGCCAGATAATTTCCATGGGAATTTAAGCACTTGCACTGCTATTCCTCTTTCTTTTGCCTGTTCTTCGCTGAGCCCGCACCAGGCAATCTGCGGTGCAGTGTAGACGATTGAAGGGATCGCGCGGACATCAAAAACAGATGGTTGACCAGCAATTACTTCGGCAGCGATCCTGCCCTGGCAGGTTGCTGTGTGGGCCAGCATTGTTCCTCCTGTCACGTCTCCAACCGCAAAGATGTTCTGATCCGTTGTTCGCTGCTGGTCATCGACAATAATGAATCCACCATTATTGGTTGTGACGCCCGTGTTCTCAAGACCAAGCGAATTACTAAGCGGTATTCGGCCTATGGCTACAAGTGCTCGATCAAATTGATGGGCCTCTGTGGACTGATCTGTCTCCAGGGTAATCTCGACATTATCCTGATTTTCCTTCAGCATGGAAATGGAACTCTTCAGCCAGACCTTTTCGAAAAGCTCATCGAGCCGGCGCTCGAGCGGTTGTACAAGGTCCCGATCAACTCCGGAAAGGAGTCGGTTTTCCTTTTCCACCAGCCAGATACGGCTGCCCAGGGCGGCATAAATAGTGCCGATCTCCAGCCCGACATAGCCGCCGCCAATGATGAGCAGTTTCTCTGGTATTTCTGAGAGTTCCAGCGCACTGGTGGAATCCATTATCCTGCTTTTTCCATCAGGGGTTGTACCGCGGAAGGTACGTGGGGTCGAACCGGTGGCTATGATAGCCTGCCGGAAGCGAATGCGGTTGATATCTGTTCCTTCCAGCCGAAGAGTAGCAGCGTTTTCAAAACATGCTTTGCCGGTGATCTGCTGGATTCCCCGTGCCTCGCTCAGCCGGGTTATCCCGCGGGACAGGTTGCCAACAACTTTGTCTTTCCAGCTACGCATGGAGTCAAGATCTACCCTGGGATCGCCAAAATCAATGCCCATTTTCTTTGCCCTGCGGCTGTCAAAGATGAGCTCAGCGAGAAAGAGCAAGGTCTTGGAGGGGATGCAGCCTTCATAGAGGCAGACGCCGCCGGGTCGTGAGCGCGTGTCTATCAGGGCGACATCGAGGCCCAGGTCGGCGGCGCGGAAAGCCGCTCCATAGCCGCCGGGTCCGCTGCCGATAACGACTATATCAAAACTCATTACCATATCACCCATGACCATAACGCACTCCAGGTTCAGATCATCGTCATCAGCAGTTCATCCGGATCTTCCAGGGCAGTGATAATGGTCTGCAGGAAGCGTATAGCATCAGCGCCGTCAGCCACCCGGTGATCAAAACAGAGAACGATGGGCATCATTAAGCGAGGTTCAATTGAACCATCTCCCGTGTTATCACTCACGACCACAGGCTGCAGCCGAGCCTGTCCCATCCCCAGTATGGCGATTTCCGGATGATTTATAATCGCCGTGAAATGGCTTCCTCCAATAGCACCGGCATTGGTAATCGTAAATGTGCCACCAAGCATTTCTTCCCGGCTGCTCTTGCGTGAACGGGCACGCTCGATGGCCATATTTATTTCAACGGATAACTCTTTTATACTCTTGCGATCGACATCTTTTATGACCGGTACTACAAGCCCTTGCTCAGTGTCGACGGCAATGCCGATATGAAAGTATTTCTTGATGATGATCTGTTGGTTGGCGAGGTCGAGGCTGGCATTGAAGTGTGGATAATTCTTCAGTGCCGTTGCCACGGCTTTCAAGGCAAACACAGTCAGGGTGAGCCTTCCGCCTGCTTTTTGTATATCTGCCTTGTATCGGCTGCGAAATTTTTCCAGCTTGGTTATATCCACCATGTCCTGGCAGTTTACATGGGGAATCTGCTCCCAGGACTTCGCCATCTGCATGGCTGTGGCTCGCCGTATAGAGCGGAACGGTTCCAGTTCGACCGGTCCCCATTTGCTAAAATCCGGCAAATCTGTTGCCGGTGCGGAGATAAAATGCTCCCGGGTAGTGCTGGAGTTCCGGGTATCGTCAACCGGTTTTGGACGCGCGGCTGAGGCTGCAAAACTCCGTACATCATTGGCGTTAACAATACCGCTTGGGTCAGCTGGCGTGACGAGGTGAAGATCTACTCCTAATTCCCTGGCCAGACGACGAGTTGAAGGGGAGGCCGGGACCGGTCTTTCGTTCCGTGCCGCCGATCTCTCCGGCGTCTCTTCAGAGCTATCCTGTTGGGCTGCTGAACTGCTTGCCGCAAAGGAAAGCAGGGCATCCCCGACTTTTGCTATGTCACCCGGCTTCACAAATATCTTTTCAATAGTGCCCGTAACTGGAGAAGGAATCTCGACTGCCGCCTTGTCTGTTTCAACCTCGAGGATAACATCTCCCTCATGTATTTGCTGGCGCGGCTCGACCGGCACCGACAGTATTTCGGCTTCATGAATGCCTTCACCCAGATCTGGCAAATAAAAAGATGTGCTCATAGAGTCTCCCGAACTAGTTGGTCAAGGTTTGTCGTGCTGCCCGGATAATCCTTTTCGCGTCAGGAATATAAAAGGGTTCTCTTTGAAAATAGGGAATGAAAACATCATATCCGGTTACCCGTGCGATTGGTGCCTCCAGGTAATAAAAAGCTTCCTCCATAAGACGTGAGATGATTTCAGCACCCGGCCCGAAACTCCGTGGCGCTTCATGAACGATGACACCCCGTCCAGTTCTGCGAATAGAGTCAACCAGGAGCGTCACATTGAGAGGGGATATGGTCAAAAGATCGATTACTTCTGCTTTGATTCTATCACGCTCCAGTTCAGCCGCTGCCTCAAGCGTTGGCCGAACCATGGCACCGTATGCGATCAGGGTTATATCATCTCCCTGCCTGATTATCTGGGGTTCGCCGATCGGCATCACCTCCTCCTCTTCCGGGACCTCCTCGCGCAGGGAACGGTAAAGAGCTTTTGGCTCGTAAAAAATGACCGGGTCAGGGTCTCTTATCGCACTGACCAACAATGCGCGGGCATTTCTCGGACCGGAGGGTATAACCATCTTTACTCCGGGAGTATGAGCCCAGTAGGCCTCCCTGCTTTCAGAGTGATGTTCCAGGGCCCGAACTCCTCCACCATAGGGGGCGCGTAATACCATCGGCACGCTCAGTCTGCCTTGTGTGCGCCAACGCATTCGGGCAGCATGGTTTTCCACCTGGTGGAAGCCCTGGTAAGCAAATCCCGAGAACTGGATTTCACAGACCGGCCTCAGCCCATAAACGGCCATGCCGATGGCCATGCCGATGATTGCTGATTCTGCAAGGGGCGTATCCGACACGCGCTGTCTGCCGAATGTTTCAACAAGTCTATCAGTCACCCGGAATACTCCACCATCCTGGCCAATATCTTCACCAAGCAGAACAATAGTATCATCTCGCGTCATCTCCTGCCTCAGAGCCAGGTTGAGGGACTGAACCATTGTCATCTTAGCCATCTGTTGGTTTCCTTTCGTCTGCACTGAGATCACGAGCCAGCTCTGCCCTTTGTTTCATTAGCTCCAGCGGCCGCTCTGCATAGAGATGATCGAACATTTCAAGTGGTTCTCCAAGCTGTTTCATTTGCTCTTCTGCCCTTTCCACCGCGTTCTGAATCTGCTCCTTTATGCTGCTTTCAATCCCTGTTTTTTCATCAGCAGGTAATACGCCCTTTTTTTCAAGGTATGCTTCATATCGAACCAGTGGATCCTTTTTTTCCCAGACGCGGACCTCCTCCTCGGTTCGGTAGCGACTCGGGTCATCTGCTGTGGTGTGCATCATGATCCGATAGGTGACGCATTCGATCAGGGTGGGACCCCCGCCGCTCCTGGCCCGCTGCACTGCCTCTTTCGTTGCGGCGTAAACAGCCAGAACATCATTGCCGTCAACCTGTATGCCTGGCATACCGTAGGCAAGAGCCTTTTGTGCGATGGTCTGGGAGCGTGTTTGCCTGGCCAGGGGGACTGAAATGGCCCATTGGTTGTTCTGACAGATAAAAATTACCGGAGTCTGGTAAACAGCAGCACAGTTGAGACCTTCATGGAAATCACCCTCTGATGTTGCCCCGTCACCCAAAAAACACATTACAACTTCATCTGTCTGCCGGTAATTAATTGCATAGCCGATACCTGTTGCATGAAGAATTTGAGTACCTACCGGTATTGCCATAGGCAGATCTTTCTGATCGTTTGAGATGACAGTCCCCTCATTGTATCCGTTATAATAAAGGATGATACTCTCCAGGGACCGGCCCCTCCATATTTCCGCAGGTGCTTCACGAAAGGCGGGAACGAGCCAGTCAGTAAGGCGGAGATTGAAAACCGCTCCCAGTTGGGCTGCCTCCTGTCCCTTTATTGGTGGAAAGGTTCCAATACGACCCTGCCGTTGCAAGGAAAGCATCCGTTCATCCAACCGCCTGCCGAGAAGCATTGCCCGATAAAGCTCGATCAATTGTACAGGTGGCAAATCCGGCTCCAGGTCCTGGTCCAGGTTACCATGCTCATCAAGGATAGAGAGATGTTCGACCGTGAAATCAAGCTCGATTGTTGAGCGAGGCATATCTGTCTCCTTCTTCCGCAAAATCGGCTCTGTCTGCAAAATGAAAATGCAGAGCAGGCATTGAGCCAGGTAAGGATCAGTGCAGGGCTGGCGAGCACATCTAAGTTCCCGTTTATTAAGAGATCCTTGCTAAAATATAATCAGAGGGCCGAGAATAGCAACGTGTTGAGAGAGGACCCGGAAATGGATGGTTGGGCAAACAACTCCGCCATGCTGCATATGCAATGAAACAGCGTAGGAGTTGGAACGTTTTAAAAATGGCTCACAGAAATGCAGCACTACCTGATAAGCCTGCAATAACGTTTTACCAGATTTCTGCTGTTCTTCCGTTTTGAAGACGGCCTCTGGAATAGGGCCATGCTCTTTATCTTTTGCGCTCCTTTTGGGGGAGATTTAAAGAATTTTACTCTGAAACTCACAGCAGACACTCCCTTTTACAGTTGTCAGCTCAGCAGACGATCAATTCTATATTATTGACGGCATAGATTCCCGTAACATTTTGTACATTTTCAACATCAGGCCAACGCAAATACTGGTATAGCCCTTTTCAGGCAGGGTTTCCCGCCAATATATTTATCAGACAGGAGCCTTCTGGTCTATATTGCCTGATGCCCTGCCAAATTCTTCAAACAGAATACTATTCTTGCCGGAGTTCTTGACTTTGTACATAAGTGCGTCCGCCATCCGTATGGCCTCGTCTGGACTTGCAGGCGGTGAATAAATTACTGCCACACCGATGCTGACGCCCAGAGGCCAGTGGTTGAGATCTGCCAGTTGGAGAAGACTGCCGTGGAGCTGTTGGAAAAACGCCTGAGCCCCGGAATAGTCAGTTTCCGGCAATAGAATTCCAAACTCGTCACCACCAAGTCTTGCGCCAATGTCAGAGGCTCGCAGCCGTATTCTGAGTGCGGCCCCAACCGCACGCAGGACCTCGTCGCCAACATTATGACCGAATTTGTCGTTTATACCCTTGAAACCGTCCAGATCAAGATAGCCGAGTGCTAACGGGCGCTCATGCCGGGAGGCAAGCAGAAAGTAAACAGAGCATCTTTGCTTAAAAGTGCGCGCGTTCAGGAGGCCGGTAAGGCTGTCTATCTGTGCAAGAGAGGCGTGAAATTCAAGCGTCTGGTTAAGTCGTTTGAGGAGAACCGCGACAACAATAAAAAAGCCAAATCGAACGCAGGCGTTCCAGAAAGGAATGGCCGCATGGCTGTACTGGTTACCCGAGCTGTAGTCAAGGGCGAGCCAGGTCAAGGCGGAGATAACGCAGATAAATGCGCTGAGATAGTATTTTGAGTACCACGCTCCGATGCAGACGGGTATAAGATAAAAGATCGAAAATGAAATCTCATACCCGGTCAAGTGATCAACCGCGCCTACAATCGCGACAAGCAGAATTAAAATTGTAGTCAGGTAAGCTGGTGATCGTGTCTTGAAAAATTTGTCTGCATGACCCAGTATCGTCGAACTTTTCATTACACAATGAAACACGTTGTTATCCTGATTTCCAGCTCTCTCCTGGCCGTCGGGAATATGGAGATAGGCTGAGCTCTTTTCTCTTTGAGACGGTTACGATATTACCCTGATTTTTGCACCAAGTATTGCTTAAAATCGTGCGAAGCATACGCTTTGTCTGTTTTATTTTAAAAAACAGCGGCACATCTTCAGTTTGTCGCCGGGCTGTATCATCAAGCCCTTGATCTCTGGTTCAAAGATATTACACGTTAAGAATAGGATAATCAGTGCTTTATTTTGTTTTGTCGAGTCAATACAGAGGTAAAACAAATGTCTGAAACCCATCTAAGCTATCGGCGGAGGTTCTGAAATGGAAGAATTGATGCGGGTAATGACCCCGAAACCCAGAAATGCTGAAACCCCAAAGTCATACCTCAGGTCCTGGATCACTGCAAACAAGGTCTTCTTCGATAGAAACCAGGGGGAAATACCGGAACAGCCAATTGATCTGTCACAGTGGAGCCTAACTATTGAAGGTAACGTTGAAACCCCGCTCACCTTTGATCTTGAGTCACTTCTGGGAATGCCGAAAGCGATCGTCGCCAACACCCTCGAATGCTCGGGGAACAGCCGTTCACTTCTTGATGAAAAGGCCTCGGGAAATCCCTGGACCATTGGCGGGGTGGGAAACGCGGTCTGGGGAGGTGTCTGGCTCCGTGATCTCCTTGAGAAAGCGGGTCTTGCGCCCAACGCTCAGCATGTCTGCTTTGAAGGCTATGACAAGCCGTTGGGCAAGGCACAAATCAAGTTTATTCGCAGTATTCCAATTGCAAAGGCCATGTCTTCTACGCTCCTGGCCTATGAAATGAACGGGGAACCCCTGCCGCTGAGGCACGGCTTTCCACTTCGGGCCCTTGCTCTTGGCTGGACCGGCGCCAACTGCGTCAAATGGTTAAACAGGATTACCCTGCTCAGTGAGCCGTATGCAGGTTTTTACATGGACCAGGTATACCGGATACATCAACCGGGACAGGACCCGAAAACCGGGGAGCACGTAACCGGTATCCAGGTTAAATCCATCATCACCCAGCCGGAAACCGATGCGGCTCTGCCACCTGGAGACATTACAATCCTGGGTGCCGCGTATGCTGGAGAAAGAGACGTTGAGACGGTTGAAGTATCCGTCGATGGCGGCGAATCCTGGCAGATCGCAACCTTCATCGGACCCCACGAGCCTTTCGCCTGGCGGCACTGGCAATACGTCTGGAGCGTCTCCCAACCCGGCAGTTATACGATTCTCTCGCGCGCCACTGACAGCGAGGCAGGGGAGCAGCCCATGCAGGCAGCCTGGAACAAGCTTGGTTACAATAATAACGGGGTCAGAGAACACGGGGTAACGGTTCAGGTTACCTGAGACCCTGTCGGGCCACCTGTAGTGCGCCTGTTCTCGTCCCTGTAATTATTCTTTCTCGAATTCGTCCTTTGAGGCTCCGCAAATCGGGCAGAGCCAATCCTCGGGAACATCCTCCCAGGCTGTTCCGGCTGCTATTCCTGTGTCGGCGTCTCCTGCCGCCGGGTCATAGACATACCCGCAAATCGTACACACCCATTTATCCATCTTTTCCTCTCTTTGTTGTTTTTGCAGTTTATACTCCATTACTCAGAATAGCCTGATCCGTGTATTCGCCTCTTCCAGGCAAGAACCAGCATCCAGAAACTGTAATCCCGAAGCATAACTCTACCATGCATTCAAGATCAATTCTACGTATTTGGCATGTTGAGCGGAGCTACGGGAGTATCGTTGAATGGCAGTAAAGCAGCGATTAACATCCGGCCTCTCTGACATTGCCGCTTGATTCATTCACAACTATTTGATATATAATACTATTGATGCTGCAGAGAGTGCAGGACTTGCCCCCTAGATTTTTCCAGCTATCACTGTTGTTCGCCAAAAGAAATGCACAGTGGCGAATGATAAAACTGGTGTCTCAATCAATAAAGGATTGACATGTGGTTAACTGCATCCTGCTTTCTTGAATTCCAGATTCCGGTTCCGACTCCGTTTCTGCTCATGCTGCGTCCCCGGAGTGGGTTACAGCAATGGATTGCACGCGAAGAGTACGTTTTGTCACCCAGCGTGCCTGCGGTCGAATTCACAGACTCGTTCGGCAACCTTTGCCAGCGCCTCGTTGCGCCGGCAGGATATTTCTCAGTTCGTACTTCCGTTGACATCGAAACCGCGAAGGCTTCCGACACAGCCCCTGGGGCTCATTTTATCGAAGTGCAACAGCTGCCGGACGAGACCCTGCCGTTCCTCTACCCAAGTCGGTATTGTGAATCGGATCGTTTCACGCAAATGGCTGCATCGCTCGTTTCGGACCGGGCTCCCGGATATGACCAATGCACTGCAATTGTTGATTACATTCGCAGTGCGATACGGTATACACCTGGTGCCGGACAGCAGATTATCAGCGCCTCTGAGCTAAATGAGTCGGGACACGGAGTGTGTCGGGACATGGCCCACCTGGGGATTGCCTGCTGTCGGGCGCTATCGATACCGGCTCGGATGGTCGTGGGCTATCTTGAGACGCTTGAACCGATGGATCTGCACGCATGGTTCGAGGCCTATGTTGGAAATCGATGGTACACATTTGATCCAACACAGGTCAGTCTGCAGGGAGGACGTGTTGCGATCGCTTTTGGTCGTGACGCCGCCGATGTTGCAATTTATACGCAATTCGGCGACCCGGTGGAGCTGCTGAGCATGAACGTCAAAGTAGCACAGATGTCCTGAATGCTCCCGCTTCCAAAATCAGCGGATTTGTGTCGCAACTCATCATATCTATTATAGATAAACATGTCTCTTTTCCCAAAGACATTGCTGCTTGCGCCATGACGCTTACCGCCGCATTTCTCGTGATCATCTCTGCATGCATGCACGCCAGTTGGAATGTGTTTTCCAAAAGCCAATCGCCGACTATTGGTTTTTTCCAAATTGCCACGCTGGGTACGGTATTCTGGTTTTCACCAATATTTTTCATGACTCCTGATCTGATAGCCAGGATATCATTGTCTCTTTGGGGAATTTTGCTTGTTGCCGGGCTGTTTCAAGCGCTCTATTACACCGGTCTCGCCAGCTCCTATGCGCGTGGTGCACTCTCAATCGCCTACCCGCTTGCCCGGTCATTCCCCCTGCTTATTGTTGTGGCGCTTACCTTTGCAGTAGGCCGTGGAAGTGATCTCTCGGCTTGGGCCATACTGGGGAGTATTGCTATTGTGATAGGGGCTCTCATCCTGCCGATGAACAGTTTCGGCGACGTTAAGCTGTCTAACTACCTCAATCTATCCTGCGCGTTCGCAGTTATAGCAGCCGTTGGCACTGCGGGATACTCCTTTGTAGATGATATTGGTATGAACATGATAAAAAGCCTGCCCAGCGAAGCCGCCGGCTGGGAGCGTGCCTTGCTCTACCTTGTCCTGGAATGTATCTTCACCGCCTTTTGGCTGCAGGCGCTCATGCTGTTTACTGAAAAGTCAGCCGCGCACTTTTACGCCAACTGGCGTCACCTGCTCAAGCCGGCGCTCCTGGCAGGATTTGCTATCGGGGCAACCTACGGGATTATATTGCTCGCCATGACACACGCTAAAAATGTAAGTTATGTTATTGGCTTACGCCAATTATCAATCCCAATTGGAACCATTCTGGGTGTGCTTTTACTCAAGGAAAAAGGCTCTTTCCCTCGATTCTTGGGTGTGGGGATTATCTTTATCGGCCTGGTTCTTGTTGCGTTGGGATAAACAGGGGGCCGTGCTGAATCGAAACGCCATGCTGCCGCAATCCTTGGGCAGCACCCTCGGCAGATATCCAGAGAAACCTTTTTTCTTCAGGTTAGAGCAACATGTTATCAAAAATTTTTGAAAGTTCGCTGTCCCGTCTGAAAGAGTATTTTGACCTCGAGCGATTAGGCCTGCAATTTGGAGAGCTCGTTATCAATGTTATTGTTTTCATGGTTGTGCTCGCTGTTTTTTATCTTCTTTGGCGCCTGTCTCGTGGCTTGGTGTCGCCACGTCTCGAAAGGCATCTAGACAAAACCAGCGCAGCATTTGCCGAAACATTGATAAAGTACAGTATTCTGGGTGTGGCGGTGATTGTCGCGCTCAGTTCAGCCGGTATAAAGACAACAGCACTATTGGGATCCCTCGGGGTTGCCGGCCTCACGATCGGTTTTGCGCTGCGCGATACGCTGTCGAATATTATTTCCGGCATTCTGGTCTTTGTGGACCGACCTTTCACAATTGACGATTTGGTGGAAATCGATGGCAACTATGGTCGGGTGGATCGGATTACCCTGCGGACTACACGCATTGTAACCAACGATGGCAGGATGCTGGCTGTTCCGAATGCTGAAATCATGAACAAAACGGTAACCTCGTATACAAATTTTCCCCATTTGCGCCTGGATGTCGCAGTTACTGTCGGAGTTTCAGAGGATCTCGACAACGTCAGGAGAATCCTGCTGGCTTTAGTGCAGAACGATTCCGATTTCATGCGGGAACCAGCGCCCAATGTGGTGGTCTCTGTTCTGGGTGACTATAACATCGAAGTTCAATTACGCGTCTGGCTTGAAGAAGAAAGGGACCATATAAAAAAACGATTTGAGTTGAGAGAAAAAATGTACAAGGCCCTGACTGTCGAAGGCGTCGATATGCCGTTTGAAACGATTCAACTTGCTCCGCACAGGGTGATGGTTGACGGCGATGAAACGCGTGTCAACCATTCCTGGTCGAAATGACATCCGGGTTCTGGACGAATTTCTCTCTACAAGTAAGTCGACGCACCCGGCAGAATGGTTGGTTTGTGCGACGCTATTTTACTGCTGAAAACCCTGAGCGGTCAATCAGGAACCATCGTCACCATCGAAGGTGATGATGATGACGCCGGTGACTGGTAATAGGAAGAAAAGGGTTACCCTTCGTCCTTATCCTCCCGAGGGAGAAGTTATCAGGGTGCAATAGCACCAGAATTGAGCGCCCAAATATGATCACTGTCAGCCTTTTTTCTTCAAAATCCTTTGATCTCTCTATCTGAAAGGCAATTAGAGAATCTTGGTGTCGTTAAAATGCAGACATTGATCAGGTTTGGACGCTGGTCAAGTCATATAGTCATCATTACCAGCTGATGCACTAGTCGGAAAGCACTTTGAAAGACAGATTTACACGGGCCCGAAAGATGGCGGCTTTACCATCGTCCACAACGATATCCAGCTTTACGACCTCAGCAATACGTAAATCCCGCAAGCTCAACCCTGCTGCTTTAATAGCGTTCTGCGAAGCCTCTTCCCAGGATACCGGGCTTGAACCAACCATTTCAATAATTTTGTAAACGCTCTGAGACATGGAAATTCCTCCTTGGCTAAGGGTTTTGGAAAGCTGCAGTGCTCTTACTCACGCAGCCGGAACTTGTATCGGTTACACTGTGTTACATGAAAATGCATATTTACGGAGCATATACTAGGTACTCTCGCTCCATTGGTCCATAGATCATACCATGCTATAAGCAGAAAAGCTTGTCAGGAGAACACAAAACTGTGCGGGGTGGTTTGGCTGAGGATTGGTGTTGCGCGTCTTGTTTCTGATCACTATTGTCTGCCGCCTGCGATATTCCTGATATACATGCAGGGATCACGATCGGCCAGACGGTCTTTGGACTGGGTCAGGCTATAAAGCAGGCGTTTGAGGCAGAGGCATACTTCGACCCTGATAGAACCCGGTGGAAGGCGATTTATCGATCAACACGTTTCATGCTCTCTCGGAAGCGGTCGAAAGAAGAATTATACTGTACAGATTGGCATCAATGTATTATAAATACACGATTAAGGCTGTCTTGAATGCTATTTTTAAAAACCAATTCGAGGAGTACGTGTGATGAAGATGAGACCTGTTCTGTTTTCAGTTGTTCTTCTGCTTATGCTGGCTGGCCTGGCAAGTAACGCAGGCGCTATCACCAGGTTTGGTGATAATCCTTTTTACCAGCCCCCCTGAGTTCTGTCGAGCAGATGAAGAACATGTTCATGGAACACAAGAGTGATGTTCAGAAAGGCATGCAGAAAGCCGGTGTCGGTGAACTGTATGAACCTTTGATGACTCAACTGCCGAACGCTGAGGTAGCCACAGTTGAGTATCGGAAAGGCCAGAAACTGGAATGGATGTTTTATCGCAGAAAAGGCCAGGGACCGGTAATGATAGACAAGGATGTGGTCTGGGAATCGGATACTC
Organism: uncultured delta proteobacterium; assembly: GCA_963696725.1. GTDB lineage: Bacteria > Desulfobacterota > Desulfobulbia > Desulfobulbales > Desulfocapsaceae > MADRE3. The sequence continues at coordinate 64,734 of CAVOLI010000005.1, forward strand.
CGTTTACCGGTTATCAGTTCTTTGTCGATTATAACGAACAGCGGTATACGTTTGTCGTGCCTCTTGTCTGCGGGAACCTCGCTCTTATGGAGATCGGTCCCATCCCGGCCCCGGTTGTACCGGTTGCCGCCCCGACTCCTGCTCCTCAACCGGAACCAGCTCCAGAACCAGCTCCTGCGCCGGTTCCCGTTGCAGCCGCTTCGCCGATTGCCTTTATTGCGGATGCCGGTTATCTCTATCAGGCCGATCCGGCACACTATCTGCTTTTCAGGGGGGGCGTCGAATATACCCTCGCCGACAATCTTTCGGTACTTGGTATGGTTGGCGTAGCACCTAGGATAGAGGGTATCGACGGAGAAACCGCTTTCGTGGTTGATCTCATGTTGAATTATAACTGGTCCAAGATGTATGCCGGGATTGGATTAGGCGCATGGCTGACCGGTGGTGACAGCGACCTCGATACTGAAGATAACGATCTGGATATCATTTTTGATATCGGATACAAGTTCTACGAAAAACCTGACTCTTTCAAACTCTCAGGATTTATCGAGTTACGCTCAGCCATCGATGAGATGAGTGACTTCGATCTTTATGGCCGTGTTGGTGGTGGTTTGAGGTTTCACTTCTAACAGGACTTTATGTCCCTGGCTGTTTTATCGGGGCCATCCGACAATGATTATTTCATTTGAGCGGATGGCCCCATACTTTTCTCCGTCTGATCTGCTAATAACAAACAGAAACAGGATTCTTTTATCTCTTTATCCTTGGTGTAACAATCAGTGGAAATAGTCAGCGAGCGCGGTGGACGCCGCTTTTTTTTGTCTGAAGCTCTCATCGTTGCGCGTTACCGGGGTATTTGAGAAAACCAATGTACTGTTGAATAACAGCTATGAAAAAACTTGGCATCGGAATGGTCGGGGCGCGCTGGGGGGCGCGCATGCACCAGGCAAACTACAAGACCCTGCCTCCAGGGCTGGTCGAAATCCGCGGCGTCTGCTCTCTCACCCGGAAAAGCGCGGAAACCTTCGCGCGTGACGCCGGGGTTGCATATGCGACAGATGACTTTGATGCGCTTCTTGCTCGGCAGGACATTGACGTTATAGACATCTGCACCCCGCCGGCGTCGCACCACGAGCTCGCCATTCGGGCTGCCGAGGCGGGTAAACACATCATCATGGAAAAGCCGCTTACCGGTTACTTTGGTGAGCCAGGCGACCGCGAACCAATTGGCCACCATGTGCCCCGTGCTCGAATGCGTGAGGGCGCACGCCGCAATGCCGAGGCTGTGCGTGAGGCTGTGCGCCGCAATGGTGTACGGTTCTGTTACGCGGAGAACTGGGTTTATGCACCGCCCATCGTAAAGATGCGCAATCTTATTGCCGTGTCCAAAGGCTCGATTCTGGAACTGCGTGCCGAGGAGAATCATTCAGGGTCAAACTCGGTGTTTTCCCGTGAGTGGAAATCGACCGGTGGTGGTGCCCTGCTGCGCATGGGGGTGCACTCTGTCGGCGCCTGTCTGCATCTCAAACAATGGGAGGGTGAATGCCGCCTAGGTCGGGGTATCCGCCCTGTCTCGGTTATGGCTGACACCGCCGACCTGATTCACACCTCTGCCTCCCAGCGAGCGAGAGAGGCGAACGCACACCAGTGGATCAGTTCCGATCCCGTCGATGTCGAAGATTGGGCAAACGTGACCATTCGATTTGAAGATGGTTCCCGCGCCATCGTACTCATAAGTGATGTGGGGCTGGGCGGGCTTAATACGCGCGTGACCGCGTTCATGACCGATGGCGTCATCAAGGCCAACATGACCGCGAATGATACGATCGAAACGTACGCTGTGGATGCGGCGACGTTCAAAGACGAATACTTTACGGAAAAACTCGAAACTAAGGCAGGGTGGAATCGTCCAAGCTGCGATGAAGACTGGTTTCGCGGGTTCTCGCAGGAGATCGAGGATTTCGCGCACGCAATCCGGGATGACCGCGAACCCCGTGCGGGCATCGATCTTGCCGTGGATTGCGTCAATCTTATCTATTCAGCCTATGTGTCCGCCGAGGAAGGCCGGATGGTGTGTCTGGAATAACGTGCCTGTGCCGACGATGGCGGGATCCGAGCGCTCTCTCTGTTTTATAGCTTTCTCGCAGCAGTTGCCGCAGCATTTCTGAAAAGCAGGATATCGGATTGGCCGGCAATCAGCCGGTAACCATTGTCCTCCAGTTCCTTATTTGTTCTGCCCGGAAGCGGAAACCCTCCAAGCATTTTACCTGAAATGTGAATGCGCTTTTCAATCTCATCGATCACTGCCATGACCTTGCTGTTTTCTATATTTTCAAAGTAACCCATCGATCCGGCCAGATCATAAGGGCCTATGAAAAGCATATCAATTCCGTCAACGGCCGCTATTTCAGCGATATTGTCGCAACTTTCCACATGTTCAATCTGGGCGATCAGCAGGAGTTGATCGTTGGCGTTTTTACCATACGCTGAGTCAGTACCATATCCGGAGGCGCGCACCATGGGTGCGGCATACCCGCGTCTACCCTGGGGAGGATACTTACAGGCGGCAACGGCCTCTTCAGCCGCTCTTCTATTATTAATCATCGGTATCATCAGCGACTGCACCCCGATATCAAGGATTCTTTTCAGGTATACCTGGTCGTTCCACGGCGCACGCAGTATAGTATGCCCCCCCGCGCTCTCCACCGCCCTGATGAGGTGGACGGTCGTTTCCAGACCGGTGTAGCCATGTTCGTTGTCGATCAAGATAACCGGCCAGCCTGCGTACACAGCCAGCTCGGCAATGGTTGCGCTTCCGCTCTGACTCCACATCGCCTTGACAGTATGGCTGTTCAATAATTGTTTTTTTATCCAGTTCTCTCTTTTAAACATCATTGCCTCATTTTTTTGTTTTCTCGATTTATTCCACTTTTCAGAATTCATGGTAAATTTTGAGATAGTGCGTTTGTCCTGCCTATCATTTTGGCGGCTGTGAAGTTGTTGCCTTTGCAACGGTACAAGGGAGCAATGAAGAGTGATCTCATGGCACTTATAGTAATTATCCAATTGTAATGAGCCTTTTGCAAAACGGTCTTTTCGCTCAACCGCCGCGTTATGCTAAAAAATTTTATCCTCGGAATATCAATTATATGCCTGCGGTGAAATTTTTCGCATGCCTTGATTTTGAACGAAAATCATCATTTTGCAAGAGGCTCTAATGACTTATCAGAATTACTGCTCAATTTAAAGGTCTATTCGGATAATGCGATCTCTTTTCCGTGGATGAGGACTGTGTTGGGCAATGCTGATGGCAAAATCGGACCGAAAGGGGTGAGAGAATATCTCCAGGAAAGCGCACTGAGCAGCGGGAAAAGGCTGTTTCTAAAGATTCTGTACTGCAAAACCCTGAGTATTTGTTTGATAAAAAGGAAGGGCCAAGGGAGAAGGTTTCGGCCCTTCCTTAACTAGAAAAGAAGAGGTTGATATGGCGGTCTTGTCTTGTTTTCTAGCTTGAGAACGCCGGCCTGGAATTTCTCATCAAAGCTTTTTAACCAAACAACGATAAGGGCAATCTGATAATCGTCCAGCCGCATAAAATCGCGAGCGGGATAAGGATCTGGAGAGTTATTGGAATCAGCCAGAGATAAACCAGATAGTCGCTGGAATGCATAATCTTCCTCCCTCTTTGTCAATAAAACTTCAAGGGCAACATTCGACTCTTTGAGTCTTTGTGTCTGCTCGTCAAGTTCAGCGGTTCGAGCGATGACTCTCTGCGTTGTTTTAAGGCTACGATGAAATGAAATTAAACGTCCAGGATGGCCTTGAATATTACGGAAAAATAGTCATTTAAAATTCGTTTGTATTATCAAAATCCTCTTGATATTTCTGATTTCCGTACATAATATAGCAGTCATCGATGTGTCATGGGAAGTATGGCGCGGCGTGAGCCTTAACCACCCCCATAACTGGGGTGAGCCGACCCCTTCGGCCGCTTGCGGGCTTATCCGCTATTGAGATTGGAGGTTTGCCATGTATCTTCTTTATGGTGTGTCGCTTCTGTCGGTAGCAGTTCTGTGGTTTGTTGTGCTTTTAATCGGATGCAGGAATCCAGTGCGTCCCTTCTGGGCGAGGGAAGGGATTGTTGCCAATGTGTACCTGCCTGTGGCTATTGGAATGTTGATCATGGGAGCTGTCAATGTTCTTCAATCCTTGTTCCAGTTTTTCCCAAGCATTGTTGAGGTTGGCTACAGTGCACTGGTTCTGGCCCTGGCAGTTGGAATCTATGTGATGTTGAACGTTCGTAAGCGTTTGGCAGAATATTGTGCCCAGGAAACGAGCGGACTGGTTATTGAAGTCGATTTCCAGACAAATGATCAGGGAAACCAGCCTCAATCTCCACTTCATCCTTCCCATCACTACCGCAAAGCAGCTTGATCGTTTCCACTCAAACGTTCCGCTGATGTCTCGTAATCGCAGGCAATCCCCTTAAAAGGGATTGCCTGCGATTGTTTTCATCTGATTTTTCGTTGACTTGTTTCCCTGTATGTTCAATAGTCCGGGAGGGACGTTGTGTTCCCTCTCGAACATAAGCATATCAGTCTACTGTCAAACGAGGATTTCATGAGCGAAAAGGTCTATTTCATCGAAGCGGCGGACAACGAAGAAGATGAGATTCTGTGTGAGCGATTAAAGGATGTCATTCAGACAGAGAATCTTCTTGGCTGCATTTCCGATAAAGATGTAACCGCAATCAAAACCCATTTCGGGGAATCCAGAAAACTTGGTTATGTCCGACCGATCTATCTGAAGATGCTCGGTGAATGCGTGGAACGGCAGGGGGGAGTCCCGTTTCTTACCGAGACCTCAACCCTTTACAAGGGAAATCGCAGCGACGCTCTCAGACATATTGCCCATGCCCAGAACCAGGGATTTGACTATGGGGCGACCGGTATGCCAATCATCATGGCAGACGGTCTCTTCGGTGACGAGGAATATATCGTGCCGATCAATGGAAGAGCCTACAGCTCCGTCCACATAGCTGCACTTTTTGCAAAATGCAATGCGCTGATACTGGTGTCGCACTTTACCGGCCATCTCATAGCAGGTTTTGGTGCTGCCTTGAAAAATCTCGGGATGGGATGTGCCAGCCGTAAGGGAAAGATGGCTCAGCATTCCACGGCCAAACCAAAAATCATTAAAAAGAAATGCACCGGCTGCGGCACGTGTGTCCAGTGGTGTCCCCAGGATGCAATAACGATGAGTGAAGATGACCTGGCACTGATCGACTCCGGAAGATGTATCGGCTGCGGCGAATGTCTGGCCATGTGTCGCTTCGATGCGGTTAAATATAACTGGGGCGCAACCTATGAAGAGTTGCAGAAAAAGGTTGTTGAGCATGCCATGGGAATCACTTCGCTGTTTCAGGGAAAGGGGTTGTATGTAAACGTTCTGACCAGAGTGTCGAAGGATTGCGACTGCATGGGGCATACCTTTGAAAAGATGGTCCCGGATATCGGCATCATGGTGTCCAGTGATCCGGTGGCGCTCGATGCGGCTTCGCTGGATATCCTGGAACAGCGGGCTGGGAAGACCATGGCGCAGCTGGCATATGATATCCCGTACCGGTTCCAGCTTGACTATGCCAGGGAATTGCAATTCGGCACTCAAGACTATCAACTGATCAGCTGCTGACGCTCGTGCTTTTCCTCTGCTTGTCTGTTAAATCCAGGAACAATAACCTTTGACTTTCGTCAGTATAGATTTAGTATGGCAGTCTCATATTCGTAATGGCTTCCGGTGGTTGTCTGGCCACAGGGAAAAGCATACTTTTAATTACCCGGATCCCCTCAGATGGCGAACGACAAATCCTACATGAAAAACTGGTCAGTTGAGCAGGCTTCGAAACAATTCCGTATCGATAAGTGGGGGGCCGGTTATTTTTCTATTAACGAAGCCGGAGACGTGGTGGTCACGCCTGCTGGAGCTGACAACGGTCCGAGCCTCAGCCTTCATGTTGTTGTCAAAGAGATCGAGACGCGAGGGTTTTCCATGCCGGTGCTGCTTCGGATTGAAAATATCCTCGGCAGCCAGATTAAGCTTCTCAACGAAACGTTTCGCAAGGTGATCCGCGAGAATAATTACAGAGGTATCTATAAAGGGGTATTTCCGATAAAGGTGAACCAGCAGGAACAGGTCATCGAGGCGATAAGCCAATTTGGAAAACTGTATAACCACGGCCTGGAAGCAGGCAGCAAGCCTGAACTCATCGCTGCTATTTCGATGCTTAAAAATCGGGATGCCTGTCTTATCTGTAACGGCTACAAAGACGAGGAGTTCATTGATCTCGGCCTGTTTGCAATAAAAATGGGTTATCGGGTCTTTTTCGTTATCGAGGTGCCGGGAGAGGTGGATCTCATCATTGAACGGGCGAAACACCACCGGGTAATCCCGGCCATAGGTCTTCGTATCAAGCTTTCAACCCAGGCGAGCGGGCAATGGAATCGGTCAGGCGGTGACAGCTCCGTTTTCGGGCTCTCCATGAACCATATCATCAATGTCATAGACCGGCTCAAACAGGAGGATATGCTCGACTGCCTGCAACTCCTGCACTATCATATCGGCTCCCAGATCCCCAATATCAGCGACATTCGTGCAGGGGTCATGGAGGCGTGCCGACTCTATGAAGAACTCGTCAGGGAGGGGGCTCCAATGGGCTATCTTGATCTCGGCGGAGGGCTTGCTGTGGATTATGATGGCTCCAACTCGGATTCTCATTCGAGCCGGAACTACTCGCTGGAGGAATATTGCAGCGACGTTGTCGAATCAATCATAACCGTGCTCGATAAAAACGATATTCCGCACCCCACCATCATTACTGAATCGGGTAGGGCGGTGGTCGCATACTACTCCGTCCTGGTGTTCAATATCCTTGACGTCAGCTCATTTGAGCCGCCCCCAATGCCGAACAAAATGCCGAATGTCGACAGTGACCTGCTCGAAAACCTGATGGCTACCTACAATATGATCTCGGCCAAAAACATCCAGGAGTGCTGTAATGATGCCATTTTCTATCGCAACCAGGCCAGGCAGTTGTTCAAGCACGGGCAGATTTCAATACGTGAAAGGGCGCTGGCGGAAAATCTTGCTCAGCATATCCACATAAAGATATCCGAACTTTCACAAGAGCTTACTCACATTCCCAAAGATGTGCAGAAGATGAACCAGTTGATCTACGATATCTATTATGGCAACTTCAGTCTATTCCAGTCTCTGCCGGACGTCTGGGCAATTGACCAGATCCTTCCGACTATGCCGCTGCACCGACACCTCGAAGCGCCTACGCGGCAGGCAATCATCTCTGATATCACCTGCGACTGCGATGGCAAGATAGACAACTTTCCTGATGTCTTTGAGGGAAAAAGCACCATCATGCTCCACCCGCTTAAAGATGACGAGGATTACTACATGGGCGTATTCCTCGTTGGGGCATACCAGGAAACCCTGGGTGATTTGCATAACCTGTTTGGTGACACCAATGTCGTTTCAATCCATGTAAACGAGGACGGCAGCTACAAATACATTCTAGAACTTGAGGGCGATTCCGTCTCCGACGTGCTTTCCTATGTAGAATACGATATGCCTTCCATGAGGGCAAGGCTGAAAGCGTTGGCTGAGGATGCCATCCAGAACGGCTATATCGCCCCCGGCGAACGAAAATCAATCCTGGAAAAATTTGAGGAAGGGTTGCGGGGCTACACCTATTTTGAAAAGTAGTGCCAAACCGGAATACCCTGTAGTAGAGCATCTTGCAAAACTCGTAGAGGTAGTTCCGTAGTTCCGGCGTTTAGTTCCGGGGACAGTATACTTATCTTCTTAGCAGATAAGTATACTGTCCCCGGAACTAAAAGAAGGTATACTGTCCCCGGAACTACGTCTCTAACAACCTTTATTCTGTATCTAATATCCGATACATTTCCGTGTGGTCTGCACTTTTTTCAGAATTGGCGGCTGCCTGGTTCCAGATATCAAGGCACGTGTGCCCCAGTTTTGCCGGGATGTGCAGATTTTCAGCCAGATTAATAGCGGTACCAATGTCCTTGGTCATGAGATGAAGCGCAAAGCCGGAGTCAAATGTTCCTGACAACATGAACTGCATAACTTTATTTTCGGAGGTATTATTTTTGCCGGTTGAACTGTTGAGAACCTGGGTGATGACGTGCTCGTCAATGCCGAATTTCCTGCCGGTGTGGAGTGCTTCGACAGTTGCGACCAGACTGGCGGCTGAAACGTAATTATTGAGCGCTTTCAGCGCATGACCGGTGCCGATTTCACCTGTATGGTAAACAGCTGAGCCGAGTTCTTCAAGAACAGGTCTACACCGCTCCAATGATTCCTTCGAGCCGCCAAACATGACGGCGAGTGTCCCCTGTTGTGCTCTCTTGACACCTCCTGAAACAGGAGCATCAACCATTGTGATCTGCTGTTCAGAAAGAATCCCGGCCAGTTCCCTGGAGCGTAAAGGGTCACTGGAACTCATGTCGATAATCGTGGCGCCAGGTCTCAAGGTCGACATGATGCCAGTCTGTGATCCTTTTCCAAGCACCGACGAGAAGACTTCATCCGAGTTGGGCAGCATGGTGATGACGATGTCGGAGTTCCGGGCGGATTGAGCAGCGGAAGAACAGGCATGGCAGGGGAACTCCCGGGCGAATCGATTGGTCGTTTCGGAGTTGATGTCGAAGACCGTCAGCTGGTAGCCGGCAGCGGCAAGTCTTCCGGCCATCGGATATCCCATCATCCCAAGGCCAACAAAAGCGATGTGGTTATTTTCACTGACGGTTGTCATGAATGTCAAATCCCCATTTCCTCAAAAACTTCTTTTGCGATGCGGAAACTATCAATGGCTGCAGGAACTCCGCAGTAGATTGCTGTCTGCAGGAAGACTTCACCGATCTCTTCTTTTGACAGTCCGTTGTTGATCGCGCCTCGTATGTGCAGTTTAACCTCATGGGGACGGTTCAGGGCGGTCAGCATGGCAAGGTTGATAATGCTGCGGGTTCGTCGATCAAAAGCTGGGCGGTTCCAGATTTCACCCCAGCAATACCGGGTAACCAGCTCCTGCATGGGCATGTTGAATTCATCGGCGTTCTTAATCGAGTTGTCCACATGATCGGCACCGAGAACCTCCCTTCTGACCTTCAACCCTTTTTCAAATAATTCATCTTGCATTGCTGGCTTCTCCTTATTTGCTTGAATTCTGGTTTCAGCGTATCAAACGAGCGGTAATCACCGCATTTTTCGCGCACCTCCGTCCAAATATAACCGACACACCAATATAGTTAAACACCAGATATGGGCAGGGCTGAGCCGTTAGAGTCAGTTAGGTATACTGTCCCCGGAATAGTCCCCGAATAGATCACTATAAAAAGAACTCATCTGGAACAACAGTTCGTCACTGTGGTTGAGCTGCTCAATTATCACAGACGTGCCCGCTGGAGTAGTCCTTTTCGTCGTAGATATCGGCCATGCCTGTCATCGGCATAGCTCCCTGAGCCATTTCCCCGCATTTACGCATCTGCTGCATGGTCGGATCAGAGGCGATTTTCTTGCCAAAGGCCATTGCTTGCTGCTGGGCCTTGTCACGCTCTCCCTGGGCGCACAAGGTGTCGATTTCCTGCTTTGCCTGTTCCGAACTGGTTTTGAGTTCGTTGAGCTTTGCCTGATCGATGCCTGCCATACATTTCTGGACCTCCTGCATCACCTGCATCATGTTTTGCATATCGCCCTGGCTCATGCCGCCGTACTTCTGGGCAAATGCAGTGACGGGAAGTAACAGAAGGCAAAAAACAATATAGGTCTTCATGGGTCTCTCCTTTGCGGTGGCCGGTAGCCAATTTTCATTTGATCTGATTATGCGGGACGTTACGGAAATTCCCTGTTGTGACTACAATAATTATTTTCTCAGGTTTAGCAGGGAAAAATGATCAAAGATGGATGGATGAAGCAACGTTTCTGGCGCTGACTTTTGTTCCCGCTCAAACCATTGCTGTTCACGCTCTGTCATAGAACTGAAACGCCGAAAAGCAGCTGATGGAGTTCGAAGATGAAGGCGAGATGAAGTGTGAGCCCGATAACGACAGCGATTGCATCATTGTATCGAAATGAGGGAGCTCCAGGCGTTGGTCTTATCTGACGATACTGCAGGGAAAGAAGAACAAGAAGAGTCCAGATAAGAAAGGAGCCGAACAGGATGACGTTAACCAATGATCCACTGGACATCAGATGTCCTGACGTCCAGAGCAGGGTTGCCAGGAGCATGGGATGGCGCACCGCTGATTTGATGCGGCCGGGGAAATATGCGGCGATCAGGAGCGGAAATACCGGTAGAAGGAGCACGAGTGACAAATGCTGCAGCCATGGCGGCGGGGTATAGAGATCAATGGAGCCACCCCGTGCGCTTTCGTATCCCCACGCTATGAGAGTAAAACCGAGCATAGATGCGAGCGAGTAGAGCACCTTCCATCGTCCCTCCCCAATTTTTCCGGCCATCCGGTTGCGCCACGAATCCCCTGGCACCGAAAGAGAGTGAATTCCGAGGAATATGAAAAGTCCAAGCAGAAAAATAATCATTGGCAACATGCTCTTTGCCCGGCACCGTTTTTTTGAAGTGGATCCGAGCGGTATGAATTCAGGTGATAAATGCTACTCGGCAGGTTTTTCTTCAATCCATCGAAACGACAGCATATCCCTGATTCTGGTATCCGATCAATGAAATGTAGCCGTTAGCGACGATCCGTACCCCGGGAAGAAAATCTTCATGGATGATATCCAGGAGATCCGCGGCGATGCTGCACTGTTCAATTGTTGTTTTCTCGTCTAGGAACCTGCTGATAAATTCCTGGATTTTCAGTTTATCTTCGATCTCCTCTTCCAGGACATAGTCCTCACCCCTGGTTATGAAACGGCTGGCGCCGCCGCGGAAACCAATAACAATAGATATGTCCAGACCGGCCTCTCTGAGTTGCTGGACAGTTTGCTGCAGTAAATTCATTCTCAGGAGTAATTTCTGAGAATCATCAAGATTAACATCGAAATAGACGTTTGCCTGAACAACGTTTTTCAAGGCGTTGTCATTGTTATAATTGGTCCGGGCATCGGAAGTCACAACAGATGCCAGCAGAAAAATGATCGTGGCGATGAATGCAAAGTAATTAGTTTTGGTATTTTTCATGGGATAGGAGCTCCTTTCAGCAGCCAAGATCCATCAGTCTCTTTATTTTCAACGCTTTATTGCCGTCATCATCAATGGAATACCAAACCTTTACCTGCTGCTTCTTTTCCAGTTCATCGAGCCGTGAGACCCCCTCAAGCAGGGTATCCGGGCCAATGGAAATGACGACGCGTTTTCCTTTGAGCGGGCGAACAGCAATCTGCATTTTCTCATCATAGACATTGCTGATAAGCCCCCTGACAAACACTACTTCATCTGTTGAAACCTCTTCGACGAGATCATCGGTGTGTCCGGACGGCAATGTGAACAATGGACATACCGTTATGAGAAGGGTAACCCCCAGCAGGGCGACAATCTTTTTCATCATAGCTGTTACAATCCTCCTTGCATACTGCATTGTGGTATGAATTCTCAACAACTGTAATCATAGATCGCTAAAATGCCATGAGGTTGCACGTTGGCTCCTCTGATTCTGTGGGCTCAGGCCATCTGATTTCTGGTGCAGCTTATTACAGATGTAACACTATTTGCTGTTTTCGATTTGTGTAAATGTGGTATTGTCGATTTCTTCAATGATGATTTAACCCTAGACCGCAATAAACAGGAGTTACCATGAAACTCAACGACCCTTTTGGGCGCCTGGAAAAAAAGCATCAGGCAGCTTACGTAATGATGCGCGAGGCAATGCAGAGAGGCGGCATCAACACGCTCCAGGCGGCCCAGGATGTCATTACACGATCGAAAAACCGTACCCTCAAATTCCTGGCCGTGGTACTGGCATCTCTGTTGCTGGCTCTCGCTCTGTTTCCCCGTTTCATGCCGGCGATTGCCTGCCTGGCTGTTATAATCATTGTCTGGGCCGTTAATTCCATGATTAACGGGCGGAGATATGTGCAGCGCTATATTGATGAGGAACTGCGGACGGATGCACAGGACCGGGATTCTTCCCTGTAGCCTGGTTAGACGGGTTGTTCAGTTCTTACCCGGGTGTATTTCGACCTGAGGCTTGCACTGAGTTTGCTGTTCAGTCTGTCGATCAGGGAACAGAGATAGAAAAAGAGAGGGAGTGCAGCGATCACGATCAGCCATTCCGTCACTGAGTTCTTGCCGAATCCAAAAAGTTCATCAATGAAACGGTACATGCTGACATGGAAGAGGTAGAGGGGGTAGGAGGCTTTTCCGATCCATGTCAATAGTGAGAATTGCAGCCTGCCGGCCAGCAGATAAACGGCTGCGACAGATAGTATTATCAGCGGGCAGAGCGATTGTGTCAGCAGCGAAAACAGGTAGCTTGGCGGATCCTGATACTTGAAAACGATCATGATTGTCAGTACGGCAGCCAACAGCAGGAGGAACCAGTATTTCTTTTCATATGCGGGAGTTTTCTCCCAGGAATCAAGATAGTCCGGAAGGTACATGGAAAGGGCAAAAAGCAGCAGGTAGAGAAAATAGACATCTCTCCAGTACAGGTGAACAAACCTCAAACTTTTTCCGGTTGCAGCCGGCAGCACGTCACCATTCAACAGCAGATTTGCACCGATAAAAGCGAGAAAGATACCGATGAGCGATAAAAAACGATACCTTTTGATCAAAAAAAAGAGCAGAGGTGCCAGCAGGTAACACTGGATAATGGCCGGTATGAACCAGTAGTGACCAAGCCCGTGTATCGCAAAAATTGTCCATGATACAACAGGATCATCAAAGGCATGACATTGAATCAGGTAGGCTGCTATGAAGAGTGGATAAATCCGGATAAGCCTGCTGAAATAAAAATATGCCAGATCTTTGGGCCCAAATGAACCGGCGCTGTTCGAGCGTTCAAGCGAACAGGAGATACCATAGCCGCTGACGATGAAGAACAGGCCAACAATGAGGCTCGCAAACGAGAGATAATCACCGGTAACGTTTAAATTTAAAAAATGATTGATCAGAACCGCGCAAATCGCAATACCTTTGAGGCTGTTTGTTGATCCGAAGGTGTTTTTCATTGTTGAAGGGCAGGAAAAGATTCATAAACGTCATTTTTCATACCATATCAACACTGTTTTCTCCAATGATAAGCGTGCTGGGCAGGTGATTCTGAGGTTCTGTCTTCTCTAATCATTCTTTTGGATAGTTAGAAGGTTGTTCGCTGGGGGGTGGCAGTGCAGAGTCAGAGAAAAAGCGGTCCCAGGCATTGGGTCTGCTTTTTTTTTCTTGCTTCAGCGCCCGAGCATGGAAGCTCGCTTGAGCTGCGAAATTCCATTCCCGGCCAGTAACCTGGCAGCCTGTATCAGCGGATCATCGGGAAGATAAACCGCCGATACAGGTTTGCTTGTCTACAGCATCATGGTGTTTCCGCTCACGTTCTGGCGTGCTTTCAGTGCTGCAAGTGTTGTAAGATTAAAAATATTATCTGCCTTGGAACCCCGTTCTATAATGTGAGCTGATTTTTCAAGACCGACAAGGATCGGCCCGATGGCGTCTACTTCACCGAGCCGCATGAAGAGCTTGTAGGCGATATTTGCCGCATTGAGGTCAGGGAAAATCAAAATATTCGGTTCGCCTTTCAGGGCGGAAAATGGAAAAATTTCATCCCGCAGCTCGGTGTTAAAAGCCAGGTTTGCCTGAATCTCACCCTCTATCTCAAGGTCGGGTGCCATCTGCTTGGCGATTGCCGTTGCCCGGGCAACAGAAGAAGCACTCGGGGTGTCGGACGAACCAAAATTCGAGTAGGAGAGCATTGCCACCTTCGGAGTAATATCGAATTCCCTGACAAATTCGGCAACGGAAATAGCGATTTCCGCAAGCTGCTGTTCATTTGGCGAGATGTTTATGGCCGTGTCCGCAAAAAAGAGCGTTCGGTTTTTAAAGACAATCATGTAGACACTGGCGACGGTCTTCTTTTCGCTTCTCCTGATGCAGGAGAGCACTCGCCGCACGGCATAGGGATAGGGCAGGGACTGGCCGTAAATCATGCAGTCCACGTCACCGCTGCTTAACATCATCGCCCCAAAATACCCGGCATCACGCCTCATCATGTCGGAGGCATACGGCAGGGTGATCCCTTTACGTTGTTTTCGTGAATGGTATTCAAAGGCGTATTTATTGACGAGATCGGGTTCATTTGCAGGATCAATAATCTCCATCGAGTGTTCGACGGCACCGTATTTGTGGAGCAGGTTTTCAATTTCGGCTTTGTTTCCAAGCAATACCGGGGTTGCCAGGTTCTCGTCCATTACCCGGATGGCGGCACGGATAATATTCTTGTTGTTGCCCTCGGGATAAACAACCCGCACCTGGCTCGTCTTTACCCGGTTGGTTACATATCGCAGGATTGCTTTTGATATGCCAAGTGTTGATTCTAGATGGTCGGTGTATTTCTGCAGGTCGTCAAACGGCTTTCTGGCAATTTTGCTGTCGATTGCCGCCTGGGCGACCGCTGGAGCAATGCGCAGCAGGGCGCGGGGGTCGAAGGGCGTCGGGATGATGTACTCCGGACCAAATTCAAAATGTTCGGCGCCGTATGCCCTGAGCACCTGATCCGGAACCTCTTCCTTGGCAAGCGCGGCGATTGCCTTTACCGCAGCAATCTTCATCTCGGTGTTAATAGCCGTGGCCCTGACGTCGAGAGCTCCCCTGAAAAGAAACGGGAAACAAAGAACATTATTGACCTGGTTAGGATAGTCGCTGCGTCCGGTGGCTACGATACAGTCAGGCCTCGCTCTTCTGGCTTCCGGATAGGAAATCTCCGGCTCCGGATTGGCAAGGGCAAAAATAATCGGCTTGTCGGCCATCGATTTTACCATTTCGGCAGTAAGAGCTCCGGCGACGCTGACCCCGCAGAACAGGTCAGCCCCTTCAAGGGCATCCGCCAGAGTCCGCTTGGCTGTATCGATAGCAAACCGCTCCTTGTAGGGATTCATAGAAACGGTTCTGCCCCTGTATATTACCCCTTTTGAATCGCAGAGGGTCAGGTTCCTTTTGTCCAGTCCAAGATCGACAAACATCTGGGCACAGGCCAGCCCCGCGGCTCCTGCACCGTTAAAAACTGCTTTTATCCCGGAGATATCTTTACCGGTGATTTCAAGAGCATTGAGAAAGGCTGCGGCGGTAATGATTGCCGTGCCATGCTGGTCGTCATGGAATACCGGTATGTCGACCTTGCCCTTCAATGTCTCCTCTATATAAAAGCATTCAGGAGCCTTGATATCTTCCAGATTGATGCCGCCGAATGTGGGAGCTATCAATTCGCAGGTCCTGACAAATTCGTCGGGATCTTCGGAGTCAACCTCAATATCAAAGACATCTATATCGGCAAATTTTTTAAACAGGGCGCCTTTGCCCTCCATTACAGGTTTTCCGGCAACCGCTCCTATATTGCCGAGTCCGAGTACGGCGGTCCCGTTGGATATGACAGCCACCAGGTTGCCCTTGGCGGTATATTCGTAGGCATCCTCCTTGTTGGCGGCGATTGCTTCACAGGGACGGGCCACTCCGGGGCTATAGGCCAGGGAAAGATCCTTCTGGGTAGAAAACGGCTTTGTGACGATAACTTCGATCTTGCCTTTTCGGCCACTCCGGTGATATTCAAGCGATTCTGTATAGATATCTCTGCCCATCGATTTTCTCCCTATGACCTGCAGTAAAATGAGTTCGGATTATTCCGGTATTTAAAACACTGGACATACCAGAATAATTGTAAAAAAACATATTTAAACAGCATGTTAATCCTGGTAAGACCAGATGTCAATAAAGTAAAGTGATTTATAATATACGCTCCTCGGTACGTCCACTCTTTTTTTTTGTTTACTCAGTGGGCCTCGATTACAGATGCAAAGAGAACATGGCGGGCAACTAAAATAAATCATTGTTTGAACTGTAAATTAATTAATGGTAGGTACTGTCCGCTGGAAAGATTGATGGTTCGCTATTCTTCCGATAACGGGGCAGTTCCCCTTTGGCAACCGGAAGCGACCTCAGTTCGGCCTGTAGTTTTTAGTGGCGAGTGTTCAGGAGTTTGAGGGCTGGTGCCCGTTACCCACACTCTGTTAAAGCAAAAAGGAGAAAGGAATGAGCATATTTGAATTTGCGATGAAAATGGAGCAGGATGGCGAGAAATTTTATCGGGATCTTGCCGGAAGGACGACAAACACCGGCTTGAAACAGATCTTTACCTATCTGGCTGATGAAGAAGTGAAGCACTATAGCCTTTTCAAGGGACTCTTTGAGGGCCAGCCCGCGGATTATGAATCAACCGACATTCTTT
This sequence comes from uncultured delta proteobacterium, assembly GCA_963696725.1. Taxonomy (GTDB): domain Bacteria; phylum Desulfobacterota; class Desulfobulbia; order Desulfobulbales; family Desulfocapsaceae; genus MADRE3. The sequence goes on from CAVOLI010000005.1 coordinate 81,212, forward strand.
CTGATTCAAAGAACATTTTCGCTCAGATGAAAGAGAGCGGGACAGTTGACGTGACAAATGACGTTTCCCAGTTAGAAGCCTACAAGCAGGCGTTGGAGTGGGAAAAAAAGGCTTACGAATTCTTTGAGGAAAAAGCCGCTGAGGCAACTGACCCGAAAGAGAAAAAATTTCTGGAAACGATCGCCAAGGAGGAACGACGTCATTATCGTCTTATTGACACCATCATCGAATTTATCGGCCAGCCAGAGCGCTGGGTCGAGAATGCCGAATTTAATCATCTGACCGATTACTGATATCCAAAGACTCAGTGCAGGTTATCAGGCCGGTGGAACTATTCTCTCACCGGCTTGATAACTCTTGGCTGCCGGAGCGGACCATGATGCCCAAGGGTTTAGTCATGGGTTCTGCCTGCTGATCAGGGCACGACCAGAACCGGACAGTAAATTTTGTTAAGTACTTTATGAGTGACGCTGCCAAGAAAGAGCCCGGCAATATCCGAATGGCCGTGCGATCCCATAATGATCAGGTCAAATTTTTTTGATTTTGCAAGATTTGTCAGCATTTTTCCCGGTTCTCCCGATAGTATTTCGGTATCATGTTCTATGCCGGCCTTGGTGAGAATGTGGGAAGTTTTATTGAGAACTTCTGCCGCCTGCCGGGCGATCTTGTTTTTCAGCTCTTCGACAAGCGCCCCGCCAACTTCGGGCATATGCCCAAGCCATTCATAACAACTGACGGCAGTAATTTTAGCTCCGCAATGTTTGGCCAGGTAGAGCGCATATTCCGTAGCATGGTCGGAGTAGGGTGAGCCATCGACGGGAAGCAGGATATGAGTGAATTGCATGAGAACCTCCTGTTATGAGATTAAAAGGACCCGCGGAACACACATCACAAAATACTGAACATACAGAGAATATAAGTCGAAAGAGGGCTGCTGACAATGGTGCAGTCAGGAATTGCAGGATAAACTCTGCTGTTTGCAACAAAAAGATATCCTACCGCTGACAGCAACAACCGGAGACTGCTTTTTAAACCGTGAGTCGAAGTGAAAATCCATGTCATCGCCTCAACGAATGGAAAGGATGTGACAGGCACAAGCAGCTCAGGGGCCGCTCAATGAAGCGGGTTTATTCCAGTTTGTTTTTCACGCTGGTAATTTTATCGTGCATGGATTGAGCCTTATCGGTCCTGGTTCCGACCTTGATGGAGCTGGTAATGCGCGGTACACCCATCTTGTGAAGGGTTTGATGGCACTCTTTTACCGCCTCGAAAACGGTATCCCAGTCTCCTTCAATATTTGTTCCGTAGGCGTGCAGATTTGACTTCAGGCCCGCCTTGTCGATTATCCGGTGACAGGCGGCGATATATTCCGAGACGGAGAGTCCAGCGCCAAACGGCGATACGGTGAGGTCGACAATTACTTTCATTTTATCCTCCTTTTCTCTATCTGATGAATAAACGGATAGTGGGGCGGATCCTCAACAGATTGAGGACAATTATAACTTTTTCTGTTGGAAAATCCAGGATAATTGATTATGTTTGCCGGGAAAAATTGTTGTATTACTTTAGGCTTAGGCTGGTATGACCAGTTACATTACGGTGGAATTACTGTTATTATGCAAAAAAGATACACCTACCCGTTTGCTGCGCTCATCGGCCAGGAAAAAATGAAGTCGGGACTCCTGCTCAATGCCATCGATCCTTCCATCGGCGGGGTCCTTATCAGCGGCCACAAAGGGACCGGAAAATCGACCGCAGTGCGCGCACTTGCCGAAATACTGCCGGACATAGAAGTTGTCAAAGGCTGCCCGTATCGTTGTGCCGCTGATGAGCCTTCCCTGATGTGCAGTAGTTGCGCCGAAAACTATCACGGCGGGAAGACAATGCCGACCGAGATGCGCTCGATGCCGCTTGTTGAGTTACCATTGAGCGCTACCGAGGATCGTGTTGTCGGCACCCTGCACATAGAACAGACCCTGAAAACAGGGACACGGAATTTTGAACCCGGTTTGCTGGCTGCCGCCAACCGTGGAATTCTCTACGTGGACGAGGTCAATCTGCTTGACGACCATCTTGTTGATATCCTGCTTGATGCCGCGTCATCTGGGATAAATGTGATCGAAAGGGAAGGCATTTCTTTTACCCATCCCGCCCGCTTCATGCTGGTCGGTACAATGAATCCGGAGGAGGGAGAACTGCGTCCCCAGTTTCTTGATCGTTTTGGCCTCAGTCTCAGCGTCAACAGCGTCAGGGACCCCGGGCTTCGTGCCCAGATCGTTTCCCGGAGAATTGCTTTTGACAGTGATCCCCGGGCATTTGTTGCAGACAATGCGAGAGAAGAAACCCTTATTGCCGAGCAGATACGGGTTGCCCGCGACTTGCTACCATCGGTGAGCATCCCAGAGGAAATGATTGAGCTTGCCGTGCAGCTTTCCGTTGAGGTTGAAGCCCAGGGACATCGCGCCGATATAGCCACTATCAAGACAGCGCGCGCCCTGGCGGCCTTTCTTGAGAATAAGCAGATCGGGCGGCAGCATATCGCAGAAGCCGCCCGTTTTGTGCTCCTTCATCGAGTCACCAGCATGCCTCTGGCAACGGCCGGGATGCTCGAAGAGAAGCTTGAGGAGCTCCTTGCAGGAGTCCTCGACAGGGAGAAATCTGAGAAGCCCGATACTCTCTTTGAGGAAACATATGAGCCCTGGGACGAGATTTCTGAACAGGTGCCCGGTGCCACTGCCGCTTCAAACGTCGATATGCTCTTTTCTTTTCTCGAAGAAAAAAAAAACGGTTTTCGATGCTGACGAATTGATCTGCGTTGAGGAAATCGACCTGGAAACCCTTCAGATTGCCGGAAGTCGGACAGGCAGGAAGCGAATGCAGCGGACAACTGCAGCTTCCGGCAGATTCATCAGGGCAGAGCCGGTGCGCGAGGGTGAGCGCGATTTTGACATTGCCCCGGACGCGACGTTGCGGGCAGCCCTGATCAGGCAGGGCAGCCGGGTGAGCGGTGAGCTTTTTGCTGTCGTCGAGAGCGACCTGAGAAAAAAGGTATACAAGCGTCCCCGGAAAACATTGATTATTTTTGTCGTTGACGCCTCGGATTCCATGGGGGAGGGTGCCTATGCCCGTATTAAATCAGCAAAGGGCGCCGTGCTTGCGATCCTGGCAAAGGCCTATCAAAAGCGGCATCGGGTAGGCATGGTTGCCTTTCGGGATGAGCGTGCAGACGTTGTTCTGCACCCGACTTCAAGCCTGCCGCTTGCCCGGCAGCAGTTAAGAGCGCTTCCGACCGGAGGAGCAACACCGTTCAGTGACGGCCTGATGAAAGCCTGGCGGATGGTGAAGACAGAACGTTTGAAAGATCCGGGCATCAGGCCGCTGCTGGTTATCCTTTCTGACGGTGAAGCAAATGTACCGTATGATCCAAACCTCCGCCTGACGGAAGTGATGACGGAGTTGTTCCTGGTCGCGGAAAGAATCGGCCGCGATAACGTTTCTTCAATATCCTTTGATACCAGGCCGCTGCACCAGCCAAAAGAAACCATGCGCAAACTGTCCCGGCTGCTCGGTGGTACTTACCATCATATAGATCTGCTGAAAACTGACGGAATGGTTCGTGAGGTCGCTGATTTCTAGGAAACACACAAATAGTAGAATTATATAGAGGAAACAGAATGAAGCAGCACTCTTCAAAGGGGTTGGCATGGCTGATGTGGGGGCTGGTGGCGGCACTGTACCTGATCGGCTTTTTTCAGCGTATGGCCCCGGCAGTCATGGTCGATGAGTTGATGCGGGATTTCAGCATTGGCGGGGCGGTTCTCGGGAACCTCTCTGCTGCATATTTTTATGCCTATGCGGTGATGCAGATTCCAAGCGGCCTGCTCGTTGACAGTGTCGGGCCCCGAAAAGTAAGCACCTGGGGCTGCTTTGGGGCTGCTGTCGGAATTTTGATCTTCGCCTGGGGGCCAAACCTGTGGTTTGCCTATCTCGGAAGACTGCTCATCGGCTGCTCTGTCGCTGTTGCCTGGGTCTCCTGCATGAAACTTGCGGGAAACTGGTTCCCTTCCAATCGCTTTGCATCGGTTACCGGAATTGCACTGCTCTTTGGCAATGTCGGTGGCGTCATGGCAGGAGTTCCTCTCTCCGAGATCGTTTCCTGGTTTGGCTGGCGGGCGGCAATGGCCGGCTCGGGAGTAGTTACCCTTGCCGTCGCAATGGTGATCTGGTTTGTGGTCCGTGATGACCCCGGTGAATATGGGTACAAGAGCCATGCCCATGCATCGGTTCTCAAAAATGGCAGTCTCTCGGCGGGAGTTGCCCTGAAATCGGTTGTTTTCCGGAAAGATACCTGGCTGCTTTTTCTTGCCGGCGGGCTCTCCGCCTCTCCGGTGCTGGTGTTCGCCGGGTTGTGGGGTGTTCCCTACCTGACCCAGGTTCATGGCCTCGAGCGGACACATGCGGCAACAATCACGTCTACCATGCTGATTGCCTGGGCTCTCGGAGGGCCAGTGCTTGGGGCACTTTCTGACCGGATCGGCAGACGGAAGCTGCCCTATCTGGGTGCGACATTCCTTGCAGCATTTTTCTGGGGTGTTTTTCTCTTTGTCGATCTGCCCTATATCTTTTTTTATCCGGTGCTGGCGCTGATCGGTTTCATGTCCGGAGCGTTGATCATCGGTTTTGCCTTTGCACGGGAGGTCAATCACCCCGGTGCCTCCGGTGCGGTCGGCGGCGTCGTCAATATGTCGGTTCTTGGGTTTGCAGCTGTCATGCAGCCGGCCCTCGGCATGATCCTGGACCGGCGATGGGACGGAACGCTTGTTGAAGGCGTGCGCATATACAGCAGCGGCGCCTATTCGTCTGCCTTTATCTGGCTTTTTGTCTGTACCGTCCTCTCAGTGGTCATGGTGATGTTCACCAGGGAGTCTTACTGCAGGCTTGTTGGAGAGTAATGGTGCCTGGGTTGTCAACGCCTAACCAAGGCACCACCAGGATGGAATTACTCTCCTTTTTTTACCTTATTTAAAATCTTCATTGCCTTTGAGGTATTGAACACGCCGCAGACGCAGAACTTGGCCATACAGCAGGCGGCTGCCTTGGGCGTTATTCTTCCTTCCTTGACCCGATCCATCATTTTTCTGGCAAAATGAGAAGAAACCATGCCGTGCCCGCACATGGTTGAAATTGACAGCGTCTGCTGATCGGGAAGTTTTTCCGTGGCGCCGTGAAAGCCAAGCGTATATTCCACCGCATGGGGTGTTATCTCCACTTCTCCGCAGATGTCCCGGGCGTCGTCGACAAGCGCGCTGATGTTGATAGACAGCCCCAGGTCGAGTTTTTTCACATCCCTGACAAATTCTGTGGCCCGCTCCCGGCTGTCAAAAATAGCGGCTGCAGAGCCCGGTCCGGGCAGTTCCGCGATCAGGTGTTCGTAGGTAGTTTTCTCCTGTCGGCCGACAAAATAGAGTTTGATGAAGGTGAGATCCTTCTCCGGACGATAAAGTGAATTCACCAGGCCATTGCCCATATTGATCGGCTCGTATTTGATCGCCGCCCGCAGAAATGTCCGGGCTTTTTCAAGGGCGCCCTGCTGGTTGAAACCCTTTGCCGCCATGGCAAAAACGATATAATCGTCCCGCAGGTTTTCTTTTTCACCGTATCTGTGCAGTGTATTTGTCATTGTACAACCTCCTGGGCAGCTGCAGCGCTGTCTGTTGCCCGTCCGAGCCCAAGATTCAACTTGGCCCAGCCGATTTCGAACCCTTCTTCAACGAGGATATCCTTTATGGCATCATCGCCGTTTTTATCACAGACCGTGGAGACTCCGATGCTGATTACTGTTTCAACGTCTTTGCAGAGTTCCTTCAGCAGCATGAGCAGCCGCCTGGTTTCGCTGAGCTGTACGGTCAGTTCAACGATGCAGGACAGCACTTTTTCATCAAGCACATCTTCCCTGATGTCTCCGCTTTTGGTACTGGTCATCATCTGGGTAACCGGGTTGCCTGATTCAAAGACTGCCCCGGAGGTGGCAAGAATCCGGGTAACAGCCTGGACCTCTCTGAAATACGCGCCGATGCCAGGTCGTCCGAATTCCACCACCAGTCCGACTTCGCCCTGTTTAATTCGATGGCTGACATCATTGGTCTTGACTTCTTCGGTGCCCCGCCCGTGGACCCCCGTCGATTCATGGGTGACCATCGGGTCACTGAAGGCCCGGCGAATGATCCGCGGCCACTCGAGATCGTCCGGAGCAATTGCCTCGGTCGGGCAGACATCGGGATCGGGCTGGAACCTGAGGCTGATGGCTTTAAGAATTTTACGGATCATCCTGGTAAGACCCGGTGGGAGGTGCTCACAACTGAGACTGCGATAGCAGTTGTGGCACTCCACACAGGTTTCAGTATTAATTTCGGATAAGCCGTCATCAGCGATGAAGATTGCTCCAACCGGGCAGACCGGGACGCAGTTGGCGCAGCCGACGCATTTTTCTTTTAGGATTTTCATGATTCGTTTTCCTGTGAACTGTTTGTCTGTAATCACTCTCTGACGATAAACGCACACAAAATGTATCCAATATATACGGTAAAAGTAATGATTCGTCATCTTAAATAGAAAACAAACAGTAAAAAAAATTGCAGAATATTATCTTTGATAATGTTATTATGGCAGCTCTTTAATTGGTTTTCCGGAGCGCATCCCGATGTGCTGATGGTTTTTTTTACAGCCCCTTCTATTGGATACAAAATGACAGCACCTACGACCAGAAAAAACAGTGGTCGGTTATCGGTGAGAGAGCAGACCTATCGGCTCCTCAAGAAAAAGATACTCAACGGCCATTTTCCGCCCGATGAGCGTTTGGTGGAGGAATCGCTGGCCGGACTGCTTGGTGTCAGCCGCACTCCGGTCCGGGAGGCGCTTCACAAGCTTGAGCTCGAGGGGCTTGTCAGGCAAAAGGGGGCGCGAGGGTTCTGTGTTCCTGAAAAAACGGCCGAGGAAATATCTGAGCTCTTTGAGATCCGGGCGGTGCTTGAAGGGTATGCGCTCTCCTGTCTCTGCCGGACGATATCAGAGGATGATGTCAGGCGCTTGAACGAATGTGTCACCAGGGCGGAACGGGGTGTTTCAGAAGAGAAGCTCGAACTGGTGTTCGAATACAACACAAAATTTCACGACCTGCTCTACCAGATGGTCGGGAAAAAGAGACCGCGCCTTTTTAGTCTGATCGAAGATATGCGTGATTATATTCTTCGCTATAGAAAAGATACGCTCGGCACTCTTCGGGCCGCCAAAAGAAGTATTTTCGGTCATAAGAAAATTCTGATGGCATTGGATTTGAAAGATCCCGTACTATGCGAACAGGTGATGCGGGCTCACATATATGAAGCTGAAGCGGATACCGCATACACACCGTCAGCAGAGAGATTAAAAACCCAGGAACAGTCTTATACAGGCAGCGGCCGGACGCCGTCGGTCCTGCCGCCGGAGCAGCGAGACAGATACCAGGAGGGGTAAAGAACATGGAATACACATTTTTGGGAAACACCGGTGTCCAGGTTTCACGTTTGTGCATGGGAACCATGACCTTCGGCGACGAGGCCGATAAAGACGAATCCGCAGCAATGTTTAAACGCTGCCGGGACGCGGGAATTAACTTTTTTGACTGCGCGAATGTCTACAGCGAAGGAAGAGCCGAGGAAATACTGGGTGAACTCAGCCAAGGTTGCCGCGATGATCTGGTCATTACAACCAAGGTCTGGGGTCAGATGGGGGATGATATCAACAGCCAGGGCTGCTCGCGAAGGCATATCTTCGCTGCCGCCGAGGCAAGCCTGAAACGGTTGAGGACATCCTATATCGATATCTACCTGCTGCACCGGTTTGATCCTCATACGCCGCTCGAGGAGACACTGTCAGCGCTGGACGACCTGGTAACCCAGGGCAAGGTACGCTACATCGGGGCGAGCAACTTTGCCGCCTGGCAGATTGCAAAGGCGCAGGGGCTGTCGGCGCAGCATGACTGGCCGTCCCTGAAGTGTGTCCAGCCCATGTACAACCTCGTAAAACGGCAGGCGGAGGTGGAAATCCTGCCCTATGCCGAGCATGATAATATCGCGGTTATCAGCTACAACCCGCTTGGCGGCGGACTGTTGACTGGTAAATATGGAAAAAACATTGAGGAATCGTCCAACCGGCTGGGCAGAAATACTATGTACAAAAAACGCTACGGTGACGAGTGGATGCTCGATGCTGCGCTCGAATTTGTTACCTATGCCCGGGACAACGGTTATAATCCGGTCAGCCTTGCGGTGGCCTGGGTTGCAGCGCATCCCGGTATTACCGCGCCGATTATCGGAGCACGGAATGTGGCGCAGCTGGAAGATTCACTCAATGCCGTTACTATCCCGATGACTGGGGAGTTGTACGGGGATCTCTGTAAAATAGCACCGACCCCGGTTCCGGCGACGGATCGTTCAGAGGAGCTTCATAAGGATTGACAAGAAAACTATTGAACGTGCTGGGGAGCAGGAAATGGCCGAAATACTGAAGGAACTTGAGCGCAGGCTGCTCGCTGATATAGCGGGAGAACTCTATTTTGACCGGTTCTCGCGAGGTCGTTACGCAACGGATGCCTCTCATTATCAGGTTTTCCCCGCAGGAGTTCTTGTTCCGCGCTCCTTGAACGATGTCAGGGCGGCGCTTGAGCATTGCCGTTCGCTCGGAGTACCGGTCCTGTCCCGCGGCGGCGGTTCATCACAATGCGGCCAGACCGTTAATGAGGCGCTGGTAATCGATTACTCAAAGTACCTGAACCGGGTAATAGATCTCGATGTAGAAACAGGGTGCTGCACGGTGGAGCCAGGTATTGTCCTTGATGAGCTCAACGCCCGCCTGAGGAAGGACGGGTTGTGGTTCCCTGTCGATGTTTCTACCTCCTCACGGGCGACGATCGGGGGAATGGCCGGGAATAATTCAGCGGGAAGCCGCTCAATCAAATACGGCATGATGCGGGATAATGTCATTTCAATTGATGCACTTCTGGCTGACGGCTCGGACATGACATTTTCTGCCTTGGACGGGAAATCCGGAGAACCGCAAAAAACAGGCCCGCTCGTTGACAGCCTGATAGCTCTCGGGAAGCGGGAGGCTGAAGAAATCGCCGGACGATTTCCGCGCCTCCTGCGAAGGGTCGGGGGGTACAATCTCGATGCACTCGTGCCCGGCGCCCGGCCGATAAATCTCTCGCATCTTCTCGTCGGCTCGGAGGGGACGCTCGGCTGTTTTCACCAGGTTGAATTACAGCTGGCCCGGCTCCCGCAGAACCGGGTTCTTGGCATCTGTCATTTTCCCACGTTCTATGCGGCGATGGATTCGGCCCAGCACCTCGTTAAACTGCAGCCGACGGCGGTTGAACTGATTGACCGAACGATGATTGAGCTGTCACGGGATATCCCGATCTATCGGCCGATTGTCGAAAGATTTGTGCGTAATACCCCGGAGGCGCTGCTTCTGGTGGAATTTGCCGAGGATGATCAACGGGAAAATCTGGACCGATTGTCGCGGCTCTCGGAGCTGATGGCGGATCTGGGATACTCATGGCTTGAGAACGGCGCCCATGTCGGTTGCGTCATCGAGGCAATCGACCCGGCCTTCCAGAAATCGATTCTGGAGGTCCGCAAATCCGGCCTCAATATCATGATGTCCATGAAAGAGGCAAGAAAACCAGTCTCTTTCGTTGAAGACTGTGCCGTTGAGCTCGAGGATCTGGCTGACTATACCGCCCGTCTTACTGACATCTTCAGCAAACACAACACGACCGGAACCTGGTATGCCCACGCCTCGGTCGGTTGCCTCCATGTTCGTCCCGTCCTCAACCTGAAACAGGACCAGGATGTCAGGATCATGCGCGCCATCGTTGAGGAAACACTTGAAATGGTGCAGGAATACAAGGGGTCCCACTCTGGTGAGCATGGCGATGGCATTGTCAGGTCTGAGTTTCACGAGAGGATGTTCGGCACCCGGATGGTTGAAAATTTCCAGGAGGTAAAGCATCTCTTCGATCCTACGTGCCTGCTCAATCCCGGTAAAATCGTCAATCCCCCTAAAATGGATGATCGCAGGTTGTTCAGGTATGGCCCTGATTATCATGCCGAGAGGATGGAGACGGTTTTTGACTGGTCCAAATGGCCGGGTAATGGCAGCGGCTTTCAGGGTGCTGTTGAAATGTGCAATAACAACGGCGCCTGCAGGAAAATGCTCGAAGGGGCGATGTGCCCCTCGTATCGAGTAACCCGCAATGAAAAGGACTCGACACGCGGCAGGGCCAACACCCTCAGGCTGGCTATTTCAGGACAGCTCGGTCCGGGGGCGCTGAGCTCTGATGAGATGGCCGAGACGCTGAAACTCTGTGTTTCGTGCAAGGCCTGCAGGCGTGAGTGTCCCACCGGCGTGGACATGGCAAAGATGAAAATTGAGGTTACCGCCGCCCGGAAGAAGACGAAGGGATTTTCACTTCACGATCATTTGCTTGCCTGGATGCCGCTCTATGCCCCCATCCTCTGCCGCGTGCCCTGGCTGGCCAATCTTCGGAATAGAGTTCCGCTGATCGCCAGGATGTCGGAGAAAATTGACGGATTCACCTCCCGGAGACCTCTGCCGGTATGGCGCAGTGACATCTATCGTCCGGAAGAGCAGGAGGGACCCGTCGATGGAGTCGAGGTGATCCTGTTCGGCGATACCTTTAACACCTATTTTGAAAGTGAAAATCTGCATGATGCCCGGGACATCATGATTGCGGCGGGATTTCGTGTGCTGACGCCCCGTCCGGTTTCCGGCGGCAGCAGGCCGCTGTGCTGCGGACGGACATATCTGACAGCGGGGAAGATAGAACAGGCCCGAAAAGAGGCGGGCAGGCTGGTTGAAACCTATTATCCGTTTGCCAGAAGGGGTGTTCCCATCGTCGGTCTTGAGCCCAGTTGCCTGCTCTGTCTCAGGGATGAAATACCATCTCTGATTCCCGGGGAGAAGAGTGCGGTTGTTGCGCAGCAGGCAATGCTCTTTGAAGAGTTCTGCGTCGGGCATAAACTGCACCTCAAATTCAAGCCGGTTGCACAAAAAGCCCTTGTTCACGGGCATTGCCACCAGAAGGCATTCAATGTCGTCGGTTCAGTCGAGACAGTTCTAGGACTGATCCCGGATCTCGATGTGGAGATCGTTGACTCAAGCTGCTGCGGCATGGCAGGGGTGTTTGGTTATGGATCTGAAACCTATGATACTTCGATGCAGATGGGGGAACTGTCAATTTTTCCAGCGGTCCGCAAGGCTGCTGAAGATACGCTGATCATTGCAGACGGCGTGTCATGCCGACACCAGATCGAGCATGGTACGCAAAGAAAGGCACACCACGTGGTCAGGATTTTAAAGCAGGCCCTGGTTCAGGAACAGGGCAACAGCTAAGTCAGCCGAATTGTCGTGTCGCTGGAACAGGAGGCGGTATTGGTACGGTCGAAGCTACAGTGTTAGCGAGTCTGGAGAGATACATGATAATGGTACTGACAGCAGCTTGAGGAAAATCGATGGGTGAAATTCTCTTCATCTCTCCATATCTGGAACTTGCTGAAATTGCCTTGAAGGTGGTTGGCAAGGAAGACGATGTGGATATCAAGGTTACCCGGATGGACGAGGCGGTGACCCTTGCCCGCCAGGCAGAACGACAGGGATATCAGGTAATTGTCAGCCGTGGATTGACCGCTTCAAAAATAAAACAGTCCGGTATCGAGCTTCCGGTGATCGATATCGGAATTGGCGGTTATGAAATCCTCAGGGCCTACAACGATGCTAAAAAACTCGGAAACAAGGTGGGTATCGTTGATGTTGAAGACGTTATAATGGGCCTGTCCAGCCTGGAAAAGATAATCGACGACCGGCTGGTGAAGTATACCTGTGAAAATGAGCTTGATGATGTCGTGAAGGGTATCGATCACCTCAAAGCATGCGGGGTTGATGTCGTTATCGGCAAGATTGCCATGGCTCGAGAGGCCCGAGCCAAAGAGATGGAGGCGGTGATCATCACCACAGATTATGAAGCGGTGAGAATGAGTATTCTCGAGGCGAGAAGAGTCAACAAGGTCAGGAAACAGGAAAAAAGAAAAGCAGAACAGCTCAAGGCGATGCTCAATTTTACCTACGACGGCATCATTGCCCTGGATAAGCAGGGTAAAATCATCATCTTCAACAAAGTCGCGGAAGAACTGTCCGGCTGGACCGCAGAAAATGCCATTAACCGGAATGTCACTGAGGTAATTCCGGATGCCGGGTGTCACCATCTCCTGAAATCCGGCAGGCCTGAACTTGGTGCCGTATTTGAAATCGGGAATGTCAAGGTGGCAGGAAACCGGGTCCCCATCATTGTCGATAATCAGATAGAGGGTGTTGTTACCACCTTCCAGAAACTTGATGTCCTGCAGAAGATAGAGAGCAAGGTGAGGCGAAAGCTCTCCGACAAGGGGCTTACGGCACGGCACACTTTTGTGGACATTCTCGGGAAAAGCGGCACCTTGCAAAGTACGGTGGCGCTGGCAAAGGAATATGCCGCCATCGATTCAACGGTAATGATCTACGGCCGGACCGGAACCGGCAAGGAAATATTTGCCCAGGCAATTCACAACGCCAGCAGGCGGAAAAACGAACCGTTTGTGGCTATAAGCTGTGCCGCATTGCCAGAGAGTATCCTGGAGAGCGAACTGTTCGGCTATGTGGAGGGCGCCTTCACCGGTGCCCGGAAGGGAGGAAAAGCCGGGGTGTTTGAAATGGCCCATGGCGGAACGCTGCTGCTCGATGAGGTAGGGGAAATGTCGCTGGTGCTGCAGGCGCGATTCTTGCGGGTCATTGAGCAAAGAGAGATAATGCGCCTTGGGGACAGCCGAATCCTGCCGGTCAATGTTCGCTTGGTCGCGGCAACTCACCGGGACTTGAGAGATCTCGTTTCAAGACAATTGTTCCGTGAAGATCTCTATTATCGATTGAATGTCCTGTCACTTTCTGTTCCCACCTTGAAAGAGCGGGAGGGCGATGTCCTGATTATTGCAGACAAATTTCTGCGGGAATTTTATGATACGCAGGGTAAGTCCTATGGGGTTTTCTCAAGTGAGTCAGCTCAACTTCTGCTTGATTATGACTGGCCGGGCAATATCAGGCAGCTTCGAAATGTTATGGAACGTTTGTCCGTGATGACCGCGGGCGGACTCATTGGAGCGCATGAGGTGAGGCAGGCCCTGCAGATACCGGAGCATGTTCCTGCCCATGCACACAGTGGCGAATCCAAAGCACAACCGCTTGACAATCGGTCTGAGTCGGGTACCGCCACCACCGATTCTCGCAGCGGTGTCAGGAATCAGGTACTTGGCAAAGAGAAGGCAACCTATGAAAAACAGTTGATCCTGAAAGTACTGGAGGAATGCAGCGGCAGCAAGACCAGAGCCGCGAGTCGGCTGGGAATCAGCAGAACCACCCTGTGGAGAAAACTCCAGTGAGCCAGGACTGTTTCACTACGGAAGAGAACCGTTGCATATTTGAAACGTCACGGGTGACCAACGTTTCAAATATGCAACGCTCATTCCGCCTTTCATGCTTCCTGTTCGAATCGAATCATCTGGACAGGCGGAAAAGCACGCTTTATCAGTGAGATAAAAGGAAAAAATCGAAAATCATATTACCAGGGAAACGTCGGCCCATGTGGTCCGTCATTTGCAGTGTGTATTATCCGTGCCTATCGTTGGTATCAGATGTCGAACATAATGATTTATGAATGAATAAAGAGCTTCCAGAAAATTTCTCCTTATTGTTGCTTAAAAAGAGAACACTGGACTCGGATGTTTCAACATCAGTTATGATTTTCGGATGATCAGACAGATAACACCGGATCATAACCATAAAACAAGGAGGTGAAGAATAAGACCGTAGTCATCTAGACAAAAAATGTATTGAGCTCGCTCGCAGAGTGCTTGTGGAGCACTTCGTTGGTAAATGTAAAAAATAAAAGAGAGGTGTAAACATGTTTAACAGGAAGCCCTGTATTCACGCATTACTGGTACTCTTAATATCTACTCTGACTGCATTTTCTGTGCAGGCAGGTGCCGGGCCTGACGGATACCCGGAACGTCCTATCGAGGTCGTCGTACAATACGGCGCCGGCGGCGGCAGTGACATCTTTGTGCGTACCCTGATGACACCCGCTGCAGAAATCCTCGGTACAACACTTAATGTGACCAACATGACCGGCGGCGCTGGTGTGAAGGCCTCAAAATACGTTTTAGGGCAACCGGCTGACGGCTATACAATCTACAATTTCAGCCCCGAGCAGCTGATCAATACCGTTCTCGGTCGAGAAAACTTCAGTGAGGAATTTGTCCCGCTCGTCCAGGTACAGCAGGATATGAGCATATTCTACATAAATCCGGACAACAAGAATTTTCAGACGGTTGAGGAGTTGATCGCCTATGCCAAAGCGAACCCCGGCAAAGTACAGTTCACCGGAACCACCCCGACCAGTCCGGACGAAATCATCATCATGCGTTTTGCAAATGCCGCGGGAATCGATATCAAGTACGTGCCCTATGACAAGGCCCCGCAGACCCATGCCGCCGTTCTCGGCGGGCACCTTGACGTGCTGCACGAAGAGCCGGGTGTTGTCCTTCCGCTGATCGAGGCAGGAAAGCTGAAGCCGATCATTGTCTTCAACGACAAGCGCTTGGATAAATTCCCTGATGTTCCGACTTCCGTTGAGCTTGGGATCAATATCACCAGTGGCCGCTGGCGCGGTCTGGCCGTCAAGAAAGGTACACCACAGCCGATCATAGACTATCTTGCCGCAGAACTGAAGAAAGCCTACGAGAGTCCCGTGTTCAGCGAATACCAGGCTACCGCACTGCTCGATCAGCGCCCGGGTTGGAAAGATCCGGCTGAATTCGGCAAATTCTGGGATGAAGAATACGTAGCTTACAAGGATATCCTGACTACACTGGGATATGTAAAATAACGGTTCATGAGTAAATAGACCTGAATCTCACGACTGCACCTGCCACGGATCTCACGGCAGGTGCAGGTTGTGAGCAAAGGTACGTTCTCTTCCGGTTGAACAGATGCTGCACTAGTGGTGCGCAAAAAAAAAGGTAGTAATGTCAAGGAGAGGTTTGTGTTGAAAGCGTTATTGAAAGCGGATGTTGTCATCAGTATGATTGTCTTCGTCGGCTCAGTGTTCCTTTTTTTCGAAATTAAAAAAATAGATTCAGGCGATGTCTACGGTCAGCTCGGACCGGCCTACTGGCCCAAGTCTATCCTTGTTATGCTGATGGTGTTGAGTGTCGCAGTGGCTTTCTTCTCGGTCAGAGGTGTGTTGAAAGGGACTGTTCCCGGTGTGAAACCCTTCCATTTTACCATGGCCAATGTCAGGTTTTTCTTGGCTGCTGGCCTGATCGCCAGTTATCTGACCCTGTTGCCGTATGTCGGCTTCCTGCTTTTGACGCCGTTGCAGATGATCGCCTTTATGTACCTGCTCGGTGAACGGCAGAAGGTCTGGATATTTACCCTGCCTTTTGCACTGACCCTGGGCATCGTCCTGCTTTTTACCAAGGCCATGTATGTTCCCCTGCCGAGAGGAGTGGGGATATTCCTCGATATCAGCCATTTATTGTATTGATCGGCAAGGGAGCCTGAATTATGGAAATCTGGTTAGTAGCATTTCACAACGTTTTTTCGCCGATGCCCCTGCTGTTTATTTTTGGCGGAGTTATGATGGGCGTCATGCTGGGAGCTATTCCCGGTCTTAATTCGACGATGGGTACCGCCCTGCTCATCCCGTTCACCTTTGCGATGGATGCAACTACCGGCTTGCTGCTTCTTACGGCGGTCTATTGCGGGGGTACGTTCGGCGGCTCGATCTCTGCTATTCTGTTCAATGTCCCCGGCTCACCGGAGGCTTCGGTAACCGGTTTTGACGGTTATCCGATGGCCAAGTCCGGGCAGGCCGGCAGGGCGCTCGGTATAGCTATTATGTGCAGCACCATAGGCGGCCTGTTCAGTGTTCTGGTGATGAACCTGATCTCCCCGTTTCTCGCCAAGGTGGCTTTGACCTTCTCAGATCCGGAATATTTCGCTCTTGCCTTTGCCGCCCTGACCCTGATCGCCACGCTGGGTGGAAAGCAGATGTCCAAAGCCTTTCTGGTTGGCTTAATTGGTCTGCTGATCGCTACCGTCGGTATTGATCCGATGGCCGGTGTTGAGCGTTTCACCTTCGGCTGGAGCGGCCTGATCGGCGGCGTTAACTTTATCGTCGCCCTGATTGGGGCCTTTGCCATTGGCGAGATCCTGCTTACTGCCGAGAGCGGCACCTCATTCGGTGGAGAGGGAGATGTCAAGGTCTCCACCAAGCTCCCCTCACTGCTCGAATTGCTGAAGCTTCGCTGGACAATTATACGCTCTGCGGTGCTCGGCACGTTTATCGGTATTCTGCCCGGCGTCGGTGCGACAACGGCTTCCTTTATCGGTTATTCGGAAGCGGTCCGCTGGTCGAAGCACCCGGAAAAATTCGGCACCGGCGTGCCTGAAGGTATCGCCGGCCCGGAGACCGCCAACAACGCTGCCACAGGTGGCGCCATGGTACCGCTGCTGACCCTCGGTATTCCCGGCAGCGCCACGACAGCGGTGATCATTGGCGGCTTCATGGTTCACGGTCTGCAGCCTGGACCGATGCTGTTCCTCAATCAGCCGGATCTGATGTACTCGATTTTTCTGGCAATGTACGTCGCCAACGTCTTCATGCTCTTCTCAGGAATTTTAGTGGCTAAGCTTTTCTCCAATTTCAGGAAGCTCCGCTACTCGATCCTCGGTCCGTGCATTTTTGTTTTTGCTACCGTCGGCGCGTTTGGTATCAGCAACTCAATGTCTGATGTCTGGATCATGTTTACCTTCGGGCTGATTGGCTACGTGATGAAAAAATTCTCCTTCTCGGTAGCCCCGCTGATCATTGCTCTGGTTCTTGGCGGCCTCGCTGAAGAATCATTTAGACGGGGAATGCGTATGGAGGACTACAATTTGTTTACTTTTGTCGCCCGACCAATTGGCGGCACGATTCTGGCGCTAGCTATTTTAACCCTTCTCTACACGCTCTACAGCAGGTTCCGCAAAAAACCCAATATTCTGGCAGGTGAGATGACCAGACCAGAAGGGACGCCTCCTGCTGAGACCAAGCAATAAGATACCGGTGTGAGTTACCCGGATTAATACCAGACACAGAGAATCTAAATCAATGATCGTAAAAAGTGCGTGCCTGACGGGAGTCAGAAAAATTGAAGTGCGTGAACGGGAACTACAGCTCACTGATGATGAGATACTGGTCAAGACCCACGCCACTGGAATATGTGGTCAGGACAAGAATCTGTTCAACGGCATAATCCCCCCTTCCGGCGGGCTGAACACCGAAATGAGAAATGTATTTGGTTACCCGTATTATTTTGGGCATGAAGCAGGAGGAACCGTTGTTGAGGTTGGCCGAAACATTCGCAAGTATAAGGCCGGTGATAACGTGATCGCCTTTGCCTGGGTTGAAACCTACTCCGATTATTTCAAGGCCGGCGAAAAAGACCTTGAACCAGCTCCTGATGGACTTGATCTTGATCTGGTTTCGCTTGGCGAGCCAATCGGCTGTGCAGTCTTTTCCGGTTTGTGCTCGAAGGTGCAGCTTGGAGACACGGTCGCGGTTATCGGCATGGGTTTTGCCGGCCAGGTAATCGCCCAGGTGGCTCGGAAAAAGGGTGCCCATCAAGTTATTGGAGTAGATGTCGTTGCCGGCAAACTTGAACTGGCAAAAAGCCTTGGGTTGGACCATGCGGTCAACAGCTCCGAAACTGATCCCCTGGAGGCCATACTCGACTTGACAGGCGGCGAGGGTGCGGATGTTGTTGTTGAGGTTGCCGGAACCGGTGAGGCGGTCCAGTTATGCAATGACGCTGTCAAACATAACGGAGTCCTGGTCTTTTACAGCTGGATCACCCGGAACATCAACCTGAATATTTCGCGCTGGCATAACAATTCGCTGGAAATCGTCAATACGGGACTGGTTCATCATGGCGTACTGCAGCGGCATATCTGGGTCCCGAAGGCTCTTAAGCCGGTGTTGCTTGGTCAGGTAGACATCGCGCCGCTGATCACCCATACATATCCTCTGGCCGAGATTGGCAAAGCCATGGAGACGGCCAACGAAGACCCCGCGGCGATAAAGGTATTGCTGAGACCGTAACCAGACGAATAGCGAAAACGAATGGGAAAAAACATAACACGTCAGCCGCTAATCTGCGTCCAACTTCGAGGTGACGAATGAGTGGCTTTTTCTACCGGCAGCTTGCCAAAGCTTCTCTGCAGGAGGTGGTGGCACCAGGTCAGGACATTCGCCTGAGCGTTGACCTGGCTCTTGCACATGACGGCAGTGGTCCGGAAATATTAGAAATATTTAAAACAAACAGATGTGAGATAAACAGCCGGTGCAGGATCCTTCTTACCCTGGATCACTGTTTTCCGGCTCCGACGATCAAGGATCGCGAGTTTCAACGCGAGATATCAGAATTCGCACGGCAACACAATATCCATCTCTATAAAAACGGTGAAGGAGTCCTTCACCAGGTGGTCGTTGAGGAAGAGTCTCTCTGGCCAGGTATGATTGTTGTCGGTGCTGACGGCCATGTTGCAACCGCCGGCGCTTTCAGCGGCATTGCCTTCTCTGTTTCTCCGAAAGAATTCGTCAGCACCATATGCAGCGGATATCATTCGATCGTAGTGCCGGACCAGGTGATCATTGCCCTTGCAGGTGAGCCGGCTCCAGCAGTGCTGGCTCGGGACATCGGCATGTACCTGATGAGCTGTTACGGCGATGAAATCAGGAACAAGGCTGTGCTTCTCACCGGCTCTCTTATTGAGAAACTGACCATAAGTGAAAAAATGTCCATCTGCAATTTTTTACCTGAAGCAGGAGTTGCCACCGCCCTGGTCCTTCCACAGGGTGAAGAATACAGACCGGATATCCTCATAGATTCAAAAATAATACCTCCGATGGCGGCCGTGCCCGGAGATCGTCCCGCCTTCTGCAGAGCAGCAGCGTTGCAGGAAGAAAAAATAACCGTGGCAATTGCCGGTGGATGTTCATCAGGCAGGCTGGACGACATGCAGGTGATTGCTGAGGTCCTGGCAAAAAAGGAAGTGCATCCCGATGTCACCTTTATCATAACGCCGGGATCGAGAAACGTTATGGAATCGATGGATAAATTGAAGATTTCATCGATCTTGAGAAATGCCGGTGCGGTGATTATGCCGCCGGGGTGCGGCCCCTGTCCCGGGAGACATTTCGGTGTTCTATGCGACAGTGATATTGCGATTACCACGACGATTCGCAGCAATCCAGGCCGGATTGGTGCCAGCGGTGCCAAAATCTATCTGGCCTCGCCACTGACCGTAGCCTGTTCGGCTGTTAATGGAAAAATTACAGAACCTGATAAGGTTGTTGTGGAGCAACCATTGAAAATAAAAATCTAGATTGTGTCAATACAAACAATATACAGAAAAAGGAGTAATGAACGATGACTTACACGAGCGGACGACATTTTTTGCAAATTCCAGGACCGAGCAATGTTCCTGACAGAATACTTCATGCCATCGGACACCCGACAATTGATCATCGCGGGCCACAATTCAGAGCACTGTCTGAAGAGGTGCTCATTGGTTCGAGAAGGATTTTCAAGACCTCAGGACCGGTGATAATCTTTCCGACTTCGGGAACCGGAGCCTGGGAAGCATCATTGCTGAATACCCTCAATCCCGGCGATACGGTGCTGATGTTTGAGACCGGGCATTTTGCCACGCTATGGTACAATATGGCCAAGAAATTCGGTCTGGAGGTCGACTTTGTGCCGACGAACTGGCGTCATGGTGTCGACCCTGCCGTTGTCGAGGAAAAACTGCGTGCTGACAAGGAGCATAAGATCAAATCGGTCAACGTCGTGCACAACGAAACATCCACCGGTGTCGCCAGCAGGATCGCCGAGATCCGCCAGGCTATCGATCGTGCCGGACATCCGGCACTCTTCATGGTTGACACGATTTCATCGCTTGGCTCAATCGATTACCGCCACGAGGAGTGGAAGGTCGATGTTACGATCGGCTGCTCCCAGAAGGGCTTAATGCTCCCTCCCGGCCTGGGGTTCAACGCGATAAGCGAGAAAGCCCTGAAAGCATCAGCAAAAAACGGGTTTAAACGCCATTTCTGGGATTGGAATGACATGTTGAAGGCAAATGAGAATTTTTTCTATCCTTCCACTCCGTGCACCAACCTTCTGTTTGGTCTTCGGGAATCAATCAAGATGCTTGAGGAGGAAGGGCTGGAAAATGTTTTTGCACGTCACGACCGCTTTGCAGAGGCGACCCGGCGCGCAGTAAGAGCCTGGGGGCTGGAAATCCTCTGTGAAAATCCCGAAGAGTACAGCAGTGTACTTACCGCTGTGATGATGCCTGGGAACAGTGGAGCCGACAAGCTCAGGAAGGTGATTCTTGATGCCTTCGACATGTCGCTTGGCAATGGACTTGGAAAAGTTGCCGACAAGGTCTTTCGTATCGGGCACCTCGGTGATCTCAATGATTTAACCCTTATCGGCACCCTTGCCGGTGTTGAAATGGGCCTGGAGCTGGCGAATGTCAAACATAAGAAAGGTGGTGTTGCCGAAGCGATGAAGTATCTGGCAGAGGTGGCGGCTGTCTGATCCAGGTGGCGTTGGCAGGTTACTTTTGTGGATAAGTGATACTCTTTATTGTATCTGAATGGTGCTGCCATGATTACCATGTAATCATGGCAGTTGTTTTTTAACCGGGCCCCAGAGAGCTGCGGGCGCGGGCATATGTGTCAGATACTATATATTACAAGCAATAGAGGTTGTTATGCAGGATACCGATAAACTTTTTGATTCATTGCAGCGCCGAATCGAAGGAGACGTTCTCCACAGTGAATTAAGCCGTTCCTTATATAGCAGCGGCGCGTCACTGTTCCGGATAAAACCGCAGGCAATCGTCCAGGCCAAATCCAGGCAGGATCTGGTAACCACGATCAAATTTGCCGGCGAGCATAGGATATCGATAACCCCTCGCGGCGGCGGAACAAGTCGGGCCGGAAATGAGCTTGGCCGTGGGATCCTGATCGATTTCAGTAAATACCTGAACAAGATGATTGAGCTCAATGTCGAAGAGAAATGGGTAATTGTGCAACCGGGTATTGTCCTGGCAGATCTCAATAAACTGCTCAAGCCCCATAATCTTTATTTTCCAATAGATCCTTCGACGATTGACTCGGCCACGCTGGGCGGCATGATCGCCAACAATTCAAGTGGCCCCCACGCGGTCAAATACGGCACGACGAGAGCCCATGTTCAGGGTCTGGAGTTGGTTTTGACAAATGGAGAAATCGTCACCACCGGCTCCATGCGACAATCTCAGGGCGCCGAAGAAAACGGTAATCTCGGTGGTGCACTGTACCGGGAGATTCCGGCAATCCTGCAAAAGTATGAAGATTATCTTGAAGAAGAACGCCCTTTCACCAGTAAAAATTCCTGCGGGTATCATGTCTGGGATCTGCTGGAGGGAGGCTCGATTGATCTGACACCGCTGCTTGTCGGCTCAGAGGGCACGCTTGCCCTCGTATCGGAGGCGAAGCTGCAGTTGTCCTCGATTCCTCCCAAGGTCCTCAGCGGCTTTGTCTACCTCGACGATCTCGGGAAAGTCGGCGAGGCGACCCAGGAAATACTTGAAGAGAAGCCATCGATGATCGAAATTATGGAAAAACACATTCTCGATCTTGCCCGTGAGCAGCGTCCTGAGCTTGCTGAATATTTTCCTGAAAACACCGAGGCTTCACTCTTTATCGAGTTCCAGGAGGACAGTGACCAGGAGCTTATCGACAAGTTTGCACGGGTCCGAAAACGGTTGATGGGCGACAAACAGCTTGCCGTTGATGTCCTGCAGGCACGAAATGCTGAAGACATGAAAACCTTTACCAAGGTTCGGGGTATATCCGGGCCGATTCTCAACCGTATGAAGGGGCCCAAGCGGCCGATAGCGTTTATCGAGGATGCAGCTGTCCATGTCAGCAGACTGCCTCAATATATCAGCGGCCTTCGTGCCCTGTTTGAAAAATTTGATGTTAAGGCTGCTATCTATGGGCATGCAGGAGACGGCAATCTGCATACGATGGCAATATTGGACCTGCGCGAGCAGGAAGATGTCAACAAGATGCTGAACCTGTCAGAGGCGGTCTGCGACCTGGTTCTTGACCTGAAGGGCACGGTCAGCGGAGAACACGCCGACGGTCGGCTGCGCACCCACTACATAGAACGGCAGTACCCGCATCTCTACCATGCCATGAGGGAGATCAAGGCGCTCTTTGATCCCGATGGTTTAATGAATCCCGGAGTGATTATCTCCGATGAGGACAATTCTCTGGGAAGAGATCTCAAGTACGGTCCGGAGTTCCATATCGCCCGCACCAACAGTCCCTTCGACAGTGAAATGCTGCAGGGACAGATAGAGAATTGCTCCGGCTGTGCAAAATGCCGATCCTACTGTCCCATCGCCAGCAGCAAGCTTGAAGAGTGGACAAAGGGGCGGGGGAAGATAACCCTGTACCGGGAGCTTATTTCCGGAAAACTTGACCCGGCAATTCTCGAAGATCCGGAGTTCAAGGAAATCGTCGATTCCTGTATCAACTGCAAGCGCTGTCTGACAGAGTGTCCCTCCGGGGTGGATGTTCCGTGGCTGGCAATCGTCGGCAGGCATGAATATGTGGAAAGGAAAGGGGAGAGCTTCACCAACCGGGTACTAACCGATACCAGGACCCTGTGCAGCCAGGGCAGCATGTTGGCACCGGTGGCCAATTTTGCCACCTCTCTTGCCCCGGTTCGCTGGGGGCTGCAGAAAGTTATCGGCATGGAGGCAAAGCGGCACCTGCCCAAGTTTCGCAACCAGACGCTGCGCAAACTGCTGAAGGACAGAAAACAGCCGCAGTCATCTCAGGAAGTGCTGTTTTTTCTCGGCTGTTTCGCGAATTACAATGATCCTGAAGGTGAAGGCCTGACCGTTGTTGATGTGCTCGAGCACAACGGCTTTAAGGTTATCATGCCGGAATTCAGGTGCTGCGGTATTGCCAGAATAAGTGCTGGAGCCCAGCACCAGATCATTGATGATATCAGGTTCAATATCAAGTTGCTTTCGCAATACGCCTCCAGCGGAGTGCCGATCATTTTCAGTGAACCGAGCTGTGAGCTGGCGGTAAAAATGGAATATCCGCGAATTGTCGATACGGATGAAGCGCGGCTGGTCGCAGATCATTGTTATGATATCCACGAATACCTGATGCTGCTCCACAAAGAGGGTCGCCTGAAGACTGATTTTAAACGGCTGGACATGACGGTCGGCTATCATGCGCCCTGCCATCTCAAAAGTGTCGGGGTGACCCGCGAGCCGATTGAGCTCATGGAGTTGATTCCGGGGGTCAGCGTTAAACCGTTTTCTGATAAATGTTGCGGAATGGGCGGCACCTACGGATTGAAGGCAAATAATTACGACCTGTCAATGAAGATCGGGGAGCGGCTCTTTGATGAAATTAATGGTGCAGACGTCGACCAGGTCGTAACCGGTTGCGGAGCCTGCGGCATGCAGATTTTCCAGGGCACGGCGCGTGAGTCCTGTCATCCGCTGAAACTGCTGGCAATGGCCTATGGCAGGGAGCGGGTTGCAGTCTGAGATCCCGGTGGATCTGGGTGAAGGTAAGGGCTGAACAGGTGACCTGTTCAGCCCTTTTTCGTGAGTTAAATAATGTCCAGCAGCATTTTGGTGCCGACAACAATGAGCAGCAGCGAGAAAATCTTTTTCAGCTTGCCAACCGGCAGGCTGTGCGCAAGCCTGACTCCAAGCGGCGCCGTCAAAACACTGACTGCCGCAATCCCAACAAGAGCCGGCAGATAGACATAGCCGATTGAATAGTCAGGAAGCACGGCGTTATTCCAGCCGTTGAACACGAATCCGATCGTTCCGGAAATGGCGATCGGCAGGCCGATGGCTGCAGATGTGCCGATGGCGCGGTGGACAGCAACATTGCACCAGGTCATGTAGGGCACCGAAACCGCCCCGCCACCGATGCCGACGAGGCTTGAGATAAATCCAATGGTGTTTCCGGCCAGAAACATGCCGAAAATACCGGGAAGCTCCCTGGATGGTTTCGGTTTCTTGTTGGTAAGGAACTGGTAGGCGACAAAGTAGATGAAGCAGACGAAAAAGAGTTTGAGGATGTTCGTTGAAAGGATGGCAACAAAGCATGAGCCGATGAAGGTTCCGGTCAATATCCCGATAACGATTCTTCTCACCGTCTGCCAGTCGACGGCGCCGCGTTTGTGGTGTGCCATGAAACTTGAAATCGAGGTAAAGATGATACTGGCCAGCGAGGTGCCCAGAGCCAGATGCATGGTTATTTCGTGAGGGATTAGCTGAAGGTTGAAGGCTATAACCAGAATCGGTACGATTACCAGTCCGCCTCCGACGCCAAGCAATCCGGCAAGTATTCCAACAAAGCCGCCGAGAAGGCCGTAAATAAGTATTGTTGTAAGCATTATAATTGGCGTTAACTGTTATGTTTATGAGTAGAAACGATCCCCGACCTTGAGTTGAACCTTTTCAGCAAATTCTGGCGCCGGGATCTTGCCGCTGCCGGCCGGCTGCAGCACGTGGATCAATAGGCTGCCGTCACCTGTGGCTATTTCGATGGCACCATCGGTAATATCAATAACCGTTCCGGGGCTGCCGCTGCCAGTGCCCCTGGATGTGTCAAACAGCCTGCATACTGTTTCGTTAATGGTCGCTGAGGCACCCGGCGACGGATTTGCTCCCCGGACCAGATTGTAGAGCACAGCAGTCGGCTTATGCCAATCGATAACCGTATCCTGCGGGGATATAACCGGCTGGAAGGAAGCGTGGCTCTCGTCCTGGTCAACGGCCTGAGCCGTGCCATTTTTTATCGCCTGCACCGCTTCACCAATCATCCTGATGCCCATTGGATAAAGTTTTTCAAAGTAAACACTCTTGACCGTGTCGTCCGGTTCGATCGTCACTTTTTCCTGCAGCAGAACGGGGCCCGTGTCGACACCTGCATCGATATAGTGAATACTCACGCCGGTTTCCGTCTCGCCGTTGATAATCGCCCAGTTGATAGCGGAGCCGCCCCGGTATTTGGGGAGCAGGGAGGGATGATAGTTAATGCCTCCATATGGCGCAAGCGCGATCATTTCCTGGGGCACAAACGAGGTGACAAAGGCCAGAACAAGGAGATCAGGGTTGTGTTCCTTGACCCAGGAAACAGCGACAGGGCTTTTCAGCAGCCGTGTCTGGAGTAACGGCAGATTGTGCTCTTCTGCGCACTGCTTCAATGGATTAGGGTGTTTCTGGCCCGGTGTATCCGCTACGGTGATAACACCGACAATCTCTTCACCCTGGATGATCAGTTTCTGAAGTGATTCCGCGCCAAACGGCGCCTGTCCGATAAGGATTATCCGCATCGCTTTGCTCCATTTTCTAACCGGGTTAATTATTGGTTTGCACTAATTTTGAATGCGCAAAAAACAGAAAAGAAGAGCCCTGGTGCAGTATACAACCAGGGCTCGTAAATGTCATCTCAATGGCGATGAGCATTAGATAGGCACAGTGGCCGCTTCAATTGGTGTTTACCCGTAAATCATATTCGGGAAAAAGGTAATGATTGAAGGGAACAGTACACAGACCGCAAGGCCGATACATTGCATGATCAGAAACACAATGGCTGCCTGGAAGATGGTCGCCATCTTGATATGCGGCGGCGTAACACCGCGGATATAGAACAGTGCATAGCCAAACGGCGGGCTCAAAAACGACATCTGCATATTGATGATATAGAGTACGCCGAACCACAGTGCGACATCAGCTGGATCCGGTCCGGGCAATCCGAACAACCCGGGGAAGGTCAGTGACTTGACAATCGGTACGAAGATCGGTACCGCCAGCAGCAGGATTCCGACCCAGTCAAGAAACATGCCGAGAATAACCAGCAGGAACATCATCAAAAAGAGGATCCCGTAGGGTCCAAGGCCAAGGCCGAGCATGGTGTCGGTGATAAAGGCCTGTCCGCCCTGAAGAATATAAAAACCGACGAACACCGAGGCGCCGAACATGATCCAGAGCACCATCGTCGAGGCCCGCAGGGTTGTAAGACTCGCTTCCTTCAGGACCAGCAGGCTGAATTTTCTCTGGATAATGGCGACGATAACCGAGCCGCAGGAACCGATTCCGGCGGCCTCAACCGGCGTGGCGATACCGCCGAAGAGCAGGCCCAGTACCAGGAAAACCAGGAAGAGCGGAGCGATCAACCCTTTGAGCAGTTTGATTTTTTCCCACCAGCTGATCAGCTCCTCTTTCGGCAGCGCCGGGCACAAGCTGGGATTCAGATAGGAGCGGACGAGAACGTAGGTGACGTACATGCCGGAAAGCATCAGCCCGGGAATGAATGAACCCATGTAGAGTTCACCGACGGACTGCTGGGCAACAACGGCATAGAGAATCGCCAGAATTGACGGCGGAATCAGGATGCCCAGGGTACCGCCCGCCATGATAGATCCAAGGGCAATCTTCTCGTCATAATTCCTGTTGAGCATGGCCGGCAGTGCCAGAATTCCCATGGTGACGACCGCTGCACCAATAACGCCGACCATGGCGGCGAGGATGGTCGAGGCAACAATGGTTGCTGCCGCCAGCCCACCGCGCAGCCCGCCCATCCAGCGATAAACGACCGAGAACATCTCCTCGATGATGCCGGCCCGTTCAAGCATGGCTGCCATAAAGATAAACAGCGGGATGGCGGAGAGATCCGAGTTTGTCATCATCGGAAAGATGCGGCTCGGCAGGATGTTGAGCATAGCCTGGTCGCCGACGAGATAGATAAAAACACAGCCGAGCCCGCCGGTAACAAAGGCCAGCGGGAGTCCTGCCATCAGGAAGACGACGAGACTGCCGAACATGTACCAGGTTAAGGTGGATATATCGTATCCGGCAAGGATGCCGGCCGTCCTGAAGAGAAAATATTTGTCTCCGTACGGGTCATAGAAAAAAATGTTGATCATTTCGACCAGGACGGCAAGGCCCAGGATAAGAGTTGCGCCATAGACAACGACACTCCAGAACAGGCCTCCTTTTTTATACGGCCTTATTTCTGTATCGGTTTTAATTGCAGCATCCATGATTACGCACTCCTACCAAGTTGATTGAAACGTTTGATGTCTTTATACAGCTTTGATATGGCCGCAAGGGTAATCAGTATACCGCCGACAAGCATCATTGCCTTGACCGGATAGTACTGGATCTGCCAGGTTTCCATAGTGCGCTCCCGCATGCCTATGGAGTCCATCATGAACCCGTAGGAGGTACCCATCAGGACGATAAAGAAAATAAAGGAAAAAACGGAACTGAAGATATCAAGACCGTGCTGGCCACGCTTGGGAAACTTGTTGTAAATGATATCGACCGCAACGTGGGAACCGTGCAGATAGGCATAGGCCCCGGCGAGCAGGTACTGCATGCCGAAGAGCAGAAAGGATGATTCATGCACCCATATGGTGGGTTTGTTAAAGATATAACGGCATATGACCTCAAAAGCGTAAAAAACGACGGCAGTAATCGTCCAGAAAGCGACAAACTGGCCGGTGTGCTCCGATATCCAGTCGAGGGCTCGTATAAATGGATTGGCAGAGATTTCCACCGCACCAGCCTGTTCACTGCTGTCGGGCAACGTCCCGTCTTTGTCAAATTGTCTTTTTTCCAGATAATAACACATCATTATCATGGCTATGGGCATCAGCGCCAGCCAGCCCCAATAAAACCAGTGGGGCAGTACAAAACCAAAATCTATCTGTTCTGCGTTCATTGTAGAAAAACTCCCTTCCGATGATCAGGTATAAAAAACGGAGGTCCAAAGACCTCCGTTTTTTCAGAAAATGCTGTAACTATCGTATCGACAGATTACAGGGTATGCCCCTTGATATCCTCAGGGGTAAGATATCCCATCAGGTCGTTGAGCATGAAGTCAAGCTGCAGCTTGAGTACTTCCGCAGCGTCCGGACTTTTCTTGGCCCAGTCGAACCAGATCGGAATGGCATTCTTTCTGAACTGAGCCGCATCCTCTGTGGTCATACGATTTACAATACAGCCGGCTTCTTTAAACTTGGCCAGTGCAGTAACATTGGCTTTCTGGATTCCCAGGTAATGTTCACTGGAGAAAACTTTTACCTGCTCCTCCACTAAGGACTGCAGTGCGGGTGAGAGTCTCTTCCAGGCACCGAGGTTACAGGTGATCTCCATAAGGTCAACCGGTTGATAGACTGACATCAGGCCTGGAGGGCCAAACAGGATGTATTTTGTAACCTGGGCAAAACCAAGGTCCCAGTTAACTGCAGGTCCTACGTAATCGGCGGCATCAATGGTGCCTTTCTCAAGTGCCGGGAAGATATCAGAGCCGGGCAGGGAGACAGTTGAGGCGCCAAATGACTGGAACACCTCGGCAACCATGCCGCCCGGTACACGGAGTTTCATACCCTTGAAGTCAGCTAAAGAGGTAACAGGCTTCTTGGAGTGAATGATATTGGCATCATGATGGACATGGCCGACATAAAACAGGCCATGCTGGGCATAAATTTTACGTGCCAGCTCTTTCATGCCGAGCGCGTCAAACATAATGTCCCACTGAGCCGGCTGATCCGGGCCCATAGGATATGATGAGAGGAAAACCGAGGCGGGAATTTTCCCGGCCCAGTAGAGTGTAAAGGCGTTCATTCCCTGAAGAACGCCGGTCTTTACCGCTTCAAACAGGGCGTTGTTGTCTGCTGCTACTGATTTTGCCGGGAACGGTTTGATATCGAGCTCACCGCCTGATTTCTCTTTGAAACTGTTACACCAGCTCTCGAACAGTGTATATCCACTCGTTCCCGCATCCCATGTTGACTGCACTTTCCAGACCGTTGCGGCACTGGAGGTCTTGATAAATGGTCCGACAGCAGAGCTCGCGGCTACTGCGGCGCCGGCTGCTGCGGCAGTCTTCAAAAACTTGCGGCGACCGTTGCCTTTTGATTCTTCTTTTACTTCGTCTTTTTTTCGTCCTTGTTCCTGCATGATTTCACTCCTTTACTAAGGGATTGGTGATTTTCAACAACTCGATCATCTGGTCGATTGATCAGTTTGTTTGTTGAAACTCCGGACAATTTTGGATGGGATCTTGATGCAGACACCCGCCCAGCTAAAAAAACTTGACACCTGTTACTTCAAAACAGCTTCAGAGAACGTTTTACCTGATAAACGGTGAATACACTTTTAACCCTGACGTCATTATGCGTCAGCAGGTCTATCAGGCAAACAGGGGTAAAAAGGTACGCTTAATACGCAACCTGTTTGTCTGGTCAAACCAGAGTGCTTCTGAATATAACTTTTACTGCAAACTGTCAATTGTTTTTGAAGTATTTGAGTGTTCCACTGTTGCTGAAATGCGAGCAGTATTTCAATACTATCTGCAAAGAAATAGTGTTATTTCAATAATTAGGACGAACCTTGTTTTGGTTGGGACAATAATTCAAAAATATATCATGCATTTGAAAAAAAATACTTACTGAAACATCTCTGCTGCTGGTTGAAACTTCTTGTAGACGACTGTGGTGATCTTTGAAAGATTAATTTAACTATTCGATAATATAGCTTATAAATTTATTTATGAAACAGCGGTGGGATGATGTGTGGCACTATTTTGGGCGCTGGTCATCGCCTGGGACAGTCTCGTATTTATGGTTGGGTTTCCCGGTTGTCCGAAAAACTAGACAATCTCACACGATCGCTGCGTGCTGAAATTATAACTGTTTTTTTTATGAATTAATTTCCAGTCAAGATCTTTCTGACGCCTGGGGCTCAGTGATGCGTGCATATGCTTGATTGAAAAAAAGAAAAAAACGGCTTGAAATTCCTTGACAAACACCCATCTCCGTGACATTTTAAACTGGTCTTACCAGGATATAGTTTGGTCTGAAACAAAAAGCACCTGTCCTTCCCGTTTTTCACAGTGGGTGCCAGTTATGACGGGTGCTGACTTCTAATTACAGATTATTGATGACGGAGGAAAGATGGCAAAATTTTTAGAGTACCGCGGAAAAGAGTTTTTCAAACAAGCCGCCATCCCGGTTCCTGAAGGTGCTGTGGTCAGTACACCTGAAGAAGCCGAGAAAGTAGCCAGAACAATCGCCAAGCCTGTTGTTGTAAAGGCGCAAGTGCTGGCAGGTGGACGAGGAAAAGCCGGCGGTGTCAAGTTGGCGGCGACGCCTGAAGAGGCGAAAGAGGCAGCAAAACAGATTTTGGGGATGGAGATCAAAGGGCTGCTGGTCAAGCAGGTGCTTGTTGAGGAGCAGCTCGCCATCGCCCAGGAATTCTATGCAGGACTGATTATAAATTCCGCCCAGGAGGTAAGAGGCCCTGTATTGATGTTCAGCCCCGAGGGTGGAATGGATATCGAGTCAGTTCCCGAGGACAGGATTGCAACACTCAATGTTGATGTGATCAAGGGTCTGATGATGCACGATACGCTCGACATGGTTGTTTCCATGGGAGTAAAAGGCGCCGCAATCAGGCCGCTTGCAGATGTCGTGCTGAAGCTCTACAATGTCTTCAGGGCAAAAGACTGCCGGGCGCTGGAGATCAATCCGCTCGTGCTCACCAAGGACGGAAAAGTCTATGCCGCTGACTGCAGAATGGAGGCAGATGACCAGGCGGTCTTCAGGCATCCTGAGTTTAATATCAAGATCGGCCGGGAATTTCTCAAAGAGCCCACCGATCTAGACCTGATCGGCTGGTCCTTTGAGGCCAGTGACTTCAGGGGAACAAGCTATATTGCCGAAATGGCCTCTCCTGCGGAAGTCGCCAAAGGTGGATACGTCGGCTATCACGGTATTGGCGGCGGAGCTGCAATGCTTGGAATGGACGCCCTGAACAAGGTCGGCCTGAAGGTCGCCGATTATGCCGATACCAGCGGCAACCCGACGGCATCCAAAGTCTATCGCACCGTCAAACTGATCATGTCTCAGCCCGGTATCGAAGGCTATTTTCTTTCAGGTTTCATGATGGCGAACCAGGAACAGTGGCATCATGCCCATGGACTTGTGAAGGCGCTCAGAGAAGAGCTTCCGAAGCGGCCGGGATTTCCCGTTGTCCTGCTGCTCTGCGGCAACAAGGAAAAAGAATCACAGGAGATCTTGAAACAAGGTCTTGCCGATATGGGAGCCCGGGTAGAGATATATGACCGAGAGCATGTTTACGATGCCAAATTCATTGGTGGCAGAGTCAAGAGCTTGGTGGAAGAGTATCGTAAAGATCAGGCGGCAGCCTAGAGGGGAGATACAGATGGAATTTTCTGAAAGAACGATAAAAATCATCATTGATGAAGAAAAATGTGAAGGCTGCGAAACTCATGCCTGTGTTGAAGCATGCAAAACCTACAGCAGAGGAATCCTCATTCTCAAGGATGGCAAACCGGCTGTCGAAGGGACTGCAGAGGAACTGGCCAGGAAGGGAACTGAATGCCTTGCCTGTGAATATGCCTGCTGGTTCAGAGGAAACTCAGCGATCACGATTGAGGCCCCTATAAAGGGATTGGCGGAATATAGAGCAAAGCATGGTACAGACTGATAGGGGATGATATGTCTATAATACTCGATGAAAATACAACGGTAGTTGTCCAGGGCATGACCGGGCGGGAAGGTTCTCTTCGCACCAAGTACATGCAGGACTATGGAACAAAGGTGGTCGCCGGTGTAACACCGGGGAAAGGCGGCACCGAGGTGCATGGTATCCCCGTCTATGACACGGTTAAAGAGGCGATCAGACATCACGGGATGATTGACGCATCCGTTACCTTCATTCCCGGCCCTGCACTCAAAGGTGCTGTTTATGAAGCGATTGACGCCGGAATCAAGTTTGTCTGTTCTCCGGTTGAACGGATTCCAATTCATGACGTCATCGATATGGTATCCTATGCCAGGAAAAATGATGTCAAACTCCTGGGGCCGGGAAGCCTCGGCATGATCAGCCCGGGCAAGGCTGTCGTGGGCTGGCTCGGCGGCAGTGTTGACTGGGCGAGCATGCTTTTTGAGCCGGGACCGATCGGTGTTATATCACGGAGCGGCGGCCAGTCAGGAACTGTTCCCTGGGCGCTGAAAGTCGCCGGTCTTGGAATCAGCACCGCACTGCATATCGGTACCGAGCCTGTTCTTGGACTGACCATGGCTGATGTGCTGAAGAATTTTGAGCAGGACGAGCAGACTAAAGCAGTGGCAGTGTTTGGTGAAATTGGCGGGACGCTGGAGGAAGAGGCAGCTGAATGTGTCGCCAACAAAGAGTTTACCAAACCGCTGGTTGTTTTTATTGCAGGTGCCTGGGCACCTGAAGGCATGAGATTTTCCCATGCCAGCAGTATTGTTGAGAAAGGGCGTGGCACGGCTCAGGGAAAGATGAAGGCCCTGACAGAAGCTGGAGCCTACGTGGTTGACAGTCCGGAAGAAATAGCACCAAAGATTAAAGAACTTATCGGAATTAACTAAATCAGGAGGATTTATCATGGCTGTAATGAGATCAGTATTCTATGTACCGAGCAACAACGAGAAAATGGTCGGCAAGGCCCCGACAATTAACGCAGATGTTGTCACCCTTGACCTGGAAGACTCTGTACCGCCGGCGGAAAAAGAGACCGGACGCAAAAAGATTCAGGAATATCTGAAGAAAGACCGTGCAGGCCAGGCAGCACCGTACCTGTACGTCAGGATCAATAACTGGGAAACCGAGATGACCAACGACGATCTTGAAGCGATTGTTCATCCGGGACTTGACGGCGTCTGTCTTGCCAAATGCGGCAGTGCTGCAAACGTCCAGAGACTCGACTGGAAACTCGAAGAGCTTGAGCAGCGTCGCGGCATGAAAGTGGGCAGTGTTGCCATTCAGCTGCTGATCGAAACCGCCAAAGGCGTGATGAACGCCTACGAGGCGGCAACAGCGAGCCCGCGTGTCAATTCCCTTATCTTTGGTGCTGTTGATTACACCAAGGACATGAGGGTTGAGCTCACCTCTGAGGGTGTTGAGCAGCTCTATGCACGTTACCACACTGCCGTTGCCGCGCGAGCCGCAGGCTGTGTCGCGATTGACTGTCCGTTTGTTGCCTTCAAGGATGAGGAAGGATACAAGAAGAGCACCCTGGAAGGCCGGCAGATGGGTTACGAGGGAAGAATGCTCATCCATCCGGGCCAGATCGTGCCGTCTCATGAAATCTACACACCGTCTGCAGCAAGTGTCGAGTGGGCGGAAGGCGTGAAAAAAGTTTTCGAGGAAGAAGGTATTGCCAAAGGAACTGCGGCGGTAACCTATCTTGGAAAAATGGTTGATACCCCTGTGTATGAGAATGCAATGCAGATTCTCAGAACCATGGCAGAAATTAAAGCAGTAGAAGACAGAGCAAAGTAATCTGACGACAGAAACGGGATTACCGGCACCAGATGGCTGCCGGCAATCCCGTTTTGCGCTTTTGTCTTATGGAGAGATTATGATTCTTGCACAATTGTCTGTGTATCCGATAGGTGAAGGCGTCAGCCTCGGCCGTCATGTAAAAAAAGGCGTCAAGATTATTGAAGAATCGGGTTATACTTATCAGGTTGGCGGCCTGTCGACTGCCATCGAGGTACCCGACCTTCAGGAATTATTCGATCTGGTCACCAAAATTCGGGATGCCCAGATAGAAGAGGGCGCTCAGCGTGTATTAATCGAGTTGAAGGTTGATGACCGAAGAGACAAGAATGCAACGCTTACCGGCAAAATTAACTCGGTCAGCAGCTCTTGACAGTGAGATGAGCTTCTCATGCACCTTCTGTGGTCAGGATGGGCGTGATCGGCTGTTGCAGTATCACATGGGCTGAAAATGATGCGTGAGCTGGAAACCAGAAAGGAACTTTTTGATCAGTGGCCTGAGCGCTACGACAGCTGGTTTACCACACCGATCGGTTCGCTTGTGAAAAAATACGAGAGCGACCTGCTTCTGGAAATGCTCGACCCCCGGAAAGAAGAACGCATCCTTGATGCCGGTTGCGGAACAGGTGTGTTCACGCGAGATACCCTTGACCATGGTGCGTGCATCGTGGGCTTGGATGTATCCTTTCCAATGGTGCAGCGGGCAGCAAAAAAACTATCGGGACAACCGTTTACCGCAATTGCCGGCAATATGACCTCATTGCCCTTCTCAGACAATTCTTTTGACAAAGTTTACTCGATGACCGCGATCGAATTTGTCGCCGATGCACAACAGACCGTAAAAGAACTCAATCGCGTTGCCCGAAGCGGGGCAAAAATAGTCCTTTCCACATTAAACAGCCTCAGTCCCTGGGCTGAGCGGAGAAAAAAGAAAGCAGAGCTCGGCCACGAACTTTTTCAATCAATGCACTTTCGCTCGCCGGCCGAATTGCTCCGTATTGCACCAGAGGGCTCGATTTTCAAGACTGCGATTCATTTTCAAAAAGATGACGATCCTGTGATGGCCCAAAAAATTGAGGAACAGGGAAGCAAATATAAAAAAGATACCGGCGCTTTTGTAGCCGTTTCATGGATAAAACAGTAATTTGCACCGCACAAAGCCATTTTTTAAAATAGAATGTTGCCTGGGAAAAATTTACGAAACAGGATGAAGAAATAACCACGTTCAAGAGTTGTTGGAGGAGCCAGATGATTACAGAAAATTTTGTAAGGAAGATGGAAGAGATAGTCGGTGCTTCCTATGTAACGAAGACAGGAGCAAACCTGGAGCTTTATTCATATGACGCTTCGCTGGTCACCGGCCGGCCGGGTCTGATCGTCTTTCCGGCGAACACCGAAGAGGTTTCCAGGGTGCTCAAAGCGGCGCATGAAGCCGGTGTGCCTTCTGTGGCCCGTGGATTTGCCACGAATCTCTCCGGAGGCACGATTATCAGCAAGGGACTGGTTGTCAGCCTTTCCCGGCTTGATCAGATTCTCGAGATCCACCCGGAAAGCAGGTATGCCGTGGTGCAGACCGGTGTCACCAATCTTGAACTGCAGGAAGCGCTGGCACCGCTCGGCGCTTTTTACGCCCCCGATCCTGCCAGCCAGAAAGTCTCCACGATCGGCGGAAATGTCGGTGAAAATTCAGGCGGCCCCCGCTGCCTGAAATACGGCGTGACCTCCAACCATATCCTCGGTATGCAGATGGTCATGGCCGATGGGGAAATTGTCCAGATCGGAGGTCCCGCTCTTGACCCGCCCGGTTACGATCTGCGTGGCCTTGTTGTCGGCAGTGAGGGGTGTGTCGGTATTGTCACTGAGATTACCGTCAGGGTAACGCCAATGACCGAGTCCGTCATAACCATGCTCGCCATCTACGATAATATTCCTGATGCCGCCAACACGGTTAGAGAGATAATCAGCACCGGCATTGTGCCGAACACCTTGGAAATGATGGACAATACCATTATTCAGGCGGTTGAAAAGGGCGGTTCCTGCGGCTACCCGATAGATGCGGCTGCGGTTTTGATCATAGAAGTGGAAGGCATGATCTTAGGCCTTAAGGAACAGGCCGAAATTATAGAAAAAATTTGCATGGATACCGGTTGCCGCGAAGTGCGGATCGCCAAAAACCAGGATGAGCGCAATCTCCTCTGGAAAGGGCGCCGCGGAGCGTTCGGGGCAATATGCAACCTGTCGCCAAATTATCTGGTTAATGACGGCTGCGTACCGAGGACACGCCTTCCGGAAGCACTCGAGAAAGTCAAGGCGATCTCAGACAAATACGGCTGTCCGGTCGGCAACGTTTTTCACGCCGGTGACGGCAATCTGCATCCGCTCTTGATGTTTGATTCACGTAAGGAGGAGGAAGTCATCCAGGTGCACAAGGCCGGCTGGGACATCATGGTTGTATGTGCGGAGCTTGGCGGGACGATCTCCGGTGAACACGGTATCGGTCACGAGAAGCAGGAGGCGATGTCGATGGTTTTTTCCGGGCATGATCTCAACACCCAGCAGGATGTAAAGCTGGCACTCGATCCCAAAAACCTGATGAATCCCGGTAAGGTTATTCCAGTGCCGCCCAAGGGCCAGACACGGCTTCCAGACAGCAAGCCAACGATCCTCCAGCGCTCGGGCGGCGCTGCTGCATCCGGTGTCAGTGAGGCAATGGCCGTAATCAAGAAAGCCGCCGAGGAGAAAAAACCGATCAGGCCTACCGGCAGCGGGACCTTCAATGGCGTCGGTAACAGTGAAAAAGTAGAAACCCTGGTTGTTGACAGCCTGAAAATGAACGAGGTTATCGAATATGATCCCGACAATCAGTTTATTACGGTCGGCTCCGGGTTGAGCCTTGCCGATTTGCAGGCAAAACTAGCCGAAAACAACCAGTGGCTGCCGATAAGGCCGCCTTTCTTCAAGGACAACTCCACCACCGGGTCCATTATCGCGCTGGCCGCCGTTGGCCCTGAGCGTGCAGCACTCGGTGCCCCGCGGGATTATCTGCTGGGACTCCAGTATATTGACAGCCGTGGAAGCATGGTCACCACCGGCGGCAAAGTGGTAAAGAATGTGGCCGGATACGACATGACCAGATTGATGACCGGATCTGCCGGAACGCTTGGCTTTATTACCGAGGCGAGCTGGAGAGTGGCGGCCAGGCCCGAGGCTTGCAGGCTGACATCAGCAGTCGGCAGTCTTGAAAATTGCTCTTGTGCGGCATTGTCTGTAATCAAATCGAACCTTTTGCCGGTTTTTGTTGCTGCGGTTCCGGAGAACGATGGTTGGAAGTTGATGATCGGTTTCGAAGGGATCAGCGATGTCGTTGATCACCAGGTTGATCGATGTAACCAGAAGATGAAAGAAAATGGTCTTTCCGATCACACGAAAGCAGATTATCCGGTTATCGAAGGACCCTTCAAGGATATCTTTGACGGGATATGGAAAGCGCCCTATGTCTGCGAGGCAGATACTGCCATCGCCAGCGTTAAGTCGTTTTCTGAAGATATTGCAAAAATTGCTGAACCTTCTGCCAGTCTGGTTGACTTTGCCTGCGGCCGAATCTTTTACGCTTTTGAAAAACTTGACGCCGGCCAGTGGAAAGAAATTGATGCCCGGTTTCTGAAATATCAGGGCCACGGCAAGCTGGTCAAGGCTCCTGAGGACTTTCGAAAAAAACATGATGTGTTCGGTTCAGGGCGGTCGGAATGGAAGCTCAGTCATAAGATTAAAGCGGCCCTTGATCCCAGCGGTTTGTTTTCACCGGGAACGCTGCCCGGAAGA
This sequence comes from uncultured delta proteobacterium, assembly GCA_963696725.1. Lineage (GTDB taxonomy): Bacteria > Desulfobacterota > Desulfobulbia > Desulfobulbales > Desulfocapsaceae > MADRE3. Next base: position 118,673 of record CAVOLI010000005.1, read on the forward strand.
GTGTAGAAAAAGGCGTGCGATCCGTTGAACGAATAAAGCTCTGCGAGCGAAAAAGATAAGGATGAACTCGTAAAAACTTAATCGATGGCTAAGTAAAAATTTCGATAAACAAGAAGTGGTGTTTTTTCAAGTGTGAAGGCATACACATGGTATGTCGAGTGCTTGAAAAAGTGCCAAGACGCAGTAGATCGGAATTTTTACGACGCCATCAATAAGAGGTTTGAGATTATGACTGTGTCAGCAAATTATGATGCGATAGCTAAATGCAACAAGTGTGGATTCTGCCATGTCGCCTGTCCGATATTCAGGGCGACCGGGCACGAGTCCGGTGTGGCTCGGGGACGCCTGGCGCTGTTGAGAGGAATTATCGAGAAGCGGGTTGAGTGGAATGAAGAACTGGAAGATCCGCTTTTCACCTGTCTTGGCTGCGGCGCCTGCACGACTAACTGTTTTGGTGCGGTACCGACTGCCGACCTGGTGCTCAATGCACGCTCGGAATATTTTAAAAACGTCGGCAAGAAACCTGCCCATCGTTTGCTCTTTGAGCACCTGCTTCCCTATCCGAAACGGCTCCATCTTGCGGCGCGGGCTGCGGCACTGGGCAAGAACTCAGGTGCCTCGAAAATTGCCAACGCCATGGGCCTGTTGAGAATCTTTGGCCGAGATCTGCCAAAAGCAGAGGGTATTGTTGAAAAACTGCCGACGGAGTCATTCCGGGGAAAGATCAAGCCGGGAGTATACCAGGGGCAGGGAAAAGAATTGAAAATCGGCTATTTTGTCGGCTGCGGTGTTGACGTGATCCAAGTGAAGGCCGGTAAGGCGACCTTTGATGAGCTTAAAAAGATAGGTAAATCGGTGTTAGTTTTAAATAACTGCTGCTGTGGATTGCCGCCATGGTCCTATGGAGACCTCGAGAACACCAGGAAACTTGCTCTGAAGAATCTCAATGTTTTCTCCGAGGCGGACGTTGACGTGATTGTAACCGATTGTTCCAGCTGTGCCTCATTCTTGAAAGAGTACAAGAAGGTATTCAAAGATGATCCGGAAAATCTGGCTCGCGTTGAAAAAACCAGATATCTTTTCAAGGATGTCGTTGAATTCCTGGCAACGCGCGGCGAAGAAGAGAGCAAGGCGGGGAGCGAGGGAGAGGCCGTCGGGGCCTACTACGATCCCCATGGTGCCGGCAAGCAGGAAAAGTCAGCCGGCGACGGTCGTGCTACGGACAAACCGGTTATCATGACTTATCATGACCCCTGCCATGCGGTTCGTGGCCAGGGAATAAAAAGTGAAGGCCGTGAAATCCTGAAAAAAATGGGAAACGTTACCTTTGTGGAAATGGCTGAGGCTGACTGGTGCTGCGGTGGAGCGGGATCCTACGCGTTGACCCATTATGAGCTGTCACAGAAGGTGCTCGACAGGAAGATGAAGAATCTCGAGAAGACACATGCCGATATTCTCGTGACATCCTGCCCTGCCTGTATGATCCAGCTGGCGTATGGTATCCGGCGGCATGGTTTAAAAACGAAGGTATTTCATATTTCAGAGATTATTGCGCACAACCATGAAGCACAACCATGAAGACAAGAAGCACGGTTGAGGATAGAGCTTATTGCAACATGATCCGGCCCTGAACGGCAGGAGCCGGATTATGAGTCGCTGATAACCGCAGGAAAAAGAGGATAAGATACTGGAATATCGGTTTTTCAAGTCACCTTATACTTATGATCAATTTTTTACGTAGTCGATAGGATCCAACGAACTTGATCAATTGGGCATTATTGAATATACCTAGTGGGCGCATGGTCAGTCCAGGTGCTGGATTATATGATGCTACTGCCGCGGTCCGGGGAGCTGAAGGACTCAAATTTTTATCCAAGTTTTCGATAATACTAGGAAAAGATAGAGCAGTCGAATTAAGCGCATAGACGGCTTGAGATTATAATTCGGTTTTTTAGGTAATTGTTACGTTGCATAGCTTGTGGAACAGGGCGGTCTGATTCTGCTGCTTTTGTGGATTTGTCTGTATATCTGGAGCAAACAGACAGAAATCCAGATAGGCTCAGTGCACTGTTTAGCCAGGCTCAGGAAACACAACCATTTTTTTTGAGGTGAATTCATGAAGAGTACAATGCAGACAATCGATGGTAATACCGCTGCTACCCATGTTGCTTACGGCATGAGTGAAGTCGCGACCATCTATCCGATTACTCCGTCAAGCCCGCTCGGGGAAATTGCTGACTCATGGGCGGTTGCAGGAAGAAAAAATATTCATGGTGAACTCCTGAATATAAAACAGATGCAATCAGAGGCGGGAGCCGCCGGTGCGGTTCACGGTTCTCTCGTGGGCGGTGCTGTTACCTCAACGTTCACCGCATCCCAGGGACTGCTTTTGAAGATCCCGAACATGTATAAAATCGCAGGTGAACTGCTGCCATGTGTTTTCCATGTGACGGCCCGCTCCTTGTCTGCGCATGCCTTGTCGATTTTCGGTGACCAGGCTGACGTTATGGCTACGAGGCAGACCGGATTTGCGCTTCTTGCCTCAAACTCCGTTCAGGAAACCATGGATCTGGCCCTTGTTGCTCACCTGTCAACGATTGAAGCACGGGTACCGTTCCTGCATTTTTATGATGGTTTCAGGACCTCACATGAGATCCAGAAAATCGAGGTGATCAGTTATGATGATATGGCATCTCTTTATAACTGGGATGCCTACCATGAATTCAAGAAACTGGCGATCAACCCCGAGAAGCCAAATACCAGGGGAACCGCCCAGAACCCCGATATCTACTTCCAGAACCGTGAAGCTGGCAACAAGTACTACATTGCCGCCCCCGCCATTGTTGCGAATAACATGAAAAAAGTGGGTGAGCTGACCGGACGTCACTACAATCTTTTTGACTATGTCGGCGATCCGCAGGCAGAAAAAGTCATTGTTGCCATGGGCTCGGGTTGTGAGGCTATCGA
>CAVOLI010000006.1:0-586885 GCA_963696725.1 uncultured delta proteobacterium
TGCGTGTCGATGGGGGAAATGATTGGAGTGCATCATCTTTCGATGATGGTTTCTGTGGAAAACTTATAAAATATTGCTGGCCAGTTCTGCCAGTTCTGAGCGTTCTCCTTTCTGCAGATCAATGTGGGCGTAGAGCTTCTGGCCCTGCATTTTGTCTATCAGGGTTGAGAGGCCGTTTGAGTTGATGCCCAGGTAGGGGTGATCTATCTGGTTGATGTCTCCGGTAAAGACAACTTTTGTGCCTTCTCCTGCCCTGGTGATGATGGTTTTTACTTCATGGGGCGTGAGGTTCTGGGCCTCGTCCACGATCATGTACATTTTTACCAGGCTGCGGCCGCGGATGTAGGCGAGCGGTTCGATGATCAGTTTCTCGTCATCGAGCAGTTTCTGGAGGCGTTGGAACATTTCGCTTTTTTCCGGAAACTGGGCCCGGATGACCGCGAGGTTGTCATAGAGCGGCTGCATGTAGGGTTTGATTTTCGACTGGACGTCTCCCGGCAGGTAGCCGATGTCTTTGTTTGACAGCGGGACAATCGGCCGGGTGAGCAGGATCTGGCGGTATTGCGAGCGGGTCTCAAGGGCTGCAGCCAGGGCCAGCAGGGTTTTGCCGGTTCCCGCTTTGCCGGAAATGGTTACCAGCTTGACGTTCTGGTTGAGCAGGGCGTGTACCGCAAATGACTGTTCCGCATTTCTTGGGGTTATACCGTAGACGCTGTCTTTGTTTACCCGTTTGATAACGAAGGTGTTCTCGATATCACCCTCTATATAGGTTGCCAGAGCGGATTTCTTGCCGTTTTTCAGAACAAGATATTCGTTGGGGTGCAAGGGGATTTCCGGGCTGTAGCTCTCCTGCTGCAGGATGCCGGTCTGGTTGTAGAGCGATTCGATCATCTCTGCTGAAAAGTTTTCTTCATAGCGGCAGCCGGAATAGAGATGGTGGGGGTCCCGCACGTGATCGGTGGTGTAGTCCTCGGCCATCAGTTTGATCGAGCGGGCCTTCATGCGCAGGTTGACATCCTTGCTGACCAGGACAACGCTGTGGTTTTTCAGCTCTTCGGACAGGTAGTAGGCGATGTTGAGGATACGGTGATCCTCTTTTTCAACATTGGGAAATACTTTCTTCAGCTCGGGATGCATGCCCTGTTCCAGGCGAACGGCGACTTTGCCTTTGCCTTCCCCGATCCGCATGCCGCCGTTGAAGAGTTTATCGCTGCTCAGCTTGTCCAGTTCCCTGACAAACTGGCGGGCGTGATAGTTGATAATCTGGCTGCCTTTTTTGAAGCTGTCGAGTTCTTCCAGTACGGTGATCGGGATGATGATGTCGTGTTCGTCGAAGTGGTAGAGGCAGGAGCTGTCGTGCAGGATTACGTTGGTGTCGAGGATAAAGACCTTTTGGTTCATGGAGGCGCCGGTCCTTGGGTTGAGTTTTGATGGTTGATTTGGGGACGTTGGTTATTCTTTTATTATAAACCTTTTGGTGGAAGTATGGCTAGCTGTTCCTTGGGGGAGAGGGGGAGATTGTATTTATTTCGTCAAGAATAGGTAAGCAGGCACATTATGATTGATTACATTTTTGGTATTGGGTAATCTTGTCTTTCTTCCTTGGTATCCGGCGGCGATAGAGTTGGATTCAATTTACTTAGCCTGCCTCTTTCCACTTATAAACCGTAGATGCTTTTCAATCCTGCAAGCACTTCATCCAATGTTCCGCTTCTGTAGCCCAACTGTTTTAGATCAACTTCTTCTAACTCAATTTCAGCGATAAAGCGCGACATGTCTGCTTTAATCAAGTCAGGCAATACTATAGTCGCATCAGGTTGGATTACCAGGTATAGCCGAAACACATCATTTTTATGTTTTTTGACATCTCTTGAGTCTACGCTTTCTCCATCAGCTTTTCTTGTTGTTAAATCCAGCCATGCGCGTGCTTTAAGTGGGATAATGTGTTCTGGTCCAATAATGGATAATCCCTCATGATCTTTTTTCCCAGCATGTATAAATGAGTAATAAGAGTCCTCCAGCAAAATGGCTGAAAGACTTGATGCTTCTTCCCCCATTGGTATCGGAATTAGATGTCCCTCACCTTCGAAGGACAAAACATCAGGTACTCTTGAGAATAGCTCCAGCATTGCGGGATAACTCAAATCTTCTGGATTATAAAAACGATATAACTGTCTTTCACCTATGCTTTTTTGTTTGTTCTGATATTTACCTGCCCGAACAAATTCCCAGAATCTATCGACAAAGTCCGGTTTTATTGCCTCTATACAAAGAACAATATCCAAGTCCTCGGTCACTCTGAACCTTAATCCAGCCTCCTCCATAGCCAGTGAACAAGCGGTTCCACCAATCAACACATATTGGTCCTCGTAGCCGCGAAAGTGGTCTTTAAACGTATCCAATCCTCTCACCATGGATAACACTCCTTCAAATCATCAAGAGCCATCTCAACTCGTTCATCTTTGGTTTCTTTGAGGCTCAAGTAAAGAGATAGAGGATCAACCAACCCATCTTTAGCGAACAGCTCAGGAGGGTATTTCCAGACCTCTACTTCGATAGTACCAGGCTCGTGAAATGGCAATTCTTCTAATTCGAGCGCACCCTGAATGCCCTTCCAGTCATTTTGACTCATTGCTATAACTGACCATGGTGGGTCAGTTAGCATGCTGTAACGAGATAAAGCGGATTCCCCAGCATGATTATAATTCTTAGTTGCATCATTAGTGAATAAGATCTTTACGCGTTTGCCAACTGGAGAACGCATGTATTCCAAGCATCTTTGCCAAAAACTTTGTTTATCCTCGTCAATACGTAACTGTCTCTTACGACTTTTTATTTCCACATTCGCTATCCCTGCAGCTTCTATCTCATCATAAGCCCTGGTCATCGTCATTGAGGTATATCCAAGGCGTTTTGCAAGTTGAGATGGCGTAACTCCTTCGTTTGACCAGTCATACAGTATTGCGAGTATAACAACTTGGGTGGAAGGGCTAAATTTCTTGCTTTTGCCCGTGCGCAACCTCCGTATATGCTCTCTTAAATCAATGCCAAGTGTTGGCAAATACATCTGATTCCCAGGAACGACAAATGATATCTTATGCTTTATTAAACGTTTACGGTTATACGTTGGTAATGACGACGATAAAAGAAGCACCTCATGATCCCACTTTTTTTGCAGTTGTAACATATGCTTACCAATTGTTGCCGGAGTAATATCAACATCATCCCGGCTAACCATAACCAACCACGGTTGCTTCAACAAATCACACGTATACAGTGAGTAGAGATCACGCAAAAAATATGGGAGCTTCCTTCCTCGTTCCCACGATTTGAAGTGTGTCAAAATCCCTAGATTTTCAAAGAGATATTTTTCAAAATTTTGGACAAGGTTTTGCATAGAACCTCCTTTGTAACACATTTTTTGCACAATAACATATTGAACGTTATCGTGCAATTTTTGTGTTACATATGTGCCGATTGACTCTCTTCCTGATCGATACCGATCTGTGGAAAAGTGCAAAAATCTGGGGTCAGGTCTAGAAACATAACATTTTATTCCAACCTTCTATGGTAACTATAGGTTTTTGTTTGCCTGCAGCAGGCGTTCTTCTTTTGCTTGTCCAAAAGCAGAACCAAGAAAAGGGGGCCCTGCGATGCTCGGCTGCGTGTCGATGGGGGAACAGATTAGGAGTGCATCATCTTTCGATGATGGGGCTTGTGGGAAAATGCAAAAATTTTGGGGTCAGGTCCGGAATCTTGCATTTTTTCCGGAGTTGTCTGATAGATCATCTTTATAAGTTGTTTTGTTTGCTTGCAGCAGGCGTTCTTCTTTTGCTTGTCCAAAAGCAGAACCAAGAAAAAGGGGCCCTGCGATGCTCGGCTGCGTGTCGATGGGGGAAAGGATTGGTTTGCATCATCTTTCGATGATGTTTTAGTGCAAAAGTCGTGGTCAGGTTCTAAATTGCAGAAATCAATCGCCATGTCATTGACATTCGTAACCCTTAAGGTTACACTTTGTTTATTATGATCAAATCTTTCAAGCATAAGGGATTGGAAAATTTCTTCTACACCGGAAGTAAAAGAGGGATAATGCCAGAGCATTCCAGCAGGCTTGCAAGAATCCTGGATCGGTTGAATGCATCAAGCGATATTAAAGATATGAATTATCCCGGTTCATACTTGCACCAGCTCAAAGGAGACAGGGATGGTCAGTATTCGGTCCGGGTTTCTGGAAACTGGAGAGTATTTTTCGATTTTATCGATGGTGATGCTTTTATCGTCGATTATGGCGATTATCATTGATGGAGGTAATCAAATCATGCGCACTATTAAAAGGCAGCCAACGCACCCGGGTAAAATAATAAAGGAAGATTATCTTGTTGCCACTTTCGTTAACAATTGTTGAGATGGCCGCAAATCTTGGTGTTTCCAGAAAGACCTTGTCTAAAATCATTAATGAGAGAGGGGCTATCACTCCAGATATGGCGTTGAGGTTGTCTCGGGCTTTTGATACGACCCCTGATCTCTGGCTCAATCTGCAGAAGAATTATGATCTGTGGCAGGCAGAGCATTCATCAGACGCCTGGCAATCTGTTCAACCATTATCTTCTCAGCTTCTTCATTCGCATTAAAAAAAAAATGCTAAAAAAGTGGTCAGGCACCGTTTGACGTATTGGGAGGCTAACAGATATGGCTTATAAAATTCCTATAGTGCAAAAAAAAGGGGTCAGGTCTGGAATACGACATTTTTCTAGGCTTGTAGGGTGAGTTTCATTCATAGTTGGTTTCATTTGTTCTTCTTTTGCTTGTCCAAAAGCAGAACCAAGAAAAGGACACCCGCGCCACTTGACCCTTCGGGTACCCTGTGCTTCTCGTAATTGCCGAGAGTTTAAAAACTCGCTTCGCTCAGACAGTTCAAACTCTTATTTCGACAATTACTGCGATGCTCGGCTGCGTGTCGATGGGGGGAAAGATTATAGTTTGAAAAGTTAACAAAAAACTGGTTCAGGTACTTTTTTTGCGTTGGTCAACTGCAACGCTTTGTTCGGTGGTAACTCCTGGAATCTTGTATTCGATGCGGCCATTTTTCCATACTGGAATTTTGTAGTTATTTTTTCTTGCATCTTCGGCAACCTTTGCAGCTGCTCTCTGGAGGGCTTTAAAGCCAATTACTGTGTATTTATTGTGTTTTTTCATAAGAAATTATTTCGATTCATCGATAATTACCGGTATGTCGCCTGACGTATCAAAAATGGTCCATGAATCAGCCAATGGTTTGTAAAACATGTTGAAATTGTTCCAGCCTTTTTCAAAACGTCGCCGAATGTCTTGCTCTGCAACGTTGTGGCCACCCTTGGCAACTCTTAGTTTAACACGTTCTATGGCGACCTCAACAGATGGAAGTTTCAAAAAATAGATTATAATTTCATACCCTTGTTTTTTCCAATCATTAATCTTCTTGTAGTAACCTTTACCGCTCAGTGTTGTTTCAAAAGCAAATGATTCATTTTTTTTAACACATTGATTAATGTGCTGAATCATAAGTCGCCCAGCAGCTACTGCCATTTTGGCTGGCTGAAAAGGAGAGAGACCCTGTGCAATAAGGTCAGCATTTATGAAATTGAGACATTCTGCTTCAATTGGAAGAAACTCATTTGCAAAAGTCGTTTTTCCTGCTCCGTTGGGACCGGCTAAAATGTAGCATTTTTTCGTCAAAATATTTATTCCTTCTTCTGCGTTCACCGGACGTTAGTGCCTTGTTTGGTATCTTCCCTAATTATCCTTCACGCTTCTTCAATTGGGATCGGTGACTTAGCGTTAATTTCTCATAAAATTGAAGGAAAAAGCCCACGGGTGTTGTCTAAATCTAGTCATTCCAGTACGATATGAAACACAACACAGGTGGCCTAATGAAAACAGAGTGTACAAGAAAGTATGATACATTTCAAGTTTTGGAGAGGAGGGAAAATATGGTGTCTTGTTTTCTGATGCGATATTTTTTGAATGCCTGTGGGCTGGGCTTCATTTGTAATTGGTTTTATCTGTTCTTCTTTTGCTTGTCCAAAAGCAGAACCAAGAAAAGGACACCCGCGCCACTTGACCCTTCGGGTACCCTGCGCTTCTCGTAATTGTCGAGAGTTTAAAAACTCGCTTCGCTCAGACAGTTCAAACTCTTATTTCGACAATTACTGCGATGCTCGGCTGCGTGTCGATGGGGGGTAACGACTAGGTTTGCCATCATCGTTCGATGATGAGTTTTGTGAGAGAAAAATGCAAAAACATGGGGTCAGGTACCGATTGCAACATTTTTCAGCTGAGTATCGAGCCTTCCATATATCGTTTTCTTTTCTTTTCCTTCAGTTTGTGGGTGTCGACGATTACCAGGCCGTCAACGCAGTCGTTGAAGTCAGGGTCTATGTTGAAGTCGAGGAAGGTTACGCCGTTGCTGCCCGGTTCGCAGAGTTCGGTGTATTGTTTGTAAAGGGTCGGGACGGCGGTGCCGAGGTTGCTGAGCTGTGATTTGAGTTTTTTGAAGTCTGCGCGGTAGTCGTTTCCGCTAAAGGCTTCTTCAAGCGTTGTCAGCGGCTGTGAGAACTGAAACGGGTTTCTTGAACAGCCCACGGATTTGGGTTCGCTGAAGTAGAGTTTGTAGAAATAGATGAGCAGTTCCTTGGCCAGCTGCGGCATCATGTTTGATATGGAGACCGGGCCGAACAGGTAGCGGTAGTGCGGGATTCTTGGTCAGAAAGGCGCCGATGCCGTACCAGAGGTAGTCAAGACTTCTTTTGCCCCAGTATTTCTGCTGGACAAAGCTTCGGCCCAGTTCCAGGCTGTTTTTCAGGAAATAACATTTTTGTTGGTCGAGGTCAAAGAGGCTGCCGGAGTAGAGTCCACTGCGTGCCTTTCTGCTCCACAACTTTTGCCGCATCGACGAATCGATAGGCACCGGCAATTTCCAGGGCCTCTTCATCCCACAGCAGCAGGTGATGATAATAGTCGTCGAAATGGTCAATATCGCGCCGTTTGCCGGTTCCTTCGCCAACGGCCCTGAAGGTGATTTCCCGTAGTCTGCCGATTTCCCTGAGGAGCGTGGGATGTTTCTATCGTCTCAAAGAGAAAAATGACTTTTGCCGTCCGGCGTGGTGCCGAGCTGCTCACCGTGTCTCATCGCATTGGCGAGATCCGTTCTCTGTTCCGGAGGGGCGATTGCCGCTTCGGTTTCAAACAGTGGTGGTCCGGTCGGTGCCCAGGCGATACAGGTGTTTTTTGAAAAGTTTGATTTTTTCTTTTCTGTCGATGGTGATGTTGTTGTAGCTCCTGAACGGAATGATGGAGCCGACGGTCATTGTCACCTGTTTTTCACGCTGCTGAAACATCTGGCCGACAAGCATGATGGTAGAGAGCGGTTTTACCACCATTGAGGCGAGGTAAAAGGATGTTGAGTTGCGACCTTCGATATGAATCGGCAGGATCGGGGCCTTGGCGCGTTCGGCCAGTTTCAAAAAGCCCTGCTGCCAGGTGACCGTCTTTAATGCCTTTGAGACCAAGCCGTGATACTTCTCCTGATGGAAAGAAAATGATGGCTGCATCCTGGTCAAGGGCGGCATTGATCCGCTGGATCTGATGCTTCTGTGAGGTGCCAGTCATGTTCCTGATCGGCAGCAGCAGGGATTTGAGCGGTTCAATGGCCATCAGCAGATCATTGGCAACAATTTTCACATCCGGACGGACATGATAAATCAGTTTGAGCAGCGCCAGGCCGTCAAGTGAGCCGATCGGATGATTGGCGATGACTACGACCTTGCCGGCTGCGGGGATATTTTCCCGCTCGTCCTCGGAAACCGTAAAGGTGAAACTGAAAATAGTCCAGGACCTGTTCAACGAAATCGATGCCCTTCAGGTGCGGATATTGCTCTGGCAAAATCGATAAAGGCCTGCTCGTGCAGCAGGCGCCTGAGGATTGGCTTGAGGATAGGAGCAAACAGTCTGCTGTTGTTGAGTTCCGGGTAGTTGTCGGCAATGACCTGATCGACGGTAAACACGGCAGCTCTCCTCTGGTTGCGCACATTGGGACAGCTAATTAAGAGAGCATGGATTGAAGATCGGTTAATGATCATACCTTATTCATTTTTTTGTTTTTGTCCAAAAATGGGGCAGGAAGATAATGCAAAAATTTGGGGGTCAGGTCTTGAATTTGCATTTTTCTCGTAGGTTGTTGGATGATCTTTGTTGTTGCTTGCAGCAGGCGTTCTTCTTTTGCTTGTCCAAAAGCAGAACCAAGAAAAGGACACCCGCGCCACTTGACCCTTCGGGTACCCTGCGCTTCTCGTAATTGTCGAGAGTTTAAAAACTCGCTTCGCTCAGACAGTTCAAACTCTTTTTTCGACAATTACTGCGATGCTCGGCTGCGTGTCGATGGGGGAAAAGATTGGAGTGCATCATCTTTCGATGATGATTGATTTAAGAAAATGCAAAAATATGGGGGTCAGGTCCGGAATCTTGCATTTTTTACGGAGTTGTCTGATGGCTCATCTTTATAAGTTGTTTTGTTTGCTTGCAGCAGGCGTTCTTCTTTTGCTTGTCCAAAAGCAGAACCAAGAAAAGGACACCCGCGCCACTTGACCCTTCGGGTACCCTGCGCTTCTCGTAATTGTCGAGAGTTTAAAAACTCGCTTCGCTCAGACAGTTCAAACTCTTTTTTCGACAATTACTGCGATGCTCGGCTGCGTGTCGATGGGGGAAAAGATTGAGTTTGCATCATCTTTCGATGATGAGTTTGATGAGAGAAATGCAAGAAATCGGGGTCAGGTCCGGAATCTTGCATTTTTCCCGGAGTTGTCTGATAGCTCATCTTCATAAGTTGTTTTGTTTGCTTGCAGCAGGCGTTCTTCTTTTGCTTGTCCAAAAGCAGAACCAAGAAAAAGGGCGCCCTGCGATGCTCGGCTGCGTGTCGATGGGCGAAGGATTTGAGTGCATCATCTTTCGATGATGAGTTGCTTCAGAAAAAAATGGGTCAGGTCTTGGAATGGGGTGATTTTTGATCGAATGTTCCATTTTCAGACCTGACTTCAAGACGGAAAAATTGTGGTTTTTGTCAATAATCTCGAATATGGTAAAGCTTTCCAATTGACAGGGTTTATTGAGAACCTGATTTACTTTCAACAGTAGAATAGTTTCTGGAGGCATAGATGACATTTCCGATTGATCTTAGTGGGTACAAGTCACTTGAATTTACTCTTTCCCAGAGCACGTTGAGCGATGCGCAGCGGGATACGCTGAAAACAAATATCGGGCTGGTTCGTGACAGCCTGATTTTCTTTACCGCGCTGGCCAATGTCAAAGGGCTTGGCGGTCATACCGGCGGGGCGTACGATATTGTCCCTGAGGTCCTGATCATGGACGGCTTCATGAAAGGGGATGAGCGTTTTTTCCCGGTCTATTTTGACGAGGCCGGTCACCGGGTTGCCATCCAGTATATGATGGCGGCGCTCAATGGCCATAAATCCATTGAAGATTTGCTGCACTATCGGGAGTTTGGCAAAGGATTGTACGGTCACCCGGAGCGCGATGAGGCGGCTGGGGTCTTTTTCAGCTCCGGGCGGCTTGGTCATCTGTGGAGCTATGTGAACGGTGTTGCAGAGGCTGATCGCAGCAAGGTTGTGGTGATGTTCGGCAGCGACGGGTCCCAGCAGGAAGGCGATGATGCCGAAGCTGCCCGCTATGCCGTTGCCCGGGGGCTCAATGTCAAGCTGATTATTGATGACAACGATGTGACAATCGCCGGTCATCCCAGCGACTATCTCAAGGGATATAGTGTCGGTAAAACGCTGGCCGGTCACGGCTTGCCGGTGGCTGAAGTTGCCGGTGAAGATCTCGATGCGCTGTTTGCTGCAATTCTGGAAGCGGTCAAAACGGATGGTCCTGCAGCGGTGATCAACAAACGCAAGATGGCACCGGCCGTCCCCGGTATCGAGGGGCTGCCGAAAGGGCATGACGTGATTCCGGTTCCGTTTGCAATCGAGTACCTTGAGGCCAGGGGGCTTGACGAGGCGGTGCGGGTCTTGAAAGAAACCCAGTGGCCGAAGAGCAAGACCGAGTACCTCGGCTCTACGGCAGAGACCGGCAAATGCCGCGACGACTTCGGCGTAATCGTCTGTGAACTCCTCGATAAGATGGAGGATCCCGCCTCCAAGGTTATTGTCGTTGACTCCGATCTTGAAGGCTCCTGCGGTCTGCATCATATCAGGAAGAAGCATCCCGAGGTCTATGTGAGCGGCGGCATCATGGAGCGCAACAACTTCTCGGTTGCCGCAGGGTTCGGCTCCGAGCCGGGGAGGCAGGGGATTTTCGGGACCTTTGCCGCATTTCTTGAGATGGTCGTCTCTGAGATCACCATGGCCCGTCTCAATAACGCCAACGTGCTGGCCCATTTCTCCCATTCAGGCGTTGACGATATGGCGGACAATACCTGCCATTTCGGCATCAACAATTTCTTCGCCGACAACGGGCTTGCAGAAGCACGACATAACCCGGCTCTACTTTCCGGCCGACACCAGGCAGCTGCGGGCAATGCTGCCGCGCGTCTTCAACGATCCGGGACTGCGCTTCGTCTTTTCCACCCGCTCTGCAACCCCGTTTATCAAGAAGGGCGACGGTTCAATGTTCTATGATGAGAATTACACATTCACTCCCGGCAAGGATGAGATGATTCGTAAAGGAGATGCGGGCTATATCGTCTCCTATGGTGAAATGCTCTATCGCTGCCTCGACGTTGTGGAGCGTATGAGAGAAGAGGGCATCAACATCGGCCTGATCAACAAGCCGACGCTCAACGTGGTCGACCAGGAGATGCTCGCTGTAGCCGGAAGCAGCCCGTTTGTGCTGGTGGTGGAGAGCCAGAGCACCAAATCAGGGCTGGGCGTCAGATATGGGACCTGGCTGCTTGAGAACGGTTTCGCGCCGAAATACGCGCATATCGGTACCAGCAGGGAAGGACAGGGCGGTCTTGGCGAGCAGGTTGTTCACCAGGGGTGCGATCCGGCGGGAATCAGGGCCAAGATATCTGAATTACTGTAGAAAACAGCAGTTATCCTGGGTTCTTCAGGGAAGCGTCCTTTTTACGTTGAGCGTGGAAAACCAGCGGAGGGCATCGCTTCCAGACGCTGCTCTTCGGCCTGATCACCGTTACACGACGGCTGACAGACAGACCGTCCATGGCCTGCTGTCAGTTGCGGACCTCCTGTCCGCAACCCTCCGGGCCTGATGTCGTTCCACGGCGGGCCTCCGCGAGGCGTCCTCCAGCAATGCCCCCCGCTTCCCTGACCACAGATAAGTACTACTCAATCCTTAAGAATCCCTAATCATCGTCTCATTGATTAACTTCAGTTTGCGGCTTAATTGCCATTGACATTGTTATCATTTATGATAACAATTACGTATGAACTGGCACATAACTTTTTACAGCGATAAGGTCGAGCAAGCGACTCTATCATTTCCACCCGGAATCTTAGCAAACTTCCTTCACATCGCTGAGATGATAGAGGAATTTGGCCCAGCACTTGGTTTACCTTATACCAAAGCAATAGGTGAGGGACTTTTTGAGATCAGGGCTAAAGGTAAAGAAGGTATCGGCAGATCTTTCTTTTGCACTGTTAAGGGCAAGGAGATAGTTATTCTCCATTCGTTTATTAAGAAATCCCAGAAAACACCCAAAAGGGAACTGGCAACAGCCAGAAAAAGACTGAAAGAGGTGAAATCATGAGAACATCACTAAAAGATTTCAAAAAGAAGGCATTACATAACCCTGAAGTCAAAAGTGAATACGACCGCTTATCTTCAGCTTACGAACTGAGAAAACAACTCATTAAAATTCGTAAAGATGCCGGATTCACTCAGGAAGAACTCGCTGAACTCCTGCATACGAAAAAGAGCAACATCTCAAGACTTGAGAATGTGAACTCAAAAATTTCTCCGAAACTCTCTACTATTGAAGAGTATGCACGGGCTGTCGGATATAAACTCGAAATAAACTTTGTTTCACAATCATAACCGTCAAAGCTCGTCCCGAGTAATAGCACAATTGCGCAATCCATAGGGTGTGCTTGAATGGCTGATGATTTAGAAAGCCTGAAAAGTACCTTAACCCGGAAGAACCTTGTCCTGGAGATAACTGGGTATTAACCGCTTCCTGACGAATAGGTGAACCAGGCGGCGGTATCGTCTCAAAGCCCGATTTGCGGGGAGTCCGGGTTGAGTTCCTGAAGCGCCGCAATGAGTTTATCTGCTCTCATATGCATGCTCAGCTCCTGCTCAAACCTGATTAGGACCGGGACGGCTTTGCCGCAGATTTTTGCGGCCCGGTCGGTATACCCAAGCTCCAGGTTGATATAGACCCCGGCTGCCCGGATGAGTGCCTGGAGCAGCAGTTTTCTGTCTCCCTGCGCTTTTATCCATGGCGGTTCCAGAATTTCGTGCACTTCAAAAAAAAGATCAAGATCCCAGAGGATGACACCAATTGCCAGGTAATCATCGGTATCGGCCGGCAACCGGGTAAAGGCGGTTTCATATTTCTGCAGGCGGCTGCTGATGTAGTGTTGATGCGCCTCCGGAATGCTGCCGGCAAGAAAGTGATCGGCAACAGCGAGCACCGGCTCGAGTGATCCCATGGCAATCGCCTCAGGAAGCGACTCCGAGAGTTCATTGCGGATATCACGGCTCAGCCTGTCGGTAAAGGGGTTAAAAACTTGAGTCATTGGACGTTGCCATAGAGGTTGGGGTTGGTGAAAATGATGGCTGTCAGCAGCCGGGTTTCATAGTATCATGCGGTTAAACGTTATCAGGATTGAAACAGAAGTGCCATATTTTCTCGAATAGACAAGGAACATGATGAATGGTTGTCGAGGATAACGCCTCCCCGTACCGCTGGCTGATCGTCGTTGCCGGGATCTGCGGGTTGTTTGCCAGCCTTGGCATCGGCCGATTTGCCCTCGGCATGCTGTTGCCGGCGATGGGTGAGGCGCTCAATCTCTCCTATGCGGAGATGGGCGGCATCGGCACCGTTAATTTTTGCGGCTACCTGCTGGCTGTCCTGTTATGCGGTAACCTTTCCAGGCGATACAGCCCCAGGCTGCTCATTTCCATGGCACTGCTGGTGGTTGGCCTGTCAATGATCAGTATCGGCTTTGTCGAACAGCTCCCTCTCATCACCCTGCTTTATTTCCTCACCGGTGTCGGCAGCGCACTCTCCAACGTGCCGATCATGGCCTTGATCTCCATCTGGTTTCCACCGACATCAAGAGGCCGGGCGGCAGGATTGGTCGTCATCGGCAATGGTCTTGGGATTATCGTGTCGGGCTATCTTGTGCCGAAGCTAAACAGCGGAGGGTATGGCTGGCAGGTGAGCTGGATTGCGCTCGGCAGCCTTGTCTGCTGCGCTGCGGCAATCTGTTTACTCTTGGTTCGCAACAAACCCTCAGAGCTGAAAACGGCTCCGGTCAAAAAAGCATCACCGTTGTCGAAAGAAGCAATCAGTGCACCGCATGGACTGTTTGACAAACGATTTGAACCTATTTTTGCCCACTGTGCGGCCATTTATTTTCTGTTTGGCTTTACCTATGTGATTTATGCAACATTTTTTGTCACATCTCTGGTGCAGGAGCGCGGATTTACAGAGCAGGAGGCCGGTCATCTCTGGTCGTGGGTGGGATTTCTGAGCCTTGTGTCGGGGCCGCTGTTTGGCTCCTTATCTGATCGTTTTGGCAGAAAAGCCGGATTGGTAACGGTGTTTTCTATTCAGGCTGCCGCTTACACCATGGCGATATCTGCGCTGCCGGAAGTGTTTCTCTATGTGTCTATTTTCTGCTTTGGGATTGTCGCCTGGAGTGTACCAACGATAATGGCTGCACTGGTTGGCGATACCGCAGGGCCTCAGCGGGCAGCGGCTGTCTTTGGCTTTGTTACGTTTGTTTTTGGAATCGGGCAGGTGGCGGGGCCGTTTTGTGCCGGGGCACTGGCGGAAATGACCGGCGGATTTACTCTGAGCTTTTCGCTGGCAACTCTTCTTGGACTCTCTGCCGCAGTGCTGTCATTTATGCTTCCAGGAAACAGAGCGGCGCAAGGAGGTGTCTATAATTCTTCTTCCTCCGCTGACAGAGGCTCTTCGTCTTCTTCTATGTCATCGACAAACTCCTCATCCTCTTCGGTGTCGTCTGTCCTCTTCCTCTTCATCTTCAGCCTCTTCGGCTTCTTCAGCTTCACGCCGGGCGGCTTCTTCCTGTTCCTGTTTCATGCGAACAGCTTTGGGAATCTTTGAGTCTGGAAGAATGATTTCGGTGATTTTTACTATTTCATCCTTGATGTCCGGGTCTTCTTCACATATGGGGCAACCGGCAACATGTTGCTTGATGAACTGAACCATACGGGCGGGAGCCATGGTCTCATCCCTGACACTCGTATACCATGACTTGGCAAGGCCTATCAGTCTCTCACACTGCATATAATGTTCGCTTATCTTTTAAGTGTTTGATTCTGCAATAAAAAATACTTAAACTTGATGATTAAACAGCCTATTATAATAATAAGTTGCTTTCCAGGTCAATAATTATTAATCTTACGTGACTCTGATTTCTCTAAAAGGAAGTGGATAGGGCACTGGTGGCTCTCCCGGACTTCAAATCCGGTGTAGCGGGTTAATAGCTCGCTGGGTGGGTTCGATTCCCATGCACTTCCGCCAGTTATTTCTAGGGTGTTAAGTCGTTTCAGAAATTACCTTCCGAGTTTCTTGTTTTCCCCTTGAATAGCTTCAAAAGACTATCAAAATCTACTGTAGATCTACCAGGAATGGGAGAATCATTTACCGGCTTTGCCTTAAAGGTCAACCCTTCTTGACGGTTGAAATTCGTTTAGAAGTCGAACTGGATGGTTTGAGATTCCGGAAAACACTTGGTAAGCATCCTATGGTTGTCAGTTCCCTTTTCACATGAGCGATTTAAAATGAGACAAATCAAAGAATCTGACTGGAAATATCTTCGAAGTATCCAACACGAAATAGTAAATCGTCATTGCGATGCTATTCTTGAAGTTATAGACCTGATAATTCAAAACAGAAAAGGCGAAGAGCATAAATCATACCTACAAATCTGGAGTCTTTTAAAGAATAAAGATAAAGAAATGGCAGTCACCTATAATGATTTAAAACGTAGCAATGCTTTAGAAAAAATATGTCATATGAGGAAACACCTAGCGATGACAGATGAAGAATTTTCAAAGTTCTCTGAAGAAACAAAAGATATCGTAAATCGTATTCTAGATCTGCAGAAGTAAAAATAAAATTTCGGTAGTAAAAATTTCCAGCTGAAGCCACAAAAATTGGGGTTTAACCATGAGGTACAAAGGTTATGTTGCACATATAGAATTTGACGATGAGGACCGTATATTTGTCGGTAAAGTGATCGGTACAAAAGACGGTATCAATTTTCACGGTCAATCTGTACAGGAGCTTGAAACAGCCTTTCATGAGTCCATAGACGATTACCTCATTGCCTGCAAACAGCTCGGACAAAAGCCGAACAAACCATATTCTGGAAACCTTATGATTCGTATTCCGGCTGAAGTTCATGCCGCTGTTGCCGCCGCCGCTGAGGCAAAAGGAAAAAGCATCAACAAGTGGGCTGAAGGCTTATTTAGAGAAGCCTGCAGTTAAATATTAGGGATCATCCGGATCAAGCGTACTCTAAAGGTTTTGAGGGGGTAGAACCGGCGAAGCGCATCGCTTCCAGATGCTGCCCTTCGGCCTTGTCGCCGTTTCACCACGGCTGACAGACAGGCCGTCCATGGCCTGCTGCCAGTTGCGGACCTCCTGTCCGCAACCCTTCGGGCCTGATGTGGTGCCACGGCGGGCCTGCGCGATGCATCCTCCAGCAATGCCCTTCGCCTTCTCGGTACCAGGTGACTACGCTTGATCCGGATGATCCAATATTTGAAACCTAGAAGCAGGGGAGTAGGAACTAGAAACAGTAGAAACAGGGGCCAGACCACGTTTTCTGCTCAAGTTAATTTTCAAACAGCAAATCGCTCGCTCAGTTTATGTGACTACGAAGATCTTGTTTGATAAACCTTGTTGCACATCCATGCATATTGATAATGCAAGTTATCAATATGCATGGATGTAGTGAGTTTCTAGAGATTACGTCAGGTTATAGTTTGCAACAATTTCTCAATCATTCACATGTCATTTACAGATGTAGGGCAAGCTCTGAAATATATGGAAATTTAATCAGGCTGGCCAGCACTGGCTGCCGCCGTCTACCCGTATGACCTGTCCGCTGATATAGCTTGACGCATCGGTGGCCAGAAACTCAACGGCGGATGCTATTTCAACAGGCCAGCCGTAACGGTCCAGGGTTCCTGATTTGACCTTGCGTCCATCATCGGTCTCCCTTGAGGCCAGGAACCTGCCGGTGAGGGTATCTCCCGGGGCAATCACATTGACGTTGATGTCGAAAGGCCTGAGCTGGACTGCAAGACAGCGGCTGTACTCATGGACCGCCGCCTTTGCGGAGGCGTAGATGGTCGAACCGGGGATGCCGGTGAGGGCTGCAATACTGCCGATGTTGATGATCTTGCCGTTCTTGCGCGCCATCATTTCCGGGACAACGGCTTTGCAGCAGAGCACGCAGGTCAGAAAGTTGCGGTCCATGACGCTCTTTATATCTTCAAGAGAGATGGACAGGGCGTCGTTGCCCTCCGGTTTTCCAGCCATGCCGGCCTGGACTCCTCTGGAGCCGATATCGCCGCCGGCACAGTTGACCAGAATGTCGATCTGGCCCATGTTCTGATGTATTTCTGAAACAATGTTCTCAACGACACCATAGTCGGTAAGATCGCCGGTAACGGCAATGCAGGGAGAACCTGAGTTTTTTTCGATTGTTTCGGCATTGGCCGCCAGGCTCTCTCCTTCCTGAAATGCTTTGGGTGAATCCGGCCGACTGCCGTGGATAACTACTTTTGCGCCCCTGGAAGCAAAATATTCGGCTATGGCTTTGCCGATTCCCCGCGATGAACCGGTAATCCAGGCGACTTTATTGTTCAGGGTTTTTATATCAGTGGAATGCATGTTTTATCTCCTTGATAGGTCGGGGTGAACTGATTTCTTTTCAAGAACGGCTCTTTTGGTAAATGAGTGCCTGTTTGCTATACTTTTAACTCAGTAGTTCATCAGATTGACTTTGCTCGCCGCCGGGCATACTTCTTTTGCTTGTCCAAAAGAAGTATCAAGAAAAGGACACCCGGCGGTGACGGCCCTGCGGGCTTCCCTGTGCTGCTCACCAGTGGCGGGACGCCAAAAAACTCGCTGACGCTCAGACAGGTTTGGCGTCTTGTTCCGCCACCAGCTCCGCTGCTCGGCGACACCAAACGGGGAACATCCAGTATGCGTATTCAGGGTCAGGAACACGATATTCAGATAAACCATAACAACATACAATAACACGAGCACCTTTGCTCTACCAGTCATTATAAGCGGGAAAAATTTTGCTATTTGGGTAGTATGGGCTGGAAAACAAATGTAGGTCGTTATTGACAGCTGATATTTATCAAGGTGGCAGACAGATGACAAAACATAAACAGAAAAGTGGACCAAATCGACAGTTCTGGGCCCAGTTTGACGCATTGCAGATGGGTTCCGGCTGGGACGAAGAGGATGTGAAGAAGCCCCAGATCCTCCTGGAGGATGCTTATGGAGACAGCCACCCCGGCAGCGTTCATCTGGACAAGCTGATGGAACAGGCGAAATACGGCGTTTTCGAATGCGGCGGGTTATCCCGCCCAGTTTCACGCCACCGATATCTGCGACGGCTGTGGGCAGGGCCATGACGGCATGAACTACATCCTCGCCTCCCGCGAGGCCATCTGCGACATGATCGAAGTCCACGGAAGCGTCAGTCCCTGGGATGGCATGGTGCTCTCGGCTTCCTGCGACAAATCCGTTCCCGCTCACTTAAAGGCGGCCGCCCGGCTCGATATCCCGACAATCTTCATCCCCGGCGGCACCATGAGATCGGGCCCGAACATGACAACCTCGTTGATTGCAGGTGAGATTTCCCTGCGCCAGAAAAGAGCGGGGGAAATAACCGCCGGCGAGGTCAGGGACTACAAGTTGACGGGGTGTCCCTCCGCGGGGGCATGCGCTTTTCTCGGAACAGCCAGCACCATGCAGTGCATGGCGGAAGCGCTTGGCATTAGCGCTTCCCGGCAGCGCCCTGATGCCTGCCACGATGAGGGATATCCTGCAGAGTGCCCGCAAATCAGGAAGGCTTATCCTTGAGCTCGTGGAAAAGGACATCAAGCCAAGCGACATCATGACCATGAAAGCGTTTGAGAATGCAGTAATCATTCACAGCGCCATCGGCGGGTCAACCAACGCCCTGCTGCACCTCCCATCAATCGCCAGAGAACTCGGCCTGGTGCTGGAGCCGGAGCTGTTTGACCAGATCAATCACCGGGTCCCTCACCTTGCCAATGTAATTCCCAGCGGCAGCTGCCTCACAGAAACCTTCTGGTTTGCCGGCGGCATACCGATGGTCCAGCATGAACTGCGGGAGATGCTGAACCTGGAGGTGATGACCGTGACCGGTAAGACGCTCGGGGAAAACCTGGAGGAGCTGCGGCGGGATAATTTTTTTGCACGCAACCTCGGTTACCTCAATAACTACGGGATTTCAAGGGAACAGGTCATCTCCCCGATCAGCAAGGCCGAGGAGTTCGGCTCGGTGGCGATCCTTAAAGGCAACCTCGCCCCGGACGGGGCGGTTATCAAGTATTCCGCCTGTATTGAAGAAATGCGTATTCACGAAGGTCCCGCCAGGGTGTTCAACAGCGAAGAGGCAGCCTACCAGGCAGTAATCGAGGGGAGCATCAACCCGGGAGACATCATCGTCATCCGCTACGAAGGACCCCGGGGTTCCGGAATGCCGGAAATGTACATAACGATGGAGGCGCTCGTCTGCGACAGACGGTTGAACGGCCATGTGGCACTGATTACCGACGGCAGGTTCTCAGGCGGCACAAAAGGCGCGGCGATCGGCCATGTTTCACCGGAGGCGGCCGCAGGCGGAGCCATCGCCTTTGTCGAGGAGAACGATATTATTGCCTACAGTGCGACTGACAGAACCATCAACCTGGTAGGCGTCAAGGGCAAAAAGCTCGGCGCTGATGAGATTGAAGCGGTTCTTGCGAAACGGGGAGAGGCGGGCCCCATTCCGCGTCCGCCAAGAAAAGGAATCTTGGGACGCTATACGAAACTCGCCCTTTCGGCAATGCAGGGGGCTGGATATTAGCTGAAAAAAAGGCGATGCATTGCCTGACAACAATTACTCTTCTTCTGCAAAAGGGCCGACGCTTGTCCAGGGGGTGATGCGGATGTACCCCTGTCTGCGTTCCAGCCTTTTTCGGCGCTCTCCATGGCCTCTGCGCTCTTTCCCACCGTTGCTGAAATAGGTGAGTGAATATTTTACCCTCCGGTCTTCGCCGGTGCGTCGGTCCAGATATGGGTCGCCGCTCCTGAGATTTTCAGAATCGAACAGTTCATCCGGTGATTCTGTTTTCATCGTTCGCACCTCTGTTAAGGCTCACCTGATTCTCATGCTTTGATACGAGGTTAAACAATATTGTACCACAAACTATTTGTCTGAGAATGGGAAAAGAGCTTTTTTTTGGCAAGGAGCTGCAACTTCGCCCTGAGCCAGAGGGCATGCCGCTCAAAACGGATATCAGGCACGGCTGTGCAGACGGACACAAAAATAATAATATTAATGTTTTGCAGGCAGAAATAAGACAAAAATCATTAATTTGCAGGCTCCGGCATCCGATACTGATATCAGGCTCAGAACAGAGGAGGCTGCACTGGTGGGGGTATCATCCGGGGAGAATCCCTTTTTTTCAAATCTTATCAATGGGTAATGCTTTTCTTTTTTGGGAAATGAAAATTTGACTTCTCTCTTCTTCCTTTGATAGCATTATCATGCAGTGCGGCAATTATTTCTTTTATGCTGCATACTTCAGCAATTCTGGTCAGGCGGCGGCCAATTGAACAGTATAATGACGAAAAAACATGACATAACGTCTACGGAACGGCTCCTGGCGAGTATTCGTCTGGAACAGTCCGGCAGAGGTGGCAACTCCGGTGACGACAGGCCGGTGACTGAACCGCTGCAGGCCGGCGGTCTGCAGATGAGGGCGTCTGCTCTGCCGATCACCGTTTCCAGGCCGGTATCGCCTGCTGCAGGCAACCTCCGAAGTAAGGCGAAACGGCCGAGCGTCCTTTTTTCAATGTTCGGCCGGAAGAGGGCAACCGTTGGTATCGAGTTGAAGGTTGATGGTATCGGTCTGGCACTGTTGCACGTTTCCGGAAAAACGGTTGAACATTCGACCGTTCGCTTTATCCCCTACGAGTCCGAAGTTTTCAGTGATGAGGAAACGCTTCTCGCAGACCTGCTCGATGCCAACTGGTTTCCTGCTTTTCTGCAAAAAGAACTGAGCAGATTCTGCGCCGGTACACGGAACGTCGAGATCTGGTGCGGCTTGCCCAGGGAGTCGGTCAAAATTCACAATGTGCTCATTCCCAAGGTCCCTGATGATGAAGTCGCCGATTCGGTTTACTGGACCATGCAGAAAGAGGATGCGTTTGATCGTGACAGCACCATACTCGATTTTGACCTGATCAAGGACGTCGAGAAAGATTCCCTGACCAGGATTCTGGCAATCGTCTATCGCGTTAACCGCCAGGATGTCGAAAAACTGGAGAAGCTTTTCAGGAAAACGGGGTTTGTGCTCACCGGTATCAGCACGCCTACCGTTGCCCTGCAGAATGAGATCAGGAGGAACTGCTTTTCCTGTGAGGATGAGAGTTTCTCACGGCTGGTGATCGGTGAGAGCAAGTCCTTTATCGAAATCTATTTCCGCAACGCGCTGGTCTTCAGCAGAGACATCAAAACCGGTATCGAAAGCTTCATGGATTCTCTGGCCGAGATGGCGGCATCGCGCGGGGTCATCCTCAGCGAGGAGCAGTGCCGCGAGCTGATTTTGGCCGAGGGGACGAAAGGGGCAGCTCCTGCCGGGGGAGATAGATTGTTCAGCGATGGGGAACGTGACATCTTCGACCTTGGTATGCAGGCTCCTGTTCGTTTGGTCAGACAGATTGAAAGAACCTTTGACTTTTTCCGCAACAATTTTCAAATTCCGCGCTGCACATCCATTTACCTTTCGGGAATCTCTTTTAACGACACCCGCTTTGCCGCCTATCTCTCCTCCGAGACCGGGATACCCTGTCATGTCCATACCCCGTTTGCGAGCCTTGTCAGGCCGGTAAGCATAGCTCCGGCCGACAGCGCCGGCGGAGGCTACCGGCTGGCGTCACCATTTGACCTGGCACTCTCGCAACCTGATGAGACAAAAAATTTTCTGCTCACCCGGGCAGAAAAGGAAAAACAGCAGCAGGAGAGAAAGGTCAACAGGATTGCCATTCTCTCCACTGCAGTCCTGTTGGCGGCCTGCGCGGTTGTCTTTTTCTGGCAGCGCGGGCAGCTGGAGGACAGGCAGGCCCTGTTGCAGATCGCGAGCAGTGAACTGAGCCGGGTCGGGTTTGTCGATGAGAATCAGGCGAACGCTCTTTTGATGGCTGAACTGGGCAGACTCAAGGAAAAGAGCGGGCAGCTGACGGCGCTCGGCGAACGCTATCTGCCCGCTGCGCTGCTCGGGCAGATAACCATCTCTCTTCCTCCCGAGATCAGGCTGCTTCGCCTTGAGCTTGAAGACATGAAGGCAGCCGAAAAAAAAGGGGACCAGGTGGAGGGTGTACGGCGAATTTCGCTGGAGGGGATTGTTACCGGAAATCGAGGGCAAATGGAGTTTATCCTGGCCAAATATATCCGTAAACTTGGTGGATCTTCCTTTATCATTTCCGCTATTGTTTTAGAGAAAGCAGCCGATATTTATAATGATAACGATGTGCTGAGTTTCACTGTCGAGGTGAAGGCAGCGCTGGATACGGTAAAATTGAACATGGAGAAAAAGGGTTGAGCAATGGCAGCATCTATTCCACATCTGAGCAGGCGCAATATGGTCGTCATCGGCTGCTGCCTTACGATTACCCTTGCCGGGTTCGTCCTTGGCCCGGTGCTGCAAACCCTGCAGAAATCCTCATTGGACCGTACGATCAGTGAGACCAGGAGCAGAGCCGAGAATCTCAAACGTGCCTCGGAATTGAGGCGGCAACTCGGCGAGCGCCTTGCCGGGCTCCAGGCAACGGCAGGGGTGCAGCCGGTTGAGTCAAAACCACTGTCATCCGGTGAGGCGGACCAGGTCCTTGCCGATTTGAACAGGCTTGCCGGCGAGTCCGGTGTCACGCTGGCTGACGTCCGCCCCGATCTGGAGTCAATGGGACAGGATTCAGAAACCATGTTGATCGGGGCAACAATGTACGGCAGCATGAGCGGCTTCCAAACCATGCTGGGTGATCTTCTGGAGGTTGGCTATCTGGACCGGCTGCAGCGAATTGTCATCGGTGCTGAGCCGCAGGGTCTGAGGCTTGAGACTGATTTTACCGTACAGGTCAGATAATTGGCAATGACGAGCAAACCAAATAAAAAAAGGGAACTGATCCTCGTTGCCCTGGCTGCCATCGGCCTCGCATACGGGGCGGTTGATTATGTGGTTCGCAGCAGTCTCAAGGGCAGCGCTTCAGGGGGTGGGGCTGCCTCCACGGAAGCTGCTTTTTCCCTTGTTCAGGAAGAGCTGAGTGCAGGCGCCGCTACCCGCCGGCAGGCCACTGCCCTGGAAATTATCACGGCGCTGTCCGCTGCCTGGCCTGATGACGTATTTGCAGCTGTTGCCGTGGCTGACGAAGAGCAGGCAAAAGCCGAGGAAGCTCCGCCGGCTGAAGCGGTGACGCTGACCTATTCCGGCTACATGAATATGGGAGAGAGAATCCTGGCTGTCATCAACGGTATCGAATACCGGATCGGCGATATGGTAGAGGGCTTTATGCTCAAAGAGATAGATCCGATGGAAATTGTAATGGAAAAAAACGGCAGACCGACGCATGTTCCCTTCAGAAGGATTGAATAACCATGAATATATTTACAGAGCACAACGGTGGAACTGAGCGCCCGAACCGGTCGCCCCTTTTTCTCTGGGTGGTATCGTTTCTCGCACTGTTTCTGCTGTTCGGCTGTGCGACCCCGGCGGACAGGACAGACCCGGTCTATGAAGAATGGAAAGCCAGGGCGGCAACGTCTCAGCCGACCGTGCCGTCGGCCTCCAGCCGCCGGGCAGCCCAGGGAGTCACGCAGCGATACGGTGAAAAACCGGCGGCCCACTCCCCCGCTACACCACCGCCGAAGGATCGGGTGACAGCAGATGATCTTCCCGACACCAAGATTTCCATAACCTTTGTCGATGCCGAGCTGTCGACCGTGCTCCGGGCCCTGGGAAGGATCGCCGACCAGAATATCATCATCAATCCCAGTGTCCAGGGACTGGTCAACACCCACATAGTCGATACCCCGTGGAATGATGTTTTTCTCGGTATGATCAGGACCTACGGCCTGTTTTTGTCAAAAGAGGGAAATCTCCTGCAGATACAGTCCATAGACGATCTCAAGCTGCAGGTTGAGCGTGAAGCGCTGCTTGAGGAGCAGCGGCAGGTAGCGCCGCTGGTCAACCGGATCGTGCCCATCGAGTTTTCCGATCCAACCAAGATCGCCGAATCCATAACCCTCTTGCTCGGCAAGAACGACAAGGGCGAACCGCGAGGCTCGGTCTCTGTCGACATCCATTCCCATTCGCTGATCATCCAGGACAGCGAAGACAATATGAACAGTCTGCTGGCTCATATTGATCAGCTTGATCGACCCACTCCGCAGATTCTCATCGAAGCGCATATCATAGAAACAAACAAGGATACGGCCCGGGAGCTTGGCGTGCAGTGGGGCTGGCTGATGGTGGAAGAACTCGACGTCCGCGATCAGTCCATGGCCTACCATCCCGGTGGGATCAACGGGACCTATAATGAAGATACCGGCAGAGTGGAGTACGATCCCGGCGTTTACGGAACTAACCGCAGCGGTATTGGCGGCCAGGGATTCGGCATCGACCTCCCGGCTGCAGCCATCGGTTCGGTGAATCCGGTTTCAGCCGGTTTCCTGCATTTCAACCTGGCGGGCAATATCCTGGACATGCAACTTTCGGCCCTCCAGAAAGCGGGGAAGGTCAACATCATTTCGCAGCCATCAATTGCCACCCTCGATAATGTCGAGGCCAATATTGAAAGCGGTGTTGAAGTTCCTTTCCAGACAGTTGATGAAAACAACAATATCAACGTTGAGTATAAAGATGCCGTCCTCCGTCTCACGGTAACACCGCATGTGATCTCTGATCTGATGGTGAGACTTGATCTGCAGACCACCAATGACCGGGTTGATTTCAGCAACACGGTGCTCGGCAACCCGACGATTATCAAAAAACTGGCGGAGACCAAGCTCATCGTGCGCAATGGCACGACAGTGGTCATCGCCGGATTGTCAAAAAATCTTAATCAAGACGGCAATATTGGTGTTCCGTACCTCAAGGATGTTCCCATTCTCGGTCATCTGTTCAGCCAGGACTCGCGGGCCAATCAATTTGAGGAGATGCTGATATTCATTACCCCGAGAATCCTGAACGAGGGTGGAAAAATCGCTCAGCTTGAGCCTTCAGACGCAGGCACATCAGAGAAGGTGCAACAATGACGGCTCAACTTCTACATCACAAATCGCTTCCTGAAAAAGGGTAAAGGGTTGTGCGCAAAGTAAGAAAACGTCTGGGCGAAATCCTGATAGACGCAGAATTGCTGACTGAAGAGCAGCTCGTACGGAGCCTTGCCGAGCAGAAAAAAACTGGCCTCAAGCTCGGCGACTACCTGATCAGCAGCGGCATGGTCTTCGAGGACCAGATTATTTCCGCCCTGAGCAACCAGTTCCAGATTGACAAGTATGACCCGGAAATAAACACGACCGGGCCGGATGTGGCCTCGCTTATTCCCCACTCGATGGCGTTCAAGAATCAGCTGGTGCCCCTGGAACAGGACGCCTTTGTGCTGAAAATAGCCATGGTCGATCCGATGGATATTTCCGCCCTTGACCTCGTTGAAAGTCACACCGGCATGGAGGTGGAACCGCTCATCTGCTCGAAGAGCGAGTTCGCCCTGCTGATGAACGGGATCTACGGCATCCGTTCGGACATGGACCAGGCAATCGGCGACCTGGGGCTTGCTGAGGACGATCACAAGGAGATTAAGGGCGCGGAGACCCTTGGCGTGCTGGAAGACAGCGCCGATGCCGCGCCGGTTATCCGCCTGACCAACTCTATTTTGCGCCAGGCGGTAAAGGAAAAGGCCAGCGATATCCATATCAGCCCGGACCAGAAAAAGGCCCAGGTCCGTCTCCGCATCGACGGCAAGCTCCACGAAATTCCGCCGCCGCCGCGGACCATGCTGGGCGGCATCATCTCGCGAGTAAAAATCCTGGCCCAGATGGACATTGCCAACACCCGCATCCCCCAGGACGGACGGTTCAACATCGAGGTGGATAACCAGGAAATCAATATCCGCGCCTCCACCCTGCCCACCATTTATGGGGAAAACCTCGTGCTGAGGCTGCTCTATGTCTCTGCCGGCGCACTTCCCCTCAAAAAACTGGGCCTTGAGCAGGACGACTTCAATAAGCTGATGCACATGGTGAGACAGCCGTACGGCATGTTTCTCTCGGTGGGACCGACAGGAAGCGGCAAATCGAGCAGCCTCTATGCTATTCTAAACGAGATTGCCACGCTTGAAGCCAACATCATCACCCTTGAGGATCCGGTGGAATTCCGGATGGAAAACGTTCGCCAGGTGCAGTTGAACCGCAGGGCAGGGATGACCTTTTCATCAGGCCTGCGCGCCATCCTCCGCCAGGACCCAAACATTATCATGGTCGGTGAGATCCGCGACAGTGAAACCGCCCATATTGCTACCCAGGCGGCGCTTACCGGCCACCTTGTGCTCTCTACCCTGCACACCAACAACGCAACAAGCACCATCAGCCGGCTGCAGAACATGGGGGTTGAGCCCTTTCTGGTTTCCGCCTCGCTGCTCGGCGTGGCGGCCCAGCGCTTAATGCGGCGCATCTGTCCGCACTGCATTGAAACATACGAACCGCCTCCCGGGATGATTGAATTCTGGGGATTGGAAGACTATCCCGATCCCCAGTTCAGTCGGGGCCGGGGCTGTTCTCTTTGCATGAATACCGGCTACAAGGGCAGGGTGGGGATATTTGAAATCCTGGCGGTCGACGACCAGGTGCGGGAGATGATTTTCAGTAGCAGGTCGTCCGAGGATATCGCCAGCGAGCTCTGCCGGGCGGGCAAGCTGCGTCTTTTGAAAAGCAGCGCCGCGGACAAGATTGCCCAGGGGATCACAACATTCCAGGAAGCCACGGAAACCGTGGTCCTCAATCAATAATCACGTTTGTGAACGTTCCGATCTGTTTGGCTCGGACATCATGTTGAGCATTATTTATGGCTATTTTTTCATATAGCGGCAGGGACCAGCAGGGAGAAAAGATCAGCGGGCAGGTCGATGCGATTACCCTCGACGAGGCCCGCAGTCTGCTTCTCGGCAGGGACGTGATACCCCTTGATCTCAAGGAGTACAAAGGACGCTCCGCCGGATCGATGGTTTTTTCCCTGCGGGCCAGGGTAAAAACCCCCGAACTGCTCCTCTTCACCAAGCAGCTGCGGACAATGCTCAATGCCGGCCTCACCTTCATCAGGATTCTTGGCATTCTCAAGGAGCAGTCGGTCAACAGGACGCTGATCACCGCCCTTGACCAGATGGACAAAGACATCGAAGAGGGCAGCAACTTGACGGACGCCTTCCTGAAGCAGGGCCATATCTTTCCCCCGCTCTACTGCAGCCTGATCCGGGCCGGTGAGGTGAGCGGCACGCTTCCCGAGGTTCTTGACCGTTTGATCTACATCAGCGAACATGAATACCGGCTGCGCGAGGATATCAAGGCGGCGCTCCGCTATCCCAAGATGGTCGTGGCTGCACTTGGCCTGGCCTTTTTCGTCCTGCTGACCTTTGTTATCCCGAAATTTGTCGGCGTTTTCCAGAGTGCCGGACTGGAGCTTCCCCTGCCGACCCGGATATGTCTTGCCATGTACAACGGGCTGCAGCATTACTGGTACTATCTTCTTGGCGGGAGTATCGCTGTCTATCTGTTGCTCCGCTGGTACGGAAAAACCGTCTCCGGCGCCTATCTGCGCGACCTGATTCAGCTGCGGATGCCGATTATCGGCCCGCTGTTCAACAAGGCGGCCATGTCCCGCTTTGCAAGCATCCTCTCCATCCTTACCGCCAGCGGCGTTACCATCCTCAGTTCTATGACCATCATCTCCGATGCCATCGGCAACAGTGCCATTGCCCGCGAGTTCGACCGGCTCTCGGAGCAGATGGAGGAGGGCCACGGAATTGCCAAGCCGCTGAAAGAGGCGAAGTTTTTTCCGCCAATGGTGGTCAACATGGTGGCAATCGGCGAGGAGGCCGGATCGCTCGAGGAGATGCTGCGCCAGATAGCGAGTCATTATGATGAAGAGGTCGAATACACCACGAAGGGTCTCGGCGAGGCCATCGGCCCGGTGCTCATTGTCTGCCTGACCGGCGTTGTCGGGTTTTTCGCCCTGGCGATCTTCCTGCCGATGTGGGATCTGACTAAAATCGTACAGTAGGAGCCGTTCTACCGGTAAAAGATTGGGTTGATCCGGATTTAGCGTACTTTTTAAGTGGAGCGTGGAAAACCGGCGGGGGGCATCGCTTCCAGACGCTGCTCTGCGGCCTGATCACCGTTACACGACGGCTGACAGACAGGCCGTCCATGGCCTGCTGTCAGTTGCGGACCTCCTGTCCGCAACCCTTCGGGCCTGGTGTCGTTCCACGGCGGGCCTTCGCGAGGCGTCCTCCACCAATGCCCCCCGCCTCCCTGGTCACAGATACGCGCGCGGCACTGACGCATAAAAAAAAATAGAAAAAGCAAGGGAAAACCAATAAAAAGACGGAAAAACAGGAATAAAACAGGAAAAAAATAAAATTGTCGCCGAAAATTTGAAAAAAATAATTCCCTACCATACAATTTTCTTAACATATCATGGTTGTTGTCCGAAAAGGAGACTGAGCCACGGGAGCTGGCAGGCAGCATACGGTTGGCACCTATGAACAAAATAATCCCTGATGCCCATTTAGAAGGCACGGGAAAAAGGAGAAGAAAAATGGAAAGGAAACCAATTTTACGTTCAGAAAAAGGCTTTACCCTGATCGAAATCATTTCGGTGCTGGTGCTGATCGGCATCCTGGCCGCAGTGGCCGTGCCCAAATTCATCAACCTGCAGGCGATGCGCGAAACTCAAGGCTGCTGAAGCTGCGGTAGCCGAAGGAATTGCCCAGGTCAATTTATATTCGGCGCGCTATATTCTGCAGAACCAGTACGTGTACCGCTAAACCTGGCAGATCTGACAGGCATGACAGATCCACCTTGTTACTCCTTATGATGCCGGTGATTTTCAAATAGTCTTTGCCGCTAACGGAGACGGAGACGATTTGGTAACTGCAACTGGTATCGGCCCAGTGTTACTCTGTTAACCTGGCAAAGACGGTACCTCTACCGACTCCTTAGCTCATCTGCATAGCGCTGCAACGACAGTTTCAAAGGCCCCGGATCTGTTATTCGGGGCCTTTGCTGTTCTGTCTGAAGGTGACCTCTCAGGTGCTTTGAGGTAAAACTGTGACCCCCGATGAATCATCAATCCCATTGCGCAGCAGTCATGGCTTCACCATGCTGGAGCTCATCTGCGTCCTTGTGCTGACAGCAATCATCAGCGCCGTTGTCATCAGCCGCGCCATGGACAACAGCGTCGAGCTCATCGGGGAGATGGAGATGGTCAAGGGTCATCTGCGCTATGCCCAGACGCGGGCCATGAACAGCGACCAGAGCTGGGGCATCAATTTTTCCGGAAGCTCCTATACCCTTGAAGAAAATGGGGCGGCAAGCGTCACTGCGCTGCCCGGCGAGAGCGGGGCTGTGGCGACGCTTGGTACCGGAAACGTCAGTTCTACCGTCAATCCCGTTGTCTTTAATCAGTGGGGGAATCCCGGGGCCAACGTGATTACCGTCACCGTCAGTGATGGTGCTGATAGCGAGTCGTTTACCATTTCCCCGCTCACCGGTTTTATCCCATGAAAGTTCCCGGCAGAGATCGTGAGCAGGTTGCAAATTGCAGCACTGCGGTAGCGGGTTTTACCCTGATCGAGGTCATTATTACCCTCACCGTCGGTGCCCTGCTGATGGCAGTTATCCTGCCCTACCTGGGGACCACGGTGACCAGGTCCGGCGAGCCGCTCACCAATCTCAGGAACACCCTTTCAATCTACCGGACCATGGAAAACATGAGCGCTGAATACCGCAGCCTCCAGGCTGGCAACACGCTTGATCTCTCTGCGCTGCAGGGGGCGATCGGTGCCGAGGGCACGGACCGGAGCAACGATTTCGGAGACTACCATGTGCTGGAAAACCGCTTTATTCTCTTTGACGGTTCCGACCAGGAGAGTGCAGCCGGAGGAGCTCAGCATGTCCTCAAGGTGACGATCCGGCCTGTAGCCTTTGGGGCCACCTTTACGACACTTTTTACCGACGAACTGCCGTAGGTGATCCTGATGCGAGCTAACCCGACGAACCATAAGCCGCAACCATTAGGAAACCGGGGTTTTTCTCTGCTCGAGCTAATCCTCGTCCTTGCAATCCTGGGGTTCCTCGGTCTGGCCGGCACCATGGGGTTCGTTCATTTTTCCCGTGGCTTTGTTTTCGCCAGGGAAACCACGGCCACCACCGCCAAGGGCCAGCTGGCGATGATGCGTATGGCAAAAGAGCTGCAATCCTTGTCCGAGGCCTCAACCGCCACCCCAACAAGAATTATTTATACCGCCCTGCGGGCTGGGGTGGAAGAAAACCACGAGCTGCGGCTCGTTGGCGCCTCACTTCTTTTTGACAACCAGGTGCTGGTCGACCAGGTCAGCGGGCTGGTGTTCAGCTACCACACTGATTACAACGCCAGTGCTTCAGCCTGGTCGGCGAACACACGGCTGATCGACATCAGCCTGAGCCTGCAGGGACCGGATGCGATCAACATCGACCTGCAGACGCGGGTTGCGCCACGCAACATGTGAAAGGGGGATATGATGAACCTCACGATTCAAACTGCTCCCAATAACGGCTCGAAATGGCAGTGCAGCGGCAATGACCGGGGATCGGTCCTGATCGGCATCGTTATCGTCATGGTCATCGTCGGCGCCATGGGCGCGGTGCTGCTGACCATGAACGCCACCTCCTCGGTCAACCAGTTCGGCTCGATGGATGGTTTCCGGGCCTTTTACCTGGCTGAGTCAGGTGGGCAGTATGCCATACCGGTGATCAATAAAAATATCAACAGTCCCGATACCCTGATTCCGCTGCTGGACGGCCACACCTTCAGTTTTTCTAACGGCGACCGCTTTCAGCTCGCACTCTCCTATGCGGACCCTGTTTACACCCTGGTATCAACCGGTATTCTCGATCAGGGAGCCCGTGAGCTCAACGCCACCAGGGAGATCACCTACCGGATCACCAAGCTTGGCGTTTCCATGGATTTTCCTTTTGACGACGATAAAGAGGGAAAAGAGGAGTTCAAGGAGAATTTTGAATTTGACGGCAAGAAGGGCAAACTGAAAGATAAGAAGAAAGACCTCGACGGCACCTCTGCCGTTGAACTCAAAGGCGATGAGACCTATATGCGCCTCAACTGGACCAATCCCGACGCAACCGTTCCGGATCTGGCTGCACACTGGTTGCAAAGCGGTGAGTTGTTAAGCTATGACCTGCAGGTTAAGGTGAAAATAATGGAAGACGACAAGAAGAAAAAGAAGGGTGAAAACCCGGAATTTCTTGTCGGTCTCAGTCTCAGGGACAGCGGAGTTGAGGCAGTCGAAGACGCCGGTAGCGAAATGTACGGGTTGTCCTTCCTGAAAGTCTACGACTGCTCGGACAAGGACAGCCTGCCGGATGAGTTCTGCACCTGGGGGTTGACCCCGGGAACGCTCTATGTCGTCCTCTGGAAAAATGTCGGGGGGAATTACAGCCTGATCGATTCTCACCAGATTACCAGTTCCAGTCTGCTCGACGGCGAGGCACTGGCTGAATGGGCCAGCCTGGTGGTTCGGGTGGAGGAGGAATATGTTCTCGATGGAGGCGGCAACCGGCAGGATTCCGATGGTGACGGCCATGATGACCGCCGCAACCTCATCAGCGGCTACATGCAGGGTGCTGATAGCTACCCCCGTGATACCATTGACTGGGATTTTTCGCTCTACCAGGAGATCCCCTGGGACAGCGGAACTGTCAATCCCCTGATCGACAGCTCCCTGACCACTGAAACATTCGGAACCGACCGTCCCCCGGAAATCGGCATACATAGCTTTGTCAACAAGGATTATGTCGACAAGGTGTACGTGGATGATTTGTCCCTTCAGCTCACTTCCGGTTCGGGGCAGCCCAGTTCGGTTGTCCAGTATTAGGAGCCTGCCGGAAGCATCCCTTATTCCCCATTTCGGCATTACTGGCTCTTCCGGATTAATGTAATTTTTAAGCTGATCGTGGAAAACCCAGCGGAGGGCATCGCTTCCAGACGCTGCTCTTCGGCCTGATCACCGTTACACGACGGCTGACAGACAGGCCGTCCATGGCCTGCTGCCAGTTGCGGACCTCCTGTCCGCAACCCTCCGGGCCTGATGTCGTTCCACGGCGGGCCTCCGCGAGGCGTCCTCCAGCAATGCCCCCCGCTTCTCCCTGTTCACAGATACGTGTGCCATCCACAGATAACTTTCTAAAGCGGAATGCCATCCAGTTCTCTGACAATGACGGCCGCCGGGCGGAAGCGGCCGGTGAGCCGCGCTATTGCCTGCCGGGCCTGATCCTCCTGCTGGAAAATCTCATCGAGAACAACCAGAAACGAGAGGTTTGACACCCCGTCCCAGAGCGGCAGGATGCGCAGTCTTTCATCTGTTTTCAGGGTTGTTATCAGAAAATCGTAGGCCGACTGCAGGGTGTCGAAGTCGCCGAGGCTGACGAGAACGGGGGTGAGCCTGCTGGTGGCTGAATCGGGCAGGCGGGGGAAAAAAATCTTTGTATCAACCTTCAGCCTGGCCGGATCGTCGAGATACGGGTTTGCCCTGAGGACAATGCTCAGGTTCTCTTCGGAAAATGCGCCATAGATCCGGGTCACCATCCTGCCAAGCGACATGCCCGGTAAAACAGTCAGGTAGCCAAGCTCTTCAGGGGGTGGGTTAACAGCGTCAATGTTCTTCAGGGCGGTGTTCCCTGCGGCGGCGGCCTCTCTTTGCTGAGTGAATTTTTCTGGCTGAACGGCCGGCGCCAGCGCTTCTGGTGATTCTACCGGGGACTCGGCGGCTTGTTCCGGCTGCGGCACGGTTGCCCCGTCCTCTTTAAAGGTTACGCTGTAAGTCAGCAGGAGGAGGGAGCATACGAGAAAAACGGGCAGGGTGACAGCGAGGATGATCCTGCGAAGGGTTTTGTTCCGCTCAATTGAGGTCTCTGCAGCGCTTTTCCATACCAGCCCCGGTGTCGCCGCTGTCTTCTCCTTTACCACCATGGTTAGCAGAACTTTTGAACAGAGCATGATGATCCTGCGCGGATAGCCTCCGCTGAGCAGGTAGATCAGCAGCAGCGAGGGCAGCGGAAAAAGTTCAGGACCGTCAGCCAATCCCATCCGGCACTGACTGATCCGGTAACGGATCATCTGCCGGGTTTCTGTAAACCCGAGCGGTCCGAGGGTATGGTAGGAGGTAATCCGGTCGCTGAAATTCGGCCTGCTCTTCAGGGTATCGGTAAATTCCTCCTGGGCAAAAATGACAATTTCCAGCAGTTTGTTCCGGTTGGTTTCAAAGTTGAGAAACTCACGCAGAATTTCAATGCAGAAGCCCGGCAGTTTCTGACCCTCGTCAATAATCAATGCCGGTATGGTGTCGCCGTCAACGCCCTGATGAATGAGATAGTTCTTGATGGCTTCTTTCATCTGCCACTCTGAACTGCAGCTCTCTTTTATGCCGAATGTGGCAATAATGGTTGACAGGAACTCATGTGCGGAGCTGAAGTCGGGGTCAAGAATGAGATGGGCGCTCAACGCTGCCGCTGCCATCAACGAGTACTTTGAGAAGAGCACGGCACATGGTGCTTTTCCCGGTACCGATCGCCCCGATAACAACACTGAGTCCCCGGCGCAGGCGCAGGGCCAGTTCGAGCTTCTGGAGACAGTCGTGGTGCTGGATCGAATAATAAAACAGATCCGGATCCGGTGAATTTGCAAACGGTTCTCTGGTTAACTGAAAGAGCTTGTAGTAATTCACGTCATAGCGGCGACAATGTTAAGCGTTTTCTGGTCGTAATGATACGTGCTCCGTGAGTGGAGGTTCCCCGGTCGTTGTTCTCTCATGGACAACTCATCACGCCTGCTGGTGTTGCTTCAGAAGCGGATAGCCCATTTCTTCGCGCTGGGCGACATAGTGTTCGGCGACTTTTCTGGCGATGTTTCTGATGCGGCCGATATATCTGGTCCGTTCGGCAACGCTGATTGCCTTGCGGGCGTCGAGCAGGTTAAAGGTGTGGGAGCATTTGAGGCAATAGTCGTAGGCGGGCAGGATCAACTTCTTTTCCACCAGCTTGAGTGCCTCCGATTCGTAGGTGTTGAAAAAATCGATCATCCTCTCGACGTTTGCCTCCTCAAAATTAAACGTGGAGAACTCGACCTCGGCCTGGTGAAAGATTTCGCCATAGGTGACCTCGTCGTTCCATTTGATGTCGTAGACGGAGTTTACCCCCTGCAGGTACATGGCAATACGTTCGAGGCCATAGGTTATTTCCGCGGTTACCGGGTGCAGGTCGATCGAGCCGGCCTGCTGGAAATAGGTAAACTGGGTAATTTCCATGCCGTCCAGCCACACCTCCCAGCCAAGCCCCCAGGCGCCGAGCGTCGGAGACTCCCAGTCGTCTTCAACGAACCTGATGTCATGTTCGAGGAGATCAAGGCCAAAGCGCTTGAGGCTCTCAAGATACAGTTCCTGGACATCCGGCGGCGAGGGTTTTATGACAACCTGGTACTGGTAATAGTGCTGCAACCGATTCGGGTTGTTCCCGTACCTGCCATCGGTCGGCCTGCGGGACGGCTGCGGGTAGGCCGATTTCCAGGGTTCGGGTCCGAGCGCTTTTAAAAGGGTCGCCGGATGAAAGGTGCCGGCCCCGACCTCCATGTCATACGGCTGCTGGAGGACACAGCCCTGTTCGGCCCAGTATTTGTTCAGTTCTAGGATGATATCTTGAAAATTCATTGCGATGATCCTCTTGTAGTACAATCCGGCAGAAAAACCTCTTTCAGCCCCGATCCTGTTAAATGATAGTAGTGCAGTTTATAGTTGCTATCTTGACTTTTGTCCAGCTGATCAGCATTATATCTGGTTGGCACTATAAAATCAGCAGGAAAAGAGCGTTTTCAACTGTTTACAGGACTCATGGAACCACAGACGTTGCGTATTCGCGGGGCGCGGATGCATAATCTGAAGAATATCGATGTCGATCTGCCGAGAAATGCACTGGTGGTTTTTACCGGGCTCTCCGGTTCGGGCAAATCGACACTCGCCTTTGACACCCTCTACGCCGAAGGGCAGCGCCGTTACGTCGAGTCGCTCTCCACTTATGCCCGACAGTTTCTCGGCCAGATGAATAAACCCGATGTCGATTCCCTGGAGGGGCTGTCCCCGGCGGTGTCAATCGAGCAGAAAACCACCAGCAGGAATCCCCGTTCCACCGTCGGCACGGTCACCGAGATCTATGATCACCTGCGTCTGCTCTTTGCCCGCTGCGGCAGACCCTACTGCCCCGAATGCGGTGAAGAAATACGCTCCCAGTCCGTTGAGGACATGGTCAACACACTGCTGTCCAGACCCGAGGGAACCAGGGTCATCCTGCTCGCACCGATGGTTGCCGAACGCAAGGGCCGTCATGAACAGCTTGTTAACAGGATTCGCAAAGAGGGATTCGTCCGGGCTCGTGTTGACGGCGACATCATGCACACCGATGATATTGCCGACCTGGACAAGAATAAAAAACACTCCATAGAGATCGTTGTCGACCGGTTGGTGCTGAACCCCTCCGTGCGCAGGAGGCTCGCCGACTCCGTTGCCACCGCGGTGAAGGTCACCGAAGGATTCCTGCTCGCCCTGTTCCCGGACGAGAAGAAGGAGCAGCTGTTCAGTGAACTTGCCGCCTGCCACACCTGTGGAATCTCGATGCCGCCGCTCACCACTCAGTTGTTTTCCTTCAACAATCCGCGGGGCGCCTGCGCCGAGTGCGGCGGACTCGGAGTAAAACAGTTTTTTGACGAGGGCTTGATTGTCCCGGACCGCAGCCTCTCCATCATAGGCGGTGCACTTGCTCCCTGGGGCTGGAGAAGCGAGTCCACCTACACCGGCCAGATGCTCGCCGCGGTTGCCAGGCATTACGGCTTTTCACTGAAAACACCCTTTG
The DNA here is from genome assembly GCA_963696725.1 of uncultured delta proteobacterium. GTDB lineage: Bacteria > Desulfobacterota > Desulfobulbia > Desulfobulbales > Desulfocapsaceae > MADRE3. The sequence goes on from CAVOLI010000006.1 coordinate 35,694, forward strand.
GAAAGCTCTCCAGCCGGCACCAGAAGATCCTGCTGCATGGTTCAGGCAGCGACGAGATAAATTTTTACTACCGCAAGGGGCGGCGGGAGATGAGCGCGGTGAAGCAGTACGAGGGCGTTATACCGCAGCTTGACCGCAGGTTCCTTGAGACCCAGTCACAGATGATCCGGGACGAACTGAGCCGCTACATGAACGAACAGGTCTGCCCAGTCTGTCATGGGGCCCGGCTGCAGCCGGAACCGCTGGCGGTGCGGATCGGCTCCTACAATATTTTTGAGCTCACCAACATGTCGATAAATGCATTGCTCGACAGCCTGCCGCTCCTGCCTTTCAACGAACGGGAGCGTACCATCGGTGAGCCGGTGCTCAAAGAGATCGTCGACCGGTTGTCGTTTTTATCCGATGTCGGGCTCGGCTACCTGACCCTTGGCCGGACCTCAGGGACGCTTTCCGGCGGTGAGGCACAGCGCATCAGGCTGGCGTCGCAGATCGGCTCGCGCCTGGCCGGCGTTCTCTATATCCTCGACGAACCGAGCATCGGACTTCACCAGCGTGATAACCAGAAATTGATCAACACCCTGACGGAGCTGCGTGATCTCGGCAATACGGTCATCGTCGTAGAGCACGATACGGATACCATCCTTGCAGCCGATCATATCCTCGACATGGGGCCCGGTGCCGGAATCCATGGCGGCGACGTGGTGTACAGCGGCGATATCAAAGGGCTTCTCGGCTGCGAGGAATCGATTACCGGGGCCTATCTTTCCGACCGGGAACGTATCGAGGTGCCGGAAAAGCGCCGAAAGGTCGCCAGGCGTTCGGCAAAGGCGCTGAAGATCAGTGGAGCCGTTGCCAATAATCTTAAAAAAGTGCAGGTGGATTTTCCCCTGGGGGTGATGACTGCGGTGACCGGTGTTTCGGGTTCCGGCAAGAGCAGCCTGGTCATGGAGACATTGTTTAAACTGGCAAAAGCAGGAAAGGCCGGAAAAATGAAGGTTGCCGAACAGTCAGGTGCGAAACTCAGCGGTCTTGACAAGATAGACAAGATTATTGACATCGACCAGAGCCCCATCGGCAGGACGCCGCGCTCAAACCCGGCGACCTATACCGGGGTTTTTACACCGGTGCGGGAGCTTTTTTCCAAACTGCCTGAATCTCGTGCCCGCGGCTACAAGCCGGGGCGATTCAGCTTCAATGTGAAGGGCGGACGCTGTGAAGCCTGCGATGGCGAGGGCGTGCTCCGCATTGCCATGCATTTTCTTCCCGATGTCTACGTGGTCTGTGAGAACTGCCAGGGGAGGCGGTACAACCTGGAAACGCTTGATATTCGCTACCGGGACAAGACAATTCATCAGGTGCTGACGATGACCGTTGCCGAGGCGCTTGAATTTTTTGCCAATATTCCGGCCATCAAAAACCGGTTGCAGACACTCTACGATGTGGGCCTCTCCTATATCAAGCTCGGACAGTCATCGGTAACACTCTCAGGCGGGGAGGCACAGCGGGTAAAACTTGCCAAAGAACTCTCCGGCCGAAGCCTCGGCAGCACCCTCTACATTCTTGACGAGCCGACCACCGGCCTTCATCCTGCGGATATCAAGCACCTGCTCGCCGTTCTCGACCGGCTTGTTGACCAGGGCAATTCCGTCGTGGTCATAGAGCACAACCTCGATGTGATCAAGACCGCCGACTGGATTATCGACATCGGGCCTGAAGGAGGCGAAGACGGCGGTGAGGTCCTGGCGACCGGGACCCCCGAGGAGATCACCAAGAACCGTACGTCCTATACCGGCATGTTTTTGAAGCAGATCCTTGAAAACGGGACAGCTGGGTGAACAACATGCTTCCGGTGGAATCTTACGGGAACTACCGATCATGTAAATAACTTGCGCCTTCGGGCCATATGCAGTTTAATGCCGACCAATCACGCTGGAAACGACAACAGAAATTCAAAGAGGTATAATCATGACTGAAGAGAAAAGCGCCGCTGCAGAAGCGACTGCGAAACCGGAATTCCGCATGCAGAAGATGTTTATCAAGGATTTTTCGTTTGAGAATCCGAACGCCCCCCAGGTTTTTATTACCCCGCAGAAAAGTGAACCAAACGTAGAGCTTAACCTGAAACTCAATAACAAGAAACTCGACGAGACCCACTGGGAAGTAACCCTTGAGATCTCCGCAAAGGTGACGAGCAAGGAAGATGATCCGAAGGTGATGTTCATTCTGGAAATTGAGCACGGCGCGGTCTTCATGCTCAAGAATATCCCCGAGGAGCATCTGGCTATGGTTCTCGGCGTGGACTGCCCGACCCTGTTGTTCCCGTTCACCAGGCAGCTGGTCAGCCAGACTTCGGTGGATGGCGGCTTCATGCCGTTTCAGATGGAGCCGATCAACTTCATGGCGCTGTTTCAGAATGCCAGGAAGCAGAAGGAGCAGGGAACATCAAATTGAGATCGATTTTACTGCAGAGAATTATCCTCTAAGAAAAAAGGCCGTTCACCCGATAGGGGGAACGGCCTTTTCCATTTGGCAGTGCAGCAGGTTAATCCAGGCCGTAGGTGACGAAGTTGTCGATCAGGCTGGTTACACTCTTGTCGATGGCATTGTTGAACAGGGTGTCATATTGATTGTCCGCAAATATCGATTCAGGTGATACGGCAACCCTGATACGGTTGGTCCAGACGACGTTGCCGGTTGCCGCTTCCTGGATCCAGATGCGCATCTGGACGACGGCCTGGTCGATTCTTCCGCTGTTGTTCGACATTTTGCCAATGCCTGCGCCGGCGGCGCCCCAGAATATCGCATTGGAGGTGGCGCTGCTTGCCCCGAAGAGGGTCGAATCGTCAAACGGCCAGACGGTATCATAGCCGACAAGGGCACCGATTGCAGCACCGGCGGACATCTGATTCCACACATCATACTGATCGGAGCCGGCAAATCCGTAGGCAATCCGGCTGGTCCCGCCGGTGACGAACGGCAGGATACCTTTTTTCCAGGGCTCCCAGGAAGGATCCTGGCGGGTCTTGTACTCGAGGATCCGTCCCCTGACGACATAATCGGCATTGAATTGCCTGCCGATCTTGCGGATAGTCTTTTCTGTCAAGCCGTGGGTTCCAGGGCTCTGCAGCACCTTGTTGGTACGGGAAGCCCGCTCCTGCTGGACGTATCCCGAAAGGATTCCCTTCATCCTCTCAGACCATTCATCGTTGAGCTCACCGCTCAATGAGACAGAGGTGTTTTCTTCATAGGCAACGAGACTGATCAGCTCCTGGTCGATCAGATACCTGAAGACATCTTCCTGAATCGGCTGGTTGAATCCGTTTGCTGCCAGGCGATCGCTCAGCGACTCGCTGATCTGCAGGTTGCGCCGATGGGCGGAAGCAAGCGAGTCTGCGTAGGAATAATCTGCAAACGGCAGAATCACTATGCGCTTCCCGAAACCGGGAGCGTTCGGCCCGGCCCCTTCAGGAACGTTCAGTGTTTCAACAACGGTGTGGCCGCAACCGGCCATGATCAACGCTAAAATTCCGATGATCAGATATTTCAGCCTGTTCATAATAATCTCCCTGCCAAATGTAGTGATGATTGAGTACGACAAATTTAACGATTATGTCACTAATATTATATAATCCGCGGCTTCAGCAGAATGATCAGCTCACGTTTTTCTTTTACTTTCTTTTCGTATCCGAAAAGGTAGCGGACAATCGGTATAGATCCGACAATCGGTGCAAATTCACCCTCGGTTGATTCGACTTCACTGATAAGTCCGCCGATCACCAGCATTTCTCCGCTCCTGACCCGGACGGTGGTGCTCATTTCCCGGACGTTGACGATCGGCAACCCTACCTCACCGCCGTCTCCGAACTGTCTGTACTCGATTTCTTCCTCGAGCTCGGATGTCACCGGAACAAGGTTCATGACGATTTCCCGGTCGTCGAGTATTGTTGCAGTAAGCGCCAGGCCGACACCAGAGAGAATTCGGGCTGTTTCGACGGAATAGGTCCTCAGGCCGTTGTCAGAATCTATATCGACCTCTACCGACTCTATATAGGTGACGTTGCGGCCAACGGTTAACAGTGAAGGCTGGCCGTTCATGACGGAGATTTTCGGATTGGAGAGGATTTTTGTATCCCCCTGCTCATTCAAGGCATTGAGAAACACCTCAAAGCCGAGGGCGTCCATGGCGATCTTGGAAATGAAACGGGTCGGGTCGTAGATATTGCCGTGGTCCGTACCATTGTTGTAGGAGCCTTCATTTGAGAAGACATACGGCCAGACCTGCCCCTGTGTGTAATTTCCGTTTGGGTCATCCCCGGCGGCGCCAAAGGTTACCAGTCCGGTCAGGCTCTTGTTGAGTAGTACGCTCGACCAGTTAATTCCAAGGGACGAGTTGTCACGGAGCTGCACCTCTATGATTTTAGCCTCAATGGCAATCTGCTTGTACAGTTCACTCGTCAGGCTGTCAAAATAGCGTTGCAGCTCGTCAAGAAGCGGTCTCGGCGCGGTTACAGTGATAATGCCTATCGGCTTGTCAATCAGGTAGGCCACACCACCCGATGACACGCGGCGTGTGGCCTGCTGGGGAGTCTCTGCTGGAACCGGTGCTTCTTCTGCACCCTCTTCCACGGCTGCTTCCGGGGTAACCGCTTCCGTATTCCAGAGAGCAATGATGCTGTCCATATTCGTCCTGACATTTTCCCAGATATCGAAGGTGTTATCGTCACTCTTGAGCTCAATGGTACCGTCGATATTACTGGAGGCATCGTTGCTGCCCAGGACATTGCCGCCGGTTCCGGTCTTGTAGTTTGATTTCACAAACGGCATGGCAATGCGGAACTGTCGGACTTCCTTGTATTTGACGACGATGGTATTGCCCTGCATTTCATGAAAATAGTCAACCTGGCGGAGCAGGTTGTCAATGGCCCCGTAAAAGTCATCGCCGGCGCTGATGTCGACATCGACAAGGACATTCTGATCGACATCGCTTGCCCAGGAGACGTTCATCTTCTTCAGGGAGGCGAGGCGTTTGAGAATATCCCACAGAGGCTGGGGTCCCCGGGTCGACTTAATGGTAGCGCCTACCTTGAGGATGGAATCCTCACTGCCCGAGAACAGTTCGTCCTGGTCATCAGAATCAACCATGTAGGCAGGATTCTGATACATGACGGGAAGCGCTGCCGGCGCTTTTTTGAAGTCCGGCATCGCTGCTGCCTGCTGCTCTGGAGGTGAGATCGGCTTCTCGGTGACAGCCTGCTGCTGTGCGCAGGATGTTAGAAAAACCAGGAACAGAAGGAAGGCAAAAGAGCGTGAACAACGGTTGGTTAACTTCATGTTTCAGAACCTCTTTTCGGCAAAGATGATAGCTGATGTTTGAGCATTTAATTTGCCATTAGAACTATGGTTATCATTATTCAGCAGACACTCGATCCGTAACGAATTGTTTGAGATCTGGCCGCATTTGAAAACCGGATGTCAAGAGCGCACGGTACTGGGCGGTTGCGTTGTCTTTCTGGCCGATACTGTCGTATATTCGGGCCTTGCTCACCATCACATGCAGGGTGTCGCCATAATTTGAACTGTAGGAGTCGAGCAGTTTCAGTGCCACGTCCTTCTTGTTGTTGTTTTCACTGAAAGCGGCGAAGCTGATCAGCGCTTCTTTCCTCGGCGGGTTGTCACTGACGCTCTGGCTGAAATATTCGGTGGCCTCGGCGATTTTATTCATATTGGCAGCGGAAATGGCACAGTAAAGCGCCGCTTTGGTATCGGCGGGATCATTCTGGAGCGTTTTCTGGGCATAATGAAACGCTTTGGCATTGAGGTTCAGCCGGCCCAGGTACAGGTTTGCAATCCTGTTTGATATCCTGGTGTTTTCGGGCCACAATTTGTGGGCATCCTCGTAGAGTGCGACCGCTTCTTCAAAATCATCTTTTTTCTCAAGCCGCGCACCTTTGAGCAGTAGTTCCTTCGCTTGCATGATCTCGGCCGGCTGGTTTGTCGACTGTTCGATGATCAGAGCCTCTTCCTGGACCACTTCGACATCGGCTTCAAATGACAGATTGTCAACAGCTCGCTGGGGCCAGAGGAATTCCTTGTCCTTCGGGTAGATGACGATGGTGTTGTAGCGCTCTTCTTTCTTCAGGTCAGCAAGGTTTAAAATGATGTCAAGGGCGAAGTCCCAGGGAACATCGGTTAATGCCAGGGTAATCGAACCGTTCACGGCTTCGTCCACAATGATATTGAGGTCGGTGATCTGGCGGAACAGCCTGAAGACGTTATGCAGGTCAATCTTGTAGAAATCTACACTGATTCTTTCATTGTTGTATCCGGAGAAGGAGAAACTGTCCTTGAGTTTCTGCATCTCATCGGCTCTCTTCTGCTCCTCGGGATTTAACATGCTCACCGCCTGATCGGGTGCGGCAAAAACCGATTCGGCCACCTTGTCGGTGGGGCCGGGGGCCGGAGAAGCGGCAGCTTCCGCCTGGGCCCTGAGGGATATCTGCAGGTCGTTGTCGGTCTGTTTTACGTCGTAGACAATGTTTTCCGCAACGGTAAATTCAAATCGCCCGGTTGGCGGCTGCTGGCTGCTGGTCTCGGCTATCTTCAGGCTGGCGAATTTATTGGCGGGCAAAACCTTGTCGAGTTGAACTGTTTCGCTGAATTGAACGCCGGCGACATCGACGATGACCCGGAAGGGATCGAACCGTTCAGTGACCGTGTAGACCGGTACCGCGTCGCCGGAGATCGTCATCACAAAGCCATCTGATTGAATATCAGTATTTATAGCCGTAACCATGTAGGTGCCTCCCGGCTGGGCAGGCACCGGTGACGCCATGATGATCAAGGTGAGACAGACGATGGAGAATATGGTCAAGAATGTAGTGGTAAGCCGAGTATACATTGTTTATTCTTCTCCCTCTTTCTTTAAAACCATGGCAATTTTGTTGATTAAGGTTTTTCCGCCACGGGTAAGTGCTTGTTCTTCTATGATGACTTTGTTTTCAACAATATCAGAGACAACACCGCGTCTTCCGATCTTGGTTCCTTCTTCGATGACATATCCCTTGCCGGTGAAATCCTGAACCATTGCATACTTGCTGCGGCCGGCAACCATCAGGGCGACGAGCGTCAACTGGCCGGGTTCGAAAAGCTGCATACCGCTTAGAATCTGGTCCCGGTCAACAATCTCATCAGGGTTCTCATTGGTGTTTGCGCGTTCCGTTATAAATGGCAGGAAGGGGTCGGGACGGCCCTCGATCTGGTACTCGAAGGTGCTTGCGCTTTTTCTGATTTCAACTGGCACCTGATTTACATCCTGACTCTCTGCTGGTGTTTGCTGTGCAACAGATACCGAGAGTGATCCGAAAAGAAAAAATAAGCAGGCTGTAAACACAGTGCGCCTGAACCTATTATGTCTGGATGTCGTATACATATGTCTTTTCTCGGAATAAATGGTTACTTTTTCTTTTTCTTCGTATCGTCTGTCGGCAGCGGTTTATTGGTAAACCGATACGTCATCAGCTGACAATTCGAGCTGAGCAGCATTTCACCCTGCACTTTTTCCGGTGATGTCATGTTGGTATTTGTCACAGAAACGATCCGGTCAAGCTTGCTCACCTGATCGAAGAAAAATCCCAGCGAGTGATACGGACCGCGGATATCTATATCCACCGGGATCTCGTCATAGAAATCCCGAGGGGTGACCGGCCGCGGCACAAAGGTGAGAAAGTCAAGCCCCGCATTGCGGCCAAGCGCTGATATGTCCTTGAGAAGTTTTGGTATTTCCTGATCTTTCGGCAGCATTTTGGCCGCCTCCTCAAACTCTTCCTCAACCTTGGCAACCTGGGCTGCCAGCTTCGGTTTGTCCCGCTCTTTCTGCTTTAAGTCCTGAATTTCCCGCTGCAGCTGATCGCGGTTTTTTTCAAGCCCAGCGGCTTTATCGCTGTTCGGCTGATAAAACAGGAAAAAGAACAGCGCGATAGGGGCAAGGACAAGGAGCGCGAGAAGCGCGATCTTGACATTTTTCCCCATCGGTATGTATTTTTCTTCGACGAAGGCTTCAAATTTTGAGTTACTCTTTTTCATGAGTCGACACTATTCAGGAGATGATGACGGCGCTTCTGTTGCGGTTTCTTCCTGCGTCCCTTGCGGCTGCGGCATGGATACGACGCATGACAGGCCAAACTCTTTCAAATCCGTGCCCGATACCTGCTTCAGCGATGAATTGTTGAGGCTCACCGACTGGATGTAGGGAGAGGTTTCCAGTTCATCCATGAACTGGGCCACGGTCTGGTTGTCAAGGGCATAACCGGTAAGTTTGAGGCTACCGCCCCGCTGGTTGAGCGTGGTCAACCACATTCTGTTGTTGTCGATAAGCTTTGAAACTTCATCAAGAACGTGTACCGTCAAGGAAGAGTCGGATTTTAACTGATTGATGATTTGTATTTTGTTGTTCAGGTCCAAGCGCTTTTGCTCGAGCTCCTGAAGTTCCTGGATAACCTTGTCGAAGGATTTCTTTTCTGCGGTTTTGACGGCAATATCATCGTTGAGATTTGAAATTCTTCCCGCCTGGAGCATGCCGACCAGTCCGAGAAGAACAAGGACACTGATGAAGACAACGATGCCGGCAGCAATCTGATTGCGTGCTTTTGCACGTTTTTTGAGTTGCCTTATCGGAAGCAGGTTAATTTTTAGCATAGGGCACCTGGTTTCAGGGATTTCCTATATTGCTGAGGGCCTGATGGCGATGCCTGATGCAATGGCCATCTCCGGTCCGACAATTTTTAGGTAATCGCGATCTATTTTCTTATCGTTTGACGTCATGTTGGCGAATGGATTGAACAGTTCAACCTCAAGCCCTGTTTCATTGGCCAGGAAATCGATGAGTCCGGTAACCTTGGAACCGCCGCCGCTGAGCACGAGTTTTTTCAGCGGCGATTCGGGATAGTTGGAATGGTAGAGGTCGATTGCCTTTTTGATCTCGAGAACCCATTGCGTGCAGACTGATGAGAAAATAGTCTCAATTTCCGCTTTCCTGTCCCCGGCGGGCTGATGTCCGAGTTTGATCGCCTCCGCTTCATCAAATTCGAGATCGAACCGATTCTGGATGTGCTCGGTTAACTGCCGGCTTCCGACGACGATATCCCGGGCCACCACCGACACGCCTGATGAGATGATGTTGATGTTCATCTTGGAGGCGCCGATGTCGACCAGGGCAACATTTTCTGATTTCGGGGTATTGTATTCGTAAGTGTTTTCCAGAGCAAACCCGTCGACATCAACGATTGTCGCCTGCAGCCCTATGTTCTCCAGCATCTCGAGGTAGTCGTCAACGATATCTTTTTTAGCGGCGACGAGCATGACATCGGTACGTTCGTTTTCCTCGGTGTTCGTCTTGAGATCCTGAAAATCGAGATAGACGTCCTGGATGTCAAAGGGGATGTATTGTTCGGCTTCTGCCATGATGTGCTCCTCAAGGGTGCTGTCGTCCATCACGGCAAGATTTACTTTTTTGACGATAACCGAGTAGCCGGAAATTGAGAAACCGACCTTCTTGCTTTTGATTTTCAGGTTCTTGAACAAGTCGGCAATGGCTTCACCGACAACTTCAGGTTCGTTCAGCGTGCCGTCGTCAACTGCACCTTCCGGAAGCAGGGCGCTGCCGACACTGATGACCGAATAGGCCTTATCCGTTCGCTTGAGCTGGCACACCTTTACTGCATGAGAACCGATGTCCACCCCGACAACCAATTGCTCTGAAGATAAAAACGGCAGTTTCATTGTAACGACCAGTATTTGAGTATCAATTTTTGTACAATGAGCACGAAGAGTCAGTAAGTAATAGACTTTCCATATTAAATTACATTTAGGACATAAAATAAATCAATTGTCAAGAAAAACGCGAAAAAAGTACAAAAAATTTTCTTACATTTAACAGGTATTTATTCGTCCCAATAACCATTTCGAAACTGGATTACTACGATATATCGACCATGTAAGTGGGCCCTGGTCAGTATGTGGCATAACGGTGTAAATTACCGATGGAAAAGGCAAATCATTCACTCCTGTTTAACGATACCTGATCTCTCTTGTAATATCCACCATTTTCAAGTAGCTTGGCCGGGAAGAATGGGTTCAGGGTAAAAACATATGACAGAAATTTATGGGGACGTGCAGGTGAACATGGAAGAAAAGAAGAAATCAGTTTTCAGGGAATACACCGAGGCGATCGTCATCGCGATCCTGCTCGCCCTTTTTATCAGAACATTTGTCATCCAGGCCTTCAAGATCCCCTCCGGGTCCATGCTGCCGACGCTGCAGATTGGTGATCATCTCCTGGTAAACAAGTTCCTCTATGGCATCAAGGTGCCGTTTACCGGTAAGCTGCTCATTCCAATAAAAGATCCGAAACATGGTGATGTCGTTGTCTTCCGCTTTCCCGAGGACCGCAAGATCGATTATATCAAGCGGGTAATCGGTGTCCCTGGTGACAAGATAGAGATCATCAACAAGTCACTGATGATAAACGGCAAGAAAGTGGAAGATTCTCATGCCCATTTTTCGTCAACAGACAATCTGCCTGCGGGCATGAGCCCGAAGGATAATTTCGGGCCGATTGTCGTCCCGCAGGGTAAACTCTTTGTTATGGGCGACAACCGGGACAACAGTTATGACAGCCGTTTCTGGGGATATGTCGAGAACAGGGATGTACTCGGCAAGGCCCTGATCATCTACTGGTCCTGGGATATCCAGAAACCGCTGCTCTCTATGGATCGCCTCTCCTCCATACGCTGGGAACGCCTGGCTGATATCATACGTTGAGCGTAGAAAACCGGCGAAGAACATCGCTTCCGGACGCTGCTCTTCGGCCTGATCACCGTTACACTGCGGCTGACAGACAGGCCGTCCATGGCCTGCTGTCAGTTGCGGACCTCCTTTCCACAACCCTTTGAGCCTGATGCGGTTCCACGGCGGACCTCCGCGAGGTGTCCTCCAGCAATGCCCTCGCCTCGCTGCTCACAGATACCTGGGATTGAGTTGGGTGAACAATAAAGTATTCATTTCATCAACGTATATACAGGGCTGCCGAATCGTCAGCCTCTAGAGGTCGCTGATATCGGGCAAAGTGTAGGGCAGGGAGCGGACTATCGTGATCGAATCCGGCGTGACGGATGTTTGGTAAACTAAGATTCTGACGCCTTTATCGTGAGCCTCGACGAGTGTCCGGGCATAGCGCGGATCGATGGCAGCCGCCGGTTCAAACCGATCGGCGTCGTCTCTTTGGACAAGATAAAATATCACCCCTGTGTGGCCCAGCTCAACCAGCCGGACCAGTTCTTCGAGATGTCTGGTTCCGCGGGCAGTGACTGCATCAGGAAACTGTGCGCACCTGTCCGTCACCAGCGTGCTGCTCTTTATCTCGATGTAGATGTTATGACCTGCCGAGACCAGCAGCAGGTCCAGCCGGTTGCCCTCCGAGGTCTTGACTTCCCGGCTGAGGCTGTCAAATGTCCCCAATTCGCTGATGCTTCCGCTGTTGAGGGCTTCGGCTGCGATACGGTTGGTAAGCGAGGTGTTGACGCCGACCCAGGTCCCGTTCACCTGAACCATTTCAAGGGTATGCGGGTATTTTCGTGTCGGGTTGTCCGAGGTAGAGTAGCAGACGGTGCTTCCCGGTTCCGAACATGAGCGCATTGAGCCGGAGTTGGGGCAGTGAATTGTCATTTCGCTGCCGTCGGGACAGCGCACGTCGGCGAGGAATCTCTTGTATCGGCGGATCAGTGTCGCCTGCTTTAATTTCGTTGCAAATTGCATGATAATGGGCTGGAATTTTATGCTGTGTATGCTATTAATGGAGGCTGGGGAGTGGGTTTCTGCTGAAGGCCTTCCCGCCAAGAGCCAGGCGACTTGCAGGCTCAATTGAACAGTAAAATGACAAGTGACGACTTTTCTCTGTTGATCATGATGAACAGCCGCCGGATGTCACAACCTACTCAAAAAGGGGGGACATTACCATGAAATTAGGTATCAACGGTCTCGGACGTATTGGCAAGCTTTCTTTGTGGAGTCATGTGTCGCGAAAACATTTCTCGGAAATTGTTGTGAATATCGGCCGCAATGTCGGCAACAATCTCGAAGACCTGGTTGCCTCTATTGAGCGGGATTCAACCTATGGCCGGCTCGGCTCCTACCTCCATGGGCATCGTGGCGGGCGCGTTATCGAAGAACTTGACGAGGAGCGCGGCTCGATGCTGATCGATGGCCTGCCGGTAAAAATCCTGAGAAAATCCCGGAACCCCAAAGACATCGCCTGGCGAGAAAATGGAGTTGAGCTGGTGGTCGACACTACCGGAGCCTTCAATGACCCGACAACCGATCCCGGCAACCCCGGCGGCGCGCTGCGGGGCCATCTCGAGGCGGGTGCCGTCAAGGTCATGCTCTCGGCTCCGTTCAAGATCAAGTCAAAAGGGCTCGATATGCCCGGAGACGCTGTGACAACGGTCATGGGCATAAATGATGATGACTATATTCCCTCCCGCCATCATATTATTTCTGCAGCATCGTGCACGACCACCTGCCTGTCGTACATGATCAAACCGCTGCTGGAGACTATCGGGGCCGAGAATCTGCTCAGTGCCTCCATGGTAACCGTTCATGCCGCAACCGGCAGTCAGCAGGTGCTCGATCGCCTGCCGGGAGCGGGCGCCGCTGACCTGAGAAAGAATCGTTCAATTTTAAACAACATCATTCTTACCACCACAGGCGCCGCCAAGGCGCTCGGGCTTGTTATTCCGGAGATGAAGAATATCGGCTTTATTGCCGAGTCGGTCCGCATTCCGACATCAAGCGGGTCGTTGATCGTGCTGGTCATCAACATCCAGGATGAGCCGGGGAGCCCGACCAGGCGGGAATTCATCAACTCCCTGTACCGGGATTATGCCGAGAGTAATGATTACCTTGTGTTTACTGAAAAACAGAATGTCTCTTCCGATATCATCGGTGTGCCGAAAGCCGCCGCGGTTATTGAAGGGAGTGAAACCCACACGCGGACTGCGTCGATCCGGGTGAATCTGTCCAGGACCGAGGCCTCGGCAGTAACCGGTGGAGAAATGCTGGAAGTTCCGGTAACCCAGGCAGTTATTTACGGATGGTATGATAACGAGCTTGGCAGTTACACCAATATGCTCGGCGACCTGACGGAAAAAGTTGCAGAAAGCATGGTCTGATAATATCTCAACCAGACCCATGGCTGCAGCGGATCTTCCCGCTGTTGCAGCTCTTGAGGGCGCTGAGTTTTCGGCCTGGTCTGAAGCTTCGATTGGCGCCGAACTCGGGCGCTGCGATGGTGCTGCGTTCGTTATCTGTGCCGGGTCTTCGGTAGTTGGCTGGGGGTGCTGCCGCCACAACAATTTTGAAGCAGAGCTGCTGAAGATTACAATCCTGCCGTCTCTGCGCTGCCGGGGGTTAGGCTCGATGCTTCTTGAGAGTTTCCTCAGTTTTTACCGGCAGCACAATATCGAGGTGATGTACCTTGAGGTTCGATCTCTCAATCATGCTGCCCGCGCTTTTTATCTGGGCCTCGGCTTTACAGAAGTCGGCAAGCGCATTAACTATTACAGACAGCCGGCCGATGATGCACTGGTATTGAAAAAAATCATAAATCTAGACAGGGAAGAATAAATACAATGAAAAGTATTCGTGATATAGAGCTGAAAAATAAGCGCGTACTGGTCCGGGTTGATTTTAATGTGCCGATGGATGACGAGCAGAACATCACCGATGATATCCGCATGCAAATGGCACTGCCGACGCTTGAATACATCAGGGACCAGGGTGGAAAGGCAGTCATCTGCTCTCATTTTGGCAGGCCGGAAGGAAAGCGGACTGAGTCTTTCAGCATGGCTCCGGTGGCGGCGCACCTCGGCCGGCTGATGGACACCGACGTGCAGTTTGTGCCGGATTGTATCGGCAAGGACGTCGAGTCACGGGTTGAGGGACTCAAGCCCGGAGATCTGCTCCTTCTTGAGAACCTGAGGTTTTATTCGCAGGAAACGAAAAATGATCCTTTATTCTCAAAAGATCTTGCCCGACTCGGCGATGTCTACATCAATGATGCCTTTGCCGTTTCTCATCGCGCCCACGCCTCGGTAAGCGGGGTTACCGGGTATATCGCGGAAAAAGGCGCCGGTCTGCTGCTGCAGAAGGAGCTTGATTATTTTGCCCGAGCCATGGGTGATCCCCTCAGGCCGCTTGTCGCACTGATCGGCGGGGCCAAGGTGTCGTCGAAACTCGGGGCCCTGCAGAATATGCTCGGCCGTGTCGACAAATTGATTATCGGCGGGGCGATGGCCAACACATTCCTGAAAAGCCAGGGGGTCGACATGGGCGGTTCACTCGTTGAAGAGGATCTGCTCGATGCGGCGCGAACTCTGGTCGATGAAGCCGAGAAGAGAGGGGTTAAAGTCTATATGCCGTTTGATTTTGTGGTTGCAGACCGATTCTCAGCCGACGCTGTCACAAAGTGCGTAACTTTCCGGGATATCCCCCAGAACTGGCTCGCCCTGGACATCGGCCCGGCAACCACCACCTACTTCCAGGAGGCGCTGGCCGACGCCAGGACAATCGTCTGGAACGGCCCAATGGGAGCTTTTGAGATGGATCCGTTCGCCCGCGGGACGATGGCGCTCTGTCATGCGGTTGCTTCCTCGCATGCGCTTTCAATCACCGGCGGCGGCGATTCCAATGCAGCGGTTAAGAAGGCCGGTGAAAGCGGGAATATCAGTTATATGTCAACCGGCGGCGGTGCCTTTCTGGAACTGATGGAAGGCAAGAAACTGCCCGGCGTTGAAGCGCTACAATAATTATCTACAGTGGAGAACAGCATGAAGAGAAAAGCCCTTATCGCCGGAAACTGGAAAATGCACACGACCCTGGTCGATGGCTGTGCCCTTGCCGCCGGCGTTGCCAAAGCGTTTGCAGGCCGGCAGGACCGTGACGTGCTGATCGCCCCGCCCTTTACAATCATCAGCGAAATATCTCATGTAATCGGTGAATCCGGGGTGATCGTTGCCGGCCAGAACGTCTGCTGGGAGACGTCCGGCGCCTTTACCGGGGAGATTTCGCCCACCATGCTCAGGGATGCGGGGGCAACCGCCGCGATTGCCGGTCATTCAGAGCGTCGCCAGATTTTTGGCGAAGGCGATGAGCTTGTCAATAAGCGGGTAAAAGGAGCGCTTAAGTTTAAATTGCAGGTGATCCTCTGTGTCGGAGAGACGCTCGAAGAGCGCGAGAGCGGCGCGACTTTTTCGGTTCTCGAGCGGCAGATCAGGAAGGGTCTTGACAAAGTCAGCGCCAGGCAGATGGAAAAGATTGTTATCGCCTACGAGCCGGTCTGGGCAATCGGCACCGGCAAGATTGCCTCAAACGAGCAGGCCCAGGAAGCCCATGCATTCATCAGGGGGCTGGTAGAAAGTCTTTTTGAAAAAGGTGTTGCCGAGGATATGAGAATATTGTATGGTGGCTCGGTCAAACCTGTCAACATCGATGAACTCATGGCTCAACCCGATATCGATGGAGCGCTGGTTGGCGGAGCCGCCCTGGATATTGAATCATTCGGGCGGATTATTAATTTTAAGCCAATAAATTGAGATGCAGACCATACTGATCATCGTCCATGTTATTGTGTGCCTGTTCCTGATAGGCATCGTGCTTCTTCAGCACGGAAAGGGAGCTGACATAGGTGCCACCTTCGGTGGTTCAAGCCAGTCTCTTTTCGGCACTGAAGGACCGCTGCCGCTGTTGAACAAGATCACCACATTTGCGGCGGTGGTTTTTATGGTAACCTCGATATCTCTTGCCTACATATCATCGAAAAGCGGTTCCGGCTCGGTAATGAGTTCGCTGACCAGCGAGCAACCGGCAGCAGAGCAACCTGCCCAGAAGGAAGCGGAGCTCATCGTACCTGAAGAACAGGAGACAGTAAAAGCAGCAGAGCAGGCTGCCCAGCCGGCGCAGGAGGAGAAGCCGGCCCAATAAAGCAGAAATAGTGCCGAAGTGGTGGAACTGGTAGACACGCTATCTTGAGGGGGTAGTGGCCCACGGTCGTGCGAGTTCGAGTCTCGCCTTCGGCACCATTTAGCATTCCGTTCTAGTCTTAGAACGTCTATATAGCCCGCATCTCAAAAGAGTTTGCGGGCTTTTTGTTTCCATCAGTGTCCAATCCTTTCCGTTGACATCCAGCATAAAAAGCGGGTATAAATTCGGGTACAGAAAAACAGAGGCGAATACCCGCTACGGTTTGTACCCGCTTTTCGCTGGAGGTCATATAATGTCTAAACTCTCAGCAGTTCAAGTTCGTAACGCAAAAGCTCAAAGTAAACCATATAAGCTCCCAGATGGACATGGTATGTACTTGCATGTCGCCAAGTCTGGCAAGAGAACCTGGCGATATAGATTTAAAATAGCGGGTACAGAATCAACCTATGTTCTGGGAGAATACCCGCTTATGTCATTAGAGCAGGCCAGGGCTGCAAGGATCGAAGCAAGAGAACTGGTTAAGCGAGGTATTAATCCTGCGCAAGAACGAAAAGTCGAGAAGCAGATAACAATCCAGCAACATGAAGCAGAGAAGAAGGTATTAGAAAACACTTTTGAATTTATTGCTCTCGAGTGGATCGGGCAGCAACGTGAACGATGGAGCAAACCTCATACTGATGCTGTCCTGGCAACCCTGAAAGCTGATGCCTTTCCGTTAATCGGTGACAAACCGATTGATTCCATAACTCCACCAATGATACTTGATGTTGTAAAGAAGATCGAAAAACGAGGAGCATTGGAAATTGCACACAAGGTGCTACAGCGTATTACTGCTATTTTTCGTTATGCAGTTCAGACCGGTAAAGCAACATTTAATCCCGCTTCAGATATGAAAGGGGTTTTAAAATCAAGGAAGGTTAAACATATGACCGCTTTGGGTCGGGAAGATCTTCCTGAATTTCTCAGGACGCTATCATCTGGTGATATCCATACCACCACAAAACTTGCTCTGCAATTTACAATTTTGACTGCTGCGAGAAGTATAGAGGTGCGTGGTGCTACCTGGAACGAAATTGATATAGAGGAAAGGATATGGAAAATTCCGGCAGAACGGATGAAAATGGATAGCCCCCATAATGTCCCTTTGTCAACACAGGCGCTGGCAGTCTTGGAAAGGGTTGGTCGGTTGTTTGGAAAAGAAGAATTCATTTTTCCGGGTATTAGGCAGGGTAGCAGGCAACTTTCAGAAAACACAATGTTATATGCATTGTATCGTCTTGGTTTTCATTCAAAGGCAACTGTGCATGGTTTCAGGGCAACATTCAGTACCATTGCTAATGAGTCCGGATTTGAGGGTGATGTGATAGAGAAAGCTTTGGCTCATGAGCAGCGGAATCGGGTACGAGCAGCCTACCACCGTAGTGAATATATTGAACAGAGACGTGAACTGATGCAGTGGTGGGCTGATTATCTACTGAAATTGGAAAATTGTAGGTGATCTTATGCTATCAATACTTGAAGCTGCCAAAGCTCTGTGAATCAGCGTGAAGTCAGGATGCCGTTCTGCAATTCAGTGCATACAAAATTATCTGATATTGATTTACATATCTCATTTCCCGTTTACATGAAATCGCAATGATCCATCACCGATTTCTCGATGAAAGCACGATTCGGTTTGTTCAAAGGCCTATAATTACATTTGCCTGTCATTCTGTAGCATCATAAAAATAGTTTAGTAATTAGTTTTTATTATTCACTTTAATTACTATATTTACGGATAGTTAAATTAAATATTTATATTTATTGACATACATTTACAGCTTCAATATATTCTATCATGGATCAAATATATTGGAGTGAATCATGAACGTAGGTCTGCCAGCGTATGAGCAAATACGGGATATCTTGAGAGAAGAGATTATCTCGGGCAAAATTCCCTCAGGAACTAATCTTAAAAAAGCTCATATTGCAGAGCGTTTTGGCGTAAGCCCAATGCCGGTAAGGGAGGCGCTTCAATGGTTGAAAGGTGAAGGTCTCATTAGCGGTCTTCCCCACCGAGGATTCAAAGTTATCTCAATAGATGAGAATTTCATTCGCAACACGTTTGAAATCAGAACGGCAATGGAAGAACTCATGGCCCGCCAGGGTATCCTCCAGTTTACAGAAGCAGACATAGATAAACTGAGCAGGTTTAATGAACAACTATCGTCTCTTGGCGATCATAAACAGATAAGTGAAATCTATTCTCTGGATAAACTTTTCCACAGAACACTTTACCAATACAGTAACAATCCCATAGCTCACGACATATATGAGAAGTATCGGGCATTAATTCACATACTCAGAAAATCCAGCGGATTTAGTCCGGAAAGGCTCGCAGAGATGACAGTGCAGCACATGGAAATAATAGATGCCATCAAAAAAAGAAACGAAAATGACTTGGTAAAACTAATACGCAAACATAAGATCGGTGCTCTTGATGATCTGCTTCAACGAATTTAAATGAGGGCCAGTTCATAAGTAAAACCGGAGGAACTAATTTTGTCATTCGGCAATTACGATGGATCAATAAAAGCCCTTAACTGACTAAAAGCTCAAACAAGAGGAGGTACCGCATGAGATCCATATTTTTTCGTTCACTAGTGACCATGTTCGTATTCTTAATCCTTGTTCCATCAACCCAGGCTTCCGCGGCAGATGAGATTAAAATCCCGCAGGAAATAGTAGTGTCTGGGCCACCACTCACGTCATCACCGGCAATTCTTATGATGGCGGTTGCCCCAGAATTCGAAAACATTCTTGGCACAAAAATCAAGATGATCCCAACGGACATATTGGCGTCTCAGTGTCTCTTAGCCAAGATCGGCAAGGCTGATTTATGGAGCGTGCATATGGGATCTGGCTATAGAGCTCTTTACGGAGTTGAAGAATATGCTGTCGAAAAATGGGGGCCACAAAAAATCAGAATTGCATGGAAAGGTGCTCAAAATAACCTGTCGATGATGGCGAGGGCAAAATCGGATATTAAAACGATTGCTGATTTAAAAGGAAGAAAAGTTGGTGTCTACGCCGGCGGCGAGGGGTATATCAGTGCATGTCTCGCTTTTGCCAATCTGACGCTGGACGATGTCGATGTTGTGCCAGCCACCGGTTATACGGGAGCTCTTAAAATGTTGTTGGAAAACAAGGTTGAATCGGCGTTCTTAGGCGTTAGTTCAGCCGGCACATTCGAAATTGCTGCTTCTCCTGGAGGATTGCAAGTTCTGCCGCTGCCACATGATGATAAAGAAGGCTGGAAGAGATTGCAGAAGGTATATCCAGCCCTGTCTCGAAGTATCCCACCGAAAGGGGTAGGGGTTGAGGAAGGTCAAGGAATTGAAATGTTGGGGTTTCCTCGTGCCCTTTTTGCTTACGATGTTGAAGATGAGGGAACAACGTATGCCGTTGCAAAGGTTTGGACTGAAGGGCATGAGGCTTATAAGGATAAACACAAAGAACTTCCGTTCGACACTTTGGAAAACGCCCTCAATTGTCTTGAGCTACCCGCCCCGTACCACGCAGGTTCTGTCAGGTATTTTAAAGAAAAAGGGGTATGGACTGAAGAGCATGAGAAATGGCAGCAAAACCAACTTAGACTGGAAAATGCTCGCCAGGATGCCTGGCAAAAGGCAGTTTCTGAGGCTAAGAGTAAAGGAATGGAAATCGACAAGGACAACAAAGAGTGGGTTGCTCTTTGGGCAGGTTATTTGAATTCAATAGAGTAAGAGGACATACACAACTGCATGCTGCAGCTCAAAGCTTCGCGGCATGCAGATCAATTTATAATCGAAAAAGCAGCTTCGACACCTGATGATTTAGATCTTTACTAGCAATCTAACCTGCATTCTTCATTAATGCTCAAGGTTAACAAGGAGGATCATCATTGTGAGTAGTACGAAAGAATCAATTCTGGAAGATGCTCATGAATTATCCTCGCCTCAAGAATTACAATCTGAAAACAAACTAAGTGGCGTAAGAAGGGTTGTTGTATTTGTTCTTACAATTGTTGGGGTGGGAGCAAGTATTTTTCACCTTTTCGGTTTTAATATAGCCGGTCATGTCATGTGGCCAAGAGCATACTACTCTTTGTTGATAGGATGCTTTCTGCCAATCATTTATTTGACAGTCCCCAGTACGAAGAAAACTGCCCGTATCTGCTGGTTTGATGTTTTGGCTGCAATTCTAAGCATCGGTGTGTGTGCTTTCTTTTTCCTGAGCGCGGAAAATATCGAGTACGAAGGTTGGGAATATGTAACACCTCCACTGGCCCTGGTAATGACCATTCCCATAAGCATTCTGGTTTTTGAGGCAGCCAGAAGAGCAAGCGGTAGCATCTTCTTTTCAACCTGCCTTCTGTTTAGTGCCTTTCCCTTATTTACGCAATACATGCCGGGAATATTAAAAGGAGTCAGTTTTACTCCGCTGACTGTCCTGCCGTATTATATCTATGGCACTGAAGCTCTTTACGGCATACCGATGCAGGTCATGGGCGAACTTTTAGTCGGATTTCTGATATTTGCAATGACACTTCAGCATACCGGAGGAGGAAAGTTCTTTTTAGATTTGGCTTTTGCCCTCGTTGGAGAACGGCGGGGAGGCCCGGCAAAAGTTGCGGTACTGGCAAGTGCGTTTTTTGGATCCCTGAGCGGGAGCGCAATAGCTAATGTAACCACGACAGGTGCAATTACTATCCCCGCGATGAAACGACTAGGCTATGCCCCTCATTACGCTGCAGCAGTAGAAGCATGCGCTTCAACAGGGGGTGTTTTGATGCCTCCTATCATGGGTGCAACTGTTTTTATCATGGCTCAGGTTTTGGGAATCTCTTATGCGACAATCATGGTCGCCGCATTTGTTCCTGCAACACTATATTACGCCAGCCTGTTAATTCAAGTAGACGCATACGCAGTGAAGAAAGGGCTGAAGGGCTTGTCAAAAGACAATATACCTAGTCTCAAGGAGACATTAAAAGACGGTTGGCCCTATATATTTGGCCTGGGTTTTCTGATTTATCAACTTTTTTATTTAAGGATCGTCTCGCTCGCCCCATATTATGCCTCCGCTCTTCTTTTAGCATTAATAATGATACAAAAACATAAACGATTTAATCTTCTGCAGTGGGGGGAGTTTATCATTCAGACAGGCAAAGTCATCGCCAGTCTGATGGCTACATTATTGGGAGTGGGGTTTATTATAGGATCCCTGCTCGTTACGGGAGTTGCATATGCTTTTTCAAATGAAGTCATCATTTTAGCCGGGAACAATGTTGCCCTTCTTCTCGGACTTGGTGCTCTCGTAAGCTTTGTTTTGGGAATGGGGCTTACAATCTCTGCATGCTATATCTTATTGGCGCTAACCATGGCGCCTCCTTTAGTAGCAGCCGGTTTCGATCCTCTAGGAGTACATCTGTTTGTGATGTACTGTGGAATGTTATCCTTCATTACTCCCCCGGTTGCACTGTCTGCATTTGCCGCTGCGGGAATTGCTGGAGCATCCCCTATAAAAACAGGTTTTACTGCTATGAGGTTGGGAATTGTGCTCTATATTGTACCGTTTGTCTTTGTTCTTAAGCCGGCACTCATTTTAAACGGTCCATTCGTAGAAACCTTACAGCATTTTATAACTTTTTTGTTTGGCATTTTTATGTTCACCAATGCGTTGGAGGGAATCTTTAGAGGTATCGATTTGACTTCACGAAAATATTTTATTCTACGAATTGCTATCGCAATAACTGGAGTACTGCTGATTATTCCGGAAATGTATACAGACATTGGGGGTGCTATCTGCTTTTGCACACTATGGATGAGTATCTCTTTTTACCGGAATCGTGCCATTCAACAATAGAATAGTTACGAGTTATAGATCCCAAGATGATAACTATATGGAGATTGAAATGCGAAAGAATCTGATTACCGGCGGCATGGGATTGATGGGGATAAATGTTGCACGACGATTGCTTGAAGCCGGCGAAGAGGTCTTTATTTTTGACAATCGTTCAGAGCTTCCACCCAGTGCAGGTGATTTAAAAGATAAAGTGAAAATTCTCACCGGTGATATTACAAATTGGGTTCATGTCGTTGAGGCAATTAAAGCAAGTAAACCCGACTGTATATTTCACTTTGTTGCTCTTCTGCTCAAGAAAATAGAAAAAGAACCGGCAACGGGTTTCAATGTTAATCTGATAGGGACATTTAACGTATTAGAAGCGGCACGGATCCTAGACGTAAAACAGGTGATCGCACCAAGTTCGCGGTCGACTTTTGGTCCGGCCAGCCCGGATATCGTCTATGATGATACGCGGCAACGGCCAGTCAATATGTATGCTATTACAAAACTTTCGGGCGAGCTCTTAGGTGAATACTACGGGAATAGATATGGTTTTGATTTCCGAGCCTTAAGATTCCCCGTTGTTATCGGTGTTGATAGTCAATTAAGTTATCCTATTTCTGATATTAACAATATTATTAAAGAATCTTTTAAAGGGAATTCCTTTGTATCACGTCTGGACCCGGAATATCCAATCAACCTTATTTATGTAAAAGACGTAGCTTATGCATTTGATATATACAGGAAAATTGACGTTTCGCAACTTGGCAGAAAAACCTACAACATAAGAGGCTACAATCTAACGCTTGTTGACCTGGTTAATACTTTGAAAAAATTTCTGCCAAGCGTCAATATTACATTTGATACAGATAACAGTGAAGGAGCTCTGCAGCTTCGAAAAGCTATGGCAAAAGAAATGGATGATTCTTTGGCCCAGAAAGAATGGAACTGGCAGCCAAAATATCTCCTTGAAGAGACCGTTAGGGAATATCTTGAAGAATTGGAAATGATGAACAAATCAATTCAAGAGTAAATTCCCGTTAGTCATTCTTTGCCGATTGGCGTGCATAGGGAATGGATGAATCTCAGTAAAAAATATGCACTGCAACCCATCTATCAAATTCAAAACAATGAGGGTCAATGATGCATCGAAACCTGATTACCGGAGGTATGGGATTGCTGGGAGTAGGTATTGCACGGCATTTGCTACAATCTGGTGAAGAGGTCTTCCTGTTTGATACAAGATCCGAGCTTCCTCCAAGCGCTAATGACTTAGATGGTAAAGTAAACATCCTGACTGGAGATATCAGCAACTGGGTGCAAGTGCTTGAAGCTGTCAAAATAAGTTGTCCGGATTGCATATATCATACAGCGGCTCTCCTCTCTCAGGTCCTTGAAAAATACCCATCTAGTGGTTTCAAGGTAAATCTTGAAGGAACCTTCAATGTATTTGAGGCGTCACGTCTCTTCAATGTCAAACAGGTAATGTATCCTGCCTCACGATCAACATTCGGCCCTTCAAGTCCGGATGTTGTCTACGATGATACCAGACAACGCCCAACCACAACCTATTCCATTACCAAGCTTAGTGGTGAACTGATGGGAGAATACTATGGCAAGAAATACGGTTTTGATTTTCGTGCCCTAAGATTTCCCGTCGTTATCGGTGTAGGCCGTCAATTAAGCCCTCCTATTTCAGATATTGACAGCATGATTAAAGAGTCCTTTCTGGGTAATTCTTTCATCTCACGCCTGGATCCAGATGTGCCAATCAACATTATCTATGTAAAAGAGATAATTCGCGCATTTGATGTCTATAAAAAGATTGATCCATCCGTAATTAGTAGAAAAACATATAATATTAAAGGTTTTACTATAACCCCTGCGGAACTAGTTGAAACGTTGAGACGATTCGTCCCCAAGGTAGATATCAAGTTTGATACGGATAATAGCGAGAGTGCCCGGCGTCTTCGAAAGGCAATGATCAAAGAAATGGATGATTCTTTAGCCCAGAAAGAATGGGGTTGGCAGCCAAAATATCTCCTTGAAGAGACCGTAAGAGATTTTATCGCAGAATTGCAGTTGATGACGCAGCCGGCATGAGGAGTGACTGCCATGACTAATTGTGTTGTGCACCCGATACCACTGGTAGAATATATATCTGATAAATCCACCTCAACGGCAAGGTGCAATATTGGCCAGAAAATTACTAAAGCCTGTTATGTCTGGTTAATTGAGGGATCATCTCACAACATTCTGGTGGATGCGGGGTCAATTGCCGCAAATTATCATAAGCGCTTTGTTCCTTCTGCAAAAGATATCCAGTCACTTGATGATGGCCTCAAAAAATTTGGACTCTTAAAAGACGATATTGAGTATATGATATTGACCCATTTACACCCAGATCATGTAGCATTGGCATCGGAATTTAAAAATGCCACGTTCTTTATTCAGAAAAAAGAGTTTGAGGCGGGGTTGAACCCCCATCCGGCAATAGAGTGGTATTACCTCCGTGAGTATTTTGAGAATCTGAATAGTAAGCTCATTGAAGGAGATGTCGAAATTACAGACGGTGTATCTGTATTGAGCACCCCTGGACATAGCCCCGGCGGGCAATCGGTAAAGGTCGTATCAGACAAAGGAAATGTTATAATATCGGGAATATGTGGAATTGATGAAAATTTCTACCCACCGCAAGAAATCTATCACGGCAAAGAAGTCATTATACCGGGTCTATATATAGATGAATGTAGAGTATTTGAGAGCCTTTTGAAAATTAAAGAAAATGCCGATATTGTGATCGCAAATCACGACATTCGTTATAAACAGGTTCCCCGTATACCTGATTAATAAGGCTATTTTTAGAACGAGGGAATTCAAGATGGAATTAAAAGAAAAAATTGTCCTGATTACCGGCGGCGGGTCAGGCATAGGAAGGACTGTATCCCGCATTTTTGCGCAAGAAGGTGCAATCGTTATTGCCGCATCAAGAAACGAGTCCAATCTGCATTCGATTGTCAAAGAAATCCAAGAAAGGGGCGGGCAGGCATTTTCATACAAAACAGACATCTCAAGCTACGATCAAATAAAAGAACTTTTTTCCTTCATCACGAAAAAGTTCGGGCGGATCAATACACTGGTTAACAATACCGGGATAGCGGGCCCGACCGAGTGCATTAGAAATTTGGAAGTTGAGGACTGGAATCAGACATTGAGTATAAACTTGACAGGTGCAATGCTCTGTTCAAAAGAAGCTCTTCGGTTAATGATTCCTCAGGGGAGTGGAACTATTGTCAACATTGCCGCCCGGGCCGGAGTACATGGGTTTATGCTCCGAAGTCCATATTCTGTCTCAAAAGCCGGGTTACTCAATCTTACCCAGACTCTGGCAATGGAGGTCGGCAGGTACAATATAAGGGTGAATTGCATTTCTCCCGGTCCTGTAGAAAGTGAACGGGCAAAAAAAGTTATTGCAGCAAAAGCTGAATCCTTAAAAATTCCTGTAGATGACATCATTTGTGAAAAAACAGAAAAAATTGCTTTGGGTCGATTTATATTACCGGAAGAGGTCGCCTGGGCAGCAATTTTCTTGGCCTCTGAAAAATCAAGTGGGATTACCGGGCAAAATCTAATAGTAGATGGCGGTATTGTCCATAGATAATTCTGAAATATTTTTGCTCCGAATGAGGTGATAAATGAAAATTACTGACATCAGGGTATGGGTTACTCGTGTGCCAGTACCTGGATTAGTCCCGCGTTCATGGGTCTTCATTGAGATTGATACCGATGAAGGAATTACTGGGATTGGAGAAGCCAGCAGTAGCGGGGGTGGTGGGAGTATTGTCGTAGGAAATATTATAAAATTTCTCAGAAATGGATCTGATTTGGGTGATTTTCGGGAATCACTTATCGGTGAAAATCCGGAAGATATCGAGCGCATCTGGCACAAGTTGTTTCGCAGGTTTACAGGCGGCGGCGGATGGGGAGGTTTTGTTACAACTGTACTAAGCGGTATCGACATTGCACTATGGGATATCAAAGGTAAAGCATTGGGGAAACCTATATATAATCTACTGGGGGGAGCATTTCGGGACCGAATTTTATTATATACGCATGTTAGAACTCCCGACCCTGAACAGGCTGCCGAGCATGCTAAAGAACTGGTCGCCCAAGGTTTTACTGCCATGAAAACCGATCCGTATATGCCAGAAATGCGGCAACACCATCGTCGATATACTAGCGGCACAATTTCAGCTCAAGGTGCGGCTCTTGCAGAGGATAAAATAGCGGCGGTACGAGACGCAGTCGGACCTAATATTGAAGTAATGATAGACGCACATGGGAATTTTAACGTTCCTACCGCTATCAAGCTGATACGCCGTATGGAGCCTTACGATTTAACGTGGTTTGAGGAACCAGTTCAACCAGAGAGTTATGATGCGTTGCGCCAAGTCCGTGAGTCTGTAAATACCCCTATTTGTGTTGGCGAACGACTCTACACCCGCTTCGGTTTTGCACCCATTTTAAAAGATAGGCTGGCCGATTATATTATGCCAGATATCGTCTGGACCGGTGGAATTAGTGAAGTACGTAAAATCGCTAACTTAGCGGAAATCTACCATATCCCTGTAACACCTCACGATGCCAATGGTCCCATAAACATTCTAGCAGGTGCACATACCATGATGAGCGTTCCTAACTTCTATCGTCTTGAAATGGTTAGTTCATGGATCGACAGTTATAACTCGTGCATTGATCCGCCGCTTGACATCCGTAATGGATGTATCCATCTAAATGATCGGCCGGGTCTCGGAGTCGATCTGAATCTGGATTTTATAAAGTCGAACCTTGATCCAGAATGGCAATAATCAGATAGTGTATCTCAAGATGTTTGCATGATCAGTATCCCTACAACAGCCTATAAAAGTCAAACAGGTGCTGTATCGCCTACCAGATTCTATCCAGATGGGAAGTGCTTCTGCAGGGCCACACTTTATCGCAATGGTAGAGGCTATTATGGCAATGCTAACCATTATCTCCCCTTATCCGCTTCACTTCTATACTGGTGTATTAAAAGTTGCTTTAATACACCAGGGCGTGAAGATTGGTTCAGTAAATATTGGCTGGGCGTTTTTCAGGGGAACTGTCAGATTTAATAGAACTTCACTGTTAATGGGTGTCAGATCGAATCTGGATTTCTACTCCTTATTTTGTACACCTTATTTAACCTCATGGCCAACCCAGATAATTCGACCAATTATCGAAAAATTTTCTCCAGCCTCGTAATCAGGAAAATTATCTCTATCCTGAGATCTAATGATTAGTTTTCCACCTTGCCTGGCAAGTCTTCTCACTTTAACGGTTCCTTCTTCACATATTGCATAGGCTTTGCCGTCAATAATGCTTCCCTGGTCATTTTCTGATAAATCAACCAGTACGATATCCCCGCCGCTGATGAAAGGAGCCATCGAATCATCATAAACATCGAACAGGGCGAGGCTGTCTGAGTCCTTGCGCATGATCCAGTCTTTGCGAAAGGCGAAGTTGGCCTCTGTCAAATCATTGTCCTTGAGCGTTCCATGGCAGCCTGAAAGGCGGGATTTGTATTTTGGCACCAGGGCAAACCCGGGTGCAGGATCGTTTGTGCCAATAGCGATGGCATCAAGCTCATCCTCAAAATCGACTTCCTTGATTACCTGGTAGATATCGGGGCTACCTTTTGTTTTCATTTGTTCCGAGAGCTCAATCACTTTTCTGCCAAGCTCAAAGACGCCATCGTATTTTACTCCAAGGTAGTCGGTGATTTTTCTCCTGGTCGCCTCATCCCCCTCACGCCGGCCTTTGATGTAATCATTGAGGCTTCCCGGGGACATGCCAAGCTTTTCGGCGAGAATTTTCTGTTTGCCGTCATAGCGTTTTGCAAGCACGCAACTGATGCCGGCACTAAATAAATCTCTTATGCGATATCGGGTTTTTTCTCATGATTTCAACCTCCTTTGCCATCATAATACGCAAGTTGCGTATTATTGCAAGAAAATAATTAGTTTTTTCTTTCGCAAAATTGTCATCAATAGATAATAATGGAGTCATGAAAAAGATAAGTAAAAAAGAATTGGCAAATTATTTATATGATAATTCAACATGCTTATTTGCGACGTTAAGAAAAAACGACGGAAGTTCGGGAAGAAAAGCGCGAGGCGTATATCTATGCTAAATTACGGTATTTTTTAAAGATTTGATATTTATAAACGGCGAAATGCAGACAGAATAAATATATTATATGCATATTGCGCGCAAAATGGTGAGTGCGATGAATGAACACATGCTGCGCAGGATCATCAGGGATGAACTCGCCTCTCTTGTCGTGCCGCAGCTGCTTACCCCTGAAGAGGCCTCGGAAGTCCTCAAGGTAAGTGTGGTCACCATGGCAAACTGGCGTACCCAGGGATGCGGGCCAATATACATCAAGGCCGAAGGGAAGGTTCTGTACGCGCTTGCAGATCTTCATCTGTACCTGTCAGAAAGGAAGACCAGCACATGAAAGACTCAATTATAACAGGATGTTGTGTTGTTTCCGTGATTTTAAAAACATTTCGTGTGCTCTCAAGATTGGCGGTAGATAATTAAAACCAAATAACCCAGGGGCACCTGGCAAGACAGGCTGGGCGCCATCCAGAAATTTCATCAAAAACGCTTTTCTACAGGTGTATGTATCCAACTATGAAATTGTTTTTCAGACTAAAAGAGCTTGCAGACCAGGTGGCAGATAACGGAAGAAGAGATTCTTCATATGGCGGCAAAAGGGCGGGTACGGTTTTCAACATGGTGGAGAGGGAAATCCGCTCTGGTAAACAGCGGAACTATCGAGGAATGGCGTTTCATCAACGAGTTCATTGCTATTGACAGCAGAAAATTTGCCATTGCCGTGCTGGAAAATTTATACACTTCTTCACATGCAGGCGAAATGAGACTCCATGAAGGGTACATGCGGGATGGCCGGAAGATACTGTTGCACTCCGAGCGCTCCTATGAAGGCTATGCCCAGATGACAGACGATCTTATTGTCGAGGACGGGGTTCTGGTTGAGGGAGCTGCGGAAATCAATCCGCCGTTTATATGCCTGGGCGACATCATCGTGCTTCCAGAGGAGGTGAAACGGATAGAGGCCGCGACGGCCGAGGGCAAAAATCGGGGCCGGGATAAAACGACCTCAGCCAAAAACCGAAAGAACAGACATCCATATCATTGGCGGGTTGCTCGACCTGGTAAAAGGTGAATACACGTGTGAGCTTCCCTTCAAGACCAATCAGGGAATAATCGATGTGCTTGTAGAAAAGCTCGATGGCTTTTCCGGAATCTCAAAGCGCACACTTGAAGAGCGTTTTGCCAAGGCCAAAAAAGCGCTGTCAGAATACTACTAGCAATCAAACCCCATACCCCTTCTTTACTTGAAACCAACCGCAGTTGCGGACGATATACCGCAGCTGCGGTGTTTTATTATTGTATCACTTCTATAGTCCTCCCAGAACCAGCACGGAACCCCTTAAACGTATATGGAGGAACGATGAACATGACAGCTTTACTCCGGCTTCCGCAAGTTGAACGATCTTGCGGGCTCAAAAAATCAGCAATCTATGCAAAAATAAAAGAAGGAACATTTCCACGGCCTGTAAAGCTCGGAGCACGGTCTGTTGCCTGGCGAAGCAATGAGGTCGATGAATGGATTCAGGCACGACCAAAAACTCAGTGAATCGGGGATGGAAACGATGCTCAATACCCAGCTCCTCCCCATCCAGCAAAGTGCCGTTGATCTGCTTAACGAAGGTTTTTCGGTGTTGCCTGTCCATGGGTACGATCACAGAGACAAACCGAAAGCACCCGCAGTCCCTTCCTGGAAACAGTATCAGACAAACCGAATGGACCGTAACAACGTGGCCGGCCTTTTCAGAAACGGCTGCAGTCTTGCGGTCATCGGCGGTCATGTGTCAGGCAACCTGGAGTGCCTGGACTTTGACAACCCTGCGCTGTTCAAGCCATTTATGAATATCCTGGAAGAAATCAATGCCGGGCTTGCCGAAAGACTGGTGCAACGGGCAACGCCGTCAGGCGGGTACCACCTCATCTATCGCTGTGAGGCCCAGATTGATACGAACATGAAACTTGCGGAGTCCAGGGACGGCCAGACCTGGATTGAAACCAGGGGAGAAGGGGGATATTTCCTGACCACACCATCGCCTGGCTACACCGCCCTGAAACATGACCTGAAGGACACTCCAGTCATTAGCGGGCAAGATCGGGAACTGCTGCTGAACCTTGCCCGTTCATTGAGCGCACGGCCCAGCAGTACCGCCACATGCAATGCAGCCCACACCAGCGAAGGCACAAGGCCCGGGGATGCCTTCAAC
Organism: uncultured delta proteobacterium; assembly: GCA_963696725.1. Classification (GTDB taxonomy): domain Bacteria; phylum Desulfobacterota; class Desulfobulbia; order Desulfobulbales; family Desulfocapsaceae; genus MADRE3. The sequence goes on from CAVOLI010000006.1 coordinate 65,996, forward strand.
CGGCGGCATGCTCATGATATTGCGGACATGCTGGAAAGCAATGGCTGGAGTAACAGCGAGCGAATAAGCGCCGGCGGCCAGCATTGGACACGACCCGGAAAAGACAGAGGTACCAGTGCCACCCTGAAAAATGGCTGCCTCTATGTCTTCAGCACAAATACCGATATTCCTCCAGGCCCGCATGATGCCTTTGGCATTTACGCGTACCTGATGCACGGCGGCGACTTTGCCGCGGCAGGCAGGGACCTTGCCGCCAAAGGGTATGGGGAGAACTCCTCCGCTGCTGATTTATCCAATGTGCAGCAGGAAGAAGATACCTGGCCGGACCCTCTGCCTGTCGGAGCAGAACTGCCCGCTGTTGAACCGGTAACCAGGGAAATGATCCCGGAACCATTCCGGGACTGGGTGATGGATGCTGCTGACCGCATGCAGATACCCGTTGATTTCATCATCGCGCCGCTGCTCGTGGTCTGTGGGTCTACTGTCGGAACCTCGTGCCGGATCAGGCCGAAGCAGAAAGATGACTGGAGTGTGGTGCCGAATCTGTGGGGCGGCATTGTCGGACCTCCATCCATGTTGAAAACCCCGGCCCTGACTGAAGCGGTGAACAAGACGCTTGGCAGGCTGGAAGTGGCAGCCAGGGAAGACCATGCGGAGGCGATCAATGAATATGAAGCGGATGCGATGCTGCGTGCTGCCAGGGAGAAAGCGATAAAGGCAGATATAGAGAAAACAGCCAGGGACCAGAGACAAGGCAGGATGATGAGTAAAAGCCTGGATGAGCTGGCAGAGGAATACAAGAAACTGAAAGCGTATGAAGTACCGACTGAGAGGCGCTACAAGACCAACGACAGCAGTATTGAAAAGATCGTCGAACTGCTTGAGCAGAACCCGCGGGGACTTCTCTATTTCCGTGACGAGCTTATCGGGTTGTTCAAACGTACAGAGCGGGCCGGCAACGAACAGGATCGCGCCTTTCTGCTCGAATCGTGGAACGGTGACGGCAGCCATACTGACGACCGTATAGGGCGCGGAACCGTCCGGACCGACAATCTGTGCATATCCCTGCTCGGAGGCATACAGCCGGACAAGATAGCCGGCTATCTGCACGGGGCGATCAGTGATTCAGACAATGATGGTTTTGTCCAGCGTCTGCAGCTGATGGTATACCCTGATCCTCTCAGCGATTGGTGCTACCAGGACAAGGCACCGGATATTGACGCAAGGAACAGGGGCTATGGTGTTATAGAGCGCCTCGCTTCAATGGAAGTTGCGGGGGTGGATCTTTTTGAAAAACCCTATCTGCGCTTCTCCGTTGAGGGGCAGGAGGTCTTCAAGCAGTGGCTCAGCTGGCTGGAAACCAGGAAACTGACCAACCGTGACGAACATCCTGTCATACTGGAGCATCTTGCCAAGTATCGTTCGCTGATGCCGTCCCTTGCCTTGATATTTCATCTGATCGAAGTGGCAGGTACCGCAGTGGCAGCACAGCCCGGCCCGGTCAGCAAGAATGCCGCCTTAATGGCCGCCGCCTGGTGTCAGTATCTCGAGAGTCATGCCCGGCGAATCTACAGTCTTGCGCTCGATATCGGCCAGGCCGGGGCAGCGCGTCTTTCCGAGAAGATACAAGCAGGAAAGCTGGGAATGGGATTCACCCGCCCGGAAGTCGTGAGGAAGAAGTGGGGCATGCTGACCAGAAAAAATCAGGTTCAGGAGGCTATTGACTACCTGGTTGAAATGAATTGGCTGCGCGAAACGCTGTCCGTGCCGGGAGATAATCAGGGAGGAAGGCCGGCAGCGATTTCGTACCTGGTGAACCCGAAAATATTTTCAGAAGGCACAGGAACCAACGCACCTAAACCACTCAAACCAGTTTAGGGGGTTTAAGTGCGTCTGACTTTACCCATTTGAGAACTTTTTATGGATTGGACAGCGAGACTGAATTCTGAATTTGAAGCGAAAGGCAGGGGAAAAATATTTCCAGACGCACAGAGTGTAACGCACCTAAACCACTTAAACCAGTTTAGGAGGTTTAAGTGCGTCTGACTTTACCCGTTTGAGAACTTTTTATGGATTGGATAGCGAGACTGGATTCTGAATTTGAGGCGAATATGCAGAGGGAAAATATTTCCAGACGCACAGAGTGTAACGCACCTAAACCACTCAAACCAGTTTAGGGGGTTTAAGTGCGTCTGACTTTACCCATTTGAGAACTTTTTATGGAATGGACAGCGAGACTGAATTCTGAATTTGAGGCGAATATGCAGAGGGAAAATATTTCCAGACGCACAGAGTGTAACGCACCTAAACCACTCAAACCAGTTTAGGGGGTTTAAGTGCGTCTGACTTTACCCATTTGAGAACTTTTTATGGAATGGACAGCGAGACTGAATTCTGAATTTGAAGCGAATATGCAGAGGGAAAATATTTCCAGACGCACAGAGTGTAACGCACCTAAACCACTCAAACCAGTTTAGGAGGTTTAAGTGCGTCTGACTTTACCCATTTGAGAACTTTTTATGGAATGGACAGCAAGAATGAATTCTGAATTTGAAGCGGAAAAGCAGGGCAAAAATATTTGCAGACGCACAGAGTGTAACGCACCTAAACCACTCAAACCAGTTTAGGAGGTTTAAGTGCGTCTGACTTTACCCATTTGAGAACTTTTTATGGAATGGACAGCAAGAATGAATTCTGAATTTGAAGCGGAAAAGCAGGGCAAAAATATTTCCAGACGCACAGAGTGCAACGCACCTAAACCACTCAAACCAGTTTAGGAGGTTTAAGTGCGTCTGACTTTACCCGTTTGAGAACTTTTTATGGATTGGATAGCGAGACTGGATTCTGAATTTGAGGCGAATGTGCAGAGGGAAAATATTTCCAGACGCACAGAGAACTAACGCACCTAAACCACTTAAACTATCCAGTTCAGAACACGATGTCCCGGAGGAAACGGGCATCTTTTCTGCCGAGCAGCAGGATAATGCTGCAACCACTCATTACCCAAAGCCATTCATCACCAATGGCGAATTGCGGATACCGCTGGACTGCCATCCTACATATAAATGGTGGAATGGCGGCCAGACGATTTATGAGACCCTGACTGAATTGGAAGCACCACGGAGGGTATGGCTGAGTCATCTTGACCATACTCTGAACTTAGTACGCGGCGAATCTTACAAGGCCACATTCATGGCCAAAGGAGAAGACAAATGAGCAACACGAAACGGCGTTTTGAAAGGGCACAGAAAAAGCAGCAGCGAGCAGCCAGGATGAGCCATCGAGCAGATGATAGAGGCTGGCTATCTCGTTCCGCCAAATGGAGATTTGGAGCAGGGGAAAACGTATGTTGCTCAGGTCACCCATGACCATGGCTGCCCGCTGCCTGATGGTGGCGGCACATGCACATGCCGGGAGGTTCAGGTTGAATGTTTGGAGCACCTCGCTGAGGGGAAGGTTGACGCCTGAGCATTATCTGCTGATCATACGCACTGTTATCTGTGGAAGATCAGACAGCTTTAATAATCCTCAACCCTGACGACATAAAATATGAGATGTCTGGCACGTACGGCGAAAGGTGAGCAATGCAGGAATACAGCAGAAATCGGCAGCGCTTTGTGCCGGACACACAGCAGGCAGAAATCGTTTGTCTTTGACCAGGAGCGCAATGACGAGGCGCGAAGGCGCTGGAAGGAATGGATCCGATGTGGTGCAGACGAGCCGATGCCCGACATCTGTCAGGAGCTGGTTTGTGGCGCAAGGACCAGGGCAGGGCGCCCATGCCGGAGAACTGATATATACGACAACGGCAGGTGCAAATTTCATGGTGGATTGTCAACAGGGCCGAAGACCGCACACGGCAAAAAACGCAGCAGTATGAATTTGCCGTGGAGGAGGAAGCCGATCTCATGGGAAGGTTAGGTAAAAGAGATTGGCAGGCAGTTGTTGGCAAACCCCGTGCGTGTATGGTTCTTTCCTGATGATTTCGAAAAAAAAAGGGGTGATATGGGTGGATATGGTTCCGGGCGAAGAATTGATTCCAGGAAAACAACAGAAAGCCAATGCCAAATAGATGTTCGAGTGATGAAAAAGCAAGGGGCTCTTGTGCCTGGAGCTACGGGAAATATATCGTGGCAGCGTCGTGATAAGGAAACGGGATCCATCGGGTATCGCGCTGAGGATAAACGGCTTATACTCAACTATCAAAGAAGACAAAATGACGGGGAGTGGCAGAGTATCGAGCAGGTCATCCCGCTAACCTGGACGTACCCGAATTATGGGGGCAAGAGAACCTGGTTTCTGTGCCCCCACTGCTGTCGCCGGGTTGCGATACTCTATGGCGGCAACTATTTTTTTTGTAGATGTTGCCACAATCTCAGCTACTCCGACTCAGCAGGAAAGCAGAGAAGATCGTCTCATGAGGAGGGCAAGAACTATTCGCTGCCGCCTGGGAGGGGGTGCAAATCTTCTTGAGCCTTTTCCCGTTAAACCGAAAAACATGCACTGGAAAACGTATGAGGAGCTGCGGCGAGAAGCAGAAATTGCACACCAGAAGTCACTTGTTTTGGCTAGTCAGCGTTGGAGATTTTTCAGGTAGATTTACAGGAAGGTCAAGCTATCTATTTTGCTCCACCCTAAATATTATCAGCGGGCATCTCTCTGCCGGTATAGTCTAGGTACCACCCCAGATACCTCATGAATTATCTCATATTTCTAGCTTGATTTCTCCTGCACCTAACATATTTTTTCCTTACCTGTGGTTAAGAACCTGTTTGTTTATCTTTGTGTCTCAGTCACAGTGTTTTTCTGTATTTTATAATCCACCATAACCATCTTGAAGCTATTAATAAAATCAAATTGAAAGGGGGCACTGATGACAATTACGAACAAACAAAGCGGAACGAATGTGCATGAAATTGCAGACGGAATCTATCGTATTAGTATAAAGAATCAGCCTCCAGGACCAAAGATTTTAAGCGCCGTCTCAATAAATTTTATAAAACCGATGAATAGTAACAAGTATGTGCTTAATCGTCTATAGTAATGGAACAATACTGGATTATGAAACAGCCGTTCACCTAGCCATGTCCCTAAGATGAGGAAGGGGGTGGAAGTTGCCATAAGATATAAGTGTGTCTCATTCAGTTTGCCACTTGAAATAATTGAAGCAATACCTAATAACGATAGAATGGTAAAAAATATGATTAGATTTGAACGGACCATTGTATTTGTATTGCGCGTTACAAGCTGAGCCAAAATCACAGGTGGTCCCGGGAGACTTGCTGCGCCGTTTAAGAATCCTGCCAGAATGCCGATAATGGTAATTTCAAATTTTGAAAATTGCCGGCTAAGTCGCAATCCCCTAAGCAAAAAAACAGCCACAAGAACCACGGCTATCGCAATAATGATACCTAAGATATCCGGATTTATTCGATAAAGTATTAGAAGCCCGCACCATGTGCCGAGGAAGCCTCCGGGTACTAGTGGTACTACCTGGTTCCATTGGACATCCTGCAATGTCTGTTTTAATCCAGGAAGGACCGCAATTACCTGCATACTAAAAATAAGCGGTACAAATGACAATGGTGGCATGATCATGGACAGAAGTGGAACTGCGACAAGAGCAAACCCAAAACCACTGAATCCCCTTATGACAGCAGCAATTAGAATTATCATTCCACTCATGCCGATTGTAGCGAGGTTTAACTCGACAAGCAATTTATCCCTCCCGATCTAGTTGGTTATATCCTGGTGCAGGTATCACCATGAGACGTTGAAAATTCGAGCAAGATATTACTCTTAGTATTGTAAATTCGCTCCACTAAAAATTTACTATTGCAGAGATCTGATTCCAACAAATCGGCCCATCATGTTGTCTCGTTGAGACAAATTCCGTCAAAGAGTTAGACTAGATCAAAGAAACGCAATCGTCGGGAAAACAGTTCATTTTGGTTTAGTATCGCCACTTCCAGAACCATTGCAGCATTCGTGATTTTCTTCCGCTGAAAGTATGTTGGGTTGCCTTGCATTCTGGACATTTGAATTTACGGTCTGTCATTTCAGCGTTCAAGATAATGGTATTGCCTATGTAGGATGATGAGCAATATTTCACACTTTTGATGTTAAATGTATGGCATAGTAGTGAGTTGGACATGACATGAACCTCTTTTGAGAAAGTTGTTGGCTTGGACACCAATCAACCTGTCTCGTGTCATGTCCTTTTTCAATTATTTTTTTCATCTCATATACTCATTGCCCGGCTGATCCAGAAGTAGTCAATTCACCCTTGCGAAAACGGCGATTGAACCGATATCAATATTCAGCAAGACAGCGTGGTAAATGTTTCTGGCTCAAGGCATGATAGGTGCCATGCAGGGAGCGTTTGACATTACCAATTATAATATTCACCCAGTTAAGGGCTTTCATCTCCATGTTTTTATGGCCACCACCGGTGACAATTTACTCATGAAGGAAGCCGGATCGGGCCACACCCCGAAAACAATGGCAGCCGTCTGAGAAAATAATGCTCTGATGGTGAAGATGTTTCAATTTCCATCGGCTGACTTCTGCGTTTGAAAATGATTTAATCCTGCTCAAGCGCATATATTTGAGGTGTCCTTTGATATTGGTCGAAAAAGCGGCAAGGAACGGTGTTTCACCGGCAACTCCTCGACCTTGCATGCAACCATGTTTTCTGCCACTCCAGTAGGTATCATCAAGTTGGACGATACCCGGCAGTAAAAGTGAGCTATCAGCGTGTTTCATGACCTGCTTGAGTTTGTGTTTAATTTGTTGGGCTGAGTTAGCTAAAATAACGGCTGTTCTTGCTAAGTTTAAAGAAGAAATCATCGCTCATCACCATAATCACAGCAAAATCTCTCATTCTTATTCTATGGTTGCAGGTTGTATTGATAAATAAATATTTGGTTTAAAACCTGCGCAGCCGGGTAGCCGAAAAACGGGCCCAATATTCACCTCGGAGCTGAATATTGGGCCCGTTTTTGGATATGATCAGCTCGCTGATCTAGAAATAAATGATTGTTTACAAAATATTACAGAGCATTCAGGCAACTGGCCTCTAAGTTGCATTGAATTGTTATTAGACCGCAAGAGAAAAGGTAAAACACCCAGCAAATATTTAATCATCTTACGATGGTGCTATCGCCTTTTCGCGTTACCTTTGCAATTGACGAGTTGAATTTACTATTGTTGTGATAGTAATGCTTTTAACCAAAAAGGAGATGTAAAGATGAATTTCAACAGGACATTCGAGTTCATATGCCCGACTAAAATAATCTTTGAAGTAGGTGGGGCTGAAAGATTAGGTGAAAAGCTGAAAGCGCAAGGGTGGAAAAGAGCTTTTATAGTCGCTGACGAAGGCGTTGTTGCATCGGGAGTGGTTCAAAAAATCATAAGTGGATTTGACGATACAGGGATTAGCTGCATTGTGTTTAGCGATTTCGAAGCGAATCCGACGATCAAGTCAATAGAAACTGGAAGCTACCTCTTTAAAGAGAACAAATATGATGTTCTCGTTGGTGTGGGGGGTGGTAGTTCCATGGATGCCGCAAAAGCGCTTGCCATTTTAGCGACCAACTCTGGCCCGCTCCAGGATTATGAAGGACCTGGCAAAATACCCAATCCGGTACCGCCGATAATCGCTATCCCAACAACGGCGGGTACGGGTGCTGAGGTAAACGGGTCTTCAGTCTTGACCGACCATGAACGAAAATACAAACTTTCTATCCGAAGCACTTATTTATACCCAACCATCGCCCTGCTTGATCCTTCTCTTCTATGCTCACTGCCTCCAAAAATTATTGCCGCTACCGGAATGGACGCACTGATACACGCCATTGAATCTTATATCTCACTCGGAGCTTCCCCCATAACTGAACAGCTAGCGCTAGCTTCCATCGGATCAGTAGCAGACAATCTTAGACTTTTCTATGCCAACCCGGGCAATCTAGAAGCTGCAGGCAGCATGCTGCTTGCCAGCACCATGGCTGCTATGTCGTTTGGTAATGCAAGGCTAGGTTGTATCCACGCGTTGGCTCATTCCCTGGGTGGGCTTTATAACCTGCCTCACGGGGTTACATGCACGGTGCTCTTGCCCCATGCAATGGAGCATAATTTAATTGCAGACCCTGATAAATTTTCAAAGATTGCTTCGGCAATGGGTGAGGAAATCGCTGGGTTGTCTCGCATAGACGCTGCTAAACGCTCTATTTCTGCAGTGATAAAGTTGATCTCTGATCTGGAATTGCCCGTACATTTTAGAGAGCTTTCGATAAAAGAAGAAGATGTTCCTCAAATTGTCGAAAACGCATTAAAAACTGGCATACACATTTCTTCTCCGAGAAGGATTTCTAGCGAAGGGCTCGAAACAATTATCAAAGCAGCGCTCTAACACATAGATCAACATACCAACAGGAGGTGAAAATCAGACAACTGGAGATGAAATTGACGAACAAAGAAAGCATTAACTAGGGATTCCAAACCAACAGGAGGATAAAATGACACACAAGCTTATGACGATATTCATGGTTTTAATGGTCGTTTTTATCACATTCCCCATTCAGGCGAGCAGTGATGAGGGAAAGATCGACGTTCCTTTTATCAAGCCCGTTAAAGAAACACTCCGTTTTGCTCACGGCCTGCCCCCCGATTCACTTTATGATAAGGGTGCGAATCGGTTTGCAGAATTGGTCAAACAGTACAGTAGGGGGGAAGTTGAGATCACCATCTTTAATTCCGCACAACTTGGTGGCGAGCAGACCACTGCAAAAATGTGTCAGCTTGGAACCGTGGATATTAGCCTGCAGGCGGTAAATAATTCATCTATGTGGTATCGCCCGTTGGATATTTACATCATGCCTTTTCTGTTCAGGGATCGGGAGCACGCCAACAAGGTTCTTTTTGGGCCGCTGGGCAAAGAGATTGAAAAAGAATATATCAAGGCCAGCAATATGCGTATTATCAGCTGGTTTGAATGGGGCGATCGAGCCATTTTTACGAATGCTAAAGCTATTAATAAACCGGAAGATCTTAGTGGAATCAAGATCAGAGTTCCTAAAAATCCGGTGATGGTTGACACTTACAACCAGCTCGGGGCAACGGCCACGGCAATTGACTGGGGCGAACTGTACAGTGCCTTACAGCAAGGTCTTGCTGACGGCCTCGAAGGGCCTCCGCAGGGAATGATCGATATGAAATTTTATGACTTTTTGAAATACTATTCATATATTAACGTTTTTTACGGACTTGCCGATGTATTGATTAATGAAAAAGTGTTCCAATCGTTATCCGAAGAAAATCAACAGGCCATTTTGCGGGCCGGGCAGGAGGCTGGTGCGTATCAAAGGTGGCTCTCCGCAGTCTCTCATCTTGAAGGCCTTGCCAAACTGGCAGAGTTGGGTGTCAAAGTCAATAAAGTTGAGGACAGACAGGCATTTATCGACAAAGTTGGCCCGGTTTATGAAAAATATCAGGAAAAAATCGGCGTTGAACTTTTTGAAGGAGTGGTGAATACAAAATAGATTCACACATCGGTGGTAGACGTCCCAGTCAACTTTGCCGCCCTACCACCGATAATTCTAATCCGGGCAGGCGGCACCCAGATTTGTATGCTTCAAATATTGGGGCTGTAAGATAGTTTCATATATACCCCTCATGCTGAAAAGATCGTTCATCTATTTGGGCGAAACTAGAGGAGTCACATCGTTTTTTGTCTTAGGCAAGCCTCGGGAATTGGCAAAACAATGGGGCCAATCTGCTTGCTCTAACCACTCTATATACTGTTCAATCTGAAATCTGGTGAGAGGAAATGTTAAAGAAGATATGGTTTGTTATTGACGATAAATTCGAAGAAGTCGTTGTTGTAATTTTGTGCTCCACACTCGTCCTTTCATTAACCTATACGGTAATTGTAAGGTATGCTTTCCACACACCTCTGCTTTCCATGATTTCTCACTGGGCAGAAGAACTAGCTTCCTTTTCCTTTGTTTGGCTTCTGTATTTTGGCGCCATTGTGGCCACCAAAAAAGGTTCGCATTTTAGAATCACGGCTCAGTTTAATCTACTGCCGGAAAAATATCAGAAGTATGCACTTTTGCCAGGAAACCTCGTTTGGTTGATATTTAATCTCATGATCATCAAGTTGGGTTGGGAACTGGCGAAATTTTCCCCAGAGGAGAGTCTGGCTCTGGAGATCCCAATGAAATTTGTCTATTTCATTATTCCTCTATCCTTTTCCTTGATTTCAATTCGACTCATACAACATACCTACCGGAGCATACGGTCAAATACTACTCAGCAGGAGACTAACCATGCCTGAATTATCTGTAACCCAAGTTATATTTGGCGGTTTGGTTGTCTGCCTGCTTCTCGGGATACCGATTGGTTTTTCTCTTGGAATAGCATCATTGTTGGCTTTACTCCTGACCCCCATTCCATGGATCTTCATGGCGGAAACCTTTTATTCTGGTGCCGACATCTTCCCGCTCCTGGCAATTCCAGGTTTTATTCTGGCTGGAAATTTAATGGAGAAAAGCAGTATTACCGATAAAATAATCGATGTGGTGTCCGACCTTTGCGGCCATGTACCTGGCGGTCTGGCTGTTGTAACAATGATTTCTTGTATGTTTTTTGCAGCCCTTTCAGGCTCGGGCCCAGCGACCACTGCCGCGATTGGTGCAATTATGATCCCTGCTATGGCAAATTCTAAGTATTCAAAACGGTATGGTGCGGCTGTTTGTTCAACTGGAGGAACGATTGGAATTTTGATTCCACCGAGCAACCCTATGATTATGTATGGTGTCGTAGCCAATTTGTCGGTGGCCGGTCTTTTCATGGCTGGGGTAATACCTGGGCTTATCATGGGGGGTGCACTTGCCTTGCAGTGCTTAATTACCGGGAAAGTAAAAGGGCACCATTCCACTGGAAAGAAATTTTCGGCAGCAAAGCTCTTAAAAAGTATTTGGGCAGGAAAACTGGCCCTTCTGATGCCTGTCATTGTATTGGGAAGTATATACGGAGGGATCGCCACCCCCACCGAAGCCTCTATGCTGGCTGTGGTATATGCTTTCATCCTCGGACTTTTTATCTATCGAAAACTTTCCTTGAAGGATGTCTATGACTCGATGTTGATGACAGGGATGTTGACCGGTGCGGTTCTTATCATTATGGGACCGGCCATGGCCTTCGGCAAACTCTTGACGATGTATGAAATTCCGGCTCAGATTGCCACTTATATTCTGTCTATTTTCGTAAATAAATACATCATCCTAACCGTTGTCTGTATATTTTTGATAATTGTAGGGACTTTCATGGAGACACTCAGCACCATCGTCCTCCTGACTCCAATCTTTCTGCCCATTATGGCTCAGATCGGAGTAGATCCAGTTCATTTCGGTATTATTTTTGTCGTTATTTGTGAAATTGGATTTTTGACGCCACCACTAGGCGTCAATCTCTATGTCGCATCAGCCATATCAGGTGTAAATATTGAGGAAATCAGCAAGGGAGTTATCCCTTTTATTTTAACTATGTTATGTGTTGTTGCCTTATTGATTTTCTTCCCGGGACTATCAACCTGGGGGTATTACCTAGTAACAAGTCGCTGACAATGGTGCTTTAATCTGAATCCATTTTAAAATGTGGCTTTTGCTCCAAGATCAACTTAAACAATCAGTTTCTGACGTAATGATTGTGGCAAAAGAACATGCCAGATGATGACTTGGAAAATATTTAGTGAGATCGATATCACAACCCAAAAGCTGAACCAAGGCTTGAGGGTTGTGTTCGTTTACCAGTTTTGCTGAGGATCTTATAGGAAGCCACCTGTAAAGATTGTTGCGACAATCCGAGTACAGCATATAAGTCTTTAAAAAGCAACAACGTATCGTTGTCTCCAAGACCATTTCAACTTAATGGATTTCGGCTGGGTATAAATTGCAATGAATACCCAGCCTTGAATTTGCCCTTTGGCTTCAGTTAACAATCGACCTCTACTGACATTTTTTCTTCTCGAATACGGTTACGATTTTACGTAATCGGTACCAGCTCAAAACCAAGCTCTTTTGCTTTTCTTCTCAGGATTTTCACGTTGTTTACAGCATTTCTTTTATGAAGGTAATCTTCACCAAGTTCCCGGTACTCGTCACCATTCTTTATGATTGCATAGATTGCCTTCAACATCTTGTGTGCTATCGCTACAATTGCTTTTCGTGGTCCCAACCGTGACCGAAGGCGGTAATACTTGTCACGATAATAGGTTCCTTTGGTCTTTACTGCAGCCCAGGCAATTTCAACCATGATGGTTTTGAACACATGTTTTCTGACCGGTGACTTTCCACTCCGTCTCTTTCCCGCACTTTCATTGTTACCCGGACAGAGACCCGACCACGATGCAAGGGAACTCGCTTCAGGGAATTCCTCCAAAGTCGGGCCGAGCTCTCCAAGGACGTACTGAGCAGAAAGCTCATTTATTCCTGGTACCTCATCAAGTCGTCTGATTATATCCAGATGCTCCACCATCACCGATTTCATCCTATCGACAATGAGCGCCATTTCACTTTCTATGATGTCGATCATTCTCATCAGGCTCAGCAGAAGAAAACGATGATGGTCTTCAAAAAAGCCCTCAATACTTCTGTGCAACTCGGTCACCTTCGATTTCAAACTGCCTTTGGCACAGTTGTTCTAGCTGCTCAAGGCTGATTTCTTGCTCATCTGTTGTGCAGAGAAGCTCAATTAGATTTCTGCCGGTCACTCCAAACAGGTCAGAGACCACACTGTCGATTTTAATGTTAGCGGACTCAAAAATCTTATGAACCCTCCTCTTGCAATCTCCCAGGCTCTGGCTGTATTTCTTGCGACTTCTTCCCAAGTTCACGCCAGTGACGAACTAGCTTTCTCAGGAATAAAACTGCCACGGACAAGGCCTACCCGCAGCAACCCTGCCAGCCAGCGACTGTCTTCAATATCGGTCTTACGCCCGGGAACGTTCTTGACATGCCTGGCGTTGACAAGAACAACCTTCAGATATCCTTCGATGATATTTTCATTAGTTAGAAATCAACTTAACGGAATATATAGATGGGGCTAGACCAAACGAAGTGTCCGTCCTCGTGCGTAATCCTCACATAAAGACCGTTATCTCTATCATCGGCTAGCTTAATTCGCCGTTCCAAGGTGGCTGTGTTGTGTGGGTTTTTGTCGGGCATGCGGAATATCCGAATACGACGGTCTGATACCGCCGTTGGCGAAGATAAGTTCATCTCGACCTATGTCTTTGATAGGGATTTCTTCTTGAATCAGAGCCGTGTCGATCTTCAGAGTTCCAGCCTGCCCGTCTTCAAGTAAGGCGTCAAAGCCACCGAAGCCGCCGGTGGTTAGTGCCTCCCAATCAACCCGTTTTGAGTTCACTTGCTCAAATCTCTTGTTTAGGTTGTAGCGATTAATCGGGCTCAAATTTATAAAAGTGTTGTCACTAAGTTCGGCGTGACCGTCCCAAATGGTCTCACGTCCGCGGCCTCGGTATTCTGACCCCTCCCATAAGATACGAATACGCCTACCAAGGTCTGCCTCCTCATAAGGGCGATAGACCTCAATGGTTTCAAGACCATTTCGAATATCGATGCGCTCGATAGGTGAAGGGCCATGAACGTCAATTTTAAGCAAGACCTCACCGTCATTGCTTCTCAGGATATCGCCCATTATGGCTTCATTCACCATTTTGGATGTAACTCCAGTAAGTTTTGGATCATCCGAAAAGAGTTCCGCAGGGGTGTCGAAAACTGCACGGGTATCAAGCACAACCCGGCTGCCGGTGGTACCGTAATGATGGCGTTTCTTTAAAGCTTCCATAAATCCTTCGCGAGAAAATGAAGGCGCCAGCATGCAGGTCAATCCACCATAGGAACCAAACTTGGCAGAACCTGGGTGGGATGCACCGGGGCGACCCTTGTGTCCATCTGAATTGGATACGATACCAACCCGATGTCCCTGTTCAAACGCATCATTAATCAACCATTCAAAAGTACCCCAAGCCGAATGCACCTCAACCGATCTCTCCAGCGGAACATCATGGGAAATAGTTATGTCCGCATAGCGTCCACCGATGTGAGCAAACACAAGACAATCCTCTCCCTGTAGAGCCTTAAAGAGATCATCAGATGAGTAGGCATCCGTATCGGCATCGCTTAGGTCCTCGATCAGTGCATGGGACGAACGATGAATTTGTTTCCCTTCATGCATGCGCAGAACATTGCGATCTCCGCCGAGGCCGGTATTGCCAGACCATTCCCAGCCAGGAAAAACTATAAACTTGTTATCTTCAGTAAACTCTGCCGACAACTCATTCAAATACTCCCAAAACTCAGTTGTAATCTGGAAGTCATTACCCTGGTGAACGCAGGCATCTAGAAACGCATAGTCACGAGCAAATTTGTAATAATCACTCGCAGAATTGGTGCCAATTGTCTCCTCGGACTGACCATGCAAATCCCCCCAATAAGGCAGCAGGTCAGCCTCAGCTGTCACCCGCAGGGGATTGGACGTACAAACGATCTCACCATCGCTATCGATAAGGTCAATCGTAACATCACCTGTTTCGGTAACACTGAGTCCGTCAATGGTTACGTAGAATTCGCCTTTCGTGAACGTTACCATTTCAGGTAGGCCCTGCACCAAAGAGGATGGCTTCAACGAAAACGTGCCTTCACACTGGTTGGACGGATTTCCCCAGAGGTCTTCACCCTTTAAACGCAGCTGAAAATCTTGCCCCAGACATCGCTGGGTTGGCATTACACTCTTATAAAGTACTGGCGGACCAGGTGTTATAGCGATGATAGGCTGCTCAGGAAGCTCTACATATCTGTAGACAGCGAAGGGATCAACAAGAACACGAAATTCAAATGTATGCTCACAGAAGGTTTGCAGGCGAATACCGGGGGAACCCTGACGACGGTCACCAAATCGAATAATGATTTGATCACCTTCACGCAGATACCCTCGCACTAACTTTATATAGAGCGTTTTATCCCAGGGGCGAATATTGCGTTTCATGTCGTATTCAACAAGCAACTACAGCACCGTTGGTGGCCTCGACAGTCGTGTAGTTGGGCGCTGTCGGATCATCGAACTGTGGACGTCCCATATCGGAGGCAAAGCGGTGAACGACCTTGAGAGAGCCAGTGTCGTCAATGCCGAAATAACCGGCAGTGTACGTGACAGTAAATTCTTGGAAAGAGCCAGCCTCGAAGGCACCAGCAGGCGAAACAGTCGCCGAGCCCATTTTCTCTGGTAAATAGTTAGAATGTGACATTATCTATATATGCCCTAAGTTGAATTCTTAGTTAGGTGTTTAGTGCTCTACTCCTGAAAGGTTGTCACTCAGTTCAGTACTTCGTTGAGGTGTCTAAAAACATGAAGATCTGTTGGTAAAAATTCCTACTAAAGTACTGCTACCAAGGCACTTATACCCCGAATGGGGGCACTATAAGAGAGTCCCGCTCCTCGGAGTTAGGTTTTTCATCCGTCGAATGTGCTGATCAGAAAAATCGACATTAAAAGCTCTTATTTGGGCCTCCATTTTTTGTTTTTATGTATCCGAAAGTCTCTCCGTATTCTATTCTAAGTTCAGTCTTTCGCTTTTTCAGGAAGAGACAAAGGGCTATTCTTGAAATTTTCCAGTGCTGCTTGAATTTCCTTACATGCTGCTGGTACTGGTGGTTTAAGTGGTCGCATCGGCTCTCCCCCAAAAAAACCGAGCATATCCATTGCCGCTTTAATGCCTCCAGGACCGAATTTCATGATTACACTCGTCATGTTCAGCAACATAGTTTCCAACTTTTTTGCATCTTCGAGATGATTATTACGAAAAAGATCAATCAGTTTCATCCATTGCTCTGGAAAACAATTAGTGATGGGCATCATTCCACCATTAATGCCAACAAATAGAGCTGCCAAAAATGTTGGAGCGTTCCCGGTAAAGATAATGAAGTCAGAGCCGCCGACTCTTCTGAATTCGGCCAGCTGTGCAATATTTCCGGTTCCATCTTTGACGCCGGGTATATTTGGATGTTCAGCAATGTTTCCGATGAGATCGGGGCCTAGATTCAACCCTGTAAATCCCGGCGAGTTGTAAGGAATGATTGGTATTTCTACCGAGTCGGCAATCGCTGTATAGTGATCAGATAACGCACCGGTTGTCATTGCAGATTTGAAATAGTGTGGAGGGCCAATCAATGCATAATCTGCACCCAATTTAGCAACCCGGTTGGTCAACTCAATCGTTTTTTTAGTTGATTCGCATCCGGTTCCGGCTACAACAATTTTGTCGGCGGGGACAATATCTCGCACTGTTTGAATAATCTTGCATTTCTCATGCTTGGATAAAAAAACAGACTCTCCGTTAGACCCTAGAGCAAGTACTCCGGAAACTCCTGCATGAATCAACATCCTCAGATTATCCCGAAGTTTCTCATGGCTTACCTTTTCAGAAATAAAAGGAGTCGGAATAGGAGGGATGATCACATCTTTCATGTTTAATTTCTCCTTGGATCGTTTCAACCGCACCGAATGTGATTTTAGCCCAGTTCTGAACCTATCAATTTTTGAACGAAGCAAATTGGATATGCTGCCCTGAATCATTTATCGCCATCTGGATTGGCATAACAACAAAAGAGTTCAAGTGATACCTAGTTTTGCATAAATATCAGGAAGTTTTTGCCGAGTTGCCTCCTTCACGTCTTCGAACAAATTCCTGCCATGACTGTCCATGGCTACAGTCAACGGACCAAAGTCTTTGACGCGAAATTTGTAAAGCGCTTCCGGATGAAGGTGTTCCCAGTATACTTCTTCCACTTCCTCAACCTGCTTGGTTTCAAGAGCAGCAGAACCACCGACGATGGCAAGATATACTGCGGCATGCTTCTGCATTGCCTTCAGGCTTCCCTCATAAAGTCCCCCCTTGCCAATAATAGCTTTGACGCCATATTCCCCAATCAAAGCGGGTGAAAAACGGTCCATCCTGGTGCTGGTCGTTGTGCCAATGCAGATTTTTTCCCATTTATTACCGATTTTTTTAAGACTGGGAGCGGTATGAATGCAGGGCATGCCAGCAAGGCTGACCGGCGGTTCATGATTCTGGTCAAACATATAAATCTGAGTCAAATCCCTGATACCAAACAATGTCCCATCAAAATAGACCACATCTCCAGCATGGAGTTTACGTATGACCTCGTCGGTAAAAGGTGTTTGAAGGTGATGAGTAGCCATGTATTGTTCCTCGCGATAAAATTAATATCCGTATTCCACTTGACCATCTGGGTTGATTATTGCCCGGGATCGACGTGCCGGCCAACACTGGGTATTGATGGCAATCGGATTTTGGGTGATATGAGTGTAGGCTGTTTCAATATGAACACCCAGGGTGGTAATTTTTCCCCGAGCCCCATGGGTCCACGCTCCATGGAATTGATGGCTTCTTCCAATTCCTCTTCCATCTCTGCTATCTGGGGGTCGTGGTGACGCTGGCCCACTGGCCGAACAATGGCTTCCTTGGCAAGTTTCATCACAAGGTCGGCGGTTCCACCGATTCCCACGCCGATTATGCCGGGTGGACAAGGGTTCGCCCCCGTCTCGAAGACAGTGTCAATGACGAATTTTTTTAATGCCGCGATACCATGTGCGGGATAGAACATCTGCATCTTGCTCATGTTTTCCGATCCGGACCCTTTGGGAATCATAAGAATATCAAGGCAATCTGAATCTTCTGCAAAATCATAGTGAATTACCGGCAAACCTTCGCCAACCGATGTCTGCGGATTCACCCTGGTTAATGGATGAGTGGAGCTCCCCCTGAATGGGAACTCCTGAGTAGCGCGCCGGGCACCGATTGTTAGTCGATTTTTAATCTGGTAACCGTTCCACGGGAATTTAGAGCCGATTTTCACCATATAGATTGGCAGACCTGTATCCTGACAAATTAACGTCTTGTCTTTGTCAGCAATCTCAATGGTTTTAAAAATCGCGTTAAAAACCTCCCGGGCGGTTGGGTTGGTTTCCTTCTCGTACGCACGCTTCAACGCATTCCGAACATCAGGTGGTAAATCGCAAAGTGCTCGTATGTATGTTTCTTTGGCAGCTTCTTCTACAATTTGATAATCCAGATCAGCCATTCTGTTTCCTCCAAGAAATTGTTTCTGAATCCATATTTTCCGCAAATTTTATCACTTCTCTATTTCAGGTCCGAGAAAGTCACTTGTCTGAGTCGTTCTGCCCACCTTCATTCTTTATCTGCTCAATAACGGCCTCCTTGGATATTCTGCGCCACCCTGTTTCTGAAAAGTCCATAGCCAGCATGAAATCAGCCAGGGCTGAGAGTTCTTCTTGTTTCAAGTTGTATTTGGGCATTATTGCAAAGCGGCTTTCCGATTGCGGGTCCTTGATAAATTTTGCCAGATACTCTGGGGTACGCCCTTTGGCCTTTATATTGGAAATGTCAGGTCCGACCCTGCGCCCTCCCTCGCCAAGGGTCTGGTGGCAGTATGCACAGTCCTGCTGCACATAGATTTTCATGCCCATTTTCTCTTTTTGGGTGAGTTGTCGATCCGGAAGTATGAGCGTTTTTCCGTAATCATGCGCTCCGGCAAAAGCGGTAATAGTCAAGTAAACGATGACCACGGCACTACTAACACCAACTGCGGTTGCCAGGGGACGCTTTGCTATGCCGATATATTTCGATTTCTCTATGAACGGTAAAAAAAGCAGGACCATGGCGCAGAGAATGGGGATACCAAGGCTGCCAATAACTTCTGTTGAACCTGGGAAAAAAGTAAGCAGTTCAAAGATCCACATGAAATACCACTCGGGTCGTGGCAGATAACTTTCATCAATGGTGCCAACAATGTCTTCTTTGGGAATCTCGGCGAAGATTGACAGGTAAATGATAATACTGAAGACCATCAGGAAGACGCAGAGAGCTTCGGGCACAATGTTCAGGAAAAAATCTGTACAATCGGCTTTTTTCGATATCAGCGGTATCTTGTTCATTTTTCAACTTTTTATTACTTTTGTGCTCGCTGATACCATGCAGTCGTACCAAATAGATATGGCCAACGATCAAAAACAACATACAGGCAGGTAAGACGAGCATGTGGATGGCATAAAAACGAGTGATGGTGAACCCGGAAATCGTGCCACCCAGTATCAGATTGGTAATTGTTTCACCGATTATCGGGATATCACCGGGGATATTCGCGGCAACCACTGTGGCCCAGTATGCCTTCTGGTCCCAGGGCAATAGGTAGCCGGTAAATCCAAGACCCAGCGTTACAAAGAGCAGGAGCACGCCGAGAATCCAGGTCAGTTCACGAGGCGCCTTGAATGCACCAGCAAAAAACACCGCAGAACAGATGAAGAAAAACCACCAGCACCATAGCGCCTGCGCCCCAGTGGTGTAATACCTCGAAGAAGTTTCCCCAGGGGCACGTCATTCATGATGTATTCAATGGACTGATATGCCTTGTCAGGAGAAGGGCTGTAATACATAGCCAGTACCATGCCGGTAACTGTCAACAATCCAAAAAGAGCGACACTCAAACTTCCGAGCGTAACCGACCAGCCAACGATTTGAAGGAAGTTTTTTGTATAGAAAGGGCTTTAAATTGGCATCCCAGCCGATACGTTCCAGGATAGCTTCTTTATAATTGGACATTATGACACCATCGCTACAAGAAGGTTTCCGTTCTCAATCTTATATTCCATATGATCCAACGGCCTGGGCGGTGGACCAGCAATAACAGAACCATCCAGAGCAAATTTACCGCCGTGACAAGCACAGAGAAATGAGTTCTGGCTTTTGTCCCATCTCACCGCGCAGCCAAGGTGGGTGCAGCGACTGTCGTAAACAACAATGTTTTTGTCGCTTGACTGACACCAGACCATAACCGGCTTGACGTTACTCTGTTCATAAATACCTATCTTTTCATTATATTTCAGGTTCAAGGTGGTAACTTTGCCTACCGGTAGATCATCCATTTTACCAGCGGGAACCCATAGGGTTTCCTTCTTGCGCATTGACGGACCGACAAAAGCAGAGGCCAGCACCCCGCCAACCATCAGGGCGGAAGCAGCACCTATACCCAGAGTCATTTTGGTAAGAAAATCCCTGCGTCCGGTGTCAGGTTGGTTCTGGGAGCACCCCTCACAACCGTTAGTACTCATTGCGGCTGCAGGCTCAACATCTTTAATTGTGGTTACAGGTGTTTCTTCCTCAATTTTGCGAAATGGCTCTTTCATGGCCATGCGCTGAATGAATTTAATCGCCCTGGTGCTAGAAATCTCCTTCGGGCATACTTCCGTGCAATTAAATTCGGTGCGGCAGTTGTAGCAGGACTTTAGTACCCTGTCCATACGTTCAATATAAAGGGCGTCCCGACTGTCCTTTAACAATGTAAAGGCCCGATTCAAAGGCGCCGGACCTGAATACTCCTCATGATAATTCGCCATCGTGCAACTGGATACACAGCATCCGCAAGCGATGCATTCAGTAGCCAGGCCAATCGCCTGCCTTTCAGGTGAGTCAGGTCTGATAATGGCCGGTTCTTCAACAATCTCTTTAGGCTCGAAAAATGGAAGACATTCTTCATAATTCTTAAAGAAAGGATCCATATCCACTACCAGATCCTTGATAACCGGAAAGTGGTTGAGCGGCCTGATTGTAATCCGTTGATTACTTGCAAAATCTGAGACATTTGTTTTGCAGGCCAGCCCTTCACGGCCATTAATTACCATGCCGCAGGAGCCGCACATGTTTACCCGGCAGGCATAGCGGAAAGCCAGGGTTGTATCTTGCTCCTTTTGGATGCGGATGAGAACATCGAGGATCGTAGTGTTACTTTCGTCTTCTATTTGCAACTCAAATGTGTCGAAGTGACCGTCTCCACCCTTAGTCGGGTCATATCGGTAGATTTCGACCGTGCGGCTATTGCCCTGGCCTGTTGACATGAGAATCCTCCATTAATATATCAAGTATCATGATAATGTTATCAAATTACCCACCATACCAGCGCAAACACAGTCAGTCCCAAACCTGTCAACCCCCAAATAAGGGCTTTCTGATACTGGACCTTGACCAGATCAAAATCCAGGAGGATTACCCGAAGTCCGAGAGTGGCATGGAATGTGACGGCCAGCAGATAGAAGAAATTGCAGCCATGGCTTGTAGGTGAGCACTATATGCAGGGGAAGAAGAACGATTATTGCTACGGCAGTTATACGCTGCCACATCCAGGCCCACATGCCTACAAACATGTTCCTTCGTCTGTTTGGGTCAAATTCACCCCATTGGAGCGGCTTGCGGTAATTAATGGTGTCTTGTTGTTTCATCAATATTTCCTCTTTTCAATGTTGCCCTAGCGGCAAAGCTGTCTGATTATTTCTTATAGTTTCGACATTCTTCGACAGTTTTATATTTAAACTCCACCGGCTTACTTCTTGTTCCGGGAGACCGTCGTCACCTCTAATCATGAAACTGTTAAAGAGCCCGATTTCATCATTCTGCTCGGAAAATCCTTCGATAATGAGCCGCTCGCGACTCTTTTCGAGCCAAGGCCGATGCAACCACCATATCGGACACATCGAGCATGTTCATGAAGTCTATATAGGTATTCCACAGCATGTTGTATGGTCGCCCTCCACTCAGGCATATGTCGGCTGCGGTTTCTCGTATAGTTGCAATTTCCCGGACAGCTTCCTCCATGTCATTTCCATTTCGTACGACGCCCACTTTGATCCAGTTACACTCCTGAAGTTCGGCCCGTAGTTTAAAGGCATTCTCCCCAGTCTCTTTTTCAAAAGGCCGGGAGTGTTTTTCGATTAGTTCATCGACCATCCCTTTGGCTGTCTCGGCTGGCTCGACTTTTATTATTGTCCATGTACCTCGCTAACGACTTTCCGGCCTGGCGCCCGTATACGGTCGATTCGCATATACCATTGCCACCCAGGCGGTTTCCTCCATGAACTCCGCCGGCATCTTCGCCGGCAACGAAAAGGCGCTCAATAGAGGTATGGCAATCTTTGTCAATTCGGCACCACCCATGACAAAGTGGGCAGTTGGAGAAACCGGGACTGGTTCCCGGGATAGGTCGTACCCAAATTGCCGACAACGGTTGCACATGCCGGGAAAGTTTTCTAGTACAAATTCCGCACCTAAATGCGCAGCGTCTATACGCACTCCCCCTTCTTCACATTCGACGACCAGCCAACATTTCCAGGAATGCTGAACGACTGACGACGTCGCGGGTAGCCCGTTCTGCAACATCAGGTGCATACTTCTTCATGTATCTCTCGCCCTGACCGTTGTACAGGTAGGCTCCGGCTCCCCGGAGCCCCTCTTCAAGCAGAGAGCCAGCCACAACACTGCCGGGGATTATGAGACCGGTTGGATGAAACTGTATCATTTCCATGTCCCGCATCAGCGACACCGGCCCGATACAGCATACCAAGCCCATCAACGGACTTTTCAGGTCCCGGGAGCATGAAATCGATACTGTGTCGGCCCGCCACCGGTAGCAACAAGCGTTGCAGATGCTTCTGCAGTAATGAAGCGGCCTTGTCTGATATCCAGTAGCAATGCACCGGTAACTTCCTTGCCGGATGAATCCAAAAGCAAATCAACAGCGCGGCACTCTTCCAGCACTCTTGATATCTCTCTTCATCACTTGCTCAGTAGTTCGGCTGATCATCTCAATGCCGGTTAGATCACCTTTATGGACGGTTCTATCAAATGATTGACCTGCAAATGGCTTTTGGTGAATGGTTCCATCAGGATTGCGATCAAAAAAACAACCAAACCTAGTTTCCATTTCTTTAATCGTCGGAGTAGCCTCCTCAACCAAAGTTTTAGCTAAGTCTTGGTTATTTATATATTGCCCGCCTTTAAGCGTATCCATGAGATGTTTTTCATGGGAATCAGCTTTATTGAGGACCACATTGAGACCTCCCTGGACCATCCGGCTGCATCCGCCTTTACCTTTTAGTGCTTTAGTCACAATCGTAATATTCAATTCCGGATTGGCATCGTAAGCATATAACGCGGCCAACTGACCTGCGGCACCCATACCAATGATTAAAATATCTGTGGAAAACTTCTCGAGGGTCATAGTTTCACCTTGATATAAAAGTTAATTTAGAAGGATACTAAGCAACATGTGTGCCATCAAAGAAGAATGCAATTATATATCTGTTTTTATAGATCAATCACGGATTACTGAAGTCAGCCAGGCAAACTTCAAAGCCCAATAATAGGTGCAAAAATGGGTTTGGGGGCCGAATTTTGGGCTTGCGCGGATTTTTTTAAATGATATGATTTTGGAAGTATTAGTAAGCTGAGCACTCGAACAGATAGTCAAAGCAGCCATCATAGAAAAATCTCAAATTAAGTCTACCCATGCGCTGGAATCTCAATACCCGCTACAAAATCTTGCTGGAGATTAATAATGCTGTCATAACGAATTTCTCTATCAATGATTTTTTCAAGGCACTATCAAATGAGTTGAGGAAAAACTTTGAATACGACCGCCTGAGCATCTTTATTTATGACAGTGATGACCAGTCACTGTCATACCTGACGCTTGCGGATGGAGTACAACCCGAAGGCTTTGAAAAAACTGTACGTCCACTGGCAAGTGGCGCTATTGCCAAAATGGCAATTCAGTCACGGGAACCGGTTATCCTTGAAGATATCGCCAAGTACTCCGAACACCCCTCTATAGTTGCAATGATAAATGCCGGCCTAACCTCAACCATGGCTTTTCCTTTGATTGTAAGAAACCATGTGCTGGGAACCATGCATATGTCCTTTAAAAAAAGACCTGACAATTGGGAGGATTTGAAAGAGATATTTAACGATGTATCCAACCAGGTAGCCATTGCTGTTGGCAACATGGCCACTATTGCACAATTAGAAGAAGAAAAGCAGAGCCTTGAGCGAGAAAAACGCTACCTCATGAGTGCTACCGATGATTATCAGCCTGGCAATTTTTTATATGTCTCACAGGTCATGATCGATATAATGAAGCTAGCTGAAAGAGTGGCAGATATCGATGCTCCTCTGCTGATTACAGGAGAAACTGGAACTGGAAAAGATTACATTGCACGTTATATACACTCAATCAGTCCGCGTCGAGACCATCTCTTTGTTAAGGTCAATTGCCCAGCCCTCACCCCTTCTCTTTTTGAAAGTGAGCTTTTCGGACATGTTAAAGGAGCTTTCACAGGTGCGGAAAGTGCCAGGATCGGACGATTTGAGATGGCTGATAAAGGGACTGTTTTTCTAGATGAAATAGCCGAACTTCCTGTAGACCTACAGGCAAAACTACTCCAGGTGCTCCAAGAAAAACAAATTGAACGGGTCGGCGATAATCAACAGATTAAAACTAACTTCAGACTTATAGCTGCAACCAATAGAAATCTTGCTGAATCTATTAAGGATGGCACAATTCGACAAGATTTATACTATCGCTTGAATATTCTGCAGGTCCAACTCCCACCA
The DNA here is from genome assembly GCA_963696725.1 of uncultured delta proteobacterium. Taxonomy (GTDB): domain Bacteria; phylum Desulfobacterota; class Desulfobulbia; order Desulfobulbales; family Desulfocapsaceae; genus MADRE3. The sequence continues at coordinate 90,558 of CAVOLI010000006.1, forward strand.
CTACGAGCACGAAAAAAGGATATCCCCTATCTTATTAAAAAAATGAACGAGATGGAGTCAGCTGAAATCAACAGGCAGGCACCCAAATATCCTGAGAAGGTTATTGATTTTTTAACAGAATACCAGTGGCCGGGAAATGTGAGAGAATTAAAGAATCTAATCAAACGAATGGTTATCCTTAAACCGGGAGAAATTATCTCTCTAGCAGACATTCAACATCTAGTAAGAATGGGCGATCAAGCGGATAAAATTTCCATGAACGAAACTACAACACTAGCCGAATCTGAAAAATTGTGTATCGAGAAAGCTTTAATGCAAGCCAATGGAATTGTTGGAGGGCCGGGAGGGGCTGCACAAATATTGGATGTACCAAAATCAACCCTTCAGTATCGTCTTAAAAAATATGATTTAATACCAACAGATTATGCATAAGCCATAGATGTCAATCAACGTCAATTATAAATAATGATTCAAATCATAACAACTTGATAAAAAAATAACACGCTCAAGGTGACAAAACCGCAACTCCCTTTTACCACCATCCTCCCGTGAATCAGGCTCTCAAGCCATATTTTTCATCTCTTTGCTAGACTCAAGGTTAAATTACTGCCTACCTCGTATAATTCAAACGATCTTTTTTGAATTGTAGTTTGAAAACAAAACAAATATCTGACCCAAAAGCCGACCTGTATGTCGTTGCTGGAGAACGAGCCGAATATTCGTTCTCGGGATGAATATTCGACTCACTTTCTCTTTTTCCGATTCATGATTTTATTAATACGTCTATATGTTCAAGAAGTTACATGTTTTGGACAAATTGGCCTCATAATTGCTTATAAAACTGCAGGAAAGGTGTATAACCTCTAAAAGGCATGGATACGAGGATATAGCGATATCCTGGCAATAAAAAGGTTAAAGCTATCATCGCGCTAGCACAAAATATTATTGAACCGGGACCGGATAAAGACACAAGTTGATAATGGAAAGGATTCAGAATACCATCCGATTCATAACAGCGCCTGCAGATTGCAATAGATGTTATTGCAATCTGAGCATAAACTTTACGTTAATCCAGTCTGTCCTCCGAAAGGCTCCTAGGATTAGGATTCCTTTTAATAAAGAGCAATTTTATTAGAGACATCTTTGTCGAACGAAATATTGACCTTAACTGTCGAGGTCTACTGTCTCGATTAGTTTTATGGGGGGCAAGAAGCTGGATTTAAAATCAAATAATGGAAATATTTTCACTGCATTATTTGATTTTTTTGAAGTGGGGAGCGCAAGCAATGCATTGAATAAGAAATTTTCTCAAGATATAGTTAGGTTGATCGCCCTAATTTTGACATATATAATCGGTTTTCACCTTCAATTGATTGCATAGAACGCACATTAAGTGAGCGGCTACAATTGACAGCTTGCTGACGCAAGCTTAGTAGCTTAAAATATTATCTAAGAGTCTCGTTATTATGTATTTTAGTATATGAGACTCAGAAAAGTATCATTAACAAACTGTTTTACAGTTTTCTATTATAATGGGAATCAAATCGAGGTAACATAAATCTTATCAAGAAAAATTACTTGCGGATCAAAAAATGATAAAATTTTTACTTAACGCCCCACTTGAGTATTTGCGGTGTAGTGATATTGAAAATGTTATTAAGATATTAAATGTTCTTGAGTATATATGTCGTGTTGAAAAAGATTGTAGTGTTTCTGATATCGTTACCAACTGCAATGTTGATAAACATAAAATCTGCAAATGGTTAGAAGCATTTGTCGAGTCGGGTTACATCAAAAAAGATAAAAAGACAGATCGATATTATCCAACCTTGAAAACTGTTAATCTTGGTAACTGTATCGTGAAAAATATTAAGACCCGTAAATTTACTTCAGGGGAAATCAAACGGTACTCTAGTATGGAAGAATCCGCTCATCTATCAATGTATGACAACAATCAGTCCATAATTATTGATAAGATTGAATCAAAAACAGACCACAATGGCGAAACTCATATTAATCGCTGAAGTGATCTCCGCTCTGCAGATACAGGGAAAATATTTTTAGCTTTCTTCTCATTGAAGGGGTTAGAACAATATCTATAAGAAACCAATAAAATCTCCCATACAACGATGACTGTAATCGTCCCCTAGAGTATTTATTGATTGTGGCACTATTAATATTGACGGGCTATTAGATTAGATAATAGATTGTTATTGAATATCTATTTAGAATTCATGGCTTTATCCTTTTTTATGACTTGTATATTAAAACATCTGAAGTTTAGATTTTCATAAGCCAGCCACCATTGAGTGGCTCGGCGGTTTTTTCGCCGCCATATTGTTCTTTGATACGACAAAATCCGTTAGCTTTCTCGGATTTTCATCTTTTGACACACATTTTGCCTGTTCCGGGGGCTGGAATTTTCGCCATGTCGGGTTCCACCAGTCGCGAACCCGAACATTGCTAAAAATCATCTGCAGACCAAGCCGAACCAAGCCGGCTGTCACATGGTGTTTCTTTCGCCATGGCGTCATGTCCAGCAAGGGCTGTACCTGATCACTACAGTAAATAGCCATTAACTGCGGCAATGCATAGGCGATCGACAAAATCTGCGACCAGCGATGCAGAACCTGTCGAGATTGTTGCCAGGCTTCGCGCCAGCCCCACCGGTTCTTCATCTGGTTGAACAGATCCTCGATCGACCAGCGGCGGGCGTAGTAGGTGAAGATCTCTTCCGGGCTGAGGTTGCAGTCCGTGGACAAGAGCAACCGTTGCTTGCTCAGCGCACCGTCTTCAGCCTCAAACTGCAGCCATACCACCCGAACCTGCCTGCCCTTCATGAACTTGGCCAGGCAAACCGCACTGCGATAACGAACCCATTGCCATTTGCTGTAAAGGTAGACCTTTCGGCGATACTCTGGTAAGGCGGCGACCCGCTCGGCGGTAAATTTTTCACCGTATTTCCTCGGCCGCCCTCTGCCGTTTTGAGGCTGAGGCATATCGTGCAGGGCGGTGTCCCGGCGAACCTGGCCGATGGTATGGAATCCCAGGCCAAGCGCATGGCTGAGATACGGCCATTTCATATACCAGCTGTCCACCAGGGTGAAGCTTCTTTTGTTTTCGGCAAACACGGGCGAGATAACCTTGAGCAGGAGTTTGGCCGCATCAAGCTTACTGTGGTTACTGCCGTTTCGCATCAGCCTTGAAAGCAACGGCACCGCCGCCTGTTTCATGCCCGAACCAATGGACAACGCCAGAGTGACCCAGCATTGTCCTCGGGCATACTGCGGCCGGTTTGCTTTGTTGCCGTGCTGATGGTACACCCCGCTGCCCGGTGCCTTTTTGGAACTCCGGTAGATGAAGGTGTCGTCAAAGATCAGGAACCAGAGCGGTTGCGGGAAAAAACTCACCACCAGTCTGGCCAGTTGCACCCCAAGTGCAACCCATGACCACTTGCCCTGCTGGAGCCATTTGTAATAGGCGGTCCAGCTGCGCAAGGGATTAATTGCCAGCCAGGCTTCGGTGACAAAACCGGCTGGTGTAATCATGGTCCCGACCAACAGCTCGATAAAGGTCGGGACACTACGAATCGGTAGAGCCCTGGCGAGAAATGTGATACAGTCAAGCAGGGTTCTGGGGATAGTGAGGTATCCCTTGTTTCCCATGGCGGCCTCCAGAAGATTTTGTGTTTATTCTTCTAGAGGCCGCTCTTTCTCAGCGTACTCTGCTGAGAAAGAGCGGCTGCCGCCGATTGTTAATTATGTCAATAACTTTTTGTCGTTTTTATGATTTTTTTTTATGCCGCGCCGGGAACCTCTTCGGTTATTTACGGCATGGCTGAAACTCTAAACTCCAGTATAATAACAAATCTTCAGCAAAATATCCATATAGTGTCAACAAACTGTTATGACAGAATAAAAATACAGGCACAGAGGTTGCTTGATATTCCTCAAATGTAATTAAACCTCTTAACTCAAAGATTTCATAAGGATGGCAAAAATGACTGCAGATATTTCAATTAAGAAAGATCCGGATGAACTCACTTTTTATGCCGATGGCAAATTGACTAATTTTGCACAGACACGCCGCTGCTTGAAAGCTGTGGATAGGATGAAGGATTTTCTTTTTAATGCACCCCAGAAAGTTGATGTTGAACGACTGCATTTTCTTTTGGAAACATATGAAGAGTCATCCAATGAACCTGTTATTATTCTCCGGGCCAAGATCTTTGAAAACCTTTTGCACAACAAGAAGCTGTTCATTGACGACAACCCGTTAGTGGGAACTGTAACCAGTCAACCAGCAGGAGTGTACATCTACCCTGAATGGGACTCTAACTGGATCATTCAGGAAATGAATCAGGCCATGATGAGCCACTTGGGCAAGGTAGATATAACTGACGAAGAAAAGAAGATCATGCGTCAGGCGGCAAAATTCTTTAAAAATCGCAGCGCAACTGCAAAGGCGCACGAAATGTCCAGGCAGATACTGGGCTATGATCCGAAAAACGATATCAAGGCGGGACTGTTCACCGAGACTACAACATACACCGTCGGCGCCGGGAATGTCGATTATGCTTCATTTATGAATCGTGGCTTGGGGGATATCATCCGTGAAACGGAAAAACGTTTGCTCAATCTTCCTTTGACCAGAGATAACAGCTCACGTATCGACTTTTATCGTGCAGCTCTCATTTCCATGAGGTCTCTGGTCCATCTTGCCAATCGTTATGCGGACCTAGCAGGGGAAATGGCCAGCCAGGCGAGTGATCAAGATCGAAAGGCAGAGCTTCTTGAAATTACCGAAGTCTGTCGTCGCGTGCCTGAAAATCCCCCGCGCAACTTCAGGGAAGCGATCCAATCCTGGTGGTTTTTACACCTGGGAATCCAGATCGAGCAAAGTGGCTGCGGTTCATCTCCGGGACGGTTGGGACAATATCTCGACAACTATTACCAAAAGGACAAGGCTGCGGGCATGAGTCGTGAAGATGCAATTGCTTGGCTCAAGTGCCTGTTTGTCAAAATATCTGAATTTGGCTACTATCAAGGGATTTCTTACTCAAAACTTACCTCAGGCCACACCGGACATACCATAAATGTTGGCGGTCTCAAAGCAAATGGTGAAGATGCCACTGTAGAGCTTGATTACCTCCTGCTCGACACACAGATTGATCTCCGTAATATTCAGCCGACAATAACACTGCTTTACCACGACAAGCTTAAGGAAGACTTTTTATTGAAAGCTGTCGAGCTTGACAGAACGGGATTGGGACAGCCACAGTGGATGAATAACAATGTCGTTATCCAACGTTTGCTAGCACGTCATGCGAAGTGTGGCATCTCCCTGGAAGACGCCCGAAATTGCATCAACATGAGTTGCGTAGGAACCGGGGTAGCAGGAAAAACTGCCTTCATTCGTGAAAACGCAACGTTTAATCTCGCCAAATGCCTTGAACTGGCAATGAACGATGGTCTTGACCCAGCCACCGGGAAACAGATCGGCGCCCACACCGGCGACCCGGTCACCTTTACTACCTTCCAGCAGGTTCTGGACGCATACGATGAGCAGGTCCAATTCATGTTTAAAAAGATTCGTCCGTACGGCTCCATTGCGAACAAAGCATTAGCTGATACGGTGCCTGGGCCTTTTCGCTCAGCCATGTATGGGGGGTGCTTGGAAAGAGGACAGCACGAATATGATGGTGGCCCCGATTACTATCTGTACTACACCATCAGTACGGCTGGTGTTGATGCTGCAAACTCTCTTAGCGCCATCAAGTATGCCGTATTTGACACTAAACAGATTGCCATGCAGGAGCTTAAGAATGCCTTATTGAAAAACTTTCAAGGATATGAATTCGTCAGAAGCACCTGCCTGGAAGCACCCAAGCATGGTAACTCCGATCCGGAAATGGATGCACTTGTAAGGCGTGTATATGACAATGCCTTTGAGGCTTTTCACAATGTTGACGCCAATTATTACAAACATCATACGGCCAACATAGAAGCATATTCCCTATCCATTCATAATTACTTTGGTGCCCTCACGGGAGCTTTGCCGAGTGGCCGTCAGGCTCATGCTCCCCTTACCGATGCAAGTGTTTCTGCAACTCCAGGAACCGATACGAAGGGGCCTCTGGCTCTCGTACGCTCTGCGGCAAATGCATTGGATACCGTTAAATATGGTTCCAATCATTTTAATATGAAGTTCCACCCATCAAGCGTGGCAGGCATTAATGGTGCCCGCAAGCTGTTGGCTCTGATCAAAGAGTACATGGATCTCGGTGGCTCCCACATCCAATTTAACATTGTGGACACCAAAATTCTCAGGGAGGCGCAGATGGTTCCCGATGACTACAAGGATTTGACGGTACGAGTTGCTGGATTCAGTGCATACTTCACCAGACTCCATAAAGGTATACAGGATGAGATTATAGCTCGTACCGAACTGCAAACATAGATCCAGACGAAAGAGTAAACAGTTTTTCTTCTTAACCCAAAAATCTGAACCCCACACAACTCAAGAATGACAATGAAAATCGCTCAAGATGCCCAGAAATTGCTAGAAGAGGTTCTAGCAGAAAACGAGGACGGCTTCATTCGTCTCGGCAGGTTGACCGTTGGAGCGGGATGCTCACTTAGAATCAAGTTTGGTATAGCCGTTGACGAATCTTTTGAAGAAGATCATGACATCAGAATGGAAGTAGATGGCCTGCCGATCGTCGTTGAAAAGAGCCTCCAGGATTCTTTGGAAGGAGCAACTATCAGTATTAACGAAGAAGGAATCACCGTTTCTGTTCCCTGTTGCGTCGAGTGATCTAAAACTTCGGAAGTTATTAGCTATGACAAATAACAATAGCGGTATGATCTTTGATATACAGCACTACAGCCTGCATGATGGTCCTGGTGTTCGTTCAACAGTGTTTTTCAAAGGCTGTCAGCTGTCATGCAAATGGTGTAGCAATCCTGAATCGCAACAGCATACTTCTCAGATTATGTATTACCAAAACATATGCACCGTATGTGGGGCATGCATCACCGCATGTCCCCATGGTGCTTTAAGTCTGGATAGGGGAGCCATAAAAAGACAAAATGACAAATGTCAGGCTTGCGGGCAGTGCATTTCGGCATGCAAGTCGAAAGCACGTGCCCTTTCCGGACGTCTTGAAAGCGTTGATGAGATTTGCGAGGAAGTAAGGGAGCACTGGAGAATCTTTATGCAAAGCGGTGGAGGGATCACCTGCAGCGGAGGAGAGGCCTTGACCCAGCCAGAGTTCTTGAAAAGTTTGCTCATCAAGCTTCATGATGAATTGGGTTTTCATACCTGTCTGGACACGGCTGGTTATGCCCCCTGGGAAATCTTGAAGGCCATGCTACCGCACCTTGACCTGATCCTGCTTGACATTAAGCATATGGATAACAAAACCCACAAAGAGGGAACAGGAATAGGTAATGTCTCCATTTTACAAATCGCAGTCGAGTTAGGAAAACTCAAGTTCCCTGTAATCATCCGCCTGCCGCTGATTCCCCAGTTCAACGATAGCCGGAGCAACCTTGAGCAAATGGGAGAATTCTTGAAGGAGAACGGACTCACGTTAGTAGAAATAATACCGTATCACGAGTTCGGCTTATCCAAGTACAACGCCTTACAAAAGGATTATCAGGCGCCGACGTCAAGTCCCCCGGCAACTTCCATGGCGGTGAATACTTTGAAAGAATTTGGCATAAATGTGACGGTACACGGAGAGTAGAAAAATTTTGACATTAGACAAATAACAGATCGTCAATGGTCTATTGATGATCTGTTATTTGTTTTCCAATCGATGCTGAAGACCAACCTCCTCGAGTCTTCAGCATTGTCTTAATTTTTTATAACTTATTCCCAACTATGCACTCTCGTAAAGCTTGGTCATGATAAACTCACGATGACCAAGTACTTCAGCAGCAGTCATCCGACCGTTGGCGGTGCGAACCATCATGTCAAGCAGCTTGTCGCCGGCCTGATCAAGGTTGATTTCGCGGCGAACGAGGCCAGAGACATCGACATCAAAATGCTCTGACATGGTCCGCAAGGTGCGGGGGTTGGAGCAGAGCTTGATGACGGGCAGGATTGGATTACCGATGATGTTACCCTGTCCGGTCGGGAAGAAATGAACCACGAACCCAGAGGCGGCGCAGAGCGTTACCTGCTCGGCTGCAGCAGATGATGAATCCTGGAACCAGAGCCCCGGGCCGCTTGGTTCTACAGCTTTCTCAAGGCAGCCGACGACTGGAGGCTTGGTACCGATCTTCTGGATGTTACCAAGTGCTTTTTCTTCGATCGTAGTCAGGCCACCTTCGATATTTCCTTTGGTTGGCTGAGAGTCGGAGAGATCATTTGTCTTATGATCATCAACGACCTTGGCATATCGATCGAAGTAGAACTGGAACTCCTTGGCAACTTCTTCATTGGTACAGCGCTCGATAACGAGATGCTCACCGCCGGTCAGTTCGGTAGTCTCACCGAAGAGCAGGGTATTGCCTTTCTCATAGAGCTTGTCGTAGGCATTACCAACAGTCGGGTTAGTTGCAATTCCGGAAGTGGTATCTGACTCACCACATTTGGTTGAAACCCAGAGTTCGCTAATGTCGCATTCAACACGCTGAGCTTCACTGGCCTTCTGCATGTATTCCATGGCCTTTCGGGATGCCGCACAGATTGTGTTGAGATCACCGTTCTTCTCAATGGCAAAGCCGGCAACTGGTTTTCCGGTTTTGGCAATACCCTGGACGATACGATCCGTCCACAGTGGTTCGATGCCGATTACGATGACAGCGGCAACGTTGGGGTTGGAGCCGGCACCAATCAGGGTGCGGAAATGCAGGTCTAGATCTTCACCGAACTGCAGTCTGCCATAGGCATGGGGAATGGCCATCGTGCCTTTGACGTTATTGGCAACTGCTTCACACGCTGAATTTGACAGGTCATCCAGCGGAAGGATGATAACGTGGTTACGAACACCAACTCGACCATTTTCACGACGATATCCAAAAAATGTATTTTCCATCTGTTACCACCTCTTTGTTTTAACGTTGTGAACGTGAAGATGTTCGCCTTTCTTTATCGGAGCAACAACTTTTCCGATATCGGTATTGTACTTGATGACTGTATCGCCGATGGCAAAGTCTTTCAGTGCAACTTTGTGGCCAATTGGAATGTCATTTAAAATTTTGATTTTAACAGTTTTGTCTTCTTTCATGACCCAGCCGTTGATCTCCTGTTCTGCCTCCAGATCCTCGACAACCACTACGCCTACGCCATCCGCAGCTTCGTGTACTAAAAAATCAGGTACCATGTATTTCTCCAAAATAGTTGAATAAAAAACCGAAAGAGACACATAGTCTATGCTCCTATACATTCTCAAACCGATATTTCGGCTTCGGTTCCATTTATGTTTTCGCTCCTTTAACGAAAACAGTACGTTCACTCTTCCTAGGAATTGGCCCATTAAAACAAAATTGAGATATTTTGTCGTTGCTGTCTATTTGTTCGAAATTATCAAAAGGGTAAGGCTCTAATTTATAGAAGTAAGTGTTTTTTACGTTTGGGATAACACCAATACTTGAGCGTCCTTCTAGGTGTTTTGTCCACTCAGCGATAACTTTTGATGAATCTGCAGCCCGAAGGTGACACCCTTGCAGAGCATCTAAACCAAATTCCGAGAAGACTGACCCATCAGACGACAAAACAGTGTCATAAAAAGAATCGATATCAAAACTCATTCTGAGTCGCTGCCTACGAAAGTAAGCCAAGAGTTTGCGAGGATTAGTATTATAGAAGACGTAATCAAAAAAGATATCAGTGCCTAGGTGCGTTACAGATGCAGTCAGTAATAAGATGTTCCCACCGTTTTTTACAGTTTGGGAAGCTAAATAAAGTCCCTTTTTCAAGCTAATTTCTTTTGGATATTCGCTGCAACTAACAACAACAATGTCAAATTTCTCATCAACGCAAACACCATATAGGTCTTTACAAATCTTTGCTCCTTCTATCAAGGTATCAACGGGTTGGCCTGCGAACACTTTTACTAATTCTTGGTTTGGTCCTTTTACAAAATTAATCGCCAGATCGATACAGATTAACTCCCCAGCTTGGTTCAACACCTCCTGTACCGGATTTCCATCGAGCACTCCAACTCTTGCCTCGGTATTATATAGCAACGTGTGGATATGTTTTATGGTTGCCTCGCCGCCACAGCCGATGACTACTTCCTTGGCACCACCCGTAAAACCGACAAAATGGTGGGGGATAACCTGCCCCAGAACAATCTTATAGTCAGCAGAAGCAAAGGCAGTGTTGATGTATATAGGTGCACCATTATCGGTCCTACCATAGTAAACCACGGGACTTTTAAATGGACTATGAAACAAAATTTTGCAGCCATGAACTTTATTTTGAGAAACTAACATCTCAACTTTTTGCTGATCAGCTGAAGAAAACAAACCTCCGCCCACAATCATAGTTATCCCCTCAGGGATTAAATTGGACACTCGGGTATATAGCCACTCAAGCAAACATGGTAGAATCTCGACTAACGATTGAGGACAAATCTCATGAGAAATAGCAATTGCAACAGTTTCAATTTTTCTATACTCCGATAAATGATTTTTGCAGTCTAGTACTGCATTATTCAAAGCATCAACTAAAGCTGATCGAATGAAAGGAACTTGCTTCTTTATTTTATTAGCCTCCAAAACCTCTACATCAGCAAATCGTGGGATTTGTATCCTCATTGCTCGATCGCCATATTTCAGTTGAATTTCCATTCATCGCCTCTTCATATTATTGCAAAACGTCAGCAATTTGCAGGCCAAATCAAATAACGAACTGTAAGATATTGTAATTAAGAGTAAATAGTAAATACCCTTTGCGAGATCATAAGAAAGCCGAGCCCAATATCCGTTTCGTAGAGACGATTACTGGGCTTGACTCGTGGTAGAATTACCTTTGATAAAAATATTTGAAAGGATGGACAATCAATCAAATTATTCCCAACAAAGTCTTAACATTTTGAATATTATGCATTTTGTAGAGGTGCAGTGATGGCTCTATTGGATGAGACCCTCAGAGATGAACCTGAATCAGTGACGCTATGCTCTGATCTTGTTCATCAGGGTCATTAGCGACAAATTTTTACTACACAGTTCCTGTAACTGACGCATCGAAACAAAAAATACTGCATTCGATGTGACTGATCTTTGAAAATCTGACGAAAACAGCTACAAAAGGGCGCATTTCTCCTGTTTGTTGTTCTTGTTCTCGTACCAGCCGGTTGCAGGGCTGCTCAGCTCAGCTGCAACCTGTTGTATAATCCGACAAAAGCAGGATATGCCGGACAATGACAACCAAAACGTAACCGTAACCGGTTGCCGCTTCTGATAAGACGGGCTGCAAGGTACATCAACTCCTGGATAACTGTTTTTATGCGACGCCTTTTTGCAGGATGACGTACCGGTGATTGTTTGCCAAGCAGACCAAGTTGGCCGATATATCGCAGGATGTTGTAGGCAAATGCACCAAGGGACATAATAAGTGCGTTGGTCGCAAACTTGCCGCTCGGCAGGCGTTCCAAATCTAGATCTGTCTTGAACTCACTGTGGAACTGTTCACTGAGCCCGTGGTTCTGGTAGAGCGATATAATCTTCGTCTCCGGAAGATCCAGATTTGTCCACCAGCCTTCAACACTTATATCCGGCACAAGCAACATCTGGCCATGTTTGGTAAGCGTACGCTCCGTCACACGAACCACTTTGGTAAAATAATAGGTTTTGCCCCCGTGTTCCTGACGGTGGCGAGTCGTGAGCAGAGCTACTCTTTTCCCCTCTCGGGGGTCTGTTACCGTACCTTCGGCAAAGGCACGACTGCAAAGCTCACTGGTGTTTTCTCGTCTGGGATTCCATTTGATAATATAGGATACTTTTTCTCTGCTGCTGAGAAGCACGCGGGTTTCAAGTGCATCATGGCCCGAATCCAGACGGACCAGCAGTTTTTTTCTGGTTAACGTTCTTGCCTTATCAATCACCCTGTCCATGAAAGGAATAAAACCCTCCTGGCTGTGTTGGCTTCCCGGACGTAGTTCTACGTCAAGGCACCAACCTTCAAGGCCAAGATATGCTGCAATGGGAGCATATCCGTCATGGCCTTTGTAGGTCCGACTGACTTTTTCTTTCTTCGTCCCCGAGTTATCCATAGGGAAAACATCTGCATCAAGAGGGATATGTCCTGTATCCAAACCACTCAGATGTGCCTGGCCGTTTTTCAGCATGTTGATTGAGCACTGTTGTGCAATGGAGAGGTAATTGTCCGCCTGCTCATCTAAACGCTGTCTCAGCCTTTCAGCTGATGGGACAGATTTAATACCGAGGGATTGTTTGAAATAATCATCATCGTGCATAGCGGTGACTGCTTCATAATCACTTTTGCCAAGGCAGAGCAGTCCCAGGTAGCTGCGAAGAATATCAGCATCGGTTATGACATTGCTGTTTTTACCCATCTTTCGACCTGTTACCTCAGCCAGTTTGCTGAAGCGGTTAAGACACAGTCCGATAAGTGCCATACCGGAGTGAGAGGTGTAGAATTCATCGTCAGATTGTTCAATGATAAAACGTTTCATTATTTCACCTGTTGGGTTAGTTTTTTACACAGGTGAATATTGATACTTTTTAACTGAAATATCAATATATTAGTTGTTGTTTTGGCATTTTTTTACTAATCAATTGTCACGGATTAGGGATGAAATCCAAGTGGTCGCGGACAATGTGCATCTTCTCGAGCTTGCCGGGGATTCCGAATTTGCCGAGGAATTTATCTTTCAAACCTCTTCTTGACCCGGACGATATGTGTTTATATCTTACATTTCATTTTACAATTGGTTCTTGTACAGAGAGGATTAAACATGATAAAAGGGCCAATTCTAAACGGTATTTATGGCGGTATGTTGCGACCTTTATAATTATAAAATAAAATTAAAACAATATATTGAGATAAAAATATGATGGACGCCGCCTCCACCATTTGATTGTCAGGAAATATCTGGAAGTGTTGAAATCATTACTTATTCCAGATATTTCTGGCAGCAACATCAAATAAAATTCTCCAGTTGGACATCAAAACCCCTCACAAGTTGGGCATCGACCCAACTTTTTTCATTATAACCACATAGAATAACTGTATTTTATAGAATTTCCGGTATGCATTTAATCAAATGTAATCCTTAAAGCCGGGGATTTATCAATGCAGTCAGTTCCATCCTATCTCTCCCAAAACACATTCGGTGTATATTATTTCAGGATTGCAGTTCCGTTCAAATTGCGGCACATTATCGGTAAAAGGGAGCTGTGCCAATCACTTCGGACCAAAAATCGTAAAGACGCAATGTCAGCCGCGCGCAGGATGGCTGTCGCCGCTGAAAGTTTCTTTCGTGGAGAGAGAATGACACAAGAAGATTGGATCGTTTGCTGAGAATATCATCTGAAATAAAAATCAGAGGTTTGAACTGGAATCCAGACGGCAAACTTTCCATTGAAAGCCTGGAGATGGACCCAGACAGGGAGGAAAGCGAAATCAAGATGCTTGACTCCTTGGTCGGAAAGATGGGAAACATACCCGTTGGATTTCCAAACAAGCATAATGTCAGTGAGGGACTGACGGGCAGGTCACTTAGTCAGCTTATTAGCGAGTATGTCCAGAACCAGATTGATTGCAACAAATAGGCGGTTAAAATACTCGAGAACTGAGCTCGACTTTCTTAATTTACTCCATGTTCATAACTCCTGGAAGGAGATCAGTTTTTTAGAATAGGCTAAATAAACAACTTTCTATCGCCATCACCCCCGCGAGGGAGAAACTCTGGTTCAATACTTTGACGCCGTCGAGAGACCCTTCAGCCCTTCACCTTGCTCGCGTTCCCATGGGGACCAGCGCGGGCAGGTCACTTGGACCGTAAAGAGAGAATCAACCGTGACCGTGAGTTTACTAACTTTAGCGGAAAGGGACACAAGACGTTTCAGGTAATTTTCGCCAATGATGTTATAGGTGATTAGAATGTCGTGAAGTCCTTGACTGGCCATAATCTCCGCTTCGCTCAGCTTTTGACAAATAATCCCAACTGCACCGGCAGCAACCTGAAACCTAACCAATTCGACGAGTTTGCGGGTCTTGATATGAGGGCGGAGAGCCAGGCTGTTTTGCCGGCAATAATCCTGAAACCGGCGGATGTTCCGGTCAACGATGTCTCGGTCGATCAAAACAGCAGGGGTGTTGATGTCACGAAAATTCAAGAGTATACCTTCAGTTGATCAGAAAATGACTTTCACTCAAACGCATCAAAAGAGCATTATGCCGTGTCGCATCAGGTTGCATCGGGCCACTTGAGTAGTGAGGCTACATCTCGACGTCTGCGTTCCGACAAGGAATACCTCCTGCCGTCTCCGCTGTCTCGAGCCAGGGTTACCTCTTCAACAATCCTCCGGCCAACCACGGCCTCTTCGCCTGGAATCAAATTGCAGGGATCAAGGAAGAAATATCCATGCTCAATCAGATCATCGCGAACTTGAATTGATGGCTCACCAGCACTCAACCTGTCGGCAAGTTCCCAGGCGAATAGCCCAGCTTTTTCAGGATCCACGGAAACTTTGAGGCGGGCGATCGGATTACCCGTCCAATCCTGGTGGATATCAAGGCGCAACCCATCGACATCACCAAGCACGTTCAGCCAATGTTTTACATATGCCTCTTCACGATCATACACCGACTTGTGGTCACGCTGCTCCCATGCGTCCAGGGCAGCGATCGTCCCGGCGATACCTTCCTTACCAACCTTCATATGCCGGCATATACCCTTATTCTGGAAATAAGCTGCACGCACCAGCTCCTTGCGGCCTGCGACGATCCCGGCCGTCGGCCCCCCAAGGAACTTATGACTGCTGTAGATAACAATATCCGCACCCAGTGCTATGGGGCCTCGCAGATCGTATTCGCTGGCCATATCGACAACCACCGGCACATTCCGGTCCTTGCAAACGGAAATAAAATCCTTTAGTGGAATCTGTCCCTCCTGTACGACATGATGCGACACGACATAAAGCGCAGCGACGGTTTGTGGGTTTATGCTGTCTTCGAGATTATAAAAGTTCACGAGGGCTGCCGTGCCAATGGCAACGATACGGGCCCCGGTCAAGCTTATCGCTTGACTGATTGGTGCTCCGTAGTTGATGAGATGACCAGACTGTACAATTACTTCATTGCGCAAGCCGTCTGTGTTGGGAAGCAGTTCAATTCGGTTAAGGTTCGTTCCCGTCAGACATCCGGATATGCTCTGGCTTATTCCTGCAGCGCTGCATGCAGCGATAAATCCCGCTTCCGCTCCTGTCATACGTGAGATGACCTCCGACGCTTTCGCCTGGAGCTCATTAATACGTACAAAATGGGATTGAATATCCGCTCCTGCCCTGATTGCTTCGGGGACGACACGTGAAGCGCCTAACGCTGTCATGGTACCGGAGACATTAATAACACTCGTCAAACCATATCGCTCGAAAAATCCTATTTCTTTCATGCCTCTTTTATTTCACTCGCACAGCCACAATGGCCTCTATTTCCACTGTTATTCCTCCGGGCAGCGAGCCCATCCCAACGGCCGATCGTGCATGTCGCCCGCGATTCCCAAAAATTTCGACAAATAGATCGGAGCAACCGTTGATAACCTTCGGGTGTTCTCGAAAATCAGGAGTGGCGTTAACCATGCCGAGAACTTTGACGATCCGCTCAATTCGATCCAAAGATCCAAGGGCTTCAAGCATACTTGAAATTAACACTAAACCGGTCTGCCTCGCATGTTCATAGGCCTGCTCAATCGAAACCTCTGCCCCGACCTTGCCCTTGGCAAGAGTGCCATCCTTGAGCAGCGGGCCTTGCCCTGAGAGAAACAACAGATCGTCATGCAGAACAAAAGGAGCGAAATTCCCAACAGAAGATGGTAATTTGGGTAAAGAAATTCCTAACTCCTGAAGCCTCGTTTCTGGTGGTTGCATCGGTGAATACTCCTCTTTTCCTATCGGTGTTTTTTTCGTCCCTACCTGCAAAACTATTCTTCTATGATCTTATAAAGAGGGCAGGGCAGCAAATAGAGTAATTTCTTATTGTTTGTACGCAACACAATCGATCTCGACCTTGCAGTCGATCATCATTGAAGATTGCACGCAGGCCCGTGCCGGGGGATGGTCCCCAAAATATTCGGCATAAACAGCATTGAAAGCCCCAAAATCGCGTGCGTCATCCAGCCAAACACCAACGCGAACCACATCTTTAACACCGTATCCCGCTTCTTTCAGGATTGTGATAAGATTTTTAATGGCTTGGTGAGCTTGCGGCACAATACCACCATCAACGGTTACACCGTTGATCATTGCTACCTGGCCTGAAACATAAAGCCAGCCATCTGCCTCGACGGCCCTGGCAAAAGGAAGATTCGAGCCACCTGCGCCTGTCTGCGCACTACCATGACGTCTAATTGGCATCATTTTCTTTTATTGCCTCCATTATTTGAATTCTTCAACTTCAGAATGTACTGTTTTTTATGAATTCAGCTAATCGCTGCGATTTTGGGTTTTGAAATAATTCGCTTGGCGGGCCCTGCTCACCGATTTTACCTTCATTCATGAAAATGACCGTTGTTGAAACGTCATAGGCAAAATGCATTTCATGAGTAACAAGAAGCATGGTCATTCCGTCATCGGCAAGATCCTTTATGACGGTCAGAACTTCATTGACGAGTTCAGGGTCAAGAGCTGATGTGACTTCGTCAAAGAGCATCAGTTTCGGGTTCATCGCAATAGCTCGGGCTATGGCGACCCTTTGTTGTTGACCACCAGAAAGTTGACCCGGATAATGATCTTGCCAATTGAGCAGGCCTACTCGGTTTAACCAGTGCCGTGCCGTCTCAATTGCTTCTTCCTTATTCATTTTTTTAACTTTTCTTAATCCCAATGTGACGTTTTTTAGGGCTGTCAGGTGTGGAAACAGGTTGAATGTTTGGAACACCATGCCAGTAAGCGCTCGATGTTGGGCAAGAATTGAGCTGGAAAGTCTGTGACGTTTATCGTTCTTTTCCGTATATCCGATTTCTTCACCGTCGATCAGAATTCGTCCCTCATGGAATTCTTCCAACAGGTTAACGCATCGCAGCAAAGTAGTCTTTCCTGACCCACTAGAGCCGATGATGGAGACCACATCAGAAGTATCAATCGACAGGTCTACACCCTTAAGAACCTCCATCTTATCAAACTTTTTGTGCAGGTTCTCAATGACCATTAATGGGTTAGCCATATTTCTATTCCTTTTAACTAGGTACTAAATATATGCGACTCTTTTTTCGACATAACGTCCTAATCTCTCAATAGAGAAATCAATTGCGAAATAAATAAATCCTGCCAAAAAGTAGAATTCGAGACTCAAAAAATTTCTTGAAATAATCTGTTGCGTTGCGAGAAGCAGCTCTGTAACGCCAATAATTGAAAGTAACGTTGAAGCCTTTACCATCTCGGTTGCCGCATTTACCCATGTGGGCAGTATCTGTCGCAGTGCCTGAGGCATGAGAACATACAGGAAAATCTGTCGAAACGTTAGTCCAATGGCCATAGCTGCCTCGGTTTGGCCACGATGAATTGCAGCCAACGCACCACGTACCATTTCGCCGACATGCGTACTGCAAAAAACAGTAATCGCTAATACCCCGGCCTGGAAGGCGTTTAGTTGAATACCAATCACAGAAAGAATATAGAACGAGGCGAGAACGAGAACTAATACTGGGGTACCACGTATGAAATCAACATATACCCGAGCAATTATCCTGACAGGTAACCATGCGTAAACTAAAGTTAAACCAACAAAAATTCCAAGTATCGTCCCGAGTGCAATAGCTAACGATGATATTGCGACCGTCATTTGGAATCCACTCCAGATCGCACTTTTTGCAATCCATATTTCATGTGCAAATAGTGAAAGATCCATAATTCTCTGTCAGGGAATTGCCAGTTTTCGCTCAAGTAACCGTAAGCCTGCAGCAATTAAATAACATGCTGATACGTACATCAGGCTGGCCACGGTCCAACTTTCAATAACTCTGAATGTATTTACGTTAATCTGACGGGCATAAAAAGTAAGCTCGGGCACTGCGATCGCGGCTGCCAGAGATGTATCTTTAAACAGTGAGATAAAATTATTGCTCAGGGCCGGCAATACGTTGCGAATCATTACAGGTATAATGACCCATAGTTTGGTGCCCCATTCTGTGAGTCCTATCGCTAAACCCGCCTCGCGTAATCCAACCGGTAAGGCCATCAGGCCACCGCGAAAAACTTCTGTTAAATAAGCACCTGAGTAAATCGTTAGCGTGAATACAAAAGATTCGACTTTACCTAAGCGCATACCTAGCTGAGGTAAAGCAAAAAAGGTGAAAAAAATCAGAACGAGAATAGGTGTATTCCGTATTGCTGTGACATAAACCACAGCAATACGGCGCCATAAATTGTTTTTTGAAATCATTGCGAAGGCAGTAACCAAACCAATAAAGCTACCTATAAAGATAGAAACGATTGCCAGGCTCAGTCCAAGTCCCAACCCCGCCAACAGGAGGTCGAAATCTCTCCAAACTGCATCGAAATTCAATCGATAGTCCATGTTTGTAGCCTTCTTTTGCCAGGATTCCAGGTGAAGGTTATTTATACTCTACAGGAAACCCAATTTGCGGAGGGGGCAACTCGACACCAAACCACTTTTTAAACGAAGCTGAGTATGCACCAAACTCAACACCTGTCATCGCTTCATGAAGTGCCGTGTTAACAAAGTTCAACCAAACTTGATCTCCGCGTTTTACGGCGCAGCTATATGTCTGAGGGTTCCAGCCATAACCGGCATCAGCATAACGATCAGGGTTTTGATTCATATACCATCGAAGAGCTGACTGATCTGTTGCAGCGGCATCGGCTCGACCAGAGTTTAGGGCCTGGTAGATAAGATCGACACTATCATATTGATCAACTTTTGCTTCAGGCAGTGCCTGATGAACCATGTCTTCGGCATAAACGTTCTGCAATACGGAAATAACAACTTTACTACCAGCCGCCTTTAATTCAGCATAGGACTTATACTTGCCATCAGCTTTAAGAAGGAGCCCGACCCCTTCACGATAATAAGGAATAGAAAATTCAACTTGTTGTGCTCTACCACCAGTAACAGTCATAAATTGACAGGTGATATCAACCTTGTTGGTGGTTAAATTGGGAATCCGGGAGTCACCTGATTGATTGACAAACTCAATTTTTTCCGGGTCATCAAAAAGAGCTTTTGCAATAATTTTTGATATATCAACATCGAAACCGATCAGGGTTCCCTTCTCATCCTTGAAATGCCAAGGGGCGTTTGTACTGCCGGTTCCAACGACCAGTTTGCCCCGCTCAAGCACCTCGTCAAGTTTACTTTTAGTTTCCGCATTGGCCATGCTCGCTGGGAGAACAGCTACTACACACAACATGCCTACAAGCTTTGCAATACACTTCAACATAATTCAGGCCCTCCGGTTAGAATGGTTGTTGAGATGTCCTGTATTAGGACATTGTTTTCTAGTCATTCCAGATAGTTTTGTTACGTATAGCTTTGGGTTTTGCTGCTTACTCAAAAGTATAGCGGATACAGAAATTGCAAAAACATTTTTTAGAAATCTGAAATCATCGATTTAGAGAGTATCGATACAGATCCTTTTCCATTAATAAGTAAGGATTTGATTAACCACATCAGTACCTTATCTCAATTAGAGCTGTTTACTGGACAACTATATCAAGCGACTGAACATCATTATTGAGATACCACTAAAATGTGATCCCATAAAAAAGGGTTCACTGTGCGAGGACCAATGTTTGTTATCCTGCATATGCAATGGAGCGTATTCAGTCCAATTAAGACCAATATGAAGAACCATTACACGATCAACATCAACTTGTAAAGTGAAAACACTTTCTTTGTGTTTCGAGTTTTTTCCATTACTCAATTAACGTTAAATCTTTTCTTAAAAATTGAACAGAGAAGAAATAATGTCTGTTTATTACGGGAATGTTGTCGTAATAACGCAATAGAAGCTATAAGGGGAAATCTGCCTGAACAATTAAGTGACATTAAACTTAAACTACAGAAAAGAATCAGATCATAAGCATGGCAAGTATTTTTTTGATCAACCACTTGCTAAAAAAACAAATTATGGTAAACCATTGTGAACCAATTGGTAGCTAGAGTTTTAAAACATCATCTAGACATTGTTAGGAGAATTTATGAACGTTCAGCACATTCCTGTGAGTGATAGTTTGGATGTTTTTAATGCTATTTGGGCAGATATAAGGTCAGGCGTATACCGTCCTGGTGAAAAAATAATGGATGAACGTAGTTTTGCATCGATGTACAAAGTATCCCGTGGAACAATCCGTAAGGCTCTTGAACGGTTGGATAATGATGGAATAATCCAGCGGAGAATTGGCAGTGGCACTTTTTTGTCTCCCCAAGCGGTCACTAACATTGAAATGATGGACGCAGAGGTAAAAATTGACAAGTATTACAATTCTATTAACTTCAATACAATCCTTGAAGCTCGGCTGATTATGGAACCTGGGGTTGTTGCAATGGCAGCTAATAACGCGACAGCTAGTCAGATTGCAGCCATTTATAATGATCTTGAAAAAATTAAAACTGCTGATTGCTGGTTGGATTTTAAAGAACAGATTTATTCCTTTTTCCGAGAGCTTTACAAATTGTCAAATAATCCGTTTTTGTTATCTATTTTTGACCAAATAGTCGAGCAAAGAAGGAAAACCAATTTCGATGGAATCAAGCTGCGCAGTAAAGTCGCACCACTCGTATGCCAGAGAACTTATGAGGATTTAGAACTTATTCTGAAACCAATAGTCGAAGGAGATGCTATAAATGCTGAAAAGAGATCCCGTGAATACCTCCTGCACCAATATTGTTCTCAATAGGTTTTATCTCTTGATCTCTATTGCTTGTAAATAAACAAAATTTGTCCAGCGGTTGTATAACGTGATTTTGAAAAATTAATCTTGGATGGATCAAATCACAGACTGCTCTACCTCAAGATAGCAACCAATTTTGTCGTTTTGTAGAAAGCCTTTACAACTCTGTACCAATAATTTCTGGTACGATTACAGGCACATTCCACGTGCGGTTACCGGCCACAGACATTCGACCATGCCGTTACGAACCCCAACGTACCAGTCGAAGAGATTACAGGTCGGATCACAATGGCCGGGTATAAGTTTGAGCTTGCTATTAAGTTTAGAACACCACCCTGATCGGTGATTACACCATGCTCGTCAGCACACTTGATAAATTCTAAATCATTGTGCCCAAAGATTACCGGTAAACCACTATCGACACTCAACACTTTAAGGCCGGCATCACAAATCGCTCTATCGGCTTTTGTATGTGACATGACTGAAGTATACACAAACAGGCTATTCTCAAACTCGGAAATGAAATTACCATTCGCATCAAGTACCCGCTGATAGTCGGCATCCATAAAGATATACGAGCCACATTGAATCTCGTTATAAACGTTGCTCGCCCCTTCGAAATAGTACGTCCCGGTACCTGCGCCACCGACAATTAAACATTCGAGTCCTTCTGCCCTTAGCATTTCAACAGTATTGGCCACTTGTTTGACAGCCGCAGATATTTTAGCCTGTCGTAAAACAAAATCATGCACATGCTGTGCAGCGCCGTGGTATGCCTGCAGACCGGAAAAAGCCAATCCTTCCGCAGCCGCAATCTTCCGGGCTATGGCAACGGCGGGTTCGCCCCAATCGACACCGCAGCGGCCGGAACCGCAGTCAATTTCAACAAGGCATTCTATCTGGACGCCATGTTTGACAGCAGCGGCAGACAAATCATCAACATTGCCCAGATCATCGACACAGACGATAACTCTTGCCTTCCTGGCCATCAGGGCAAGGTGGTAATCTGGCGGGGCGCCACGACCTGGTTTGAAACCAGAACATCTCTAATACCCGCAGCAACAAGAGCTGCGGCTTCGGAGACTTTCTGGCAGCAAATACCGCAGGCACCGCCATGCTCTATCTGATAGCGAGCGATATCGGCAGACTTATGGGTCTTCGCATGAGGGCGGTGACGTATACCTTTTTCCTTGATGAAATCACCCATCAGTTTGACGTTCTTTTCAAAGGCATCCAAATCAATGATCAGAGCAGGAGTGGAAATATCTTTTTCTGCCATGCCAATCGCAGCTGGTATAGTGAGGCCAACTACCGGCTCCGCGTTGTTATTGGTTGTAATCATCGGTAAATCCTTTCTCCATGCTTTCATTCCAGAGCAAATTTGTTAAATCAGTATTGCCGCCCGTATGAATCTTACCTGTATCTTTTGCGAGCAGAGTGTCATTCAACTCCGCCTGGGGGTGAAACAAAAACTGGCGCGGTGCCAGAGAACAGCCACCGAGCCAGTATGTATTGCCACGCAGGACGACTTCATTAGTAAGCGCCCTTTGCCAGCTGTCCTCTTACTTGGAAACACCCCAGAAATGCGCCCAGATTACAGTAGTTTCGGAGAGGCCCTTCAATTTAGGTGATGCTATATTGTAGGCATACACGTCACCAACCTTCATTGCCGGTACCTGCTCATAAATTAGACCTTGCAGATCTGACCAGGCTTGCAGGCGGAGGTCTGGGTCAGCAGTTCCGGTGAATCTAGCCGTGGCGGCTTCCTTTTCCGGTGTCTGCCACCAACCGGGGTAGCTAGCGTTCATCAATGTAAACAGGATTGGGTCAGGAACGGTATCGTGGTGTGTTACAAACATATCCCACTGATCAGGCTGGGCTCTTTTCTGAAGCAGTGTGGCCCAATCAACGACGACCATCTCAATCTTAAAGCCGGCGTCAGCTAAATGCTTGTTGAAAACAAGCGCTTGATCATAGTGCGTTTGGTAGTTTGTCGATACCAAAAGTTTGATCGGCGTGCCGTCGTAACCCGCTTCCTTCGCCAATTCTTTGGCTTTGGCAGGATTTCCTTGATCGTAAGCCTCGATCCCGGTCTCGCAATACCAGACGGTTCCTTTGGGGTAAAACGATCCGTTGGCGTTCCACAATGACTCCGGGCCGATTGAGACGCGAAGCGCCTCGGTCTTGTTCAGGGCCATGTGAATTGCGCGGCGTAACTTGAAATTATCCTTCAGCGGTCCTGTTTTTGAATTCATGAACACCAATCCGAATAAGGGTGCACCGGAACGATGGATCATGACGGATGAATCAGCAGCAAGCGTTTCATAGAGGTCACCCGTGATAAATTCGGCATAATCATAATCGCCTGCCTGAACACCGCTTACCCGGGTTCCCACATCAGGAACTGGAATAAAGCGCAGCGCATCAACAAGGGCAATACGTTCGCCGGCATAGCCGTCGGACGTTCCCGTTACACTTTTATATTCGTCGAATTTTACCAATTCTACGTGCCGGTTCGGCAGCCATTCATGAAACTTAAACGGACCGGTTCCCACATAGTTTGCGGCATCAATCGGTTTGCCGCCGGCAGCATCAGCAATTTCAGCGGGATAAATGACAGAACCGCCATTAGGGTAGGAGAGCATGTTTTTCCAGGCACCATTCGGTTCTGAAAGGCGAAGGGTGACTTCGTACTTTCCTGTCGCTTCAAGAGAGGTCGCATTGGCCATCAGCTGCTTGCCGCGTGAACCGAACTCACCCCAGCGCTTCAGAGAGGCGACAACGTCATTTGCTGTTAGTTCTTTACCATTGTGGAAAGGGACGCCTTCGCGAAGAGAAATGATAATTGTTTTGCCACCGTCCTCGACTCGCTCACCACTGGCCAACAAGGGCTGCGGTACATATTTCGAATCGAAGGCATAAAGCGTCTCGAACATATGGTTGCCAATTGTCGAGGCAATCGTTGCCGTGCCGACCTGGACGTCAAGGCTGGGCGGCTCGCCAATGGTTGCATAATTGATGATTACCGCTGCTTTTGCCTGAAAACTGAGCGATAGCGCAAACACGATCAACGTGTGCATTTCACTACTGGGCTGATAATTTTTTTCATAAGCTCCCTCCTGTAAGGTGATGGATATATGGTATTACTCAGATGGTGCTGAAAAAATTCTCCAGAATTTTCAACTATTGATGTCCTCTCAAAAAGGTTAGCAACGTTCATCTCTACCAGCACGTGTATCCGCCATCAATAATTAGGGATGACCCGGTCATATAACGCGTTGACTCACCGGCCAAGTATACCGCAAGCGGACCGATATCTTCCGGTCTGCCAAATTCTCCCGTTGGAACGTTGTGCAGAAATTCTTCAATCACCTGCGGATGATCTTTCGACCATCTCACGTTTGGTGCCGTCATGAACAAGTCCCGGGCAGATTGTATTGGCCGTAATGCCATAGCGGGCCCAATCAACGGCGAGGCTTCTGGTTAGTTGGATGACGCCGGCTTTTGCCGTTTCGTAGTGGCGCCCGGCAATGTTTCGGCCGGCGACCAAGCCGTTAATCGACGCGATGTTGATGATGCGTCCCTTGATCTTATTTTCGATCATCGCAGCGCCGATCATTTTGCAGCAAATAAAGGTGTTGGTCAGGTTAAGGTCGATGAGTTCCTGCCACATGGCAAGAGACATTTTTTCCGTCAGTACATTTTCCCGCCGTCCACCAACATTGTTGATCAGGATATCTATCGGCCCCGCTTCAGTGAGAGCGATACGACACGCCTCTTCACATTCTTCGGGTTTGGACACATCTTTATTGATTGTCCATGCGGTTCGCCCAAAGGCTCTGATTTCGTCGGCAGTTATTTCCAACTGTTCAGAATCACGGGCAACAAGGATGACATCGGCTCCAGCATCGGCAATGGCAAGCGCCATCTCTCGTCCCAATCCGCGGCTTCCCCCGGTGATGAATAATTTTTTTCCGTCAAGACGAAATCGGTCAAATATACTCACGGGCTAAAGCCTCCAGAGGTTGAGTGATCTGCGATTAAGGAACGGAACGTGCGGGTTCGATCATCGTTTAACGCCCTGATTTCGATTTTTCTTCAAGGGCTGTTAAGCTGACCATACTCTCTTAATATCAGGAAATATTGGTTGACGCATCAAAAATAATTATGTTTTCTTTTCTCCTTAAAGCGTTGCCTCTCGCCACACAACTGGACGAAGATTGATGACACAGATACTGATATGTTCTATTACCGATAGGGGGAATCACTAAATTTTATAATGATAGCAGAGAAATAGGAGTTTGACTTAAAAGTATTGTTAGGCGAAAATAGTTCGCTAGTGCAAAAAAATCGCGTCTGGAGTTAAGTGGATGGGAGCCTTCAAGTCAAGAGTTCTTGTCTGAAAAAATGTTTTCTGACTTAACCCTTATGGTGCCATGAAATCGAAATGCTTTACAATTTTCTGATGTCTTACACGATGAGGAGGATTGGCTCCGCCATCATTACGATGATGGCGGCCTCGGTCATCATCTTTGCCTTTATTCACCTGATTCCTGGCGATCCGATTTACGTTATGCTTGGTGATGGGGCGACGCCCGACCAGGTCGAGGATATGCGAATCAGGCTGGGGCTCGATAAGCCGGTATATATCCAGTATCTGTTATGGCTTTATCAGGTACTGCAGGGAGACCTGGGAACTTCACTTTTTTTCCAGATCCCGGTCCTATCGGTTATATCTGATGGAGCAGAAACAAGTTTGCTTCTTGCCGGCATCACAATGATATGGGTTCTGCTTATTGGCATTCCTATCGGAATGCTTGCAGCTACCCGACAAGGTACGATTACCGATCAGGCTGCATCCGGGCTGGCGATGTTCTTCGCTTCTGTTCCGACGTTCTGGGTCGGTCTTTATCTTATTCTTTTTTTTGCAGCCTGGCTCGGCTGGTTGCCGAGTTCCGGTTATCCATCAATTTTCGGGGATGGCGGTTTGGCTAATCTGCGCTATCTGTTGTTGCCCAGTCTGGCCTTGGCCGCTCCGAATGCCGCTCTTATTTTACGGCTTACCCGTGCCAGCATGCTTGACGTCTCGCGACAGGACTATGTTAGAACAGCCCAGGCCAAGGGTATCCGACCCTGGCAGGTTACGGTGAAACATATTTTCAGAAATGCTCTGCTGGCGGTTGTCGCGGCCTTTGGCTTTACGCTGGCCGCATTGATATCTGAAGCCGTTGTAACGGAAACGGTTTTTGCCTTGCCTGGCGTCGGTCGCCTCGTTGTCCAGTCAATATTACGACGTGACTATCCGGTGATACAGGGCGTCATTCTGGTAACGGTAATTCTCTATCTTGGTATTAACCTGCTTGTTGATTTGATCAATAGATATCTCGATCCGCGAGTGGAGTTGGAATGATGGAAACACTTGCATCATGGTTGGAACCTTTTCTGAAACGACGCCTGTCACTCTTCGGTGTGTGTGTCTTGATTCTAGTTATTCTTTCCGCAGCATTTGCCCCGTTCCTCTCTTCGTTTGATCCGTTAGCGATCGACCCGATCAATCGTTTGCTGTCACCCACGTCGACAAATTGGTTCGGCACCGATCATTTTGGCAGGGATACCTTTACCCGTATTGTCTATGGCTCACGAATGGCGCTTCTGATAGGAACAGGTGTTGTCGGTTTCGCTCTATTGACCGGTGTACCGATCGGCGTTTTATCGGTCCTGTTTCCGCGGGTCGGAAACCTGATGATGCGGGCGGTTGATCTGTTGATGGCGTTCCCGGCCATGTTGATGGCCCTGGGGTTGATCGTTATTCTGGGGCAGGGGGTTACCAATGCCATTCTGGCCCTTGGCGTTGTCTACCTGACAAGGACAGCGCGATTAACCTATAGTGTATCGTTGCGCCTGAAGGCAGAAACCTTTGTCGAAGCCGGACGGAGCATGGGGGCCAGAACCTGGTGGATTGCATCCCGCCATATCGTCCCCAATCTTGTTTCGCCTTTGCTGGTGCAAGCCAGTTTTGTCTTTGCCTTTGCCCAACTCGGTGCAGCTTCACTGGATTTTCTTGGTTTGGGCGCTCCTCCAGATATTCCCAGCTGGGGTAACATGCTTGCAGAATCAAGGATCTATATTACCCGTGCACCGTGGCTTTTGTTTTTCCCGGGAATGATGATAGTCCTTACCGCTTTTTCGCTTAATCTGGTTGGGGATGCTCTGCGGGACCGACTTGATCCCCGTTTCCGGGATGAACAACTATCCAATACAGGAAAACCTTAAGCATGCTTTCCGTACAAGACCTCACCGTATCGGTTATTACCGGTAAAACCCCGCTGGATATCACCCGTAATGTCTCATTCGAGCTAAACAACGGAGAAATTCTTGGGGTTGTTGGTGAATCGGGTTGCGGAAAAAGCATGACTGCCCTTGCTATCATGGGTTTATTGCCAAAAACGACGATTGCGGTTCGCTCCGGCAGAGTTCTTCTAGATGGCCAAGATGTAACGCATCTGGAACCGTATCAGCGAGTCGATGCAGGCCTCAGCGGTATCTCCATGATATTTCAGGAGCCGATGACCTCGCTGAACCCGGTAATGCAGATTGGCGACCAAATCATTGAAGCCCTGCTGGTCCATGATCGTGGCAACATGCGGGCCCCTGCGGCACGGGCCAAAAAACTTTTGGATCTGGTTCACATCCCAGATGCGGCGATGCAGTTAAAAGCTTATCCCCACGAACTTTCCGGAGGAATGCGCCAACGTATCATGATAGCGATTGCACTGGCCTGCAACCCACAGGTCCTTATCGCCGATGAACCGACAACCGCTCTGGATGTCACCATACAGGCGGAAATTCTTAGCCTGCTCAAGGAGTTATGCGAAGAACTCTCGATGGCGGTTTTATTTATTACTCATAACCTGGGTGTTGTTGCTCAACTGGCTGACAGGGTCAGTGTCATGTATGCCGGTCAAATTGTCGAAACCGCTTCGGTGGAGGCGCTGTTTGAGAATCCGGTGCACCCTTATACTCATGGACTTTTTTCCTGTCTGCCGGATCCGACTAAGCGATCAGAGCCTCTTAATCCTATCCCTGGCCAGGCGCCTCTGATAACAGAAATTACCGACGGTTGTGCGTTTGCCCCGCGCTGTAAATTTCAAACCTCAGCCTGCCTTTCCGGGACAATCGGCTGGACAAGTTTTTCCGCCGGTCACAAGGCACGATGCCATAATCCGCTGAAGGAACAGAACTGATCATGTCCAGTCAAGCTATTCTCGACGTTGCAGGATTAAGGACAACGTTTCACGTTAAAAGGGCGAACAAAAAGTATGCCTTAAAAGCTGTAGATAATGTTTCTTTTCAACTGGAAAGGGGTGAAATACTCGGTTTTGTCGGAGAAACAGGGTGTGGCAAGACAACTGTCGGTCGTTCTATACTTAGATTAACACGGCCTGAGGGCGGTGTGGTTACGTTTGACGGCGATAATATTCTGGATTTATCCGGTCGCCGGTTGCGGGAAGTGAGGCTGAAAGTCCGTATGGTATTTCAGGACCCATATGCGTCTCTCAACCCGCGTCGCAGGATCGCTGATTCCGTAGCAGAGGCAGGTGATATACACTCGTTGTTCAAATCGCCAGGAGATCGTTTGAAACAAATAGCTGAGACGCTAAAGCGCGTGGGACTCGATCCGTCATTTGCGGAGCGTTTCCCTCATGAACTGAGCGGCGGGCAAAGACAACGTGTCGGCATTGCCCGGGCAATACTGCCTATTCCGGATATTATCATCGCCGATGAACCGGTATCAGCGCTCGATGTTTCAATCCAGGCTCAGATACTGAACCTGCTGCTTGATCTTCGCAAACGGCTCAATCTGGCAATCATCTTTATATCACATGATTTGTCCGTAGTTGGGCAAATTTGTGACCGGATTGCCGTCATGTATCTTGGGCGTGTCGTCGAGATTGGCGAGGCTGAGGAGCTTTTCAACAGACCCTTGCATCCTTACACTCAGGCCCTGATTCATGCGGTGCCAAAACCAAATCCGAGACTCAGAATCCGCAAAGGCCTGGCGTTAGGTGAGCCCCCAAGTCGGTTTGAGCTGAAACCTGGATGCACCTATGCCGATCGTTGTCCTCTGGCAGAGGGAATTTGCATGACAGATGTACCCGAAATCAAAATTTTGCAGAATGGGCAAATGGCAGCTTGTCATAAGCTGTAACCTTTTAATCACAACAAATTGTTACCCATCGCCCCTCAGGCTTGAGGGACAAGATTAATAAAAACAGGATATTTACTATGGATTTGGCTCTGGTCGGCGGCAAGGTTATTGATCCCGCGAATGGTAAGTCGGGGCATTTTGATGTTGTCTTTTCAAAAGGCCATGTTGTGCAGGTTGCTGAAAAAATAAACCCTGATCAAGTTCGAAAAGTGATTGATGTCAGAGGGAAAATAGTTGTTCCTGGCCTGATTGATTTTCATACTCACGTTTATCATGGGGGAACCTCGCTGGGAATTCATGCTGACAATCATGCTTTGGGTGCCGGTGTCACCACTTTTGTTGATGCGGGTAGTGCCGGCCCTGGGAATTTTCTTGGATTTCATGATCATGTTATCAAGCATTCAAGAAGTAGAATTATGGCCTTTTTAAATATCTCATTTGCCGGAATTTACGGATTTAATCTTGGCGTTGGAGAAAGTGAAAACCTGAAACTGTGTGATGCTGCTGAAACCCTTGCCAAGGCCCGGGAATATGTTGATCATATTGTTGGTATCAAGGTTAGGGTTGGAATGTCGTGCAGTGCCGGCAATGGTGTGCTGCCACTAGAGATCGCGAAACAGGTTTCGGATAAACTTGCCAAACCCCTGATGTCACATATCGATAAACCACCCCCAACCCTTGAAGCAGTTCTAAAGCGTTTGGGAAGAGGGGATATCCTGACTCATTGCTTCAGACCTTTCCCTAATCAGCCGATCGACAGGTCAGGACTGGTTCACCCGTATGTTATTGACGCACGCAAAAGAGGGGTTATTTTTGATACCGGACATGGAAAAGGTTCCTTTGGTTTCGAGACCGCATCAAAAATGCTGGAAAACGGATTTGAGCCCGATGTAATCAGCAGTGATATACATTCCGACAGTATTAATGGGCCGGCTCATAGTTTGGTACATGTTATGTCCAAATTCATGGCCCTTGGGATGAGCCTTGAAAAGGTAATTGAAAAAACCACGGTTGCACCAGCCCGGGCTATGGATCAGACGGACCTCGGTCATCTGGGGATCGGAGCGCTTGCTGACGCTACAATACTTGAAATCAAAGAAGGTACGTATGATTTCTTTGATGTGATTGGTGAACGAATGGTCTCTAATCAACAGCTTGTTTGTGATGGGTTGGTGGTTAATGGAAAATACTTGCCACCGATCTGAATAAGGTCGTTAGGAAATGGCATGGTCTCTCATAAACTGCGGGACAGTAATGTTCAGTCAAATACATAGATAATCCACATAGTCCCTGATGCTATGATTTAATAGGAAAGGTGATCCCTTGGTAACCCTCGGTTGGAAAGCCCACTACACAGGTTTACCTTGTTCCTGTTGTGCCGAGATAAATCCACAACTTCGGGAATCCCGTTCGGGATAGAAATTGGTTACTGCGAACCAGTGGGACTCGCAGCTGCAACAGCTGCGGGTCCCACCTGACCAAAGCCGAGCCGGCAGATCAGTGGTGAAGTCTGCGGATAAGCCCGGTAACGGGAGTCCGAAGCCAGATGGATCAAGGATGCAGGCTCAGTATTGAGGAAAAAGGTATAATCGTGGTCTGATGATAGCTTCCGGTGCATTGGAAGTGAAAGCCGGCGGCCTTAGGAAGCTGGAAGGCAGCAGACCTAGACACGCTATGGCAAGTGTCGAGGTCACCACCGGGGTCAGAGTGTTGCTCACGAATGTGTCTATTGGGATTGCGGTTCGACTCCCTGTTTCTCCATCGAATCGAAGAAAGGCCTGTTGTTCGAATTTTTCCTGCTGCGAAGAACGTTTCAAGGCTGAATCCATTTCAAATGGACGCAATAAAAACTGACAATTGGCCGAGAATATGTGCTTGAGCAAGATGCTTAATGATAGAAGGGGTCATGCCTCCTAGATTCTCGGGGATAAAGACTATGTAAGCGGAAGTTGAAGTCGGTTCTGAGAATGGGCTCCCAAAGATATGTTCGTCGGAAGAGTTGGCTTCAGCTGGAGCGGTTTTGTGGAAGTTAGCAATTGGGATTGATTTCCTGATGCCGGTTGAAATATGTCCTTTTACCTTGCGGCCCATGTCGCAAATGATATAAGTTGCTGAATGAATGTGAATAATGCTTGTATTTCTTGCGAACTAAAGATTTTGAGGATGAACCGATGATCGGACAATAAAAAAAATACAATGCAAGTCTATCATCGGGAAGAGAGACCTGGTAAGCCGTCGCCCCTTGCGGTTGAAAAGATCAAAAGTCTGCTGCACGGCTTGAGCGACAAATGCTAGGCCTTGTTTCGCGGATATTTTTTGAAAGAAAGGGTAGGTATGGCCCAGCTCGAGCATATCGAAGTTATTGAAAAACGCCTGTGGAGCGCGGCAGACACCTTGCGGGCGAACTCCAACTGCGCCAGAAACGAGTATTTCCTGCCCGTGTTCGATTTGTTGAAGAAACCGGACTTAACGCCTAACGAGGTCAAGCGGATCAAGGTTGTTGCGGTCGAGCTGCTCGATAAGCTCAAAGCGGAGAAAGTGCGGATCAATCATTGGCGAGACAAGGAATCAACCCGGGACGCTGTCCGTCTGACGATTCAGGATTATCTCTGGAGTGAAGATACGGGATTGCCGGAAGCCTATACGGAAGCGGATGTGCGAGATAAGACGGAGTCGGTCTTTGTCCATGTATTTAGAGCCTATCCGATTGTGCCGTCACCCTATTACACCAGTATGGCATCGTAGATTTAAAAGTACTGCATCGTCCAGAACCGTCTGTTTGATCGAGGAGTGGATTCTCGGCGTGTTTTTTATTTGAGGTAGGTGAAGATGGCAAGGAACCCTAAAAAAGGCGATGCACTGTCAGAGTTGCTGTCAACGGCATCACACAAAGTTCTGTCAAAATTGATTCTGGAGTTGGCAGCGGAGTATCCCGATGTCCGACGGGAATGTTTTGATTTTCTAAAATCCCAGGTCTCGGTTTCCGAAGCCCTGGTTCAACGCTCGGAAGGTGAAGCCGTTCTGGCTCTCTGGTCCGAACTGGCGCCTGATCTGGATGAACTGGATGATTACGGTGGTGGCGAGTATGCCACCACGGATCATGTCGCAGATCTGTTGGACCAAGTTCGAGAGCGGCTGGATTCCCAAAAGGTTGATGCTGATTCCCGGCAAGAGATACTGGACGCAACCCTGCCGTTTATCGAGAGCAGCAATGCCGGCTTGGACGACATGCTCTACGATATCGCCTATGCGACTTGTTATGATGATGACGACCTACGTTCACTGGCGCAAGATTTTGAGGCAATGAAGGGTGAATGGAAAACGGCTCATGCCCGTAGAATCTACCGTCGTCTCGGAGACCGGGATAAATATCTTCAGTTGCGTGCCCAGCAGATGGAATTAGGTGCCGACTACCATGACCTGGCCACCTTTTATTGGGACTCCGGCGAGAAGGAAAAAGCTTTGCAGGTCGCTGAAAAAGGCTTACGTATAGCAAAGGGCCGCATGGATGAGCTGCGCGCTTTTGTCACTGCCAGAGCTGAAGAAACTGGTGATCGAGAAAAGTATATGGCGCTTCAATTCGACCAGACCACAGACGGCCTGACCTTCGAAAAATATGAGGCTTTCAAGAAGCTTTGCAGTGCCGCAGAATGGAGCCTTTTTGAACCGCAAATTCTCTTGCAGTTGAAAAATGCCAGGGCAGGTAATCGGCTTAAAATTCGCATGCATCGCAAGGAGTATGATGAGGCCTTGGCTATCTTGACCAAAGGACAATATCCCATCTCGTCCTGGAGCGACGAGTACGAAATCCAGGTGGCCCAAAAGCTTGAAAAACGCTACCCCGAAAAAATTCTCAAATACTATCTTTCCGGCTTGGGCAATTTGGACCGGAATGCAGAGCGTAAAGAGTACGCTCGTAATGCCAAAGTAATGGTTAAAGTGCGGCATATGCTGGTCGAGGTGCTCGGCGATGAAGCCCGCTGGGAAAAGTTTGCAAGCAAGATCAAGAAGGATAATCTCCGGCGTCCGGCGTTTCAACAGGAGTTTGCCCGGGTAATACCGAGCTGGCGGGAGTTGAACGGATAAAGTTGAAAGATGAGGACATTTCAAGAACTCACGCAGTAACAAGGAGAAGAATGATCTCAAAGCTTTGGACGAGATGATCGACGAGATCATTGTCGACGCCTACGGTGACCACGAGCGTGGCGGATCAATTTTGAGGGCAGTGCAGTGACACCCAGAAAGCGAAAGCAGATCGACCCGTTGGAGCAGGCCATCGAAGCGGTCTTGTCTCCCGGAAACTTCATCTCCTACGCAGCGGCCGCGCCGTTTCTACCGGTCCATTCAGCGCAGGACAATTGGTGGAACCAGCTACCTTCAATTTGCCAGCCAA
This sequence comes from uncultured delta proteobacterium, assembly GCA_963696725.1. GTDB lineage: Bacteria > Desulfobacterota > Desulfobulbia > Desulfobulbales > Desulfocapsaceae > MADRE3. The sequence goes on from CAVOLI010000006.1 coordinate 124,213, forward strand.
TTCAACGGTATCGGTCCGGCAATGTGAGCCTTGCGAAGTATGACAAAAACTTTGAGACATAAATGGACGTTTACCAGTCGTTTCAGAAGGCAGGCATTTGGCTGGCGAGGCTCCGTGACGGCGGTTCAGCGGGTGAAGGAAGCTGTTACTGAAATTAAGGCAGCGGCCCGCAAGGACTCGCTGCTTGGTGCGGAAGGGGCTGTGTTGTTTTTCGAGAAAGTATCCCCAGCTCTGGAGCACGTGGACAGCTCTTCAGGGGCCATCGGCACGGCGGTCAACAACGCTGTCGATGCCTTGGTTCCCTTAATTGCCAAAGCTCCGGCAGACGTCGATCTTCGCAAGAAATGGCTTGGCCGTCTTTGGAAAGCCATCGAAGAAGACGACATTCCTTATATCGAACGCCTTCCGTACCACTGGGGCAGTCTCTGCCAATCACCTGAGCTTGCTTCACATTGGGCCGATGATTTGATGACGCCGGTGCGGATAAACTGGTCGGAGGAAAGAAGAGCCGGCGGTGGTTATTACAAGGGAACTTCAGCCTGTTTCAGTGCTTTGCAGGCAGCGGGGCGATACAAGGAAATCCTGGAACTGCTGGCCCTTGCGCCATATAAATTTTGGTATGATCGGTTATGGGGGGTGAAAGCCTTGATGGCCATGGGAAAGAAGGCCGAGGCCTTGCGTTATGCCAAAGACTCCCGTGGCCTGAATGAACCGGATTATAGCATCAGTGAGGCTTGTGAAGAGATTCTGCTTACGAGCGGTATGGTGGAAGAAGCTTATTCCAAATACGCAATCGAGGCCAATCAAAAGACAACCTATCTGGCTACTTTCCGGGCAATCGTCAAAAAATACCCAAACAAAGGTTCAGGAGATATCCTCGCCGATCTGGTGGCAAGCTCACCAGGAAATGAGGGGAAATGGTTTGCAGCGGCAAAATCAGCGGGCCTGTTGCGTGAGGCAGTAAACCTTGCCAATCGGAGTCCGTGTGATCCAAGGACCCTGACCAGAGCGGCTCGTGACATGAAAGATAAGGATCCGCATTTTGCCCTTGAGGTAGGAATTGCGGCTCTCCGCTGGTTAATCGCCGGTTATGGGTATGACATTACCGGACTGGATGTTCTGGATCCGTACAGGTTTGCTTTGGAAGCGGCAACAAATATCGGCTGCCTGCATGATACGAAGGATCGCATTCGGAAAATGGTAGGCACCGACAAATCAATCGACCAGTTTACGGGCAAAATTATCTGTCGCGAACTCGATCGCTTAAGCTGAAAGGTATCGCAATAAATCGCGACACGGATCGCCCTGTTGCAAACCGCTAAGGAGATAATTTGAAATATCAACCACCCTACACAATTAATCCAACTATTCTCAATCTGGTCGCCGAGATCGGCGAAACCATCGGCCGTTACACCGTGCTCACTGAACAGAACCTGACATCGCGCCTGCGCCGGGAAAACCGCATCCGCACCATCCAGGCCTCATTGGCCATCGAGAATAACACGCTCACCCTCGAACAGGTGACTGCCGTTATTGAGGGTAAGCGAGTATTGGGACACCCCCGCGAGATTCAGGAGGTGCGCAATGCCTTTGCCACTTACGAGGCCATGGAAGAATGGGAGGCCAGTTCCGAGGAAGACTTGCTGACGGCTCATGAGCTGCTCATGCGCGGGCTGGTGGATGAGCCTGGCCGATATCGGTCTGGCGGGGTCGGCATCTTCCGGGGTGAGCAGCTGGTGCACATGGCGCCGCCTGCCGACCGGGTGCCTCCGCTGATGGCTGATTTGTTTGATTGGCTTGTAACTACTCCCGAGCATCCGTTGGTGGCCAGTTGTGTCTTTCACTACGAGTTCGAATTCATTCACCCCTTTGCTGACGGCAACGGACGAATGGGACGGTTGTGGCAAACCCTGATCCTGCGAAAATGGAAGCATCTATTGGCTTCCCTGCCGGTGGAGACGGTAATTCGTGAACGGCAGGAGGACTATTACCACGTGCTGGCGCTGGCTGACCAGCAGGCAGACGCTACCCCGTTTATCGAGTTCATGCTCAGCGCACTGCGTGATGCTCTCCGTGAGGCCGTGATCACCGATCAAGTATGCGATCAAGTAACCGACCAAGTAGCAGCATTGATCCCGGCGATTGGCACCGGCGAATTGGGCAGCAAGGATTTGATGCAGGCCTTGGGGCTATCACACCGCCCCACGTTTCGAGGAAACTACCTCAACCCGGCACTGGAAGACGAGTGGATAGAGCGCACCCAACCCGATTCTCCGCACAGCCCGACTCAGCGCTACCGGTTGACCTTCAAAGGCCAGCGGTGGCTGCAACGCCATGCCGACGAGTAGACAAGGCTGATTTCGATAAGCTCACGATATGGCTTGTGATAATCCGGCCATGGCATCTATTATGGCAGAAGGAGACGTTTTGTCTGGTACCCAAAATTAAAAAAAAACCTGAAAAAGCTTTTTACAAACGAGTTAATAGGTCCTTGAGAAAAGGAGATTCGATTCACAGGTTTTTAGAGACAAAAATGACGGTATTTCTGACGGTATATTTCGAATTTGTTTTTGTATCATTCTATAAATTAGCTACTTACACCGATTTGACTATTCAGTCAAACGCTCAGCAATTCCTTCAAATAATTAATTGATATCCACCAGTTTCTGCTTTGTTCGGGGGTTCTGGCCTTTACTTGCCGGAGAAATGGGGAATGGGGCGGAACGCGGCTAAAACTTTTTCAGGACTGCTCAAAATACTCCTGCACAAGCTATAGCAGGTGTTATGTTGTGATTGATAACGTCACCCAGAAGGCATAAGGTGATAAGGCATTGGAACAAAACTATTTTCGGAACAGGTAAAGGCAGTGAGCTCCGCACTGAATCTCAGCCAGGAAGAGCTGGCCCATGCCCTCGGCGTCAGTTTTGCCACGGTCAATCGTTGGGAGAATGGCAAAACGAATCCTTCCGAGCTAGCGGAAGCAATTCGAGTTATTCTGCTTGGAAAAGCAAAAACAGGGCGAGCTCCATGGTTGAGAAGACTTACAACCGAACCTGGCCCGATAGAGAGCGGCCGCGCGAACAGCTGATTCATTGTAGTGCAGAAGCGCTTACTGATTCAGAGCTCTTGGCCATTCATCCTCTGAAATTACTCTATGCGATTTGACCGGGCACCGCCCGAATGTCTATGTGGAGGCAGGGTAAGCCATCAAACATCACGAACAGAACCGTTTAATCTATCTTTTTGAACCGGAGGATACGGATGATAAGGTTCCATTTGACCTCAACACCTTTATATATGTTCAGACATCACAGGCCGCTGAAATTCCCGGCCGGCTGCCAAAATCCCTGCCCCTGGTGCTGGGCACCCAGATTTTTATCGCCAAGGCCGATCTTCCTCAACCGCTGGCCAACCGCCTGATCCGGCTCGCCGCCTTCCAGAATCTTTATCTCGTTTTATTTGTAAATTTACGAGACAGCGCTGAAATAAAAAGCAAAATATGTTAGCCTGCGGTGACAACGGACTAGAAAGTAGGGTTGCCGATTCAGGCCAGCTACCTGGATAGCTATAGCGGCCTTTAATATCTAGCGCTTAAAATTCCTTCTGGCCCGATCACGCCAGCAGTTTCACTCGGCGTGTTCCGTTCGCAAACGGGTGAGATCGTTAAGCTGCCGCCGAGGACATCTCGCAAAAGGTTTTATACGATACCAGATCTAGCTGAAAAAAAGTCTAGTGAGGCGTCACCCACAATTAACTTATGGAAAAGAAGACGGTTTCGTATGGGTACATTGAGTCAGCATCTTCACGGGGGCGAAGTCAGCGTTAAAGAGATCGAGCGGATACGCGAGGCTCTATTGTTCGAGGAACCTGAAAGGCAACGCAAACTCACGCGGTTTTTCTGCCTCCTGATCCTCGCCACCTCGATCGCTACATTCGGGCTGCTGGCAGACTCCGTAGCGACCGTGATCGGAGCGATGATCGTCGCTCCACTCATGCTTCCCATCATGGGCGTTGCCTTCGGCATCGGCCTTGGAGACCGAAAGATCATTCTTAGTTCGCTAATCGTTTCGATCCTAGGCATCGCGACTGCAATTGCAATCGGATTCCTGATCACATGGGGATTCCGTAACTTGATCAACGTCGATGCTAACGCTCAGATTATCAACCGCACCGCACCGCGGCTTATCGATCTGTTCGCGGCATTGGCCACGGGTCTCGCTGGCGCCTTTGCCACCGGGCGGAGAGACGTTTCGGATACGCTTCCGGGGGTTGCCATTGCAATCTCCCTGGTGCCTCCGCTGGCGAACGTGGGAATCCTGCTTGCCACCGATCGACCGGATCTGGCGACAGGCAGTCTGTTGCTCTTTGTCACAAACTACCTGGCGATTCTATTAACAGGCTCTTTCATGTTTTCAATTATGGGATACCCCAAGGCCTACTATGCGCTCCATTCCCAGGCGCACCAAGCGGACCGCCGTCGTCTTCGCCGTCTTACTGTTCACCTTGATACTCATTCCGCTGTCGGCCTCTAGCTACAAAACCATCCAGGGCAGCTTCATCGAACACCGTGCCGCAGGCGCAACCAGAAACTGGTTGGCGGGCAGCGACTACCGGCTAGTCTCTGTCAATGCGGGGAATGAAGGGGTACGGGTCGTCATCACTGGTGAGGGAGATCTCCCACCAGAAAAGGACCTGCAAGACGCACTCCGGGGCAGACTCTTTCAGTTGCCAGTCACCATGGAAATTGTGCCCCAGACACGGATCAGGTTCAAGACGGTGGAGGTTGGTAACCGGTAGGCGCGTCATCAAAGTCACGACTAACTATTCACTTGATGCCAACCGATCGACACAAGGCAGTGATCTACCGGGGGCCTTGAGTCGGGTACAATATCGCTGTACTCCATTGCAACTGCCTATCAAAGAAGCTAATCCATTTCTGTACCAGTCTTATGACAGAGAACATGAACCGAAGGTGTCGCTTGACTCCTCAGGTTTGAGCTGTATGGTAAAACGGTGACTATGAAATAAAGCTAAGAAACTGCTGGATGATGATATGTAAGAGTGGCGTAAAAGATTGGCAGCAGAATATGTTGATCAATGATGGTGCTCGTTAAAAATTTTTTCCGCCGATAACTCAGCGTTGGCTCTTGCAAACAACCTTGAGCCCAAATCAACTCCAGCACCTGGCCAATTTTCATCAAACAAGGGCGTCCAAAAATAAAACAAGTCGCTTAAGAAAAATGTCCGTTTTTACGGGATCACATTGCTGTAACAAACAATTTTACAATAGGAATAGAGACATGGCTGGCAGGTATCGACGGTTTGGAGATTACCAGAGAATCCAGACAACAGGACACGACGAACTCAGCTTCAGTAGCTTAAATCCTGAAATTGAAAAGGATTCAGATGGTAATCTGATCCCGTTGCCACCATCAAAGATCAAGCTGAATCCTTCCGAAGTGTTTAGACTATTGCAACCCTATGTCTCGGTACGCTTTGTGGAGCAGGTGAAGGCTGTTGTTCCTCTGGCAGTCTATCTTGCCCTTTTCCAACTACTGATACTTCGGCAATTAGTTGAAGACTCCTGGATCATCACTGGAGGACTGTTTGCTGCCATTGCCGGGTTGATGTTTTTCATGGAGGGACTCAAACTCGGCCTGATGCCTTTTGGAACGATTATCGGTAAACAGCTACCCCGTAAATCACCCTTACCGCTGGTGTTGCTCATTACCTTACTGCTTGGCATTGGAGTAACTTTTGCCGAACCAGCTATTAGTGCGCTAAAAACCGCCGGCCAAAATGTTTCAGTGGAGAGGGCACCCTACCTGTATACAATGCTTAATGACTGGTCCGGGGTACTGGTTCTGGTGGTGGGGGCAAGTGTTGGCCTGGCAGCAGCAATAGGCACTTTGCGCTTTCTCTATGGGTGGAGTCTCAAACCACTCATCTATACCTCCCTGGCACCCGTGCTGGGACTGACGATATTCGCTGCACTTGATCCTGAACTGCAGAAAATACTCGGACTTGCCTGGGATTGTGGTGCCGTCACAACCGGTCCGGTAACTGTTCCCCTGGTGTTGTCTCTGGGGATTGGAATCGCGGCCTCAGCCGGCAAAGGCGACTCAGGATTGTCCGGGTTTGGCATCGTGACCTTAGCGTCCCTCTTTCCAATCATAGGTGTTTTGCTGCTTTCCTTTTTCCTTTCATATACAGTATCACCAGAAGAGATTATCGAGGCGGCCAAACAGACAGCAGGGGGGACTCAAGTTGTGGATCCTTCCTGGTATGAACGCAGCCCGGGTGTTGAAATCGTTCTGGGAATCCGCGCTATTCTGCCGCTGGTGCTGTTTCTGCTTGCGGTTCTTACCCTGGTATTAAAAGAAAAACTTAATAACCGGAGCGAGATTTTCTTTGGAATTGGTCTAACCATTCTTGGCATGTGCATCTTTAACCTTGGTCTGACTTATGGGCTTAACAGACTTGGCGACAACGCAGGAACCCTCGTGCCGACTGCGTTTATGGAAGTTGCGGGAATGCCAACATCTCCATTGTACGTCTATGGTGTAGGGTTGTGCCTGGCGCTGGTTTTTGCCTGGTTTCTTGGATTTGGTGCAACGCTTGCCGAACCAGCACTAAGTGCTCTTGGCATGACCACCGAAAATCTTACCAATGGGGTTTTCAAAAAGAAGACTCTGGTCAATGCCGTATCCATTGGCGTCGGGTTCGGTCTTGCCGTTGGTGTGGCTAAATTGATTTTCGATATTCCCCTGATCTGGCTGATCATCCCCGGCTATCTACTTGCCATGGTCCTTACTTTTTTTTCTACAGAGGAGTTCGTCAATATCGCATGGGACAGTGCTGGTGTTACCACAGGACCTATTACAGTGCCCCTGGTACTTGCCATGGGACTCGGATTGGGAAATGCCACAATGGCAGTGGAAGGCTTTGGAATTCTTTGCATGGCCTCCATTGGGCCAATAATCTCTGTAATGATCACCGGTTTATGGGCGGTACACAAGGCTAATGCACAAAACAAGGTGGCAAGTGCAGCACCCACAGAAACACTTCTTCAGGAGGTCAAGGCCATATTATGAGCGATAGCAATATTACCTATTTAACCGACGTATCCATGTTGACCTGTGTCGTCCAAAGCGGTTTCACTGATGTTATCCTCCAGGCAGCAAGGAGTGTCGGCGCCAGACTCGGTGCAATCAGTTATCATGCCAGGAGCATCGGGGCACGTGAACGCCTTGGTATATTGGGTATTGCAGTGGAAGCCGAGAAGGAAGTTGTCAGTCTTTTGGTCTCATCCGAGCAACAGGATCTAGTGTATGATACGATCTACAGGGCCGTTAATCTCGATGTGCCGGGCAGGGGCTTTATTTATGTTACACCACTGGCAAAAGTATCTACTTACATACCGGAGAGTATACTGGAAAAACTTGATTGAGGTGAATATCGAATGAGCACCAAACCTTACACCAATCAACTCATATCACGTGATGCCTGCAAGCTGATAAGCTGTATTCTACCAGATGACGGCATGGACAAAACCCTGATGCGTGCCCTCCGTGATGAGAAAAAAATAACCAGGGCTATCAGTACAGGTTGTATGGGGCTGGCAGGATCAGCACATGCCAAAACAAAATTTGGTGAGTTGCCTCAGCCGATTTTAATGCGAAAAGTTGATGTGATCGTGGCGGAGGGTGAGGTTGATATTTTATACGACTATATCTATGAAAAAGCGCGCATTGGCCGACCACAGGGGGGTGTAATCTGGCTCAATGAGTTGACTCTGGTTTCACCATTTAATTTACCGGAGAATGTGCCACTGGAAGACGAGTAACCTATTTGTCTGACACGTTTCTTAAAAAAAGCAAGAAGCCACTTCCCTTGCAGGATCAATCCCTGCTAGAGAAAGCGGCTTCATTGAATGCTACCGTTGATTCTCTATCTTCTTAAGATCATTCCATAACAGCTTTAAACGCATCTTTGCAGCGAGCGGTGACCTTGGACTCGTTCTCTGCCAGACATTCAAGAAGTCGACCTTCTCCAGCAGGCACATCCGCACACAATTCAACCAGATCATCCGCACATTCGTTAACAACGTACGTTAATGCAGCGACTGCCCGCTCCAATTGAACAGCAGCGTCATAAAGAGCGTACTCGCATTTTCCCGATAATTTGTCATTGCGTGAGTAGAGACAGGCAAGCACACGTTTTTGGCCGGGTGTGACATCTTGACAGTAAGTCTCAAGTTCGGTCTTACAGCCCTCAACAACTGACTCCAAGAGACTCTCATTTGCCATAGACGACGCTGTGAATAGAAGAGTCGCGCTCAGTACTACGCCTAAAATAGTTGTTTTCACTTTCATCTTGTTATCTCCTTTTATGTAGTGTTGTTTTGGTTTTTTTCAGAATCATCCCATTCCCTGTGTTGACTTAATATAATTCCCCATCAGCCTCTTTTGGTCATTCTTTTTGCTGACAAACAAATCATACCATGAAAGGCTATAAAACTAAATTATTTTAATATTTTGCGTCTAATTTTTTGTTTAATTTTTACCTCTGAACAATTTCCCTTCTTCGAGTTTTGCAAGAGGCTCAATATTGAACCCGGCCAAGTACAGTTTTCTTGCCATAGATACCTCCTGCATCTTGTTCATTTCTTCTCGTGATCTTTGTCTTTTCCAGATCAGTCACTTGTATCAGAGAACATCCCATGTTTCAGGAAATAAACAGTTTCATCCTGGACCCGATCAGCATCCATGATGTAGGTATGGGACTCGGATACCACATTAAAATCAGCCATCCCATCAAGTCTGGTTTGGGATACTGCGACCTTGCCATCATTTACTCCGGGGATAAAGGTGGTAAACCAGGTATCAAAAAAGGCGGGATCGTTACCGGCAATGATGCCAACCGGATAATCGACCGGTCCCCGGCCCTCCTTCTGTTCCCGAAGTGTATAGCCTCGGCATTGTAGATATGGCATTCTTCTATTGCTTCAGGTACATGCTCACTGGTGCTCACTGGCAATCTGTTCAATCGATTTTTTTCTTGAAGGATAATCAAGATTAACCGTTTGATATCAAGCCTCTCGTAATTTTCCCTCCATAGAACACATTGACCGGTAGGTCCTTCCCAGCCCATGAATGAGAATTACACATTCTGCAACTTCAGATCTCTGAAGAGGCAGCTTGCTATAAACGGAGGATGAAGCACTGCAGCTCAAGAAAACCAACGGGGTTAACAGCAACAATGAACAAATTCCCGATCGAATTCTTTTTCGCACACCTGTCACAATATATCTCAGAAACCTTGATATGAGCAGAAGACCAGGCGTGAAGCGCGAGTCATTAAATCCTCGCCAGCCGGAAGGTTGACATGCACAGCGTGTAGCGAACCACGCAGTCAGTTTCTATGTGCAGTGTGAGCCGCCGAATAAACCGGCGGCTTTACAGGCGTATTATAAAACCACTGCAATTAGTATAAATAATCAAAAAGCTACTGGACAGAATAGCCACGACCGGTGAGACAGGCGCCATATGCCTTCTCAAATTTCTGCATCGCTTGTTGTTTTTGTGCCTCAGTCTGGCTGGCAATACTTTGCTGAGTTTGTGCATCTCTGCGTTGCCGGGCAACGCCTCCGATCCCACCTGCTGTGGCTCCAATGGCAGCCCCTTTGCCAGCATCGCCGGCAATAGCGCCGATAGCTACACCGGCAAGGGCTCCCCGGGCAGCACCCCGTACAACCTTGCCATCATTCCCAGTACTTTGAGGTGCAGTGCTGCTAACAAGCTCACTTGGATCTATCCCCGTTTCTTTAATCGCCCACTGGTGACATTCTCCCTTGTCCTGAGACTGTTGTGTCTCACTCTGCCCCTTGCTCGGATAAATAGCGAGCTGTGCCCATGAGGTCACAGAGCAGAAGAGAACAAGTTGGATAATTACGAAAACAGAGCTGCAATGACAATAGATTTTTTTCATGGAGTTTCTCTCTTTTTTGTTGAATAACGAGCCTCTTGCAAAATTCACCAAGAGCTTTTTTTATCGATTAAAATATTGAAATAATTGTTCTTCACGGCATATTGTGGTGTTGTTTTTGTACCATAAATAGATTTTCAGATCTGGTCAAGGGAACTTTGCTGGTAATCGGAAAACTCTTGCCATGGGTAGTATATCCTATATCCAGACATCAAATTATTGATCAAGTTTCTAACCTGCTCAGATGAAGGTACAGACAGCGAGTTGCGGCGACTGCGCGCTATTCCAGAAATAGGAGCGCGATGCCGCTTTCAAGCATCGTTCGAATTACTTCTCCAGCTTGAGGAAATAAATCAGATCCTTGTTGGCATTGGCGATGGAGAAGCCCAGATCGCTTACGTCGCCCACAGCGCAGTTTTTGCAGAATTGCATGAAAGGCGAATTGGACGGACCAGTCGACATGATGTCGAAAAGCAGCTGGCGGTCAACGCCAGCGCGGTCGGCCACGGCGAAGGCTTGCGACATGGCGCAGACGGTGGTCATGCCCATGAAATTGTTGATCAGCCTGGTCGTGTGCCCGGCGCCGAGCGCATCCAGATAGAATATATTCCCGCCTTGCACTTCAAGAACCGGCCTCACCTTATCGAAGGTCTCCTTAGCGCCAGCGGCCATGATGTTGAGCAGCCCGTCTTTGGCATGGGCAGGCGTGCGGTCGAGTGGGGCGTCGATCATGCCTCGGTAGCACCGCGGGCTACTGCAGCCGCAACGGCCTCCTTGCTGAGGTCCATTACAATCGGTTCAGAGCCGTTCTTTTGCAAGCATTCAACCCTGTTGCCGCCCATGAGGCCAAGGTCATCGGCGCAATCGGTGTTTCCGGTAGTGCACCGTCTAATGACGGGCAGGTTGCAGAAACCAGTGCAAAAGCAATCGCAAAATAATCTTTCAGCTCATTTATTTAAACGGATTATGGTCTCTTTTAAAGAGGTTCTTCTTCCTTTGAATGAGAACTATCCAATGATCTTTTCCTGCGACCATGCCCCCCATACCGTCAAGAAGAGCCGTCTTATCTATGCCACTGGAGCAGGTCGCCTGCGGCAGCCTTTTGCAAAGCATGCAGTGTTTCAGGGTCGTTGAACATTTTTTTACATAAGCTGCATTTGCGATAGGTTACAATATCTCTCGATTTCATCCCGGCATACGAGGCTATGGTGGTGACGCCCATGGTACGGATACAGTTATAAAGGCTGCTGGTTTCACTCTTGGTCAGCAGCTGTTCCACTGACCAGTCGTTAAGGCTGCCAAGTCGGAAAAAGTTGGTGGCACTGAAATGGCTTCCTGCATCGCAGCAGGCATACATGGTCAGATCAGGAGCAAGGTAGGGGTTCATCTGACAGCAATTTTCCTGGTAATCGGTGAAAAGAAGCTGTTGGCTGAAGACTTCGGCCCGTCCTGCATAGATCACCGGTTCCGGGAAAAACTTAAGGCAGTTATCCCGCAAATACTGTTCAAAAGGATCGTCTTGCTCAGAAAAATCAGTAATAAAGGAGACAAAAGCGTCAACTCCCATATCCTCACAGGCTCTTACCGCATTCAGCACGTACTGCTTCGGCACGTGCTCCTGATGCCACCTACTGTAACTTAGGCGGAGCTGGGAGATTCCACATTGGCTGAGCAGGTGCAGTCGTTCCCGGGCCTGCTCAGGCGTTTTAGCCCAGTAACTGTTTGTTACCACACGGGTATATATCTTGTTTTCGAAACAGAGGTTAACCAGTTCCGCCAGATCGTCGAGGTAGATAAAGGGCTCTCCTGCGGTGAAACTGATTCCTTTTACCTCTGCGCTGATCATTTCGCGAATAATATCTTTGGCTTTAGCAAGTTCCATCTTGCTGTTTGCCGGATTTTCCCCAGCTGCCACACAGTGAGAGCAGCGGATGTTGCAGAGGGCTGAGTAGCCAAAAGCGATTTTTCTCATGAGTTTTTCGGTTGTTTCATGGTTTTTTTTGTTCGTCTGGTGGCAACGGCCGCCAGGGGATCGTCAGGCCAGAAATGCTTGGGATATCTTCCCTTGAGTTCTTTTTTTATTTCCGGATACGTTCGCTGCCAGAACCCCGCAAGATCAGTTGTCACCTGGAGAGGCCTCTGTGCTGGGGAGAGGAGATGCAGTAGAACATGGATTTTGCCGTCACATATAACCGGTGCCTTCTGAGTGCCAAACATCTCCTGGATGCGAACGGCAAGAAAGGGGGGCGCATCGTCCTGGTAGTGAAGCCGGATCCTCGACCCACTGGCCACGATAAGGGAGGTTGGGGCCAGGCGTTCCAGGAGCTGCTGCTTCTCCCATCCCAGCATGGACATAAATATCTCCTTCAGATTCAGCTGTTTCAGCTGCCCTGCTTTGCTGATGCCGGCAAGGTAAGGCGTAAGCCAGGAAAGATCCCCAATCAGGTTGCTGTCGTTAAGATCGGGCCAAGCCTCATTGGGCTGCCATGAACGGAGACAATTTATCCTGGCCTGGAGTTGACGTGACTCTCTGCCCCAGGGCAGAAAGCTTATCCCCATAGTTCTGATGCCGCTCAATAGAGCCTGGGTTACCTGGTCAGGGGTTGTCTTTTTTGCGGGTTTTTCCTCAACAACAATGGCACCCAGGGAGAGGCGATCAGAGGCAATAACTTTCCTGGTATCGTTATCCCAGCATACTGCAGTCGTATTGCTAAAAAGGTTGCTATGCTGTCGGCGCAGCTCTTTAAGTGACAAAGATGCTGCAAAATAGATCCTCCCCTGTTTACTGCCGGCATCCAACGTGGGGATGACAAGGTATTCATTGATCGATAGCGGGTCAAATGCAGGGAGCTTTGCCCCACTGCCGGATGACAGGAGGTAGCTTTCCCGTTGGCCATGGCGGCGGCGGGCAATCCGGTCCGGATAGGCAAAGGTCAGCAGGAGCCCGGCTTTTTCAGGATCACAGGGTTTTCGTCGATCGCGCAGTCGTTGCAGCAAGGTGTGTGCATTTTTATCGACGCGGCTACATGCCCCGGGGTCACCGCCGTTATCTCTTAGCGCGGCAACTTTTTTTTCACGCCACAGCGAGAGCAGGTTCAGCCTGTCCTGCAGATCGGCGGTTGTGGTATCATCGCTGCTTCTCAGAATATCCCGTTCTGAAAGGAGGGCAGCAAGATCGCATGCCAGTGATGCCTGGCCTATTTTTTTTCCCTGAACCAGCATGTGGCCTAGCCTGGGATGTACGGCAAGGCCGGCCATTTGTCTGCCGGTGTCAGTTATCCTGCCTGAACTGGTTAAAGCATCCAGCGAAACGAGGAGTTCCCTTGCCTGCTGGTAACCACCCTGGCGAGGCGGGGTTAGCCACCGTAACTCGTCAGGGTCCTGGACTCCCCACAGAGCCAGTTCCAGGGCTAGCTGCGCCAGGTCAGTGTCCACTATCTCCGGTGGGTGAAAGGGCGCCAGGCAGTGTTGCTCCTCTTTGGTCCAGAGCCGCAGGCAATAACCTGGACCAAGCCGCCCCGCCCTGCCGGCACGTTGATCTGCTGCAGCCTTTGAAACACGAATAGTGGTCAGCCTGGAGAGACCGCTACCAGGATGAAATTGAGAGCGTCGTGACCAACCGCTGTCAACGATGCAACTAATACCTTCAATAGTGAGACTGGTCTCAGCGATTGAGGTAGCGAGGATGATCCGTCTTCGCCCGGCAGGATCAGGAATGATAGCCTGGTCCTGTTCTTTCTGGGAAAGGTTGCCATACAGGGGCGCAATAATGGTTCTATCGTATGCAGGGTCATCATTGAGTTGCCGTGCAACGTCTTTAATCTCGCCCGCACCAGGAAGAAAGGCGAGGATATCACCTGGGTTTTCCCTGAATACGCGCCGTATACCTGCAGCCGTTGTGGCGGCTATGCTTCCGTTTACTTGTTGCGGCAGATAGTCAATACTTACCGAATGGGCTTCACCTTCCCCATGTATAACCGGTACCTTGCCCAGCAGCTCGGCAATGGGCCCGGTATCCAAGGTGGCTGACATGACCAGGATTCGCAGATCCTCACGCAGCTGACAAAGATCCAGGCAGAGGGCAAGCGCCAGATCTGCATGTATAGAGCGCTCGTGGAACTCATCAAAAATGACAAGTCCCGTGCCTTGCAGTTCATTATCCTCCTGGATTCGCCTGGTCAAAATTCCTTCAGTGACGACTTCAATCCGTGTAGCCGGGGATACCCGTCGGTCAAAGCGGATCTGGTAGCCAATGGTTCGGCTGACTGGTTCTCCCAAGAGGGTTGCCATCCTGGCAGCAGCTGCCCGGGTCGCCAGCCGTCTTGGTTCCAGGATAACTATTTTCTTGTCTTGGAGCCATTGCTCCTCAAGGAGTGCAAGGGGGACAATAGTGGTCTTGCCGGAACCGGGCGGTGCCGCCAGTATCGCAGATCCGCTGCGGAGCGCATTTTTCAAATCAGGGATAACACTGTTAATTGGTAATTGCGGCAGATGCATGGAAACGCAGGGAGAAAAGGCCTCGTTTTAGACTTCTTTAAAGAGTGGAGCAAATGGTTTGACGCCTGGGGATAAGGGTGAACTTTGTTTCTGGCAACCCATTGTACCAGTAAAAACGTACCCGGTAAAAATTAAATTTTATATAAGCCGTGTGTCAGAGGTGCGGGATTGCTCTGGATAGCTGAGTCTCTTTGTTATCCTGGCTACAAAAACCCTTGGTGATGTGACCGTCAAAAGTACAAAAACAGGTAAAGTGTCCGTAATTATGGCGGTATCTGCTCGCCCTGTTGATGGTCACATACTGTTAAATTTAAATCCAGTTAATATTGGTAAAGAGTGATGGATACCTTCCTCCACCTGATATCTAGATTTCTGCCAGAATCGTCAAAATCAAACAGGATCGGCTTAAATCAGTAAAGATCTTTTGACATCTGCTAAAATCAGATAGTACTATTCTTATTATATTCAAGAATATCCATAGTTTTTGTGGTTTTTGTCCTGTGCAGTGCAATTTACCCCAAAAACAATCTCTCAAGAGGATTTTGAGAAATGGCTGAAATGGATGACCGGTGGTTGTCAATCATAGAAATATGTATGTATCTCGGAGTGGGCACTGACTCTGTTTATAAGTGGCTTGATAAATTTGCAGTGTTCTACTGATTTTGTCAGGCTCAGCATTAGCTGCTGTAGGCTCTTTATTTGTTAAAGTCGTGGCCTGACAAAATCATTTTCAATGATGACAACAAGGTACACCAGGAGAGCAGGATGAAAGGTCTTAGTACTAACAGAGATACTTTTAGATTTGGTGTGCGTTTTATGGTTGATACCCCGCTCTATTGGGCGTATTGCTGAAAATAGAATGAGCATCGTAACTCTTACATCCAGTGAAACCTTTCTCAATAAATGTCTGCTGCTGGACATCGAAATCAATGAGAAAAATGTAATTTATGCAATAGGTGCTGTATTCCAAAGGAAGCAGCTTCATTTCACCCCTGGTAGAGAAATTTCGAGAAAGCAGCTGGCTGAAGTTGATGATCTGGCCGCCGGTGCACAGTACATTTTAGGGCACAACATCCTAGCTCATGATATACCTCGCCTGCAGGACCTCGATTCTGGCTTAAAACTCCTGAAAAAACCTGCGATAGACACACTGCATCTCTCTCCACTGGCCTTTCCTGAGAACCCCTACCATCGCCTCGTAAAAGACTATCAACTTGTTCGAGACAGTATCAATGATCCTGCTCAAGATGCAGTATTGGCTGGGAAGGTATTTTCTGAGCAGTGGGAGGCGTTTCTCAAGCAATCGGAAAGTGGTTCTGACGCACCGACGTTATATAGAAGTTTTCTGAGGAAAGATCACGATCTGCTCGGTACTTCTGATGCCTTGGGTGCTATGGGGGTTCCTTTGCTTGAAGGGGATGATCTATACGAAGCGTTTTCTTGGTTTGCAAGCCGTTATGCCTGCATTGCCGCTGTCGAGAGACTGATGGATCAGTTGTATGACAACGGTATTGCTCATTCATCGCTCGCTTATATATGTGCCTGGCTTACCGTAGCAGGAGGTAACTCAGTTCTGCCGCCATGGGTCCGCCATCGATTTCCTCAAGTTTCGAATTTACTCTATCAGTTGCGAGAAGTGGGTTGTGGGCTTGCCAATTGTGAATACTGTCAAACTCATCATAATCCCCGACATTTTCTAAAGAGTTTCTTCGGGTTTGAGGAGTTCCGCAATCAGCCTGCAACGGTTGATGGAAAAAGTTTACAAGAGGAGATTGTTTCCACAGGCCATCAAAATCACACACTGTTTGCAACATTGCCAACGGGTGGTGGAAAATCGCTCTGTTACCTGCTACCGGCTTTAATGCGCTATCAACAGCGAAATATGCTGACGATTGTTATATCTCCTCTTCAGGCACTGATGAAAGATCAGGTTGATAACTTCTCAAAACAAACCGGGACGAAAATTGCGGCGGCACTCTATGGGATGCTGACCATGCCGGAAAGAGGTGAAGTTCAGGATGGTATCCGTCTTGGGGATGTCGGTGTGTTATATGTTTCTCCTGAACAATTGAGGAACCGCTCGTTCGTCCAGACTGTACAGCAGCGGGAGATTGGCGCCTGGGTCTTCGATGAAGCGCACTGCCTCTCAAAGTGGGGGCATGATTTCAGGCCTGACTACCTTTATTCTATTCGATTTATCAGAGAGTTAGCGCTCAAGGGAAAAACAGCTATACCACCAGTGCAGTGTTTCACTGCAACTGCCAAAAAGGATGTTAAATCCGAGATAATTGACCTTATCCAGAGAGAGCTTGGTTTGCGGGTTATTCAATTTGAAGGAGGCCATGAGCGCACAAACCTTCAGTACGAGGTATGGCCTGTAGACAGGTACGAAAAGAACCAGGTGATCCTTGAATTGTTAAAGGCGCGATACCAGGGAGAGGGGAGTATTGTAATCTATTGTGCTACAAGGAAAAACACGGAGAAACTTGCCGAGTTTCTGCAAGACAATGGTTATTCAGTCGATGCGTTTCACGCAGGGCTGAATCCATCCTTGAAAAAGCGAATACAGGAAAGCTTTATCGACGGTTCTACCCCAATAATTTGTGCGACAAATGCCTTTGGAATGGGGATAGATAAGGAGGATGTACGTTTGGTCATCCATGCCGATATCCCTGGTTCCCTCGAGAACTATCTCCAGGAAGCAGGCCGAGCTGGCCGTGATCGAAGAATGGCTGAATGTATCCTGGTTTTTTCAGAACAAGACATCGAGGGTCAATTTCGTCTGAGCAGCTTGTCGAGATTGACGAAACGGGAGATTGCGCAAATACTGCGAGGTTTGCGATATGCAGCGAAAGGAGAGCAGGAGGTAGTTCTTACAGCCGGTGAACTGCTGCGTCAGGAGATTGTAGATATTGATCCCGATGAGACGCCTGATGCTGATACCCGTGTAAGGACTGCTGTGGCATGGCTGGAAAGAGCAGGCTTTCTTGAGAGAAACGAAAATAACACGAAGGTCTTCCAGGGAAAGCCTCTTGTTCGAAACCTCCAAGAAGCAGAAGAAAAAATTGCGCAACTAAATCTTTCAGCCCGTCAGCAGCAACGGTGGCTTGCAATTCTGCAGGCCCTCATGGAAAAGAATGCTAGTCAAGGGTTCAGTGCTGATGAGCTCGCGGGATTATCAGCTTTTGCCTCTACGGTGGAGGATATTGAATATGAGACAGAAACGCAGCGTGTTTTAAAAACACTCAATGATATGGCTGAACAAGGCCTGCTCACCAAAGAGATGACCTTGACAGCTTACTTACGCTACAAAGTAACCAATAGTGCGGAAAAGAAGTTGGGCACTATATGCACTCTTGAGCGTGATCTGCTAAAGTTTTTAGAAGAGACAGCCCCAGAGACAAGTGTTGACGATCCATTGCATCTAGATTTGCGCCAGGTAAACCAGCGAATGGTTGATAAAGGCCATGAGTATAGCTTGCCAGATGTATTGAAACTGATTCTTTATGGCTTGAGTCGGGATGGGAAAGGGCTAGCTGGACAAAAAGGAAGCATCACCATTAAGTCCAGAGGAAACAATCAATTTACGCTGTATTTGCATAGAAATTGGGAGTCTCTTGCTAAAACAGTCAGGGTGAGACAACTTGCTGCAACAACCGCGCTGAACACTATAATTGCTACAATTTCATCTACCGAGAGTAAAAATGCCAGCTTGAAAGTTGAGTTTACTCTTGAGCAGGTGATGGAATCATTGAAAAATGACCTGATGCTGTTGCCACAATTAAAGAATCCGCTGGCGGCAGCCGAGCGTGCTTTGACCTTCATGCATGAGCAGGGCATCATTGATCTCCAGCAAGGTCTTGCAGTGTTTCGTCAATCAATGACTATTCGCTTGAATACCGAATCTCGTGGAAGAAGGTATACGGAAAACGATTTTTTCCCCTTGGGAACGCATTATTCAGAACGGAATTTTCAGATCCATGTGATGAACGAGTATGCCAGGCAGGCTCTGGATAAACTCGGTGCAGCGATGCGGTTAGTGGGGTCGTATTTTAATGATGAAAAAGAGGACTTCATCAAGAGATATTTCCCTGGCAAGAAGAAAATGCTTGAACGGGCGACAAGTGAGCAATCATACACTCGGATCGTTGATGATTTGAAAAATGTTAGTCAGCAGCGGATAGTCTCCTCTGAGCTCGAAAACAACATGCTTGTTCTGGCAGGTCCTGGTGCAGGAAAGACGAGGGTTGTCACCCATCGGGTTGCCTTTTTATTGAGGGTACTCAGGGTTAACCCGAAGGCAATCCTTGTACTTTGTTTCAATAGGAGCGCCGTAATGAGTCTGCGTATGAGACTGCGTGAACTCGTCGGGGAGGATATGGGCGGAGTAACCACGCTCACATTTCATGGGTTGGCGCTCCGTTTGACAGGCCGCTCACTCGCTGCGGCAGAACATCCTCAAGAAGGTATTCAGATCGATTTTTCAAGCATTATTACTGATGCGATAAAGCTCCTGAAGGGGGATGAAAGTATTGCCCTGAAAGATGGTAATGCGCGTGAGTCTCTTACTGGCAGATTTAGTCATATACTCGTTGATGAATATCAGGACATAGATGAGGAGCAGTATGAACTGGTTTCTTTGCTTGCCGGCAAAACGGAAGAGGAAAATGACCAAAAGCTAACCATCTTATCTGTCGGAGACGATGACCAGAATATTTATCGTTTCAGGGGGGCGAATGTACAATTTATAAGGAAATTTAAAGATGATTATGAGGCAGACATTCACTATCTCGTTGAAAATTACCGGTCGACCGATCATATAATTTCTGCCGCAAATTCATTGATCATGCATAACACAGACCGGATGAAGACAGAGCATCCGATACAGGTAAACAAATCCCGATTTTCTCTTCCCAAAGGAGGTAATTGGGAACCCAAAGATAAAATCAGTCGTGGCAGGGTCCAGAAGTTCGAGATCACTACTCCTATGGATCAGGCTCGGACAGTCCTTGAGGAAATACAGCGCCTTCAATCAATAGGAAGTAGTTTTAGAATCAATAATTGCGCGATCCTTTCACGGGAGTGGAGGGATCTGGACGCTGTGAGGTCTGTTTTAGAAGAAGCTGGTTTGCCTGTCAGTCTTAACTGGGGGCGAAAGGATTCGTTTCCGAAGCTATCTAGAATTAGAGAGCATTCGATCATTCTCGAGTATCTCAAAAAAGAGAGAATGGAAATGCTTAGAGGTAGTGCTCTTTTCGATCTTTTGCCTGACAAACCTCAAGAGGATAATATCTGGCAGGCAAATATTAGGAAGCTCATTACCGAATGGATTGAAGAGACGCATGATGCTCCGCAGCCATTGTCTTTGGTTGAGGATTACCTATACGAAGCTTTATCAGACCAGGGGCGTGCCAGCAGCTTGGGGAATGGAGTATTCCTTTCAACCGTCCACTCTGTCAAAGGCCTCGAATTTGATCATGTCTTCATCCTTGCCGATAATTGGGCGGAAAAGCAGGGGGAGGAAATGGAGGAGGAACGCCGTCTTTATTATGTCGCGATGTCCAGGGCAAGAGAGACACTGCACCTGTTTGAGTACGTGAATAAAACGGTCAATCCTCATACCAATTTGATCCAGGGTGATTTCCTACATATCAGAAAGGGCAGTCAGAAAAAGAGTCGAACATTTAAGAGAAGAAATTATACCCTCCTTGGCATGGAGGATTTGTTTATAGATTTCGCTGGAGTCCGGAAAGAGAACCATGCGGTTCGAGCAACACTTGGGAAATTGAAAGTCGGGGATAAGGTAAGCGCAATAAGGAGAAACAATCACCTCGAGCTTGTGAATAAGGATGGTGAATCTGTTGCCAGATTGTCGAAGAAGGCAATGTCGAGGTGGGAGAACAGGCTCCTTGATCTCGATGAAGGACGTGTGGTTGCGATGGTCCTCCGCTATAAATCAGATATCAAGGATGAGGAATTTAGGCAAAACTGTTTCGGTGATGCCTGGGAGGTCCCAATTGTTGAGCTGGTATCACATTAAACAGTTATTATTCAGATAAAATATTGACTTGTATTGTAAGAAATTGATTGAAAGAGTTACCCACATTGCCACCTAATAATTATGTTCTCATCCCTAACAGTCTCTCTGTGCTGTATTATAGTACTCGCTGGGTGGGCTGGATTTAATTATTATCATAATCGATTTGAAAGTGTGCCTCTGAGTCGAGTCTACGATAAACTGCCAGTTGCGAGAAATCCTCAAAAATTTAAAGAAGTAGAGGCCGGTTCAACTTCCAGGATAAAACAGAGTAACGTAGCAAAAACGAAGAGTGAGATTTCAAGGATTAAAGAGCCAAGCGGGATGCTCTATACCTGGAAAGATAAAGAGAGAGTCACACACTTTTCAAACATCGCACCTCCACAAGATGCTGTATCCGTTCAGGTTGAGCGAGAAAAAAACCCTTTGATAAACGCACAAAGGTGGGAAATACGTGGAAACGAAGTCTGCGTGCCATTGACGGTCTTACATATCGGATCTGTTTCAAATCTGTCGGAATTCACTCGAATTTCGAGTTGCATGCGGCATAGCAAATGTTATAGTATCAGGTAGTATTTAATGGCCCCTGAGTGGCCAGGGTTGTCGGGTTCGTGAAAGCACGGAAGAGCAAACGCTCCTTGGAGGTTGATCGATGAACAAACAACGCGCTCTTGAACTGCTGAGCCGCAGCAAGCCTGAGCTGCAAGCCCGTTTCGGCGTGACCCGTCTTGCCCTGTTCGGTTCCACCGCCCGCGATACGGCGACCAGCGGCAGTGATGTCGATGTGCTGGTCGCCTTCGACGGCCCTGCCACCTCCAAGCGTTATTTCGGTGTGCAGTTCTACCTCGAGGATCTGCTCGGCTGTCCGGTCGATCTGGTATCCGAAAAGGCTCTGCGGCCGGAACTGCGTCCCTTCATCGAACAGGAGCGGGTCAATGTCTGATGGCAGCCAGCGCGAATGGCGCTTCTACCTTGATGACATGATTGACTTTGCCGGGAAGGTGCTCGTCTACACCGATGGGCTTGACCAGGCTGGTTTTGTGGCGGACGGGCTGACCTATGACGCCACCCTGCGCAACCTGGAGCTGATAGGCGAAGCTGCCACCCGTATTCCGGATGAAGTCCGCGCTGCTCACCCTGAAATGCCCTGGCGAATGATCATCGCCACCCGCAACAGTCTCATACACGGTTATCTCGGTATCGACGACGACACCCTGTGGAGCATCATTCGGGATGATGTGCCGGCATTGCTGCCGCTGCTCAAGGCGCTGAAAAACGAGGCACGGTCATGAAGCCTGGCAGCGTCAAGTTCGCCGACCACATCGGCACCGACGATGGTCACCAGTGGAACGTCGTGCCTGGCCTTCTGTGCCTCGTCCATTCAGCGGGAGATGTTCAATGGCCATGATCCGCCAACCCGAAAATTTCCCGGAAACGGTCAAGGAGGTTCGGAGGCAGCTGGCGCTCTCCCAGGAGGAACTGGCCCACGCCCTCGGTGTCAGCTTCGCCACGGTAAACCGCTGGGAGAACGGGAAGACTGCGCCGTCGAAACTGGCGCAGCGGCAGTTCGAACAATTTTGCGCTCAGAAAAAGAAACAGGGGGATTTACTCTGATGGATTTCAGCGAAAACTCACGGGTCAATATCTCCAGTAGTATGTATCTGCTGACGATCCAATTATATAGAGGAGTTTGAATCGAAACGAGGCCATGCCATGCCAGGCAGAGACTTGCTCCCCTTCCAGATTTCAGTGCCGGACTCGGTCTTAGGCGACCTGCGGCAGCGCTTGTTGCGCACCCGACTCCCGGACGAACCGCCGCTGGTGCCATGGTCAACAGGAACGAGTGTTGGCTACCTAAAGCAGCTGCTGGACTACTGGCGTGATGGTTACGACTGGCGAGAACAAGAAGCGAGGCTTAATGCCATCCGCCAGTTCACCGTGCAGCTTGCCGGGATCGATCTGCATTTCATTCATGAGGAGGGCAAGGGCGCTAACCCGATGCCGCTTCTGCTTTCTCACGGTTGGCCGGGGTCGGTGCTGGAGTTTTATAAAGTGCTTCCCATGCTCACCGACCCGGCTCGTTTCGGAGGTGATCCCACTGATGCGTTTACTGTAGTCGCTCCTTCGCTGCCGGGCTATGTGTTCTCCTTCAAGCCGGGACAGAAGCGCTTCAGCGTCGAGGATATCTCCGAAGTGTTTGCCACGCTTATGGTTGATGTGCTGGGATACCCGCGCTTCGGCGCTCAAGGCGGCGATTGGGGTGCTTTTATCACCTCTCGACTAGGCTTCGCATTCCCTGAGCACCTTATCGGCATGCACCTCAATTTTCTTGCGGTGCAGCGCGAGCCAAAGATGATGGTTAACCCTACGGCTGAAGAGAAGGTTTTTCTGGAGCAGCTCAACCATTTCCTCAAGGAGGAGACCGGCTATCAGTGGATCCAAGGCACGAAGCCGACTACGCTTTCTTTTGCGCTTACTGATTCGCCTGCTGGACTTGCAGCCTGGCTGGTGGAGAAATTCCAAACCTGGACCGACTGCGATGGAGATCCCGAAGGCGCGCTCACCAGGGACGAGATAGTCACCAACATCATGTTGTATTGGGTCACTAGTGCCATCGGTTCATCATTCTGGCCTTACTATGCCCGAAAGCACGGGCCGTGGCCAATTCCACAAGGCTCGACAGTCGACGTGCCTATGGGCTATGCAGAGTTCCCTAAAGAGATCCTGCGTCCGCCGCGCTCAGTGGCCGAGCGCTTGTATACCGATATTCGGCGATGGACGGTGATGCCAAAAGGCGGCCACTTCGCAGCGCTCGAGCAACCAGTCTCGCTGGTTGAGGAAATACGAGCTTTCTTCAGACCCTTTCGTTAAAGATGTTTGGCCCTCATTTTATATCATGCCAACTGGTGCATTTTCCGATAAACTCAAGTTGATACAGATATCCTGATTTCTTTACTCTCTGATATTTGCTTCAAATAATTCAGTACTCTCCTGGATTAACTATTTTTTTTCGGCGCCCAAGCGTTGTTGCTCCGTTTAATTTTTTTCTGGACCGTGGACCAGGTTTTCGTTTTCAAGAAAGATTCTGGAAAACGTTCGTACATCTGTGTGAACATATCGTAGGGAACGGTAAATGTCAGTTCGTCTGTGCCGAAAAACTTGCGCGCCGAGGGATCCCAGCCACCCAGGACGGCCCTGTTCTCACCCCTGGCTTGATATTTATAGGGCCAGGTAATCATGTTAGTGCAGGCGGCTCCCCATGGAGAGGCTACAACTTCAGGATCATTCGTTACAAATGTCGCTAACTGATGCAGGCCACACAAGGTCTCAGGTCTGGCGAAAAAAACAACATGGTCCGGCTTTTCATTTCCGGTAAAAAGACTCAGGGGTTTGACGACACAAAATGTGCCGGATGCCGGTTCAGGATCGATATCGGTCTGAATACGTCTGAGTGCGTCCGGTGAATCACAGTAGAGCTCACCTTCCATCTGGCCAGGGAATCCAGTTGAAACATAATGGATAATCGTTTCGCTCTGGGGTTTCATGAAACCGAGCCAGAATGCACATCCGGGACAACCGAATTGCTCCGCACTGAAGTAGGCAGTTTTTTTCAATTTCCTGGCCTGCAAAACGTGTCCCATGACACAGGAGAACTGCGCGAAGGTCGCCTGCCAGTCGATGCCATTTTCTGTTTCTTTCTCACGGGTGGGCAGGGGCATCGCTTTGGGTGCAGAACCGTCTGCCGGTTTATCGTCGGTGTAAAAAACACCAACAGGCTCTTCGTTCAGCCCAAGGATGTTTAAAAATTCACTCAAAGCATTGCGGTATTGACTGGTCATCGTTTTTCCTCCTTCCAGAAATGGCTTCTTTAATTCTCCAAAGGATGAATACGCTGTATGTTCAGCCCCTGATGCAGGGCGACGTGGCCTTTTCCTAATTAACTGAATTTATATGGAATATAGTAATATAATTCTTTGTCAATTGCCATCGATATCCCAGGCTGTTCTGGGGGTATGGAAAGTAAAATGAGGTATATTTGACAGGGCAGGCTTCTCGATCAGGCTACTCGACAGCGTGCAATAATGATCCTGATTTCTCTCACAGGGCATTCCTGCACGCTTGTTCACAGATCAGATTTGGGTGATTGACTTATCTTTAAAATGGAATAGGCTGATTGCCGGTCTTTTGGTGTCTCAAATAAAAAAAAGGAAAGATAACGGTGACAATCAATCAGAACACGCAGAGCAGAAAAGGAGCGCTGGCCTTTCTTGCTTTGATCAGTGCATTTCCTCCTCTCTCTACTGTGCTCTACCTTCCGGCACTGCCACAGATGGTCGAAGTGCTTGATACAACCAAGGCTCGTGTAAACATGACGCTGAGCATGTTTTTTTTGTTTTTCTCGGTGGGGTTGTTGTTCTGGGGACCGCTCAGTGAAAAATTCGGCAGAAAGCCCATTTTGTTATCTGGGTTGACGATATATGTATTGGCGAGCCTGTTTTGTGCGTTCAGCCAGCAGGTAGAACAGCTTATCGCTGGTCGTATCATCCAGGCTTTGGGAGGGAGTGCAGGAACAGTAGTGGCTACCGCCATGGTGAAGGATCTTTATCGTGGTCGCGAACGGGAGAAAGTTATGGCCACCATCATGTCGATGGTGATTATTGCCCCAATGGTTGCACCGGTTCTTGGTGCACTCCTGTTGAAGTACACTTCCTGGCGGACCATCTTTGTTATGCTGGCAGCAATAGGGGCTGCAGCACTGTTGAGAGGGGTGCTTTTTCAAGAAACACTGTCGGGGAAATTTACAGGCTCGGTAATCGGCTCCTGGTCAAGACTTCTTGTCGTCTTGAAGAATCTGGGATTTTCATCCCTGTTGCTGATCTTCTCCCTTGCTCCGATCGCTCTCATGGCTTTTCTGGCCTCTGCTTCCTATATCTATATAGAGGAGTTTGGCCTTTCAGAAGGACAGTTTAGTCTTTTTTTTGCATTTAACGCCACATGTGCCATGGTTGGCCCCATGATCTATATGCGACTGAGGAGACATATTGAACCGAAATTGATTATTACCGGGTGCTTTGCTCTGATATCTTTCTGCGGGGTGGTTGTTTCCGTCTTTGGTCATATATCTCCCTGGCTGTTTGCCGCGTCGGTCGGACCGGTTACGATGGCCGTGATCACGGTGCGGGTTCCGGGGACCCATCTGATGCTGGAACAACAGGAGGAGGATTCGGGGTCTGCATCAGCGCTTATTAATTTTTTTGCAATGTTCATGGGGAGCATGGGGATGCAGCTGGTCACGCTTTGGCCCGGTGAGCTTGTTGCGAATCTCGGTCATATCCAGGTTGTTATAGGTGCGGCTTGTTGTATATTGTGGCTGCTCTGCCGCAACAGGCCGTTTATTATCCAGCCTCCATCCTGATAAACAACGCTGGCATGGCTGATCTTTCAGACGTGTCGTTCAATTTTGCCTTCGATTATGTTAAAAGCAAAACATAAAGCGTAAAATTCGAAGGTACAGCTTCGACCACGTAATTATCTGAGCCTTTTGCAAAACGCCCTTTTCGCTCAACCTCCGCGTTATGTTGAAAAATTTTATCCTCGGAATATCAATTATATGCCTGCGGTATAATTTTTCGCATGCCTTGATTTTGAACGAAAAACATCATTTTGCAAGAGGCTCATCTGATAAAGAGTTTCAGGCGGTGGCCAGAGAATGATCACGGATGCCGGCTTCAGGAAATTACTGGATCACTACGACAGGCCCTGGCGGGGCTTCAGAAAGGTCCGCAAGGGGGTGCTGAAGCGTATACGAAGACACATGGCTTCGCTTCACTGCAGTTCGGTATCGGAGTATATTGACATTTTGCAGAGATGCCCGATCGAGGAGGAGATACTGCAGTCTCATCTCAGGATAACAATATCAAGATTCAATAGAGACAGATATCTCTGGGATTTCCTGGCGGAGCATACCTTTCCCTGCCTGCTGCAGCGGACGGACAAACTCAAAATATGGTCACCCGGGTGCAGCTGCGGCGAGGAGGTATACAGCCTCAAGATATTGTGGCACTTGCATTTTTCATCGTACCCGGCGATTCGTATCCTCGCCACTGACGCAAATTCAAACTGTCTGGAGCGAGCGCAGGCCGGTATCTACCAGAAAACCAGTTTACGGGAAATCTCTGAAGATACCGTCTCGCGCCTGTTTGTTCGATCCCCGGACCAAAACGGCTATGCTGTCCGGCCTCAACTCAAGGAAAACATCGCCTGGCAGCAACACAATTTTCTTTCGCAACCGCCGGACGAAACCTTTCACCTTATTTTCTTGCGAAATAATCTCCTCACCTATTACAACGAGGAACTGAAGTCCGCTGCACTCAATAATATACTGACCACCCTTTCTCCTGGTGGATACCTGGTTATTGGCTCGCATGAAACGTTACCGGAAACGCTCTTATCCCTTGTATGTTCAGAGAAGTGCAGCATGGTTTTCCAGTTGAGAAACGATGGAGACCATCGCTGCCGAGACCAACGGCATCCATGAACGTATGGTGTCATTACTGATCAGGCAGTTGAAGAATAGGTGAGCCGGGGCAGGATGGGATGAACGGGAGATACAATGACATGATTAAATACAGGGTGTCGCTCTTTGCTCTGAAGAACTGAAGAGGGCGTAGATTGACAGCAGCGGCCTATCATGCAGCGGCGGATGCAGTCCTGTTAATGCATGTGTTATTTGTAGCCTTTGTGATTGGAGGTTTATTATTCATATTCCTCGGCAAATATCGCGGCTGGTATTGGGTCTGCAACCCCTGGTTCAGACTGGCTCACGTTGCAGCTATTGCAGTGGTAACGCTGCAGTCCTGGGCCGGCATGATATGTCCGCTTACGACTCTGGAGAATATTCTGCGGCGGTGTGCCGGCGACACCGTTTATGCCGGTTCGTTCATCTCTCACCTGCTTGACCAGATCATCTATTACAGAGCACCGGCGTGGGTGTTTGCCGCTTGCTATACCGCCTTCGGGGCTGTGGTCATTGCAAGCTGGGTATGGGTTCGCCCACGGCCATTTAAATTCTAGAAATCTCAATCAGGCCTGGCCCAATTGAGACCCCTTTGATTCCCCCAAATAGACCAAGGCCTTGTCGAGCAGGCTCTTTTTACCCGGAGATCAGGCAGCAACGGCCTCTTTCTTTTTTTTGGCAATGTGAGGTTCACTGGAGCAGGATTTGGAAACTTGTACGTCTGACTCAGGGAGATTATCCTGGTTATAACAGTAGAGGCCGCAGTTCAGGCAACGCTCGGATTCAGTGCGGCACTGCACTTCGCTGATAGTTCCTTCCACCTCCATGAAGGTTCCCATGCGCTCTTCAACCGGGATGACAGGTTTCGTGGCAAGCTTTGAGACGGGGGAGACATTATCCAGCGATTCCAACAGGGACGGGGCTATCATGTCACGCTGACGATCCTCGATTGGAGGTGTTTCCCCGGTCGTTACATAGTAGTGGATGGAGCGTGCGGCATACCTGCCGGCAGCGATGGCCTCGATCATCAGACGCGGTCCGGAATAACAGTCTCCACCTGCAAAAACGCCGGAAATATTGGTTTCGAGGGTCTCCTCATCGGCATCGACCGTACTGAATCTGGTCTTCTCAAGTCCGTCTGCCTCGACGATCGCGTCGAGATCGGCGCCCCCTGGCCAACGGCCTGGATGACGATATCACACGGGATAACCCGCACCGTCCCTCCACCGGAATACAATCCGGCATCCCGCCGGGATTATGCTTCAAGGTAACATCCTGCACCTGGATGCCGGTCAGCTTGCCGTTCTCACCTATGTGCCAGTCGGTGCTGCCCGGTTAAACATTTTTAGTTCTTTCATGAAATACCTCCGGAGGCCCAGGCGGACCGCTCACGTGTATCATGTCATGATTGCAGAAGTTAAGCAGCTGCACAATGGGTCGCTGGGCTGGGCAGACAAAGGCGCACAGGCCGCATTCGTGGCAGGTTTCCGGGTTCAGGCTCATTGCCGACTCAATCTGGCCGAACCCGACCATCCGGTTAATCAGGTATACCTGGATATTGACCGGACAGACCCGAGCACATCTGCCGCAGTTGATGCATGGAGCAATGGAGTTGAACGGCGCGGTTTCTCCGGCGATCAGGTGTATGCCGTTATAGTAGGTAATCGGTGTCTGGTCCGTGAACTGCCCAGCGGAAAACGGACGGTCACCGCCTGAGCCATATCGGATCCACTGATGGTGATGCACTTGTGGGTGAGCGAAGCCTTGCCTTCCAACGTATCAACTATGGCAAGCAGGTATTCCAGGTCAAGAACCGCAATACCGTTAGTGCGGAAACTCTCCCTGTTGGGAATCCTGTAGCCCAAGATCATTGCGACAACTTCCCGCTCGATGCGGTCGAAGTATGATTCTGAGAGGAAATACTGCTCGACAAGATTACCGAAAAAGGATTCTGCCCAGTTCCAGAATCTGCCTCACCTTGCCGGAATCTCTGTCTTTCATCACAACCTCCTCGAGGATGACGTTTTCTTCCCAGTTATTTTGGGTGCTCTCTAGTACTACAATTAACCTGCATCTGCAACACTACAGAGTGGTAATTTTTTACGATTTTATCAACAAAAAGATGACAGCCGGGAACCGTCTCATCAGCTGGTACAGCTATAGGAGAAAGGCCGCCGCTTCATGAGCACAACTTCACAAATCTGCCTTGGATTCATTTTTTCAAAGGATTCCGTCTGATAATCCGCCGGGGTTTTTCCCGGTCATTTAAGGGTGAATGAACTGGTTCACCGGGCGAGCCCCGATGCCCGGAGAACTGACATAACAATGGATAGTGGTTATTGTCTAACCATGATGCGGGAGAAGCAGACAGTTTCGTTTGAAACCAGCATTTGATCGTTTAAACGATTTGAAGGGGGCCTGGGATGTCTGGTTCAGGATCTGGGTTGATTCAGGGCAGTGCACGCCTAAACAGCGCCTGCCTCTTGCTCCTCTGTTTCTGCATTATAACCATGTTCAGCGGTTCAGGTAACAGTACCGGTTCAGATGTGTCCACCGAGGTCATGCTGTTCGAGATAAAAGGCGCGATCAGTCCGGCGGTCAATGATTACCTGGCAAAAGGCTTTGAAAAGGCCGGAGAGGGTAATGTTGACCTTATCATTCTGCAGATGGATACCCCCGGCGGACTCGACACTTCTATGCGGGATATCATCAAGAACATTCTTGCCTCGCCAATTCCAGTAATCACCTTTGTCGCTCCAGAGGGAGCCAGGGCAGCAAGTGCAGGGACCTATATTCTTTATGCCAGCCATGTGGCGGCGATGTCTGCTGCAACGAATCTAGGGGCAGCTACTCCCATCAGTATCGGCGGAATGCCCGGCTCCTCGGATCCGCCCGGTGATCAGAAAGACAAGGACGAAGGCCAACTGCCAACCAACGATGCAGCCACTCTGAAACGCAAAGTCATCAATGATGCCACCGCCTATATCAGGTCGCTGGCCGAACGGCATGGCCGAAATGCCGACTGGGCCGAAGAGGCTGTACGCAGCGCGGTAAGTCTCAGTGCCCAGGAAGCACTTGATCTCGGCGTTATCGATTTTATCGCAGGGAATGTGGTTGATCTGCTCGATCAAATAGATGGTCACCAGGTAATGATGGACTCGGGAACCCATGTCATTTCGTCACATAATGCGGTTATTACCGCCATGCCGATCACCTGGCGTTATCGACTGCTGTCGGTGATCAGTGATCCCAATGTCGCTTATCTGCTGCTCCTGCTTGGGTTTTATGGCCTCATCTATGAACTCGCCAATCCTGGTGCCCTTCTGCCGGGGGTGGCCGGCGGCATATCGCTGCTGCTGGCTCTTTATGCCTTTCAGATCCTGCCGATCAATTACAGCGGTTTTGCCCTGATGACTCTTGGCCTGCTCTTCATGGTGAGCGAGGCCTTTCTCCCAAGCTTCGGATCGCTTGGAATTGGCGGGGTTGTCGCCTTTGCCGTCGGTTCACTGATATTGATGGATGATGATAACCTGAGAGTATCGCTTTGGGTTATCGCCTTGACCACGGCTGTCTCAGCACTGCTTCTCATTCTGCTTGTTGGCCGGGTTATCATGGTCAGGAAGCAGAAGATCCGCACCGGGGAAGAGGCGCTTATCGGGATGATTGGGGAAGCCTCGGTGGATTTCAAGGGTGAGGGGAGAATGTGGCTGCTTGGCGAATCATGGATTGCAATAAGCTCAGAGACAATCGGAGTTGGAGATAAACTCAAGGTAACGTCTCGAACGGGCTTGGAGCTCAATGTAGAAAAGGTAAGGGGGGAACCATAAGATGATATCTTCCAACATTGTGCAGTACATCGTCCCGGTAATTCTCGTTATTGGTCTGGTGGCAATCTCCTTTCGAATCGTTGCCGAGTATGAGCGGCTTGTGGTATTGTTTCTGGGGCGTTTTCAGGTCGTCAAACAGCCTGGTTTGAGAATCATCATTCCTGGAGTACAGCGTGCCTTTCGGGTCGATCTCCGGGTTATTACCCTGGACATTCCGCCACAGGATGTCATTTCAAAGGATAACGTCACGGTTCGGGTCAATGCCGTCCTCTATTTCAGGGTTGTTGACCCGGAAAGAGCAATCATCCAGGTTGAGAATTTTTTGAATGCGACAAACCAGCTGGCGCAAACCACCCTGCGTTCGGTACTCGGCCAGCATGAACTGGACGAGATGCTCTCAGAGAGAGAAAAACTGAATGACAATATTCAGGAAATTATTGACAAGCGTGCTGATGCCTGGGGAATCAAGGTGATCAACGTGGAAATAAAACATATAGACCTCAATGACTCCATGATCAGGGCTATTGCCCGCCAGGCAGAGGCCGAGCGGGAGAGACGGGCCAAAATTATACATGCTGAAGGTGAATTTCAAGCCTCGGAAAAACTGCTTGCCGCTGCAAATGTCATCTCTCAAAATTCCCAGGCGCTGCAGCTGCGTTATCTGCAAACCTTGATTGATATATCAACAAACAAGAATTCGAACACAATCGTTTTTCCTCTGCCGATTGATTTCTTGAAATCATTTGAAAAAAAGACATAGGCCGATCTGAGCCAGGCACCATCACAGGAGGTCCCGTCTTCCAGATAACCTGACCCCCGAGCCATGGCGAGTGACCCGTGGGTTTTATCGGAGAACCTGTCGATTGAGCTCTGAGCCCATTGTCTCGCCTGAAGGCAAAACTTGCAATGATTCTTGATTTGTGGTCTGTTCTGTTTTTTGTCTTATAATACAGAATCTTGCATTGTCTGGTGACATGAAAAAAATCATTTTGCTGTTTGCTGTCACGCTGTGCGGCTGGCTCGGGTGGAGGCTTGGCGATTCATTTGGAATTATGACCGCATATTTGATGGGCTTTGCTGGAAGCTTAGCCGGCGTGGTCTTGGGTGTAACGGTCAATCAGCGGTATCTGGATTGAATTCCAAACCGGTCTGGACAGGCAGCTTTCGGGTTTATCACAATGTTTTCTTTGTCTCCCGGAAATGTGTCAACCCCAGTGTTTATCCCTGAGCTGCGAGTTATACTCGCCGCATGACAGCCGATCTTCTTTATCCACAACCGTTATCCATACAGGTTCCCAGGAGATGGTAAAGAGATTAACGAACTATTTGCTCAATAGAATTTTCTGGTAGGTTGTATTGTTTATCCAGCCATCGCCTGCAAGGTTGATGGGATTTTTATTTGTATAACTTGCGGGGCAGCCGTTTGACGCATCTGAAACCTGAACGGTGATTACACCATTGGCGTCTGTTACGATTGTATAATTATTAACTGACGGGACAAAGGATTGATCGCCGGTAGCGATGATCGTGTGATTGGGAATTGCAAAATAGTCGGAGATGGATACGGCAAGATTGTTGGCGTCTGACTCAACACCTGAGCAGTAGGATTTGTTCCGGTAGGAGATGAAGTTAGGTATGGCAATCGCTGCCAGGATGCCAATGATTGCAATAACGACCATTAATTCAATCAAAGTGAATCCATTTTTATTTTGAGCGGTCATACCTTTGTTCATAAGGCTGTGCGGTTTGAGAAAACGTCGTCCGTACCCAAATTACATCATCATCGAGTATCATCTACTCGCTTTTTTGCACAAAACGGTCCAGATGACTGCTGCCGACGAATAAATCTGTTAATAGCTTGATATTATTTTGATTTATTTAAGTTCGGGGAGCCAGCAGGAGTTGCGTTACGAGGAACGCCATGTGATGCAGTCGGAATTTGTACAATCTGGGTCACGAGGTGACAAATATTGGCAACAGGTGGCTACTTGCTTACGTGAATGAAATTGATGATGGTGAAAACAGAATGATTGCCAACCTTTAAACTTGGCCAGGGAGTTCCAATTTTTGATAATTACTTTTACAATCAATTAGATACGAATGAATCTATTTCTCTTCTGTTATAGTACAAATGTACCTGTACCTGAATCAGCAGCTTCATTCGTATGTCCGTTTCAACAGTCTTGCGATCAGATGCAGATCATGGCTGTCCCTGCAAAAACAGTTTTAGAACATCCTCAACCAGGTTGTCAGCCCGCTGGTCTAGTTCAGGTTCGGTCAGGTTAGCTATCGGGTGTGGCATTTCAAGAAATCTGAAATTGGCGACTCCCCATTGCGCCGCCATCTCTGCCCCGGTGGCTCGAAAAGGTGCTGTTACTATTGATACTGTTGGGATACCAGCTTTCTCAAGAAGAATTCCGTCGAGTACACTACCCGAGCTGCATGAGCCTCAGTCACCGATGCCGGCTATGGCAATATCCGCCGTTTTCACACATTCTTCGACATCGGCTGAAGCAATTGGATGGCCTGCTGACATTTTTCTTATGATTCCGGTTAATTGCAGGTTGAATCTCTTCTCGAGTCGTTCGAATAACTTCAGCAATATGGCTCTTGAGTTATATTTTGTGTTTTCCACGAGTGCTACTTTCAGGTTATTCAACTGTTTTGGTCGAGGTGCATAATCGATAGCTGACGTCTGGGCTGGAATGGTTGGGTCGAATAGGGTGAAGTCCATTTTGTTTCCTCTTTGTATCTAGATTTTGGTCGTTACCATACTGGTGGCAGTCCGTGACCCGCCCCAGCTGAGCAGGCAGGCGGAGAAGGTGCCGACAGCACCTCCAGCACAGATGATTTTAATATCGTCCGGCCCGGGGACCACATGTCTCCAGGTTGTCTCATCCTCCGGCTCCAGGGGGCCGGGCAGACGCTTGACACGTTTCAGTTCAGCCACTGAACGTCTGGCATGGTCAAAAAGGCACTGCTTTACCTGCTGTTTCCCCCAGCCGGCATTAACCATGACCTGCACATGTTCTCCGGCCAGCACGATCACCAGATCCTGTTGATTGATGATATTCATCGACCCCATGTTCGCCATGGCATCCGCCATTGATCTTAGCAGGGGTTCAGGCGTCTGGGCAAGCTGGTTGTAGATCTGGATAATATCCTCGGAAGCAAAAACGGTGGTGGTACTCTCTACCCGGTCAAATCCACGCTCGACATGGAACGGTTCCCAGGGGCTGAGGCGCTCGTTTTCAGCAAAACAAAACGATATTTTTGCCGGGTGGCCGATAGTTGACCGATCGAGTCCTCCGGGCCTGGTGTTCAGGCTGTTCATCATCAGAAGCCTCAGGGCCCTGCCGATAGTCATATTGGCACGGCAACCGGGCCCGAAAAGATTTTCTCCTGAATTGATCCCGATTTGAGCAGCGATTGGACCATTGACCAAAATAGCCAGTGCAGCGCCGCCAGTGCTCGTGGCCATGCCATGATAATTGAAATCAGGATGGCATATGCCCCTGACGGCAGAAATGATGATCGGCATGTAGTCGGGTAAACAGCCGGCCAGAACACTGTTTATCGCCACCTTGCCGGCGGTGATGACGACGTTGCGGGTGGGGATGTCTGCGATCACCTGATCCCCCTGCAGCCCGGCGGCAGAGAGCATTGCAGAAACTGACTGTTCGCTGGGCGGGACAACCGGGAAGCCGTCCGTCCAGCCTTTCTGGTAATACGCTTCAATCAGGCTGGCGGCCTCCTGCGGCGTAAAACTGTTTTTCATGATGATCACTCTTTGGTTGGGTTTTCAGAACAACGGCACCTTTACGATGCTATTTATACCATGATGTCCTGGAATAGAGTTGGCAATTGTTCATTATATTTTTTTCTGGCATGGGCTGAAATCGAAATATAGAGATCACCATCCACACGGAATGTGAGCGTAACGATTATCACCGGGGCTGATAGGAATCTTTCCCAGGATCACTCTGTTATTAATTATTGACATACCTCATGCTACAAACTAAACTGTCGACAGTTGACGGTTGACACGTTAAAAATATCACAGAACAGCCCAAAATCAATCATTATTAATGAATGAATTTAACACCAACATAATCAAGAAAGTTCAGACGCAATCACTCACGGGCGTCATTTACAACCAGCTTGAAGATATGATCCTGTCGGGCATGATAAAGCCTGGAGAGCGTATTAACGAAAGCAGGCTCTCCGCCGCACTGCAGGTCAGCCGTGCCCCTATCAGGGAGGCATGCCGCCAACTTGAAAAGCACGGCATGGTCCAGATTGTTACCCGCCGGGGAACGTTTGTCACCAAGATCGAAGTGAGCGAAGCCAAGGAATTATACGAGATCCGTGCTGCCTTGGAAACGCTGGCCGCCGAGAAAGCTGCAGCGCAGGCAACATCTGAAGATCTCGAAGAACTTCAGCGTATTCTCATCGATATGCAAGACGCCGTAGAGGCCGACGAAGCCATGCAATATTTCAAAGCGAACGTCGTTTTTCATCGTAAAATCGTTCTGATCTCGGGAAACCGAAATCTCGAATCCCTGATTGAGGGTATTTACAACAAGGCATCGCTTTGCCGTAAAACGAACCTGTCGGTTCTGGACAGAATGACGATTTCCTACAGACAGCACAAAGATATTTTCAAAGCCATACGTGCGGGAAATCAGATTGAAGCGTCCACGCAGATGAAACACCACATACTGGACGCCCGTGACGCGCTGCTGAGTTCCCTGGACAGATCAGATATGGCAGGGGATGATCAGGTGGAAATAGATCGACCGGCCTACGGGTAAAAGAACCGGGCAACTGCTGCTGCAGGGCTGAAAAGAAAATTCGCTAATCACAATCTTGGAAGACATTTACCAAAGTACATTCAGGGTGGAGGTGAGATGAATCAGGCAGACATTACACGGGTAACGAAGGAATCGGCGGATTTCGTCAAAAAACTCTCTTTTGAGGATCACTTCCCTCGGAAGCCGTCAGGATTGCCAAGCGCTGCATACTTGACGGGCTTGGCCTGATGGTTGCGGGTTCCTACGAAAAATGCACCGAGATCGTAACCCGTTTCAGCTCCCGTGTCAGCCAGCCACAGGGATCAACCATTCTAGGTGTTAATCCGGTTACCGTAACTGCGCCGTTTGCGGCATTGGCGAATGGCACTGCCGGTCATGCGATGGACTGGGACGACAGCCAATTGTCTGTTTCACCCGGTCGGATGTACGGGCTCCTCACACACCCCACCATACCGCCGCTCGCAGCCTCGCTGGCAGTTTCCGAAGAGCTGGGTTCTATTGACGGGAAAACCTTCCTGACAGCATTCCTTGCCGGTTTTGAAGTTGAATGTAAGATTGCCGAAGCGATTAATCCCGATCACTATAAAAAGGGATTTCATACGAGTGGGACAGTGGGCACTTTTGGCGCGGCGATGGCGGCTGCCAAGCTGCTGGACCTCAGTACTGATGAAATTCTCCACACCCTGGGCATCACTTCGAGCATGACTTCCGGGATTCGCACCAATTTCGGTACTATGACCAAGCCCTTGCATGTCGGCAGGGCCGCGAGTAATGGTGTAACCGCGGCCATGCTTGCACAAAGCGGCTTCGAGGCAAATATGGAAGCGCTCGACGGAGAGTGGGGCTTCTTCAGTGTCTTCGGCAGAGGCTTCGATGTCGATTGTATTGCAGGTTGTATCGGCAATCCGCATACAATCGTCGATCCCGGTGTGAGCATTAAACCATACCCGTGTGGCGTTTTGACTCACCCGTCCATGGATACCATGCTCTCCATCGCAACCGAGCACGATATAAGGGCCGAAGATATCCAGGAGGTTGTGCTTTTTGCCGGATCGAATATTTTAAAGCCCATCAGATACGAGATTGCCCACGATGAGCTGGAAGCAAAATTCTGCATGCCGTTCCTTCTCGCTGCGATCATACTCTCCAGAAAGGCTGGAGCGCATGAGTTTACCGATGAATTTGTCAACGCCGATGGCACCCAGCAGTTGATGCGTAAAATTCGCACCGAATTCGACGCAGACATCGAAGACAAAGGCTGGGACAAAATCCGTTCCAGGGTAGAAGTCGTCCTGAACGATGGCCGCAGGATTGTCAGGGAGGCCGATGAGAATTACCGGGGAGGACCGGATAATCCGCTGAAGGATAAGGAACTGCAGGACAAGTTTACCGATTGTACCGAGCGTTTGCTCGATAAAACCGCACGCGAAAGAGTATTTAAGATAACAGAACAATTAGAGAATCTAGACGATATCACCAAACTGGTTCAGGCGACGTTGCCTGGGGCATGAGTATTCAGAAAGAGAGAGCATGACGGCGCCGCCAGTGATTCTGGGAACAGGGGGCTTTCCTGATTTTCCCAGCTTCTGGCTTATGCAGGAGAAAGCCCGATTGTTTTCTTTGACTACTCAATAACTTCAATCCGCAATTCAAAGGGAGGTGTTTCATGAGTGCGTTATCAAGATGTTACCGTCTAAAAGTACTGATTTTCGCCACAGTAATCCTCAGCCTGAGCAGCGTGACGTGCCTGGCGGCAGATGAAAAATTCCCCTCAGAAACAATCAAGGTAGTCATCCACACGACCTATGGCGGGGGTACCGATATCACCGCCCGCATGATGACAATGCGCACCCGCCGGGAACTCGACGTCGATATGCAGGTGTTGTCGAAAAACGG
The DNA here is from genome assembly GCA_963696725.1 of uncultured delta proteobacterium. GTDB lineage: Bacteria > Desulfobacterota > Desulfobulbia > Desulfobulbales > Desulfocapsaceae > MADRE3. The sequence goes on from CAVOLI010000006.1 coordinate 161,788, forward strand.
CGGCTCCGGTGCCAGAGCCCACGAGTATGTACAGTCCCAGCCGAAGGACGGCTATACCATGCTCGCCCTGACGCAAAGCCATCTCTACACGATTGCCCGGGGCAAGTCGGTGCTGACAATTGATGATCTAGTTGGCGTTGCGCGGGCCATGGACGATCCGACGTTCATAACGGTGAACGCCAAGGGCAGTTATAACACGATTGAGGACATTATCGCCGCATCAAAGGAAAAGCCGCTGAATTGGGGTGTCTCGGTCCTTGGCAGCACCGAGCATATCGGCCTGGCTCAATTTGCAGAAAAGGCCGGTTTTGACTACAAGGCGGTCCCGTTTGAAAGCGGCGGGCAGATGGTGAACGCTCTGATGTCCGGGGCGATCGATGCAACTCTTGCCAATGTCAGCGAGGCGCGTCAGCAGATAATGGATGGTACGCTCAAGGCACTGGTTGTCATGGCGCCTGAAAGGCTGGCCGGTTACCCCGATATTCCTTCGACCTATGAGAAAGGCTATGAGGTCGATTGCTCCACAACACGTGGATATGCAGTCTTGAAGGGGACTCCGCCGGAGCGGGTCAAGATCCTCTCAGATGGTCTCGTCAAGGGAATGAGCAGCGAGGTATTCGCCAACTATCTCGCCTCCGCCGGACTTACGATAGAGGAGAGCGTGGCCGGCCAGGAGGTGTGGGATGCCCAGATCAAGAAAGAATATGCCAAGGCTGTCGAGGCTGTCGAAAAACTCGGCTTCAAATAGGCTGAAGAGATACCCAACCGATAAAATCACTAAAGGACCTGACATTGAAGAACGTAATCCCTGAGCGTTCTGGATCGGGGGAGGGGAAGGAAAAGCAGCCTTCCCGCTCCCTCGTTGACGGGACCGATTTAATCCTGGCGATCATCATTCTCTCGGTCTGCGGAATTCTTTACTTCATCTCGTCCCGGTTTGAAGGAGCATCGGAGCAGATGTCGCAGAATATTCCCCCCGAATGGTTTCCTCAACTGCTCCTTGTATTCATAATGGTCCTGGCCCTGATCATCCCCTTTGAACATCTGTTCAAGGGCAAGAAACTGCTCGCCAAGGACCGACAGGCTAAGGTCAAGCCGATCGCCATCGGTTCGGCGTCTCTGCTGTGCGTTATCATATTTCTGATGCCTTGGCTGGGTACATTCATGACGATGGTGTGTGTTTGTATCTTCTTACCCCTGCTTTGGGGCGAGAGGCGGCTGAAAGTGCTGCTGCCTTTCGCCATTGTTTTTCCCGGATCGGTAACGCTGCTGTTTACCAAGGTCTTGCGCGTCTATTTTGAAGCCGGTATCTGGTCAAAGTTCTTCTAGAAGGGGATAATTCATGGATGCAGTAATACAAGGATTCGTACTTCTCATAGATCCTTTCAACATTTTACTCATATTTGTAGGGGTGTTGATCGGCGTTTGTGTCGGTGCGCTACCTGGTCTGAGTTCGCCGATGGCCGTTGCCCTGTTGCTTCCCTTCAGTCTTTCCCTTGAGCCGATACCAGCCATCGCCATGATGTCTGCCCTCTATTGTGCCGGCACATTCGGAGGATCGATCACGGCAATTCTAATCAATGCGCCGGGTGCTCCACCCGCTGTAGCCACCGCCTTTGACGGCTATCCAATGGCCAAGCGGGGTGAGGCCGGTCGGGCCCTGGGACTGGCTGCTATCAGCAGCGTTTTTGGCGGGATTTTCAGCCTGATAATATTTCTCTTCCTGGCTCCGGTCCTTGCAAATGTTGCGCTTAAGTTCCGCCCCCAGGAATATTTTGCCCTGGCGGTTTTTGCCCTTTCCATGCTGGCCTCTATCAGCGGCAGTTCCTCAATCCGTAACCTTATCTCAGGGGCGTTCGGAGTCCTGATAGGAACCGTTGGCGTCCACATAACCACCGGTGTTGAACGATTCACCTTCAATTTCCCGGAACTCACGGAGGGGATAAGTTTCATACCAGTGCTGATCGGTCTGTTTGCCGTCGGGGAACTGCTCAATCAATCCCAGGGCCTCCACAAGGTGATGGAGCGGATAACCTCGGTGGTTGTGAAGCTTCCTTCGATAAAAGAGCTCTTGAGAATGAAGGGAACGATTCTTCGATCAAGCTGTCTCGGCACCTTTATCGGCATTTTACCGGCAGAAGGCGCCACAGTTGCTGCGCTGATGGGTTATAACGAAGCCAAACGTTTTTCCAAAAACAAGGAAGAATTCGGCAAGGGCGCACCTGAAGGAATCGTTGGCCCTGAGGCTGCCAACAATGCCGCCACCGGCGGCGCAATGGTGCCGACCCTGGCCCTTGGCATCCCGGGAAGTGCAACTACGGCGCTAATCCTTGCTGCCCTTATAATGCACGGTTTTCGCCCGGGACCCTATCTTGTTCGGGAAACGCCGCATATCGTCTATGCAATTTTTGGGGCCATGATCCTGGCCAACTTCATGTTCCTGATCATCGGTTTGACTGGTGCAAAAATTTTCTCGAGGATCACCCTTATCCCCCGACAGTTTCTCTGGCCGGCCGTCTTTGTTTTCTCGCTGGTGGGGTCCTATGCTTTTGCCTCGTCTCTTTTTGATGTCTGGACCATGCTCGTGGCCGGAGTAATCGGTTTTCTGATGAAGCGGCACGGTTTCGGTCCTGCTCCACTGGTGATGGGCCTGATATTGGGGAAACTGGTTGAGGAAAATCTGTCTCGGGCGATGATCATTTTCGACAACAACTGGCTTCGTTTTTTCGAAAGCCCCATTGTCGATTTTTTTCTGATATTGACCGTGCTGAGCCTGGGCTGGCCACTGATCAGCAAAATCTGGAAGCGCAGCTGAGACGCACCTCTGTGCATCTTTGAAAAAGGTTTGGTTCTCGCTGGTCCTGCAGGAGGGCGGCGTGATCCTGTACTCCTGGAGTGGAGAGCATTGATGTCTGACTATCGTATCGGAATTTTGCCGGGAGATGATATCGGCCTGGAGATTGTGCCGGTTGCCGTATCGGTGCTGCAGTCTGCAGTCAACAGGTTTCCGGATGTCGTCATTGACTGGGTGGAGTTGCCCGTTGGGGCATCCTCATATCAACGGTCGGGTGAGACGCTGCCGCAAAAAACGCTCGACACACTGTGCGAACTCGATGGCTGGATGCTGGGGCCGATCGGGCACATGGCGTACCCGAAGGATGATCCCAAAGCGGTTAATCCTCACCCGATCATTCGTCGGAATTACGACCTTGTCAGCAATATCCGGCCGACCAAATCGTATCCATCGATTCCCTCGCTCCACCAGGATGTTGATATTGTCATCGTGCGGGAGAATAATGAAGGATTTCAGCCTGACCGGAACATGTTCCAGGGCAAGGCCGAATTCATGCCGACACCGGACATGGCGCTTTCTTTGCGGGTGATTACGCGGCGAAATTCAGAATTTGTGGCCCGCACGGGATTTGAGCTGGCCCGGCAGAGGGGCGGCAAGAAGAAAGTCACGGCAATCCATAAAAACACCGTGTTCAAGCTTGGCTGCGGCCTGTTCATTGAGGCCTGTAGCCATGTCGCCAGTGACTTTCCGGATGTACTCTTTGAAACGCGGGTGGTCGACACCTTCGCGATGAACCTGGTCATGTCTCCCCAGGACTTTGATGTCGTTGTCAGCACCAATATGTTCGGTGATATCCTGACGGATGAAGCAGCGGGACTCGTTGGCGGACTGGGGATGGCACCGGGGCTCAGTGTCGGACCAGAATATGCCATGGCACAGGCCACCCATGGCTCTGCACCGGATATAGCAGGGAAGCACATAGCCAATCCGTATGCGATGATTGTTTCCGGGCAGATGTTGTTGATGTGGCTGGGGAAGAAAAAAAAGGATCAATCTGCAATCCAGGCAGCAAAAAATATCGAAAAGGGAATTAGCGGAGTACTCTCCCGAATGGAGACAGTGACCCCCGATCTCAAGGGCAGCGCCTCGACCGAGGAAATGGGTGCTGCCATCTGTCGGGCAATTGAGACGATCTGAGGATAGCGGCAGAGTATCTAGAAAGGTCGGCTCGGAAAGGATCTGGGTTTTATGGAGATGCGGATGCTATCTTCTGCCCGACGCAGCCACTGGCCCTTGCAAGCGTTTATTCGAATATGGATTCTATGATTATCAGCGAGCTTTTTACTCTTTCCGATAGAGATAATTGGGGGTGGAGAAATGAAAGGCATTTTGGTTAGCAGGCTTGGAGAGCCTGAGGTCCTGGAATACAAAGAGCTTCCTGATCCGGAGCTGGAATCGGATCAGGTTCTTATCGAAGTGCGAGGGGCGAGTGTCAATTTTGCCGATACCAGGGCGCGTTCGGGCGGATATCATCTGGCCAGGAAACCTCCCTTTATCCCTGGACTCGATGTTGCCGGGGTCGTGCTCGAGGTCGGCACCGAGGTCACCGAAATTAAACCCGGCGACAAGGTCATCGCGTTTCCTGTCTCCGGTTCTTACGCGGAAAAGGCGGTTGCCAGCCGGGAGCTTACCTTTGTGATGCCTGAAATGCTTGATTTTGTCGAGGCGGCAGCGGCTGCCCTGGTTACCGGCACCGTTACTCATATGCTGAAACATATCGCTCACATACAGAAAGACGAGAGCCTGCTTGTCCATGCCGCCGCAGGCGGGGTTGGCACAACCGCTCTGCAGGTGGCAAAGGCGTTTGCTGTTTCCCGGGTTTTCGGCTCTATCGGCAGTCCCTGGAAAGAGGACCATGTGAGAACAGCGGGTGCGGATGGAGTGGTCGACTACACCTCAAAAACCTATGTGGAAGATATCAGGGCAATGACTGACGGCAGGGGCGTCGATGTCATCATGAGTCCCCTTGGCGGTGCCACCATCGAGACGGATCTGCAGTGTCTGGCACCGTTTGGGCGACTGGTGATCTTCGGTGAGATGAATGAGGGGGCGGCACAAATTCCTCCGGACGGCCTGTATACTACCAACAAGTCCATACTGGGCTGCAGCTTCGGGCATTATAGGCGATTCAGGCCTGGCCTCGTGCGCAAAACAATGGCAACGGTCATTGACTTACTGGCTGACAAAAAAATAGAGGTATTTGTCAGCAGGTGCTTTCGGCTCGAGGATGCGCCACAGGCCCACAGTTTGCTGGAGCAGAGGCAGGCGCTGGGAAAGGTCGTGCTGGTTCCTGAAAAATTCTACCGGGAGGTCGCTTGATAACAGCCGGCAGATCTGGCTTGCTGAAGAAAGGGGACTGCGCGGCTCACATATTCCGGAAAGTATGGATGAATTTCCTGTCAATATAATCCTTGAGGCGGAAGGCAGTTTTTCCTGAAATTGTAATCGCCCATTTAGACAGGACACCGTCACCATCCCCCAGGTTATAAATCAGCAGATACTGACCGCCTGGGGTGAACTTCTGCAGGGGTTTTTCTTCTAGGGTTGCCAAGAGGTTTTCATAAAGAATCTGATTTTGACGAACGGCATAGACCCCAACCTTGTCGAGTGGTTTGTCGGCAAAATAGATACAGTCACCGCCGCCAAAAATATTCGGATGGCTCGTTGACTGCAAAAAGGCATTGACACGCAAGCCGCCATCTGGACCTATATCCACCCCCGATCTTGAAAATATCTCAGACGGCTCTACACCTATGGCTGGAAAGATAATCTCGGCATGATAACGTCGACCATCTTCCAGGGTGATCTCTTCACCTGCAATTTTTTGTACATACCCTTCTTCCAGTATCTCAATGCCTTTGCGCACGAGTAGCCGGCGAACCAGTTTCTGCACCCTGGCAGGTCTTCCGCGCAGAAGAGACTGTCCGCAGAACAGCTGTATCCGGGGTTGATGCAAGGCGTGACTTTTACACAACTGCTGAATATTGCCTGCAATCTCAACAGCAGCGGGGCCGCTTCCGATTACTGCTATCGACAGGGCTTGTTGGCTCGATCTTTCAAGGATTGTCTTTTGGGCCCGATAGAGCTCCTCGATAGGCTTGGAAGTAAAAACAGGCGAGTTATCACCTTTGACAATGTCTTTGGGCACAAATGAGCCTGCATTGCAGGAGAGAACATCGTATTGAATGTGTTCCTGCGACTCGGCCAGATAGACAACCTTCAGCTCCGGGTCAAAATGACTGGCATGCGCCTTTACGAATCGTCCCCCCTTGTTTTCCACCAATTTTTTCGTAGCAAAGCGGATATCATCAGGTTCGTAGGTGCCCCCCAGCATCCCGGGCCCCATGCCGCTGTAGTAGTGGAAGTCCGATGGCTGGATTACCGTCACCCGGTACCCCTTGGATACAAAGATATCCAGTCTGCTGAGGGTAATCATGTGCGCGTGACCACCCCCGATTAAAACAAGCTGCTTCATACCAGCTCCTGCTGTTGGTCAATGTGTTGTCCGAGTCTGGCAATATGGCTGCGCTCTTCTTCTGCAATCTTGAAAAAAGTGTCGCGCGTGGCGGCTTCTTTGCTGTTACCGGCCGCGCGCAAATACAGATCAAGCGCCTGAACCTCAATGGCCATAGCCAGCGAAAGCACCTCCAGCTCACTTTCCGTATCGAGATTGTAACGCTGCAGATATTGCTCCGTCGTGAGCCCTCCCTCCATGGCAGGATCCGCTATTTTTTTCTGAAATTCTTCGAGGGTCATGGCCTCCCCTGTCAGGCTTGCATAGAGCTCAACTAATTGTTTTTGATGGACGATTTCGACATCTGCAAGCTTGTCAAAAATATCCTGGGCATTTTTTGAAGCAACGCTGGACTTCATTGACAAATAGAAATCCCTGAGCCCCATCTCAAGGCCGAATCCAGTCACGATGGCGTCTTCGGGTGTCGCCTCAGCGCTGAAAAGATACATCCCGGAATCCTCGGGTCCGACAGCAACCTCTTTATCCCAGGCTTTAATGCCACCGGATAAATTGTATATTTTCTTAAAACCTCTTCCTGACAGCAATTGCGCAGCACCACGGCTCCGCCCGCCGCTGGCTCAATAAATGACAAGATGTTTGTCTTTTGGAATTTCATCCAGTCTTCTGTCAAGCTCACCAACAGGGATTAATTTTGCGCCGGGAAGGTGCCCGATATCGTATTCTTTAGGCTGGCGGACATCGAGAAAAACAACATCGCCTTTCGGGTTGGCAGACACCAGACGATGTGCCTCCTCCCAGTTGATTGATGAGACCGGGGTGAAAAACTGCATCCATTTCATAATTCCCTCCCAATGAAATTTTAAAGAGAAAACACGAGTTCATAACAAACATTTTGTGCATATTATCATATTAAAATGAGCTTGAATACAGATAGATGTTTTTTGTGGCAGAAATAACCGCCCAGCTCAGGAATATCGATTAATTCATAGCAATCAGCGCCGGAACAGGCTCTTTATAAAGGTTTATTCATTCGTGGAAAAGCTTATGAAATTTTCTGTGGAGCCATTCAGCATGAAAACTATTGTATATCTCATGTTTTGGTATACAATAGACAATGTACAGTGTACAAAAAGAAATATAAATATATCGCAACTACCCGAAATATAATAATTTTATAGTAATGACAATAAAACATAAAAGCCTCGTTACTACGATTGTCGAAAGTGTTGAAGAGAAAATTCTAGGTGGAGCTTTAAAACCTGGAGAGAGAATCATCGAACAGGAGCTTTGCGAGGAATTAGGCGTAAGCAGGTCTCCTGTGCGTGAAGCACTCATTGTTCTGGAAAATCAGGGCTTTCTGGTGAGGCGGGCGCGAAAAGGAGTCAGCGTGGCCATGGTCACCCAGAAGGAAGCCGTGGATGCCTATATTATTCGGGCAAATCTCGAGAGTTTGGCCACCTATCTGACGGTTAGGAATAATAAACCCGGTATGGTAGAAAAGCTGAAAAAGATAAATGGGAAATTGGAGCAGGCAGCTTCACAAAACAAAGCAAAGAAGTATTTCCGTCTCAACAAGCAATTTCACCAGACGCTGATTGCTGATTGTGAAAATGATCAGCTCATTCAGATGCTGAGTTTATTCGACAAACAAACAGCACGCTATAGAAAAGAGGTTCTCTCAATTCCGGGCCAACTTGAGGCATCGCACAAGAGGCATCAGAAATTGATTGAATCCCTGGAATACGGAAACGCTAATGATGCTGAGAGAATCCGAAAAGAATCAATCCTTGGGAACATTAAATATTTGAAACAAAAATTTGAAAACGAGGGGGAAGGCATTGAAGATAAAAACTGAAGAATGCATCTCTTGCCTTGAATGCATCGATATTTGCCCGCTGAGCTGCATCATGGAAAGTGATGAAACGGTATGTATCGATCAAAATGAATGTGTGGAATGCGGCGTCTGTTTGAATACCGAGATATGTCCGGTAGAGGCTATTTACCGTCCCGAGGAAACCCTGGTCTATCCTCGTGCCATAAGAATGCAGATGAGCGATCCCAGTGCCGAGCACCCGGCTTTCAGGGCATGGGGGCGGGGAACGGAAGAGGCGAAAACCAACGATGTAACCGGCAAGTTCGGCCTTGGGGAATATGGCATGTTGTTCGAGTTCGGAAGACCGGTAACAGGCACAAGGTTGACCGAGGTACAGAAAATTACCAGGGCGGTATGCAGCCTGGGGCTGGAAATTCTCGAGGAAAACCCTGTTTTCGGGCTTCTTGAGGATAAACAGGCAGGGTTAATAAAAAAGGATTTTTTGAACGAAAAGGTGCTGTCGATAATACTGGAGATTCGATTCGGTGCAGACAGGCTGGCAGAGGTCGTAGAAAAAATCCTTCCGCTGCTCGACGATGTCGACACGGTTGTTTCGGTGGGGCTGGTTACCCGATTCGACGACGCAGGGGACCTTCCCGTGATCAATGACCTGCAGGCTCTCAACGTTCCTGTGCGGCCCAATGCTAAGATAAATGTCGGCCTTGGGCGACCGCTCATCAAATAGGAGGCAGCAACCCAATGAGTCATTCGCTACACCGTTTCGGATCAGTCGCTAACTTGAAAAACGATTTTTGCATATATTCCCGTGCGGCCAGGGGCGTCAACCGGGAGAACTGTGGTGAAAAGCTGCGGCGCATTCTCGAAATTTATCTTTCAAGTGACGTGGTGAATTTTGGATCGAGCCATTCTGGAAAATGTTTTCTCGCCGGCCTTGATCTCGAGGAATATGGCAGATCGCTCGATAACTCGTATGGGATAATAGCGACGTTTGCCGACCGCAAGGCCGTTCTTGATGTGCTAAAAAAAATGAAGAAAGAGAATCTGGGCATTTCAGTCGTCGTCAGCGGTCTGATAAACGAGGTTAAAAGTATTGCCGAGGAGGCCGGTCTGTATCCTCATACGGCACTGCTGTCTCTTGGCACCTATGGTAAAAAAAGTTTGCTGCCGGAAGATGATATTTTAGAAATTGTAACCATGTGCGGACACTCGCTTGTCGGGCCCGGGCTTGTCCGTTCGGTTCTGAAGAGGGTGCGAAGCGGAGAAATATCTCCCAAAGAAGGAGCTTTACAACTGACACGGCCCTGTTCCTGCGGTATTTTCAACACCTCTCGATGTCAGGAACTAATGGAGAAAAAGCCGTAAGTACGGAAATAAGCCTGACAAAAAAATAAACACTTTTTATCGCGACGTGCAGGAAATGGTCAGATGAGTGTCAGAAAATTTTCTAAAAGGAGGGCACAGTAGGCCGATCATCAAAACGGCCCGTTTATCATGACGATATTCTCAGGATTCACTCTTTATAATATCGTTCTGCCGCAGGCTGTGAGGTTGTTCACATGCACTGGCACTGAAGGATGGAGGAATAGCAGAAGGTGTTCTGCAGCAATTGATCACGTCCCCAGTTGCCCCGGTTAAGGTAAGTGGAACGGCCTCCTCCAACACAACTTAAATAAACAGGAGGGAACAATGAAAAGAACAATGTGCACTATGCTGGTAATCGCCGCAATCGTCACGGTCGGACTCACTGTATCCTCGGCATTTGCCGCGGAAAAATACCCCCACGAAACAGTTACGTTGATAACTCATTCCAGCCCGGGTGGCGGGAGTGATGTTTTTCTCCGGCAATTGTCGAATTACATTGGACCTGCACTTGGCGTAAACGTGGTGGTCGAAAACGTGCGTGGAGGTTCTGGTGCTAAGGCCATGGCGCATCTGGCACAATCACCGGCAGACGGCTCCATCTTCTACGCCACGACTCCAACATTTATTTACACATCCCTGCTTTCTACTCCCGAATACAAGTACTCCGACCTGGAGCCTCTGCTCAACATGTTCATAGATCCGGAAGTAATCTACACGGCTGCGAAGAGCCCATACAAGACACTCGATGATGTAATCAAAAAAGCAAGCGAGGATCGCGGTCAGTGGGGAGCGGCCAATCCCGCTTCCCTCGAGCGCCAGGCCCTGGAACAGTTAAAATCTGCAGCGCAGGTCAATGCGGCCATTGTAACTCACGAAGGTGGCGGCGATTTGATGATCAATGTCATGAACGAAACGCTGCAGATCGGCGTTGGGGAGGTACAGGAATTATTGTCCCAGCTGGAGGCAGGCCAGGTACGGCTTCTCGCGACCTTCAGCGGCCAGCGATTGGAGAATTTCCCGGATATTCCGACTGTCAAGGAGCTGGGATATGATGTGGTCGTTCAGAAATTCCGTGGTCTGGCCGGCCCAAAAGGCATACCCGCTGATGTCATCGCTATGTGGGAAAAAGCCGCCCAGGAAGTACTTGCAAATCCGGAATACAAGGCGTCTTACCAGGAAGCAAACCTGCGCGCGGAATACATCCCTCACGCCGAATATGTCGATTTTATAAAGGATTTTGCCGATAAAACCGGCAGCTTCCTTCGGGAAACCGGGGTGATCAAATAACGCAGAAGGGGTAGGTCCATCAGGAGCATACCTACCCCTTGTCTTTTTTCATAAACTTTGAACTGAGCAAGGGAAACCAATGATCACACGAAGTATGGCAGGCGGAATTCTCACCCTGCTGCTCGGGAGCGTTTATTTGTTCTTTGCCTACGGCATCCAGCCGAGCGCACTCGCTGATACGATGGGTGCAGGAGGAGTACCTCGCGTCTACGGATGGCTGATGGTTGGGTTAAGCGTCCTTCTCATCTGCCAGTCATTGTGGGAGTATTGGCGAAGCCCCGAACGGCAGTTGATGACTTCGGAGTGGAAAGGGCAGGGAATGAAGATCCTCAAGGCGGCCGGCCTATTGTGTTTCGGTATCGTATACCTGAACATAGTCGATTCTTTGGGGTATCTGCTTTCCATAGCACTGCTTTTGATCGGGGTTGCACTTTATCGAGGAGCCCCGGTTGGAGTGCGAGTGCTTATAACCGGGATTGGCGGTGCAATTGCTCTCTGGATAATTTTCGCGGTTGTATTAGGCGTTCACATGCCTCCAGGCGTCTTGAAAATGTTTGGTATCTAGTCAGCAGGCAGATTATCAACTGCTATGATCCCAAGGGAGTCAGTCGATGGAAACAATTATTGCATCAGCCGCATATCTTATTGAAATCAAGATCCTGATTGCGGCGCTTGCCGGAGTCGCCTGGGGAATTATGGGGGGAGCGCTGCCCGGCATATCACCCTCCATTACCATGGCGCTCTTATTACCGTTCACCTATACCCTGGAACCAGGAAGTGCAATCGTCCTCCTGGCATCGACCTACGTTGGTGCCGAGTATGGAGGTTCGGTTCCCGCAATCCTGATCCGGACGCCAGGAACAAATGCCGCCGCCGCCGCTGTCCTGGATGGGTATGAAATGAACCGTAAGGGCAAGCCCGGGCTCGCCCTGGGCATATCCCTCTATTCTGGCGTGATCGGCAGTTTGTTCGGCCTGGCTATGCTGATTCTTCTTTCCGGACCCCTCGCCAGCGTAGCTTTAGCTTTTACCCCGCCAGCTTATTTTGCTCTTGGAATCCTTGGATTGAGCGTTATTGCTACCCTGTCTGGAGAATCATTGGTAAAAGGCTTTATTTCTGCGCTGCTTGGATTGATGGTAGCGACAATTGGCACCGACCCTGTTGCAGGCTCCAATCGTTTTACCTTCGGCAGCCCCGAATTACTGTCAGGCATAGCACCCGTTATGATCATGGTGGGCCTCTTTGCCATGAGTGAACTTCTCGTGCAGACGGGGAGCAAAAGCTCATCGGAGAAAGCAGCATCCCGGACCAAACTGCAATTTCCAGGTCTTAAACTGGCAAGACGACTCGCCTTTCCCCAGGCGCTGGGATGCATTATTGGCACGTTCGAGGGGGCCATGCCAGGTGCCGGCGGCACAGTTGCATCTTTTATGTCATACAACGAGGCTCGTCGCTGGTCACGCCGTCCTGAAGAGTTCGGCAAGGGATCGCCCGAAGGTATTGCGGCGCCTGAAAGTGCGAACAATGCGGTTGCTGAAACAGCTCTGATACCGTTGCTTTCCTTTGGAATACCGGGTTCCAATTCGACAGCCATTTTGCTCGGTGGTTTCCTCATCCACGGTATCCGGCCAGGACCTATGCTGTTTCAGCGATCTGCCGATGTTGTTTATAGCCTCTATGCCGGCCTGTTTATAGCGGCTATAGCCCTGCTGTTCATCGGTATGGCCTTATTACCGCTTTGTATCTGGCTGGTCAATCGCCCCCGTTACTACCTCAGCGCCTTTATCTATGCATTGATTCTTTCTGGAATCTATTCGATTCACAACAGCCTCTTTGACCTCGGGGTGATGTTGACTGCCGGTGTGATTGGTTATTTCATGCGGATGTTCCGCTTTCCATTTCTGCCTGCAGTTCTGGGTTTGGTTCTTGGTTATCTCGTAGAAAGCAATTTTCGTCGTTCTCTCGTGCTTTCAGGCGATGACCTCGGGATATTTATCGATGACCGGATATCGCTTGCTCTGTTATCTGTCGCGTTTATTTTCATCGCAGGCTCTCTCGGGCGTCGATTCTACAACTTTATAATCAAGGAAAAACAACCTGCAGAATCAGTTGTGACAGAGGAAAAACAATGATTAATGAATTTAATGATATAACGGTCTCGCAGCGATTATCCCGCTGGGCTTCATCAATCAAGCCCTCGGAATTGCCGCAGGCAATCGTTGAGAAAAATCGAGATATTCTTGTTGATGTTGTCGGCTTGTGCTTTGCGGCACGGCATCAGGATTATGTGCTGGCGACCAAGGCGGCGGTCGAACCAGGCGATCATGTCATCATCGGGCACACCGACAGGGCGGCACCATCAAGCGCCGCGCTTGTCAATGGAACGGCCGCCCATGGTGAAGATTTTGATGACACCTTCGAAGGCGGTCCTGTTCATTCAGGAAGCGTCATGGTGCCCGCCCTGCTGGCGGCAGCTCAAAGTCACCAATTGCCGAATGAACGGCTTGTTCTGGGTATGGTGGTCGGAGCGGAAGTGCTATGCCGACTCGCCTTGACTCTGCCGAAAGCTGTCCATAAGGCCGGCTTCCATCCGACGGCCGTGCTGGGTGCTTTTGCCGCCACTCTGGGAGTTTGCACTGCCTGCAACGCGGACGAGAAAGTGACTGCCAATGCTCTTGGCATTGTTGGCAGCATGGCGTCAGGAATTATCGAATATCTAGGTGATGGCAGCTGGACAAAACGTATGCACCCCGGCTGGGCGGCGCAGTCCGCGCTGCGAGCTTACAACATGGCAAAGGCTGGTTTTGTAGGACCCAGAGCTGTGTTTGAAGGCACTCATGGCGCGTTCAGGACTTTTGCACCGTCCATCGAGCCTCGCAGCGACCAGTTATTCAGAAACCTGGGTGATGTTTGGGTGAGTGAAACGATAGCACTGAAACCCTACCCCTGCGGCAGCATGATACAGCCGTACATTGATTGTGCGGTGCAGCTCCGGAATCGTGGAGTGAGTCTTGAAAACCTCTCTTCTGTGGTTTGCAAGACCGCAGAAGGGATAGTGCATCGATTATGGGAGCCACTGGAGCTCAAGCGTCATCCCCCAAATGCTTATGCTGCCAAGTTCTCAACGCCATTCGGAGTAGCGCTCGGCCTTGTACGAGGTCATGCGGGACTCAACGACTTTACCGAGGAATCTGTTAAGGATAAGGCGTTGCTGAATATTTCTGGTCTGGTGAATTTTGAAATTGATCCTGACGATCCATACCCAGACATCTTTACCGGACATGTCCGTTTAGTATACAAGGATGGGCACGTTGAAGAGGCGGAGCAAGGATTTGTACGGGGGGGTAAGGACGCCCCGCTCTCAAGGCAGGAAATAGATGAAAAATTTCGTTTAAATGCAGCATTTGGAGGTGTTGAAAACGGCGATCAGCTGCTGGACGTATGTGAACAGATTGGAGATAAACGAGGTGATTACCGGTTAATTGAAGAGCTGGCAGGGTGATCAGGAGATCTCGGATCGATTTTATTACCCGGGTATCATGCGGATATGTGGTTCGACCGGATAATGCCTCCCTGTAGCAGGAATGAGCCCATAGGTCTCCCCCCGTTTGATAGCGCCGAGCAGCGGGCATCTGCAAATTGAAGTTCATCTTTTAAAATTAAACCTGTCGGCTGCACGAGAAAAAATATGGAGTCTCACGTTGTTTACTGCAGGAGTGTAGAGTGGCCATGAATCTGTTTGAAAAAATATGTAGGGCACATAACATCAATATTGACGCTGACACACTGGTTGTACACCCGGATCAGGTGCTTACCCATGATGGGACCGCTACATCAGTCTTTCTTCAACTGGAGGCCATGGATATTGCACGGATCAAGCCGTTTACCGTTGTGTATATTGATCATAATACGCTCCAGGTCGGGTACTTCAATCCAGATGATCACAAATATCTAAAAGATATGGCGGCAAAACTTGGCGCAATATATTCCAGACCGGGAAATGGCATCTGCCACCAGGTTCATCTGGAAAATTTTACCAAACCCGGACAGATACTGCTTGGTTCAGACAGCCACACTTCTACCGCTGGCGGCCTTGCCTGCCTTGGATTAGGAGCCGGAGGACTGGATGTTGCCTCAGTCCTGGCAGGTGAACCTTATTATATGCCGCGTCCCGGAGTAATTGGTGTGCATCTGACGGGATCTCTACCGCCGTGGACATCCGGTAAAGATGTGATTCTGTACCTGTTAGGGCAGATTTCGGTAAAAGGCGGCGTTGGCTGCATCCTGGAATATTTCGGTCCCGGCGTTCAGCATCTTTCTGTAGACGATCGTGCGACGATCTGCAATATGGGAGCAGAGACTGGGGCCAGCAGTTCACTATTTCCCTCAGACGATCGTTCCCTGGAGTTTTTAAAACGATTCGGCCGAGAAGAAGACTATTCTCAATGGAAACCCGATAACGGTGGTTCTTACCAAAAGACGATAGCGATACATTTATCGGAGCTGGAACCAATGGTGGCGCTTCCAGACAGCCCTGATAACGTTAAACCGGTGAGCCGGGTCAAAGGTACGCCCGTTCAGCAGATATGCATAGGCAGCTGCACCAACTCTTCGTTCAAAGATCTGGCTGTTGCAGCCCGACTATTGAAAGACAGATCCGTCCACCCTGATACAGTACTGGTCATTTCTCCTGGATCACGCCGTACCTTGGCTTCCATTGCTGAAAGCAATGACCTGCAATCACTGATAAAATCTGGAGCTCGAATACTGGAGCCGTCCTGTGGTCCCTGCAATGGGATTGGACAGTCTCCTGAATCGAATTCCAATACGTTACGTTCTCACAATCGTAATTTCAGGGGAAGATGTGGAACAATTGGAGCGCGCTCGTACCTGAGCAGTGTCGAGGTTGCTTCTGTTTCCGCTCTAACAGGTGTAATTACTGATCCCAGGGACTTCGGTAAACCGCTGGTGATCAAATCTCCCAGGACGGTAGCGGACTTACCTGATCTTTTTCTGCCACCATCGGAGAATCCTGAAACGATCACGGTTGTAAAAGGTCCGAATATTAAACCGATTCCCTTGGCCAACCCACCTGAAGTTTGCCTCAAGGTAAAAGTTGCTTTAATGCTGGGCGACGATATAACAACAGATGATATTCTTCCGGGTGGTGCAAAAATGCTGTCTTTACGGTCTAATGTTCCAGACTCTGTTCCTTTTATTTTTCAACCATGTCGACTCAGGTTTTTTCCAGCGATTAGGTCAATATGCACCGGATTGGTGTGTGGTTGCCGGTGACAACTACGGCCAGGGATCAGCCAGGGAACATGCGGTCATGGTTCCCATGTATGCTGGCCTTCGTGCGGTTATCGCAAAATCTTTTGCCAGAATTTATCGTCAGAATCTGATCAATTTTGGAGTTGTTCCTTTGATTTTTCAAAACAAGGATGACTATGATCTAGTTGGAGTGGAGGATGAATTGCGGATTGATAATTTTTCCCAGCAGCTGCTGCGAAGGGTCGGTCATAGTCGTAATGTCATCAACAGGAATACAGTTTTGTTGTCCAAACTCGATTTAATGATAGAGAACGAAGCGTAATGATGAATGGCGGGCTCCTTAATACGTTGCGTCAAAAGTATAAAACAAAATAGCTTACCATTAATTCATGCCTGATCGCGATTTTCAAAGGATTACAATTTTTTTTATCTACTACATTGTCAAGAGGGAAGCAAAATGACTCAAAGAACTGAACCTGGATTTTGGTAGGACAGCAGTGTTAATCATGGATTACCAGAAGAGACAGCTCTTTAGCCAACCAGAAGAGAAAAGAAAAGAATTACTGGTAAATGCCGGAAACAATTCTATCCTTCAGCCGCAAGAAGGGATTACCGGTTCTTTATGTTGAGGTGAGATCACGGAAAGGTCCGCCTGAATTCAAGCCCTGGGATAAAGATCGAAGACAGATGAGTGGGGAAGAGGACCTTGGAGAAAGGGAGGAACTGTATGAAATTCATCCTGAAGTTTTACCCAGAGACAATGAAATAGTCGTTACAAAGCGAAGAATTGGGCCATTCTCCACAACAAATATCTCAAATGTGCTTGAGGATTTGCGTATTGAGCATCTCGTCTTGATGGGTATTTCAACCGGAGGCGTCGTTCTTGTCAGTGGTGCGCTGGGCGGCGGACATCGATTATCAGATAACAGTTTTGGATGATGCTTGTGCCGACGCCGACGAAGAAGTACATCAAGTTCTGGTGAAAAAAGTATTTCCAAGGCAGGCAAGCGTTATGACATGTGAAGAATTTCTCCAGCTCCTCAGCTAGATAACCAGTCATCGCCAGAGCCTCTACCCGGCAAGCAGATAAAGCTCCCATATGACGACAGATCCAAATACCAGTCCGCAGAATGGAAGCATAAGTGCCCCGATGCGGTATCTGGTGGAAATGATCGTGTGAATGAGCAGTATTATCAACAAAGCAAGTGCTGTAATACCATATTTAACCATCACGAAAACAGCAGGACCAAGGGATATATAATATTTCATTATCGGGTTGAGTTCCACCGCCCCTCTCTCAATCAGGATCAGGGTCAAGGTGGCATCCAGCAGGCTCAAAACCAGCACGATCAATATAGAGATCAGCAAGTTGGGATGGTACGTGTCAAAAACAGTGATTTGCCTGCTGTCTTCATTTCGGCGGAGTTTTGTTCGTTTGCCGATGAAGAACAGAAATTTAAAAAATGGAATATGGTCTTGTCTGCGCTCCAGTCCTGAGCGGCGGTCTTTTTTTGCGATGTTTTTCATTTATCTGTTATCGGTTGATAGAGAGAATGACGTTAATAGGCTTGAAGGGCCAGCAGGCTTGCCGGCGGGTGCGCCCCAATCTTCATCATTACCGGTGGACGCCGTGTCTGTTTTCTTCTAATCTGCATATCAAAATGGGTCAGGAATCAAAATGTTAAGTATTTTCTAATGCTCAGGGGCTGGTAGCCGAAAACTGCGTTCAGGTGGTGAAGCAGCGCATGCTGCCCCTCGGTTCTCCAGGTCTCTGTAATTTTGACATCAACTTCGCGATATTTTTCGAGCAGCAGATGAATATCAGTGTATTTTGCGGGAGAATCCTGCATAAATTCATCGATGAGGCCGAGCCACAACGCACTTGTTCCCATGATAAATGACGGCCAGTTTCTCTGGAGAGCGGGTGACCAGTGTGGATCACTGGTATCCCCGATTCCCGGCAGCTGGGGGTGAGCCGGGTCATCTATTATTACTTTTGTGATAAGGTTTTCGTCGTAGGCGGCCTGCAGCATTTTGCTTTCAGCAATGTCTGACATGACGAGAGAGGCGGTACCCGGCGTGCTGTAAAACAGAAACGAGAACTGATGTCCTGAACTATCGCGCGCTGCTCTCCGGTGAAAACGGTAATATCTGATATCCTCTCTATATTTCTCAAGGGCAGGGGAGACAACGGCATGGGCGAGCAGCAGGTCCATTGTCCAGTTGATCTCTTGTTTTTCGGGCCAGACTATCTGAAAATTGCATCTCCACCAGTAGGTATTGTCCAGGGTTTTGCTGCCGGAGGAAACAGAGCCTGCCGGGGGCAGCTGAACGGATTCTCTGTGTGCACTGCAGCCGGCCAGGAGTATGGAGAGGAGGAGAGCAACCGCAGTGGTGCTTTTTTTTATCAAGGGTGTCATCTTACATTCTTTTTGGTTAAGGAGAGCCTGCATGTGACTTGGACACCTGCATTATATCACAGAGTAAAACGATTTATTTAGAGATAAACCGGAATCAGGAGAAATGATGATGCCCTGGTGAGGTAAATCACGCTGGAGCGGGTGAAAAAAAGAGGCGGGGCTGTTAACCGGAATGGGTTAACGATACTTTTTAAAAGCAGGGGCCGCCGAGGGTCAACAGCGGCGGCCGGTCAGACGATGGCGCATCTATGCTGCTCAGCTGTCGCAACAAGCTGAGAGGCTGGCCATGCTAATGGGAGAGATCAGTCGGCTTCGTCGATTATAATCGTGTTTGTCGGGCAGACAGCCATGCATGCCCTGCAGCCGACGCAGGTCTCAGAGAGCTCGACAAAAGGGGTCTGGATCATCCTCTTGCTGCCTCTCTGGGCGAAGCTGATGGCGTTTCGTTGAGATATTTCCTCGCAGGCGCGCACGCACAGTCCGCAAAGAATGCAGTCGCTTTTCTCTTTGAGCTTGAAGCGGGTGGTTTTTACCCCGTATTCACGGGCGATTTCAATGATCGGGTACGAACCGGGTGAACGGGCAAGATAGAGCTCCAGCAGGATCTTACGGGTTTTTATCACCCGCTCGGTATCGGTAGTGACCTCGATCCCTTCCTGCGCCGGGTACAGACATGCCGGCTGGAGAGAAGGCCAGCCGCGTTTCACCACCTCGACCAGGCACAAGCGACAGGCACCGTAGGGAGAAAGGTCATCATGGTGGCACAGTGTCGGTATTTTAATCCCAGCTTTACGGGCGACCTGGAGAATGGTTGTGCCTTTATGTACCTCGTATTCGGTGCCGTTAAGCGTGAACTTTATCATGTAACTATCCTTCCCAAATTAGTCTACGGAATCGAACTTACATACTTCCTTGCAAATACCGCATTTGATACACTTGTCCTGTATGATCTCCGCCACTTCCTTCTTTTTCCATATAACAGCATCAGCAGGGCAATTTTTAAAGCACAGGCCGCACATCTTGCAGTTTTCAGCGTTAACCTTGTATTGAAACAGCGGCTTGCAGACTTTAGCCGGACAATTTTTATCCTTGATATGAACAAGGTATTCGTCCTCAAAATACTGAAGCGTACTCAGAACGGGGTTTGCTAACGAGGTGCCAAGTCCGCATAAGGAGGCGTCCGTAATGGCCTCGCAGAGATCTTTCATCAGCTGAATATCGTCCTCTCTGCCATTACCATCGCTTATCCGTTCAAGGATTTCAAGAAGAGCAGCTGATCCGTCACGGCATGATACGCACTTGCCGCATGATTCATCGTTGCAGAATTCTATGAAGTACTTGGCCACGTTGACGATGCATGTTCCTTCATCCATGACGATCATGCCGCCGGAACCCATGATGGATCCTGCCTCTTTAAGCTGATCAAAATCAACCGGCATGTCAAGCTTATCAGCCGGCAAACATCCGCCGGAGGGGCCCCCGGTTTGGACGGCCTTGAATTTTTTACCGTCCGGGATTCCTCCGCCGATATCGTAAATAATCTGTCGGAGGGTAGTGCCCATCTCGACCTCAATCAGGCCGGTATTGACAATGTTGCCAACAAGTGAGAAAACTTTTGTACCCTTGCTGGTTTCGGTACCCATGGAGGCGTACCAGTTCCCGCCTTTGTCTATTATTGGAGGTACATTAGCAAAAGTCTCAACATTGTTGAGGACCGTCGGCTTTTCCCACAAGCCCTTGTCGGTCGCGTGATCATATTTAACCGTTGGTTCTCCGGGAAGACCTTCGATCGACGCCCGCAAGGCACTTGACTCTCCACAGACAAAGGCGCCGGCGCCCTGCTTGATGAATATGTCAAAGGAAAAATCAGTTCCGAATATATTCTCGCCCAGCAGACCATACTCTCGGGCCTGTTTAATCGCTGTTCTGAGAATTGAGGTGGCGAGCGGATATTCCGCCCTGATATAGACGTATCCCTCCGTCGATCCAACGCCAAAGCCTGACAGCGCCATGCCTTCGAGAACTGAGTGAGGATCAGACTCGATGATACTCCTGTCCATATAGGCACCGGGGTCTCCTTCATCAGCATTGCAGATTATGTACTTCGGGTAGCCTGTGGCCTTTGCTGCCGATGCCCATTTTCTGCCGGTTGGAAAACCACCGCCGCCGCGTCCCCGCAACCCTGAAACGGTAACCTCATTGACAATATCTTCGGGCGACATCTTCGTCAATGCCTTGGCGAGAGCGGAGTAACCGCCTCTGGCAATATATTCGTCTATTTTCTCGGGGTCAATCATGCCCCTGTTTTTAAGGGCAATCAGGGTTTGGTGACCAAAAAAACCGACATCGAGCAGATCCGGAATAATCTGTTCTTCTTCTGAATCCTTCTCGACAGCGACTTGAACGCGAATTTCCTCACCATTAATTCTCTCGTAGCCCTTGCCCAAGGAAAACTCTGCAACGACTTTGCCGTCCAGAACATGCTCGTTTAAAATCTGCAGGGCCTTCTCATCTGTTAAGCTGACATACTTCACCGGCGCTTCACCCTTCAGCTCAACGGTCATCATCGGTTCAAGGCAGCACATGCCCGCACAACCAGAGGTCGTCAGAATAACATCCTGGATGTTATTCTGCTCGAAATCCGCCTTGAGGGCCTTCATTACCTTGGCCGCACCGGCAGCTATTCCGCAGGTTCCCATATGGACGGTTACCTTGGCCTTACCCGCGCCTTCACTCAGTAGAGAGGATTTATTTACCCTCCGGGTAATTGTCTCAAGGTCTTCGATATTGAGTTTCTGTTTGTTTATGATATTATCCTGCTTCATGAGTCCTGTCGTCTATTCGGTTCCCCGGGATGCGATTATCCCCTGTACTGTTTAATCAGTTCAGGGACTTTCTTTTTGGTCATCAGTCCATGTACGTCTTCATTAACGGTCAGCACAGGCGCCAGGCCGCAACAGCCTATGCACCTGACCTCCTCGATGGTAAACAAACCATCCGGGGTGGTTTCGCCACTCTTGATCTTCAGCTCGGGCTCAAACGTTTCGAGAATTCCTCCAGCACCTTTGACGTGGCACGCTGTTCCGGTGCAGATTGTAATTTTGTGTTTGCCGACGGGAGTGAGACTGAATGCATTATAGAACGTGGCTATCCTGAAAATTGTGCTCAGCGGGATATCAAGTTCCTTGGATATTTCACGAAGTGCGGCTTCCGGCAGGTAGTTGAAAGCTCCATTGATGCCGTGAAGAATCGGCATAACCGGTCCAGGTGTATTCCTGTTCTCATCGATAATGTCCAGAACCTTCCTTCTGCTTTCACGATCCAGCTTGGCCTTTTTCTTTTCTTCTTCCACCTGCACGATACCATCTACGGCAAAGGTCCATTTTGACCGGGTGTCAAAGCTTTTGGACTCGGCCATGCCCTTTACCGTGCTCAGCAGATCAGGTACATAAAGCTCAATGTCATTCTTGACCTTGACCTGGCAGGCAAGGCGCGTTCCCGTCTTTTTTTCCTCCTTGCTGATAAACATCTCTTCGGTTGGCAGAATATCGCCGCCGCCGCTTTTGACATTCAGCTTACAAAATCCGCAGCTGCCCCTGCCGCCGCATGATGCCGGGATCTCCATGCCCTGGTCGATCAGAATTGAGAGCAGGGTGCTGCCGCCTTGTACGACAAATTCATCCTTTCCGTCTTCTTTTTCGACCGAGACTTTGCAATCCCCGTACGATACGAGATACTTGTCGGCAATTAAAAGTATTATGGTGAGGGTCAATAGTATTGCGCTAATGATCCCGACAGGAAGAAGCGTCTCTAATATCATCGCGCAGGAACTCCCATGGGTTTTATTGGTTTTGAAATTCTAAATAGCATTGTCTTCATTATAATCACTGTACGCTCTTACACCATGCCACTGAAACCCATAAAAGCCAGGGCCATGATTCCGGTAATAATCATAATTATTCCCGGGCCCTGAAGCCCTTTTGGGACATTTCCTATCAGTTCCAGTTTTTCATAGATAGCAGCGACCAGGACCATTGCCAGCCAGAATCCAATGGCCGCGGAAACGGAGTATACCACGGTTGGGATATAAGATAACCCCTCGACAGTAGTTACCTTGAGAGAAATGAAGAGGACCGTACAGTTTACCGTGATCAGGGGCAGGAAAATACCGAATGAGGCCTGGAGGGCGGGGAAAAACCGTTCCATGATCATTTCCACCAACTGAACACAGGCGGCGATAACAATAATAAAAACGATATACTGGATTATCTGGCTGCCGGTCTTCTCAAGCAGCTGGTACATGGCCCAGTTTGCAGATGAGGTCAGTGTTACAACAAAGATGACCGCTGCTCCCATGCCGATTGCTGTCTTCAGGCTACGGGACAGTGCAACAAATGGACACATGCCCAGGAGATAGTAAAGCGCGACGTTCTGGATCAGAAGTGCCGTGAAAAATATCGACAATAGTGAAGTCTCACCCATGGTATTGCCTTTCCTCGATTCGAGATTTTAATTTTGCCGATGTTACCATCAGCTGCTCGTCGGCGGCTCAACCCCCGCCCATGTCCTGACTATCCACAGGAATACACCAAGGACAAAGAAAGCTCCGGCCGGAGCGGCAAGCACCACCCAGTCGACCCAGTCAGCAGGGGTAACGCGAATTCCCAGTATGGTTCCGAACCCAAATACTTCCCTGAATATCGCGATTGCCATCAGCGTGTACATATAGGCGAAACCGTTTGCCAATGCGTCGATCACAGCGAGCTTCGGAGGGTTCTGAACAAAAAAGGCCTCTGCTCTTCCCATGATGATACAATTGGTGATAATCAGAGGAACATAGGGGCCCATTGCCTCACTGATCGTGGGGAAAAACGCGAGAAGAGCAAGATCGACAATCGTAACGCCCGCCGCGATTGTGATCATGTAGATGATTATGCGAACCCTGGACGGGATAAGTTTTCTCAGGGTGGAGATAATCACTGCCGTCAGGAGCAGCACGAAAATAACACCGGCACTCATCGCCAGAGCGTTCTCAACCTTGTTCGATATGGCAAGGGCGGAACATATACCGAGCGTGGCAGAAGATATCGGATGCTCACGCCAGATGGCGTTCTTGATCGTTTTTGCGCCCTTTTTGCCGAATAGTGTCTTGAGATTCATTTTCTATTGACCAATCAGTGCTGTGGCTTGTTTAGCGTTCTTGTTAATAATTCTCTCAAGTGCAACACAGGTCAGCGTTGCCCCGGTAATGGCATCCACCTCATTGTCTCCTGCAGCGGTACCGGCAGGTACAATCAGCAACTCAGGAACAATTTTTTTATTCTGGAAATTTGCGAGGTTCTGCGATTCCAGAACCCGGCTTCCGAGTCCCGGCGTTTCACTCTGCTGAATAATGGCGAGCCCTTTGATGGCCTGCAGATCTGCTGATAGTGCCATTACTCCCCGGACCGGCCCCTGAGATCCCGCTCCGGTGAATTCAAAGGCGATACTGCCGTCCTCGGCTTTATAGATGGTTTTACCGTCAAATTCTTCAGGGGTGACGTTTGTGGTGAAAATTTGTTCGAGCGTTTCAATCTCGTACGGAATAACCAGCGCCTCAAGGACTTTTTTCTGTTTTTTCTCGAGCAGGTACTTCTCTATTCTAGGAGAGGTCCAGGTATCGACGGCCACGAGCGCTGTGGCCCAGAAAACACCGAACACGAGGACAAAGCCAATCATCTTTAATTTATCTATCACACTTTTTCTCCATAGAAGTTGTTAATGATGATCGAAAACCTCCTCATCAGGCCTCAGCATTTTTAAACTTGAACGATAAAACAACATGGTCAATCATAGGTGTGACTGAATTCATGATGACAATGGCGAACATGACACCTTCAACATACCCTGAATATACGCGAATCAGCAGAGTGAGCAGACCGCAGAGGATGCCAAATATCCACTTACCTTCATTGGTTACCGGTGATGTAACGGGGTCAGTCACCATATACATGGCACCAAAGAGAAGACTGCCGGCTAACAAATGGAAAATACTGAAACTCCACGCCTGGGAAATTAGCCCACCAAATGCTTTTGTTTCCTCGCCTGCACCAAACAAGCCGCCAATGATCGTCCCCACAAAAGCAAACACAAAGACCGAACTAAGAAGCGAGACAGGAACCCGCCAGTTACTGACTCTTGTGAGCATCAGGAAAACGCCACCAATAATAATCCCAAGGTGAAAGGTTTCGCCGACACTTCCTGAAAACGTTCCCAACAGCAAATCCCCGGAAGACGTCAGGATTCCCTGGGTTTTCGCCATTGCCATCGGGGTTGCCTGGCTAACGGCATCAGCCGCACCGCGCCATGCACCGGGAGCAGTCCAGCCGCTTGTGAGAATCGTCGGAAAGCAGATTGTTACGAAGAGTCTACCAACCAGGGCAGGGTTGAAAATATTATGACCTGTGCCGCCAAAAACCTCTTTACCAAAGAAAACGCCAAAAGCGATACCAACTGCCACAACCCAGAGTGGGGTAGCGGGAGGAAGAATAAGGGGAAAGAGCATGCCGGTAACAAAAAAACCTTCGTGCACTTCCGTTTTTCTGACAACAGCGAAAATTACTTCCACAATTCCGCCCACGGCATACGATACCAGAATCATCAGCAAAACTCTGGGACCGAAAAAGTAGACGGCTGAGATAATGCTTGGCAAAAGGGCTACTATGACGATGGACATATAGCGCTTCAGATCCATCGGGTCACGCACATGAGGTGCGTTTGCCGTTCTGGCTGAGGGAAGCAAAAAGATAAACTCAATGGCCTCGAAGAGGGGTTTCAACGGTGCAAATCTGCCTCTCCCCTCAAAATTTGGCCGGAACGAGTCAAATATATTATGAAGCCATTTCATTTCTATTCCCTCGAGTCCTTTTCATCCTCACATTTTCTCCTTTCTTCCCTGAATACTTTGAGATGCTCAATTTTGGAAAGACATACGAATGAGCACAACCCGCATTCAACACACTTTTCAAGGCCAACCCGAATGGCATCCTCGAGTCTATCCTTGCTCAGACAACGGTAAATGAGATGGGGCATGAGTTCAGCCGGGCAGACATCTTCACAGTAACCGCATGATATGCAGGGACGGACCTCACCGCGCAGTGCCGTTGTATATTTCTCCCGGAACAGGGGTTTGAACACACTGGCAAAGGTGCTGGTGTAGGAGTGTTTAGCAAGCCCGGCCTGGGCAAAAGCCAGCACTTCGCGTTTCGTGTTCTCCTCCAGGCAGGTGAGTGCCACACTCTCCATGTCAAGGCCTTTCTGCTCCGGGCCAATGATCCTGCCTGTCAACACACCGCCGTCAAGAACCCGCAACGATATGTCGTCAGCATCTGCTGCGACCAGAGATGAGAGAGGATAACCGATCGGCACCTGGAAATGGCACGGATTTGCAATCACCGGTCCGCCGACGGCGACATGACGGGTCAGATAGGCCCTGTTGTGGTTCAATGCCTGGTCCACCGCCGCCACTGCCTGCGGTTCGATTGTCCAGACCGAATCAAGGTTAAGTCCGAGCATCCTTGCAACGAGAACCGGATGTTCACTGGGATACCTGTCTTCCACTTCGACCAGTTGCAGCCAGTCTGTTTGCCCCTTCGCTATTGCTTCCAGTTGCGCTTTGATGCCTGAAATGGCCTGGGGCAGGGCAATATAGATTCTTACACCGTCGAAGAGCCTGCGGAGCTGCTTGAGGCCGGCATGAAAGGATTCCATTTTTCCCGCCAGGAACACCTCCGGGTCAGGGTAAAACGGTTCCTGACGTGCAGGCGCGATGACCAGGGCCTCAGGAGTTGCTGACGGATCGGGCATCAAGCCCCTGCCCAGCTCAGTTACAAAAGACCAGACACCGAGCCGCAGAAGCTTCTGCGCCTGACTGCCGGATTCCGTCTCTTCTGCGGCGGAAGAACCAGTGGCTGCAGAGGAAAGGCCTTCCAGCGTGATGTGGTTCTCGACAGCATCTAGGTTAACGGTGCCGTTCACTGGCGCCAGGAGGGGGACGAAATAGTTCTCAGGATCTGTGGCAAGAATCTGCCCTTCTGTCACTGATTCGCCGTTTTCGACCTGTAACGCAGTGAAATCAAAACTGCGTGAAAAAAGGGGAAGGTGAAGAACCTCGGGATCCGGTAGCTTACCCGTTTCAGCAGAGGGTTTACCTTCAAGGGGTATGTCATAGCCGCCGACAAACTTCATAGTCGTATTCTTGGTTACGTTGTGTTCTGGGCAGAACTGACAAATTTACAAAAATCCAGATGCTGACGGACTTTTTGCGCTATGTAATATATAGGGGATTTATTTATTCGGTCATCCGGGGAAAGTCAACAGTAATTTTTCAATATCACATAGTAGTTTGGCAGGATAACAAGCTTTATTACTCCCGGTAAAGTTACTTCCAGGAAGAGGACGAATTTTCTTCTGAGCAGCCGGAAGTGCCTTCAGTGATCACCTTGTTTCTGGTAAAGAAAATTGACAATCAGCCGGGAAATGGTTCCATTATCAAAAAATTGCCCAATAACAGCTCCCGGCTGTCTTCGATCCGTCTCGCTATAAAACAAGGTGCGATTACCTTGTTTTTGGTTCTTGAGTGATCATACTGTCAGATTATGGGCAGGCTCCCGATAAATAATAAACAGAGAGGTAAAAGATAATGACAACGATCTTCGACCCATTATCAATGGGTGATATTGTCCTGAAAAATAGAATGGCAATGGCGCCGATGACCAGAGGGCGTGCCGGTGATAGCCGTGTTGCCAATGAGTTGATGGTGCAATACTACTATCAGCGGGCCTCTGCCGGGTTACTGGTCACGGAGGCGACGGTCATCTCTGAGCAGGGTAACGGCTGGGTTGGGTCCCCTGGAATCTACAATGAAGCGATGGTGGAAGGCTGGAAGAGAGTAACCGAAAAAGTCACCCCGGCGGGAACACCGATATTCCTTCAGCTCTGGCATTGCGGCAGGGCGTCGCACAGCGATTTTCACAATGGGAGATTGCCTGTTTCCGCCTCTGCAGTAAAGCTCAATGGTGATATGATTCACACACCATTCGGGAAAAAACAATACGAAGTACCCCGGCCGTTAACCGAGGAAGAAATTCCCGCAACGGTAGACGATTACCGCAGGGCGGCAGAAAATGCCAGAAAAGCAGGTTTTTCTGGTGTGGAGGTGCATGCGGCGAACGGCTACCTGATCAACCAGTTTCTTGACTCCAGTACCAATCTTCGTACCGACGGGTATGGCGGGAGTGTGGAAAACAGGTTTCGCTTCCTGAGAGAAGTTTTGGAGGCTGTATTAACGGTGTGGCCGTCAATGCGTGTTGCCGTTCGCCTTTCACCAAACGGTGTATTCAACGATATGGGCAGCCCTGATTTCAGGGAGACCTACCGCTATGTTGCCGGTGAACTCAATGGTTTCAATCTCGGCTATCTGCACATAATGGACGGGCTGGGGTTCGGTTTTCATGAACAGGGAGAACCCATGGACCTGGCAGAGTTCCGCTCGATATACGACGGTTTCATCATGGGCAATTGCGGTTACACCCCGGAAGACGGCATGAAACGGGTGGAGAAGGGGCTGGCAGACCTGGTGGCCTATGGCAGGCCATATATTTCCAACCCTGACCTCGTCGAGCGTTTCAAGAATGGCTGGCCGCTTAATCCGAGTGAAGATATGACCCATTGGTACACGCCCGGTGCGCAGGGGTATACGGACTACAAGCCCTATGCTGCACCTGAATGAGACTCCAGATTCGTGTCTGAATATTGGCTCGTGAATCTGGTGCGCCACAGAGCGTTTTTTGCTGCTGACATCAACTTCCTGCCCATTCTTGACTACTCGCGACAGCCTGTAGACAAAATGGCTGGACGCTTCATCTGCGGAAAGGATTTCGCCGAAAAGTTCAACGTGGTCGTCTTCATGACGTAGATGCGGTAGTAGTTTGTCGGTGTCAGCCTTATATATTCTTCATTTATGAGACTGGCCCAGGTTCCGACAAAGATGTTCCTGGATGCTGTCATGTCGGTGCCGGCGACAATTGTCCCGGCTGCCGGCAGTGAAAAAAGAAGGATAGGGGCAACATTGCCGACTATGACATGTTTGTTCATTGCGTTTTTCTCTCTGATACTGTTATTGACTACTATTCTTGGAATCAGATACCGCTGCGTTTATTTCTAGATTCCAGGCTATCTCTTTCACGGGTAAAAAAATATTGGCGGCGGGAAAGATGTTAATGTGCTGGTTCGCTGTCGAACAAGGTTAGTTGAGACGATACTATTTTCAAAATCAGGTAATGCGACGTGATCACCCTGAACGCCCTTTTCCCCATATTTTTGCTTATATGCCTTGGCAAACTGCTTCATCACTTTGGTTATACCGGTAAAGCTTACCTGAATACCTCCGACAAACTGATCTACTATATTTTTTTCCCTGTCCTGCTGTTCTGGAAAATAGGCGGCTCCTCTCAAGCCGCAGGCTTTGATGTGGTCTTTATTTCGGCAACGCTGCTGGCACTTGGAATCGTCATTATTCTCAGTCTTGTCGTTATCCTTTTTGGCCCTGTCACTTCTTTTCAGGCAGGGTCGTTTGCCCAGAGCTGTTATCGGTTCAACACCTATATCGGTGTAGCTGTTATTCTGAACAGTCTGGGCGAAACCGGGATTGCCTATTTCGGTATCCTGATAGCGATCGTCATTCCGATAATAAATGTGTGCGCCGTTTGGACGCTGATCTGGTTTGCCGAAGAAAAACTGGGATCCGGGAGAAAAAGCATTATTGTCCTGCGCTCTCTTGTTGCAAATCCACTGATTATCGGCTGCCTTCTTGGCTTGATATATGCCAGGATCTTCAATTCCTTTCCAACATTCATCAATAACGGACTGCAGATGATGTCGATGGTGACGCTGCCCCTTGCCCTTATCTCGATAGGCGGTGCGCTTACCTTCCAGGGAATGTCCCGAAACTTTAATCTTTCACTGCTTGCGGCTCTCTGCAAGCTCGCGGTACTGCCCGCAGCAGGATACCTTGTCTACAGACTGATGGGGGTGGAAGGGATGGAGTTCAGGGTGGGGATGATTTTCTTCTGTCTGCCGACATCAACTGCCTTGTATGTCCTGTCTTCCCAGCTTAACAGTGATACTGAACTTGCTTCAGCGACGATTGTCGTGTCAACGGTCCTGTCTTTTTTTTCACTCTCTGTCGCCTTAATTCTCTAGAGCAAAAAGGCATATCACGAACTGCATGAAAGCATGGAGCAGCCCGGCTTGTTCCGGGCCCACTCAGGACGCCTGGCGGCAAACGGCTCGCGCTCCGGCTGCTCGTCGTAGGGTCTGCGGAATGTCTCCAGAAGATCATCAATTTTTGAGAAATCACCCTGCTCGGCATTGTCTATAGCGAGTTGCGCCAGGTAGTTTCTGAAGACATACTTGGGGTTGATCAGGTTCATTTGAGATTTCCGCTCGGCATCACTGAGTCTGTTTCGTTTCAGCCGGTTTCTGTAGGCAGAAATCCAGTTACTGAAACGTGATTCATATTCAGACGTCAGCTCTTCCTCTCTATAGAAGGCCGGCATAAAGAGCCCAAGAGTTGCGCTGCTGCCATCTTCTTCCATAGTTGTATCAGCCAGGCATCGGTAAAAAATGGTCATGTCGGTTTCAACCTGGCTGATGAGCTCCAGGTGTTCGGTTATCAATTTGTCATCCTCTGGTTCGTGGGTGAGAAGCCCGATTTTGGCAGCAAGTGTCTGCTGCCAATTCTGCTGGAATGTTTTCCTGAATTCGTCCAGTGCTTCCTGCAGAGGTTCACTTTCTCCGATGAGCGGAAAGAGCGCATTTGCCAGCTGGGCAAGGTTCCACTGCGCCATATAGGGCTGGTTGCCGAAGCAGTAGCGTCGTCCCTGGGCGTCGGTGGTATTCGGGGTCCAGGTTGGGTCGTAGCCCTCCAGCCATCCATACGGGCCGTAATCAATGGTCAAACCAAGGATTGACATATTGTCTGTATTCATCACTCCATGCACGAAGCCAACCCTCATCCAGTGAACGATCATCACGGCAGTCCGGGTGCATACTTCTGCAAACCAGCGGAGATAATTGTCGATGGCAGGGATGTGGTCCAGGTGGGGAAAGTCTGTCTTGATCGTATGGGATACAAGTTTTTTGAGCAGCTCTATGTCGTTTCTGGCGGCCAGGATTTCAAAGTTTCCGAAGCGGGTAAAGGATGGCGATATCCTGCAGACCACAGCTCCTGGTTCAGCTTTGGGATTTCCGTTGTAAAACATGTCACGGACAACCTCTTCACCCGTCAGCACGAGAGACAGCGCGCGTGTGGTTGGAATACCGAGGTGGTGCATTGCCTCACTGCAAAGGAATTCCCGCAGGGAGGAGCGGAGAACGGCGAGGCCGTCTGCTGTCCTTGAATAAGGGGTGGGCCCCGCCCCTTTCAGCTGCAGCATCCAGCGTTCGCCCGAGCTGTTGACAAGCTCGCCAAGATTAATTGCCCGGCCGTCTCCAAGCTGTCCCGCCCAGTTTCCAAACTGGTGTCCTCCATAGCACATGGCAAAGGGTTTCAGTTCGGGAGGGACCTTGTTTCCGGAAAATATTTCGGTGAATTCGGGTGCTCGGCAGAAGGTTTCCGAAAAATCGAGCAGGGCAGCAGCTTCTTTTGAAAAAGCGGCAAGTGTCGGCCCGGATACCGGCGTTGGGTTGACCAGCGAGTAGCAGGCATGGTTCACCTGGCGACGGTGGTTCTCCTGGTTTGGGTCACCCGGGAGCTCTTTTATAAAGGAATTGTCAAAATGCAGTTCGGCAAGGGGGCTATTTTCACTAATCGCATACATAGGGCTGTGAGTTCTGTAGAGTTTAAAATGAGGTTACCGAACAACGATAATCATACCACGGTGTGGTCGCAAGGGTTTGTTGGCCGGCGGCTCTGGAGCGGATGTCCGGAAATCAGGAAATGCGTCGGGATACGGCGCTCAGACGATTTTGTCCGGAGCGCCGTATGTTTGAAGATGGCTGTTTCGATGCGGTCTCAGGTCTGCAGCTGACTGTGGATATAGTCTCTGCCAAATATCTCCGGGCCCCTGACATCATAGCCACGCCCGTGGATGGCTTTCATCGCCAGAACAACAACCTGGCTTGCATAATAGGAGCGGAAGTCGGGGTGGTGTCTGCTGGTGGCCTGCCATTTAGAAATCGGGGCATCAGGATCCGTGCAAAGTGAGCCGTTTTCTGATTGCCAGATTGCAATACAGCCATCGCAGTCCTCTGATTCTTTGTTGGCAAGCGGACAGCTGCGCAGCCATGGGGGATCTATTTTTGCGACGTGCTTGAGGAAATATTCCCGGTCATGTGCCGGATGACCGCTGAGCCAGGTCCACATCTTCTTGAAATGTAGCAATTTGTCTTTACCGATCATGTTGCCACCTCCTTTCGGGGAGAACAATCCAGTGACCGTTAGCGCAGAATATGGCTCTCCCGGCACATCTGCCGATGAATCATCTGTTTCGGAGAAAAGAAGCCTGAGAAGCTGTACTTTTTACCTTGCAATAAACGTGCAAGAATAAACGTCAATTGAACTAATAAAATGCTGTAATAACAATATTTTACCATGGTATTATCAGGGTCGATCCGGAGGTGTTTTCCGGATGTCCGGAAAATGGCGCCCGGATGTCCGGAATGCGCTAGGGGGTGCTCAATTCTACCTGTGCAGAAAATTAAAAAATGAGTTGAATGGTGCCGTCGACCCGCACGACAATAGTTGATTCTCCGGCTTCAAGCTGCACAGCATCAGCTGAGGCCATGGCCATGGCTTCGATCCCGTAGCCTCGCTGAAGCGGAATTGCCGGAGCGTTTTCAGCAATGTTCAGGGTGACGATTCGAAAGTCTTTTGCCCTCAGAGCCTGCGAAACAAGACTGGCTTTTTTTTCAAATGCGGCAAGCGCTTCGGTAATCAGTTTTTCGGTGGCAACTTTTTTCTGGTTGGGACTTACCTTGAAATTCATTGAAATGACCTGCAGCTTTTCCTGGAGCCTGCCGACGATCTGTGACAACCCGTCAATTTCTTCACTTTCAAGCTGGAGCTGTTGGCTTACCGACCAGCCGATAATCACCTTGTTCTGGTATCTGGGCCGGGTCTGATAGTTTATGGTCTGTTTCCTGATGACGGTGATGTCTTTGACGAGACTCAGGGCCCAGCTCATTTCCTGGTTCACAATTTTTGCCGCTTCCTGGGCGGAAGCAGCATCTGCGCTGCTTTGCATCGTTACTGCCAGAAGGTCATTATCTATAACCTTTTCAGCTGCCCCAAAAAGATTGACGAGGTTGTAGTTCAACTCTTCTGCAGAGGTCGCGGAGGCAACGACTGTGACGAGAATAATCAGTGACAGTAAGATGATTTTTTTCATGGCGGGATGTTTCCTCTCGGTTTATTGTAAAATAAAAACAGTTGGTTAACTCTATTGTTAGATTGTGAATAGTGGTGATCAGGAGCACGTGTTTTCTCTATATTAACCACAATTCTTCTGTTATAGTTCCCTTAAATGCAAGATTGATCGTAAAAAAACTTCGGAGATCATCATGACCGTCACCTTACCGATGAGTAATGGGAAACAGTATCAGCTCAAACCTCAGAAAATTATCTGCTTGGGACTCAATTACTGGAAACACATAAAAGAAAGTGCCCTGGCGGAGCCGGAGCGATTCAAAGAGGAGGCGCCGCGGGAACCGATTCTATTCCCGAAAACGTTGAACACGCTCGTCGGTTCCGGGGAACCGATTGTTATTCCTGCGTTTCTCGATGACTATGGTTTCAGGACCTGCAGGACGGACTTTGAGGGTGAACTGGCGTTGATTATCGGTAAAAAAGGCAAAAATATCAGCGAGGTCGACGCTCTTGATCATGTTATGGGATATACCTGTTTCAATGATGTCAGCCAGCGGAATTTCCAGAAGCATGATAAAGCCGGCTGGTTTCGGGGAAAGTCCCTTGATACCTTCGGACCGGTCGGCCCCCGGATTGTCCTGAGTAGTGAGATCGGTGATCCCCAGAACCTGTCAATCAGCAGTCGCCTGAACGGAAAGACTGTCCAGGAATCAAATACCAGCAATATGATCTTCAGCATTCCCCAGATGATTGCTTTTATCTCAAAAAACTTTACCCTGGAAGCGGGCGATGTGATCGCTACCGGTACCCCCGATGGCGTGGGCCCGCTTGTACCGGGTGACGTCATCGAAATTGAAATTGAAAATATCGGCATTCTGAAAAACAGCGTCCAAGCTGAGCGTCAATAGTCAAGGGGGCTATGCGCCCCCTTCCTCTCTCCCCAGCCAGCTCTTTTGTCCTCTCTTTCTGAGTGGGCTGTACCTGTTGCTGCTCCTTCTGCTTTCCCGCTTCTTTTCCCGCTAATACCGGGAACCAATTGCTTTCTCACCATCCGGAGGACCTATTCTTCTTTTTACCGGTGATCCTGGCATCATACGACTTTGTCACAATTGAAAATGATTCTCATAGTTGGTATTTTCTTGCCTTCCGATACGATTTTTAATTGAAGGAGAACCTATGAATT
Source organism: uncultured delta proteobacterium (assembly GCA_963696725.1). Classification (GTDB taxonomy): domain Bacteria; phylum Desulfobacterota; class Desulfobulbia; order Desulfobulbales; family Desulfocapsaceae; genus MADRE3. Next base: position 195,884 of record CAVOLI010000006.1, read on the forward strand.
ATCCCGTGTGGTATTTGCCGGACATCGGTGGCGGAATTCTCGTTGCAATTATTGCCATCCTGCATGTTTTTGTTTCCCATTTTGCCGTGGGTGGAGGTCTTTACCTGATTTATGCAGAAAAAAAGGGTCTCAGGGAAAAGAGCGATGAGATACTTGAATTCACCAGGAAACATGCCAGGTTTTTTTTATTGGTAACTGTGGTGTTCGGCTCAATTACCGGGGTCGGCATCTGGTTCATCATTTCCCTGGTCAACCCCGCGGCAACGTCTTTTTTGATCCACACCTTTGTTTTTGGCTGGGCTGCAGAATGGGTCTTTTTCCTGGTTGAAATAACAGCTGCTTTTATCTACTTCTACATGTTCGGCAGAATGGATTCGTCTACCCATCTGAAAATCGGCTGGGTCTATTTTATCAGTGCCTGGATGTCTCTTTTTCTCATTAACGGCATCATCGGTTTTATGCTGACGCCGGGGGCATGGCTTGACAAGCCTGACTTCTGGGTCGGTTTTTTCAACCCGAGTTTTCTGCCTTCCCTGTTCTTTCGAACCTTTATCGCAATTTTTCTTGCCGGTATATACGGTTGTTTGACAGCCGCTTTTGTAAGAGATCTTCCAACGCGCGAGGCGATGACCCGTTTTTCCGGGAAATACTCGCTGGCTGCCCTGGTTGGGACCGTACCCTCGGGGCTCTGGTACCTGGCAGTGCTTCCTGAGCAGGCCAGAAATCTCGTGCTGGGAAAATCGCCGACTATCGCTGCCATGCTGGTATGGGGAGTGTCGTCGTTGCTGGTGTTGCTGGTTGTTATTTTAGCCACCACGATTTACCGCCCATCATTGAATAGAAAATGGGTTGCGGCCGCGGTGATGCTCTCCGGGCTCGTTTATTTCGGGTCGTTTGAATGGACCCGTGAGGCGGCCCGCAGGCCCTACGCGATAAACGAGCTGATCTATTCAAACATGATCATCAAAGATCACCTGGCGGAGATCTCCCGCCAGGGTTTTCTCAAATCAGCAACATGGGTGCAGACCAGAGATCTTTCCGCTGAGAATAGGATCGAGGGTGGGAAGGAGCTATTTATTCATCAATGTTATGCCTGTCACACGATTGCCGGCTTTAATAATGATATTGTTTCCAGGACAGCCGGAATGAGCTACGCCGCCCTGCGTTCCTATATCAGTAAAATTCACCAGGTCCGCTATTTCATGCCGCCGTTTGCAGGAACAGAAGAGGAAGTTGATGCTCTGGCAGCCTATATCGCCGGCGGGCTGCATGGCAAAGAGATTGTCACGGTAAAGGCGCAGGGCAGCGGAGAACAGCTTTTTGAAACAAATTGTGCGGCCTGTCATGATGCTGCTGACCTCGTGCCGGCACTGGAGGGGAACGGCCAGGAAGAGCTTATCGGGCTGCTGGCAACACTTGATGAGCTTTCTGATGAGATGACGCCTTTTGACGGCAGTGAAGCAGAGTTTGAGATGCTTTCCCGGTATCTCTTCTCTCTCAACAATGAACTCGGAAGTGGAGAAGCGGCTGCGAGCGGAGCAGACGGCGAAGAGCTGTTTGAGGCGAACTGCTCAGCCTGTCACGTGGCCGAAGACCTGGCTGCAGTTGTCTCGGAGTGGGGCAGCGGGGTATTCCGGGCGGCCTTGGATAAGCTGGAGACACTGTCTGATGAGATGGCTCCCTTCGACGGGACTGCTGCTGAAAAAGACACGTTGACTGAATATATCGACAAAATCAAGGGAGAAATATAATGGAACCTGTTTATATCCCTTCACCTGACACCATTCCCGTTGCCTGGGGCTGGTTTCAGTTTTTACTCCTGCTGACGTTTCCACTGCACCTGCTGGCCATGAATGCGATGCTCGGGGGGCTGGGGATCGGCATTTCCCAGCAGGCCCTTGGCGGTGATGTCAGGAATCGTCTTGCTCATCGAATAGCGATCGCCCTGCCACTGGCCATAGCCCTGGTCGTTAATCTTGGTGTTGCCCCGTTTCTCTTTCTCCAGGTACTGTATGGACAGTTTGTCTATACCAGCGCTATCCTGATGGGATCGTTCTGGATAATGGTTATTCCCATTTTACTTGTCGCCTATTACGGTGCCTATCTCTACGATTTCAGATACACCCGGCTTGGCCGTATGGGAGTCTGGGTGGGGGGCATGACATTTTGTTTGCTGATTGTAATCGCTTACTTTTTTTCAAACAATATGCTTCTGATGACCCTGCCTGCCGACTTTGGTGAATATTTCGAACACATGTCCGGAGATTACCTGGTCTCGGCTAATACGCAGTTTCTTCCCCGATACCTTCATATGGTTTTCGGCGCACTCGCCGTCGGGGGACTGTTTACCGCGACCATCGGCAGGTTTCGGGCGGCAGCAGACCCGGACCTTGCCGAGCACGCTTTGAAGATTGGCATGTCTGTTTTCAGCTGGTTTACCTGCCTGAATGTCTGTTTTGGCGTATGGTATCTGCTGAGCCTTGAACGTGAAACGATGCTGATGTTCATGGGAGGTGACCTGCCTGCAACAATCTCCTTTGCGATTGCGCTTGCGCTGACGGTTATTGGTATTGTCTGTGGTTTCAGAAGGAAATTGATTGCGACGCTGGCGGCGACGACGCTGCTTGTCTACCTGATGACCTTTATGAGAGCCTGGATTCGCAGCAGCGCTTTGCGAGAATATTTTACCCTTGGAGATCTTCAGGTCGTTGCCCAGTATTCTCCTCTGATATTTTTCCTGATAACACTGGGATTTGGAATTGTCTGTGTTGCCTGGATATTGCGCTTAACCGCCGCCGCCTTGAAAGATGAGAGCAGTTCGTCAGCCTGAAAGGGTCACGATACCACAGTCACCGTCAAAGGCTGAAAGGCGGCACAGGCAGATCTTTTTAAACGGAGCCGAGAGTTACGGACCATACCTCCGGTATGATCTTCCTGCTGAACAGTCCTGTCGAAACTGCCCGTTGATAATCAGCCTGATGCTGCCGCGTTTTCAGGCAGTTGGGTGTTCGTTCTGGACAACTGGTCGGTGTTCTGGTGAAAAGGGGTTGCGTGTGCTCCCTTGAAATAGCTTGACAGGGCACCTGCGGAGTCTATAAAGACATATGGGTTTGTTTTTCTGCTTGTAATCACCCCTTGTCTCCAGGAGAAGACCGTATGTTCCGACTGCTCTGCGTTTCTGCAATCCTGCTGTTGTCAGGCTGTGCCTCATTTTCCGCGGAGCATTCCCGCACATTGCTCATGGATCGTTCAAGCGGAGAAATGAAGGAGTGCACCGTCGATACGTGGAGGACTCGGGCGTCATACGGGAAATATATGGAATGCATTTCAGCTTTTGAGCAACAGGGGTATGAGGTCTGGAGTCAATATTGATAACAGGTGATTTTCTGAACTAACGTTTTGCGCTGTTCTGATGATTGGTGATGGGAGAGGATAGACCGGAAGAAAAAACACTGAACCTTGTTCTGCTGGAAGGAATTGTCTCGGTGATCGGCAACATCCTACTCTTTGCTCTGAAGCTCTGGGTAGGGCTCATAACCGGCTCGGTTGCACTGACGGCAGATGCCTGGCATACGCTTACCGATTCCATAAGTTCGGGTGTTGTTATCATCAGTTCACTGGCGAGCACCAAGCCTGCCGATGACGATCACCCATTCGGACATGGCCGCACCGATCTGGTCTGTTCGGTTATCATCGGCGTATTTCTGGTCATGATTGGCATAGAGTTCGTGATTAAATCAATAGAGCAGTTGAAGGGTGGGGAGCAGGTCGTTTTTGGCAGGATTGCTGTGATCGTTACACTACTTTCCATTGCAGTCAAGGAATCTATGGCGCAATTCGCCTTCTGGGCAGGGCGAAGGACGGCAAACCCCATCCTGAAAGCGGATGGCTGGCATCATCGTACTGATGCTTTTTCCTCCGTCGTCGTGCTGGCTGGTATTTTATGCAGCGGATTTTTCTGGTGGATCGATGGTGTGCTCGGCATTCTGGTCGCGGCGCTGATCTTTTATGCATCATATGAGATTCTGCGTGACTCCATTGATCGGTTGATTGGCGAACAGCCTGACCAGGACCTGCTGGACCAGGTTTCAGCTCTTATCGATGAACTCGGTTTTGATGTGCATCCCCATCATTTTCATCTGCACCGATACGGTGATCATGTTGAGTTGACCTTTCACATCGGAATGGCGCGCAACCTCACTCTTCATGAAGCACACGAACAGACCCACAAAATAGAGCAGTTGCTTCGCAGGCGGATGCAGATCGAAGCAACAATTCATATGGAACCGAGACAAAGGAATATCTGAAATGATTGATTTAAGAAGCGATACCGTTACCCAGCCATCTGCTGAAATGCGCCGGGTAATGCTGGCTGCTGAAGTAGGTGACGATGTCTACGGAGAAGATCCAACGGTCAACAGGCTTGAAACCCGTGCCGCTGAGATGCTAGAAAAAGACGCGGCTATTTTTTCCGCAAGCGGCACGCAGAGCAATCTTATCGCTCTTCTTTCCCACTGTGAGCGGGGGGATGAGTATATTGTCGGCCAACTCGCCCACACCTACAAGTACGAGGGCGGCGGGGGCGCTGTCTTTGGCTCAATCCAGCCGCAGCCACTCGATCTTGAAAAAAACGGGACATTTGATCTGGGGAAAGTTTCCGGGGCCATTAAACCAGATGATTATCACTTTGCCAGAACAAAACTGCTCTGTCTTGAGAATACCCACAACGGTCTCGCGCTCCCTCTTGAATATCTGGCGGAGGCCGCCCAATGCGCCTCAGCGCATGGGTTGAACATACACCTGGACGGCGCCCGAATCTTTAATGCCTCCGTGAAGTGCCAGGTGCCGGTTTCCCAGATCAGCAGACATTTTGATACGGTATCCGTCTGCCTTTCCAAGGGGTTGGGCGCTCCTGTCGGGGCAGTGCTGTGCGGCGGCCGGGAGATCGTCAAGCGGGCCCGCCGGTGGCGCAAAGTTCTCGGCGGCGGCATGCGCCAGGCCGGCATCCTCGCTGAAGCCGGCCTTTATGCATTGGAGCACAACATTGAGCGTCTGCAGCAGGACCACGACAATGCCCGCCTGCTCGCAGAAGGTCTTGAGATGATTGATCCGCTTGAGGTTGAATATGGTGAGCAGCAGACCAATATGGTCTTTGTGACGCTGCCCGAAGAAGCGGTCGGCAAGCTGCAGGCACATCTGAGAGAGAACAGCATTATTGTTGCCTCCGGCCGGCGGGTTCGGCTGGTTACTCACCTTGATGTTTCTGAAAAAGATGTGAAAACAGTTGTTTATCTTGTTAAACAATTTTTTTCGCAACAGAGATGCAGTGTCTGAAGAGCGCTCAATCACCACTCAGGCAGTGCAGGATGCAGCAGAAACGGGTTATTGTCATCAGCATCGCTTCGGGTGGTTTCTTAAAAGCATTTGAAATTCAATCACTTGGTTTACCTATCAGTTCTTGTTTGCTTCGTGTTGCATATTACTGATCAACCATTATTTCAAAATACCGTGAGTGGGGATTTTGTGCCTACTGTGCCGAGCCATTTCGGCAGGTTTCTTGGGTTTGGCGCAGGGAAATCTTGCCGCTCTGCAGTTATCCGCCATTTTGCCGTGGGAAAGTCTTTCATTCTGCTCTTTTGCGAGGAGGGTTGGTTTTTTCAGCAATGATGAATTTGCAGTCAATCCGGGATGACACCACCTTGCCCAGGGTAAATGACGCACAAATTGCACATCAGGCACTCCATTTTTTCTTTTTTTGGCTTTCGATTCTTTCGGAGTGGATGAGCTAGTGCGACTGTTTCTCTTGACAGAGTCTGCTTCTGCTTGGTAATTCATGCATGTTGTATCGATGAAGCTGTACCTTTTTTCTAACTAAAAAATGAAGTTATTGGTCGGGGCAGGGGTGTCTTATGTCGGCAGAGCTGGTGTTATCGACGATTCTTTTTATCGGGCTCGCTTTTTTCATACCAACGGTCATGGTTTTAATGGTTTACCTGGGGCCACGAGCCCGTGTGGCTGCGAAAGACGACCCGTATGAAAGCGGTATTAAAAATGTGCTCGGGATGGCAGATCAGAAATTCAGCGTCAAGTTTTACCTGATGGCCATTCTCTTTCTTATTTTTGATATTGAAGCGGTTTTCATGTATCCGTGGGCGGTAAGCCTTCGTGAACTCGGTGTTTTTGGCTTTGTGGAAATGACGGTTTTCATCCTGCTGCTGATCACCGGCCTTGTCTATATCCTCAAGAAAGGAGTACTCAATTGGCGCTAGGACTCGAAGCCAGTCTCGGTGACTCGGTATTGACAACAAAACTGGATGCAGTTGTTAACTGGGGGCGGTCATATTCCCTCTGGCCAATGGTTTTCGGTACTGCCTGCTGCGCGATAGAATTTATGAGTGCTGCGGCCAGTCAGCATGATATCTCCCGTTTCGGGGCTGAGGTTGTGCGATTTTCTCCCCGGCAGGCGGACTTGATGCTGGTCTGCGGAACAATCAGCTACAAGCAGGCACCGATACTCAAACGTATTTACGAACAGATGCCTGAGCCGAAATGGGTTGTTGCGATGGGTGCCTGTGCAAGTTCCGGCGGTATCTATGATAACTATTGCACGGTACAGGGAATTGATACGGTTATTCCGGTAGATATCTACATTTCCGGCTGCCCGCCGCGACCAGAGGCAGTTCTTGACGCATTGATCAAGATTCAGGAAAAGATACAGACCGAAAGCGTGCTGGTTGATCCTTACAAAGACTTCAAGGGAATTCTTGACTGACCATGAAAGAAACGGCCATTGAAAAAATCCGTGCCCTGTTTCCAGACATTGAGTGCAGAATGGTTCTGGATAGTGTCGTCATGGATGTTGACCCAGAAAAGCTGGAATCGACAATGACTCGGCTCAGGACCTATCCTGATCTTGATTTTGCTCTTTTAATAGATGTCACGGCAATCGATTATCTTTCCTATCCGGATCCTCCACAGACACGGTTCTCGGTGGTTTACACCCTGAGGAACTGGGAGAAAAACTGGCTTGTGCAGGTTCGTGTAGCGGTGGCAGACCCGGAAAAAGGCATCCCGACCTGCAGCACCATCTGGGGGGCGGCTAATTGGGGTGAAAGGGAGGTCTATGATCAGTACGGCATCAATTTTACAGGCCATCCTGACCTCAGACGTATACTCAACCACTGGCAGTTCCAGGGACACCCGCTGCGCAAGGACTATGATATTCACCAGGGCCAGATTTGTTACGAAACAGACAGCATGGAAAAAGAGATCAGGGCCAGGCTCCAGGAAAAAGGGGTTGATGAGAGTACCTTAAAGGACATCAACACCGAGTTGATGTTCCTGAATCTCGGGCCGTCTCATCCTGCAACACACGGCGCTATCCGTATTCTCACGGCTCTTGATGGCGAGACCATCATGGCCAATGTCAACGAGATTGGTTATCTGCATCGAGGATTTGAAAAGACTGCCGAAAACAGGACCTATAACCAGGTTATTCCGCTGACAGACCGTTTGAATTACTGCTCGGCGCTGATGAATAACATTGCCTACGTTAAAGCGGTTGAGTCCTGGCTGGGAGTCGAAATTACCGAGCGGGCCACAATAATGAGAGTGATCCTTTCCGAGTTTTTCAGAGTGCAGGATCATCTCGTCTGTATCGCCGCAAACCTCGTCGATATGGGGGGTTTGACCAATTACTGGTACCTCTACAATGAGAAGGAAGCCTCCTATGATTTTATCAGCCGCCTTACCGGAGCGCGCCTTACCAGCTCGTTCACCAGGATTGGCGGGATGTATCGGGATTTCTACGACGGCTGGCAGGACGACCTGGAGTTTCAGCTGAAAGCGATTGAAAAAGGTGTTGCCGACTCTCTTGCCCTGGTCCTCCAGAACCGGATTGTCCATGACAGAACCCAGGGAACCTGCGTACTTTCCGCAGAAACAGCGCTTTCATATGGTTTTACCGGTCCGAACCTCAGGGCATCCGGAGTCGCTTTTGACCTGAGAAAAGATAATCCCTATTACCATTACGAATCCTTTGATTTTTCCATTCCGGTAGGGAGCAAGGGAGATATCTATGACCGGATGATGGTTCGGTTTGAGGAGATTTTCGAGAGCATCAAGATCATCCGTCAGGCGATTAAAATGATCCCTGAAGGTCCTGTTTTCATAACTGATCATCGCTATGTGCTGCCCCCGAAAGAACAAGTTTATAATAAAATTGAGGGACTTGCCAACCATTTCAAGCTGGTGTTCGAAGGCGCACAGATACCTGCTGGTGAGTGGTATGACAGCTATGAAGCGGCTAATGGTGAGCTTGGTTTTTATTTTGTCTCAGACGGGTCAGGCAAACCGTATAAATGCAAGGTTCGTCCTCCCTGCTTTTATGCCATGGCGGGGTTTCATGAAATGGTGGAAGGCGAAATGATTGCCGATGCGGTCATCAACCTTGGAAGCATCAACATCATTGGCGGGGAGCTTGACAGATGAGTGATCGTTCACAACTAATCATTACCGGAAAACAGTTCTCCTTTGACAGGGAAAGGGATGCCGAGTTCGAACGTCTGGTGAAACGGTATCCTCTCCGGGAGTCGATGATCATGCCCGCACTCTGGCTGGCCCAGGACCAGGAGGGGTGGATCAGCGCCGAGGCTATCGAATATATCGCCGACAGGATCGGTACCTATGCCGCCAAGGTTTTTGAGCTGGCTACCTTCTACACCATGTACCAGCTGAAACCGGTGGGTAAATTCCATATCTGCGTGTGCAGAACGTTGTCCTGCTGGCTCCGTGACAAACAGGACATCGTTGATTACCTCAAGGACGAGATCAACATTGCACCAGGCCAGGTGAGCCAGGACGGCAGGTACAGTCTGGAGGAAGTTGAGTGTCTTGGCCACTGCGGTACGGCACCGGTTGTGCAGATCAATGGTGAGTTTTATGAAGAAATGTCCGTGGAAAAGCTGAAAACGGTTCTGGCTGGCCTGGATTAAGGGAGAAACATGTCGATGGAAGTTAAAATTCTCAGCGAGAAGTTCGATATCAGAGATGCTCACCTGCTTGAGGTCGCCAAGGAGCACGGGGCTTACCAGACGCTGGACAAGCTTTTTTCCATGGAATCTTCTGATGTCATCGAAGAAGTGAAGAACAGCGGATTAAGGGGCAGGGGTGGTGCCGGTTTTCCAGCCGGCGTGAAGTGGAGTTTTCTGCCGAAAGAGTCCGGCAAGCCGGTCTATCTTGCCGTGAATTCCGATGAATCCGAGCCGGCAACATTCAAGGACCGCTATATTCTTGTTCGTGACCCCCATATGCTCCTTGAGGGGATCATTATCTGCTGCTACGCCATTGGCTGCCATGATTGCTATATCTACATCCGTGGAGAATACACCTCACAGGTAAAAATTCTGCAGACGGCGATCGATGAAGCCTATGAGGCGGGATATCTTGGAGAAAAAGTTGCAGGCCGCGATTTTCGCCTTGATGTAACCGTCCATAGAGGCGCTGGTGCCTATGTGTGCGGTGAAGAAACGGCCTTGCTTGAATCGATAGAGGGGAAAAAGGGGCAGCCAAGGAGCAAGCCGCCCTTTCCGGCAGTTGTCGGACTCTACGACTCCCCGACGATCATTAACAATGTTCAGACCATAGCTTCCCTGCCGTTCATCATTGAAAAAGGAGCGGAAGCCTACAGAACGTATGGTACTGAAAAAAGCCCGGGCACCCATCTGTTCGGGATTTCCGGGCATGTTGAAAAGCCAGGTCTGTATGAACTGCCACTCGGCCTCCCACTCATGGAAGTTATTGAAAAAGTAGCCGGCGGTGTCTGGAAGGGACGAGCGTTGAAAGGGATTATTCCCGGGGGAAGTTCAACACCTGTGCTGACCATTGAAGAAGCCAGGACGGTAAGGCTTGATTATGAATCGATGGCCGAGCATAAAACCATGTTCGGCTCCGGTGGCATCGTTGTGCTTGATGAAACGGTGGACATCGTAAAGCTGGTCGAAAATCTCATCTATTTTTATCATCACGAATCATGCGGCCAGTGCACTCCCTGCCGGGAGGGACTCGGGTGGATGTTGAAGGTCGTAAAAAAACTGCTGGCCGGTAATGGCACGACAGATGATATCGACCTGCTGGTTGAGCTCTGCGACAATATCGAGATGAAGACCGTTTGTGTTCTTTCAGCTGCCTGTACCATGCCGGTGCGCAGTTATCTGAATAAATTCCGACATGAGTTTGAGGCCTATGCAGTGGATAGTGCCACGGCTCAATAATATCCGCGTGATGAATAGGATGACCAATGGCTGAGATGGTGAAACTTTTTGTGAACGGGCAGGAGGTGGAGGTAGAGTCAGGAAAAAACCTCATAGATGCGCTTGCTGTCGCCGGTATAGAGATCCCGCATTTCTGCTATCATCCGGCGCTGGGAGCGGATGGGAACTGCAGGATGTGCCTGGTCGGCATCGAAGACGGCAGGCCGCCTCTTGTTCCCGCCTGCAAGACGCCCGCCCTGCAGGGTATGAAAGTGCAGCTGGATACCGATTACATCAAAAAAATCCAGCGTGACATTCTCGAATTCGAATTGATCAATCATCCTGTCGACTGCCCGATATGTGATCAGGCCGGGGAATGTGATCTGCAGGATTATTACATGGCCTACAGCCGTGAGGACAGCCGGATGAGTGTTCCCCAGGTGACCAAAGGGAAGAAAATGGATTTTGGTTGCGGGGTCGTTCATGACCAGGAGCGTTGTGTTCTCTGCGGAAGATGTGTCAGGTTTACCCGGCAGATCACCGGGACCGGTGAGCTTGGCATTGTCAACAGAACCGATGCTGCCCGGGTAACGATCTTTCCCGGCAGACCCCTTGATAACCGCTATGCCCTCAATATTGTCGATATCTGCCCGGTCGGGGCGATGACCAGTAAAGACTTCAGGTTCAAGCAGCGTGCCTGGTTTCTGAAACGCGACGAGGGAATCTGTCACGGCTGCAGCAGGGGCTGCAGCATCTATATCGATCATCACCGGGAAAAATACAAGGATGATACCATCTATCGTTTCAGGGCACGGAAGAACCTGCTGGTCAACGGATATTTTATCTGTGATGAGGGACGCCTGAGTTATCGTCGGGAGAACGACCAGCGCCAGACCCAGACGATTGTGGATGGAGCTGCTGTCTCATTTGAAGAGGGGATCAGCACTATCCTTGACAGGCTGGGACGGGCAAGATTGCCGCTGATGCTCGTCTCTCCTGATTCCACGCTTGGCCAGATGTGGGCGGTAAAACGGCTGGCGGACCTCTATGGAGCTGATCTTTCAGGCTACAGTGATGCCTATGTGAAAACGGGAAGCGGTGATGACTACCTGATCAACGACGACAAGGGAGCTAACCGCAGAGGGCTTGAGCTGCTTGAAATCGAAAGGGATAAAACTTCATTTAGCGCAGCGCTTGAGAAATGCGATCTCTTCATCAATTTTGACAACGATCTTTTCTTTACCGATGTCAATGATGATCTCAAACCGCTCCTCGATGCTGTCCAATCGATTGCGGTCTGCAGCCATGATCTGCCGGCGTTCTCCTCTTCAACAATTGTTCTGCCGACTGCTTCATACAGTGAATACGACGGGGTTGTGGTTAACGGAGACGGGGTTCTGCAGCGTTTCAGCAAGGCCGTGTATAAAAATGAAGACCCGGCGGATATTGTTGAAATCACCAGGTTACTGGGAGGAGCCATAACAGATTGGACACGTTCCTGGCCCGGTATCAGGCAGTCGGTTCCGCTGCTCTCTGATGTCCGGCCGGAACAGATTCCTGCTGAAGGATTAAAATTAGCAGAAAGCGAGGATTCCCATGTCACCACTTGATGTGTTGATGATATTACTCAGGGTTGCATTCGGGGTCTTTGTGCCGCTGAGTTTCGTGGCGGTGCTGGTGTGGATGGAGCGACGCGGTGCCGGTTTTTTTCAGGATCGCGCTGGCCCAAACCGATGTAATTTCAAAGGCTTCAGGGCTGCCGGCCTGATCCAGAACCTGGCCGATGGGGTAAAGCTGATCTTCAAAGAAGATGTGGTTCCGGGACATATCAAACACAAATTTTATTTTATTCTGGCACCGATGCTGGTGTTCATTACGGCAATGCTCTGTTTTGCCGTCATCCCCTTTGCAGATATCCTGACAATCAGCGGCAGGGATTACGTGATGCAGGCTGTTCCGATGGATATCGGCATACTCTGGTTCCTGGCGATTGTCGGCTTCGGCGTGTACGGAATTATCCTTGCCGGCTGGTCTTCCCATAACAAGTACGGTATTCTCGGCGGGCTCCGTGCGGCGGCCCAGGTGATCAGTTACGAGATCCCGATGGGGCTCGCCCTGGTCAGCCTGCTGGCCGTATACGGGACGGTCAACCTGACGGAGATGGCGCAGTATCAGGGACAGCTGCTTTTTGGGTTTATCCCGATGTGGGGTGTTTTTCTGCAGCCGGTCGGCGTGGTTATCTTTATTGTTGCCGCATTCGCCGAAACCAACCGCACGCCGTTTGACCTTGCCGAGGGGGAAAGCGAGATTGTTGCGGGTTTTCACATCGAGTACAGCGCCATGAAGTTTGCCCTGTTCTTCCTGGGCGAATATGTGGCCATGTTTGTCTCAAGCGCGCTGATTGTTACCCTCTATTTCGGCAGTTACCAGATTCCCTGGCTGGCAACGGAAACACTGGTGGCAAACGCCAGAACAGTAGTTGTCCTGTTGATGATCCTCACCCCTGTTGTCACCTATTTTTTCGCCGGCTGGATCAAGAAGAATAACCGCAGTCATTATCACCGGCCGAATGACCCGCGGGTTCGCGAGGCAAATGTCTACAGGGTGATTCTCTGGATGGCCGTTGTCCTGCTCGAGGTGGTGCTTGTCGGATATCTGCTTTTTGCGGCAGGTGGGGCCGCCGACCGAATTCTGGTGGCTCTGCTTCAGGTTGTCACCTTTTTAATCAAGACAACGATGATGTGTTTTGTCTACATCTGGGTCAGGTGGACGCTGCCGCGGTTTCGCTATGACCAGCTTCAGAAAATAGGGTGGGAGAAACTCATGCCGCTGGCGCTCTTGAACATATTCATCACCAGCGCTGTCATTGTCTCTTTTGGGTAAAAGGATTCTCATGGGTGTAAAAGTCAGAGTTGTAGAACGCAAAGGGCGGACCTTTCTGGAACAGCTGTATCTGGTTGAGGTCGCCAAGGGAATGATTGTCACATTCGGTCATTTCTTCCGGAACCTGCTCGATAACTCGCGGCTGTATGTCCGCCACTATCCCGAGGTGAAGCCGGAAATTTCTCCGCGCTGGCGGGGCAGGCACCGGTTGACGAAACATGATGACGGAACGGTCAAGTGCGTCGCCTGTTTCATGTGCCAGACAAATTGCCCGTCGGACTGCATCATGATCGAGGCCGGAGAGCGGCACGATGACAAATCGGAAAAACTGCCGCTCCGATTCGATATTGACCTGCTGGAATGCATTTATTGCGGGTACTGCGTGGAGGCCTGCCCGATGGATGCCATTCGCATGGATACGGGAATATTCTCGGTGACCAGCAATAACCGCGGCTCAATGGTAATAGGGCTCGAAGAGCTGCTCAATACTCCGGGAGCATTTGAAGAACAGGAATACCAGAAGGGGGCTCGTTAGGAACATGACATCCACACTCTTGTTTTTTGGATTCGGGTTACTGTCGGTTCTGGGGGCGCTGGGGCTGATCCTTTTCAGGCACCCGATGAACGGTGCCATGAGTTTTGTCGTGACGCTGATCTCTCTTGCCGGACTTTATGCGCTTCTGTCAGCCAAACTGATTTTTGCCATTCAGCTGATTGTCTATGCAGGCGCGATCATGTCTCTGATCCTCTTTATAATCATGTTTCTCAATATCCAGGAGAGTGATTTACCCGTGGAAAGCGGCAGGTGGTTTTATCTGGCCGGAGGTGTTGTCGTGATTGCTCCGATCACCATTTTGCTGCTCAAGGCGGTAAAGTCGCTGCCGGGTGGAGATACGGTGATTGTCGGAGGAGGATTCGGCGGGGTAAAGGATGTCGGCGTGCTGCTCTTCAAGGATTGGTTGCTGCCTTTTGAAATCGTATCAATTCTGCTGCTGGTGGCACTGGTCGGTGCTGTTGTTCTTGCCGGCAAGAGGGAGGTGAAGCAGTGATTCTGAATTATCTCTCTTTGAGTATTATCCTGTTTTGCCTCGGCATACTCGGGGTAATCTCCCGCCGTAACGTTTTTACCGTTTTCATGGCTATCGAGCTGATGCTCAACGCGGCAAACCTGGCGTTTGTCACCCTATCCCGTCTCCACGAAAGCATGGATGGCCATGTCCTGGCCCTGATGGTTATGGCTGTTGCAGCGGCTGAAGCGGCACTGGCGCTGGCTGTGGTAATCCTTCTTCACAAGCATAAAGGCAAGCTGGACACCAATGTTTTCAGCCTGCTCAAGGGGTGATCTGATGGAACAGACTGCAACATATCTGGCTTATATTCCCCTTCTGCCGCTCGGCGGTGCGCTTGTTGTCGGAATCCTGCATCTGGCAACCTGCCAGCAGAAGAAAGTCTCGGAAAAGCTTTTTGGGATCCTCGGCTGTATCGGCCCGATCCTCTCCTTTCTGCTGGCGCTCAGGGTATTTTTTACTCTCAGAGGCCTGCCGGCGGAAGAGCGAATCCTGACCCAGAAGCTCTTTACCTGGTTCAGTGTCGGCGAACTCGATGTTTCCATGGGCTTTCTGGCGGACCCGCTCAGTTCACTGATGCTTATCTTCGTTACCCTCATCGGCTCTCTCATCCATATTTATTCAATCGGCTATATGGCTGAAGACAGCAATTTCGGCAAGTTTTTTGCTTACATGAATCTCTTTCTCGGCAGCATGCTCATCCTTGTTCTTGGAGACGGGCCGGTGGTCATGTTTGTCGGCTGGGAGGGCGTCGGACTTTGCTCATACCTGCTTATCAGTTACTACAGTGAAGACCGTGATAATGTCATCGCCGGAAACAAGGCGTTTATTGTCAACAGAATCGGAGATCTCGGATTTGTTCTGGGAATGTCTTTTCTCTTCTGGGGAATCGGGGCTGATGGATTCGACTTTCTCTCCCTGAAGGCCAATGCTCATAACCTGACACCTGCGCTTGGAATAACCGTCTGCCTGCTCCTTTTTGTCGGTGCCACAGGTAAATCGGCCCAGATCCCCCTGTATGTCTGGCTACCGGATGCGATGGCAGGCCCGACTCCGGTTTCTGCCCTCATCCATGCCGCAACGATGGTCACTGCAGGCGTGTATATGGTGGCCCGGTTCAGTTTTGTCTATGCTCACGTTCCGGTTGCCGGATCGGTAGTTGCCTGGATCGGCATCAGTACCGCACTACTGGCTGCAGTTTTTGCCATGTTCCAGCGTGATATCAAAAAGATCCTTGCCTATTCAACCGTATCTCAACTCGGATATATGTTTGCAGGAGTCGGGATCGCAGCATATTCAGCCGGGATATTCCATGTGTTCACCCACGCGTTTTTCAAGGCATTGCTGTTTCTGGGAGCCGGTTCCGTTATCTATGCGCTTCACCATCAGCAGGATATCTGGAAAATGGGGGGGCTCAAAGAAAAAATGCCGGTTACCTACAAGACCATGCTGATCGGAGCGCTGGCGCTTGCCGGCTGTCCACCGTTTTCCGGCTTTTTCAGCAAGGACGAGATACTTTACTCGGCACTTGCCGGCGGCCACTATGGGATATGGCTCGTTGGTGTCGGCGTTGCAGGCATGACTGCCTACTATACGTTCAGGATGATATTTGTGGTATTCCACGGAACACCCCGTGACCGCGAGGCTTTTGATCACGCCCACGAGCCCCCAAAAATTATGACCGTGCCGCTTATCGTTCTGGCGGTGGGAGCATTGTTCGCAGGATTTCTGAATCTGCCGGGGATTTTCGGCGGCGACCTCGAGGTGTCTCACTGGCTGGCGCCAAGCCTTGTGGAGCACCACCCTCATACCTCATGGTTTGTTGAACTGCTGGCCATCCTTATTTCCATTGCTGCCTTTGCCCTGGGTTTCAGAGCCGCCTACCGGAAGTTCGGGGTAGGTGCCGAGGAGCCCTCCTACACAGGGTTTAGGCAGTTTGGCTATCGCAAGTTTTTCGTTGATGAAGTGTATCACTTTGTTGTCGTTGTCCCCTACCAGTTGGCGGGAAAGGTGATCAGTTATTTTATCGAGCCGTATATTACCGACGGGCCGATCAAGGTGGCTACCTGGCTCTATAAAATGGCTGGGGTAGTGTTCAAGTTTGTCCAGGTCGGCTATGTGAGGGTGTATGCCATCTACATGGTAATCGGGCTGAGCATTATGAGCTTGCTGCTTGCCCAGTCACTGAATCTGTAATGGAGTAATGATGTCTGATACGATCCTTTCAATTATGATTTTTGCCCCGCTCCTGGCAGGGCTCGCACTCCTGCTTGTCCCGGTTGGAAAAGAGGCTGCCAGGGGGGTTGGGTTCGTTGTTTCCGTGGTTGTGGTGCTGCTGAGTCTGAAGGTGTTCTTCTCATTCAGCGGCGCTGCCGGAACCTTTGAGTTTGTCCAGAAAGTAGTGCTGGTTGATTCACTTGGTATCAGCTACAGCCTCGGCGTTGACGGCATAAGCCTGCTTGTGCTGATGGCTGCCGCTGCATTGTTCCCGATGGTCTACCTACTGTTCAAGCCAAAGGAGAAGGGTTACTACAGCAACCTGTTGATCGTACAGGGAGCGATGATCGGCGCTGTCTGTGCAAGTGATATGGTTCTTTTCTATATCTTCTGGGAAGTAATGCTTTTACCGATCTTCTTTATGATCGGTTTTTACGGCGGGGCAAACAGACTGTCGGCGACACTGAAAATCACCATCTACACGATTGCAGGATCGCTGTTGATGCTCGGTTCAATAGCTTATCTGGGGGTTGCCTACCAGGCACAGACAGGCGAGTGGAGTTTTGAAATGGCAAAACTGACGCAGATGTCGCTTGCGGGCAGTACAGCGACACTCGCCTTCATCGGATTTATGATCGCCTTTGCCATCAAGATTCCGCTTTTTCCCTTCCATACCTGGCTTCCGGATGCTTATACCGAAGCGCCTACCGGTACCACCTTTGTCCTTTCAGCGATCATGGCCAAAATCGGCATCTATGCCGCCATCAGATTTGTCGTGCCGATTTTTGATGAAGGTATGCAGAACTATGCGTTGATACTTGCGTATGCCGGTGTCATCGGCATGATTTACTGCGGTGTTACGGCGCTTGCCCAGAAGGATTTCAAGCGCATGCTGGCGTTCTCTTCGGCCTCACACATGGGGGTGATCGCCCTCGGTATTTTCTGTATGAACATCCAGGCCTTGACCGGGACATTGTATCAGGTCGTCGCCCATGCCACCAGCACCGGGGTACTCTTTTTACTGTTGGGGATTATCGAAGAACGCATGGAAACCCGAAATATCGAGGATCTTGGCGGGATTGCCTACAAGGCACCGGTCTTTGCCCTGTTTTTTGCGATCGCCATGCTTGCCTCGGTTGGTTTGCCGGGAACCAGCGGTTTTATCGGTGAGTTTTTGATTATCCTTGGAGCGGTCAAGTTTGATATCACCATCGCTGTACTTGCCGGTACAACTCTTATTGTCGGGGTCTGTTACATGCTCTGGATGTTTCAGCGGGTTTTTTTCGAGAAAAACAATCAAAAAACCGAAATGTTCAAGGATCTGACACTGATAGAAACCCTGACCATCTTACCGGTTATCATTCTCATTATCTTTATGGGTATTTTCCCGCAGCCGTTCATCCAGAAAATCACCCCAGCTGCACAGCGTCAGATCGCACAGCATCAGCAGCAGGCATCTGGTGGCACTGTCGCAGAGCTGACAGGAAAGGGTGTGCCGCAAATCTCATATAACCAGGAAAAGGATTGATCTCGGGTGATCTATTATGCATGATTTAATGGTGATAATTCCACTCATTGTCGTTGGCTTGGGGGCGATCCTGCTGATGCTGCTGGCTTCTTTTCGAACCTTTTCGAAGGAAGCAATGTCCATACTGACCATGGGAATCTTCGGCTTTGCTTTTTTCGTCCAGCTCGCAGTCTCCAACAGCGGTGATATTACCCCGTTTAACGATATCTTCAATGGCATGATGGTGGCCAACAGCTTTACCAAGGTTGCCGGCCTTATCGTGCTTGCCTGTGGTTTCTTCTCGACGATGACTGCGCAGACCTACTTCACCCAGAATGAGGAATTCGTGCTGGAGTTCTACTCCCTGATGCTCTTTGCGGTCTGCGGCATGCTTCTGCTGACGCTGGCTGCAGAACTCATGACCGTATTTATCGCCATTGAGATCATGTCCCTGGCCGTATATACGCTCGTTGGGTATGACAGGAAGAGTGTCATCCGTTCAGAAGCTGTATTAAAATATTTGATGCTCGGCGCCTTTGCCGGGGCATTTTTTGTAATGGGCACCGTGTTTATCTACGCCGGAGCGAAAAGTACGACATTCGGTACGATTGCCGGCGTGATGGCAGAGAACGGAATAGCCGGCAGTCCGACGATGGTGGTTGGCACATTTTTCATCCTTGCCGCTCTGTTCTTCAAGGCGGCTGCTTTTCCCTTTCATGCCTGGGTTGTGGATGTCTACGACGGTGCGCCCCTGCCGGTTACCGGTTTTATGGCCACCGCTGTCAAGACCGCTGTTTTTGCCGTTCTGGCAAATTTTCTGCTAATGAACAGCGAACTGAGGGATTCCTGGATCACCTTTCTTTTTTATATATCGGTCATTACGATGCTTGCCGGCAACCTGATCGCGCTCGGTCAGGATAACCTTAAACGAATGCTGGCCGCCTCGGGTATTGTCCATACCGGCTATCTCATTATTGCTGTTGCCGCGGTAAATGCAAAAGAGTTTACCGGGGGAGCGATTCTTTTCTATCTTGCCGCCTATGCGGTCTCCACCCTGGGGCTTTTTGCGGCGCTCACCTACCTTGGAGGAAAAGAGGAGAAGAGGGTTTCTTTTGATGATTTCAAGGGCCTTGCCAAGGTTCGACCCTACTCCGCCGCAGCAATATCAATCTTCCTGCTTTCCATGGCGGGGATCCCGCCTACAGCAGGGTTCATGGGGAAATTTTATGTTATTACCTCGGCCATCGAGGCAGACCTCATATTTCTGGCTGTTTTTGGTATTTTCAGCAGTATCCTCTCCATGTGGTATTACCTGAGACTCATTATTGTGATGTACTTCAGAGAGCCCGAAGATCAGTTTGAAATAGCTGGAATGACCTTTGCCCCAATCGGTACGATTATTCTTGCATTTTCAGTATTCGCCATGAGCTTTTTCCCGGTCGCTCTCTAGAAGCGTCTAAAGATATGGGAAGAACGGGTGTTGATTCATATCATTGAAGAGGAGCCACAAAGGGTGAAAGTAAAAGATATTCTGGCGGAAAAAGGAACACGGGTTGTCACCACACATACGGATAACTTGCTTGTTGACGTCATGTCGCTCTTTTTCGCCAACCGTATAGGATCGCTGGTTGTCGTAGATAATAATGATACAATCCTCGGTATTGTCGCACCCAATGACGTGCTCAAGGCAGTTCACAGCCATCCGGAAGGCATCTCGGGCATGAAGGTGAGAGAGGTGATGACAGAGGATGTGGTCGTCGGCAGGCCGGATGATGGAGTGGACGAGTTGATGGCGATCATGACCGAGAACAGGATCCGGCATATTCCGATTATCGAGGGAGGCAAGCTTGCCGGTCTCGTGTCGATCGGTGATGCTGTCAAGGCCCTGCTCACTGCCCAGGATGTTGAAATTGGTCATCTCAAGGAATTTATCGAGGGCAAGTATCCGGCTTGATATTCATTCCTCGATTATCGAGTCCAGGGCTTCATGCATTTTTTTGGTATTCCAGTTTCGATAACCGAGCGAGCGAAAAACGGCTCTGCCCTGTTTGTCGATAATAAAGGCTGCCGGTATCCCGAATACCGAGAACTTTTGAGATACCGCTCCCTCGTTGTCGACAAGCACGCTGAAAGAGTAGTTGTTGCGACGGATGAATGTTCCTATCTGCCCTGCATCCTCTCCGGTGTTGATCATCAGAATTTTTAAACTCTTTCCCTGGTATTTCTGCCTTAAACGCTCGATGGAAGGCATCTCCTTCCTGCACGAGCTTCACCATGTTGCCCAGAATCCAATGAATACTGCTGAACCGCGATAGTCACTCAGGCGGACAAGATCCCCTTGCAGGCTGAAAAGAGAAAAATCGGGTACCGTGTAACGATTGTCTCGTGGCTGCAGTTCCGGTGCTGTCTCAGTAAGAGAAGCCAAAAATGGCTGAACCTTGCTTTGCCAGACAAAACTCAAGGGAACGAGCAGGAGTATCAGCGTGATGACTGATCCCTTTTTCATTGCCGTTTCTCCGCAGAATTTAAACGTATGAATAACATAGAAGTGATACAGAGTCCGGGGCACAATTCTTTTCATACCTATAAGACCGGTATATCAACCTGTATAGTGCCGGGATCTGTCTTGCTTTCAGGAGATGGACGTTCTCCTTCGCTTCTGTGTTTTGAATCGATTCAGCCTGTAGGCTTTCAATCGCCCGGGACCGTGCCTAGTATTAATGAAGCACGAAATTATCCAGACCGATATCGGTGGGGCTGCATGACCAGTAACATCCAGCGGAACCTGATACAGCTTACGTGGTGAAATAACTTGTCCGGCATGGCGATTGCGTTCGGTTCGTATCCTGTCTATCGCTTCCATGACCGGCAGTAAAAAGAAGGATTGCAAAATGCACGAGCATACCTTGAAAGGATGGGGGCATGATCATGATTTTACCATCAAAAACAGCAAGGGAGAGCGGCGGACACAGGTTGTTCTGGTTATAACGACGATAACTATGATCATAGAGATTGTGGCCGGAAGCGTTTACGGCTCAATGGCGCTTCTCGCTGATGGCTGGCACATGGGCACTCATGTTGCGGCTTTTTTTATATCAATTTTTGCCTATTGGTATACGCGGAGGCATGCAGATAATCCCGCCTATACCTTCGGCACGGGCAAGGTAAATGTTCTGGGAGGGTTTACAAGTGCTGTTACCCTGGCTGTTGTGGCGCTGGTAATGGTAGCGGAATCGTTGCAGAGAATCATGAATCCCCAGGCAATTCATTTCAACGAGGCTATCGCCGTTGCTGTAATCGGCTTAGTGGTCAATCTGATAAGTGCCTTCCTCTTGAGAGACAGCCATGGTCATGCCGGTCATCATGAACCTGATCATCATCACGATCACAATTTGAAAGCGGCTTATGTTCATGTCCTGGCTGACGCCTTGACATCCTTGCTCGCCATCGTCGCCTTGTTTTCCGGCAAGTTTTTTGGCTGGAATCAGCTAGACCCGATTATGGGCATCGTCGGGGCAATGATCATTACTCGGTGGTCGGTTGGTCTGATCAGGCAGACAGGTCCGATACTGCTGGATGCAAGTATCGGAAATGAGCAGCAAGACAAAATCAGGGAAGCCATCGAGCAGGACTCAGATAATAGGATATCAGATATCCATGTATGGAAAGTCGGGGTTAACCATTATGCAGCCATCATTTCCCTGGTGACTCATTTTCCTGAAAAACCAGAGTACTACAAAGAATTACTTTTTGATTTTAAAGAATTATCTCACCTGACGATTGAAGTGAACGAGTGTCGAGAAGCAGCCTGTGCCGGCCCTGGTACAGCTGTTGAGCACGGTTCATGAAGGCTTGATGTTCAGGAGTATAGCCAGAGAAAGATTAGTGGGATGAGCAGTCCCGCGGTGGTGAGCCACGCCCCCCTCCCGGTAATCCCTTTTCTGCCTCGCAGGATGAAGAGACCGGTTATGGCCAGAATGCCAAGGGCTACGGCATAGAGATCGGCGAACCATGTCCACCATTTTTTTGGGTGGTTGAGGTGAAGAAAATTTGCCTGGTAGAGTAGTGGTCGCTTGTTTGACTTTTCCTGAGACACCAGCCCGTCATCGATATCGACCGTGATGTTGTTGTTGACCACAAAAATCTTCAGCGTTGTGTCGTCAACCCGGAAAATGTTCTTCAGGGGGGAGGTCTCATCAAGTTGACTCAATACCGTTAAGGCCAGTGCATTGTTGTCAACAGGATCAACGCCTGAAAGATCAACAGGACTGGCTATGCGCTCAATTTTATAGGTTGGGTTCCAGTCCTGTATATGGTTGACGGCTACCCCTGATATCACGTAAAGAATGGTAAGGCCAAAACAGAGGTAGCCAAGGTCACGGTGAACAATCGTATTCCATTTCCGCCATTTCATTAGTCAACGCTCGCTGTTACTCTTCTATTTCAGCGCCGATACCGACAAGCCTGATCATGCGCTCATCTTTCACCGTGGATGGATCGAACGGCTGGCCCTTTTCTTCAGCCAGATGCTGCATGTATTGAATCATCTGTTCCCTGGAGAGTTTCAGTTCTTCAACAACCCCCTCGACGGCTGCCATTCGACCGGATGCGCTCATCGGAAAGACGATTTCACCATCGGTCACCTTCACCTGGATTTTTTCACCCTGACGATCTCCGGCGACGTAGATCCAGCAGCCTCTTTTGGCACATACCTCGAGAATCATGCCTTCGACTCGCACGGTTTTACCGATAAATCCATCGGGGTTCTCCAGAATTGCCGATACCGGGGTTACTTCCTGGGTTTGGACGCCATTACCATATGTTTTTGCCGCAGCATTACTAGCGGTAACCATAAGAACGAGCAGTGTGAAGAGTATAATAGTTTGTTTCATTAATTTCTCCTGAGTGTCTGGTGAGTTTTTGAAAACAGAAAACAACAGCCAAATGTACGGCGCAGGTTTTATACCACAAAGTACTCGTGAAGGCGAGCAGATAATAAACGGGTAAATGTGAATGTTGCGCGGGGGAAAAGGGATGCGCCGGTTTACTTAGTTAGGCGGTTGGATTTTTTAATTCCTGTCTGATCCAGTTTTTGAGGGATTTCTTCTATTCTCCTGATGAATGCAGCCCCCTGCCGGTCTGATGCCGGATAAGGGAGGTATATCTGTCCCACCGATCAGTGACCAGCAGACGGCCGCCGGACAACCTGCCGGGCAGGCCGTCCACCGGTGAAGCTGTGATAACCTTACTTATTTTTCTTTTTTCCTTTCTTTTTTTTCCCTTTCTTCTTTTTAGAATCAGCGTCCTTTTTTTTTGCTTTTTCTTTCTTGGATTTTTTGTCCTTTTTCTTTTTGTCTTTTTTTACGTCCTTGGTCACTGACTTGTCCTCCTTCGGTTTAGGTTTTTGCTTTGATGCTGTTATCTCCTCCATGGGAGGTGGCGGGAAGGCAGCCAGGCCGAGTTTGCGGAACCTGTTGATTATATAGCGGACCTGGCCGAGGGTCAGTCCCGCTTTTGTACTTGCTTCCCTGTGGGTTGAACCACTATCGATCAACAGCAGTGTGTTGGCCCGACGGCTGTGTAGCTCGTTCTCATTTTGAGCGATCCTTTTAATATCCGCGCGTTGTGTAGCAGAGAGCAGGGAAGAAATCGACGTTTTTCTCGCCATATCGGCCTCCTGGGCAGCGATGGAATAAAAGGAAAAATAATAATTATAAAAACAAGATACCATGTTATGCGGAAAAGGCAAACTGGACCGCGCCAACTTTCATGCGGATATTTTTTTCGTTTAATGCTAGTCTTGCAGCCAATATGCTCCGGAGCCTGGCGGCTGCTTTCGGTAGTGTCGAGTGTTCCCCTAACAGTTTAATTTTTAACCATATAATTCAAGAATGAGAGTTGAAAAATGAGTGCGGTCGTTTCACAATTATACCGGCGTCTTGATGAGAGGAGTGAGTTCTGTTTCAACATTGAATCATCACGTCAATTGACGAAGGCTGAGCAGGATTGCCTGCGTCTTGTCCTGGCTGACGGCTTCCTGATTGACAGCGTCTTAAATACCCCGTTTCTCTTCGGTGAGCGAGTTATTGAGGTCGGTCCGAGGCTTAATTTTGCTACCGCCTGGTCATCGAATCTGGTGTCAATATGTCAGGCTACGGGACTTTCGTGTATTACCCGTGTGGAGCGTTCCAGGAGATATCTCGTGTCTGAGGAGAGAGATATAGAATCTTTTGTCGAAGCTCATCATGATCGCATGACCGAGTGCCAATACCGTGAAGTTTTGAAAAGTTTTGAGACCGGAGTGGAGCCTGAACCGGTCTATGAAGTCGATCTGATTTCAGGCGGTCCTGACGCGCTGGCGGAGATTCCGGGTATTTCGATGGATGAGTGGGATCGCACATTTTACTATGACTATTTTGTCACAAGACATACGCGAAACCCGACCATTGTTGAGATTATGGACCTGAATAATGCCAATTCCGAACACTCACGACATGGCTTCTTTAAAGGCAAGCAGGTCATCGATGGCGTCGAACAGGAAAAAACACTTTTTGACCTGGTCTCAGATACCCTGGAGGCACATCCGGATGGCTCAATCATCGCCTTTAAAGATAATTCAAGCGCTATCCAGGGGTACCAGGTCCAGACGATTGTCCCTCAAAAGCCTGGCAAACCATCCCCGCTCGCCTCTGTTCGGGCAACGTATCATCCCCTGCTTACGGTGGAAACCCATAACTTCCCCACAGGGGTGGCTCCGTTTCCGGGAGCTGAGACGGGGACCGGAGGCCGCATCCGTGACGTCCTGGGGACAGGCCGGGGTGCGTTTGTCATAGCCGGTACAGCTGGATATTGCGTGGGAAACCTGAAGATTCCTGGCTACCCGTTAAAATGGGAGAAGGAAAGCACCCAGCCGGAGAACCTGGCAACTCCGCTCGAAATCGAGATAGAGGCCAGTAACGGCGCTTCAGACTATGGCAATAAATTCGGTGAACCCCTGATCCAGGGATTTACCCGTTCATTTGACCTGCGGCTGGAAAACGGTGAGCGCTGGGCCTATCTGAAACCGATTATGTTTACCGGCGGCCTCGGTCAGATTGATGATCGGTTGACCGATAAAAAGCCGGAAGAGAAAGGGCTGCTGATTATTCAGGTCGGGGGTCCCGCCTATCGGGTAGGATTCGGCGGCGGTGCAGCTTCGAGCATGCTCCAGGGGGAGAATGCCTCCGATCTTGACTTTGATGCGGTTCAGCGTGGCGATGCTGAAATGGAGCAGAAAATGAGCCGGGTGATCAGGGCTTGTAACGAGATGGGCGCTAAAAGTCTGGTTGATGTCATTCACGATCAGGGCGCCGGCGGTCCGGCAAACGTACTCAAGGAGCTGGTGGAGCGTTCCGGCGGACGTGTCGAGATACGCAATATACGTGTCGGCGATCCGACCATGTCCGTGTTGGAAATCTACGTGGCGGAATATCAGGAGCGCGCTGGATTCCTGATTCGCCCTGAAAACATAGATGAATTTAAAGCAATCTGTGAGCGGGAAAAAGTCGGCTGCGAAATTTTGGGAGAAGTGACCGGTGACCTGCGTTTCGTGGTGCATGACAGCCGGGACAAAACGACACCGGTTGATATAGAGATCGACACTCTGCTGGGCTCCATACCGCAGAAAACTTTTAAAGACAGGCGAATCAAAACATACCTGGAGCCGCTGGCGCTGCCGGGCGGCCTGACCATCAGGGATGCACTCTATGATGTCCTGCGTCTTGTCTCCGTAGGGTCAAAACGGTTTTTGACCAGTAAAGTCGACCGGGCGGTAACTGGTTTGATCGCCCAACAGCAATGCTGCGGTCCGCTGCAGCTCACCGTTGCCGACGTGGCGATTGCAGCCCAGAGTCATTTCGGGCTGACGGGGATGGCGACTGCACTCGGGGAGCAGTCAATAAAGATGCTCGTCGATCCAGCCGCAGGAGCACGCATGGCCGTCGGTGAGGCGCTTACCAACTTGAGTTCTGCAGTCGTGGAGAACCTTGAGCGGGTCAAGTGTTCGGCCAACTGGATGTGGGCTCCGAAGTTGCCGGGCGAGGGAGCGGCAATCCGTGACGCAGCAGTTGCCATGCGGGATGCGATGGTGCTGCTGGGTATAGCCGTTGACGGGGGTAAAGACAGTCTTTCCATGGCGACGATGGTCGGCGGTGAAACGGTTAAATCACCCCGGGAACTGGTCATTTCTCTCTATGCGCCAATGGCGGATATAACGAGAAAAATTACCCCGGACATCAAGGATCCCGAATCAGAACTGCTCTTTATCGATCTTTCCGGCGGCAAAAACCGTCTGGGCGGTTCGGCACTTGCCCAGGTTCACTCCCAGATCGGAGACTGTTCAGCGGATATGGATGACCCGGGTCTGCTCAGAAGAGGATTTAAGGTGATCCAGGAGTTGATAAAAAAAGACCTTGTCCGGGCCGGTCATGACCGCTCGGATGGCGGCCTTGTGACAACCCTTCTCGAGATGGCCTTCAGCGGCAATTGCGGACTCAGGATTGATCTGAGCGGGAAAGAATCAGCCGTCGAGAAACTGTTCTCGGAGGAGCTCGGCTATGTTGTTGAATGCTCACCTGAAAAACGCGATGAGATACTGTCGCTGCTGTCGGCGGCAGATGTTCCGGCCCTCAGGATCGGTTCAGGTTCACTTGAGCACCGGATTACGATCAGGTATAACGGTGAGCCGGTGCTCGATGAGTCGATGGTTCTTTTACGGCAGTGGTGGGAGGAGACAAGCTATCAGCTGGATCGATTGCAGATGAATGCGATTTGTGCTGAAGATGAAAAAGAAAATATCTTCGAACGCAGGGGCCCCCGCTACCATTTGAGCTTTGAGCCGCAACTCTCATCACCGGCCGCGCTGCAGAGAGAAATAAAGCCGAAGGTAGCGATCCTTCGTGACGAGGGCTCGAATTCGGACCGGGAGATGAGTTCAGCATTCTTCGCCGCAGGGTTTGAGCCCTGGGATATCTGCATGAACGATCTGCTGCAGGAGCGCATAAACCTCGACGATTTTCATGGGCTGGCGGCGGTCGGCGGCTTTTCCTATGCAGATGTTCCAGAATCCGCGAAAGGCTGGGCCGCGACCATCCAGTTCAACGATATGCTCAGAAAGCAGTTTGATGCGTTTTATCAGCGGTCGGAGACCTTTTCACTCGGTATCTGTAACGGATGTCAGCTGTTCGGGTTGATCGGCTGGGTGCCGTGGCAGAATATTGAACCTGAACGGCAACCACGGTTCGTTCGCAATATTTCCGCCCGCTTCGAGTCTCGATGGACGACGGTCAAGGTTGGGAAAAGCCCGGCAATGATGCTTGGGGGAATGGAAGGCCTGGTTTTTGGCATTCATGTCGATCATGGTGAAGGGCGGCTTTATTTCCCGGATCCAACAGTGCGCGACCAGATTCTAGAGCAGGGCTTAACCCCGCTTGCCTATGTCGATGATGATGGACTGCCGACTGAATCGTATCCGTACAACCCCAATGGCTCGCCTGAAGGGCTCGCCGGGCTCTGTTCGCCGGACGGCAGGCACCTGGCGCTGATGCCGCACCCGGAGCGAGCCTTTCTCCCCTGGCAGGCCCACTGGCTGCCAGAGGACATGGCCCATCTTCAGGTCAGCCCCTGGATGAAAATGTTTCAGAATGCCTATGATTGGTGCATGAAGCAGGATTAGCGCCGAGGGAACTGGTTTTGGATTATCAGTAACAGATAACGCGAAATGCAGGTTCGCCATATATTGGAGGTTTGTCGGAAAAAAATAACCGGATTAGTCCAGGAGGAGAGATTTTGATGAAGATCGTCTCACGTATTGTAATTGTTTCTCTTTTTCTTTTGCTGCCGCTCACTGCAATAGTGAGTTACGCCGAAGACATAGACGGCAGCAGAGACCATCCCTGATTCAAGCGCTATGAAGGGTCGGAGATAATAAAATATGATCATCGGGATTATGACAGTTTCCTCATTCCACTCGGCAAGGCTTCCAATTCAACATCACTTGTCGAATCGCGGCAGGTCGAGGGCACCATCACCCGCCTGACTTATCAAGATCCCCATGGGGCGTTCTCCGCTGGAAACTGTCCGCAATTATGAAAAGTCTGACGGTGTATCATTCGCCAGCCCGGTTGCCTCGAACCGGACAGAAAAAGGGCGGGTTAAAAACCGCCGGGTCGAGCTGGTGGAGCATACCCCTGACAAATAAGCCACGAGGCTCTCATTTGATTGCCTGACATGCGATGATGATCGATTAATGGACCCAGGGTTACGAGGGTACCGGCTCTTAAGAAAAGGAGAATAAGGTCATGAAAAAGGTGTTTTATCTGGGCTTTTCTTTGTTCCTTGGTTTTTGGGCAGGTGTGCAGGCTGCCGAGTGCTCGCAGGATTTCAAAAATAGTGACCCGTGCACTCTGGTTGCCGCAGAAAAGGTAATCGCAATTTTTCCAACCCTGCAAAAAGCTGAAAAGCAGTCAGTTGGCCCGGAACCCGTTTGCAATTACCTCGACAGCATGGGTATCCCGGCACTGGTTATTTCGCTGAGCAAGAGCATGACCAATGTCCGGGAAACCTTGTCCATTCTTGGCCCTGGTTATGCGATAGAGGATATAAGCGGGCTGGGGGATGAGGCGGCCATTGCCGTTCAGCAGGCAAATCCGAAATTTGGACTGAAAGAGGGAATAGCTGCCCTGCATGTCCGAAAGGGGAACCTTTCCCTGAATTTCTCATTTTTTCGCATCAACCTGATGCCAGCTGACGACGAGTTTGAAAAAATCAGGGTGCTGGCAGCAGAAATGGTAGCGAAGCTGTAAACTCAGGTCACCGTGTTTTCTGGGCCTGACCAGTGCTTTTCGTTTATCGGTCAGTTTGATCCCGGCAATTTCAAGGCACGCGGGTGTGCCCATGTCAGACGGCTTTGCCTGCCTGGAAGGCGGTGTGTCAGGATTTCAACTTTCTTTGCTCTTCCTTGTCGCGCATAATCTTCAGGATTGTCCTGTCGGTCAGTATCATGCCGTCGTGGCTGAGGGTACCCATATTCCTGACGGTTTGTTCCGTTGACAGGCCGATAATTCCATCCGTGTCCTGCACATTGATGCCTTGCAGGGAGAAGAGCGCCGCCTGAACGGCTGCTCCGGCTGCGGTATTGAGCTTCAGGGCGCATCCCGCCTTTGCACCGTCGCAGATAACCCCGGCGAGATCTTGCATGATATTCTTTATAGCTCCGGTTATATGCTTTACATCGCCCCCCACAAGATAGGTGATTCCTGCGGTGGCCCCGGCTCCGGCGGCAACTGAACATCCGCATACGGCGGAAAGTCTTCCTGTATGTGCTTTAACGTAGGCAGTGACAATATGGCTGAGGCCGATGGCTTTTAGGACGGTAACCTCATCCTGATCGACAAAATCCTTGATCGCCCAGATCGGGAGAATTGCGGTGAGGCCGTGATTCCCGCTACCGGCAGAACTCATGGCCGGCAGGTTTACGCCGCTCATCCGGGCATCTGCCGCCGCTGAGGTGAGAATACGCGCGGAACTGGACATGTCTTTTGCCAGGAGTTTTTGTTTGAGCTGCCGATCAATTGCTTTGCCGATGCCCAGCCCGCTGCCGTATTTAAGCCCGTGCTCGGCCAGTTTGACATTATAGTCGACGCCCTTTTTCAGATAGGCGAGGTCATCATCGTCAATGTCATCGAGGAGTTCGTAGATGTCGTCAAGGGTCAGCCCCATGAGCCATTCTTCAAGCAGCGCAACTGCCGACTTGCCTTGCTGCCGTGCGCTTATGGATATTAGGGGTGAGTCTTCAACAGGCTGGCCATTGAGGCTGAGAGCGACAATGTTGTTGTGAAGCTCTCTGACCTCAGATTCTGCCTTGTCCTCTCCGCTGCTTATGATTGTCCTGATATGGAGCCCGGTTTTTTCGAGCAGGTGAACGAGAACCTTTTTTTCTTTCAGCAATGTTTTTGCCTTCTGAAGTGCCGGCTCGTCAAGCGTGTCAAGGACCTCGAGTCCCCGACAGGGATCTCCTCCGAAGGCACCGACAGCCGAGGCTGTCTCGAGCCCGGTCATCCCCCCGGTAGATGGAATGATGACGGCCATTCCGTTCTTGTAAATATTGGGATCAACCCATACTTCAATATGATCAATTGTTCTGCCCGGCAGCAGTGAAGCGGCTGCAGCAGCTCCCAGCGCGATAGCGACAGGTTCTGTGCAGCCAAGGGCTGGGGTCACTTCCAGCTGCAGGATGTCTTTTACGGTAAATGGCATCACCATCTCCACCAGGATAGAGGGGACTGCAAATATTGCTAGCCGATTGTCGCAATTGCCTCAATTTCCACCTGGGCTCCGAGCGGAAGCGCTGCGACCTGTATGGTCGCCCGGGCTGGGGGAGCTTTGCTGAAAAAACCACCATAGGCATTGTTGACTTCTTGAAAGTGGGCCAGGTCGGTTAAGAAAATGGTAGTTTTTACAATATTGTCCAGGCTGGTCCCTGCTTCTTTGGCAACTGCCTCGATATTTTTCATTATCAGTGATGTCTGTTCGCCGATTGACGCGTCAAGCAATTTCCCGGTTGCCGTGTCGATGGGCAGCTGTCCTGAGATAAACAGCAGGCTCCCGGTGCTGATTCCCTGGGAGTAGGGTCCGATAGCCGCTGGTGCCAGGGTGGTTGCAATCTGTTTGTTGCTCATGTTCTCTCTCCTCGGTTAATATGGTTTGTTGCAAATTGTCTGCAGCATGCAAAGATCGGCCGGTAACGGCTGTCTTTGCCAAAGACAGTTGTCGATTTCACTGCCCTGACATCCGTCGGGGCGGCTTTGTAAATGTGCATATGTCCAATATAGAGCGAATAACCATTATGTCAACACAATATGTTTAACATTGTGCCACCATATTGAACACTGTTCATTTGTCCGGTTTATGATTAGCATGGTGTTTCTCAGAGCTGGGAAAGGATAAATCTCATTAATACCTGGAGATGGTGACAGCCAAAATGACAGGGGAAAGGATAATTGTTGTCGGTGGCGGAGCATCGGGCCTGATGGCTGCTGGAATAGCTGCTCAAGGGGGAGCCGATGTTCTGCTGCTGGAAAAGATGAATACTCCGGCACGGAAAATCAGAATTTCAGGCAAAGGGAGGTGCAATCTCTCCAATACGGCTGAGCTGACTGACTTCATAGCTCGTTTTGGCAAGTCGGGCCCGTTTTTGAGGCAGTCTTTCAGCATGTTTTTTACCCACGAACTGATGGTGTTCTTTGAATCACGCGGTTTGAAACTGCAGGTCGAGCGTGGCGGGCGAATCTTTCCGGTCGACGGCGATGCTCCTGCTGTCGCAAGGCTCCTGCTGAACTGGGTTGAAGAAACCGGTGTTGTTGTCAAAACCGGATCAGCGGTACAACGGCTGATCATAAAGGAAGGCAGGGTGACAGGGGTTGTCTGCAATGATCGAGAGATACGGTGCAGCGCGGTGATTATGGCAACTGGCGGGGCCAGTTATTCAAGGACCGGTTCGACGGGCGACGGCTACCGGCTTCTCAAGGGTGTGGGACACACGCTTGAGCCTGTCAGGCCGGCCCTTGTGCCGCTTGAAGCCGAAAAAACAGCAGTCAGAGGTCTGGCCGGTCTCGAGCTGAGAAATGTTATACTGCGACTCTATATTGACGGAAAGCGCAAAGATCAGAAATTTGGTGAAATCACGTTTACATCTTTTGGTTTAAGCGGCCCGATTACTCTGACTATGAGCCTTGTGGCAGTTGAGGCCCTCCTGCAGAACAAAAAGGTTTCTGTCAGCCTTGATCTCAAGCCGGCACTCGATGATGCAAAGCTGGACGCCCGTCTGTTGAGGGATATTCAGAAGCGGGGCAAGGAACCGATGGCATCTGTTCTTCGCGGCCTGATCCCCCGGGAACTGGTGGAAACCTGCCTGGAAAAAACAAAAATATTTCCGGATCTACCGGCAGGGGAATTATCTGCCGGGGCAAGAAGAGCGCTTCGCCACTGGCTCAAGGATTTCAGGTTTGGGATAACCGGACACCGGCCGATTGAGGAGGCTATTGTAACCGCAGGAGGAATTGTCACGCGGGAGATCAACCCGCACACCATGGAATCAAAAATCATCGAGGATCTCTATATCGTCGGTGAACTCCTCGATATCCAGGGCGACACCGGCGGCTATAATCTCCAGGCCGCGTTCAGCACCGGCTGGGTAGCAGGAAAGGCCGCAGGCAGCAGGTCCAGGAGTTGACCTGTGCCATTTTCAGGAACTGAACGTGCGGGATGTGGATTTGTAGCGCTGTTCCCTTGCTGCGGTATCCTGACGATAATACT
The DNA here is from genome assembly GCA_963696725.1 of uncultured delta proteobacterium. Taxonomy (GTDB): domain Bacteria; phylum Desulfobacterota; class Desulfobulbia; order Desulfobulbales; family Desulfocapsaceae; genus MADRE3. The sequence goes on from CAVOLI010000006.1 coordinate 228,160, forward strand.
CAGACAATACCTTGTAGAGTTCGGAGAGCTCTTTCTGCATGCGTAGTGGCCTGTCGAAAAAAAGCTCTGTGGCTACGGCGAAGAACTCCGCTTCATTGATGCTTCCGTAGTAGTCCAGCAGACTCTTTTGTCCCTTGAGGGTTTTATCTTTCAGGGAGGCATATTCTCTACTGCAGGTTTCGACCCAGGCCCGATACAGCGTGCTGTTTTGCAAAATGGGCGTTCCGTCAGCGGCGCCGTCACGCAGGTCGAGTACATGGGCAAACTCATGATAGACAACATTATGGCCCTGTTCAGGATGACGGGCATTTTGTTGAACGGTATCCCAGACCAGGATAACCGGACCTCGGAGGAACGCTTGTCCGAGGATCGCCTGACCATCAGGAACAATCATACCGCCTTGGGAGAATATGCTCTGCTTTGATGGTGGGATGGTAACCGTTGTCGGATAGACGATGACCGACTCGAGCTGAAGATATTGAGAAGGGGGAAGACCGAGTACCAGGAGACAGGCCTGTGCTGCGATAACGACCCTTATTTCGTCATTTATCTGGAGTCCGCCGCAGCCTTCAAATTGTTTTTCAGCGATGAAGATTTGGATGAGCTGACGGAGCCGCTGCTGCTCCTGCTCATCCAGATAGGAATAGTGTTGAACGCCCCGGGTTACTATTTTCCGCCATTCGAGAGGAAAAGGAGCCTGCAGGATCTTTTTCCTGCGGCGCTCTCGAAACCAGTTAAGCATCTGAAATCCATTGTTAACGTTGATTATTGCAGACTGGTAAGCCCCACAAAACTGCCGTCGTTATCCTCCGCCAGCCGGCGCATCAGAGCGGCGAAACGGGCGACGTTTATTTCAGCCCCGGGTTGCCTGAAGAGAACCGGAAAGCCGACGGCGTGTATTCTGACTCTACGCAAACCGTCTGTTTGAGCGCTGTTTATGGTGCTAACGGTGTCGACAACGCCCTGGATCGATCCACGTGAAAAATCATCTCCAAGGATATAGAGGCTGATTTTCTTGTCATTTGAGTAGAAACGTCTGATTGCCGCACTGACGCCTTCAACCGGGCTTGAGTTGGAAAAGGGCGTCCAGCTTGCAAGTCTCTGCAGAATTGCTCTCCTGCGGGCAGGGCTGTCGTTGATCCACCTGCCGCTGTACTGGGAGAACATGTAATCTCCCATATCGTTCATAACCTGTATACCTTTAACCTGGGGATACATTTCCAGGATTTCCTTCATTTGTCTTCTGACAGCACTCCAGGCAAACTGCTGCATTGAGCCTGATGTATCAATGACAAAAATAATGAACTCACTGTCAACGGGAACTCCGCCTATTACCGCATTAAATTTGTCAGGCCGCACTGTCTGCTGGAGCCTGGTCATTTCTTCTGTTAATTCCTGTTTAGCCTGGTAAAGCTGCCTGGCAATCAGTTCCTCTGAGATCCTCGAGGTGCGTTTGGCCTGTTGCTGTTGTCTGAGCAACGAGTTTTTTTCTTGAAGGTTCGCAACATGTGCTTCAAGTACATTAATATTGCTGGAAATTTCTTCACCTTTTGAGATGAGCAGCGTTGTCTGTTCGGCAAGCTTTTCCTGCTCCTCGGTGAGCTTTGAGAGGGCCGATGAAAGGTCGGCATACGCCTGCTGGGTGATCAGTGGTTCAGATATCTTGACAATAACCAGCAGCAGCACAATGGCACCGAACCCGCAGGAGACGACGTCGAGAAATGAGAGGCTGAAGATTTCAAAAGGTCGCTTTTTCCTTTTCATGGCCAGTCCCTGGTTGGAGTGAAAAATGATCCACCTGATTCAATTGCAAGCTTCCAGAAGAGTACCGCTGCCATCGGATCCCCTTCCACAGGAAAGAGTATGGTATTAACCGGAACCTTGTCAGGGAGCTGTTTTTTTGCCTGTTCGAACAGGCGGACCCGCTCTTGTCCACTGATTGTCTGCGCCCCGGTAGTCCTCTTACCCTGGGTCGGAAGGCCATCGGTGAGAAGGATAATGTTGTCGGGAGGTGGTGAAAGGAGGCGAGCCTGCAGGAAAACAGACTCGAGGTTCGTGCCGCCCAGAGGTGCCACCTCTTTGAGTTGCAGTACCATCTGATCGATTGCAGTCTCGTCGGTAATTTTCACCCAGATTTTTTTCTGCTCCGGCGCAAGAGATGTGGTACCGGTGTTAAATTGATAAAGCTGTACTGAGCTGTTTACCGGAAGCTTTGCCAGCAGCCACTCAACGGTAGAGATCGTTTTCCGCCATTTGGGAGCCTCCCGTCTGGCAGTTTCATCAAGAATCTTGCGGCGGACAATATCGACGATCTTCCGGTCCAGCATGGATGCTGAACTATCAACGAGGATCAGCACACGTTCACCCCCGAGCTTGAGGCCGGTCAAATACTGGCGGTCGCCCTGACCGGTAAATGCGCGAATGTTTCTGGCGCGTTCATTTGCAAGGGCATTGCGGGTTTCCAGAATACGTTTCTCTTGCTCAAGCGCCTGCAACTCCTGCTGCAGGGTTCTGATCACCTCTTCCGAGCCTGAAACGGCTGATTCACGGGCAATTAATGCTTGAAGAGAACGGTTTTCCGCATCCAGCTCTGTCTGTTTTGTCTCAAGCGCGGCCAATTCTGCAGCAAGATAGTCGAACTCCTGCTGCAGCTGCTGCTCAACCGTTTGCATCTGCCGGGTGAGCATTTCCTGTTTCATCTGCTCCAGGCGGCGGTCTTCGACGCGGGCCTGCCGGTTGGTGGTGATGCTGGAGTTGATAATCAGGACAAGGAGGACTACGGCACCAAACCCGCAAAACATGACGTCGAGAAAAGAAAGCCCGAAGCTTGTAACCGGTCGTCTGGACACTGAAGCCATACCAGTCCTCAATCAAGCGGTTTAATCCGCAGCCTGGCAACAAGGTTTTCGTTGCAGTATGATTCTGTGTCAAGAACGAGGCGCTCCTGGCCGAGTTGCAGCTGGTGGATAAAAAACATCAGCACAATCGAGACGATCAGGGCGATAAAGGTTGAATTGAAGGCGACTCCTAGATTTTGAGTGACTCCGGTAATATCCCCCTCCACGGCCCGGTTAGCCTGGGAGAGAGCTGCTCCGATACCACGTACCGTGCCGATAAAGCCGACAGAAGGGATCGCCCAGGCGATGTATCTGATGATGGCAAGCTCTGACTCCTGGCGCTCCATTTCCGATTCACAGAGGTTTTTTACTGCGGTGGCGCTGTCCTGGATACTGCCGGTTACCCCGAATCGCTGCATGCCTGCCTTGAGAGCTCTGACCAGCAGATAGCCGCTGACGGCACCGTCGAGCACTTCGAGCCGTTCCAGAATGGATCGACTGTCTTCAGGGCCAATCGGGAGTGTCGCCGGCAGTTGAAGCAGGTCGCTGCCCAGTTGCTGCCGCTGACGGTAGCTGGCGACACCTTTAAAAACAAGGATTGCCATAGCCCAGATCATCAGGATGAAACAGGCCTCCTGTTCATAGTCCTTAATCACCACGAAGAAATTATTCTGCTGGATATAATTGGGGTCCGCTGCGAGCTGCTCCTGTTCAAAGGTCAGAAACGCGGAGGCCTGCGGCCTGATGATAGAGACGTAGGCAGCATGGACAATGATGAAAGCGATGAGAAGTGTGAAAATCTGAAAAATCAATTCTGTCGGCAGTTTGTTGTTTTGCATGAGTCCTGTCCTGAAACTTAAATATCTGTTGGAAAGGCGACCTGTGAATCGGCACCGACCTCCTGGCTTGGAGTAAACGGCAGCGGCCAGGATGAGGGGCTCTGACCGGGTTGTTCTTCCTGCTTTTCAACCGGCCTGTTTTGTATGTCATTTCCACCGCTGTCTTGCTTGGGCATGGTGTCTTCAGCTGCTGCTGTGCGCAGCAGCGATAACAACAGGATAATGATGAGTGTTCTGATCATCGGTATCTCGCAATTCTGAATCCGACATCGTCTCTTGCTTCGCGGTGATAGGTCCGATAACTGAGCCGTAATTCGGTAATGGCCGCATCCCGCCAGCTTGAGCCTCTGATTACCCGGTGTGTTCCGGAGTCAGGTCCCAGGGGGTCAGGTTCGTTGCTGAGCGCGGCGCTTGAGGCTGCATAATAATCATGGCACCATTCCGCGACGTTTCCGCCAATGTCATAGAAGCCGCCTTTGTTTGGCGGAAACGAAGCGACGGGGGAGGTTACTGCAAAACTATCATTATAGTCCTGTATGACACGGGCGAGTATTCCGGCAGCTGACAGATCTCCATAGTTTCCAGATACCTGCCGGGGGGGAAAGGTACCGTTCCATGGAAATCTCTGTGTCGTTGAACTGCCCGCCTGCCGGGCTGCAAAGGACCATTCCGCTTCTGTCGGCAGGCGATAACCGTTTGTCGGCGGCGAGACGGCAACAAAGCTGTTTCCCTGTTCCCTGTAGAACGGCGTCAGGTTGTCCATGCCACTCAGCCAGTTAAGGTACTGTACCGCTTCCTCCCAGCTGATATTGACAACCGGCAGGTTGTCACCGTCTAGGCTGAGGTTTGCTGCTGCACCTGAATTGTGGCTGCCGTTAAATTGTCTGAACTCCTGATTGGTTACCACCTTTTCGGAGAGGTAAAAAGGTCGTTTCATGATAACGGTCCGCTCACGTTCGTTGGCGCGTCTTCCCGGTTCTCGCCGCGGGGCTCCCATCGTAAATGGTGACGGCTCGATCAGCAGCAGTTTATGGCCACTGCTGGTATGCAGTATCGACTCATAAGAGGAGGGCGCAGGCAGGCCGGCGGCAGCGTTTTCCGGAAGAAGCTCAACAGTGATCTGCTGGCTGAAACCGATTTTAGGCAGAATCGTCCTCGCTGCTGTTTTATATCCCGGGGCCCTGACTTCCAGAATCTGTTTTGCGATCGGTAGTGTCAGCCTGCCCGGGCTGTTTGCATATCGTTTACCATTAATAGTAATTGCTGCGTCGGCAGGCTGCGTGGTCAGGTAGATAACTCCCTGCTCCTGCTCAAGGGCAATATCAATTGTCGAGGCTTCTGCCGGGGCAAGGCGGAACTGTTGCCGGGAGGGTTTGAATCCCGTCGCCGTGAGTACAAGCAGGCGGTCGGAATTTGGTACAACAGGAACCGTGAGCGGAGTTGTACCCAGATATCTCGTATCAATGGTAACGGCTGCAGCGGAAGGAACGGATGTAATCGTCAACATGCCCGGCAACAGATCAAGCGTGATATTATGGGTGATTTTTGTTCCTGCAGTGATCGTGACTTCAGACGCAGAATCGGCATATGTTTCTTTGTGCGCGGTGAGAAGGTGGGATCCGCTGAGCAGCTCCATGGTCAGCGGAGTGTTTCCCTGCTTTTTGCCGTCAATGGTTATTGCCGCATCAGGAGGCGTTGAGGTAATGGTTACTTCAGCCCAGTCAGGCTCCAATAGTGTCTCGAGGAGCTGTCTTTTTCCCTCTCCTTCAATAATGATTTCCGAGATAAAAGGCTTGTAGCGGTTTTTCAACAATTTAAGCTGGTGAGTCCCGGGAGAAATTTCCATAAACTCAGGTGGTGTTGTGCCGAGCAGTTTGTCGCCTGAAAAGACAGCAATATCACCTGCAGGTTCGATTCTCAGCTCAAGAACTCCCGGCAGTTTCTCAAGTGTAGCCGACAACCGGTTACTTTGATCTTTGTTTATGAAAATTTCTTGCGTCAGCGGATAGTAGCCTTGTTTTTCAATCAGTGCATTATATCTGCCCGGAATGCAAAGATATCGCCCACCCAGTTTGAGTGGTGGTGGAAAGCCTTCAATGGAAACGGAATCCGGTTCGGGGCTGATGACAATTTCCAGAGGACGGGCGAAAAGGACAAAAAGCACGGCAAGTGCAAGAAGGATAAACGTTGTACCAAGAAATGCACCAACCAGCTTCCTGGTTTTTGACATGCGCTGGTTGTTCTCAATGCGCACCGGAATTTCGCCGACCGTGCCAGGAGGCTGGCCTGTTTCCGGAGGCGGTCCCTGGGGAGGAAGCAGCGAGTGGTGCTGAAGCTGTTCGGCTCCATGCTCGGAAACGGTAAAGAGATACGTGTCTCCTTTTTTCTGGTACCTGATCAGCCTGTCGGCGCATCGCATCGTATCGTTTGACTTCAGCCAGCTCGAGTCGGACAGGTGACGGCTGTTGTGAAAGAATGTCAGTGGCCGGGCCTCAGCAGGCTGAACAAACAGGTGGCCCTGGGAATCGCCGATATATGCCGCAACAGCTTCACTCTCGGCAATCACGATATCAGCCTCGGGGGCGGAGCCGATTGTCAGAGGAAGGTTCACCTCAGACAGCTGTTTCTGACTGCCGTCCGCGTTAATAATGGTGATAAACCGTTTCAAATTGGCTCCCTGCAGGCTATAAAAAGCTGGTTGTCTCTTTTTCCCGGATCGACAACGAAGGTTTCCCGCACATCGTGAAAGCCGTTACGCGATCCGACAACCGTGTATTTACCCGGTTTGAGTGTGATCTGCGTTGAATAAAAGTTACCCATTTTTCCGACGTGATATATGGCAATACTGGTCTTGTTATCGGAATTCAGGGTAACGGGAACCGCTGTTGATGCAAAAGTGACAAGCGTTTCAAGCCGGTCGATCTGGCCGTTGAGACGAGCACCTGCCGGAGAAAACTGTCGGGCGTAGTCGAGAAGCTGTTTTGCTGCTTCAAGCTGTGCATCTTCCTGGAGGCGATGTGGCTGATTCAGGCTGTTTTCCATTGCCTTGTCAAGTTCTACTCTTTTCTGGGCTTGCTCAATCCCGTTTACCGCAAAAAGAGCGTCCGGGGCAATCGTTGCGGCCTGCCGGTAAATTGCCAGGACTTCCTCCCACGCTTCCTTGGCGGACAGTGTTTCACCACGTTTTCTCAAAGTATCAAGAAGAGCGCTTTCCTCTTTGGCGACCAGCATTTCTTCCGCGCTGGCGACCTGAGGATTTGCGGCATCTATCCCTTTAAGTTGTTTAAGCGCTTCTCGCGCCTGCACGAGATTTTCTTTTTGCAGGTCGAGGATAAACAGGCTCATCTGTTCTTCAAACTGCAGTTTCCCGATACCTTCCCGCACCCTGTTTAACATGGCCTGTGCCGGAAGATAGGTGCTGTCAAGCTGCTGCAGCTCCGAGAGTACATTTTCGGCGGCAGACAATGCTCCTGACTGCTCATGGCCAAGCGCAGTTCCATAGAGGGCCAGTACCCTGTCAAGGTTTTCGGCTCTCCGGGCGCCGGCCCTGGCTTCCTCGTTGTCCGGGTCGATCGCAAGCGCCCTGTTAAATGACTCCAGTGCATCGCTCCCCTGTTCCTCAGAAAGTGATTGATTCCCCTTTTCGAGCAGTTCCCGGAACACCAGTCCCCTTTTGTCAAGCAGGTTTTTCAGATCTCCGGCAGCCCTGCTGTAGATGTTTTCAGCCTTGAGGTAATCTTTGGCGCTAAAATATCGATCACCTTGTTTTTCAAGGTCCAAAATTTCCAGATAACTGTTCTCTGCCCAGACGGAAACATTCTCACGCTCTGACTGGGTCTTTAGAGACAGAAAGGTCTCAAGTTGCCTGGTCGCCTCCTGAAGGTTCCCCTCGGGATGCGTTTGGTTTTCTGTATCGTAGACGGGCGGCAGCGGTGCTTCAACGAAATCGGTTCTCCGGGGTGGGTTCGCTTCCGCTGATCGCTCCACCTTGTTGTCGATAAATCGTGGTAGCAGCAAGAGAACGGCTCCCGCCACGACAAGCAGGGCAACGATTGCCATGAGTGCTGTCAACGGTGCAGTTTTGGATTGCTTGGCCATCCCTGCCGGGTTGTCTTCGGTCGGCGGTTTGAGCTTTGGAGGCTCTCTGAGCTCTGCTCCAGGGGAACCATTTGTACTCATGGCCTGGCTTCAATTGCTTCGGATGAGGAGACGGGTGGTTGCGGTAAATCTGAACCAGGGGCAAACCCGGTCTCCTGGGCGTAAATCTGTTTGAGCATCGTGCGCCATTGGACATATTGCTCTTCCGCAGAGCCGGTCAGGCGCACCGTCTGACCCTCAACCTGCATAACCAGGGGCTCAGCTTCCGCACCGAAGGAGAGGCCGAGTTCTTCGATTGCTTCCTTGTTTATGGCTCCTTCCTGGCTTTTCTGGTAGCCGCTGTATATGGAGTAGGCTCCTCCGGCAATCAACACCTGCTGCAGCGGTTGAGTTCTGACTGCGGTTTCGTAATCACTTGTTGCCCCAAGAGCTATGGCTCCTACAATTGCGGAGATCCCCAGGATTTGCTTGGCCAGAGCTTCCCGCTCAATTTCCCTCAGGGTCGAAACTTCTTCCTGTCTGAATTTACGCCAGTCGGCATAGGGCTGCCAGAGATCGTGATAATAGATATCGTAATAGTCGTTCACCGTATCTACCAGCATTTCATCCCGTATCTTTATCTTCTGGACACGGTCAAACATCGGGTCGTTCAACGCCGGCAGCCGTTGTATAAAGAGCCTGCCCTCCGGCGTTATGGCGAGATAACCATTAAGGCCGTCAGGGGACATGAACTGGGCATATTTGAGCATGGCAACCTGGCGGATTTCAGTTATTTCCGCCAGACTCAGCGTGTTTCTGAAAAATGCCAGGTCATTGGCGATCGAGTTGAAAAGATCCTGGAATGTATCCTGCTTTTCAGGTTCAACGCCATTGTGCTCCTCAGGTCTTGCAGTTTCAGCGTATACCTTGCGAAACCAGACGGCGTTTCTGGAGTCGACTACCTCGATATTAAGTACAACGCTTTCTCCATCGGACATCTCTATTTTTCCGTTGAGCAGCAGTTCAGCACCGATGTCGTTATCAGGAACGACCCGAACCGCCCCCCAGTATCCGGTTCCCTGGAGCGTATGCTTTAAATGGATGGGGATGAAGCGGGCTTCTGCTTCCCTGATATCGGCAGACAGTCCCTGTCTGTCCTTGGGGCGTTGCGGCAGTTCACCAGGGTTAAATATGTTGATAGAAACGTTGAGTAACTCAGAATCACTCAGCTCAGTTCGGGGGAGAACGGGGGAAACCTGTTCCGGGACCTGATTCCGTGGGACCGAGGCACATCCGGAAAAAACTATCAGAAATAAAAAGAGTAAAAACAGATGGATAGGTCTCGTGGTCATTTTTTGGCCCTGGTTGAAATCTGTTACATCATCAGAGGGTTACATGGTTCCCTCTTTGTACTTCCGGTACTCTTCCCATAATTTCGCTTTTATCTCCGGATCGGTTTCCTGCTCGGCAGCTTCCTTTAACTGCTTTGCGACAATATCATCATCGCTTCGGGACAAGTCTTTATTGCCGAGCGTTGGCGGGAGCTGCTGCTGTCTTGCGCCGACGCCTGCCGCCTGGCTGTTGCCGGCGGGAGCTGTTGTTGTCGAATGGTCCCCGTCATCACCCGCGCCTCCAGCTGCTGTCTGATTGTTACCGGAAACGGCAGCTTCGCCAGAGGCAGTGCCTGCGAGTCTGCCTTCTTCGCGTTGTTTTTTTACCTGGGCGGAGATGTTGTGCTGTTCCTTGAGCAGCAATTCATCAAAGGTGCCCAGCGAGTCACTGAAACTGGAATCAAGGTCTGCCAGTTTTTCCTCGGTTGTCCGGGAGATACTATCGGGTATCGTCATATGCCGGGTACTTAACTGACCGCCGTTCTGGTCTGCAGGACAGGCCGCAGTATGCAATGCGCTTGGGCCGTCGATGACAAAGAGCTGCTCACAGTAAAAATAAATTCTGCCATCAAGGTATGAAATAAAAACGAGCAGGTCCTGCTGCTCAGTACTCTCGACTATTCCTGAGGCAGAAAGCTGACGGGATTTGCCCAGAATACGGTCTCTGGCTTTTGCGAGAATCGTGATCGTGGATCTAAGCTCATCTGCCGGCAGAGATGCTGCAGGTGCAGGATTCATCCCGGAAAAGAGGACAGAGATTTGGAGCGCAAGGATTAAAACAATTGTCCGGGAACAAGATTTTTGCTTGAGCATCTTCAAGTAGGTGTGAGGCGCTGGCATTATCGCCTGCTGCCGGGAATAATGTTTTTACATTGCCGAGCCTCTTGCAAAATGATGATTTTCATTCAAAATCAAGGCATGCGAAAAATTTTATCGCAGGTATATAATTGATATTCCGAGGATAAAATTTTTTAGCATAACGCAGAGGTTGACCGAAAAGGGCGTTTTGCAAAAGGCTCATAGCCGATAAACCTCTGGGAAAGTATAATTACGGTTGGTAAAACTGCACGCCTTTCTTTTCTTCACTGCATGAAGAGAGATAGAATTGATGCAAGGACAGGATTGTAACGAAGACGAGTACTCTGAGCCATGAGCTTTCATTCTCTTTATCGGGCACGAATAGGAGGTGCTGCAGCTGCACTGCTGCTTGCCGGCACATACCTGGCAGGGTATCTGGCCTTTGCCTTAGCCGGTTTCGCGCTTTTAGGTCTGGCTGGCGGAGTGATAGGCTTTCTCATCAATCGGGGAACGTTACCGGCACGATGTGACCTCTGTGGCCGGAAGGGCATCTTCAGTGCAGAATATGGCCATGGTTTTCGTAATGCCCGCCTCATTCTGGATTGCCCTCGATGCGGAAGGATCGTGAACAGGGCCGATTACGGCGTCGATGCTGAACGGGAAGAGGCCCGGAAAGAGAACTAGTGCTGCAGTTTCTGAAAGGCAGCCCTGATATGATCGCCTATAATGTCAGCGATGCCCTCCAGCATACCCAGACCCTGATCATGAAAGCTTACCTTGATGTTCTTGCGTTCCAGGCGTCTCTGCCAGGATAAATCGTTATCACCGATAATGTCGCGTCTGAAGTGCATGCCTGCGACCATAAGGCAGGGAATTATCAGCACCTGGTGATGACCGTCTGCAACAATCCTGTCAATGAGCGTGGATGAATCGGGAAACTTCTCAAGCGTGGCTGTGAAGACCCGGTTGCCGGCATGCCCACGTAAAACAGCTTCAAGAGCAGGGTAGACGGTCCAGCTTGGATGATCGGTGCCGTGTCCGACGATGATAACAGCATGGTCCGGGCAGCTGTTGATCAGCGGCAACAGGGCCCGGGACACCCGCTGATAGTCGTCAGGCGCCGCCAATAAGGGCATGCCGATTGCTGTCGGGACCTGGGAGCCGGCAGATTCCCTGACAAGGCGATGAAACTCGTGCCCCGGCGTAACGTGCATCGACTGGATAACAATCCTGTTTTGACTATTCCGGCTCAATGCCAGGAGCAGTTCCCTGAGCGACTCCTGCCTGTGCGCTTGATCCTGCGGGAGCCGACGACGAATGGTTGGTGAGGTGAGTGTCCAGTGAATGTGACAATCGTCAAAGGCGGGGCGAATAAGAGCGTCAAGCCGGTCGTAGGTGTTTCTGGCATTGGTGGATGTTCCGAAGCCGGCGAGTATGAGATGTTTCATCAGCACAGAGATTCCTTTTAAGAGGTCATCTGGTAAAAAATTACAAGATTGTCAATTATATGCCTGCGGTAAAATGTTTCGCATGCCTTGATTTTGAACGAAAATCATCATTTTGCAAGAGGCTCATTATATCTATTCTATCCTGTCATAAATAATATGGCCAGGAGCGTTCAGCAGGATAGAATTATTTTATCGAAAACAATAGATTCGACTGGCACCCCCGGCTGCTAAAAACTGCTCACGTAGTGTTGACAAATGAAAAAGGTTCGGATATATTTCAGCTTTAAATGAAATAGTTATCTTGAGGCATGGTTAATTTGCTCACAGCGGCTCGACAACAGCACAAATGCCGGCGGAGGCGGGTGTAAAGATTTCAATACTAACGGGAGGAGAATGTTTATGGTAAAAAAAATATCGGTTATAGCCCTTGCCGGACTTTTCGCTCTTCCAGCTTTATCTGTGGCCAGCGGTGGCCCCAATGTCCAGGATCTTGAAAGAAAGATCGAGGAATTGAGCAGACAGCTGGATGAATTGAAATCCGCAATGGGACAGCAGGCGGAAATGAACAGGGCAACTGCCGAAAAGCTCGACGATTTGGATCTGGAAGATCTTGAAGACAAGATGGATGAATGGGATCTTGCCGCACGTTTCAAGCTCAATGGGGATTTTCGCTCCCGCCTGGATCTGTACAGTGCTGATACCGTCTTTGGCAGAAGCCTGAATAATGACACTCTGTGGACAAATCGGTTCAGGTTGGACATGCGCGTCAAGGCAACCGAGAATGTTGAATTCAAGGGTCGCCTGGCAATGAATAAAACCTGGGGCATGCAGTCTGCCTTTACCGATGATTCAGGAGCCATGTGGCCTGTTTTCGATGGAAATGTCGGCAGAACTCCGGCTGACTCAAGTACCCTGTATGTTGACCGGGCCTATGTCAACTGGAACAATATCGGTGGCGCCCCTGTCTGGTTTTCAATTGGCCGCAGACCGACGACCGACGGCCCTCCCTCACAGATTCGCCTGGGAGCAGATGAACGGCTGGCGACACCGGTGGCCTTTTTCAATTATCCTTTTGACGGGGCGACGCTGGGTTATGGTTATAACTGGGGCAATGAGGCACTCGGTTCCGGTAAAATCCGCTTCTGCTATGGTCGAGGATTTGAGGCCGGACTCCAGAATGATGCCATAGGACAACTGGCCGATACCGACTTTGCCGGAATCAACTGGGATATCGCCGACAAGGACAACCGGCTGCTGAACTTCCAGACCTTCATGGTATTCAACGTCTTCAATTATCCCAACTTCCAGGATCCGATCATCAACCAGGCCTTTGGCGATATGAGCGGGATGGGAGCCCGGCAGGACCTCGGCAATCTCTGGCATACCGACGTGGTTTACCAGGACAAGGTTTCCGACTTCAGATATTTTATATCCGGGGGCTATTCGCAGTCTCAACCGAATGCAAACGGTATGTTCAACGACTTTCCGGCGATGATGATGGGCCTGGAAGGGCCGAATCAGAACGACCAGAATGGTTATGCACTCTATGCCGGAGTCAGGTATGATATCGACAGCATGAACCTGAAGATCGGCGCCGAGTACAACTGGGGATCCGAGTACTGGATAGCATTGAGCCCGGGCCACGATGATATCTACCAGTCGAAACTGGCTACCCGCGGACAGGTCTTCGAGGTCTATACGATCTGGGATATTCCTGCCGGTGAAGCGATCTCGCAGTACGGCCGTGCCTTTATCAGGCTTGGTTATCAGCATTATGATTACGATTACTCAGGGTCAGGCGACTGGAACATGAAACCCTACGACCTCGGTAATCAAGCGGACCTGATGTCCCTGCGGATGATGGGAATGGATCCGGTCGAAAGTGCCGACCAGGTGTACCTGACCTTTGAGGCATCTTTCTAGATAGTTTCACTACAATAATACTCAACAAAAAGGGGTGTGCCGCAATAAGGCGGTACACCCCTTTTTTTGTTGAATTTTTCAGGTCCCTGTCTTACCCATACATTAGCATGACAGGAAACTGATGGGTTTGGTTAACAGATGATGGCGGAAAGCTGATATGTCACAGGCAGATGGACGGCGAAGCGCATTGGCAAGCAGGTACCTTTTCTCTGATCGTCATGGCGGCGTCAGCGACGGCTGCTATAAAAGTCTCAATCTTGGTTATGGTGTCGGGGATTCTGCTGACCATGTAAGGGACAATCGGGAAATCATCAAACGGCAGGCCGGTGTGCCGGTGCTGGCCGGTGCGCGCCAGGTGCATGGAAACAGGGTTGAAATAATTGCTGATGACGTGCGATCTGACTGGTGCGCAGAGGCCGTTGACGCCTTGATAACCAACCGTGAAGGTATCGGTCTGATGGTCCAGCTGGCAGACTGTCAGGGAATTCTGGTCCACGACCCTGAGCGCTCAGTCGTTGCTGCCATACACTGCGGCTGGCGGGGAAGTGTTGCCGGGATTATCGACCATACCGTCAGGCGGATGTCCGCTGTTTTCGGCTCAACTCCGGAGGCTATGCATGCCTCTGTCAGCCCCTCGCTGGGGCCATGCTGTGCCGAATTCATTCACTATCAAAAAGAGCTGCCGCAAGAATTTCACCCATTCCAGGTAAAGCCGAACTATTTCGATTTCTGGGAAATCTCACGCCGGCAGCTGACCGGCGCGGGGTTATTCGATAAGAATATTGACATTTCAGGTATCTGTACAAGTTGCTCCACTGATTATTTCAGTTACCGCAGAGCCTGCAGGAACGGCGACGGCAGGACAGGCAGGCATTGTGCAGTTATCAGCCTGCGTGCAAGGCGTTGAACAGAGGAGGGCGCGGAAGTGAAGCTGCTGATTGTTGAGGATGACAAAAAAATAGCACATTTTATTGAAAAAGGAATGCGGGAGGCGACCTTTGCCGTTGATGTCTGCTATGACGGCAAAGCCGGACTGGAGCATGGTCTCTCCGGCGGGTATGATGCTGCAATAATCGACCTGATGCTGCCGAAATTGGACGGCCTGGAGTTGATCGAGCGGTTGCGTATGGAGCAGGTCAACACCCCTGTTCTGATATTAAGCGCTAAACAGTCGGTTGATGATCGCATCAGGGGATTGCAGAAGGGGGGGGATGACTACATGATCAAACCCTTTTCCTTCAGTGAACTTCTGGCCAGGATTCAGGCACTGATCAGGCGCAATCGTAAACATACCGAACCGACTTCACTCAGCTACCGTAACCTTACCATGGACCTGCTGCGGCGCACGGTTCATCGCGACGGTGTCAAGATTGACCTTCCCGCCAAGGAATACGCTCTGCTCGAGTACATGATGCGTAATGCAGAGATGGTTATCTCCAAGACCTCAATACTGGAACGGGTATATGATTACTCATTTGACCCCCAGACCAACGTGGTTGATGTCCTGGTCTGCAGGCTCAGAAACAAGGTTGACCGGGATTTTGATCAAACGCTGATACATACCGTCAGGGGTATGGGGTATGTTCTCAAAACTGATTGACAAGAGTCATCTGCAGAACAGGAAGCTGATCTTTTCCGTTACCGCACTCGTTCTCTGGGGACTGCAGCTGCTCTTTCTGGTCATTGTCCTGCAGTCCGTCAAGTCATATCTGCACCATCTTATCCAGAAAGAATTGCAGGACTCGATGACAACATTCATTCAGCAGAACCAGCACCTTATCAGCCCGTCTGACAGGTATGCATCACTGTTTGACGAGAGATCTCTCAGAGGGCTTAATTTTGTCCGGATTATCAAAAACAACGAACAGTTGCTCTATTCAGCATCGGCCGATCATCACCTTGATTTCAAAAGTCTCGCCGAGCTTGATCCGTATCAGAGCGGGAGCTGGTTGCCACTTTTTAATGAAGGTTCGAATGAGCCGGTGGTGTGGAATATCGCCTCTTTTTCAGCGCCTGATGCTGTTGTTGTCCAGGTCGGAAGCAGGGATCAGTACCTGCATTCAATGTATTCCAGCATCGTCCGCTTAGCATGGTATTCTGCGATTCCGGCGTTGCTGGTTGCCCTCCTTCTCGCCTATGTCGGTTTCAGGTTCAGTCTATTTCCCCTCAATTACCTGGCCCACCGATTGCTGACGGTTCATACGGACAAAGAGGGATTGCTCGAGGTTTCTTCAACCGGCATAAAGGAGCACCAGCTCATTTATCGGCAGATCAACAGAATCATTCAACAGAATCGGCAGCTGGTAAAAGAGATCCAGGAGTCTCTTGACAACGTGGCGCACGACTTGAGAACGCCGATGACCCGGCTGAGGTCGGTGGCCGAGTATGGACTGCAGGCCGGCAAAGATCCGGAAAAACTCCGTGAGGCTTTGTCCGATTGCCTGGAAGAGTCGGAACGGGTCCTGTCAATGCTGAAATTTATCATGAGCGTTGCAGAGGCGGAGTCAGGCACAATGAAGCTTGAGTTCAGCGACATTGATGTTTCTCTGAATCTTGCTGAAATAGTTGAACTCTACGAATACAGTGCTCAGGAGGAGGATGTTCAGATCGTTCTGGATGTTCCGGCCGGGCTATGGATACGAGGTGATCGGGCAAGACTTTCGCAGGTCTGGGCAAATCTGCTTGATAATGCAATCAAGTATAACAGGCCGAAGGGCAGCGTCAGGATATCTGCCTATCCGGTCGATTCGAGGATTGTCGTGGCGTTCAGGGACAGCGGCATGGGAATTTCAGCCCATGAAATTGACCGGATCTGGGAGCGTCTGTATCGCGGAGACCGCAGCCGTTCCCGCCAGGGCCTCGGCCTCGGCCTCAACTATGTAAAGGCGGTTGTCGGGGCACATGGCGGTACCATAGGTGTTGAAAGCAGGCTCAACGAGGGAACAACCTTTCGGGTTGAGCTCGAGCGGACGGCTGATGGTGAATCCGGATACAGCTGAGCTATACTTTCCCGAAGGTGATCTTGAAAAAAGATTACAAGCCGGTTGCCCTGTGGTATCGTGGGTGCCCGTAAAAAACAATCAATGCACCTGACACGATCATGACTACCATTACCATCGGAACAAGAAAGAGCAGGCTCGCCATGTGGCAGACCGAGGCGGTCGCACGGATACTTCATGAGCATGGGATTAAAACCACCATTGTTTCCATGGAAACAAAAGGTGACAGGATCCTTGATCGCTCCATAGTCAAAATAGGCAGTAAAGGGGTTTTTACGGAAGAGCTTGAGGAGCAGCTCGCCAATGGTTCTACCGATATAGCCGTTCACAGCGCCAAGGACATGCAGTCTGTGCTTCCCGAGGGGTTCAGCCTGATAGCCTTCAGCGCACGGGAAAAGAGCCATGATGTCCTGGTCGGCTTCAGGGACGATATTGATCTGGAAAACAGGGGTCAGCAGATCAGCGTCGGGACCTCATCAGTTCGCAGGGTTGCCCTGTTAAAGCATCATTACCCCCATCTTCAATCCGTACCGATGAGAGGCAACCTCCAGACCAGAATCGAGAAATTGAAAAACGGAGCATGTGATGTCCTGATGCTTGCCTATGCCGGCGTTAAAAGAATGGGCTATGATAACCTCATTGTACACCATTTCTCAGACCAGCAGTTTGTTCCTCCGGTGGGCCAGGGATGTATCGCCATCGAGGTTGCCGACAGCCTTGATGATGATAAAAAGAAGTTGGTGCGCTCCTGTTTGAACAATCGTCAGAGTGAAATCTGCCTGCGGGCGGAAAGAGCGTATTTAAAGACCCTTGAGGGCGGTTGTTCCATTCCGGCATTCGGGCATGCCGTACTGTCGGGCGATCGTGTGCGATTGCAGGCCGGTCTGGCAAACCTTGACGGCAGCTGGCTGCTGAGCAAAACGCTGGAGGGATCAATTGATGATCCTGAGGCGCTGGGACTGGAGCTGGGAAATTATATTCTCGCCCACAAAGGAAAAGAGATCCTTGCCGCGATCAGGAGAGAACAGGCCGGCTGACTGCATGCTGCTGGATACATTTCGGGGTTTTGCAGCGAACCAGGGGCTTGGCAAAACAGCGTTCTTTTCGTGGAAATCGCTCGACGCTGAGACGTATCAATCTGCTGCTTTCTTGTCTTTGACCAGTGCTCTGAGGTAATCGAGCCACGCATCGAAACCTTCACCGGTCGTCGATGAAAAATCCATGACGGTAAGCGCCGGGTTCAGCTCGAGCGCCTCTCTTCGCGCTTCCGGGACAGGAAAATCGAAGTAGGGCAGAAGATCTGTCTTGGTAATGAGGAAAACCTGGGAGCTGGTAAAGGCTTTCGGGTATTTTGCCGGTTTGTCCGGTCCTTCCGGAACCGAGACCAGTACGACCCGTTTGTGCTCTCCCAGATCAAAGGTGGCAGGACAGACAAGATTGCCGACATTTTCGATTACCAGCAGGTCAATGTCATCCCCGCCGGGTTCTTTTTGTAATCGGTGAAAGCCCTTGTGGATCATCGACGCATCCAGGTGGCAGGCGCCACCGGTGGTCAGCTGGATAACCGGAACTCCTTTTGCCCTGATGCGGTCCGCATCTCTTTCTGTTTCTATATCACCTTCAATGACCGCGATTTTGAATTCCTTGCCGAGTTTTTCAATGGTGTGTTCAAGCAGTGTCGTTTTGCCGGAACCGGGGCTCGATATCAGGTTCAGCGCGATGATCCCCTCAGCATCGAAATGTTCACGGTTGCTTCGTGCCATTGCATCGTTTGCCGCAAAGAGAGAACGGTTGATATCGATGATGACCGATTGGTCATGACGGTGTTCATGGTCGTGATCATGATGGTGGTCATGATTATGGGTGTGTGAACTGCATCCGCAAGCATCGCACATGGTTGTAACCTCTGGCTGTTCCGTTTAAATTATTCCATCTCCACCTGCTGGAGAATCAGGTCGTCTCCGCCTTCAGGTATGAGAAATGAGTCCTGGCACGCTGCGCACTGCTGTGGCCGCGCACCGGTGATTTCCACGCTGTAGCCGCAGCTGCTGCAGCGATAGGTGACGGCGGGTACGACAATCTCAAGTTTTGCATCCCGGACAAGTTCGTCCTCTTTTGATAAAATGTCAAATCCGAACTGAAAAGAATCAATGACCACACCGGACAATGGCCCGACCGACATCTTCAGCCTGATAATTCTGGTCGCCCTGTGTTCTCTGGCAATGCTGCTGAGTTGCTGGAAGAGTCCCTGGACAAGCGACATTTCATGCATGGGAGTGTCCCCCTCTCGCCCTGGCGGTGATCATTTCTTCTCTACCTGTACTCCTGCCTTTTCAAGGCGCTTGACAATCAGCTCGGCGATATCTTTTACACGCGGTGCAACAACGTCTGAGAGCTCGATCGTGGTGGCAAGTGTCTGCGGGACGACGCAGTAAAACTCAACCTGTTCAGGTGCCGCATCTCTTAATTTGCAGATTTCCAGCACTTCGAGAAGACCGAGCTGATGTGGTGACATTCTCGTGCTGATCCTGCCTGCCTTGACATCCTCGCTGCTGTAGTAGTGCATTGATCCCGGTTCGGCATCGATATCCACGACATCGATAACGATCACGGGGTCGCACTCCTCAAGAAACGGACTCATGTAAATGCCGGCGGTTCCGCCATCCTTGAGAACGACATTGTCCGGAAAGCGGTAGTTGTTTTCCAGATACTGGATGGTGTGAATGCCGAACCCTTCATCACCGACAATCAGGTTGCCGATGCCGAGTATGCCTATCTTTTTTTCCGTCTGTTCCATCGTGTTCCTTTCAGCAGATTCTTGGCAATGGCTCGCCGTGCAGCGGGGTGACAACCCTGGAGCCGCCCACCGGCGTATTGATCAGGACGCGGCCGCTTTTCCCGTCAAAAAGCCTGCCGATGATGACGGCCTCCCGTCCTTCAACAGTTGAACGCATCACCCTGAGGATGTCTTTTGCCCGACTGCCGTCAACGATTGCCAGGCATTTACCCTCATTTGCAAGAAAGAGCGGTTCAAGGCCGAGAATCTCGCAGGCGGCACGAACTTCTGGACGAATCGGCAAACGCTCCTCTTCCATGATGATGGAGAGGTTGCTGCCGGCGGCGATTTCGTTCAGGGATGTGGCCACCCCGCCGCGGGTCGGGTCACGAAGCGCATGGATATTTCCAGGGAATTTCTCCAGCAGCAGTGCAATCATCCTGTGCAGCGGCATGGTATCGCTCCTGAGGTTTCCGTGCATGGAAATCCCTGCTCTGCGCGTCATGATCGTGATGCCATGATCTCCCATCGATCCTGATAGAATAACCGCATCACCGGACTGTCCGTTTGTCGAGGAGATGAAGACCCCATCCGGAACAACGCCGATGCCTGAGGTGTTTATGAAGATCTTGTCTCCCTTGCCTTTCGGCACCACCTTGGTGTCCCCCGTGACGATCGGCACGCTGCTGTCACGAGACGCCTGGCCGATCGAGATGACGATCTTTTCGAGGTCGTCTATATCCATGCCCTCTTCGAGTATGATTCCCAGGCTCAGGCAGAGCGGTCTGGCGCCCCGCATTGCCAGATCATTTATGGTACCGTGGACTGCAAGTTTGCCGATATCTCCTCCGGGAAAAAAAATCGGATCCACCACATAACTGTCGGTGGAGAATGCCAGGCGTCCGGGCTGGCGGTCAAGTACCGCGCAGTCTTCCAGGGTTCTGAGGACAGGGTTGTCGAGGTGTTTGAGAAAAAGGTTGCTGATCAGATCCTGGCTGGCAATGCCTCCGCTTCCGTGGTCCAGCAGAATAGTGTTATCGGGCATATTGATATGATCCACTCAAAAGAATTGGCTTTATCAGTCTATTCACTGCAGTCAGTCGCCTTGTGCGGGAAAAAAAATGAGAGGCGACAATTAGAGGTCCCTGCCGTATTTATGGTATGCGGCACAGGTGCCCTCACTGGAGACCATGCAGGGGCCAACGGGATTGGCAGGAGTGCAGCGTTTATCAAAAAGAGGGCAGAGCGGTGGTGTGGTCTTGCCCTTGAGAATCTGCCCGCAGAGACAGCCTTTTGCCTCCTCTGCTGCCGGCACAGAGATATTCAACCGTTTTTCGGCATCGAAGTGGGCATACTTTTCCCTGATTGCAAGCCCGCTCAGGGGAAGGACACCGAGACCCCGCCATTCCATGTCAACCAGTTCGAAGATCTCTTCCACCATTCCCAGTGCCCGGCGGTTGCCTTCCCAGGAGACCACCCGCGGGTACATGTTTTCCACGCGCGGGTGGTTGTCTCCGACCTGTCGGGCCAGCAGGATCAGGCCGTTGATCAGGTCTGCAGGCTCAAACCCCGCAACCACGCAGGCAAGGCCAAACTTGTCAACGAACGGCTGATAGGCGCCGGCACCGATGATTGCCGACACATGCCCTGGACAGAGCAGCGCATTGATCTTCAGATCAGGATCCTGCATCAGTAGTTCCAGTGGTCCCGGGATAACCTTGTGTGTTGAAAAAACACAGAAATTGTCAAGCTGCTCCCGCTGAGCGGCAAGTATCGTCGCGCCGATTGCCGGTGTTGTCGTTTCAAAACCGACCCCGAGAAAAACAACCATGTCGGCTGGATTGTTTCTGGCAATGTCGAGACCGTCCATCGGAGAGTAGACAATATCAATGTTAGCCCCCCTTGAACTTGCCTGCGCCAGAGAACCTTTGCTGCCGGGCACCCTGAAAAGGTCTCCAAAAATGGCAACCCGTACACCCGGCAGTTCCGACATGGTGATGAATGCATCCATGTGGGAAGCAGATGTCACGCAGACAGGACAGCCCGGCCCGGAAACAATTTCCATTTTTTCCGGCAGGACTGAACGGACGCCGTTGCGGAATATCGCCATGGTATGGGTGCCGCATACTTCCATGACCCGAACCGGCCTGGAGACAGCCCGGGCGAGTTCAGCAACAAGCGGTTTTACCAGCGCTTTATCACGGTATTCGTCGATATGTTTCATTGCTCGTCTCTGGAAAGCAGCATCTCTTCCGGCATGTGAGAGGCAAGTTCCCGGATAAGCTCAATATTTTTTTTAGCGTCTTCTTCATCCAGAGCGTGGATTGCAAAACCGGCGTGAACAATGACGTAATCTCCAATTTCCGGCCAGCGGTCAATAACATCGAGGCGAACCTCTTTGCTGATGCCATTCATATTCACAACGGCAATCTGGTTCTGGGTAAAATCATCAGGGTTGCCTTCAACTTTTTCAACTCTCATGGGTATTGCTAGACACATGTTGTAAACCTCCTATAACTGCCTGACCAACCGATATTCCACCGTCGTTGACGGGAATCTGAGAGCCGCTGTACGGCGTAAGACCCAGCTCTGTCAGCGAAAATATCAGTCCTTCGAGCAGGAGCTCGTTTTGCATGCAGCCTCCCGAGAGTACGATCTTGTTGATTCCCGTAACTTCGGAGAGCGTGCTGACAAGGCGGGAAAGCGTACCAATGAGCCAGGAGTGAAACTGCAGAGCAATTTCCGGCCTGTTTTTACCGGAAGAAACATCATATACTACTTTCCTGATAATTTCCGAGGAAATAATTTGCCATCTCTGGTTATCATCTTGCTGGAGATGTGGCGGATATTCATCAAGTGCATGAGTCAGTCTGTTTTTCCAGTCTCGGGTGAGCGCCTGGCGGGCGCAGGCCTCAAGCTGCATGGCGGCCTGCCCTTCAAAACTGGAAACCATGTTAAGGCCAAGAATTGCCGACATTGCATCGAAAAGCCTGCCGCAGCTCGAAGTGAGCGGAGCGTTGAATCCGCTCTCGAGCATCTGCACGATCATTTTGCGTTTTTCCAATTCAATCTTGCCGAGAATTGCCGACTGTGCGGCCTGGACACCGTGCATTTTGTGGAGAAATGAAAGGGCCATCCGCCAGGGCTCAGCTGCCGCGCTGTCTCCTCCAGGCAGCGGAACAGCTTCCAGAGAGCCAAGACGGCTGAAGGATGTCAATCCACAGAGAAGGATTTCCCCGCCCCAGATGGTTCCGTCCGTACCGAATCCTGTCCCGTCCAGGATAACTGCCAGTACCGGGTCGGTGAGGCCGTGCTCGGCCATGACCGCTACCCCGTGAGCGTGATGATGTTGGATTTCATAGAGCGGCAGGCCGAGCTCTCTGGCATATCGGCTGCTCATGTAGTCCGGGTGAAGGTCACAGGCAACGGCCGCGGGTTCGATTCGAAAGAGGTTTTTTAAATTGTCAACTGATTCCGTGAAAAATTCAAACGAGGAAAGATTAAACAGGTCTCCGATATGCTGGCTTGGAAAAATTGTCCTCTCCCGGGCAAGGCTGAATGTTGACTTCAGTCCACCGCCGCAGCCGATTATCTCCGGCAGTTCATAAGGCACCCGCAAGGGTGACGGCACATACCCGCGTGAGCGCCTGAACATCCTGGGCGCATGGCCGATGAACTTGAGGACAGAGTCATCAACCCTGGTGACGATATCCCTGTTATGCAGGAGGAAAAAATCAGCAATCGCACCAAGTCGATGCAGTCCGTCTTCATTGGACGTGCAGATTGGCTCTCCGCTGAAATTACCGCTTGTCATGACCAGTGCTTCAGGGCAATGGTGTTGTCTGAAGAGAAGGTGGTGGAGCGGTGTGTAGGGAAGCATTACCCCCAGGTCGCTGATCCCGGGAGCGAGATTTGGTGCAAGTACGGTATCGTCTTTTTTTTTCAGCAAAACGATCGGGTGTTCAGGAGAGCTCAGCTGTCCTGCCTCCTCAGCGGACAGGTGGCAGAAATTCCTGACATTGGCACTATCTCTGATCATGATGGCCAGCGGTTTTTCCGGTCTGTGTTTGCGGCCCCTCAACTTTGTTACCGCGACCTCGGAGCAGGCATCGACACAGAGGTGAAAGCCGCCAAGACCTCGCAGAGCAACGATTGCATTTTCACGCAAGACGGAGACCGCAGCAGAGATTACGTCCCTGCATCCTATTTCTGCTCCGTGGCGGTCATGCCAGGAAACAGCAGGCCCGCAGTCGGCACAGGCGTTGGGCTGCGCATGAAATCGCCTGTCGCCCGGATCCTTGTATTCAGCGGTACATTTGCCGCACATTGGAAAAACCTTCATCGACGTCTTGGGTCGATCATATGGGATAGATTCCGTAATCGTAAAACGGGGACCGCAATTGGTGCAGTTGATGAACGGATAGTTAAAACGAAAATCATCCGGATCCGACAATTCCTTCAGGCAATCGGCGCAGACGGCGATATCTGGAGGAATTGTCGTCCTTGCTGAGCCGCTTGACCGGCTGGCGATAATCGTGAAATCGTCGGCGGAAAAGGGCTCTTCAAGATGGCGGTAGAGAAGACTGGTGATTCTTGAAAGGGGCGGGGATTGATGAGAAATCAGGTCGAGAAAACTATAAAGATCCTCATCCCGGCCGCAGGCTTTTATGGCGACACCATCACCGGTGTTGGTCACGGTACCGGTGATGGACAAGCGTTTGGCAAGGTTAAAAATAAAGGGCCGAAACCCGACGCCCTGGACCGTGCCCCGGACGAGAATTTCGACCCCATTGTGCAGAGATTTAAGCCTTGTGCGTGAATTTTTTTCCGGTGAATATTGAAGAAATAAGTCCTTCCGGTTCGCGTACATCGTTCCAGATAACCAGGTAAATATGAACGAGCACGAAATACATAAACCACCACATCAACAGATGGTGTATGTAACGAGCCCACTGCTGGCTTCCAAATATTGCCAGCCCATAGCCCTCCCAGATAGCAAGCTCTGGGTAAAGCATGTAAAAACCGCTCACCAACTGGAGAACGGCAGCTATAATGGTAATCACATATGTCATACCTGCAAGAACGTTATGACCGAGTCTATCCGGGTCATGATTGTCTCGGATATAGCTGTATAGTGACAATGTCGTGAAGATATTCTTTATGTTGCGCGGAGTTACCGGCAGATGCTCCAGGATACGTTCCTGCTTATTGCCGAAAATATAGAGGAAAATCCTGGTAAGGACTGCTGCGGTAAAAACATGCCCGGCGGTAAAATGGATAAAACGCATATAGGCCATCGGCCAGCTTGCACTTCCCTCTCTCAAACTGGTGGTCCACGGGTCGTTTATATAGAACCCGGTAATGCAGAGAGTGATGATGGACAGCGCAAATGCCCAGTGATACAGTCGGAGCAGGACGCTCCAGCAATGTTTCTTTTCATATGCCATAATAACCTCCTATCGGTAGTCGCCGAAAGTTGAAGGTTCGATGAATTCCCATAATTACAGGGCCTTTACTTTCATTACTTCCCGCCCTTCCGGATCGAGCATGTGTACAGCACAGGCAATGCACGGATCGAAGGAGTGGATGGTTCTCAGAACCTCAAGCGGTCGTTCCGGGTCTGCTATCGGGTTTGCCAGCAGTGATGCCTCGTAGGGTCCAAGCTGGTCCTGGGCATCACGTGGTCCGGCATTCCAGGTAGACGGAACAACACATTGATAGTTCTTGATTTTACCATCCTGTATAACGATCCAGTGCGACAGCAGGCCACGAGGTGCTTCATGAACACCGACGCCTCTCTGCTCGCCTTTCGGAAAGGTCGGAGGATTGAAGATTTCCGTATCGCCTTTGCCGACGTTGTCAACCAGCATATCCCAATGCTTGAGGCCGAGGTCCGCCATGAGCGAGCAGCGCACCGCACGGGCCGCATGACGGCCGATGGTTCCAAACAGCGCCTCGGGACCGACCTTGGTGCCGGCGATGGTGCTGACCAGGCCAAGTGCGCCATTGACACGCTTGACGATTTCCTCGTGTCCCTGTGCATAACCGACGAGCATCTGGGAGAGCGGGCCAACCTGCATCGGTTTGCCCTCAAAACGCGGAGCCTTGAGCCAGGTGTAGCGTCCGGCATCATCAAAATCGGTGTATTTGGGCTCGGTGTCTTCCTCCCAGGGATGTTTCTGCCAGTCGCCATCATACCAGGCACGGGCAATTGATTCCTCGACGTTGTCCTTGAAGTACGGATCACTGAGGGTACCAAACGGTTTGACACTTGCCAGATCCCCACCCATGATGGTACCGCCCGGAAGATCAAACTCGGTTGCCGCGGCGTTGGTCGGCATGTCAGGAGATGCCAGGTAATTGGTTACACCGGCACCGTACGGGAGCCACTCAGCATAGAGAGCGCCGACAGCGGCAACATCCACGAGGTACACGCTATTGACGAATTCGCGTACCTCCGTCATCAGCTGTCTGACCCGGTTGAGACGCTCGATGTTCAGGGTCGCCTCGTTGTCAAGGTTAATAGCAGCAGTGACACCGCCGACTGAGAGGTTCTGGATATGCGGGTTTTTGCCGGAGATGATACCAAGGGCAGTCGTGGCTTTACGCTGGTAATCAAGCGCTTCAAGATAATGAGAAACCGCCATCAGGTTTGCCTCCGGCGGCAGTTTCATGGCTGAATGCCCCCAGTATGCGTTGGCAAACGGTCCCAGCTGACCACTCTCGACCAGTGCCTTGACCTTCCCCTGGACGGCTGCAAAACGCTTTGAACTGTTGCCCGGCCAGTCTGAGAGCGACTCTGCCAGTTTCTGGGTGGCAACCGGATCAGCATCCAGTGCCGAGACTACGTCTACCCAGTCAAGAGCCGACAGGGCATAGAAATGAACGATGTGGTCATGCAGACAGTGGATTGACTGCACGAGATTACGAATCAGCTGGGCGTTCAGCGGAATCTCAAGCCCCAGTGCGTCTTCAACCGAACGGACCGAAGCCAGCGCATGAACCGTGGTACATACCCCGCATATCCGCTGCACGAAGTGCCAAGCATCACGCGGATCACGTCCCTTGAGGATAGTCTCGAGGCCCCTGAACATCTGACCTGAGGACCAGGCATTGGTGACTGCACCGCCATCGACCTCGACATCTACTCTTAAGTGGCCTTCGATCCGTGTTATCGGATCAATGGTAATTCTCTGAGCCATCTGTTAAACCTCCAAAAAAGTGTAACCGGAATCAATCAGCATCTGTGAGAGGTTCCGAGGATATTTGCTTTTTCTAAAAGACATTCTGCGGCCTGATCACCTATCGCTGTCGGATTTCCCTTTGATGATTCGTTTTCCTACTCCGACGGCAGCGTGGATGCCAACAGCAGCGGCTGTAACACCAAGTACTTTCCTGCCGAGCTGGTCCGCGTCTGCAACAATGCCGGCGCCTGGAATCTTCACGTTCGGAATCCTGTCATAAAATGGTGTCATGGTATCCCAGAAGTTTGGCTCAGTACAGCCTATGCATCCGTGACCAACCGAAACCGGCCACACTCCGGCTTCATTAAATCGGGCAACCGGGCAGTTTGCAAAGGTTTCTGGGCCTTTACAGCCGACTTTGTACAGGCAGTAGCCCAGCTTGTGGTATTCATCACCGAATTGGAGGACAAAACGTCCCTCGTCAAAATGAGCACGCCTTTCGCAATGATCGTGAATCCTTCGGCCATAGGCGAATTTCGGACGCTTCAGGCCGTCAAGCGCAGGCAGTCTGTTAAAGGTGAGGTAATGCAGAATGGTGCCGAGCAGGTTTACCGGATTCGGCGGACACCCTGAGATGTTGATTATCGGCTTGTCGCTGACCAGCTTGTCGACACCGACGGAACCAGTTGGGTTCGGGCTTGCAGCCTGGACCCCGCCAAACGTGGCACAGGTACCATAGGCGATGACTGCCGCCGCTTTTGAAGATACTTCTGCAAGGCTATCCATTGCGGTTTTTCCGCCAATTTTACAATAGATGCCATTCTCAGCGGTTGGAATTCCACCTTCGACCACGAGAATATATTTTCCGGCATTTTTCTCCATTGAATCATGGAGTGCCTGCTCCGCTTGGTGACCGGCGGCAGCCATGACGGTTTCATGATAGTCAAGGGAGATAATGTCAAGAATAAGACGAGCAAGATCCGGATGAGAGCCTCGAAGCAGCGTCTCGGAGCATCCGGTGCATTCCTGAAAATGCAGCCAGATCACCGGCGGGCGCTGTGCTGATGTCGCCGCTTCCACCATTTTGGGAACAACAGTCTCTGAAAGTCCCAGAGCGGCTGCTGCCATGGTACATCCCTTCAAGAAACCGCGTCGATTCAATCGCGGATCCAGAGCTTTGTTTTCCGTGTCTGCCATATCAACCTCCTATCGCTGAAACAACAAGTTGGCGCTAAGCGCAGTTATACCAGTATCTGCTACCAGTAAAATGTGATAAAACAGAAGACCGACAACCACTCTATTTACTGGTGTACTCTCCCTTTATATACATCAGTTTTGTGGAGGCAGACTTCTAAATAATAAAGTAACAACAGTAGGTAATAGATAATATATGGGGTGAATGTCAATTCATTTTCCTGGAAACACAGTTAAGTAATTTTTAACAATGTGATCAAAAAAAATGATGCAAGTGAAATTTAACAGATTCCCGGGCAGTTGACGGTAAACATATGAATGGGTAGCAGAATTGTTAGGACTGCCTTATCCGAACGGGATCGGCTGAAAGGCTACTTTTTAAAGCCAAAAACGCCACCTCTTTTGACACCGGAGAAGGCGGGGCGACCCTTGTATTTCACCCTCTGTTTTTTCTGGCGAAGAGGCAGCCGGTCAGGAGATGACTGAATTTTTACCGACTGTGCGGAAACGGGTACGGGAATCTTCTCCATGGCCTCTCTGTAGTAATAGTAAAGGAGCCTGCATTTGGGAAAATAACTTTTTCTTTTCAGCCATTTGGGCCAGGTTTCAGTGTGATTGTGAAGGATAATTGTCGGCAGGTGGGTAAGCAGTGTCGTAATTTCCTGCTGAATGGAGCGTTTGAGGTTGAGCTGCCGACCCAGTTCAAGGCTCAGCGCTTCCCGTATCTGTTTTGACAGGTGGAAGAGTTGTGCCCCTTTGAGGTCAATGCTCAACAGGTTAAAGCGGCATATGGCCCATGGAATCAGAATCAATGCCAGTAGGAAATATGCCGGCTGGCGATGATTTCCGGATTCGACAGCGTCGTTGTTCTGTCGGTCAATGGTCGAAAAAATGGCTGTGAGGGATTCAACGCACGAGTCTCCGTCCGGCAGTTTTGTGTACAGCTGTTCACGATAGAGATCAAACAGTTCCTCGAATAGGCCGGATTGAACGGCGAGCGCAAACCATCTTTCCGATACGCCGCTGTAGATGTCTTTGAAAAATTCGTCGCGCAGTCGTGAGGGTGGGCACAGTCTCAGCTTGTAATCGTTTCCGATTAATGCTTTCCAGCTCTGCGGCTCGATTGAAAAACCGGATCGGGCACTGTGACGGATAACCCGCATCATCCTGATCGGATCGCGGTTGATCCGCTTGTCCGGGTCACCGATCACCCTGACAATCGACCCCTCGAGATCGTCGATTCCTCCCACGTAATCAATGATGGTCTCATTTTCAATCTCATAAAAAAGACCGTTGATCGTCAGATCCCTGCGCTGGGCGTCTTCGTCCAGTGTTCCGAAGGTGTTGTTGGGCGCGAGGACAGCTTCGGGGCCGTCTAGGTCATGTTCACTCAGTGAACGGAGCGTGGAGATCTCAATGATCGTTCCTTTTTTAGAGAAGACCTGGACCAGTCTGAAGCGTCTGCCGATTGTCCTGCTGTTGGGAAAGAGTTTTCGAACCTGGCCGGGCCGCGCGTTGGTACTGATGTCAAAATCTTTTGGGCGCTTGCCAAGATAAAGATCCCTGACGCCGCCACCGACAAGATAACCGGAAAACCCGGCTTTGTTGAGTTTTCGGAGAACCAAGAGGGCGTCGTCATCTATCATCCCTCTGCTGATAGGATGTTCTGAGGGCTTGATGATGCGGGGGGTAATCGGTGGCTTTGCGGTCACGAAGGCTACGGTGATGTTAAATGATTCAGGAAGTGCGTTTTCTCAATTCACGCTATTGGAGCAAAGCCGCAATTTTCCTTGTAAACCGATTCTGCCTGGCTGACAAATTGTCTGAAAATTTCAGCAACGGGCAGAATCTCCTTCATCTTGTAGGTGTTTTCTCCGGAGAAGAATAACCCTTTCTCGTAATCGCCGTTTTTTGAAGCCATCAGCCGTTCATTTATGCAGTAGTGGTGGTCGCATTTTTTCAGGCATTGATGTGCGCATTTTTTGGCGGTAAATTCCACCTTGTTGGCGAGTGCCTGGACAAAAGGGGTATTCAGTGCCCGGCCCGGCAGGCCGACCGGTGAAGAGGTGATGACAATGTCTTCCCTGTTGGCGTTGAGGTATGCCTGCTTGAATTCATCAGCAATGTCGCACTCTTCGCTGAGCACGAAGCGAGAGGCAATCTGAACGCCGTCTGCTCCGTATTTGTCCATCATTTCAGCCATCTCATAACCATTTGTGATGCCGCCGGCTGCGATCAGTGGAACATTTTTGATGATATCGCGAATCGGGGGGAAAATGGTCCGCAGTGGTTTGTCTGTTCCCAGGTGCCCTCCGGCTTCTTTGGCTTCAACGATAACGGCAGAAGCTCCAAGTTTTTCGGCGAGTCTTGCAAGCGTCGGGGACGATACGATCATCGCAATCGGAACATTATGCTCTTTGCCGATTTTAAAAATGTCTCGAGAGAAACCGGCTCCGGTAATGATCATGTCAACCCCGGCCTCTATTGATCCGACGACAAGGTTGTAGAAATTTTTCATTGCGTACATGATGTTGACCGCGATAATTCCATCGGTTGCGCTCTGAGCCGCCCGGATATCTTCTTTCAGCTCTTCTTCAGGAATGCCGGAACCTCCGATCACTCCGATGCCGCCGCATTCGGCAACAGGTGCGGCAAGCTTGGAAGTGGAAACACGTATTGACATTCCTCCCTGGATGAGAGGGATCTGTGCGGTCAGGTTGCCGATTTTGAGCGATGGTAACTTCATAATAAAGAGATACTCCTGTGTTTCAAAAAAGAGATGGAAAACCGATAATGCCTATCTTACTGTTGTTTGTCAAGAAGTGTATGGAAAACATCGTCAGCCATCCGACAGTCCGCAGGAGTTGCAGAGCGGTTGTATAAGCCGAAAATTAAACACTAAAACGCTCTTTTGCGAGAAGATGATGGGGCCTTTGGACCGTTTTGGCACGTTGCTTGACATTTTTATGCATTTAGAGTTATTTAAGACGTTTTTCTACATGGACAATGAATGATCAACGGAGGTCCCGGTTTGAAGCTCAATGCTTTAAATGGTTTTAAAGATATACTGCCTGATGAACTGTCACTATGGCGCCATGCGGAGTCTGTGGCCAGAGATATTTTTGAGCGGTTCCATTTCGCTGAGATCCGATTGCCGATTCTCGAGAAGACTGAATTGTTTGCCCGATCTATCGGCACTGATACGGATATTGTCGAGAAGGAGATGTATACGTTTATCGACAAACAGGTAACCATGCGGCCGGAAGCAACGGCTTCGTTGATGCGGGCCTATATCCAGCACAACATGCATGCAGCCAGACCGGTACAGCGGTTGTTTACCATCGGCCCGATGTTCCGTCATGAGCGGCCACAGAAAGGCCGATTGCGCCAATTCCATCAGCTCGATGCTGAGATTCTCGGTTCAGCGAACCCTCGAATCGATGCCGAACTTTTGGCAATGGCTGATCTGTTATTCAAAGAGCTTGGCGTTGCGGTCGACCTGGAAATAAATTCACTCGGCTGTCCCCATTGCAGGCCGGGATACAGAAAGCTGCTGCTCGACTTTATCCAGGCAAGACTTGCCTATCTCTGCGATGACTGTAACAGAAGGAGCAGCAAAAATCCGCTCAGGGTCCTGGACTGTAAGCAGCCCGGTTGTCGGGAGCAGATGCGGGAGGCCCCTTCAATTCTTAATCATCTTTGCCCTGGATGCCGTGATCATTTCGAAGCGGTACAGAAAAGCCTGGAACAGCTCGCCATCGATTATAAGCTGAACAAGTGCATGGTGCGTGGGCTGGATTATTACGTCCGTACCACCTTTGAGTTTGTCACCGGCGACCTGGGTGCACAGTCCGCCGTTTGTGCCGGAGGCCGCTATGATGGATTAATAGAGATGCTCGGTGGTGGGAAAACGCCCGGAATTGGTTTTGCGATGGGGCTTGAACGCCTTGTCCTGCTGCTTCAGCAGAAAAAGCTGTTATCAGCTGAAGCAGTAGAAATTGACCTGTTCCTTGCCGGGTTGGGTGAAGCAGCCTCAGATCGCTGTTATCAGCTGATGAATGATCTGAGGAAAGAAGGGCTCAGGATCGACATGGATATGGATGTTCGAAGCCTCAAGAGCCAGATGAAACAGGCGGACAAAGCTGGAGCCGCTTTTGTCCTGATAATCGGCGACCAGGAGCTGGAGCAGGAGCGCGCGGTGCTGCGCGACATGTCAAGCAAAGAGCAGGTCGATGTACCAATTGACGTGAGTGACATAAAAGCGGCAGTTAATAAAACGTTACTTACGGTAACGTTATGAAAATATAATAAAGGGGAGAACAGCCCCGGGATTGTGAGTGGAATAATTATGGATTCAATAGGTAGTTTGCGCCGGTCTCATCATTGTAATGAGCTTGGTATTGAAAATGTTGGGGACAGAGTGACGCTGATGGGCTGGGTCCTGCGCCGGCGTGATCATGGCGGCGTAATTTTCATTGATTTGCGTGACCGCCAGGGGATTACCCAGGTCGTCTTTAATCCTGAAATTAATCCGCAGGTTCATGAAAATGCGCACAAACTCCGCAGTGAATGGGTTCTCGCCGTGCAGGGCAAGGTGGAGCCCCGGCCAGGTGATATGGCAAACTCAAAACTGGTTACCGGGGAGATAGAAGTGCTCGTTGATCAGCTTTTTATTCTCAATACAAGTGAAACCCCACCATTTCCCCTGGACGAGGAGAGTGATGTCTCGGATATGCTCCGCCTTCAATATCGCTACCTTGACCTGAGAAGACCGGAGATGGCTGCAAACCTGATAACCCGTCACCACGCGGTACAGGCTGTTCGATCATATCTGAATGACAACGGTTTTCTCGATATTGAGACACCGATGCTCACCAAGTCAACTCCTGAAGGCGCGCGCGACTACCTGGTCCCAAGCCGGGTTAACGGTGGACGGTTTTACGCCCTTCCTCAATCGCCTCAGCTTTTCAAGCAGCTGCTGATGATTTCCGGAATGGATCGATATTACCAGATTGTCAGATGTTTTAGAGACGAGGACCTTCGTGCGGACAGGCAGCCCGAATTTACCCAGATCGACATGGAGCTTTCCTTTGTTGATGAAGAGCAGATCATCGAAATTGTCGAAGGGATGATCGCGGCTCTCTTTAAGGCAACCAAAGACCTTGATGTCAGCCCTCCTTTTAAAAGGATCAGCTATGACGAGTCGATGGCCCGCTACGGCACGGACCGGCCGGATACCCGCTTCGGCATGGAGCTGGTCGACCTGACCGGGATTGCCTCGACCTGTGAATTCAAGGTTTTCAGGGGTGCAGCAGATAGCGGTGGAACGGTTCGTGGGCTTAACGCCAAAGGCTGTGGTTCCTTTACCCGCAAAGAGCTCGATGACCTCACCGACTACGCGGTACAGTTCGGAGCCAGGGGGCTTGCCTGGGTAAAAGTAAAAGATGATGGCTCATGGCAGTCTCCGATCGCCAAGTTTTTCTCCGCTGAAGAGCAGCTGAAAATAGCCGCTGCACTTCAGGCAGAGCCAGGCGACCTGCTGTTTTTCGGCGCCGATGCGGTTGCGGTTGTCTGCCAGGTTCTCGGTGAGCTTCGCGTTGAGCTTGCCCGCAGGCTGAACCTGCTCGACAAGCGTATTTTTAATTTTGTCTGGGTTACCGATTTCCCCCTGGTTGAATATGACGATAAGGAAAAACGTTTTCAGGCCCTGCATCACCCGTTCACTGCTCCGCGTGAAGAGGACCTGGACAAACTTGACTCAAATCCCCAGGCGGTCTACAGCCGGGCCTACGACCTGGTGCTGAATGGTACAGAGATCGGGGGCGGGTCGATTCGTATTCACAATCCCGAAACACAGCTGAAAGTCTTGAAGGTGTTGTCGATTTCCGAGGAGGAGGCATCAGAAAAATTCGGCTTTTTGCTGCGGGCGCTGAAGTTTGGCGCACCTCCTCATGGGGGGATTGCCTTCGGCCTTGACAGGCTGCTGATGATTATAACCGGCAGTGATTCCATCAGGAATGTCATTGCTTTCCCGAAAACACAGAAAGCGACCTGCCCGTTGACCGATGCTCCCTCACCGGTAGCCCGCAAGCAGCTGACGGAGCTCTATCTCCGTCCAGACTGGAAAGAGTAGGCGGGTGGAATCTGGCTGGTATGCAATCCTACCAGCCATGTTTTGCCAGTTGCAGCAGAAACAGATAGCTGCCTGACAGAAACAAACCTCCGATGAGCAGCGTCGCCGCCAGTGAGAAGACATGAGAGCGGCAGTTGCTGATGCATTCTGCCAGCTGTTTTATCAACACCTTTGATGAGGTGCGTATCGGTCTGATGATCGAAGCCCAGCAGAACGTATCTGAAATAATTGTTCCCGCACTCAGATTGTGTACCTGTTTCATAATAAGCCCCTTGAATTGAAAGAAGGATTGTTGCAGGAAGCATAACATCGCCGGGGTATCATAGAGTGACCCCCCCATTTATTTTTTTTTGTTTGATCATTTTTCCTTTTCTCTTTGTATCTGTTGCCTTTTCCTTCGTAACATGGAATTAAGAAGAGGAGAGAAAACAAGGGACAGAGTTTTTCATTGAAAAATGAATTACATGAGGGGGAAACATGGCTATAAGATTCGCAGTTGTACTGTTGGCGCTGCTGGTATCGACGTCTGCCTATGGCAGAGAGATTGCGGGTGTTGATGTCCCCGAGACGCTCAGCCAGGCGAATGGAACTCTGCTGGAGCTGAATGGGGCTGGAATCCGGTCAAAATTTATCTTTAAGATCTACATTGCTGAATTATATCTGGAGAAAAAGCAAAACGATGTGTCAGCGCTTCTCGCAGAGGATGGCGGCAGGCGCGTCGTGATGCATTTTCTCTATGATGAAGTCACTGAGAAGGACCTGGTCGAGGCCTGGAACGATGGTTTTCAGAAAAACGGCTCTGCCGAACAGCTAAACGAGCTTTCTGATCAGATCAGCGCCTTCAACGCACTGTTTGAGACGGTAAAAAAAGGTGATCAGATCGTCCTCGACTACGTGGTCGGAAAAGGTACGGCGGTAGTAATTCGAGGTGAGGAAAAAGGTATTATTGAAGGAAAGCCCTTTAACGATCTGCTCCTGTCAATCTGGCTGGGGAAAGAGCCGGTTGGCAAAGATCTTCGAGATGATCTGCTCGGCATCTAGCTCCACTGGCAAAACACCCGGGAACAGAGAAAAAGCTATTTCCGGCACCAGACGCACGGCTGCCCCTCAGTGCTGACAGAAGAAAGATTCAGCCGGCGGGGGCGAGTGCGGTTAGAGCTCCGGAGCTCCTTTTGGGATGAGGCAGGCAAATACGAGCTCTTTCTCACCGTTGTTGCGAAACTGATGTTCTTCGTTTCCGGGAATGAAGACAACAGAACCGCTTGAGACATCGACCCACTGGCGTTCTTTCAATACCTGGCCATTTCCTTCGTGAATGAGAATTTCATGTTCCCATTCGTGTGAATGACGGGGCGTGAAACCACCGGCTGCAAGCGTAAAAATCCTCATGCAGAAGTTGGCTGCACCGTCATCCTTGCCGATAACAACACGGCCGGTTACGCCATGGACTGCATCCCCTTCAAATTCCTGAAACGTGGTGGTGGAGTAATGTGAGAGTATTTTCATGTTTTTCCTTTGCTGCAGCGTTTTATTTCGATCAGAGGCTAAATGTAAATCGTTAATTATAACTCGTGAGTTGCGTTTTTACCAGGTTTCATTCAACCATTTCCCTGTCGCCAAACCCAATATGTCATGAACAGTTTCAACCAGACAGAGGCAGGCCGAACTGTTACAAAGTGTACTTCTGTAATTGACAGTAATTGTCCAGTTTTATTATGTAAATTTAAGAAGATAGATGCATTTTCTGAAAATGATCATGAAATATGCACGCTGAGCCGTTCGAACCGGTTGATTCCTGTCAGCGCCCGGCTTTTCGGGTACTGCTCATGCCAAGATAAATAGCCATGAGAACAAGTGCCACTCCGGTCCAGTTCAATAACGTTGTATAGCGCTTAAATATCAGCACATCCCAGACAAAAGAGAGCGCCGGCTGAAGCAGAAGGAGCAGACCTGCGATCGACGCCCTGATCCTGGGCAGACTGTTGGCGATCAATACCCAACCGATGGTTTGACTGAACAGGGCAAGGCAGACAAGGGCAGCCAGTGAAGAGAGCGCTGGAATCGCAAAGGAGGAACCAGAAAGCAGGATTGCCGGGATCAGCAGCAGCGAGGTGACCAGAGAGACGATCATCAGGTTGAAGAATAATGAGACCTGAGGCTGGTTTGCCTGGAGACGGCGCATGGCGAGAATGAAAATGGAATAAAACAGCGCCGTCAAAAGTGACAGGGAGACCCCGAGCAGATAGTTTTCAGGAAGTGACCCCCAGTTGAAGCCGATAACCAGGAGCAGTCCGGAGATTGCCAGCGGTACAGAGATGATGAACCTGATGGAGAGTCGCTCACCCATAAAGGTGATTGATATAAAGCTCAGGATAAAGACCTGGAAATTACCGATTATCGTTGCCAGGCCCGGGCCGATAAAACTGATGGCGGCATGCCAGCAGACAAGATCGGCGGCAAAGGACAAACTGCACAAAATAAGCAGAAAGCTCGATCCGTAATCAATTCTATAAAATTCTTTTTTCCAGAGGCACCCCAAAAACAGGAAGATTGTGCCGAAAAAGACCCGGTAAAAGGCGGAGACTGTCGGATCCAGAGCTGCCCAGGCAACCCAGATCCCGGAAAAGCTGATGAACGTTGCTCCGATGAGTATAAGGATGAGCGGATTTCTGGTCTTGGGCAATGGATGCATGATCGTTTCATTTGATAGTGAGCGGGGATGATAACAATCTCCTGCGGTGACGGGAAGCAAAAAGCGTTGGCGATGAAATAAAGTATTCTATCCAGCCGTTGTCATGCCGAAAGGCGCGTGAGGCAACACAAATCAACTGGTATTACCAAGCCTGGTAATTCATATTATTTCAGTATGTTATGTACAGCGTCGGTGTTTCTCTTTTATTTCCAGCTTGATTTTTGAGCAACTATTTGTTATCGGGTTTGGGTTACTGAAGGGTTGCATGGTGCCGGGATTTTTTGTCTTCACGGGATAAGAGATGAGAAACTAAATTCAACACATAACCTTTACCGGGCGAGAAAAAATGGCGAATTTAAGCACGAAATATCTGGGTTTAGACCTAAAGAATCCCATTATTACGGGAAGCTGTGGCCTTACCGGTTCGTTGATGAAGATAAAGGAGTTAGCAGAAGCAGGTGTCGGCGCCGTTGTCCTGAAATCGTTATTCGAGGAGCAGATCGAAGCTGAACTCAAGCAGAATATCGACACCTACCAGACCGACTACCCCGGAGCATATGATTATATCCGGGAATATACCCGGGACTCAGCAGTTTCTGAATATCTTGACATGATCAGTGATGCCAAAAAGGCGGTTGACATACCAGTAATTGCCAGCCTCAACTGTGTCTCCGCGGCGGAGTGGACTTCTTTTGCCAAAAAAATAGAGAAGGCCGGGGCAGACGCTCTCGAGATAAATATTTCGCTGCTCCCGAGCGATCTGAAACGGTCCTGCAGTGACTACGAGCAGGTCTATTTTGATGTAATCGGCAAGGTAACAAAGGGACTGACAATCCCGGTTGCGCTGAAAATGAGCAGCTACTCGTCATCGCTCGCCCACCTTGTCTCCCGACTTCACTGGACCGGAAAGGTCGCCGGTTTTGTTCTTTTCAACCGTTATTACCAGCCGGATATTGATATAAACAGCATGGAGATAAAATCAGCAGGTGTTTTCAGTGAGCCGACCGAGATAGCAACGCCGCTGCGCTGGGTTGCACTGCTGTCCGGTATGGTAGAGAGTGATTTTGCCGCCTCCACCGGTGTGCACGACAGTGAAGGGGCAATCAAGATGCTGCTTGCCGGGGCTGCGGCTGTCCAGGTCGTCTCAACGCTTTATCACCATGGGGCGGAAAAGGCTGCCGAGATCATTTCAGGTCTTGAAAGCTGGATGGCTGAGCACTCTTTTGACCGTATCGATGCGTTCAGGGGACGGCTTTCTTATGAAAAGCAGGATGATCAATCCCATTTCGAACGAATCCAGTTCATGAAACATTACTCTGGAATAGCATGATAATGTCGTTGATAAACGAAAAAATGAATCAGCCGGAGACGACCAGCAGCTTGTCTGCACGGCTGATAATCCGGTGTTTGCGCACCTAAAACCCAACAGCTTGAATTGCAGGAACTATGGCATCTACTTTCACATTCCCTAAAGGCGGTGTGCATCCGCCTGAGTCGAAGCACCTGACCGAGAATCTCCCGGTTGAGGTCATGCCTCTGCCCTCGGAGCTTGAAATCATTCTCGGGCAGCATATCGGTGCACCCTGCAGCCCGACGGTTGCAAAACGTGCAGAGATCAGCGAGGGCGATTTAATCGGAGAGGTTTCCAGGGGACTTGGCGTGCCTATTCATGCTCCGGCAGCAGGAAAAATCAAGGCACTTGGTACCTCTGGCCATCCGATCCGGGTAACGGCACCTTCGGTAACGATACAGGTTGACAGGGAAGCAGAACCAAGATCGTGGCCAACGCAGGATTGGCGGTCATCCTCTCCTGAGGAATTACTTAAAAAGGTGCACAATGCGGGTATCGTCGGTATTGGTGGTGCGGGATTTCCAACCCATGTAAAATTAAAGCCGCCGGCGGACAATCCTGTTGATATTCTTTTGCTCAATGGTGCGGAATGTGAGCCGTATCTCACGGCGGATCATCGCATGATGCTTGAAAAAACCCTGGAGATCGTTGAAGGTGCGAAGATTCTGCTCAAGATACTCGGTATCAGGGAGTGTATTATCGGAATCGAAAACAACAAACCTGACGCCATCAAAATCATGAAAAATGCTGCAAACGCTGCGACAAGCAACGAGTTTACTATCCGGGTTGAAACACTTCAGGTTAAGTACCCTCAAGGATCTGAAAAACAGCTCATTCATGCCCTGACGGGGAGGAAAGTTCCTGCCATGGCACTGCCGAGCGCTGTAGGGGTGGTGGTTCACAACGTATCGACAACCAAAGCCGTGTACGACGCAGTTGTCTGTGGAAAACCGCTCATTGACAAAATTGTAACCATTTCAGGCAGGGGTATTACGAGGCCGGCTAATCTGCTGGTCAAGGTCGGGACCAAAGTCAGTGATATCGCCGAATTCTGCGGTGGAACAAAGCCCGGTCTTGCTCGTGTTGTCATGGGCGGCCCGATGATGGGATTTGCCGTCTCAAGTCTTGATATTCCGGTTACGAAAACAACATCCTCGGTGCTGTTTTTGACTGAAGACGAGATCGACAGCAGCCCGCATTCCGCATGCATCAGGTGTGGATGGTGCCTGGAAGCATGCCCCATGGGGCTTGAACCCAAGGAAATTGGTATATATGTCGAAGCCAACCGGGCTCAAGATACTGAGCAGTTCGGTATTTTCGAATGTTTTGAATGTGGCAGCTGCGCCTATGTGTGTCCGGCGAAGCGACCACTGGTGCAGTTTGTGCGCCTGGCAAAAATGAAAGCAAAGCGTTCATAAGGCACCTGAACGCAATTCATTAAATACGGTAGCAAGGAGATTCGCCATCGAACCGAAAGCAACTGAAAATCAGACATCGGCCCCGGCTGCACTGTGGAATGTATCAGTATCTCCACATGTCCGCAGTTCAGAGTCGGTAGAGAGGATAATGTGGACCGTGGTGGCTTGTCTGGTACCACCGCTGCTTTTATCGGTCTTTATCTTTGGCTTCCAGGTACTGCTGATTACCGGCGTATCTGTATTGAGCTGTATGGCAGTTGAAGCCATCAGCCAGAAAGCCCTTGGCAGGCCGGTAACGGTTATGGACGGCAGTGCCGCTCTTACCGGGATGCTCATGGCTTTTGTCATTCCCCCCGGCGTTTCATCGCTTTTGCCCATTCTCGGTGCGGTCATGGCGATCTATATCGGCAAACATCTGCTTGGAGGGCTTGGCTACAATATCTTCAATCCGGCTCTGCTGGGAAGAGCGTTTCTGCTCGCCACATTTCCAGTGGCGATGACCTCAGCCTGGCTTCCACCGCTTACGGACGGAGCTATTTTTTCGTATTTCGGCAGTGGTGTGGACGCGGTTTCAACGGCAACTCCGCTGGCCGTCCTGAAGGAACAGGGAATGGCGGCGTTCAGCGAGATGTTCGGGGCGCCGTCTGAAATATATGGCAGCTTTTTTATGGGCTGGCGGCCCGGCTGTATCGGAGAGACATCCGGCATACTCATTCTTCTTGGCGGCCTCTACCTCATGTACCGCGGCTATATCACCTGGCATATTCCAGTCTCTCTGCTTGGCACCATCGCCCTGCTGAGCTGGATTTTCGGCGGTGAAACGCTTTTTTCAGGAGATCCCCTGCTGGCTGTGATTACAGGCGGCGCGCTGCTTGGCGCCTTCTACATGGCAACAGACTATGTAACGTCGCCAACAGGGAAAAACGCTCAGCTGGCGTATGGTGCGGGAATCGGCGCCCTGACGGTATTGATTCGGCTGAAAGGCGGTTATCCGGAGGGTATATGTTATGCGATACTGTTGTTGAACCCGCTGAGTACCGTATTGGACAGCCTGCTCAAGCCTAAACGTTTTGCGCCGCCGATCGGGGGTGAAAAATGAAAAATATCCTCACAATCATATTTCGCTTGACCGTATCCTGTATCATTGCCGGGCTGGTCATGGGAATGACCTTTGTTTTCACCAATCAGGCAAAAAAAGCAAACGAGTTTGCCCGCGAAGAAAAAGTAATGTATTCACTGCTCGGCTACTCCAGGGAAAATCCGATTCCCGAGTCAATGGGACTGCATGAGATTTTCCGATATGTTGTCAGCGAAGGGGATACCCAGTCGATAGGTTACCTGCTGCCGTCGGAGTCACACGGTGAAGGCCAGTTCAATTTTGTCCGCATCGACCTGGACGGGGAATTCCTTGACAGCAACAGTGTTTCGATTTCCGAGGAAAAGGTCAGGGAACAGAAAGACCGGGATGCGGCGGTGCAAAGTGCTCTCGGAGCCGGCAAGTATGTACGCTTTGTCGATGGGACAATAGTTGTCACCGATAACGGCAACCGGCTTGCCTATCTGCTCGGCGGTAAATTTCCCGGATTCAAAACGCATATAGCAATTATGCTGGCTCTTGACCCGAGTTATTCGATACTTGGCCTGGAAATAATGGAACACGAGGAAGACCCGGGGCTTGGTGCTGAAATTGAGCAGGAATATTTCAAGAACCAGTTCCTCTACAAGCCGTTTGAAAAGATAAAATCCATAGAAGTCGTCAAGTCGCCGCTGCCGGACGAGTATTTTGATGCACTTGAAGGCAAAATCGACATATCTGCTGCTGAGGAGTTGATGAAACAGTACAGCGACAGGGACATCTATGCACTGACCGGGGCAACGATATCGTCCGCAGCGGTGAGCTCGGGTGTCAGGGCGATGACCAGAAAATTTGCCTATCGCCTTGATATCCTTGATCAGGTAATCAATGAACAGCAGATTGCGGTTCCCTTTTAAATAACAGAGAGGACAGGAACGTGGCAAACGAGAATTCCAGCTTGCAATTGCTCGCCAACGGCATTCTGAAAGAGAATCCGATATTTAAACTCGCGCTCTCCATGTGTCCGGCAGTCGGTATTTCGACAACGGTCATGAACGGCCTGCTGCTTGGCACAGCCGTTCTCTTCGTCCAGGTATTTTCAAGTCTGACGATTTCAGCGCTTAAGAACTTTATCCACCCGCGCATTCGAATACCGACCTACACGCTCACCATAGCCACCTGGGTAACGGTAATCGATCTGAGCCTGGCGGCATATTTTCCTGCTGCCTATATGAAGATGGGCATCTTTGTCAAAATCATCGTCGCCTTTGCCATTATCACCATGCGCCTGGAGATGTTTGCCTGCAAAGAGACTGTTTCAGATTCTTTCTGGGATGGGCTCGGCATGGGACTTGGTTTTCTCGTTGGCATGGTGGTCATCGGTTTTGTCCGGGAACTGCTCGGTTCCGGTGCGATTCTCGGCTATGACGTGCTCGGGTTCAAACCGCTGTTGTTCTTCATCCTGCCAAGCGCCGGCTTTTTTGTGGTTGGCTTGATGATGGCATTTTTCAACTGGATCGAAACAGCCTATGCGCAACGGAAAAGGGGTAATCCATGATACGCACAAAAAAACTGATTTTCCTGGCGGTTGCGCTTATCCTGCTCGGGTTTTCAAACCTTTCTTCGGCGGCAGGTCTGGTAGAGTCCACAGACTTCGGTGCGGAAAACGAGATTATTGTTATTTTCAGCCATGGCGTCGATCTCGGCGAAGCGGCAGATCCCGGACGCTATACTGTTTTTGAGGCGGCTGATCCGGATATCAGACTGGCAATCACGAAAATTGATGTCTCCTCCGATGGCAAACAGGCGATCATCTCTTTTGCCGAGCCATTGAACACGACCCAGACCCATATCGTTACCACTGCCGGTATCGGTAATGTTGCGGAGGCGTCATTTTCAGTGAGCAAGTCCTATCTTGGTTATCTTTTCTCGATACTGATCTCCGCCTTGCTGATCAATAACTTTGTCTTTACCAAGTATCTCGGGCTCTGTGTCTTTTTTGGAACATCGAAGCGAAAACAGACAGCCAAGGGGATGGGCGTTGTTTTTACCATTGTCATCGTGGTTGCCTGTTCCATGAGCTGGGTGCTTTATAACTACGTGATGAAGCCGTTTGATCTGAATTACCTGCAGATCGTTATTTTTATCGGCCTCACCTCATTGACAGTGCAGGCGGTTGATACGGTACTGAGAAAGGTGAACCCCGTCCTGTTCAAATCATTCGGTGTCTTCCTGGTTCTGGTCATTGCCAACTGTATCATTATTGCCGTGCCATTGCTGATGGCCAGCAATGAATATAACTATTTTGAGACGTTCATGCTGAGTCTCGGTGCCGGCGGCGGGTTTCTGCTCGCCCTTTACCTGATGAGTTCGGTGAGTGAGCGGCTCGAGCTTGCGAAGATTCCGCCATCATTCAAGGGGTTGCCCATCGCTTTTATCGTCGCAGGCCAGTTTGCCATGGCATTTCTTGGCTTTTCCGGTCTGCAGTTGTTCTGATAGCATTAATGAACTTTCGTCTCAAACAGGAGATTTGAAACGGTTATGGAAATTGAATTAGTAAAACTTGCAATTGGCGGCCTGGTTCTCCTTGGCTGCATCGGCCTGTTTTTTGGAATCGGGCTGGCGATTGCCGCGCAAAAATTTGCCGTGGAGTCCAATCCTCTGATAGAGGAGGTCCTCGAATCACTGCCGCTTGCAAACTGCGGTGGCTGCGGATATCCGGGTTGTGAGGGATATGCGATTGAAGTCGTAACTGATCCGGATGTTCCGCCCAATCTGTGTTTTCCCGGAAAAGAAAAAGTTGCCGAGAAAGTAGCTGCTTTAACCGGTAAGAAAATGGCTGCCATTGAAGATACGGTTGCAGTGGTCCGCTGCTCGCGCATAGAGGGCAGAGTCAGCCATAAGCACCGTTATATCGGATTTTCCTCCTGCACTGCTGCCGGCCTTGGTTTTGGCGGCCCGTCAGCCTGCCAGTACGCCTGTATCGGGCTCGGTGAATGCGCTGATGCGTGTCCCTTTGATGCCATCAAAATGATAGAGAATTTTCCGGTCATTGATCCCGATAAATGTGTCAGCTGCGGTGTCTGCGTGAAGACCTGCCCGAAGAAGATCATCGAGATCCAGTCAATGAAAGCCCGGGTATGGGTGCCGTGCTCCTCGAAGGACCTGGGCAAGGTGGTGATGAGTGTCTGCGAGGTTGGCTGTATCGGCTGCAAGATGTGCGTCAAGGCATGCCCTGCAGATGCCGTAACCTACGAAAACAATCTGATAAAGATCGACCACAAGGCCTGCATTGCCTATGGGCCTTCGTGCGAAGAAGCGTGCGTTGAAAAATGTCCGCGCGATATTTTCAAAATCTATGATGGTCGCCAGGTAATCGCACGGGATGCGTCAAGTGGTTTGAAAATGGCCAGTTGACAACCTTCCTCTGGATATTGTGAACACCAATCGTATCAGTTCGGGAAGACGATCCTTTTTGAAGCTTTCAGGGGTGATCGGAATCGGCAGTCTGGCGACGCTTCTGTTGCACGCTGAAGGCGCTGATGCGTTTCTTTTTGGTAAAAAAGAATACAAGGTCAGCAAAACCCGTCTGGCCATGGGCACATTCGTGGCCATGACCGCAGTCCACGCTTCCAGGGACCAGGCGGAAGAAGCTTTTGGTCTCGCCTTTGACGAGATCGATCGCCTCAGCAGGCTGCTGAGCAGGCATTCCCCTCTCTCCCCGGTTAGCAGCCTCAACCAGACCGGCCTGCTTGAAGAGAGTCCTGCCGAGGTTCTGGAAGTTGTTGCCCGTTCTCTTCTGTTCAACAGAGAAACATCAGGAAGCTTTGATATTACCGTAAAACCGGTTCTTGACCTGTATCAGAGCTGTTTTGAATCAGGAGCTTCTCCAGATCAGAAACAGATAGAACAGGCAGTGACTTTAATCGGCAGCAAAAACATTCGCGTCGACGGTAACACCATCTCCTTTGCAAAAGAGGGCATGGAGATAACGCTCGATGGAATTGCAAAGGGATACATCGTTGACCGAGCGTCTGATATCCTGAAGAGAAAAGGGATTGAAAATCATCTGGTAAATGCCGGAGGCGACATCAGGACTTCTGGAACAGCAGCCAAGGGAAAGCGGTGGACGGTTGCAATTCAGGATCCCGGTAAAAAGAGAAGTTATCCAGACGTCATCAAAATGTCTGATGGGGCAGTCGCAACGTCAGGAAATTATGAAGTTTTTTATGATCAGGAAAAAGTTTTTCACCATATCGTCAACCCATTTACCGGCCTCTCTCCTCAAATATCAGCAAGTGTCTCGATTACAGCCTCCACGGTGGTGGAAGCAGACGCCCTCTCAACTGCAGTCTTCGTCCTTGAACCTGAATACGGGATGAGCTTTATAAACC
Source organism: uncultured delta proteobacterium (assembly GCA_963696725.1). Taxonomy (GTDB): domain Bacteria; phylum Desulfobacterota; class Desulfobulbia; order Desulfobulbales; family Desulfocapsaceae; genus MADRE3. Next base: position 272,689 of record CAVOLI010000006.1, read on the forward strand.
GCCGGCCAAACTGTGAATGCTACCTCATTTCCCGCGATGGACAGTCATTTTCCTCTTCCGGCTGGGGGAACTGGGAATAGGCGATTTCCCCATAGTCGAGAGCTCAGCGCGGGCAGTTTTGCCTGAAAACGCTTTAACCGCCATGTTCCTTTGATCTCAGGTTGGCATAGAGGAGTTCTGAAAGGGTGCAAAAAGATTGAAAAACAGAGTAACATGACGGATCATCGGATTAAATCACCTAACAATGACAATCCTTGAGAGGTTAGGACATGGTTCGGGCAAATCATATCAGCGTCCTGGGAAATTATCCTCTGCTGACTCCCTTGCTGCTGATTACGGCAGCTCTTTTCATCCCCTCCGTTGTTGTGGGCGAAGAATGTACAACGGAGACGTACAGCCAGGCATCGTTTGCCAAACAGCAGGCTGTTTTTTCTCCCTATGAAAAAATCTTTGTCAGGATACATTGCAGCGGACTGGAGGCCGGCGACCATACGCTCCACGTCAACTGGGTTCATGGCAGGGTCGGAATCGTTCGCTCTGATAAGCAGGATTTTTCCATTGGTGCCACGGGAGCAGGCCATACTGCATATTTCTGGTTTAAGCTGAGCAGGCTGGGCCCGATAAAGAGCGTCATTACCAACCAGGATTTTTATCCTGCTCATCTGGGAGACTGGTCGGTTGAGGTGTCGCTTGGCGAACGTCCGGTATCCTCGAGTTCGTTTTCTATTTCAGAAACCAGATAAGGTGTCACGTCCAAAACAGAAACAGGGAATCGGGCAACCATGATTGCCCGATTCCCTGTTTCTGTTTTCTGAGCGGCGGGGGGAAGAGATCAGTTACAGTTTGCAGGTATCTTTAAGGATAGAGGACACCGAGTATTCATCGGTCGGTTCATCCCAGAAAAAGACTATTTTGTAATAATGGGGCAGCGATCCATTCAGTGTCCCGCATTTCCAGATACAGCTCTGGTAAGGGTTGGTAATGACGCTCTGATCGGCGTTAAAGCAGGTTACCCAGTTGCCCGTGTCATATAAATCCCAGCTGACTTCAGGGATGTGAGCACCGCTTGATCCTCCACTGTCACCATTGTTACAGGCTGGGAGAAGAGCAACAATAGTCAACAGACAAAGGATGGAAAACATTTTTTTCATGCTGCACCTCGCTAGATAAAATAATGGGCATCTGATAATTACTGGGTATTTATTGAATTCTCTCCGAAAAAACATGATATTGACAAAAGGTTATCATGTTCTCAATTCAAAAAGCAAGTAAAATCCAATACTCAGGCGCCTGTGATAAAACATCAAATCCGTTGATTCTGATTCGATAGCGCTGGCGATACTGTTGCCTGTTGATAAAATCCTTTATTTTCAGAAGGATATAGCCATTGGCCAAGCTCGTCCCTTGTTTTAATAGACAATAATCAGAGATTCTAGCTATATAGATAATACGGAAAATTCTAAAAGCAGGTTTCGGGAGTGCCCGGCATGCTTGCTGAGCGCAGTACTGTCGAGTCATGCAGGTAATTTTATGATATCTCGAACAAATTTGACAACCAGGATCCGTCCTGCTTGAGAATAAAAAGAGTTCACGCTCTTTACGGCGGATTATTGCGTCATTAATTCCAGGAAAACGGTTGATCCGCATAACGCCTGCCAGAAGCAGGAAGGCGCATACTGGATGCCCCGTTTGCTGCCGCCGGGCAAAGAACAATTGCTGGACGACTGAGTGATGTATAGAGCACAAACAAGTACTCGTTTACCGGAGGTGCCCGGGAAACCCCTTTATCAGTTTCTGATACCCGCCTGTTATCTCCTCCGCTCAGGTGAGCTGCTTAGAATCGGCAGCGCTGTTTTATATTTTACCTGTTTCAGGGCAATACTCGACTGTATGTTCGCGACATTCGGTGTTCCTGCCAATCGATCGGTGATAAAAGTCTGCAGAGATTTCAAATCTTTTGCAACGACCCGCAGCAGATAGTCATAGGTTCCGGTCATCAGGTAGCATTCCATAACCTCAGGATAGCTCTCAATGTGCTCCTCGAAAATTTTCAAATCGCTGATTACCTGGCGCTCAAGTCGAATTTCTATGAATACGCTTACTTTCCAGCCAAGCTGCTCCGCATCTAAAAGGGTTGTGTAGCGCTGGATAACCCCTGAAGCTTCAAGTTCTCGAACCCTTCTCAAGCAGGGAGCAGGAGAGAGATGAACTGCATCTGCCAGGGCAACATTGGTGATGCGGGCGTCATGTTGAAGCCGTTCCAGAATATTCAGGTCGACTGTGTCCATCAATTTTCCTTTTATTGCTCGATTATTGTTATTTGATGTCTAACATTGCTATACATACCGTTAATTAAGCATATAAAGCAACAAATTTACGCTTTAAATTTGTTATATTGCTCTAACTACAGGTTGAGGGATTCTCTATTTTTTCAAGGAATCCACTGAAGGTTCAGCAATAAAAGGAGAGAGCTATGAAATATGAACTTGCCAAGCAATATTCGATATTTCTCGAGAATCGGGCCGGCGCATTGGCTGAGGTTTGCAAGATGATTTCAGATGAGAAAATCAATCTGCATGCGATATGCGCGATCGATACCATTGAGGAAGCCGTTTTACGTATTGTTCCGGAGAAGGGCGCTGAAACAAGAAAACTTCTTCAAAACCGTGATTTCAGAGTCATAGAGTCGGACGTGATTCTGGTCGAGCTGAACAACGAACCTGGCGCAACCGGCGACGTGGCATCGATACTGTCGGAGGCCGGAATCAATATCGATTATGTCTATGCCAGTGCCAACGCCGGTTGCAAGAAGTCCACCCTGGTGCTGCGAGTGCACCAGATTGAAGAGACCTTGAAGATTCTCGGGGGGGGCAACTGATGAACTCTTATGTCAATTGGGATGTCAAGCGCTTGAGCCTCAGGGAGATGGTTGCGAACAGGGGTGACAGAATTCTTTTGGCTATCGGGGTGTCAAACGGCATAGAGGCCCGCCAGCTGCATCACTGCATTCATGATCTGTACGAGCAGAATGCAGTACCTGATTTTATAGGTGGTTTCATCACCTTTGTTTCCGGCTATCTTTGCGCGGCGACACACGGTCTTCCCGACATGGGCTATATACTGAGGCACGAAATCGTTGAACAGACCAATATCATTGAACAGGCTACCTGGCTGGCTGCCCTGGATACCGGCAAACCGGCTTTCCCGATCGGTGTTGACATCGACACCGGTTACGGTAACGAACCGTCCTCTATCGTCCTGACCTGCCGCCAGGTGCACAAGCAGGGTGGGCAGTACGTTCAGATAGAAGACCAGTATGCGATCAACAAGACCTGCGGCCATATGGATGGTGCTTTGGGGAGCGGCAAGCAGACGATATCAGCCGAGGAAATGATCAGTCTCCGGCTCAGGCCGGCGGTTGATTTTGCGCGAAGCCAGGCGGACCTCATGGTCATGGCCCGGACTGATGCCATTGCCGCCGATGGCTTCAGCGAGGGGCTCCGGCGTGGGCAGCTTTACGCCGAGAATGGAGCGGAGCTCATCTTTATAGAAGCACTGCTTGACGATCAGCAGCTTGCCGATGCTGCCGCGGAATTCAAAAATTCCAACGCACTTCTGGTGGCCAATATGATCGAGGGCAGCCCCAAGACCCCGTACAAGAGCCCCCGCGAGCTTCATGAGATGGGGTTCGGCATCGCCCTTTATTGTGTCGGTCTCGGACTGACAACGCGGGCCGCCCAGCAGCGCTATTTCAATATACTGGGCAAGGGTGAATCAGTGACTGCCGGTATCGAGCTTGACTCGAGCAGATGGTTCGAAGGATTCAACGTGATAATCGGCCGGCAGCAGACAGAAAAACTGAACAGTATATACCGGAAGTAGTTCTGAAAACTTCAGAAGATTATCATGATGGCGGGAGCAGGCAACCATTCAGGGCCTGTCAAGGACATCGTAATTTCATGGACATCGGAAGCTGCCGCTCTCAGGCAGCCCTGCGATGTCCATGAAATAGTCGGATTGTAAATACCAGAGCCTCTTGCAAAATGATGATTTTCGTTCAAAATCAAGGCATGTGAAAAATTTTACCGCAGGCATATAATTGATATTCCGAGGATAAAATGTTTTAGCATAACACGGAGGTTGAGCGAAAAGGGCGTTTTGCAAAAGGCTCACTATAGTGGATCTCCTGTGTCAGGAATGAGATCAACAGACACTATTCCTGCAACGGCGCAAATCTCGTCGTTTTCAGAGATATCTCCGCTTATGCCGACCGCGCCTAATACCTCACCGTTTAAACTTTTTACCAGCACTCCACCGGGTACCGGGATCATCCGACCGCCGGTGGCATCACTGATAGCACCAAAGAAATGGGGGGACATTTTACCGGCTCGCCGCTGCAGTTCTCTTCCTCCAAAGCCCATGGCTAACGTGCCGTAAGCCTTACCCTCGGCTATTTCCCGCCTCGAAATGCTGGTCTTGTCTTCGCGCTGCATGGCCTTCATGTGACCACCAGCATCCAGGACAACAACCGTCAAGGGATGAAAGCCCATCTCCTTTCCTTTTTTCAACGCATTTGTGATAATCCCATTGGCCTGATCCAGTGTAAGTTCATTCATTCATTACCTTCCATTGCCTGCAGTTGGCAGGCAGTACAGGATATTCAAAGATGGTGGGCTGACTATTGCTTGTGCCGACAACCTGAATGCCAACTCATTGATTTTTGCACGTCCTTTTCACAGATACAACCTTCATCGTGGCTTTATCGTATTCTTTATCATCTCCGCTGGCCATCAAGAAGACGTTACTTTTGTCTGGGCCAGTTCTTCGAGTATTCTCAGGACACAGCAGGAATCCAGATCACCGTCTCCTCTTGACTTGGCAGCACGCAGGATATCCCAGGAAGTGCTCGTGGCGGGGAGAGAGACACCGGCTTCGTCCGCCAGTTTCATGACACTTGTCAGGTCCTTGTACATATTGTTGGTTGAGAAACCTGGAGCGAAATCACCGCGAATCATTCTCTCACCCCTGGTTTCCATCGCTCCGGTTCTCGCTCCTCCGACCGAGGTAATCTCAATTACTTTCCGGGGGTCGATGGAAACTTTTGCAGCCAGAACCATTGCCTCGGAAACTGCTTCGATGGCAACCCCCAGTATGAGATTGTTAATCAGTTTCAAGGTTGTTCCTGTTCCGTTCTCCTCACCTACATAGACGATTTTGGCCGCAAGAGTTTCAAATATCGGAAGGCAGGTCTTGTATGTCTTCTCAGGACCGCCGATCATTATTCCAAGCTTTCCAGCCTCTGCTACTTTAGGATTTCCGGTTACCGGAGCATCCAGCATTGCAACTCCCTTTTCTTTTGCCCTCCCTGCGATCGACCTGGACATCTCCGGAGCAATACTTCCCATGTCAATGAGTATCAGTCCGTCATGAGCTCCTTCCAGAATTCCATCCGTGCCGCAGGAAACCGCTTCTGAGGCGGCAGAGTCCGTGACCATGGTAATGACAACGTCCGAGGCTGTGGCAACCATTTTTGGTGATTCGGCCCATTTAGCACCGGCAGCCAGCAGATCGTCTGCTTTTTCTCTGCTCCTGTTCCAGATTGTCAGGGGGTGACCAGCTTCCAGCAGGTGTCTGGCCATGTGTTTTCCCATCAAACCAATACCTATAAATCCTATGTGTTGCATACACTCACCTTGAAAGAGTTTATCTGTTTATCCTTGAGCAATTCAACCTGATGGTTTGTTGCCATTATCTCATACTTTAGCAGCCAACAATTCTTTTCGATGGGTGATGTAGGCCGGCAGCCAGCCGGCTGTAAGGGCAATCAAACCTACCAGATTTATCCATCGGGGCACCGGGAGGAGCAGCAACAATGCAGATACGGTAAAAAGAAATCGTGCCTGCAGGCTGATCCGCGAACGGAGGAAGTCGGCTCCTTGCAGGACCATGGCCAGGGACATGAATCCGAGCAGAAGTACAATAACGGTATAGACGATATCAAATGTTGAGCCGCCCAGCAGCAGCGGGGGCAGGTAGACAAAACCAAAGGGAAGCAGGATCAGGGCAGCGCCGTATTTCAGGGCGGCAAAACCGGTCTGCATCGGGTCCGCTTTGGCGAGCGCCGCGGCGGCAAATGCCGACACGCAAACCGGAGGTGTAATATTGGAAAGACATGCCGCATAAAAAACAACCAGATGCGCCGCCACCGGAACAACTCCGAGGTGGATCAAGGCCGGCGCCGCTACCACCGACAGGATAATATACGATCCGGTCGTGCTGCTTCCCATGCCGATTATGATAGAAATGATTATGACCATTACCACGCAGAGCAGCAGTGATCCGCCTGCCAGCTCGACCAGGATTGCTGAAAATTTCAAACCGAGCCCTGACAGCACGATGCCGCCTATAATGATCCCCAGCGCGCCTATTGCAGCACCGGCTGAATTATTGGCCGATGATCCGGCGCGCAGGGCGACCAGGACGTCAGCAACCTTCATCCGGGTTTCCGTTCGCCGCCAGGAGAGCAGAAACGCCGAGAAGGTTCCCCAGAATGCTCCCACTTCAGGAGAAAATCCATAGAATAAAAGACCGAGAACGACCACTATCGGCAGGAAAAAATGCCAGCCATTTCTAAGGATTGTTGAAACCTTCGGTATCTCCTTTGCCGGAAGCCCCTTCAGCCCTGAGCGCAAGGCCTCCAGATCAACCATCATGATGACGAAAATAAAATAGAGCAGGGCTGGAATGACGTTCATCAGCGCAATTTTCAGGTAGCTGACTTGAATCAGCGTAGCCAGTATAAAGACTCCTGCACCCATGATCGGCGGCATGAATTGCCCGCCGGTTGAGGCAATTGCCTCAATGGCACCGGCGATTTTCGGTTTGAAACCGATTCGTTTCATCATCGGAATGGTAAAGGTGCCGGTGGCAACGACATTTGCGACGGAGGAGCCGGAGATCGAGCCGAATAAGGCTGACGTTACAACGGCAATCTTGGCCGGCCCGCCCCGCCACTTTCCGGTTAATGACTTGGCCAGTTCCATGAAAAAAGTACCGGCGCCGCTCCTTTCCAGGAATGCCCCGAAAATCATGAAGGGGAAGACAAAAGTTGCAAAGGTGGCGGTGATAACACCGAACATCGCTTCCTGGGTATTGAAGGTAAACTCGATAATGCGCCCCGGCGGCATGCCCGCATGGCTCAACTTGCCCGGCAGGTAGGGACCAAAATAAATCTGGCCGATAAAGATAATCGCCAGGATCATCATGATCGGACCAAGCGCTCGTCTGGCTGTTTCGAGAATCATGCAGATGGCGATGACACCCATGACCAGATCCCAGGTGTTCGGCTCGGTTACCCTGAACATGGCATAGTCCATATACTGGTTGATCCAGTAACCGATCGAAACCGAGATGAGCAGGACGCAGGCTATATCAAAGACACTTGGACGATCCTTAGGCGCCCAGCGGGATGCCGGGAACAGCAGATAGACAAGAACGGAGGTAAACAGGAGATAGAAACCTCTGTTGGTTTCCGTCGAAATAAGACCGAAACCCGAGGTGTACATATACCAGGCTCCCATGAATATGGCTGCGCACGAGTAGAGGAGAGCCCAGAACCCGGTCAGTGTGCGATCCCTGCCCTTTACTTCAGTCAGCCAAGCCAACCTTGTCATGCCCGTTGCTCCGTGAGATAGCGGAAGAAATTAAAAAAAACGCTGCCACAGCTACGGCTGTGGCAGCGCAATCATTATACGGCTTACTCTTCCCAGAGGCCGGCTTCCTTGTAATACTTCTCTGCCCCTGGGTGCATCGGCGCACCCAGATTGATAAAGCGTTTGGTGTCCGGCGCCAGCTGCATCCAGCTCTTGTGTGCCTCCCCTAACTGCTTCATGATGTCCGGCTGGAATGACTAGTTTGGTAATATCATAGATAGCCTGTTCCGGAACCCGCTCATGGGCTACCCAGTAAACGGTCAGGTATGGCATCTGGGTGGCGGGAACATCCTTGTAGACACCCTCCTTCATCACGGCGGAATAGTAGAACGGATAGTCTTTGACGATTTTTGCCATTTCCTCATCACTGAAGGGAATGACGTAGGCGCCTTTGGTTTCGGCAAGTTGCGTAACCGCCCCGGCCGGTGCCGAGGATTGAAAGAAGGCATCTATCTGCCTGTTTTCAACGGCACGTCCCGCGTCGGCAAAAGACATCATGGATGGTTTGATCTTGTCGAGCAGTCCCAGTGCCCGCAAGACGTTCTCGCTGTTAAAAACGGTTCCGGATCCCGGGGGACCGAGTGCAACTTTCTTCCCGATCAGGTCGTTCATCGTTTTGATGTCAGAATCGGCGAGCGTTACCGCGTAGGATGCTCCCTCGTAGGCCTTGGCGACCCCGCGAAGCATGGTTCCCGTCGGGTCATTCTTGAATGGTCCCTGGTTGTGCAGCGCCATGTAGACATGCGGTCCGTAGACAATGCCCATATCGAGCTCACCCTTCAGCAGCCGCTTGCAGTTTTCCGTTGAGCCGCCGGTCGTAACCTGGGTGATATTGTAATCGGGAAGATCTCTGGAGATGATATTTCCGGCAGCACCGACCAGGTAATACATCACGCCGCCTGGAGCCGAGCCGCCAAAAGAGATGTTCATCTTTGCCAGGGACATCGCCGGAAGGACCATACCGATGGCCAGGGCCATCAACATGGCAGGCATAAAATAACGTAACTTTTTGCTGATGTTGTGTATCCGTTTCATGAAACTACCTCCTTTGACTTGAGTGTTTGCAAAACAGCCGATATTCAAAGAGTCAACAACCAACGTTAACCCTGACGTCGGCAGCGCTGCTGGTGTACCGCGTTACCTGGTGCATCTCGATGAAATGCTAGGTGACGGGATTTTCCAGTACTCCTATGTGGTCTATTTCAATATCTACCTTGTCGCCTGGTTGCAGGAACTTCGGAGGTGTAAAACCAATGCCGACACCTGCCGGAGTTCCGGTAGCAATGATATCACCCGGGATAATCGTTAACAGTGAGGATACGGTTTCGATGATTGTTGGAATATCAAAAATCAGGTCTTTAACGCATGCCTGCTGACGCAGCTCGTTATTCACCCGGGTTCTCACCTTGAGTTTTGTCACATCTTCGATCTCGTCAGCAGTTACAAGAAACGGGCCCATCGGGCAGAAACCGTCCAGGCTTTTTCCTAAAAACCACTGTTTGTGGCGTTGTTGGAGACTTCTTGCCGTGACATCATTTATGATGGTGTAACCGAAGATATATTGAAAGACCTCGCTTTTTGGAATATTTCGACCTTGCCGTCCGATTACAACTCCGAGCTCTCCCTCGTAATCTGTTGATTTGGACGGGTCTGAGCTTGCTGGAATAGGCTCGCCGGGGCCGGTTATACTGGTAGTTGCTTTTGTGAAGATCACGGGTGCATCAGGAATTGCCTGACCTCCCGAGGTAGAATCAAATCCACTCTTTTCGAATTCCTTGGAATGCTCGAAATAGTTCTTGCCGACGCACATCACATTACGTCGGGGGCGTGGGAAGGGTGCCATGAGCTTAATTTCTGAGATCGGGATTTGAGCTCCTTCCTGCATCGCTGTCTGGGCCATGCGCCGGCCCTCTTCTCCCATTTCGATAAGCAGAGTCAAATCCGGGGAAAAGCCGTGCTTGGTTAGATCAACAACTGTTTTTTGGTTGGGGGTAAGAACACCGATTGCGACCTGGTTATTCCTTTTGAATGACACAAAACGCATAAGGACCTCCATGCTGATGGTTTGCTAATAAATTAGTCCAATTTGCTATTGGTGTCAACGAATCAGTTGATATTGATTGTGAAAATGATTTATTGAATGAGTGAAGTTTAAAATATGATTAATTTTCAGCATTATATGTTCAATTGAGCGATTCTTGCTACCAAGCCGCAATGTAGAATCGTCGAAACCAATTGTCGAATTGGTTATATTGGGAGGGTCATGCCAGCCCGAGGACATCCGCTTTGCCACGCGTAAGCCTGTTGAATTAATAGGCGGCCGCTTTGCCCTCGTTAAAGCAAACCGAATTGCTGCCGATATAAAGCTCGTTTATCTGGAAAATGGCTAAGAAATCCCGCTTTCAAACCGTCGTATCAGCAAATGGGTTACACATGTGACACCGGCAGCATCAAAATATTATTTTGCCAGGTAAGATTTTTCTCAGTATCGACAATGTCCTGTCTGGCAGGTTTGTCGCCGCCACGCATCGTCGTCGCCAGCAGAACTTCTCCACCAAATGCCTGAGCGTGTTTTAATGCCATCTCCTTGGTTTTTCTACTGACATTGTTTTTTTCGTATCCTACGACAGTCTTCATGGTTGAAGCTCGTTCATTCAATTCTTTGAAAGAACCTGCGAAGCTTATCAGAATGTATTGATGTTATAAGCGTCAATGTGCCAGATGCAAAGAGAACCGGTAAGACTGCATTTGTATGTGCAGATTTGTTTTTCTATTGACAATGATTTAAAGCAGGAATAAATATAAGTAAACGATAACTTATAAAACAGAAAAGGATAATGGCAAAAACAAAAAGAATGAGCGGTGAAGACCGAAAAGCCAAAATCACCGAGGCTGCCAGGGGAGTGTTTGCCCGAAAAGGTTTTTACGGTGCCGCCATGCGGGAGATAGCCAAGGCGGCAAAGGTCTCAGAGGCATTGATTTACCAGCATTTTCCAAGCAAAGAAGCGCTGTATGAAGAAATATATTTCTATATTGATCCCCAGATCGAGGAGCTCTGCAGCTATTTCAAGGATGATGAACCATCGACCGAGACTCTGGTCAGGATTGTCTATAGTATTTCAAATATGATCCTGATGGAAAGACCCGGTCGCGAAGAAGAGCAAAAGATGTTTCGAGAGACTATTAATCTACAGCTTATTGGAAAATCCCAGGTTTGCCAAAGCTCTTTTTCAGAAATATGACGATGAGTTAACACCGCTGTGGAGGGCAAGTGTTAACAGGGCCCTGGAAACAGGTGACATGTATCCACCCCTGGTGGAGCCCACCATAAAAATGTGGCTTTTCCATCACTTGGTCATGGCTATCAATTTCCTTAACCTGTCAGGTGAGGTTCTGTTTCCTTATAAGGGAACAACAAATGATTTTATCGAGGCCATGGTGGTCTTCATCCTCAGGGGCATTGGCCTAACTGACTCCGCCGTAAAGAAACACAGCAAACTGAAAATTTTGGAACAGGTGCAAAAGGAAATAGCAGAGATACAACTCAACTAGTAGAGCTGGGCCAGGGTTTTCAGCATTGGAAGAGATTTTCACCTTCTCAAATGGCAATGATGATCGCAGAATAATAGGGGGTATGACTTGAACATACTTGATGAAGGGAAAGGTAAACTGTTTACCGATCCGGACCCTGATGCAGCGCGGGCATTTTTCCGGACCAAGTCTCGTCGGCTCGAGAACAAGGAAATGGTATTAAAAGATGCCATCTCCACATACGTGCACGATGGAGATTACCTGGCAATAGGTGGATTCGGGGCAAACCGAACACCACTGGCTGCCTGTCATGAGATCGTTCGTCAGGGCAGAAAAAATCTCGGTTTTGCCGGGCATACCGCGACCCATGACATGCAGGTCCTCAGTGTTGGGGAAGTTTATGATCGGGTGGATGTCGCTTATGTGGTCGGCCTGGAGGCAAGAGGGCTGTCAAGATGTTCAAGGTAGTACGTTGAGAGTGGCAAGGTACAGATGACCGAGTGGACCAACTATCTTTTATCCGTGCGTCTGCAGGCGGCAGCTCGCAACGTTCCTTTCATGCCTGTTCGGGTCGCCATGGGAACCGATACTTTCAAATACGGTGCAGGTAAAATAGTCGAATGTCCCTACACCGGTAAAAAAGTCCTGCTTGTACCGGCGTTATATCCCGATGTTTCAGTGATTCATGTTCATGAAGCCGATAGTTACGGCAACGCACGATTTTCCGGTATCGGCATTGCAGACCTGGAACTGGCTAATGCTTCAAAGCGGCTGATCATTACCACGGAGAAGCTGATTTCCAATAAAGAGATACGCAGCAAACCACATCAGACGCAGATTCCCTTTTACCTGGTTGATGCAGTTTGCCATGTCCCGTTCGGTGCATATCCCGGCAATATGTGCGGAGAGTACTTCTCCGATGAAGTGCATTTGCGGGAGTGGCTGGATGCAGAAAAAGATCCTGCCATGTTTAAAGACTTTGTGAACAAAAACATCTATGAGTGCCGGTCGCATGAAGACTATGTGAATCGCAACGGCGGTTTAACCAAAATGGGTGAACTCCGCAAAAAGGAACTTCTGCTGGACCGTGAGGTGACGCGATGAGCGGCTATAATGCTATGGAACTGATGATTGCAGCCGCTTCACGGGAGCTTGAAGACGGGGCAAGTGTGGCGGTAGGCACCGGAGCTCCCTGTGCGGCAGCGATGTTGGCCCAGAAGATATATGCCCCGAGCCTGCTGATCTTGTTTGAGGCAGGCGGCGTTGATCCGAAACTTCCCGAGATGCCGATATCGGTAGGTGATTCACGTTCATTCTATGAAGCGTGCATGGCGGGCGGTATGGCCGACATTATGAACGGTTGTGCCCGTGGGTTTGTCGATTATACATTTCTCGGCGGGGCCCAGATCGACATGTACGGCAACCTGAACTCGACGATGATTGGCGATGATCACCAGAAACCGAAAGTCCGCTTTCCCGGCAGCGGCGGAGCTAATGACTTTGGCTCGTTGTGCTGGCACATGATGGTGATGACCAACCAGGACAAGCGGCGCTTTGTGGAAAAGGTTGATTACGTCACCACCCCGGGCTGGCTTGAGGGTGGCGATTCCCGAAAGAATTCGGGGCTTCCTCTGGACACTGGACCCTACAAGATCGTCACCGATATGGGCATCATGGATTTTGAACCTGAGTCCAAGCGGATGCGGGTCATATCGGTGAGCCCCGGTTACAGCTTTTCTGATGTCCAGGATAACTGCGGGTTTGAGCTTCTGCGCGCGGACAGGATTGCTGAGACCGCTCCTCCAACGGAGCAGGAACTGGAGGTATTGAGAAACGAGGTTGACCCGTATCGGTATGTGATCGGCAGAGGATGAGTTGTATTCTTGAAATAAAGCGTTTCATAATTATATTAGAGGTCTTGCCCTTAGGCGAAAATAGTAATGAGAAGGCTATTTTACGGGCAAAACACAAGAAAGACGGTGTCATAGCAAAACACCTAAATTATTTTTAAATTTGGAGGTATTTTGTAATGGGAAAAAAAGTATTTGTTGACTTAAGCCACCCTTTTTTTGGGGACATGCCCCACTCTGGCCTACTTTTCAAAGCCGAAAATCGCTCCCATGCATAGCATGGCAAAAGCCGATGTTATCACTCAGACTATCAAGTTTCTTTATATAAAAATCCACGGTCAGGCCAAATACGCTTAACCGAATACCTGATCGATACGACAAGAGACTCAAGGGTATTTAAATAACCAACAAAACAGGCAAGGAGAATAGTGAAATGCGTGACATTGTGATTGCCAGCGCTGCCAGAACACCGACCGGGAGCTTTGGCGGTTCACTTGCAGGAATAGATGCCGTTCAACTGGGAAAAATCGCAGCGGAAGCAGCCGTTGAGCGTGCCGGCATAGAGAAGGCAACAATTGACGAGGTGATTGTCGGCAACGTTCTTTCAGCAGGACTGGGGCAGAATATTGCCAGACAGATTGCCGTTCATGCGGGTCTTCCTGAGGAAGTAAGCTGCTTGACCATTAACAAAGTTTGCGGCTCCGGTTTGCGGGCCGTCAGCCTGGCCGCCCAGATCATCAAGGCGGGCGATGCCGAGGTGATCCTGGCAGGCGGAACAGAAAATATGAGCAGGGCCCCGTATCTGCTGGAGAAGGCGCGATACGGTTACCGGATGGGAGACGACAGCCTGGTTGACTCGATGATACGTGACGGCCTCTGGGATGCCTATAACGATTACCACATGGGCATTACCGCGGAGAATGTCGCCGAGAGATGGAACATCAGCCGCGAGGAGCAGGATCAGTTTGCCTGTACCAGCCAGCAGAGAGCTGAAGCGGCAATTCGAGAAGGTCGCTTTAAGGACGAGATTGTCCCGGTCATGATTCCCCAGAGAAAGGGTGATCCCAAGGTCTTCGATACCGATGAATTTCCCCGTTTTGGCACAACCCTCGAGGGATTGGCAAAACTTCGCCCGGCCTTCAAGAAAGATGGGACAGTAACCGCCGGCAATGCTTCGGGTATAAATGATGCTGCTTCCATGCTGGTTGTCATGTCAGCGGAGAAAGCCAGGGAACTCGGTGTTGAACCCATGGCCCGTATCGTTTCCTATGGTTCGGCCGGCCTTGATCCGCAAATCATGGGTTACGGCCCGGTCCCGTCATCGCGTAAGACACTTGCCAAGGCAGGATTGAGAGTAAAAGACCTGGACCTGGTAGAGGCAAACGAAGCCTTCGCGGCACAGGCTCTTGCGGTAATGAAAGACCTGGAGCTCAACCCTGAGATTACCAATGTCAGCGGCGGTGCCATTGCACTCGGGCACCCCATTGGATCATCCGGCTCCCGTATTGCAACGACATTGCTCCATGAGATGAAACGGAGGAAATCCCGCTATGGTCTTGCCACACTCTGTATCGGCGGAGGGCTTGGAACAGCGTTGATCGTCGAAGGATGTTATTGAGAATGGCAATTTTCAGGGGTTTGGCCCATGGGAGATACTGCCCTCCAATAGGTGAAGTTTAACAGCATTTAAAAGGAATTCAGCACAATGGAAAATCTAGAAAACAAGGTGATGTTGACTGTCGCCACCACTGGCGCCTGGCCGTCAAAAAAAGATACACCGCATATACCACTGCAGCCATCTGTAATCAAGCCGGTATACAATTAACACAAGCGCACACAGTTTACATGATGCAGAAAGAGAAAGTTCCGCAGCAAATTTCCGGATTGCAAAAAGAAGGTACAGAACTGGAAGATTGATCCAGTCTTGTCGGCATTCTCGATACCCCGATTTACATCAGGGTAGGCCTCTCTGGCTCTACCACCGCTCCTCTTTGAGGACAATTCAGGTCTTCTCTGCTGTACGTTACGTTGTCCTGCTCTTGAGTATTTAAGCATCCTCCTGGAATACAACACATATGACTATTGCTCGAATTTCTCTTCGAGTGGAAGGAAATAAAATAATACCTGATCTAAAAAGAAAGTGTGCGATAAGCATGATGCCTGTCTGTGAAACTCAGGCGCGAAGCGATCAGGACTTCAAAGCGGCGGGGCGTGAAGTGTCCTTCGGCAAATCGCAAATAATGAGCGCAGCTTGAAATAATTAGATCTTTGGTGTGGCAATCGTAAATTTGTCAGTAACATGATTATTACGTCGTCGTATCAATTTTGGCTTAGATCGGTGACCTCTCTATTATTGCTAAGAAAAAGATGAATAAGCATGATTAATGTTTACCAGTTTTTTTGTTGCAGAGAACATTCTGTTAGCATTGGTGCTCTGCCCTCTAAAATATATAAACCGAGTAAATTCTGCAGTATTGAAAAGACCTATCTGTCATTCAGGTTTTGTGCTGTTTCAAGCCAAAAGAGTAACGTCATGTCTTGATTGGCCTGAAGATAAGGACGATAGCCATCACGACGTAAACCATCGCATCGGATGCCGGCCCCCAGAATCTACCGGTAATAGCCATTACCAAACCCAGCCCATAGGCAGCCAGTGCTGTTCCACTCAGGTTTCCCATTCCACCGACAATTACAACGGCAAAACAGAGGATAAGTATATGAAATCCCATATATGGATGAAGGGTGCTGATCGGAGCATAGAGCACCCCCCCGAGAGCGGCCAGCGCGCTGCCCAGAACAAAAATCAAGGCAAAGTATTTTTCAACACTTATCCCCAGGCTCTTCACAGCCTGCTGGTCCTGGAGGCCTGCAATAACAATCTTACCGACCATGGTTTTTTTAAAAAACAGGGTCAGTCCGATAAATATGCAGAAGGAAAGGCCAATGATGATCAGCCGGTAGACGGGCATTTCCACCGTCAGGAAACTGACGGAGATACCGAGCGGGTCACTTATGGGGAGAGGATTGGGGCCATAAATCCATTTAATCAAATCGACGCCGATAAGCAAAACAGCATAGGTGGCGATGATAGCATAATCAATGGATTCACCATACAGTCTTCTTATAATGTATCTCTCTATCAGATAACTGATAGGGATCGACACCAGTACCGCAAGAAGGGCTCCAACGAAGAAGTTCAGTCCCAGCTGGGTGAGCATGGTATAGAGGACATATGCGCCTATGGTATAGATCAACCCATGAGCGAAATTCACAATTCCCATAGCACCGAAAGTAAGCGAAAGACCGATGGCGATTATATACAGGATGCCGCCAATTGTCAGGCCGAACAGGATTGATTGAAGCATGTCTCAGGTATCCGTTTAGAGGTTGCAGTGATTCCAGCCAGTCAACACGAAAAAACATCAGTCGTGACGTAGTTCAATTGCCAATAGTGTCCATTATAATAAAGACCAGGTAGCTGCTTACGCCTTTGCGATATATCCCCATATCCCCTTCCTGAACTTGAAAGCGAAAATGAGAAGGGCAATTCCCAGGAACATCTCCCATCGAATGATGTAACGCGCCAGGTAATTGCTGATGGTCATGTAGGCCGTGCCTCCAATTACAGCACCGATAACATTGCCGGCTCCGCCCATCAGAGCAGCAAAAATCACCTCCACATTCCTGGTGGGATCGATTAAACTTGGGTTGGTATAAGACAGGTTTATGGTGTTCAAGGCCCCGGCGAAACCTGCAATTCCACAAGACAAAACAAAGGTAACAAGTTTGTAGATGTAGGTGTTGTAGCCCAAAAATTTAACCCGGATCTCATTCTCTTTTGTCGCCTTGAGAAAAATTCCATATGGAGATCGAACAAAGCGGATAACGATGTAACAGACAAGCAGCAATGACCCCAGACAGAAGCAGAACCAGAATTTCGGGTTATTGACATTGATCAACCCATAGCTTTCAAAATACACGGAAAGTCCATCTTCTCCCCCGGTCCATTGTGGAAAGGGCACGAGTACCATGAACGCGCCTACCTCGTTCAATGCAAGATTTAATAATGCAAAAGCTGCACCCGAGGTCTTGACAACAACAGATCCCAGGATGAGGCCGAGGACAGCTGCAGTCATAATCCCGCAGCCAATAGCCAGAAATGGATTGGGACTGACGAAATAAGCAAATATCGCAGCACCGTATGATCCCGCTCCAAGGTAGAGCATGTGGCCGAAAGAGAGGTGCCCCATATGCCCGTAGATAAGATCAAACCCAAGCACGAAAATACAAAAAATCATAAAATCGGTTATCTTGGGAAAGGAAGTGGAAAAGGCGAAAATGGTAAAACCAATGGCTAAGACAGCAAGGGTTAAAGCAGGGCTCTTCTCAATTTTACTTATCATATATATACCCTGTGACGATTATAGATCCTCTTCATACGATGCAGGTTGTTGAATCAATTTTTTATCAGTGATCTCGCGTAGAATTTTGCCCTCTTTCATGATATAGACACGATCCGCAAGGCGAGAAACCGTTGATAGATTCTGCTCTACAACAACCATGGAAATAGAGGCTTTCATTTTCAAAAGTATGTCTATAATCTCGCCAATTATCTTGGCCGCCAAGCCTTCTGTGGGTTCATCGACCAGCAGCAGCTGCGGTTCCCCGACGAGCGCTCGGCCTATAAGCAGAATCTGCCGTTCACCCCCGCTTAGACCTTTGGCCTTGGAACCCAGCAGCTTTTCCATATTCGGGTGAATACTCAGTACTTTTTCAATGGCGCCAGCGATGCTTTCCTGGGTGGGATGAGCGGCCAGTTCAATATTTTCTCTTACGGTAAGCTCACCAAAAACCCTTTTGTCCTGGAAGACATATTTTATGCCTTTCATTGCCACCTGTTCAAGTGGCACTCCTTCTAGATTGTCCCCCCGAAAGGTGATACTGCCGGAGGCAGGCTGCATGAATCCACCGATGGTTTTCAGCAGCGTTGTTTTGCCGGCCCCATTTCTTCCTACGATACAGACAAGTTCGCCTTCATTGACATGAATATTAATGTCGTGAAGGACCTGTGCGGCCCGTAATACACATCCAGATTGTTTACTTTCAATAACATTGCATATCTTCCTTGCCCCAGTAGCATTCCCTGACCCGGGGGTCATTGATCACTTCATCTGGCAGGCCATTGGCAATCAGGCTTCCCTCGTTGATGACGCTCAAGCGGTCGATCAACTCCATCAACTTGGATATCTTGTGCTCGACGATGGCAATGGTGAACTTCCCCTTCAATCCACTGATCACATTGCTTATGTGAAGGATTTCCACTTGGCTTAAACCGGCAAAAGGCTCGTCCAGCAGCAGTATTCTCGGTTTCAGGGAAAGTGCTATGGCAATTTCGAGCTCTCTTTTCTCCCCATAAGAAAGATCAGAGGTCTTAACTCCGGCCTTTTCTGCAATGCCCATGGTATCGAGTGACTGCAAACAGTCGTCTATTAACTCTTTATGATTGACGTCCTTGAAGAAAAACCTGACTTTGGAACGATAGTTCCGCCCCAGCCTGATGCGGGCCAACATCATATTTTCCATTACCGTCATACTGTCGAAGACGGATACGAGCTGAAAGGTCCGTGAAATTCCCTGGGTCACACGCTCATAGGAAGGGGTCTTGGTAATCTCATTGCCCTGATAGAAAACCTGTCCCTCGTCAGGTATAAAATAGCCCGTCAGCAGGTTGAAAAAGGTGGACTTTCCAGCCCCGTTCGGACCGATGATCCCTGCTGATTCCCCATCGTAAAGTTCGTAGGTAATGTTGTTGACGGCTACCAGTCCATCAAATCGTTTTGTGGCGCTTTTTGTCGACAGGAGAGGTTCAGGCATCGCTTTCCGTTATTGATAGGCTTTAGGATCCTTATACTTCCGCCCAGGTCGAGCTTCTTTTAACAGCAGTGAGCACCAAAACCTCGATGCAGCGATCTGTTAATATTCTCTCAACCTGGGCTCTGCTTATATTCAGAATATGCAGGCAGTTTGATTAATAGCCTTCACTCTCCAGGCTTGGCAGATAATCGTCTCCTGTATATGCACCGATAACCTCAACCAGGTCCCATTTTCCTTTTCTGTCAGCGGGGCTTTTGCCCCTTACCACAAACGCACCGTATTTAAACACGGGCTGCTGATCGACCCGCCAGGTACCGGGTCCTTTCATTGAAGGAAATCCAGGATTGGATCGAATCGCCTCTGCTACTTCCAGGGGGTCTAGTCGATTGCGCGATTTCAATACCACGCACCAGTTCTTTCGTTCCTACATAGGCCATTCCTGCATAAGGATCTGGCGGCTCACCATAGGCTGCCTGATATTTCTCAACAAACGACTTCCCGGCCGCAACCACTTCCTGATCTTCGAAGCCTTCCATGTTCCAGTACCAGGACATGAGTGAATAAACTCCCTCCAGCGCTTCAGCGGGGACACCGCTGCCAAAGACGTTGGTCATCCAGTTGAACCAGATCTGGGTTTTTTTGTTAAGACCAAGCTCATAGGCCTGCTTCAGTACTGTTATCGCGCCGGTTCCCCATTGAGCCATCATGACTATCTCAGGCTTGGCCTCGGCGATCTTGTTGATATACGGCGTGTAGTCGGTAGTATTAACAGGTGCTTCATCATATTCGACTTCGACTCCATATTTTTCAAATGCGTCTTTGGCACCCTTGAACTGATCGTGGCCAAAAGAGTAGGCCGGTGCCAGAAAAAACACCTTTTTAAGCTTCAATTGTGTGGCAATATAGGCAGCGCCCGGAATATCCGATAGAATATGCTGTTCCGTGGATGCCAAATGTTGTCGGCGCAAGCTGGCCTTTCTCGAACATATCCATCGGAGCAACACAGGCTGAAACGTAAGGTAACGGCTGACGCAGCATCTGGGTGTTGAGTGCCTTGGCTATGCCGGCAAAGGTGGAGCCCACAAGACCATGCACCTTGTCTTCATCCCTCAGCTCTTTAAAGCGTCGAACGGCAACATCACCTTTCGTCTCATCGTCTTTGATCACCGCTACCACGGGGAGATTTTTCCCTTTGTATTTTACCCCGCCGGCATCATTGATTTCTTTGATTGCCATTTCAGCCCCTTTCATCTGCACAGGTCCGATGGGGGAAGCTGCACCGGTCATGCCGAACATGAGCCCGATCTTGATTTCCTTCGGGTCTTCGGCAATGACGTTCCCGCAGAACCCAAAACCTATCAGCACAATCAGCAAGGTGAGAAAAAACAGGTTTATCCTTTTCATGACGCCATCCTCCTTCTGAGTCGGGTTATTAGTTTGCCCTAGAAAGTGATGCCTGCCACTTCGTAAGGCTGAAGCAATCCTTAATTACGCGCGCTTTACTCCTTTTCGTTTTTCAGACCCTGCCTCCTTCAGCGCCCAGAAGACACCCTCGGGGTCAGCCGGCAGTGAGCGAACTCTGGCACCGCAGGCATTGGCTATGGCGTTCAAAATTGCCGGTGTTGCAGGAATGTTCGGCATTTCACCGATACCTTTGGCGCCATATGGGCCGTATTTGTTTTTCACCTCCAGAATAATTGATTTAATATTGGGGACATCAAGCGAAGTCGGAATCAGATAGTTTTCCAGTCCCAGGTTCCGGATATACCCTTTATCGATAACAACATTTTCCATCAGCGCATAACCAAGGCCCATCGCCACACCACCTTCAATCTGCCCTTCAACCAGTTTGGGATTGATTGCCCGGCCGATATCAAATGCCGCCACAAAGTCAGTAATCTCTACTACTCCGGTTTCGATATCAACGATGGTTTCCGCCATGTGTGTTGAAAATGTATAAACATGATAAGGACTGCCCTGACCGGTCTCAGGATCCAGGCTTGATTTCGGTGGTGTCCACCACCCCTGTCCGATCAATCGCCGACCCGTCTTGTAACATTTCATGGCTGCATCTCGGAACATGATCGAGGCGACCGGGTTGTCTCGATCAAATATCAGACGGTTCCTGCACTCCAGCCTGTCCATGGGAACATCCAGCATTTCCGCAGCGGCATCAAGAATGGATTCTTTGATCTGCCGCGCTGCCAGTATGATGGCGTTTCCTGCGACAGTGGTTGAACGGCTGCCGACTGTCGGCCCTGATTCCGGCACGATGTCGGTATCGGGCACAACATAGCGAACGTCTTCCAGTTTTACCCCGAGTTCCTCAGCGCAGATTTGCGGTAGAACGGTGTAGGATCCTTGCCCCATTTCAGTAATCCCGGTAAAGAGCAGGACTGATCCGTCTTCGTGCACGTGCACATGAGCGCCGCAGCCATCGCCACTGATGCCGATGCTGGTACGATACCAGCCCATGCCAATTCCCACCCCTTTTCGCTTGGTCTTCTCTTTATCGACAAACCCTGTTTCCTTGTATTTCTGGTCCCAGTTAAATGCCTCTGCACAGGCTTCCAGGGTATCTATCAGACCAACACTCTGGTCCAGGACCTGTCCGGTTGCCGTGATTGAGCCTTCTTTGAAACCATTTATACGCCGGATATCCAGAGGGGATATGCCAAGTTCTTCGGCTAACTCATCGATCACCTGCTCATGGGCGATGTGGACCTGCGGTGCACCGAAGCCGCGCATTGCACCCCCATAAGGATGGTTCGTATAGCACAGGAAGGCATCCACCTTGGCATTTGGTATATCATAGGGGCCGGGCATCATGATCATTGAGTGAACATGCGATCCTCCGGCTGGCGGAATAAGCGGGCCGAGGCTTGCATACGCCCCCTGTTCATCGTAGATGACCCCCTCAAACGCCAGCAGTGTACCATCACTCTTGGCACCGATCTTAATCTGCATGACCATCGGATGACGTTTACAGGTCTGTAGCATGACCTCTTCCCGTTCAAGAGCCAGACGTACCGGTTTGCCGGTATGGTATGCGAGGACAGCCGCCCTGCAGCCCAGATCTATGGGAGAGTCTTCTTTACCGCCAAAACCTCCTCCCATGGTAACCTGCCGGACTCTGACTTTGTTGATCGGGACACCCAGGACCTCGTTGAGGTTCCGCCTTGTTGTGAAAGGCGCCTGCATGGGCCCCTCCACGAGCATGGTCCCGTCCGGCTGTGGAACAGCCAGGACAACATCCGGCTCCATGTAGGCGTGGTCCAGAAACGGTACCCGATACGTCCTCTCCAATATTACATCGGCTTCGGCAAAGCCTTTCTCGACATCACCTTTGCGCAGCTTGTTCTGGGAGAGAAGGTTGCCTCCTTCATGAATTTGCGGAGCATCTTTTTCAAGAGCTTCTCGAGGGTCGAAAACCGCGGGGAGGACTTCGTATTCAACCTTGATATGCGCGAGTGCCTGTTGCGCTGCTCTTTCAGTCTCAGCCGCAACAAGGGCAACCCCATCCCCGACAAAACGTACCTTGTCCCCGCAGATCACCGGCTGATCGGGGATGATAGCACCGAATCCATTTCTTCCGGGAACGTCTTTGGCCGTCAACACCGCCACAACCCCGGGCAGCGACTCAGCCTCTTTGGTGTCGATTGACTTGATGAGGGCGTGCGGATGAGGACTTCGTAATATTTTCCCGTGCAAATATCCCTCCACGGCAAAATCGCCGCAGAATTTCAGGGCGCCGGTAACTTTCTGGCGGGCATCGGTTCGGACAAAAGACTGGCCTGCAACGCTAAGCTCAGCATCAGGGACACTGAACAACTGCTGAAACTCAACATTCTCTTTTGTCATCACTTTGACTTCTCTTTTTGCCTTGGTGTCTTCCTTCATATCATGTTCCTCTCAAGCCAAACTGAAAGATGGTTTATTGACCCTTTTCTCATTTACTTTTTAGCCTGACTTGCTGCTTTGACGGCATGAACAATCTTGTTATAGCCGGTGCAACGGCATAAAACTCCAGAGATCGCGTTCTTGATTTCATGCTCGGTCGGGTTTGCCTCTCTGTCCAGAAGATCTTTGGCGTTGATGATCATTCCGGGAGTGCAGAATCCGCACTGCACAGCACCCTCATTCATGAAACTCTCCTGGATTGCATCGAGCTGACCATCTGCTTTTGCCAGTCCTTCGATTGTCTTGACTGATCGCCCTGTCGCCTTTAATGCTGGCAGGAGACAGGCATTTACCGGAACGCCATCCAGTAAAATTGTGCAGACACCGCACTCTCCCGCACGGCATCCAATCTTGGTACCAGTTAGACCAAGTGTCTCCCTGAGGACATCGACCAGCAGGGCATCGGGCAACACCTGTATCGATGTATGCTGACCGTTCAATTGGAAAGAAAGTTCTACATAATCCATATCCACCTCTTAATTGACCGTAATTTCAATCTGTTTTAAAGCGCGCTTGAGACCGCGTTTTGTAAATGTCTTTATTATTTCCTTTTTGTATTCGGCAGACCCCCAAACTGGATCCGATAAAGGGTTGGACTCCAGGCAGACGCTTTCTGCCGCCCGCTCAAGGGTCTCGACTGTTATGGGTGCACCACGCAGAATTCCTTCAGTCCTGGATGCGCGCAGGGGAACTGCAGCCACGGGTCCCAGAGCTATACGGGCATCTCTGAAAACATTTTCTTTCTTATCCGCTTCAACCACAACCGCAAGGATCATCACAGCGATGGTAAGTGAACCGCGCTTGCTCAGCCTGAGGAAACTGTTCCCCTGCTGTTCCGTGGGAGCAGTAAAGTGGATCTGAGTCAGTATCTCCTTCCGGGGATCAACAGCTGTTTTCCCCTTGCCATTGAAAAATTCGGAAAGCGGCACGACCCTTTCACCACTCAGTGACGCAATCGTTACAGAACCATTCAAGGTCAACAGGGGCATTGCCGTATCTGCCGCCGGATGGCCATTTACGAGATTGCCGGCTACGGTAGCGATATTGCGAATCTGGGGTGACCCGACACTTGCCGCGGCCTCTGCGAGGGCTGCGGCTTTCTCTTTTATCAAAGAAGATTGAGCAACCTGGCTGTGAGTGACCAGCCCGCCCAGAATAATCTTCTCTTCATCCTCGCGGATACTGCTGATATCGGGCAGACGTGAAATATCTATCAGCGTTTCGACACGCAGACTCCCATGGCGCAATTGAGGGATAACATCAGTCCCCCCTGCAATAACCTGGGCATTGCCGTCATGCTCTGCCAGTAATTCCAAGGCTTCTGCCAGCGTCTGAGGCAGCAGGTACCTGTTGATATTGATTTCCCTGGACCAGTGAAAATCCTTAAATGCATAAGACATCGAAACACCCCTTCTGTGATAGGCTGAATTTCGTTACGGAATTACGATTATTCAACGGGCTCATAATTTATTTTATCTTCCTCGATTGTTCGAGAAGTTTGCACATCTTGTCATTGTGCCTGGAAATCACTTTTTCGGCACAGCCGGGGTCACGTTTTTTAAAACAGTCAACGAGATCAACATGATCTTTAAAAAGATCTGTGAGGATGGGCGTTATATCGCAGACAAAGGGACGTGACCGAGTTTTGATATTTTCCAGAAGCTCCTTGAGAAGCCAGTTACCGCAGGAATCGTAAATTATCGAATGAAAATCAAAATCAGAATTTGAGTAGGCCAGGACGTCCTCCTTGTGGACTATCTCTTTCTGCTTTTCAAGAATAGCGTCCAGGCGCCTGATTGATATCTCGTCTATCCCAACTGCAGCCAGCCGGCCGGCCATCCCTTCGAGCAAGCCTCTAACCCGATAAAGATCGTGGGCCATATCCATCGTCATGCTTGCCATTCGTATGCCCTGGTTCGGGACATGGGTAACAAGACCCTCGCTTTCCAGCTTCTTCAAAGCTTGCGCAACCGGTGTCCGGCTAACCCCAAGATCTTTTGCCAACCGCTCGATGTTGATCCATTTACCAGGAGCAAAGCGATAGGAGCGAATCATCTCCCTTAATGTTTCTTCGGCCTGTATTTTGAGGGGCAGTTTTTCGAGTTTTCCAGACATCTTGGTCAACTCCGGCTGAAGGATTCGTCAGAATATCACCTGAGAGATCATATCGTTACAAATTCGAATCAAAAAGGCAACAAAATATTACAAAAAATCAGATTTATGTAATATTTTCCATCTACCACTCAAGTCTGGCTGGCAATGGAGTGGAAGCGCTAACCGGCAGAGGGTTTCTTCCAAGGACTTGCTAGTGCTGTGAAATCTTTTAACCAAGTCCGCTGATTGTTGTTTTGGAAATAATTTCTAGCGTTCTGACCTGGCTTTAACCAGTTCAGCCACGATACTCAAGGCGATTTCGTTCGGAGTCTCAGCTCCAATCGATAAGCCTATCGGGCTGTGAACACGTTTCAAGTCAAGGTCACTGAAACCGTCTTCTCGCAAAGAATCATATATCACATTTCGCTTCTTCCTGCTGCCTATCATGCCGATATATCCGGCCTTTGTCCTCAGAGCCTGAGCCAGGACATCACGGTCATATATATGCCCTCGAGTCACGATAACGACATAGTCATTAGATGACAGGTCCCGGAGACAGCCATCAAACGAAGGCAGGACGAGTACTTTCTGAGCTGCAGGAAAACGATCTTGATTGGCATACTCGGATCGGTCATCCATTACCACAACGTCAAAACCTGCAAAAGACGCAAGGTGTGCTGTTGCCAGAGCTACGTGACCAGCCCCTATCAAATAGACGACGCCGGGAGAGACAAGCGATTCGACGAACATTTCATGGCTCGCCGGATTTTATCAGAAAAGGGGTTCGCCTGCTTTTCTGAAACAGGTGCTGTTTTAATTCCGGGCTTATTTCGTTATCGTCATCTTTGTCGACGTATAGCAGTCGAGGAGGTGTCTGTGCCGGAGGGTAATATGGTCAGTAATAGGGGAATTTCACCGTTCTGGTACTCCTTTCGTATCTGCCGAATGGTATCCAGCAAATCCGGGCCAACCATCTGCAGGAGCACAGAAGCTGTGCCGCCGCAGACCATGCCCCCATCTGCAAGCGTAGAGGCACTCATGGAGAAATTCACTTCGGCATGCGAGCAGGACAGATCGAAAATTTCCTGTGCCTTTTTTTGACAGGCAGCCTCAATTGCCCCTCCGCCGATTGTCCCGGTCAGGGTTCCATCTGACTCAATAAGCATCCGAGCCCCTGAAGTTCTGGGGGTAGAGCCGCTGCTGCGGACAATTGTAGCGAGCACCACTGATTCACCTCGCGCCAGCACTTCGATTAACGTGTCAAGAATAAATCTCATGAATCCTACCCTCCGTTATAGCCAACCGCACGTTGTTGTGACAAAAACGATCCTGAAAAATGGGCAGGCTCGCTCTTGAACTGATTTTTCGCAATAATGTTATTACATAACTGTAAAATTGCCGACTATCACTTTTCGCTAAACGGTAACCATTTTTTCCGGGAGCAGCAAAATCGCTGACAATTACGTCACTAATCTATATGAAAATATGCCATTACTAGCATTTGTCTTGAAATAATGACAATTGAATGTATTCGTAGGAGAAGGCTCCTGCAGCGGATTTTACCTGTTGAGCGTTTGTTTACATTGTTTGTTCACCACCTCAGCCGTATGTAAATAAAGGTGATACCTCATGGTCTTAGCACAATCTCAAGTTTATCATAAAGGGAGCGGGAGAAATGGGTTCAGGTATTGCGTGGCGCCTGCATCGGGCAGGATTCAAGCGCCTCGTGATGCTGGAAACGGAAAATCCGATGGCTGTGCGCCGATCTGTCTGTTTCTGTGAGGCTGTCTATGACGGCAGAAAAATCGTCGATGGAATTACCGGCGTCGCGGTACAGACCAGCCTCAGAAATTGAGCAGGCATTTGAGAAATCCCAGATTCCGGTGCTGGTTGATCCTTCGTGGCTGACCATAGCCAGGTGGAGACCTGAGGTGGTGATCGATGCAATTTTAGCGAAAAAAAATATCGGGACTCGAATGGATGAAGCCGAACTTGTTATCGGTTTAGGTCCCGGATTCTGTGCCGGTGTCGACATCACATATTGTTGTTGAAACAAATCGGGGACCCAACTGTGGACGATTAATTCACCAGGGCTGTGCGGAAAAAAACACCGGGATCCCCGGCTCTGTGATGGGTCACGATGTAGCTCGTGTTGTGCGGGCACCTGCGACAGGTATTTTCGCTGCTGCCGTTCTTCTAAATGACAGGGTAAAAGCCGGCGACACCCTCGGTACTGTCGACAGCAGAGTCGTCAAAGCGCAAATTGACGGGCATGTTCGCGGGTTGATACGGGATGGAATATTCGTCAAGACAGGAGTCAAGATTGGAGATATTGAACCACGGGAGCATGTGAATAATGACTTGGTTTCCGACAAGGCTCTGGCGCTCGCCGGCGCAGTGCTTGGAAGCGGTTCTCTTTCGGTATAACTCATAAGCTCACCTGGAGTATGTCAAAAATGAAACTCAGGGCTGAATTCGCCAAAAAAAATAAACGAGCCGCGCTGTCGTCTGACTGAATGAAGAAGAATCTTGATATTTGCAGCTGTAATCCTGGCCGCTGGAATGTCTTCCCGTATGGGCAGACCAAAACAATTGCTGAAAGTCATGGGCAGGAGCATGCTGGAGCATGCGATAACGTGCAGCCAGAGGTGCGGGAATTGTATCCCCGACACTCGTCATTGGAGCTTTTGCAGATGATATCGTGAGGGATGTCAAATTAGTGAAGAAATGTGAGATAATCTTCAATAAAGATTTTAGGGAAGGTCAAGCCACATCCTCTAAGGGCTGGGGTTAGCGCAGTTAACAGGAAAATGCGAGGCGGCAATTTTTATGCTTACCGATCAACCGCTGATAGATGCCACCCTCATTACTGAGTTGATGGAGCAGTTCAGCCATTACAAACCCGACATACTTTATCCCGTTTATAAAAAGCAACGGGGCAATCCGGTTATTATCAGTGCCACGTCTTTTCCCAAGATTGATCGATTCCTCAGGGGATCAGGGTGCTCGATTTCTGTTCAGCGACAAATCATTAACGATACGAGCGCATGAGGTTGAGAATAAAGCAGTGATTACCGATGTTGATACATGGCGCGATTATCTCCAGGTTCTGCAATCAACCAATGACTCGAGCCGCAGAAGGGAGTAGATCCAGGGATTTAAAATATCGCTATTGTGAGGAAACGTGGTCAGCTGAATACGCTACATTTGTGGATCACCGGCACGCCCTTTAGTTCAGCCACGATGACCCGGTGGAAATGGTTCCTGTCTCTTTCTCCAATGAGAGCTGCAATTTCGTTTCCTGCTTTTTGTAAATGGATATTGTCTGCTTTGTTAAGAAAAGCAATTTTAATAACATCCGGTTTTATGGATCTTAATAGAGGCCATATCATGAATCAGCATTTCTGCAATCTCAGCTCCTGTGATCTTCTGCGCAAGTGGCAGTTTTGTGATGTTTGAAAAAATCTCTGCTCTGAATACCCATTGTTCATCCAACGGTTTCCCCACGACATCCAGGCCTGCCATAGACACCAGGAAGTCTGTAAACTCAGGAACAACCGGTTCATTTGAAGCTGCAAGCCTTCAGGGATTTTCGCGCGGCACCATCGGCCTCAATGATCATGTAATCGAAAAGATTTGCTTCGCGGATATCTGCTAAAACCTCAGGATACACCCCTGTCAATTTACCACCGAGAGGTTCATACTCAGCGCCCAGGGTAAGGTGAGGACAATCTCGTATATGCAAGAGCACCTTTTTAATAATTTCGTCAGATCTTTTTGATAGGATGGTGACAGGACATTCTTCAGGGGTTGGCTTGAAAATTTTTGTAGTCGTTGTCGTCAGCACTCTTTTACCGGCAGAGACAAGCTCATCTGGCAAGAGCGTACATCAGGGTGGTTTTTCCCCCAGCACCGACAATACTGACGACACCTTTATCACCAAGAGACAATGCTTGTCTGATATTCATTTAAATCGTTCTATAATTCTTGCCTGCGTTCAAGAGAGACTCATTGGCCGGGCCATGCAGTAACGTCAGACTGCAATCGGAGCATTCCACCAGAGAACCGCAGCAACCATAGCTTCACCCTATTATGGCGAAGAGATCCAGTTGGAATATTCGGTTCTAATTGCTGCTTTTCCGATAGACCGGTCAAGAGTGTTCTGCCTGTCAATGACTACCTGCACGACAAAAAAAATTGTTTAACGATCCCGTATACTTCCTGAGAACATCGATTACATAATCAATGTCAGACTCTTTGTGATCGGCATTGATCTGAAAACGGATTTCTTCATCGCCTTTTGGGACAACGGGAAAGTTCAGACCTGTCGCGAGTACACCGTGGTCTATGAGGAACTGGACCAGCCCCGCTGTTTGAGCGGTATCCCGTACCATGAGGGGAACAACCGGGTGGTCACCTTCAATCGTCTCATAGCCGCATTCCAGCAAGCCTGTTGTAAAGCGCTTTGTCATTGCCTGCAAATGCTTCAGAATTTCAAGACCTTTAGGGCTATCCAGCAGTTCCAGTGCGGCGCTGGCCGCCCTGGCTTCAGATACGGTTATCGGGTTGGAATAAATGTACATGGGAGCAGTCTGGCGCAGATAGTCAACAATTTCATGCGATGTGACAACATAGCCGCCGTTTACGCCAAATCCTTTGCCCAGTGTACCGATGATCAGGTCAACTTCTGTTCCGCAGTACTCCTCTGTTCCCCGGCCTGTCGGGCCGAACCCGCCAACTCCGTGAGAGTCATCGATGATGGTGATCAGTCCTTCTTCAAACTGACTTTCATATTTTGAACAGATCTCGACGAGTTCCTGCAGGGGAGCATGGTCGCCGCGCATGCTGAAGACACCGTCTGTGACAACAAGGGCTCTCTTTGCTTGTCCGGCCCATTCTTTAAGCTTGGCTTCCAGGTCCTCCATGTCATTGTGCCTGTAGATGGCCTTGCCTTGCGGGCGTGACAGGCGCATGGCCTGGATGATGCAGTTATGGTTCAGTTCATCACTGACGTAGACAGTTTTTTCGGAGGCCAGGGGCATGAGCACGCCCAGGCTGGTCACATAGGCAGACGAGAAGAGCATGGCGGCTTCTTTTTCATGAAACCTGGCCAGTTTCTCCTCCAGTTCAGTATGAGCCTTGTAGGTGCCACTGATGAAGCGAACCGCTCCCGGTCCCGTCCCGAATTCTCTGACAGCTGCTTCTTCAGCTTCAATCAGTTCCGGTCTCATGGACAATCCCAGGTAGGAATTTGAATTCATCCTGATGAATTCCCTGTCGCTGTATCCTTCAACAAAATATCGGGGACCCGTTGTCCCAGTGGCAGGCTTGATAGCTGTGACGACCATCTCCTTTCCTTTGGCTGTTCCCCTGGCTTTGAGTTCATCAACAGCGGTTTTGAGGACAGAATTTAATCTCTTGATAGACATCAGCTACTCCTGCCGTCGTCGTTTTTTTGAGAGTGTTTCAAGCATATCTCTGGTCATCGTATCCAGGTCATAATCCGGTGTCCAACCCCATTCCTCTCGGGCGGCGGAATCATCCATGCTGTTTGGCCAGGAAGCGGCAATTTTTTCTTTAACCCTATCCACCTTGTAATCCATGGTGAACTCGGGGATGTATTTGCGGATGGACTCAGCGATGATCTCTGGATCGAAGTTCATCGCAGTGACGTTAAAGGCGTTGCGATGAACCAACTTTGCCGGGTCTGCTTCCATGAGATTAATGGCGGCTTTTATCGCATCAGGCATATACATCATGTCAAGAAATGTGCCTGCGGGCAGATCGCAGGTGTAGTTTTTATGCTTAATGGCTTCATAATAAATCTCAACCGCATAATCTGTGGTTCCGCCTCCCGGAAGTGTCTCATTGGAGATAATGCCTGGATAACGAACGCCGCGAGTGTCAATCCCGAAGCGGGTGAAGTAGTAATCGCATAAAAGCTCACCGGTAACTTTTGTTATGCCATACATGGTCGATGGGCGCTGGATGGTATCCTGAGGTGTGCTGTCCAGTGGTGTTGTGGCGCCGAATGCTCCGATAGAGCTGGGAACGAAAACAGCACAATTGTGTTCACGGGCCACTTCAAGCACGTTGTAGAGGCCATTGATATTCACATTCCAGGCGAGGGAAGGCTTGGCTTCGGCAACTGCTGAAAGAATGGCTGCCAGATGATAGATGGTATCAACCTTGTATTTCTTAACAGCATTTGCAACTGCTTCAACATTCAAGCAGTCAACAACCTCGAAGGGACCGGAGTCCAGAAGTTTTTCGCCTGGTTTTGTTTTTCTTCCTCCGGCAACCACATTACCATCGCCGTAGCGCTCGCGTAGTGCCATCGTGAGCTCAGATCCAATCTGGCCTGCAGCTCCGGTTACGAGAATTGTTTTCATAGAGTCCTCCAGGTGTATTCCTCAGGCTGCCATGGCCGGGCACCTCTGTCCGCCGCACCTTGCGTCCGGAGCGAAAGATGAAAAAGAAAACAAACAGTAGCCGTTTCCATCGAATACAGGCCGGATGCACTATCTGTTGCTGTCCTGCCTGCAATTCTTCATTGAAGTGGCAACTGACTCAGCTAATCCAGCCTTCCACTTCAGACTGTTTAGGGATATTCCCCACTGACTTTACCTGGCCGTCGACAATCACGGCCGGGGTGGAAAAGATACCCAGCTGAGCAATTTCCTGAAAATCTGTGATCTTAATGATAGTGGCATCTACATTTTTTGCCGCAACAGCTGCCCTGACAATTTTTTCTGTCTTTTCACATGAAGCACATCCTGGTCCACATACTTTAATTTCCATACTCTTTCTCGAATCGTTGGTTTAAGGTCAAATCCAGAAGCATAGGTCAGTCTAAGAATTTACAGACAGAACGCAATTAAATAATCTGGTTGAATAAGAATCCGGTGAATACTATTCCGCTGCCGACAACGGCGATAAAGACAGCAATCAACTTTAGCTTGAGTACCTTTCTGAGAATAACCATTTCCGGCAGTGACAGGGCGATTACGCTCATCATAAAGGCCAGCACCGTACCCAGTGCAGCCCCCTTGCCAAGGAGTGCTTCGACTATCGGCACAATACCTGCCGCATTGGAGTACATGGGAATACCGACCACAACGGCGGCGGGCACAGACCACCAAACATCTTTGCCCATGATTGAAGCCATAAAGGTCTCCGGCACATAGCCATGAATGGCTGCACCCACACCAATTCCAGCAACGACATAGATCCACACCTTGCCAACGATATCGCGAACAGCCTCTCGTCCACGGGCAATGCGATCGGGCCAAGTGAGGTTCTCCTCGACGATCACCGCTTCAGCTGCCCGCAATGATTGTACCCAGTCTTCAATCCAATGCTCCAGCTTGAGGCGGCCAATTACCCATCCTGAAATGATTGCAATCAAGAGGCCTGTGACAAGGTAGATGGCAGCGACTTTCCAGCCAAGCAGGCCATAGAGCAGAACCAGGGCAATTTCATTTACCATCGGAGCTGCAATGAGGAAGGAGAAGGTCACCCCCAGAGGAACTCCGGCCTGAACAAAGCCAAGAAAAAGGGGTACTGCAGAACATGAGCAAAAAGGAGTGACAATGCCAAGCAAAGCAGCCATCACGTTGCCTGCTGACTCTCTTTTTCCAGCCAGGTATTTACGGGTTCGGTCCTGGGTGAAAAATGATCGAAGGATGCCAATGGCAAACACAATAAGAGTCAGCAGCATCATAACCTTGGGAGTATCATAGACGAAAAACTGGATGGACTCACCAAGATGGCTCTCTTTTTCAAGACCGGCCAGTGAGTAGGCAAAAAAATATGAAAAGGGTTCCAGTTGTTTGTACACTGCATACCAGACAGCGAAGCCGAGCAAGCTCACGAGGATGGTTTTGCCCATGTTGCGATCAGGGGGCGCCGGTGCCTGGTCAACTGATTCCCTCTTGCCGTCACAGCCACACTCGGTGCCAATGGGTTGAATGAGCTTCATATGTCTATCCCCTTTCACTTGCCGCGGGGCAACTGCGCAGCATGGACGCCGCCGGTAAGGCCTCACGCATCCTTTTCAATTCGTTATCATTCTCCAGCCAGTCACTGATTGTCTTCAGCATCGCCTCCGCATACGCTGATTCGCTGCCATCTGCAAGACTGTATATCATCCAAGTTCCCTGTCGTTTCTTCTCGACCAGACCCGCATCTTCCAGTATTTTCATGTGTTTGGAGACGGTTGATTGGGCCAGGCCCAAGACCTCTTGAATCTCACAGACACAGAGTTCCTCTGTTTGCAGGAGTTTAACTACCCGTACCCTGTTCGGGTCGGACAGAGCTTTCATCACTCGTATGAATGTTTTCATTGCAAGAACACTCCATATTCATATATCGCCATTTAGCGATTAATATAGCCTTGAAATTTTGCTTGTCAATGATTTAAACACTTCCTGATTACCTGCCCACAAAGGCAACTTGTTCCTATATCACTCAAGCTTCACATTTACCAATCGCCAAGCCTCTGTCTAACGGTAGCTTCAGAGGAACAGTTCCAATTCAGCCCCTTTATGATTTAAAGAAGGTTTGTATTGACAGTTCCCGTTGGCTATAATCAATGCCCAAGCACCGTGAATAAAACCAGTTGAGTCATTTACCTTAAGATCTTAATATCTTTTCATAAAGACGATCATCCAGGAAATAAAACAGCATGAAAACCAGCCACAAAGGGTTTAACCCGGATTATGCAGAAGATGCCCCGACACTTGAGCAAGTTAATGAATTGGTCGGTGACACTATCCTCGAGTTTGGTACGCCTTGGTGCGGACACTGTCAGGCGGCACGCCCAGCAATACAGGAAGTGCTGACCGAGTATTCCGAGCTGCCCCATATAAAGGTATATGATGGAAAAGGTAAACGGCTGGGTCGTGCGTTTCGGGTTAAGCTTTGGCCGACCTTGATCCTATTGCATGATGGTAAGGAGGTGGCGCGTCTGATAAGGCCGCTTGATGTTGAAGAGGTACGTCAGTTGGTGGAGCAATCCGAAACATTGAAGCCATAAGATATCCTTGCTAACATCGAGAAGATGCTGACCGAGAAAGGCTTCGGCTTCTTTGAACAGCACCATTGGCCAAATTTTCGGGACCTGGTTAAAACAGCTGGCACTTCAAAAAACTATGACCTGATCGAAGCATGCCAGAAAACAGGGAAACAGGGGATCTTCATGAACCACAGCACTGTTTTTACTCATGGTTGTTTGTTTGCCGGGCCGTTTTTTTAATCCGCACATAGAGGGTTTTTCTGATCCGGGCGACTTCTCTGCCGTCTTCATCGAGGATTGCGGTCGTGAACTCCGGAAGGCAGCGGCGCTGGAGATTCGTCTGCTCCTTGATCGTCAGCAGTTCGGCATCCGTTATCTGAAATGTGGCTGATACTTTTCCTGTTCCCGGCCTGAGAAAATCGATTTCAGCTGATTTGTCCCAGACGATATAGTCGTCACCGAGCAGATGCATCAGCATCAGGACAAGATGCGGGTCGGCCATTGAATAGAGGCTTCCCCCGAAGTGGGTCCCGGAGATATTCCTGTTGTACCAGCGCAGCCGCAGTGAGATCCTGATTTCTTTGAAGTCGCTGCTGATGTAATCAACCTTGATCCCGGCGCCGAAAAAAGGGGGATACAAATTTAATAGGAATTTCAGAAATTTTGGCGTGTGTCTCATCTGGAAGAGTTTCGTCTGATGGGTGTCGAGGAATTTTTGCCAAATTGATCCTTTAGAATCAAAACCAGAACAATAAAAAGGATGAAGTCGATGATTGAAGCAACAAGATAGCTGCCGAAATCGAGAATGACAAAAAGATTGGTACTCCAGGCCAGAAGAGCTGCTTTGTTGTATTGGACCAGCAGAAGTATGGTTTCCAGGAGAAGAACGACCAGGATAAGCGGTGTCGAAGCTGAAATGTTCCTGACGAGAAAGGTCATTCCCATAAGGATTGAGCCCGGCTGTTTTCCGGTGAAATAAAAGAGTGGCAGAACATAGAGATATATCAGGCTGAAGGAGACGAGAATAACATAAAAATGTCCCCCGGTTGCGGAATCGGGATTGAGGAGCATCGGCAGCCAGGCAAGAAAAATGACGGGAAGATACATCCGCACCAGAAGCCAGAGATAGGGGAGTGTGTAGGATCTGATGATGTTTGTGAGTGATGAATAGATATCCTCGATCAGCTCATAGTATATGCCGTAAATGACGGGCGTTGAGCAGATTGATAGCACGAATGACAGAATGGAGAGAATTCTGGAAAAAGCAGTGTCGGCTGTGAGTGTTGATACCGTATTGAGCAGCCCTAAAAAGACAAGCCACCAGAGGATGATCGTATGCTGCCTGACCAGGGTGAGGGCATGATTGAACTGCTTTGGAATGTCAAATTGTCGGGATTCCATTATATATAGCGATTGTCGAGAGATTAACCTGAAACCGGAGCTGCAGCTTCCGGATTTTTCGCCGAATGAATGCTCAGGTGCGGTAATTTTCTTTTCTCTAGCTCAGAAACATAGAGAGACTCGTCATGGTCGAGTACAAGAAGTGTATTCATATGGCTAATAAATAAAGGAGCATTGACTCGTTAATCCCCCGTCCTGCCTGGACAATGGGAGCATGATGGTTTTGGAATAAATTCAGGGTTATGGCTCAATTGGCGAATCAGTTGCTATGCGCTCATAGCGAATGATCGAGTAAGGTTCTTCAAGATTTTGGCTTATTGATTCGGTCTGTTTGAAAACGGTCGGGTCGATTTCTGGAAAATAGACATCACCATCTACCTCACGTTCCAGTGCTGTGACGATAATTGTGTCGGTAATTGGCAGGCAGTCATTGAAAATATCTGCGCCACCGATGATAAAGGCCTTATCGTATCCTCTGCACAGATCCAATGCTTTCTCGATTGAATGCACGACGGCACACCCGGGAAGTGAGAGCGAGGAGTTTCTGCTGAGAACGATGTTGTTTCTTCCCGGCAGCGGCTTACCTATGGAGTCGAAGGTTTTTCGTCCCATGATGATGGGATAGCTCATTGTCGTCTTTTTGAAATGTTTGAGGTCTGAAGGAAGATGCCAGGGAAGCCGGCCATCCCGGCCGATAACTCCATTTTGAGAAATGGCAACGATAATAATAAATTCCGGCATGATAGATCTCCATCTGTTTTGGTAAAAAAAGTGTAATTATGATACCTTCTCTTTAATAATACTAAATGGCTCACTTGTTAAGGTAGATCATCCATGAAAGATGGTATTTGAAATGATGTACGGAGGAAGCCGATGAGAATGATCTGTCCCCGCTGCGGCTTGAGTGGTACGGCCGGTAATGAATACTACCTGAAAAAAGTGCAATGTCCGGATTGTCTGAAGGTGTTCACGGCCGCAGCGAATGTGCTGGTGGATCCGGTGCCTCGATCAGCGGATATGGCTTTTTCCCCGGATGCTGGGGTGAGCGCGGCTGGTGCTGAAGAGAAACAGGCCGGGAACGCCATCCCGGAGGATATCGTATCTGCTGGTGTAGATTCTGGCGTAACAGCTTGTGAAGTCTGTGGGTTTCGTTTCAGCAGCGATTTTATCAGGATTATAGACGGTCGGCAGATCTGCCCGGTCTGTTCCAAGTGAACCGGGCGGAAAGAAGTGCTCTTGGCAGCGTTGGGCCATACGGTTCCGCTGGGGAGGCGGACATGAAAATAAAATGTCCCGGTTGTGGAGCGCGCGGCAGCGCCAGGGAATCCATGAAAGGGCAGAGAGTAGGATGCCCGAAGTGTGCCACTGTCTTTATCGTGCCCGAACCTCATCGACATGTTTTGCCCCCTGCTGCGCCAGCAAGCCAACCGTCGCGAAGCGAGGCAGGAATTTCAGACAGTTCCATTGACAACACGCTGCAGACGCAGGATGATATTCCGTCTGGTGATGAAAAAGGAGCGGAGCAGGCCCCGGGAAGTAGTTGAGGATGAACTCAGGGCTCAGCTTGAGGGGTTGCTGGCCGGCACCTGCAGTGCGTGCGGAAAGTCGGTGGAAGAGGCGGGTGGCCTCGGCAGGGCCAAAAAACTATATTGCCGGGATTGTCTTGAAGAAGCGCAGGATCGGCAGGAAGGTTCCGCTCCAGCCAGCGAAAAAACTGCAGCGAAGGAAAATAACAGATCGACTACCAAAGAGGTCCAGGGGAAAGAGGTTCCAGTTTTTTCTCCGCCTGGCGATTTTTCAGCCGGAGCTCTGATACGGGCCTCATGGCAGATGACCCGTGGGGTGAAGGGCTCGATCTGGGCTGGAATCGTTGTTATGTTGCTGCTGCTTTTCACCCTTGGCATCGGGATTGTTTACCTTCTCACATTTTCCGGCGCACGGGCAGGCACACTGCCTGCTGTCTGGTTGAATCTCCTCAGCCAGTTGTCCAGCATAGCTTTATCGCTTACCTTTTTGTCTGGCCTGATCGCCATCGGCGTTCGCCGGGTAGCGGACCAATCGTTTTCCTGGAGACTTGTTTTCAGCGGCTTTTCACGGCTAATCCCCATTACTGTTGCTGGTTTTCTGATGCTGCTGCTGATCACCTGCGGTTTCTTTTTGTTTATCCTGCCGGCTGTTTATCTGGCTGTTGGTTATTCCCTTACCCTGCCGTTGATAGTTGACAAAGGGGTTGGTCCCTGGCAGGCAATGGAGATGTCTCGTCGTGCCGTTCATAAAAAATGGTGGCGGATATTCGCTGCCTATCTGCTGATGTATCTTGTTTATCTTATTTCCATGATTCCTTTCGGGATCGGTATGATCTGGACGGTACCGATGTTTTTTACCTTGAATGGAGTTACCTATCGGCTGCTTTTCGGGCGGGAGCAGGATTGATGCAGCGGTGGGTAAGGGGCGCGCCTCTGCTTGCGCCAGGTGTCATCCCCGTCGAGGAATGGTTCGTCCTTTTTGATAGAGTGAGAAGCTGAGGTGCCGCTTTCAGAGGTTGGAAAAAATAGACGCGTCCACTTGCTGATGGTCATTTGTGCGGCATTGGTTTCAACATCTTTTATTGTTGGCGAGCACATCGCAAAACATCTTGATTCTGCCGTTCTGACACTCGTCCGGTTTGTTCTCGGCGCCTGTTTTCTGGCGCCTGCAATCAGTTGGAAGTACGGCCTGCGGGTGAGCCTGAGAGCGCTTGTCCGCTACGGGGTGGTAAGCGGTTCGCTGGTCATATTTTTCTGGTGTATGTTCTTTTCCCTGCAGTATACAACCGCACTCAATACCAGCGTGCTTTTTACCCTGGTTCCAGCACTTTCAGCCATCTATTCGGCAATCATCGTGCACGAGAAGATTGGTAAATCAACAGTTGCGGCCCTCGGCTTTGGCCTGCTTGGTGCGATCTGGGTGCTGTTCCGTGGTGATTTGTCGCTGTTTTTTGGCCTGCAGTGGAATCGCGGAGATCTGATTTTCTTTGCCGGCTGCCTGGCCATGGGGCTGTATACGCCTCTTGTCAGGCGGATGCATCGCGGAGAGAAAATGGAGGTAATGACTTTCTGGATATTGATAACCGGAAGTATCTGGCTGCTGCCTGCCGGTGCTCTGGGTCTTGTTCGTGTCGACCTGGCGGCTGTTCCCCTGGAGGTATGGGCATGGATTGCCTATCTTGCTTTTTTCACGACGGTAGTTTCTTTTTATCTGACCCAGTACTCGATCCAGTTTCTCGGCCCCACGAGGGTCATGGCCTACTCTTACCTCTATCCCGGGCTGGTGTTGTTAATTGAAATCCTTATCGGTCGAGGCTGGCCGGAGGTAAAAGTCCTGCCCGGCCTTGCGATCATTTTTGTCGCCATGTTTTTTCTGCAGCGTGATCATTATCATCTGACAAAACGGGATTAGTTTCTCTCCTGGCTACAGCCCGAGAAGAGGATACTCCTCTTCAATGGTGTGCACAGCGCCTTTCGGAGAGAGAATGCTCGAAAAGAGGGTTAACTGATGGACGGTACATGGCGGTGTGCTGAGCATGCTGTTTTGCGAGAGGAACCGGGCAACACGATGTGGCGAGCTGTTTTTGAGACGGGCAAGTGTTATATGGGCGTGATACTTTCTTCCCTCGGGAGAAATGCCGCATTCCCTGAGAACATGGTTTACTTTGTTTCTCAGGAAAATCAGCTCAGCGGATGGGCTGATACCGGCCCAGAGAATACGCGGCTTGCCCCTCGGAGGAAAGTGACCGACACCACTGACTGAAAGTGTGACGGGGGGGACAGGCAGTTTCCACAGTCCTTCCCTGATGTCCCGGAACATCGCACCATCCACATCGCCGATAAAGCGAAGGGTCAGATGTAACTGATCCTCTGATACCGGGTGCGCCCCCGGAACCTGGGCTCCCAGCCCGGAGAGCAGGGCGCGGGTAAAGTCGTCAAGCCTGAGAGCGAGAAATATCCTTTTCATTTCAAACGCTTGATCAGCCGCATGATTGTTTCGTTGGCGAGCATTAAGCCAAATATTGCCGTCAGCGTGGGGAGGCTGCCGAGCGTTCGCCGGTCCCTGCCCCTGTCTGCGCAGGGCTGCTGTTGGGACGGTTTTTCGGGGAAAGTATAGTCAAACGAGACTTCTTCTGTCGAGTAGACACAAGAGATGCCTTCTTCTATGTTGTTGCTGCGCAATCGCTTTCTAACCCGTCGTGCCAGAGGGCAGTTTTTCGTTCGGGAAATATCATCAATCCGTATCTGTAACGGATCCGTGCGAAGTGCAGCGCCCATCGACGAGAGTGTTGTCACCCCATGGTTGAAGGAAGCGGTCAAGACCTGGACCTTGGGGTTTAATGAATCAATCGCATCAATGAGGATATCTGGTTTTTCCGCGACGACACCAAGGATGCTGTTGCTGTCTGCAAACAGCCGCATTGGCCTGACATCACAGGATGGGTTTATCTCCAGGACACGGTTCCCGGCCACTGTCGACTTTGCCTGGCCGATCGTTGACTCCAGTGCGTAAAGCTGCCTGTTGATATTTGACAGCTGGATGGTATCAAAATCAACGAGGGTCAGTCTGCCAATGCCTGCTCTTGCCAGTCCTTCGACCGCATAGCCGCCGACCGCTCCGAGACCGATTACAGCCACATGGGCAGCCGACAGCCGGGCAAATGCTTCTTCACCCACCAGCAGTTGTGTTCGTGTAAATCTGTGCATTGCGCCATATCTGAGTCTTGAAATAAACTGGTTCGATATTTCTTTGTCTGGCTGCCCATCTGTAGAACTCAGGAATCAGGACCGGTTCGCTGAACGGGGTAAGCGTTTTTGTTTGACGAAAAGCGGACGGGGTGAGCCGGCCAGGAGCATCGGTTTCAAGAAGCAGCCGCTCAAGCGGTGTACGGATAAAGGTTTCCCGCAGCTTTGTTCTGTGCGGCTCAATGATCTGCATCGAGTAGGAAATGAAGCAGCCAATACGGGTGAGACGCATCATCGTTTCATAAGATCCGCTGAAGGAGTGGATCATCGTTGCCGGCAAACTATTGTCTCTTGCTCGCGATTCAAGGCGGTCAACCAATACACCCCAGCTGCGCACGCAGTGAAGGGCAATCGGTCGTGACAGCTGAAACGCTATTTCAAGATGCTTGTCAAATAGATCTATCTGAACTGTAAAATCGGATGCAGCGGTTCTGTCAAGCCCGGATTCTCCAACACCACAAGATTGATTAAGAGATTCCAGCATATTTTTCAACCGTGTATTCCATCCGGGTGCTGCTGCGCCGGCATACCACGGATGAATTCCCAGAAACGGTAAAAGTCCATTATTGTTTTTCCGCAGGTCCGCAACAGCAGGCCAGTCCGACTCTTTTGCCGCATTGCAGAGAAACATGGCAACACCGGCTTTTTGCGCATTGACGATCAGTAATTCTGCCTTGCCTTGAAAACGATCATCCTGGAGATGAAGGTGCGAATCGATAAAACAGGGGCGCATTATTCATTCCAGGAGAAAAGGGCCGCTGCCAGGCTGAGGAAGATCACTGTTGTCAGTAGCATCAGCGAGCATTCCAGCTGGATAGCGGAAAAACCGAGACCTTCGTTCATCACTTTTCTTGCCGCTTTGAGTATATGGGTGAGCGGGAAAATCCAGGATAGATCCTGAACCCACGCCGGCGCTCCTTCAATTGAAAACCAGACCTCAGAAAGAAACATCATCGGCCAGGAGATAAAATTCAACGCGCCGGAGGTGAATTCTTCACTGGTGCCGCGGGCTGCAAGAAAAAGCCCGATGGAGCACAAGCTCAAGCCGCCGAGAAAGAAGATGAAGAAAAAGAGTGTTATCGAACCCTGGATCTTGAGATCAAAAATCAAATCTGAGCCGACCCAGACGACCGAGAAGGTGAACATGAGCAGGAAGATCCGGGAGAGCATCTGCGCGCTCAGATACTCAAATGCAGTCAGAGGGGTTGCCTTCAATCGTTTCAGCGCGCCATTCTTTCGGTAACGGACAACCACATAGCCGACACCCCAGAGCGCTGAAAACATCATGTTCATTGCCATGATACCGGGAAAGAGCCAATCAATATACCTGACCCGTTCGCCGTTGACGATGTGCTGCTCATAAAGAGCAGAGCCTTCCGGCTGCAGCGCGGCCCTGTAAACCTGTTCGACGATAGCCCCCTTGGGTGAGGAATCATTAACCCAATAGCGGTGTTTCGGTGAACTGCCGTCTATGAGGAGGTCAATCTTGTGATAGCGAATTTTACCAAGTCCTTCTTCAAGGCTCGAAATGGGAACGAGACTGACTGCGGAATTATTCCGAAATTGGATTGGGATGGCTGTTTCAGCAAGGCTGGCAGGGGCTCCCTGCTGAGGAAAAACCCCGACTTTGAAGGTGGAGAGTCTTTCGCCGTTGAAGATGATGCCGAATCCGACAATGATCAGGAACGGGAATGCAAAATTCCATCCAAACGCAGCACGATCACGGAAAAATTCCTTGTTTCTGGCGGTGAACATGGTCCAGATTCGCTGAAGCTGCATGGGATTTTTCATGCTATTCCCTTAGTTTTTTACCGGTAAGATAGAGAAATACATCTTCAAGGTCAGGTGAATCGACAACCATTTCTTTTAGCTCGATGTCAGCAGCCATCAGCATCCTCAATGTTTCCTCGATATCGGGAGAACTGATCAGAACAGAATTTCCCTGCAGGCGATACGCCATTTTCAGGGTTGCGAGTCGGTCTTTTAGTGCAGGCAGCGGCAGGGTAACCGTATTGGTTTTGCAATAGGTGGTAATGAGCTCCGCCGGGCTGCCCTCGGCGATTATGGAACCTTGGTCGATAATTGCGATGGTGTCACAGAGAAACTCCGCTTCTTCCATGGAGTGGGTCGTCATGACTATTGTCTTTCCGTCATTTCTGATATCTTCGACAATCTTCCATAAATGGCGGCGGGACTGCGGATCAAGCCCTGTTGAGGGTTCATCAAGAAAGACCAGGTCCGGTTGGTTGATAAGCGCCACTGCCAGCATGAGTCTCTGTTTCTGGCCCCCCGATAACTGGTCGTTTCTGTTGTTCAGTATTGAAATGAGATTGCAGCGTGTTATCAGCGTTTCCAGTTTTTCCGGATGGTTAAACAATTTCTGGTAACATTGCAGAGTTTCTCTGACCGTCAGTAGGTTGAGCAGAGAGGTATGTTGAAACTGGATACCTGTTTCTTCTCGAAAGTGCATGTTCCGGGCTTTTCCTTTGTACAAAATGGTCCCGCTCGTGGCCGGAATGATATCTTCAATGACCTCCATTGTCGTTGTTTT
Source organism: uncultured delta proteobacterium (assembly GCA_963696725.1). GTDB lineage: Bacteria > Desulfobacterota > Desulfobulbia > Desulfobulbales > Desulfocapsaceae > MADRE3. Next base: position 315,450 of record CAVOLI010000006.1, read on the forward strand.
TCCCGCTCCGTTGGGACCAAGCAGCCCATAGCAGGTTCCCTGGCGAACGGCAAAAGAGATATCTTCTACAGCGACACTTCTACCGTATAGTTTTCTGAGGTTTTGTACCGTTAAAATTTCCATCACCGCACTATAAGCAGGCCTGCTGATCATTTCGAGCAATAGATATAAAAAATCACTGCAGTTGTCGAAAATCACGAAAACCGGGTGATGGGTGCCTGTGCTGGCAAATTGTTGCAGCTGAAATAGATTGACGTGCTAATGGTTATCAATTACAAATAGTAATTCTTCCCAAAGGAGTGTGGCAATGCATCTCAGAATGACAAACCAGCGTGAATGTATTCTAAAGGAACTACAGGAAAGCCAGGAACACCTGACTGCCGATGAGCTCTATGATCGGGTCAAAAAAGTGATGCCGAGAATCAGTCTTGCTACTGTCTACCGTAATCTTGAGACACTTTCCGCGGCCGGAACAATAAACAAACTGGAAAGAAGCGGACGCCAGAAACGTTTTGACTATGATGCTTCCGATCATGATCACATCTACTGTATTCAATGTCACCGGATCGACAATATAAGGCTGAAGAGCGACAGCGTTCAAACACCTTCTCCGAAATTGGCTAATGGCTACCGGGTCACCGGATTCAGGTTGGAGTTTGCCGGATTGTGCTCGGCATGCAGCGGCGACCGTTAACGACCAGGTTTAAAGGCTGCCATCGAGCAAGATAGAGATGTATATGCCAGACCATTCTGCCTGTGACCACCCGGTTGGGCACAGGCTTTTTTTGTGTTTTTCATAGTTTTTTCCGATCGATATTAATAATTATATCTGGTTAAACAATTTGTTTCCGGAGCTATGGGGTATTAGAATCACCGGAGTTATACTTCAGACCAGGAAAAGCGATGTACCTGCACCCCCAGGAAAATGTCTATTCACTGAATAAAAGCTGTTGTCCATCTTTTACTGTTCAGGAGACCGTCCTTGAACAGGGAAGCGGTGATCTAAATGAGGATACGCTTTCTGTTGACAATGATCTCTATATTGTCTGTGATGGCGCAACCTCCATTACCGGTGAACCGCTGAGCACCTGCACCAGCGGCGGCAGGCAGGCGGCAGTTATCACTGCGGCGGCCTTTGGTCGTAATCAGGGTTCCCTTGAGGATATGGCCGGGAGGGCCAATGACGAGATATTTCAGGCAATGGCTTTGTCTGGTGTGGATATGGATGATCGGGAATCTTTGTGGTCAACAAGTTTTGCCGCGCTTCGATTTGCTGGTGATTACATCGAGTGGGCTCAATCAGGAGACTGCATGATTGTCCTCGTCTCTGAGGATGGAAGCCATGAAATGATTACCGAGCAGCCGGGCCAGGATATCGCAACCTTGCAGAAATGGAAAGCAGTAGGCCCAGACAGCAAGGGTTCTATCCACCAGGTGCTTGCCCGGGAGATTGCTGAGGTGCGAAGAGGCATGAATCGCGATTACGGGGTGCTCAACGGTGAGAGCGAGGCCCTTGATTTTGTTCGGTACGGTGTGGAGGATGTAAACACGGTTACGGATATTCTGTTGTTCAGCGATGGCCTCTGCCTGCCAAGCAAGCGGCCTGAAAACCCGGTTGACATTGGAGAAATGGTGGAACGTTACAGGCGTGTGGGGCTTGATGGCGTGAAAAAGCAGATTCGCCGCTTACAGCGAAGAGATGCCCACTGCTGCCGCTATCCGCGCTTTAAAATGTTTGATGATATCAGTGGGATCGCTCTGAAGCGGCGGTAAAGGTGCTATTCAGGGAGCATTCCGTAAAAATAATTCAAGATGTCTGTGCGGGTAATAATGCCGATTATCCGGCCTTCATGTTCAACCGGCAGGTGACCAATATTTTTTTTCACCATAAACTGTGCCGCATGTGCCGGCGGCAGTCCGGGCGGTATGGTGGCAACATCACGGATCATGAAGGCCTTTACCGGGCTCTTCCACTGTTTTTTTTGTTTAAGTTTTTTAAGATCCCAGAGTACGATAATTCCTTCCAGGTTGGTTTCACTGCCGACAAGAATACCCCGTATTTTCTTTTCCTGCATCAGCTCACGAACCTCCAGCATCCGGGTGTCCGGTGATACGAAGGTAACCGGGAAGGACATCAAGTCGGCAACGATGGCCCCGTTTTTTCTGATCTTTCTTATCTCCTCGACAATTTTCTGCCGCAGCTGCTGTGGTGAATAGACGCTGCTTTTTACCGTCGCAGAACCGGCAGCCGGGTGTCCGCCCCCGCCTACTTTTCTGAGTATCTCACCGATGTCGATGCGGTCGACACCGCTGCGGCCGATAACCGTCGAGCTCCTGTTGTCATTGATGAATATGACAAAAACTGCATCTGCATTGATAATTTTTCGATACATGCTGACCACGGCGGCAAGCATGGGCACTTTCTCTTCCAGTGCAATGACATTGATGCCGACGGTGTAATTGTTGAGCTGTATCTTTTCCGTATCCTGCATCATGGTGAAGAGAATATCTTTTTGAATCTCTTCATAGGGCGGGTTCAGAAAGACTGCGGCCACATTGAGGTCTGCACCATGCTCGAGCAGGTAGGCAGCAGCTGCGGCATCTTCAGCTTTGGTGGATGGAAAGCTGAGGTGGCCGGTATCTTCATACAACCCGATGAGCAGGATTGTTGAGATCAACGGGTTCAACTCCATCTCTTTTTTTCTCATCTCCCTGATCAGCAGGGTTACCGTGGCTCCGACCTCTTCCTGACAGGTCCAGTCTGCTTTGATGTCTCCTCCGTTGTGATGATGATCCCAGACTGCTATTGCCAGGTCATCGCGCTTCCTGAGCGCATTCATGCGGTCGAGTCTGCGCCATTGATTGGTGTCAACGACAGTGAGCTGATCAACCTCTGCAAAGTTGATTTCACTGGGCAGTATAAGATTGAAGGCTGTTTTATGGGTGGTCAGGAATCTGGCGACATTATTATTCACCGACGAGGGAATGACTCCTACTGCACCCGGATAGATGAGGGTGGCGGCGATAACGGAAGCCAGGGCGTCAAAATCGGTATTTTTATGTGTCGTAATGATGTGCATGACCCCGGCAGCAATCCGTTAATTTCTAAACTGGTAGACCGGCCTTACTCCGGCTTGCTGATAAAGGCCCAGGTAGCGCGGTGCAAGATTTGTCAGGGCGGTCTGTCTATTGACCGGTGCCGGGTGTGTACTGAGAAACTCAACTGGCCCCTTGCCGCCGACCTGTTCCATTTTTTTCCACAGCGTCGCCGCGGCATACGGGTTATATCCTGCACGGGCAGCAAGCTCCATGCCCATTACATCGGCCTCTGTTTCAGCGGTTCTGCTGTTGGGGAGCTGAATTGCGAGCGCCGCGGCAAGGGCGCTGCCGGACAGGGCGGCTCCACCGTAGCGAGTGCCTGATGTGGCCATGCCGACGGTCGCGATACCGAGCTGGGATGCAAGCGCGATCGACATACGTTCTGCTGTATGGTTGGCAAGGGCGTGAGATATTTCATGGGCCAGAACCTGGGCGAGTTCGTCGTCTGTTGGCTTAACCTTGTTGATCAGCCCGGTGTAAATGGCCATCTTACCCCCTGCCATGCACCAGGCGTTGACCACCGCCGGGTCATCAATTACCTTGATTGACCAGTCCCAGCTAGCGGTGTTGGGAAAGAGCGCAATTGCCTGACTGATAATGCGGCCGGTGATCGTGCGGACGCGTTGAGCCACCTGACGGTCGGAATCGATTTTTCCTTCCCGGGCAAGCGGCTGCAAAGTCTGCAGGTATGCCTGTTTAGATGCTGAAATTGCCTCATCCGGAGATACCAGCATCAGTTGTGAGCGACCGGTCGGGCTGGTTGCACAGCCGGCGAGAATGAAGAGGTACAGCAACGGCAGAATATATTTAGTGTTCATGGCATGAAGAGTTGTTGGAAAGATGTTATGCCAACATTGTGGCGCTGGCTTGTTGTACACGCTTTATAGGCAGAAAATCAGGCCTGTATTAGTTCCTCCAAAAGCATTTTATCTATGAAATCAAAAATAAACTGCCGTTGAACAGGTGTTGCATAAGCAATACAGCTGCAATGAAGATTTGTCGCGCTTCTCACTAAAAGCTCAAAACAGGCCCGAGAATTTTCAAGCTCTACAGCCAGGTAGAATGGCCCGCAATCATCATGCCCCTGTTGTGCATCAGAGTGCAGGTCAGGGGGTAAAACGAACCAATGGATACCTTCTATCGGCCCTGGCGCAAGGGTTCTTTTCAAATAAGAGTCGAGATTATCCCGTTCCATCGGGGAAAGCTCATCAATAACTATTTGTCTCATAAGGTTTCAAAGTGGCGGTTTTTCTTTTATTCCGTCTGTTTCATAGGTCAAGCCAGGTCACATCCCTGTTCAGGTCCTCACAACCATCTTCACGGACTACGACCATGTTTTCCAGGCGTATGCCGCCCCAGCCGGGAATATAAATGCCCGGCTCAATGGTGATTACCATGCCCGCTTTCAGCTTGACTCTGCTTCTCGAGGATACGCGGGGTTGCTCATGGACTGCCTGACCAACCCCATGCCCCAGAGAATGACCGAAATACTTTCCGTATCCGGCATCGCTGATTATTTTTCTGGCCGCCCTGTCGACCGTGCAGGCAGCAGCACCGGCTTTTACTGCCTGGATACCTGCCTTTTGGGCTTTTCGCACCAGCCGGTGAATATCTCTGTAACGTTTATCCGGCGGGCCCAGGACAAACGTCCTGGTCATGTCTGAACAGTAACCGGACAAGATGAGGCCCATATCGACGACAATTGGTTGGCCGCGCCCCAGGAGCCTGTCTGTCGGCACAGCGTGAGGGAGGGCACTGTTGCTTCCAGCCGCGACAATCGTATCAAAAGCTGCAGACTCGGCGCCACCACTGCGCATTGCGGTTTCAACCTTGATGGCGACATCGATTTCCCTCATTTCAGGGGATATGGTCTTAAATATCCTCTGGAAAAGCTTTTCATTGAGCCTGACCGAGTTGCGAATCAGGTTGATTTCATCTTCGCTCTTGATCACACGCATCCTCTCAACCAGGCCTGAAAGCGGGTTGAGCGATATTTTGTGTTTGTCACCAATTTTATCAAGTTCAACACTGCGAGAATGCAGGGTGTAGTGGCTCTCAAACCCAAATCGTTTGACTCCGGAGGCGGCCAACAGCCTGCTGAGCAGGGGGAGCAACCCCCTGGAGTAGAGATGCACAGGAAGATCAGACTCTTTTTCAGCCTGGAGCTTGAAGCGGGAATCGGTAAGCAGAAGCGATTGGTCGCGGGCGGGAATATAAAGGAAACCGGAGCTCTCGGTGATGGAGTGGTCCTGCGCTCCGTATCCGCTCAAGTATCTGCGGTTCTCAGGCTGGCTGATCAGCAGGGCATCAATTTTTTTGCGCCTGAGTATTTTTTTCAGGTTTCGCCGGCGAAGTTTAAAATCCATCTGTGAATGGTGTGTTGAATATCAGCAGCATCAGCCGCCGAGACGCTGCCTGATGGCTGCTCTTCTCTGTTCGATTGCCTGGTTGTACTGCTCGTTGAGTTCGCCGGACATGCGGGTCAGCTCTTCTTGATACTGGGGGTGCATTGCCGGGTTTATGGACATTTCATCGTCTATTCTCTGGCCCTTCTGGAGGAGTTTCTGTTTCAACTGGGACCGGATTGCATCATCGAGCTGTTGCTTGACCTGCTGGCGATGCTGGCCATATTGCTTCAGAATCTTTTGAAGCTCACTGCAGATAGCGCTGATTTCTGCCGAATTTCCGCTCAGTGCCTGAATTGCTGAAAGACTGGCCAGAGAACTCTCCGCAACGGAATCCTCCCGCGGCAGAACAATGTTTCTTAAGAGGGTGCTGACCATGCCATTGCGCACACCCATCTGCTCCGAGGGAGACTGTTCTTTCAGATAGTTCACCAGATCGATTGGCTCGCCATTGAGCAGCGAAGCGGCGGTGCGCATACCTCTTCGTTCTGAATCATCATTCTGCGGCGCTTCCGCAACTTCTGCCGTCATCCTGGCAGCCCGCTCCATCACCATTTCCAGAGTACTTTTTATTTCTGCCATCGCATACCTGCCGTTTTTATATAGTTAAAGACCTTTGTCTAGCTGAAACCAATGTACCTTCTGCAAAAGAGTAAAGCAAAGTTTAATCACTTTGCGGGGTTGAAGTAAGTCGGGCGGCAAAGAAACCGTCAATCTCCGCTGTCGGCAGCGGTGCAAAACAACCGTTATGGATGAGTGGATGGGCCTGAGGGGGAAGATAGCCATGGCAATCTGTCAAGGAAAAATGACGATGCTTTTTCAGGAAGCGGTCGATTACCAGGTAATTTTCCTCGGGTTCTATGGAGCAGGTGGCATAGACGATTATTCCTCCCGGCACGAGCAGTTTTTCGGCATGTTCCAACAGGGATATCTGCTTTATTTGGTAGCCCGCTAACTGATCTGCCTCCCTGTTCCAGCGAATATCAGGATGCCTGCCGATTACGCCGGTGCCCGAGCAGGGGGCATCGACCAGTATTGCGTTAAATTCAGCACAGCGGGAAGCCGAGTATTCCTCAAGTCTCTGCTCGAGAACGGTTACCAGGTGGGATTCCGCTGACCGGCTGAGAGTTTCTCTGAGTTGGTCTACCCGGTGGGCATGAGGTTCAAGGGCGACAATCGAGCTTGATTGTGCATTGATCAGCGAGAGGAGATGGGAGGTTTTCCCGCCGACCCCTGCACAACAGTCAAGGTAACGGGCCCTGTTTTCAAATGGTCCCAGCAGAAGCGTCGCAAGCTGTGCGGCCTGATCCTGGACCTGGAAATATCCCTGCCTGAACCCTGGCAGAGCAGTAATTGAGCCCTGGTAATTTTCAACAATGATGGCTTCCGGCGCGTACTGTCCAGACCTGGCGGAGATATTGTTTTGCAAAAGCAGATGTAAAAGCTCAGTTTTGCTGGTCCTGGTGGTGGCCCGCAGGCAGAGACGGGGCTCCTGGTTGTTGACCATACAGATCTGTCTTGCGATATCTTCGCCGAAATTGCTCTGCCAGCGACTGGTGAGCCATTCCGGATGATTGAGCAGGTTCACCTCATCTGCTCGGGGAAGCTCTGAGCGTTTTCGGATCGATTGCCGGAGCACTCCATTTACGAAACCCTGGATCGGTTTTGGCAAACGAGCTGCCGCAACTGCGTTTACGGTTTCATTTACTGCAGCCGATGGAGGGACCCTGTCAAGGAAAAGCAGCTGGTAGAGGCCGGTATGAAGGGCGTGATAGGCAAAGGGAGCAATCCTGTTCAGCGGCCGGCTGCAGAGCCGGGAGAGAATCAAGTCGAGGTACTGTTTACGGCGGAGTACCCCGTAACAGATCTTCATGGCGAGTTGCCTGTCGGTACTGCTCACCTTGTGTTCTGTAATTGCCTGTTCAAAAATCTGGGATACCGGCAGCCTGGTCTGCTCAAGTTTACAGAGGGTTTCTATGGCGGCGTAGCGTGCTGTTTTATTCCGGGAACTGTTTTTCATCGGTCACCAGCCAAAGGGAAAAGAGGGTAAATCAATCACAGGAAATTATTGATTTATAATGAGAATGTAAATGTTTTTTTTGACAATGATCGCATCTCTTTTTAGAAAGTGGACAAGAGTCTCTGCCATTGGTACAATTGACGTCTGATGAACCGGGCGGACTGCTGAAGGCGTCTGTTTTTGCTAAGGAGAAAATAATGATTCGAGCGCATTGCTTCATGCTCGCAACGCTGGTGTTCCTGCTACTGACGGCGCATGCTCCGCAGGCCATGACCCTGCAGGACGTGCAGCGTCGCGGAGAGCTGATATGCGGTGTCTCAACCGGTATCCCGGGCTTCTCTAACCCTGATGAGAGCGGAACCTGGGCCGGGTTCGATGTTGATCTCTGCAGGGCGGTTGCCGCTGCAGTGCTGGGTGATGCGGCAAAAATCAAACTGATTCCACTGACGGCAAAAGAGCGCTTGACGGCACTGCAGTCCGGTGAGGTCGATTTGCTGGCCAGCAATGCCACCTGGACATTGACTCGAGATACGGCCCTCGGACTTCACTTTGCAGGAATTAACTACTATGACGGACAGGGGTTTATGACCACCAGAAAACTTGGGGCTAAAAGTGCACTCGACCTGGGCGGATCGACGATTTGTGTCCAGTCCGGGACGACCTCTGAATTGAACCTGGCTGATTATTTCAAAGAGAACAGAATGGTGTATAAGCCGCTCGCCTTTGACACTTCAGACCAGACGGTACGGGCGTATAGAGCAGGGCGTTGCGATGTCCTGACAAGTGACAAGTCACAGTTGTATGCACTCCGGATCAAGCTGGAAAAACCAGAGGAGGCTGTGGTTTTGCCTGAAGTAATTTCCAAGGAGCCCCTGGGCCCGGTCGTCAGGCAGGGAGATGACGGCTGGTTCAATATTGTCAAATGGACCCTCTTTGCAATGATCAATGCTGAAGAAGTAGGGGTGACCACGGCAAATATCGATGAAATGAAAATGAGCTCAAAGCAAAACATCCGCAGGCTGCTCGGGTTGGAAGGGGTAAAGGGCACAGGGCTGGGTTTGAGCGATGATTGGGCGTACCAGATTATCAGGCAGGTCGGCAATTACGGTGAAGTTTTCGAAAGAAATGTCGGCAGCGGTTCCCCGTTAGGGATTGATCGCGGGCTTAATGCCCTGTGGAGCAGGGGAGGGCTTCTCTATGCTCCGCCTTTCCGCTGATCTGCAGGAGCCTGGGGAAGGAGCTCCGGTAAGAGAGATGGTATCCAGCCGTTAAGGGTCCAGATGGATATACACTGGTTGCAGCACGTGCACTTCGAAGGGCTCGGATCCATTCGCACCTGGGCTGAAAAGAGGGGCCACAATCTTATAGCAACAAGGCTCTGGGCGGAAGACAAACTTCCCGACCCCGGAGATGTCAGAATGCTGATCATCATGGGTGGCCCCATGGGCGTATACGATGACAGGACCTTCCCCTGGCTCGTGGAAGAAAAACAATTTCTCTCCCATCTGCTCGAAACTGACTGCGCCCTGCTGGGAATATGCCTGGGAGCGCAGCTTCTGGCCGTTGCCCTTGGGGCACGGGTGTACCGGAACCGGGAAAAGGAGATCGGCTGGTTCCCGGTCACCACGGCTGCCGTGGTCCCTCCCCCGTTTGACGCTGTTTTCCCTGACAAAATGACCGTTTTTCACTGGCATGGAGACACCTTTGACATCCCTCCGGGAGGCAAACGTCTCGGTTCAAGCGGTGGTTGCCGTAATCAGGCGTTCATTTTCGGAGACCGTATCCTCGGACTGCAGTATCACCTGGAAATGACGCCGCCGGGACTGTCGGCTATTATCGACAATTGCCGGGAGGAACTTGTCGATGCCGAGTGGACTCAGAGTGAAGAAGAGATTACCCGGGTCAGTCACCACCTGACAAGGAATAACCGGGTAATTGAGCAGATTCTTGATAGGCTGGCAGATCTGACGGAGAAGAGGTGGTGAAAAAAGCTCCAGAAAAATTTTTAAGAGACGGCCCGGGAACCGCAGTTCGTTTACCAGTGCATCTCCCAGGCCAAAGATTAACCGCAGTAATTCTATAGGATTTTCCTGTCAGCATATTGCTGAAATGCAGCTCAGCGATTCGAAACTGCCTACTGAGCAGCGTGGACGCGAGCTGTTTCCAGACAGCGCCCCGCTTTCTGTTGACGCTCCATTGGCCCGGAAGTGGTTAGGAGTATTTCCCGGAAAGATATCTGGAGGGGGTCTGGCTGCTGAAGTAATCAAAATATGATGTTTATATTGACAGTATCATCACTATTTCTTATGTTTATTGCGGAATCGTTGTGAGGAGGGTGCGGTGGAGATTGATGCAATTAATCTGGCCATAATCAATCATTTGAAGGATGGTCGGGTTTCGTTCAAAAAAATAGCCGATGAATTACAGCTTGCCGAGGGTACCGTTCGCGGCAGGGTAAAAAAACTCCGGGATGAGGGGGTTCTGGAAATCGCAGGATTTGTTGATCCTGAGGCGATTCCTGAAAGGTACGTCGTCATGGTCGGTATAAAGCTGAAGAGCATGGATCTGGTCGGCAAGGGAGAAGCGTTCAGCAGGCTTCGCGGAGTCACCTCGGTCTGTGTTGTAACAGGGCGTTTTGACCTTATTCTCACTGTTCTGCTGACCAAGGAATTCGGTATTCTCGAGTTTTACACCGAAGAGGTTTCCCGCGTGGATGACGTTCGTTCGGTGGAAACCTTTGTTGTATATAAGAGTTTCAATCTTAAATTACCTTTAGTTACCTGAAACAGAGGTCTTTTGGATTTATCTGGAGGAGGCTGACAATATGGGTGTGCAAATAAAAGAGACCCCTCTGCACAAATGGCACGTGGACAATGGTGCAAATATGGGGCTGTTTGGCGGCTATGATATGCCGCTCTGGTATCCACAGGGCGTAAAAAAAGAGCATCTGGCCGTCATACATTCATCAGGTCTTTTCGACACCAGCCACATGGCGGTGGTCACTGTTAAGGGAGCCGGGGCAATAACGCTGCTGCAGCACTGTTTTTCAAAGGACCTTGAGCATTGCCTTGGTCAGAAGAGCGGCCCACTGACCAGCGGACGCTCGGCTTACGGCCTTTTCCTTACCCCTGATGGGCATGTCCTCGATGATGCTATAGTTTCAAAGGTTGCAGACGGCTTCTACATGGTCGTCGTCAATGCCGGTATGGGCGGGATCGTTTCACAACACCTTGCTCAATACCGGGCCCAGCTTGATGTTGAGATTGCCGATATGACCGATCGGGTCGCCAAGGTAGATATCCAGGGGAAAAATTCAGCCAGGATCGTTGCCCGGGTCCTGGATGATTCTGAGACCTTTTTTACCGCCTTTCCGTACTTTTCCTTTAGGGGCTGGTATGATGATATCCCGGAATTTGCTGACAGGATATGTTTAAAGGACGGTACGCCAATCATGCTGTCGCGGACCGGTTATACCGGAGAGTTTGGGTTCGAGATATTTGTCAGCCCAGGTGAACTGGTATCGGTTTGGAAGATGCTGCTTGAGGCCGGCAAAGAATATTCATTGCAGCCGTGCGGTCTGGCTGCCCGAGATTCCCTGCGTGCAGGTGCGGTGCTGCCGCTTTCCCACCAGGACATCGGAGACTGGCCGTTTGCCAACACCCCGTGGCCCTTCGCTATCGCAGACAGGGGCACGGACGGTGCATTCAGCAAAAAATTTGTCGGTTCAGACGCACTGCTCCTTCAGAAGTCCGATGAATATACTCTGCCGTTTGCGGGTTATGATCCAAGGAAAATTGCTATTTCAGACAAGGCCTGCGTGATGGACGAGAAGGGAACGGAGATTGGTAAAATCCTGACATGCACGACTGACATGGCCATTGGCCGCGTCGGTGAAGAAATAGTCAGTGTTGCCGGCACTAACAGGCCGGAGGATTTTGTCCCTCGCGGCCTCTGCTGCGGTTTTGTCAGAGTCGATCGCAAACTCGAGCAGGGAGATACCGTCTTCCTGGCGGACGGCAAGCGAAAAATCAAAGTGGAGATTCGTGATGATGTCAGGCCTGGCAGAACAGCGCGTCGGCCCATGAGAGAAATGCTCTAAAAAAGGGGGAGATGAAATGAAAGAGATTAATGAACTGAATTTGCCTGAGGATATCCATTACACTGAGGACCATGAGTGGGCAAGAGTCTCAGGAGATACGGTTATTATCGGCATCAGCGACTACGCCCAGGATCAGCTTGGTGATATTGTCTTTGTTGAGTTGCCGGAGGTTGGTGACTCCTTTGAGGCCGGTGATGAATTTGGTACTCTTGAGTCGGTCAAGGCGGTATCTGAATTGTTCATCCCGATCGGCGGCGAGGTGGTCGCGGTCAACGAGGAACTCGGAGATACGCCGGAGCTCCTGAATCAGGACCCTTACAGCGGCTGGATCATTGAAATAAAACCCGACGATATGGGGGAACTCGAAAAACTTCTGGACCGTGACGCTTACCTTGAAGTCCTGAGGGGAGAGTAGTCCTTCCGGGTTGATATTAATCAAATTTACAAGTGAGGACAGCATGCGCTACCTGCCACATACCGAGGCAGATATTAAAGAGATGTTTGATGCCATCGGCGTAAAAGATTTTGAAGAGTTGTTTCGGACAGTTCCAGGAGCATGTCGCTATGACAGGGTAATGAACCTTCCGGAGCCGAAAACCGAGTGGAGTCTCAATCAGTATATGGGGAAGATTCGGTCAATGATGACGGTCACCCCGGATCATAGCGTGCTCATCGGTGCCGGTCGCTATCACCATCATATCCCGGCAACAATTCCAAACGTTATGGGACGTTCTGAGTTCCTAACCGCCTATACACCCTATCAGCCCGAGATGGCGCAGGGGACTCTGCAGGGACTTTTTGAGTACCAGACTCTGACGGCACGCCTTCTGGGTGTGGATGTGGCCAATGCCTCGATGTATGACGGCGCCACCGGTCTTGCAGAGGCTCTGCTCATGGGACTCAGGATAGGAAGAAAGAAAACAAGGATTGCCCTGTCAGCTGCGATACATCCGCATTACCGAGAAGTGGTCGCGGCCTATTTTCAGCCTACCGACTATGAGATTGTCGAGCTTCCGTTCCTGGAAGACGGGCGAACCGATCTGTCGCCTCTTGGCAGTGAGGAAGGTTTCGCCGCTGTTGCACTGCAGTCACCGAATTTTTTCGGTGTCCTGGAGGATATGGAGGCTGCCGCTGCCGCCGTACATGATGCTGGAGCTCTCTGCGTGGCCTGTTTTTCCGAACCAATGGCCTTTGGGCTTTTCAAGAGCCCCGGCAGTTGCGGGGCCGATATCGTCTGCGGGGAGGGGCAAAGTTTCGGAATACCCATTTCCTTCGGAGGTCCCGGTTTGGGAATGTTTGGCTGCCGCGAGACATTCGTGCGCAATATGCCTGGACGTCTTGTTGGAGAAACAAAGGACCTCGACGGAAAGCGTGGCTATGTCCTGACACTGTCAACCCGGGAACAGCACATTCGCCGTGAAAAGGCGACCTCCAACATCTGTTCCAACCAGGGAATCTGCACGCTTACTGCAGCCATGTACATGGCTTCCCTCGGTGGAACCGGGCTGCGCAAAATGGCCCGGCTCAACTATGACAAATCAGAGTATTTCAAAAAAGCTCTGCAGGAGGCTGGTGCCGGACTCTGTTTTTCGGCACCGACATTCAACGAGTTCGCAGTCGAGTTCAAAAACGATTTCAGCAAGACCCGGAAAAAACTGATGGAGCGGGGAATTGTCGCCGGGCTCGATCTCGGCAGGTTCTATCCCGGCTTTGAAAATCGTTATCTCTTCTGTGTAACCGAGACAGTGTCAAAAGAAGTTATGGATATCGTTATCAGCGAGGTGAAAAGATGAACAGTGCGCCAGGAAAAAGCGGGTTGATAATGGACGAGCCCCTTCTCTGGGAAAAAGGGAAAAAGGGCAGAAACGGGATGAGTATCCCAGAAAGCGATGTGCCTGCCGCACCGATAGCTGCTGAGCTCTGTGGTGCCGGGCCCGATTTTCCTGATCTCTACGAGGTTGAGGTGGTCCGGCACTATACACGATTGTCGCAGTGGAATTTCGGGGTTGATACCGGAATGTATCCTCTTGGCTCCTGCACGATGAAGTACAATCCAAAGATAAATGAGCAACACGCCGCTGCTCCGGAAATTGCAAGAGCACACCCGATGCTTGAGGACGAGTACTGCCAGGGGACTCTGAGAATCATCTATGAACTGCAGAACTGCCTTGCCGAAATAACAGGCCTCGATGCGGTTTCAGTGCAGCCCGCAGCGGGTGCCCATGGAGAACTCGCCGGCATGCTTATCTTTGAAGCCTATCACCGGAGCAATGGACAAAAGCGGACCAAGATTCTGATGCCCGACACGGCGCATGGCACTAATCCGGCAAGTGCCGCGCTCTGCGGATACAAGCCGGTACCGATTAAATCGGGAAATCGCGGCATTCTCAATGTCGGGCAGATCCGTGAGATGATGGATGAACAGACCGCCGGCATCATGATAACCAACCCCAACACCCTTGGTCTCTTTGAAGAAAATATAAGGGAGATTGCAGAAATCGTTCATGAAAAAGGCGGACTGGTTTATGGGGACGGGGCAAACATGAACGCCGTCATGGGCATCGCCGACATGAAGAAATGCGGGGTTGACGTTCTCCACCTCAATCTCCACAAGACCTTTTCTACCCCCCATGGCGGGGGCGGCCCCGGTGCCGGTCCAGTATGCGTTGTCGAGAAGCTGGCGGGATTTCTTCCTGCTCCAAGGGTGGAGTTTGACGGGGAGAAATACACGCTGGAAACTGACCGTCCTGAGTCTGTCGGCCGCATGCACAGCTTTCACGGCAACTACGGGGTGCTGGTCAGGGCGCTTTGCTATATCCTTACCATGGGGGCGGAAAACCTGAAAAAGGCATCTCAATATGCAGTGCTCAACGCCAGTTATCTCAAGGTGAAAATCAAGGATCACCTGCACCTTGCCTATGACCGGCCATGCATGCATGAGGTGGTATTTTCCGACAAAAAGCAGCTTGAATACAAGGTTACCACGCTGGACATTGCCAAACGGCTGATGGACAGCGGCTACCACCCTCCGACCATTTATTTCCCTCTCGTCGTTCCCGGGGCGATCATGATTGAACCGACCGAGACCGAGAGCCTCGAGGAGCTAGATACCTTTGTCGAGGTGGTGAAGGAGATCGTGAATGAAGCCCGGACGGAGCCTGAGTTGCTGAAAAATGCGCCGCAACGTTTTAAGGTCAAGCGGCTTGATGAAACCCAGGCAGCGCGGAAGCCATGCCTCTGTGGATAGAGCAGAAGGAACCATGGACAGTTATCTTGTCGATCTTGGCGAGATGGATTATCCCAAGGCTCACCGGTTTCAGCTGGAGTGCGTCAACTACCGCCTCGCTGTAAAGGGTCGACCTGACATTTTTATCGTAACAGAACATCCCCCGGTCTTTACCCTTGGAAAACGAGGCGGGCTGGGAAGCCTTACCGTCAGCCGCGAATATATCAGTGGCCAGGGTGTCGGGATCGTCCAGACTGAAAGAGGTGGTGATATTACCTATCATGGCCCCGGGCAGCTTGTGGTCTATCCGATCATCTGCCTGAAAGAAGCAGGCCTGTCGATAAAGGATTATGTCGGCCTGCTTGAAGAGGTTATGATCTGCTGCGCGGAAGATTTTGGAGTAACAGCTGGCCGGGATAACAGAAACAGGGGGATCTGGGTCGGCGACAATAAGATTGGTTCTATCGGCATCAGGGTGACCCGTGGTGTGTGTTTTCATGGTCTTGCCCTGAATGTGACTCTTGATTTCAAGCATTTCACTTGGATTCAGCCCTGCGGCCTTGCCGGAGTCGGCGTAACATCCCTGGCAAAAGAGGCGGGAGCGCTCGTTTCATTCCAGCAGGTGAAGGAGCGTATGATTCATCATCTTGAAAAACATTTCAAACGAGAGTTCATTCCTGTGCCTGCTGCTCGTATCACCGGTGAAACACTATGAAGATTGTCGATAAACAGAATATCAAGGTTCGTAAACCGGCGTGGCTGAAGCGCAGCCTTCCCAGTGGACCTGAATATGGGCGGATGAAAAACCTTATAAAAAGCAGCAATCTTTCCACCGTCTGCCAGGAGGCACAGTGCCCCAATCAGTTTGAGTGTTTTTCCAGGGGGACGGCAACCTTCATGATTCTTGGCGATCGGTGTACCCGAAATTGCGGATTCTGTGCCGTCTCCCCTAGGCCGCCGGGGCCTCCCGACGGTGGCGAGCCGGTCAGGGTGGCTGAGGCGGTTGCCGTGCTGAACCTGAAATTTGCTGTTATCACGTCGGTAACAAGAGATGATCTTGCCGATGGAGGGGCCGCCCATTTTGCAGAGACGATCCGCCAGATACGGCAACATTCTCAGGATACACGTATTGAAATTCTTATCCCTGATCTGCAGGGCAACTGGCAGGCGCTGGCAACGATACTCGCTGCACAGCCTGACGTCCTCAACCATAACCTGGAGACGGTGCCACGATTATATCCAACGGTTCGACCAGAAGCTGTCTACAAGCGTTCGCTTCTGCTTTTGAAAAAGTCCAAGGAGCTGTATCCTGAGATTCCGACAAAAAGCGGACTGATGGTTGGGCTTGGTGAGAGAGCTGATGAGTTGCGCCGGACAATGGCTGATCTTCTCGAGCACGGCTGTGACCTGCTCACCATCGGCCAGTATCTCCAGCCGTCAAATCAGCACCTGGCGGTGGAGCGGTTCGTGACACCTGAGGAATTTGAACACTTCAAAGCAGACGCCCTTGCTTTGGGGTTTAAAGGGGTGGCAAGCAGTCCGGCGGTGCGAAGCTCTTTTGAAGCCGGAACCCTCTACAGTGAAGTTGTGCATGTTACTCAGTCGGGAAAATGATAATCAGGGGAGCCTCTTGTAAAATGATGATTTTCGTTCAAAATCAAGGCATGCGAAAAATTTATCAGCAGGTATGTAATTGATATTCCGAGGATAAACTTTTTTAGCATAACGCAGAGGTTGATCGAAAAGACCGTTTTGCAAAAGGCTCAGGACATAATCAAAACCTTTTAAGAGGAGCACCATGTCGGGAAAATTTTTACTCACTGCATTCAGCAAGGACAGGCCTGGTATTGTGGCTGATATCTCCCAGGTAATATTTGAAAATGGCTATAATCTTGAAGATTCCTCAATGACCTATCTGGCTGGGGAGTTTGCTATTCTGCTCCTGTTAGCTGCGCCACCCTCGGTTGGTGAGGCAGAGGTGGTGGAAAAACTCTCCATCGAGTGTCGCAGGCTCGAACGCGAGAAAGGAATAACGGCCTATATCCGTCCCATATCGGGTGAAACCCCTGAACCCCAGGTTGGTGTTGCAGTTAAGACAATCTCTGTCGGAGGTTTTGACCAGGCAGGTATCGTCTATAAGGTGAGCAGGTTTCTGGCGGACGCCGGCATCAACATCAGAACATTAAGTTCAGAGGTTAGATTATCTCCGCAGAGTGGAGCAGCACTCTACGAAATGACAATCAGGGTGGAGATTCCATCTGGCTATTCGCTTCAATCGCTTGAGGACGGATTGAGCAGGATCGGAGATCAGTTAAACGTGGATGTGACCCTGGCATGATAAAGACCTTTCAGATCAGGATTCCTCTTTCTTTTGAGGAAAGCTATGAACTCATTCGTAAAAGCGGCGCGGACATCATCAGTTGGAGAACCAACAGCTCCGATCCGGCAAACGGCTATATAGACTGGAAGCAGAGTTTCTGGTCGTTAACCGGAAATACCCTGATAGCGGCCAGACTGGAACGGCGTAACGACAGTGAAACCAACGCTACCGTCTCGATCCACAAACCGCTGCAGATTTTCGATCCGGCAGGAATTTGCCGACGGGTGTTTAATAAGCTGCTGGTATCGCTGGAAACGAATCTGAGCAGTTCAGGCACAGGCAGGAATGTTAGAATTACGATTATCTGATTACTTATTGGAGTTTGTAAGTGTCTGCCTGCTAGAAGGTGTTGGATCATTTTCCTGGCAGACAGCGGCCGCCCAGAGCTAGAGATTCTTGAGCAGCGGGGCAGAGAGCGAAACGATGGAGAGCGAAAACGGTGCAGTACAAAAATTTCTTGACGGGAATTCCTGTTCCCAGGCGGTTCTCACTCAGTATTGCGAGAAGTATGGACTTGAAAAGACCAGTGCGCTGAAAATTGCCTCCGGTTTTGGTGCCGGGATGCAGATGGGAAAAACCTGCGGGGCGCTCACCGGAGCCTATATGGTGCTTGGCTTGCTGTTGGGGACCGCAGAGAGCGGCAAATCCGAGGGCCGCAAGGATGTGTATGAAGCGATCGCCGAGCTCACCAGGAAATTCAAGGAGAGAAACGGGACAACAGATTGCCGGGATTTACTGGGGTGCGATCTATCAACCGCTGAAGGCAGCCGGGTTGCCAAAGAGCAGCAGCTCTTTACCACCGTCTGCCCTCGCTTTGTCAGGGATGTCTCGGAATTGTTGAACGAAATAGCGGAACGAAGGCAGCTCTAGCACGCTCTTTTCATCGCAGGATTTCAAGGTGTTGTGGAGTAGCACCATTTTTTTTGGAGTGCTGTCTCAATGAAATGTGCGCATCTCTTTGGTTGTTTCCCGTCAACAGTAAGGAGGTAAGGTGATGAATTTGTTTACCCAGCTCAAAAAGCGTGCCCGGGAAAATAACCCGGTTAAGGTCGGGGTGATCGGCGCAGGGAAATTCAGTTCGATGTTTCTCTCACAGGCCCGGCTGACGCCCGGCATGCAGGTGGTTGGGATTGCTGAACTGGATGTACAGAGAGCGTTCAGTGCTCTTGAAATTACCGGCTGGGGAAAAACGTGCGCCAAAGTAGCCCATTCAACAGACTCCATTAATGATACTGCCGCTGCAGGAAAGGTTGCAATTGCCGAAGATGCAGAGCAACTCATCAACGCCGACTGTGACGTCATCATGGAAATTACCGGCAACCCGGAGGCCGGGACCCGCCACGCGTTATATGCCATCGAATCGGGGAAGCATGTGGTGATGGTGAATGTGGAAGCAGACTGTCTGCTGGGCCCTGTTCTCTCGCAGAAAGCGGCAAAACACGGTGTTGTCTATACAATGGCCTACGGTGATCAGCCGGCGCTTATCGCTGAACAGCTGGACTGGGCGCAAACGGTTGGTTTCGAGATCGTCTGCGCTGGCAAAGGCACAAGATATCAGCCTCAGTATCATTATTCTACGCCTGATACTGTCTGGGGATATTATGGTTTCAGTGAAGAACGTGTCGCCAGCGGCGATTACAATGCACAGATGTTCAACTCGTTTCTTGACGGCAGCAAATCAGCAATAGAGATGTGCGCGGTGTCAAACGGTTCCGGGCTCATCCCGCAGGAATGCGGCCTGCAGTTCCCTGCTGTTGATATTGAAGACCTTGCCGAGGTTTTAAAGCCGGCGGCCGACGGTGGTATTCTTGAGCATTCCGGAACCGTTGAGGTTATTGCCAGTGAAAATCGGGACGGATCTCCGCTGCTGCGGGATCTGAGATGGGGCGTTTATGTTGTCTTCAAGGCGCCTCATGCGTATGTAGAGCGATGTTTCCAGGAGTATGGCATGAAAACCGACAAGAGCGGTAAATACTCTGCTCTTTACCGGCCTTATCACTATATCGGGCTTGAACTTGGAATCAGTGTTGCCAGTGCAGTCTTACTCGCTGAGCCGACCGGCAGAAGCAGCGACTTTGTTGCCGACGTTGCGGCCCATGCAAAAAAAGATCTGCAGCCCGGCGACATACTCGATGGGGAAGGCGGGTTTACTGTCTTCGGCAAACTCAAGCGCGCAGAGGCAAGTATCGAGAAAAACATGCTGCCGCTCGGCCTCACCGGGCGGGCACGTGTTGTCCGGCCGGTGAAGAAAGGTTCCCCGCTTACCTATGATTGTGTCGCCCTGGATACTTCGAGCCTGGCATACAGCCTGCGAAAAGAGATGGAGAATCAGTGTTGCGGACGCTCTCTGTAGGACCGGTGTCAGGCACGTCTGCCGAAAGGCGGGAGGCTGGATCAGGGAAAATTATTCATTGAAATGTGAGGTCATGTTGCCATTTGTTTAACTGTTCGATGGTAACTCCGGCGCCGCCGCAGACAATAACCAGGATATTTTTTTTATCCGCGATACACTTGACCGGCGCTGAAAAGACCGAAAGCGATGCCCCGCAGGCCGGCTCGACCATGACCCGGTGATCGAGCAGGAACTTCAGACAGCCGTCGACGGCAGCCTGGTCAGAGACCACATGGTTGATAACCTCATGGCTGCTGCAGTAGTCGAATGCCTGCCGGGCAACCTGCTTGGCGCCAAGCGTTGTTGCAATACTGGTAATTTCTTCAAGAGCGCAGAGACGGTTCTCTCGCACTGACAGAGAAAGCGAATCTGCACCACTGGTCTCGACGGCAAGGACAGGAACAGTCTCCATTCCGTTTCTTCGCAGTCCTTCAATAACCCCGCACAACAGTCCTCCTCCGCCAACGGAAAGGACTACCATATCGGGAACCAAACCAGCTCCTGCTACTTCATCGATCATCGAAGCGTGCCCGGTCCACAGCAGCGGGTCGTCAAAAGGATGTATTAGAACACGTTCGGGATCCGTCATCTGGAGCGCATGATCATGTGATTCCTGCCAGCTTTTGCCGCAAATAATGACCTCGGCACCCTCCTGCCCGATTGCCTCTATAGCTCTATGAGTCGTGGACTGGGGCACGACAACGGTTACCGGGGCACCAAGGACTCTGCCGCAGTAGGCCACCGCGATCCCGGCATTTCCCCCTGATGAGCTGATAAAAGATGTCGCCCCCTGCGAGAGGGAGGTTTGGCAGGCGTGGCCAATACCCCTGAGCTTGAACGAGCCGGATGGTTGAAGCGCTTCCAGCTTCAACCAGACCCGCCCATTTGTTTTTGCCGCCAATGGCAATGATTCTATTACCGGAGTATGGATGTGTAACGGCTGCATTGTTGTAGATCGATGGTGGATGAGAATGTATACGCCTGCGCGGGGATCATAATTCTGATATCGTGTCAAAAAGGTTGCTGTCGGTCTCAATTTTTGCTCGATTTCCAATAATGGCGCGGTGGCATCTGCTCTTCATCTGTTCAAAATTTGCTCCAAATTGTCTCAGATCATCGATCGTCGTAGCCGTGATCTCTGTCAGCCGCTGCTGTTTGAGCCTTTTGTCAATACCGCTGAGATATTCATTCCGGGCACTTGCTCCGCGGGCGGCGGCACTCTGGTGAGGGTCAAATGACCCGTAGGTGCCGATGATGAGCTGTTCCAGGACCTGATCAGAAAGATCAATGGTTGACACGACTTCAGGAATCCGGTCGTAGGCGTCATAGGTTTTTTTGACCTGGGGATCGCGGTAACTGACAAAGGCAATATTTCCGGAGATGTGGCTGAACTGTATAAAACAACCATATGCTCCGCCCATCTGCCGAACGCTGTTCCAGAGGTAATCGCGTGACAGGTAGGTTTTCAGCACTTCAAACGAGCCCCCGTAACCTGCTCCACCGGGAAACAGAACTCCGCCCTGTACGGCAAAAACTACTTCAGCGGCAGTGACAAAGGCCTCGTGCCGGGGAAGCTCATGCGGGCTGAGTATGGGCTGGGGCTGGTTTATGGCGGCCGCCAGGGATTGGGGAATCCTTGCGCCAATTTCGGAGAATTTTTGTATTTCAGGGGCTTCGGCTGTTATCGAGATTGTCAGCCGGTTTCGATTCAGCAGGGTCGTTGCCATCTGCTGGAGGTCGGAGATGAGCTGCTCTTCGCGTGAAGCGTAATGGGCGATGACCGTTTTGATGGTCTGGTAGGCAGTAACACCATTGTATTGCTCCTGGTATCTCCCCGGGATACTCAGGTGAGAAAAAACACGTGTTGACGGAAGACTGTATCCTTCACTCTGGGCAGCATGCTCCGCCCAGGCAAATTCCCGCCGGACAATCTCTTTAATCCTTGTACGATCCTTGAAGGATACCTCTGAAAACAGAGCTGTCAGCAGATCAACTGCCCGCTCAAGGTAGGCGGGCAGGGCACGAAGGCTCAACCAGAGTATGAGTTTCACCTTTTCAGGTTCCTCCCGTTTTGTATAGGTATTGATAGCGTGACTCAAGCCACCGGTGCAGATCCCCGCCTCTTTGGCAAATTGCATGTAATTGAGTTTTTCAGTGCCGATTTCGGTGAGAACTGCTCCAAAAAGATCAAGGAGCGGGAGTAGGTGATGGGGCAGGCAGGAAAAGTCGAAACCGATGTCCAGGTAAGTTATACGGTTGGTCGGCAATTCATTGACAAGAACCTGCTGATCAAACATCTGCGTCGGGCTCACGGAATGAAATCGTACGTCCGCAGGCAAATCATGCATCGACAGGCTCGGCAGCAGCGACAGCGTCTGTGCGTCATTGGGGGTCTGCTGCTGCTCCATGAGCTCACGGGTTCGAGCGACCAGCTGCTGCCGGTCATGATCGCCAAGGGTTGCCTCAAATTCCTCAAGTTCCCTCTGCTCCCGGGCGGCGCTTGCAGGCAGCTTTTCAGGGTCGGGTTCCAGTACGACGCTGACCGTTGCCGGGTTGTCAATGAGATACTCTTCTATGAGCTGTTCGAAATAGTGATCATGCAAGGCCCTGTCCCGGATCGTCTTGAGCAGATCGTCTGTTTTCAGAGATTCGAAAGGGTCTGATGCGTACTTGAAAGCGTTCATGGCTTTTGATATCAGGTCAAGGCCGCGCTGTGCCTTGCTGGCGTCTTCTCTGACCCCGAATTCATATTTGTTGAGTTCAGAGATAACCAGATCCCGATCAAGGCCGTCAGCTACCATCTCCTTGAGGGCTTCGAGGTAAATTGATTGGAAGGACGCCAGGTTGCCTGCTTCACTTCCCACCAGATAGGTAAGCATAATGGTGTTAAAACAGGAAGATGAAAGATAAAGGCCGCCAAAATCCTTGCAGATTCCTGCCGAGACAATCTTGTTTTTGAGCGTTGAGCCATCGGAGTTATAGAGAATGTTGGCAATGATCTGAAAAGCGCCGTTCTGAATGCGATCGGCTACCGAGCTTACGTGTGTGCCGACCGCAAGAAAGGTCTTCTCGGCAGTGTCGGAGGACTCGACGCCGTATTTGTCCCTGACCATGAGCGGTTCTTTGATGAGTGTCCCCAGAGCAACCTCGCGCCGCTCTTCCCTCTGCTGAAATGACCCCAGGAAACGGTCCTGCAGATAGTGCAGTTCCTCCTCAAGCGGAGCATCGCCATACAGAAACAGTGTGCAGTTGCTTGGATGGTAATGGTTGCGGTGGAAGCGGCAGAACTGCTCGTAGCTCAGACGCGGGATGACCTGGGGATCTCCCCCCGATTCATGGGCATAGGTTGAACCGGGCATGAGGCCGCCGAATATATGGTGAAAAATGAGCCGTATCGGGTCGGAAAAGGCCCCTTTCATCTCGTTGAAGACAACGCCCTGGTATTGAAGCGGCTGATCAGGGGCTTCCTTGTGATAGTGCCATCCTTCCTGCTCGAATGTCTCCGGGGTAATGAGCGGATTAAAGACGACATCGCAATAGACGTCCATCAGGTTGAAATACTCCTTGAGGTTCCTTGTTGCGAATGGATAGTAGGTAATATCTGAGCCGGTCATCGCATTGAGAAAGGTCATCAGTCCGCCCTTGTTTATCTCTCCGAAAACATCCTTGACGGGATATTTTTGTGAGCCCATAAGTACTGAGTGCTCGAGAATGTGGGCGACACCCGTTGAATCTGTCGGGATTGTGTTGAACGTGACGGAAAATGTCTTGTTGCTGTCCCTGTTTTTGATCGCGAACAGCGGGCAGCCAAGCACGGTGTGTTCAAAGAGGAAAATGTCAGCTTGAATTTCGTCGTTAAACTCATGTTTTTTAAGGGTAAAACCAGACAATTCTGTTCCTTTGGTGATATGCATAGTTGTTCCGTAGGTGCTGTTTATAGAGTGATTGGTGAAGGCGATTTAAAAATTCTTTTCAGAATCCAGTAACAGTGTAACCGGTCCATCGTTGATGAGCGCAACATCCATCATGGCTTGGAATCTGCCCGTTTCCGCATGTATTCCTTTTTTTCTCACCTCATCAACAAATCGGTTGTAAATTGGTTCGGCAATTTCAGGCGGTGCAGCTTCGGAATAACCCGGCCGTCTTCCTTTGCGGCAGTCACCATAGAGGGTGAACTGGGAGACAATAAGCATCTCTGCATTTATATCAGCCAGTGAGATGTTCATTTTACCGTCTGGATCAGGAAATATGCGGAGATGAATGATTTTTTCGACCATCCAGGAAACCGCGTGGATGTCATCGCTGCGACATATGCCAAGAAACGTGACAATTCCTTTTGATATACTACCTGTGCTGACACCATCTACTTCAACTGAACCATGTTTAACTCGCTGAATTACTGCACGCATAGCTGGATTTCTCTCGGTGTTGAGATTTTCGGGCGCGTTTATCATGCTTCCCTGGTCAAATTCTACCTGTCAATTGATTTTTCTGCGGCTCCGCTGAGATCTGTTTCTGTTTTTCAAACTTTTTGGCGCTTTTCACTCCTGCCAGCGCTGTTTGCCAGCTTGACGCCGGCCAATACCAGAAGCCCACCAAAGATAACAGCCGGTTTGAATGTTTCCGAGAGGATCAGCCAGGAAAGCAGAACGCCGAAAACCGGAACCATGTTGATAAAAACAGCGGCCCTGCTGGTTCCGATGGCGTTGATTCCTCTATAATACCAGGTAAAGCCCAGAGCGGTCCCAAATACACCAAGGTAGGCGAGCGCGGTCCAGCTTTCTGCGTTGATTGTTAATAGTAATCCAGGTAGACCCTCGTAAATCGCCGGTAGAAAAAGCATGATCGATCCGGCAATGGATGAGTAAAAAACAGCGCTCAGCGGTGACATTTCAATCAGGACTGAACGACCGAAGATCGTATACGCGGTCCAGCTCAGCACGCAGCCGATAATTGCCAGTTCTCCCTGCCCGAATTCTCCTGAAAACAGAAGGCTCAGGTGGCCGTTGCTGACGACAAACAGGGCGCCGGTAAGTGACATGAGAATTCCGAAAATTTTGATTAAGGAAAGTTTTTCTTTATGAATGAGTGCCGACATCATGGTGATAATCAGCGGGGTGGTCGCTATAATCAGGGCTGCCCTGCCGGCCGAGATCTTTGCCAGGCCGGTAAAAAACAAAATGTTATAGGAGAAGACGCCGGTGAAGCCCAGCAATAACAATTTTGGCCACTGCTGTCTCGTTGGCAGCCGCGGCAGGCTCCTGCCCGCAAGGAGGATCAGTGCCAGGGCGATGGAGGCAATAAAAAACCGCAGAAACGAACTGCTCACGGGGGGCACCTGCCCGGCGAGAATTTTGCCGGCAATAAAAGTTCCACCCCAGAAAAAAGCAGTGAGGATGAGAAGCGTATAGATCATGGCGGTCTACGTAACTAATAGCTGTACAGGTTTTTAGAGAGTGAGGTATCTTGCCTGGCTCGTGATTTCCTGCTGCAGTTTTAACATGTCAAGTAGACTGGTATATAGACAGTAACCACCCCACCTGTCAATTACCTTTGGCGGTGGTGGCTAAAACCTTGGGCCTGGACTTTCATGTGATGGACTATTTCTTTTCTTTCCTGGGCTAACACTCTATAGTACCTAGTATCCGGAATGGAAACCGGAAACCATCAAATCCTGTTCCTGCCCAGGCAGGGGTGAAGGATAGACCTGCATGATGTTACAGGGATCTTGAGCGAGAGGAAGGCTGACAGGCTATGTTTGTGATCAAACATCTTAAATTGAGATGGAAGCTGCTTGTCATGATTGTCCCGCTTGTCCTCGCACCAATGATATTATCAACGATTATCATCGGTTCTGTCTCGATAAATCAGATTTACCAGGAAGTCACGAAGGCAAATAAGGCGGATCTTGAACATATGAGCGTGTTTACGCTCGATCTGCTGAAAAGCTACCATCAGCAGCATGAGTTCAGCAAGGTAGAAATGCGGGACGAGCGCCGCCATAAACTCGGCGACCTGACCGAGCTGGCATTTCGCCTTGTTGAGAGCCAGTATCTCCAGTCTGTTGATGGCTTAATGTCGGAAGAGCAGGCGAAAGCCTATGCCTACCGGAGTCTTAAGAATCTGGGTGTTGGCGAATTCAGCTATGTTTATGTCACGAATTCGTCAGGAGATCTTATTGTTCACGTGGGTCGCGAGGGTGAGAACATCATTGATGCCGCTGATGAGAGAGGTCTCCCGTACATCAGGGAAATAAGCCGGAATGGCGCACAATCAAAAGCGGGGGAAACGTTATTTGTCAGTCTTCCTTGGTCAAACAATGACAGTGGCTACCAGTTGCGGGAAAAGGATGTTGCCTATCGGTACTTTTCTCCATGGGACTGGATTGTTGCCGTCGGCACCTTCCTTGCAGATGAAAACCACAATCAGCCCTTATCCGGGGAGAAATTTATTGATTTGCGTCATCGGGTAACGGGAAATCCGGTGGACCGGCCAGGTCAAATTTATGCCATGGACTGTTCTTCTGAACTGGTTTTACACGCTGAGCGTGAAGGTGAGAATATCTACCAGCATTTCGACAGCTCGGGAAGAAATCTGATTTCCCGGCTTTGCCGGGGCGAAGAGACCTCTGGATGGCTTTACTACCGGCCTCAGTTTGACCTTGTAAAAAAAAATCAGGGCCGGAGGTTTGCCCGGCTCACCTATTTTCCACCATACCATTGGATCGTGGTGGTGGAAATGGCAGAAGAGGATCTGGTACGTCCTGCCAAGGCGATTGCCGGACGAATTTCGCTTGCCATCTTTTTCATGCTCGTCTTTGTGGGCACTATCGGCGGGGTGCTTGCATTCCTGGTTGCAAAACTGTTTACTGATCCCATTCAAACCATGACCTCGGCAATGCGCAGAGTCAAGAGCGGCCACCTGGAAGAGCGCCTTGATGTGACGACGGATGACGAACTCGGTGAAATGGCGTCCGCTTTCAACCAGATGTCTGAAATGCTGAGAAGAGACCTTGCCCTGGAGAAAAAATTGACGAACCAGCAGAAAATGGCTTCACTTGGTGTTTTTTCTGCAGAAGTGGCTCATGAAATCAACAATCCGATGGGAATTATCCTGGGGTATGCCTGTCACCTTGAATCCAAGATGGATCCCGATGACCCCCGTTACCATTATGTCCAGGAAATCAGCCGGGAGAGCAAGCGATGTGTCGGCATTCTCAGGGATCTTCTCAGTTATGCCAGACCTCCTGAGCCAAGCTTTCAGCCGACTGACCTTGCACATTTTCTCGATCAGATTATCGATTTTGCCGGTGGGCACAAAGAGTTGAAAAACATTGTCATAAAAAAAATAAGCGACGACCAATTACCCGAAATCATGATCGACAGAGATCAGATCAGGCAGGTAGTGATGAATCTTGTCCTCAATGGTGCGGCGGCAATGGCGGATGGCGGCGAGATTGTCATCAGGCTCTCCAAACATTCCGGCAACACGGTAATGATGCTTTTTCAGGATAGTGGCGTAGGCATCAGCCGGGAAAACAGGGAAAAAGTATTTGAACCTTTTTTCTCAACAAGAAAGCACGGAACCGGGCTGGGACTGGCGATCAGCAAACAGTTGATTGAGGCTCATCTTGGATCGATAGAAATTGCCAGCATCCCCGGCAAGGGCACTGCAGTTTATGTCTATTTACCCATAAAACAGGATGGATATCAAGGGCATGTATAAAGCACACATTTTAATAATCGATGATGAGAAAGGGCTTTGTAATATGCTTGAGACAGTTCTTGGCGATCTCGGATACCGGGTTACAACCTATACGGATCCGCTTTCGGCACTCAAGATGTTTGAGCCGCACCGCTATTCGATGGTGATAACCGATATTAAAATGCCCGGCATGAACGGCATTGAGGTTTTGCAGAAAATAAAGGAGCGTGATGCTGATGTTCCGGTACTGGTTATCACCGGATATGCAACCGTCGAGTTGTCAATACAGGCCCTGCGCAGCGGTGCCTTTGATATTTTGACCAAACCGTTTGAGCCGGAGGAAATGCTCGCCCGGGTAAAAAACGTCCTGAGACACAATGAGCTTGAGGAAGAAAATCGCCGTCTCCGCCTTGAACTGACAAGTCACGGGCAATTCGGCGATGTTGTCGGCACATCACCTGAACTGCAGAAAGTAATTGATACTGCAGAGAAAATTTCGGCCCGTGACATTCCGGTAACCATCGCCGGAGAATCCGGAACCGGAAAAGAGCTGGTAGCACGGGCTATACATCAATATTCTCCGAGAAAGGACCGGCCCTTTGTGGCCATTAATTGCGGAGCGGTGCCCGAAACCTTGCTCGAGAGCGAACTTTTTGGTCATCGGAGGGGGGCCTTTACCGGTGCCGATCATGATAAGAAGGGGCTTTTTGAGGAAGCGGATAAAGGGACTTTGCTTCTCGACGAGGTCGGCAACCTGCCGATGAATGTCCAGAAGGCGCTGCTGCGCTTCCTGCAGGAAAAAGAGTTTTATCGTCTCGGTGAAACCCGCCCGACCCGGGTTGATGTCCGGATCATTGCCGCGACCAATGCCGATCTCAAATTGGAGATGGAAAAAGGGCGTTTTCGCGAAGACCTCTACTATCGGCTGGCGGTGGTAAAACTCAATCTTCCTCCACTGAGAAACCGCCGTACCGACATACCGCTTCTGGCAATACACTTTGTCGATCTGTTCAACAGGAAATATTCAACACGGGTCAAAACCATCTCTTCACAGGCCATGGAAGTGCTTGTCCAGCATGACTGGCCGGGCAATGTTCGTGAGCTGCGGAATGTGATTGAGGCAACACTTGCCATAGAAGGTGAAAAAGAGCAGATCGGAGCCGATGCACTCTGCCGCCTTATGGATGTGGCGATGGAATCTGATTCCTCTGCGGGTGCTGAATCGTTTGACACCAGCTATACTGACGCCCTGGCATATTTTGAGCATCAATATTTTATTAAACTGTTATCGCGTGCCTCCGGTAATGTCGAGAAAGCGGCACGTCTTGCCGAGCTTAACATCGCAACGCTGTATCGAAAGATAAAAAAATACCATCTTCGATAATCCCTCCCCACCCAATTTTCGCAGATGTGCGAAAGGTGGCGGAACAAAAATTTATTAAAATACACAACAATAACATAGTCTTACCAGGATTTTTGCCATTCGATGGTTAATGGGTTTGACGCTGTTTCATTGCTTATTTGCGAATCATTCTCAAGTAGCCATGTCTTCCTGCAAATGTTTATGCTCTAACTATTTGAATTAAATAGTTTTGTGTAATTTTCCCGTTACGGAATATTTATTGCAGGTGTTAGAATACCGGAACCCGTATCCGGTCGTTCTGGAGTGATGTCTGACCAACCCGCTCCACTGCTGTAACAAGGTAGATGCCTGGTATGCTGTTTGCGAATTTGCGTACTCTCCTCCAAGATTGTTCCGATGCTCCTTGTCGGTTTATGCAAAGCAGGTAACGGCACCAGGCATGACCTTCGTATCCCCACGTTCTCTTTCTCGCATCCTCTGCCGAAGATCTCACTGATCTGCCAGGAAATCTCGGCGACTATTTCGTTTCACAATAGATAGATTCGGTGGTATAACGAAAGAGGATCGGCCAGCGCAGGTGTCCGGCCATTGGGTGAGAAATGAACATATTCGGAAGGGATAATGATTGATAAAGTGCAGAATCTGATAAAGGCGATGTCCACTGAACTGCCCGGGATACTGGCGGCGGCGGTTGTTACGGTTGATGACGGTTTGTCAATTGCAGAGGTGTCCAGGAAAGAAGGTATTGAGACAGCGGCGGCCTCCGCGTATCTGGCCTCGATTGTCAAATCAAACAGCAAAGCCATCGGCTTGCTGGCCGGCGATGAAGAAACTGATGATATCTTGATTACCACCAGTCACTATCATTTTATTATACGGCACATGCCCGAGCAGCCGTTTTTTATTTTCGTGATGACATCAAAAGACGAGTGGCTTGGCAAAGCACGGTTGCTGATCAAAAAATTTGAAAAAGAGCTGGCCCGCTTTTCAGATGAGATTCTAGAACAGTTTCGCCAGGCCGGAATATAGATTGAGGCCTACCCGCTGCAGGATAAGTCCAGAGCTACAGCAGATTGTTTCAGGACCGTGGTGTTACCAGTCCCACTTTCAAAAAACCTTTCCTGTTAAAGCTCAGCGGCCTGCTCAATCATTTTTGAGTTTTTCTTGATTGTCAGGCGAATCCAACCAAGGTTAGTGTCCTTGTCAGCGACAATTACCAGAAAAGCCTCACTGCCCACAGGAGCAAACATTACCGGCCCGTCCGTATATTCAAGCATTGTCAGGTTCAAATCACCCTGGCCAAGCTGATTTCCCATGGACTCAGCGGAGCCGAATCCCGAGGAGGCAATGGCACCGATCATTTCCGCGTCGATGCCTGATCTGGCAATATTGTCGAGGAGGAAGCCGTCACGACCAACCAGGCAGGCGGTATGGACACCATCAATATTGGTGAATTCAGCAAGAATTTTTTGAATATTCGTCATTTCTCTGTCCTCAGGTAAAATTGTCTCTTGCGTTTCTGCAGATATCTTCGTCTCTACCCTAACATCCTGATCTATGGCCCCTTGATTATCTGCTGCCTGTTCTTTGCTGCTGAAAATATCAAGAAAGGATGACGGCAGTTCAGAACTGTCTGACTCGTTTTTGTTTGTTTCTTCGTCATTGCGGAGTGCGGATTCAAAGAGCAGTGATTCAAGGTTCTTGTAGATGCTCACGACGGGAGGTTCTACGCCCTTGATATTCTGAAGTGTTCCACCCTGGAACTCAAGAATCTTGAAGAAGGCCTTTTCGCCGCTCGTGTCATCGCACATGGCATGAACAACTTCACCTTTTTTGAAAAAAATCATACCTTCCAGCTCGTCAGTAGTAACTTTGAGTGCCGATGTTGCCTTGGAGAGGCCGTTAAACTGAACGATGTCTATCAGATCTATTCCATCGAGGGTGCCCTGAAAGCCTTCGCTTGTTTTCAGCGCATTTCCGACTATGTCTCGCATATCATTGATGTCAAATGGTTTTTCGATGAACCTGAGGCTTCCTGCAGTCATCGCTTCACGTTCAAAGCTGTTTGAAGGGTAAGCCGTCATGATAATGACACCTGTATCAGGGTAACGGTTGTTGACTTCAATCAGCAGGTCAAGCCCGTTCATTCCGGGCATATTTATATCGGTGATAACCAGGTGTATTTTTTTATCGCTGAGGACGGCTAGTGCTTCTTCACCTGAACCGGCTGCGAGAACCTCAACGTCTGTCATGCCTTTATTGAGATTTCTCTGGAGCATCCAGAGCATGTCGTCTTCATCATCAACAACCAGTACTCTCTTCATGCATTTTCCCGAATAATTATCTTGTAAGCCACAGCAACAGATTTTAGAGGACTAAAAAAAGTCTATCACTTCCAGAGGGTTGATTTCCAATTATTTTTTCAGAATGGAATGCGGACAGAGGAGAGAGCGGCCGGTACGAGAGGGTATCGGAGAAAACGGGCACCTGCTGACGCATTTTCTGCTCTCGGCTGATCTGGGCGGCTGATCAGCCTGTTTTGAAGAACAGAGTGAATGTCGTGCCTTTGCCCTCAGCGCTTGAAACCGTTATAATGGCGTCATTTTCCCGCAGCGTCCGATAGACGATAGACATTCCAAGCCCGGACCCATTGGTTTTTGTCGTGTAAAAAGGTTCAAAAACCCGTTCTGTTCCCCCTGGGCTCATCCCTGCTCCATTGTCCTTGAAATGTACCATCAAATAGGGGATTTTCATCTGCAGGAGATGGTGTGCTTTGCAAAAAAGAGGTAACTCATGGCCCCTGATCCTGCGGGCGGTAATTTCTATGCTGCCTTCCTGCCGGATTGCATCGATGGCGTTAAGGAAAAGATTCAAAAAAACCTGCTGCAGCTGATTGGGGTCTGCGATAATATCGGGGAGGTCGTCGGGGAATTTCTCGACAAGCTGAATCCTCTGCTTTTCAAGCCTGCCGGTTATCAGCGGTTTGATCTCAGAGAGGATTTCGGTAAGAGAGGTGAGCCGTTTTTTAGGTGCGACCGGCCGGGCATAGGAAAAAAAGTCGGTAAGGAGTTCATTGAGTCGATCCACCTGCCTGATGATTCGACGGGAACACTCGATTCGCTCGTCTGTTTTTACGGAGTTTTCTTCTATGGACTGGGCCATGATTTTGATGCCGGCCAGGGGGTTTCTGACCTCGTGAGCCACTGCTGAGGCGATTTCGGCTATGGTCGAGAGCCGGTTCATTTTCTCCATCTCTTTTCTGACGTGCCGCCATTCGGAAATATCGGTAAGAGAGATTATGTGCCCGACGTTCCCTTTACCTGATAGTGATCTGGTTATGGCCGAGCAGCGCAGAACCATCTCGCTGCCATCCGCTGCCCTGACCGAGAGCTCGGCCTCCTCCGCTAAAGTCCGGCTGGCGCTGCGGCTCAGGATTCGTTCGCTGTTCGCCTGGCCGACGACCGCTTCAAGAGGCGCCCCCTCGAGTCCTTCGCCAAACCAGTCGAATATTGATTTTGCCGCTCCATTGCACTTCTGGATGGTTCCCTGCTCATCGGTGATAACAAGCCCGTGCTGCAATCCCTGAATAATCGATTCTGAGAAATCCTTTTCTTCACGCAATGCGCTTATGGAGGCTCTCAGGTCATTCACCAGGTCAATGAGCTGCAGGTCCATTTTCCGGTTGTCGATCAATGCACCAATTATCCCGGCCGCCATAACGAGGATGTCTGCGGTCAGTTCTGAGTAGGTGTGGAACTGCGGTGTAAAGAAGGTTATCACCCCAATCACCGAACCGTCCACGTTCATGGGAACACAATAGTGGCCATGCGATTGAGCATGGTCGTTGTTGCCTGCGGCAACAAATTGCAGTTTTTTCGTCCGGGCTGCCATGCCGCAGTAACAGCGCCCAAAAAAGACCTGGTCACAGTTCGGGCGGTGATTCTCAGCGGCACCGAGCGTAATCGTGCGCACCAGTTTGCCGGTATCCTGTTCAACAAGAAAAAGGGCCGCCGCAGCGTCCAGGCCGAACGCCTCAATTGACATGAGGTAGGAGAGAATTGCCGTGAGGCGGTCCTTGAGCAGGGTTGGGGCAAGGGACTTTGTCAGGATGGTATTCATGACCTCAAGCCTGAATAATTTCGAGGCTTGCCGCTTTGCCGCCGATTCCGCTGCTGTCATCCTTTTGATGAAAAGGGTGAAACAGTCTGTTCCGAGAACCCGTGAGATGAACAGTTCAACCGGAATACTCGAACCGTCCTGATGAAATGCTTCCTCCTGAAGGTTCAGGGTGATCGATTCGTTTTCATCATACGGGCTGAACAGTGACGTCAGGTGTTCTGCTTTTTCTCCGATGGATTTCCGTGGAAACAGCAGGGGGAAAATTCTTTTTCCCTCGACCTCTTGAAAATCCCAGCCAAAGAGTGCTTGAGCATTACCATCCCATGATCGTATAGCATCTCTTGAGTCACAGCAGATGACCCCGAATTCCGAAAGGATTTTCATAGCCTCGATGGATTTTTCCTGTTGCCGCCAGTGGCTGGTTCGTGCCGTTTACACTTCTCAGAGGTGGTTCTCAGTCTTGATAATGACTGGAAATATCCTGCCAGAGGATCTGCACGAGAATCTATCTCTCTTCTTTCTATTTTTATCAAAATGAGCCTGAAGACACAAGCCGGGCTCGCAGGTTCACTGCTTGACGGTGGGCTCGTTGAACGGTGTAGCGATGTGTCGCTTGTTCTTTATGGTTAATATGAGTAGTAATCAGTTTATTAATTCATCAAAAACAGAGTTAATTGACAAAGAGCGCAGAATAGGTGACAAAAGGTTGCTGAAATAGAGAGGGGGATTCCAATGGCTGCAGCGAAACAGTATCTCAATACCAGGGAAGTTGCCCAACTGCTGCATGTGAATGAAAAAGTAGTTTACAGCCTGGTAAGCGACAAGGGTTTGCCGGCCACAAAGGTAACGGGGAAATGGCTTTTTCCGCGCAATCTCGTCGAGGAGTGGCTTGATCTTTATCTCGTAAACCTGCCGGCGACGGGGAATTCCTCTCTGGAAAGCGGACGACTTTTCCTGGCGGGCAGCGACGACCTGTTGCTCCACAAGGCGCTGGCTTTGTATAACCGTCAGGAATCCGGGTCTATTGTTTATTTTGCAAACATTGGCAGCATGGGCGGTCTGAAGGCCTTGCGGCAGGGAAACTGCCACATCGCGGTCTGTCATCTGCTTCAGGATGATAATAAAGAGTACAATTTTCAGTTTGCCGACAATGAGCTTGATCGTTCCCCTGTTTTTGTCAATTTCAGCAAACGGCAACAGGGATTGCTCGTGGCAAAAGGCAACCCCAAAGCAATTTTCTCGGTGGCGGATCTTGCCAGGGCAGATGTGAAAATCGTCAACAGGCCGCTGAATACCGGGACCCGGCTGCTGCTTGATTATGAAATCAGCCGCTCAGAGATCAATGCAGCAGATATCTCAGGCTATCAGCAGGAGGTGTCCAGGCACATCGATGCAGGCTTTGCGGTTCTCAATAGCGAGGCCGATGCCGCTCCGGCCATCAAGCCGGTTGCCGAGCTGCTCGGACTGGACTTTATGCCGCTGCGCTGGGAGCGTTTCGATCTGCTGATCAACCGGGAACGTTTTTTTGAACCACCCATACAAAAATTCGTAAATCTGCTTCATGATCCGTTGTTCAGGGGGGAAGCAGAAAAATTCAAGGGGTATGACATGGCCCTGAGCGGTAAAATGGTCTACCCCGATAACGCACAACTTTAGGAGAGTGTTTCATGTGGAAGATGAGCAGGTTATTGATGGCCGTTCTGCTGAGTTTTTTGATCGGTGGAACCGTGTACGGTGAAGATAAGGTGCTGTCGATGTCGACGACAACCTCGACCCAGGCCTCAGGACTGCTTGATATCCTGCTGCCCGAGTTCAAGAAGGATACCGGGATTGATGTCAAGGTGATCGCCAAGGGAACCGGGGCGGCCATCAGGGATGGTATGGACGGCAATGTCGACGTGATCTTCGTCCATGCCAAAGCTCGGGAAGAAGCGTTCGTTGCCGAGGGCTACGGTACAAAACGATATGCGGTAATGCACAATGATTTTGTGATCATCGGCCCCGAGGATGATCCGGCTGGTGTCGCAAAGAGTGCAGATGTCAATGATGCTCTCAAGGCAATTGCCGCGAAGCAGGCGGAGTTTATTTCCCGCGGCGATGACTCCGGCACTCATACCAAGGAGCAGGCGCTCTGGAAAGAGTCCGGGGTACCCGTTGCGGAAGTGAAGCGGACAATAGTCAAGGGTGACAAACAGGTGGAAGTCGCTTTTACCGAACCGGCGGATGCAGACAGGTGGTATCGTTCGATCGGCCAGGGCATGGGCAAAGCACTGACCTACGCCGATGAGAAGAGAGCTTACACGATGACTGATCGCGGCACCTACATCAAATATAAATTTGATAAAACGCCGCCTCTTGACCTGGAGATACTGAGCGAGGGCTCTGAGGGGCTTGCCAACCCGTACGGGGTGATACCGGTTAATCCGGAAAAATTCCCGGAGATCAAATTTGACCTGGCCAAACAGTTTGCCGAATGGCTCGTCTCAGAAAGAGGGCAGAAAGTGATCGGCGATTACCGGCTGGTCGGCAAGCAGCTGTTTTTTCCTGATGCCATACCCCAGTAGCTAAAACAGGTTTTTTTCTATCATTGCAGCTATCGGGCTGTGCGCAATCGTGCACGGCCCGGCTGCTGTTTTCATTGGTAATTGCAGGGTCCATGCTTTTAGACAGCCTCAAATCAGCATTCCTTCTCCTGATATCGCTTGACCCCGAGCTTTTTGAGATCGTGGGTGTCTCGCTCAATGTCAGTTTTTTCTCGACGCTGGCAGCCGCGATATTCGGGCTGCCGCTTGGTTTTCTTGTCGCCTTTCACCGTTTTCGGGGCAAACGTTTTACCCTGACCTGCCTCAACACCCTGCTTGCCCTTCCCACGGTGGTTATCGGGTTGGTCGTCTATTCGGTTATTTCACGGCGGGGAGTTCTGGGGCCGCTTGAATTACTCTATACGCAGAAGGCCATCATTATCGGGCAGGTAATCCTGATCATTCCGCTGATCACAACCCTTACCATTGCAGCTGTCAGCAAGATTGACGACCGATATCGAAATACCGCGCTGACACTGGGAGCCAACCGGCGGCAGATGGCCTGGGTGATTTTCCGGGAAGCCCGCTACGGTGTCGTTGCCGCCATAATTGCTGCCTTTGGCCGGGTGATTGCAGAGGTCGGCATATCGATGATGCTCGGCGGCAACGCAAGAGGCTTTACCCGCACCATGACAACAGCTATGGCCCTTGAATACGACAAGGGAGAGTTTGTTCTGGCAGTAGCCCTCGGCATTGTCCTGATGGCCTTTGCTTTTGCGATCAACTTGGTTTTTCATGTTTTCCAGGGACGGATAAAATCAGATGCTGTATGAACTCCATAAACTGAAAAAACAATTTGGTCAGCGGACAGTTCTTGATATTTCTGCCCTCTCATTTGCTGCCCGCAAGGTGTATGCGCTCATCGGACCAAACGGTGCCGGCAAGACGACGCTGCTCAATCACCTCGCATTTCTTGATCAACCAACTTCAGGTATTGTAAAATTTCACAATAAATCAGTTGGTTATGATCAGCGAAATCTGGTTGACCTGCGGCGGCGAGTTGTTCTTGTTGACCAGACGCCTATTCTTTTTTCCGGAACTGTCTGGAAAAATGTTGAATTTGGCCTCAGGGTTCGAGGTGTACCCCGGAAGGAGCGGGCGATTAAAATTTCGACGGCGCTGGAACGTGTCGGTATGTCAGGTTTTGCCCAGACCGACAGTCATGGCCTCTCCGGCGGGGAAGTCAAGAGAGTTGCACTGGCACGGGCGCTGGTGCTTGAGCCGGAGGTTCTGCTCTGCGATGAGCCGACAGCCAACGTCGATCAGCAGAACCAGGAAGTGATCCTGAAAATTCTGGAGCATGCCAACAGTATGCAGAACACCTCAATTATCTTCTCTACCCACTACCTTTCCCAGAGCAGGCGGCTTGCTCACCAGACGGTCCTGCTGCAGAATGGTTCGGTATCGTTTGATGAGAATGAGAACACCTTTGATGTCGTAATCAGGGAGGAGAGAGCGGGCTGGAGACACATCTACCTGGCCGCCGGCGACAACCTGCAGCTCGGTGAAGTAGCATCATCGAGATTAAAAGAGGGGGCTTGCCGGATCCATCTCAATCCTGCCAAAATTATCCTTTCCGTGCCGGACGCTATCCGCCAGGATACAGCGCCCGGTCAAACGGGGATCGTCAGGAGGATCTCAATTGAAAACAACGCCGTCAGGCTTGTTGTTGATGTGGGCGTGGCGCTGCACATCGTGATGAGCGTTTCGCGCTACCGGGAACATCCGCCCCTTGTCGGCCAGCAGGTCAGGATTGAAATACCGGAAAAAGCGGTGGTCGTCTTCTGATGCCGTGCATTCCCGCTCTAGCCCATGATTTTTATGATTTTCAAGGCAATATAGGGCATCAGGTTGAGCATAAAAATGGCAACCTTGATATGTCCCAGGTATTGGAAATAAGAGAGCTGCAGGTTTTCCCTGTTCACCCCAAATAATCTCACATGAGCTTTTATCAGCGGCTCTTTCAGTACCGTGACCAGGAATATCGTCAGCGACAGCATCCCGATATTCAGCACGGTGCACCAGCCCAGAAATGCAGTAAGGGTGTCGATGGAGATCATAGGTAACGTCTCGCTGAATAGTTCTTGTAAATCTGACAGGGAGGCTCTTGATATTCAGGCCACCGTGAACCAGGAGCGTGTGGGGGAACGTCCTTTTAACCCATAGAGTGTTATTGAAAGAACAGCACTGCTCGCCCTATCAGGTATATGACCCGGTCTGATTTTCTTTCAATGATTTGGCCTGAGCCTCAATTGTATTTCTCCGACACGCTCCTGGATTGCAATATCATCCTGTAATGAACATTGCAATATATAATCCTGCTAAAAAATAAATCGGAAGGCTTCGCCATAGCCTGCGCTCA
The DNA here is from genome assembly GCA_963696725.1 of uncultured delta proteobacterium. Taxonomy (GTDB): domain Bacteria; phylum Desulfobacterota; class Desulfobulbia; order Desulfobulbales; family Desulfocapsaceae; genus MADRE3. The sequence goes on from CAVOLI010000006.1 coordinate 353,201, forward strand.
GGTGTGTCACCGTCTGATATTTCATGATTTTTTGCGAGAATTTTCAGGATTACAAGGGACACCAGCATGCCCAGGAGTACGCAGAGGGTTTGCCAGGGTTTGGCAGAACCGGCAGCTGCGGCAAAATCCAGAAATGTCAGGTCAATCCCAAGCTGACGGCCGAGTATCGGGAAAAAGTGTCCCATTTCCTCGAAAAGCGGCCTGAGCTGATAGCCGAGCTCAAAGGTAAAGCCAAGCGGGATGAGGGCATAGGTCAGAAGGGCGCCTTTTTCAATTGATGTGTCCTGGAGTTTTCCAAAGGTAACGTGTCCGGCATATTTTATAAAGTAATATGATACCGCAGTGGCCAGAAGGAGAATTATGGCCAGGGCTGTCCAGGCAGAGTGAGTTGCTCCTTCAAGGACTTGGGCCAGGGGGGTGTGCTCAAGGCCCCGAAAAATCTGGGTGCCGAGGATAACAGGAAAAAAAATGGTGCTCACCCGCTCCGGTTTCAGGGCGGCCCAGAGTTCATGACCGGGAATACGCACGTTTAATGCCGGCGAAGCATTCTCGCATAATTTTACGCAGTTGCCGCAGAGGATGCAGTTATGGTTTGAGCGCAGTGAAAAGGGCCCCTGATAGATGGGGCACCCTTGTACGTCATCGGTTCCCCTGAAGCAGGCGTTTGATTGACAGGTGGAGTTGCAGATACTTGAATTTACACGCCATTCAATCACTGAACAGCTCGAAAAGACAGCCGCAAGGCGGCCCAGGGGGCAAAGGTAACGACACCAGAGACGCCGTTCAAAGAGTATTCCTGAAATGACTGCACCCAGGAGGATGGATAACAGCAGGAATCCGGTTGCCTTTGGGGAGTGCGCCATATCAGTTGCAGCTTCCATGTATATTATCAGGGCAAGCCCAGCAGCACTGATATAAACACCGTAACTTCTGATAAATTTCGGCACAGGCATTTTTCGGCTGCAAAACTTGTTGAGCAGGTCGTTTGCCGCACCCATGGGGCAGACTGCACACCAGATCCTCGCCCCGGCAAACCAGCTGATGACCAGTAATGGCCACCAGATGGCCCACACCATAACGACAATGATATTTGAAGCCGCCGATGTGCTGCCGGTGAAGGCAAAGTAAAAAGAACAGGGCAAGGGCTGCTCCGATAGCTACCTGAATTCCTGCAGGGAAAAAGCGGTTCAGAAAAAGATCGCGAACATTGTCGAGCTTGAGCAGGTTAAAGACATGTTTCCCTTCCGGAGGCGCCATGCCCACAAAGATATCTTCAGGCATGAGATAATCGCCCTGGGACAGGTTGATGGCCCGGCGGATTACTACTTCCAGCTCCTCCATGTTCCCCGGCCAGTCATACTTCATGATCCGCTGATAGGCCTCGTCGGATATACCCTTGATCAATTTACGGTCCGGGCTCTTGAAGCAGACCTGGATGATGATAAAATCGACGAGGAGCCTGAGATCTTTTTTTCTTCTCTTTAATGGTGGTACCGTAAGGACGTTAGAACTGAGCAGATTGTACAAATCCTGGTTGAAGCGCCCTTTTTCCACCAACTCCTTGAGGTCGGTAGTCGCAGTAGCGATTATCCGCGCTGACGACGAGATCGAGTCCTGGCTCCCCAGCTGCTGGAATAAACCGGTGGTGATAAAGTCAGCCAGATGCTGTTGAAGCTCAAGCGACAGGTTATCGACATTTTCTATTACAACCGTCCCATTCCTGCATATCTGCAGCAACCCGAGACGGTTTGTCTCGGCGTGAGGGAAAGCACCCCGTAGATGGCCGAAAAGAGCACTGTTCTGAGACGTTTCGAGCAGAAAAGGATCGGTGGTTACTGAATCAGAGGCGTTCAGGGAAACGTCTTCAGCATCCATATACATGAATGATTTGGAAGAGCGACGGCTGCTTCGGTGCATTTCTGCCGCCACCGCCAGCTTCTCAGTACCTTTCTCGCCAATGATGAGGGTCGGGTTTTCGTTACGTGCCGCATCGGCGATTTTTTTCCGCAGGTTTTCAATAGTCCGGGTCTCGCCGATCACATCAGCTATGGAGAGTTGATCTTCCTGGCTGACAAATTGCTGGTAGGCCCGCTCGTTGACTGCAGCATTGACCAGATCCTCAGTGTTTCTGGCAACCCGCCTTGCGAGTATCTTGACATACTCCCTGGTGATTTCAGGAAACTCATCACATAAGCTCTCAAAATCCTGTTTCGAGAGCATCAAAAGGCTGGTTGGCCGGGTGGCCTTGACAGATGTCGTGTGCTGTCCGCCTGTCAGCAGGGCTATTTCACCAAAGCTTTCTCCGGGTTTCAGCAGCGTCAGCTGGTGCTCTTCGCCTTCTTCAGTTTCCACGTATACCTGGACCTCGCCAGACATAATGACGAAAAAACAGCCACTCGAACTTCCTTTTTCGAAAATAACGGAATTTTCCAAGAAAACCTGTTGTGTTACCTTCAAGACAATCTGGGCAAGCAGTTTTTCCTTGAAGCTGCTGAAGGTCTCGCTGGATTGCAGGATGTCGAGGTACATCCTGCTGATACAGGAATACAGTCTCTCAGTATCGATACTAAAATCTTCAACAAGAATTGAACCGAGAGGTTTGTAAATACCGTCTTCTTTCAGGGCCACCTGCCTGGCAAGGGCCTGGTGCACGACGTCAGCGGAGCAGATCTCTTCTTCCAGAATGTAGTCGCCGATGCGTTTGTCATCATTCATGGTGAAGTCTCCACTGGCTTTCCAGAGTCATTACGTCTGTCTCAACAGATCTCTTTGCCGGCACATGAAGTAAAGGATGGAAAGGGCTATTGCCATGGAGCCATCACTGGCTGCGGTAAGAAAGATCATGGGTGCTGATGGCGTCAGGTGCGCGTTTGTCGTAAGGAAAATAACGGCAAGCACTTTCGACAGAATGGTCAGCAGGATCAACTGGTGGTGGCGAAAAATATCTTTGAGGGGAAACAGGTAGAACAGGCCGGAGAGAAACAGGAAGAGCCCGGACTGCCTGACAAAAAAAGTGTCTGCAATGGGCTCGCCAAGAAGAAGTTGGTAAAAATTGTCGGTAAAAAAATAGATAATGATGCCGAGGGTGACGCTGTGCGCCCCGACGAAAAGGACGATAATCTGAAGTATCTTCAGCATTGATTGCTGTTTGATGAAAAGCTGACTCATCGTTCCAGGCCATCCTGTGATAGATAGAGTGCCTAAGTTAGAGGTTCATTTTGTAACGGGTGATGCACTGGTGTCTCCTGAAACGGTCGGCAAAGGGGAACCTTATCCCGTATGCGAGGTTTTCACGTAATCAAATACAATGTCTGTTGAGCAGATCGCCTGGCGTGCCTCCATTAAATTCATTGTAATCATATTGCTATTCATCTGTCAGTAGAGCTGACAATAGATTCTCCGGCCTTCGGAAACAGGGGTGGGAAAAAAGATCTAAGGGCTTTTCATCGCGTCTTCCTGGCAGGTGTGGATCTCAAAACAGCGAGTCAGACCAACCATTTTGAAAATCTTTAAAAAATGATCGGAAAGCCCGCAGATACACACCTGCTGCTTTTTCTTCCTGCTCTCGGAGGCGATCTCTATAAAAAAGGCAAGACCACCGCTGTTGATGTAACATGCAGGCTCAAAATGGCATACAATCTTCATGGAACCTTCTTTACTGAGCGTTTCATATGCATTTTTCACCTCAACTCCAGTCACCGCAGTAACATCACCTTTAATATCAATAATTGGAATTTCATTTATTCTCTTTACTGAAACTTCAATAGTGTTACTCACGTTTCGAGCCTCCAGCCGTTAGTTGTATATAAATGTAATAAGAATGATATACATTATTTTTCCAGATAAAATAACATGGTTACTTCATTGCCGATTCCAGGCTTATTTTCATAAAAAAATTCATTTGCGAGGTTGCTGATAAGATACATTCCCAATTTGGACTCCGGGGTAGGAAACCCTTCTTCGGTGATTATCGTTTTTGGAATTTTTTCCGGATCAATGCCGTTTCCCTGGTCTCGCACGAGAATTTTCAGTGAATTGTCGTTGACAGTGAGAATTACCCCAACGGTGCTGTTCTGGTCAAACTGATTCCCATGCTCCATTGCGTTTGTACAGGCTTCGGCAATGGCGGTTTTCAGGTCTTCAATTCGGTCATTTTCGAACCCCATGCTCTTTGCAAGGAGCGTAACTTTCTCCATAGCTATTTTTTCTGAACCAAGAGTGTTTGGCAGTTGCAACTCTGTCACTTTTTCCATGAGTAGGTTCCCTCGTTCAAGTGAAGTAATATTTTTTTTATTCATGCTGTTTTTATATGATAGGGAATAGTGCCATCATAATCCACTCTGTCCATTATGACAAAACATAGTTGTGAGTGAATTTATTTAACCTGCATAACGACTATTGTCAGGTCATCGTGCTGTTCAGCCTTCCCGACAAAATCATTTACATCGTCAACCAGTTTTTCCAGGAACGCTTCTACCTCCAGCCCCTGATTATACTTGATTACAGAGAGGAATCGATCAAAGCCATACATTTCTTCCGCCTTGTTCATTGCCTCGACCACGCCGTCCGTATAGAAAAGAATCACGTCGCCGGTTTCAAGTGTCAGCCTGGTCTCCTCGTATTCCGCAAAATCGACAATACCAAGGGGGAAAGCATCCCCTTCAGTTTCTATCAGCACGGCCTCGCCGGTTTTGGCTGAGAGAAGGATAGGCTGGGTCTGGCCGGCACTGCACAATCCTATGGTTTTTTCCCCGATATTCAACTCGGCGTAGAGCAATGCCACAAACATCCCCTGTGCCCTGGTGATATCTTTTTTTATCTGCAGGTTTGCCCGTTTCATGATTTCGCTGACCGCCATCTTTTCTTCGGAGAGCAGCCGGAAGACGCTTTTTGCAGCAGTCATCACCAGGGCGCCGGAAACACTTTTCCCGGTAACGTCAGCAATAACAAATCCGAGCCGGCTCTCGTCGATATCGATAAAATCGAAGAAATCGCCGCTGACTTCGCGTGCCGGTGTGGAACAGGCGGCGATCTTGTATCCCGGGATCTCCGGGCAGGAGGATGGCAGCATGCTTATCTGGATATCCCGGGCCTGGGAGAGATCCTTTTCCATGCGCAGTTTGCCGATCATCTCCTTAATGAGATGGGCATACTCAATGGTCACGGCGCCAATGAAAGCCAGCGGAGCCTGGAAAAACAGCGGTATCGTGATCGGGGTCCAGATATCTCCGGCTTTGAAGAGATAGAAAGCGCCCAGTAAATAGAAAATACCAAGGCCCACAGTAGTAATCAGGCCAAACCTCAGGCTTGATATGCGGCAGGCGATACCCAGCAGGATGCCCCAGAGAAGAATGAGCAGAATATTGGCTTTGAGATCTATGGGGTGCACCGGCCTATCATCTCTGATATTGGCGTAGACGCTGGCCATGATCTCCACGCCGCTGACAAATACGCCGTCCCCGCGGGAATAGACCGTGTAGAAACTGTCCTTCCGGTCTGCCAGTATGATTTCTGAGAGCCCAACGAACACAGCCTTACCCCTGAGATTCATGGGCCTGCCGTCATACATTCCGTCCCTGATCTGCAGCGCCTGGTAATAGGGGATGGTGGTAACGGTACGGGGAGGACCATAGTAATTGATGTAACGGCTGGTGGGCCCGCCGTACATCTTGATCAGCGACTCCAGCAGGTGCCTGGTTTCCATCTCCATTTCCGGTGCCGGGATTTCCTGCAGCTGGGTGAGCATCTTCTGCTCCAGTTCAGGGTTAGCCTGGAAAAGCTCCCCGATCTGCCGGATTACTTTAACCAGGTCTGCCGCTTTCGCTCACTTCATGAACATCGGCAGGCAACAGACCGGCGAGGCCCGGATCTGTTTTTTCAAGAAGCCGCACGAATTCGTCATAGAGTTCCAGGTTGACAAACTGGAAGGTCACCACCGGCACGGTCGGCGCATCACCTGAGCCGGTCTGAAACGTCCAGTAACGGTTTACCTTGAAGGGAATTCGTGGCAGGGTAAATGGTGCGGTGGCAACTGCCGGTTCCGCAAAGAGATCAATCGGTTTGACAATCTTGACAATATTGTGGTAGCCGGTATTCGCCTTTCCGTCTTCAGAGGTAGACAGTTCACGCGGCACCAGCGATTCCGTGAGGATAACGTTTCCGGCCCGGCCGATTTCTTCTGCAAACAGCTTGTCATCTTCCGCCACACGCGGCTCAATGAAGTGAACATCGAAGGCGACGACGCTTGCCCCCTCCCGTTTGAGGTTGTCAACCAGGCGGGCATGGAGGGATCGCGGCCATTTATCCGGGTTGTTGTGTAGATCGAGGTGATCTGAGGACTGCTTGTCTATACTGACGACGACAACGTCTTCGGGAGCACTCCTGGCTCCTCTTAGTTTAAACAGCAGACCAAGGCCACTATTTTCCTCAAGGTTCAGGGCAACGTGGAACGGGCTGATCAGCAGGCCGAGTGATGCCGACAGCAAGGCCGAGGAAAAAGGCCTTGGGCAGGCGGGGGACTGCCCTGCTGCCAGGCTTTTTTTAGCTGTTGGAAAGAGAAATGTTGCAGGTATTTTTTTACGACCACTCACTCTCACACGTGGTTGTTTTATAGTAGCCGGTTAGAAAATTGTTGTGGCTGGGCCAGACTATGACCCAGCCACGTTTATTGCCATACTTGAACTATTTATGGTTTTAGTACTTTCTCAGCTATCTGCCGTTATCTCCACACCTAGCGTCCGGAAATAAATACCAGGTATTGATCCCTTCTGACTTGAGCAAATGCTTCATTGCACTTCTGATTGGTACTGCCGACCCATTCCCCAGGCGTTCAACGCCATCATTCGTAACTTGTATTACCTCCCCGATTGGATCTGATCTAAGTTGGCGAGGTTGAGCACAATCAGGCGCGTCTTCGCATTCATATGCATCTATGATGCACTGGGTATTTGCATCTCTAATGATTTTAAATAATTTACCATCTGAAGTGTTAATGATATTCTGTAGAGGAAAGAGTAAAAATCTCGCTTGGGTCGTATATTGGGGGTAGGTCCATAAATGCCGCAACTTCCAACTTGTTAGACCAGACTGCAGGCCGACAGTTGCAAGAGACATCTGGTCTACATTAGAATAAATCTTGAACTCATTCGCTTCCGGAAGAAGAAACTTGGCGACGAAGATTTGATAGATATCTTTGGCCACAAGACAACTCCTTCACCGGGCTATACAGCTTTACGAGATCTTCTCCTCCAATAAGAACTTCTTTAACAGGATTGTTAGGAAATGTGAAGTAGATATGATCTTCAGGATCATATCTTGAGTATAATTTTGGTATTGTAGTTCTATACTCATATTCATAGCATGGTTCCACTGTAACCTCCTCGCCGTAGGCAGATACGAAGATCACATGCCCCCTCAGCTAGGGTTGGGCCACCAATTAGTTCAACGCGAGAGAAATCATTGAAGCCAATTTTCGCTATACAACAGTTCGGTAATTCGCAGTCTGCTGGCACTGGTGGTACTGTTGACGCCCACGCATTACCCGTACTGGAAAAAAATAGAAACACACCAGCAAATATTAAGCATTTCATTGTTTTGGTCTTCATCTCACCCTCTCTCGCTCTTGGCTGTTGTAGTGTAACCATTGATACCATTGATATGGCTGGACCATACAATGATCCAGCCAGGCATGCTGCCATACCAACTTTTTATGGATATATTGGATTCTAAAAAATCTGCCGTTATCTCCATACCCGGCGTCCGGAAATCCAGACCCAGGTGTTGTTACCTACTGACTTGAGAATTGCATCTGTTATGCACTTGGTATTTTGATCTCTCGTAATTTTAAAAATTTTAGTCCAGTGTTATCATCATAGGTGGAAATGAACTCCGTAGAGGAGAGCGTTAAAATATCTTCAGGCTCCTCATAGCAGGAATGACTTGGTCCTCCAATTATGCAAGAGCCATCACCTTTTTTACAGAAACGGCAACAGTGGCCTCTGCCATTGTTTTCTCAGGGCTATAGAAGCAAAAAGTCCACCTGTATTATTAGGTTCAAATCTTGCGACAGATATGTTAGAATATCCAAGCCTAACTTTGATGTTGGGTCTCCGACACCTGGAGGGTACAAATCCTGCGCCGCGAACAATGGTTCCTCGCCACCACAGTGGTAGGAATTGTGAGAAGCAGTTGGGTAAGCCCTGATGTATTTCCATACGAGTTGTGAACTATACTCCCATAGATAGCACTCTATCATACCTTCCCAGCTTGATTCACACACTTCAGCGGGTTGTTGGGTAACTCCAAGCAACTCAATAGTCCATCCTGAACCTGTTGTGCAACTCGTCGGCACCGCACAAGATTCCGCCCATGCACCACCTGTACCGGCAAAAAATAGAAACATACCAGCTAATAAAAAGTATCTCATTGTTTTGTTCTTCATCTTGCCCTCCTTTGTTTTAAGAAAAGTATTTTTCTTCATTGAATTAAAAGCTAATAAATCTTCTTTATCAGCCCCTTAAAAAGACAAAGTCAGTTGTCCATAGATCATCCGGCTCGGCTCTATGGAATTCCCCTGTATATCCGTATCGTGGTAATTGAACTCCTCATCAAACAGGTTCGTTGCACCAACCGTTATAAAACCGTAGCGTTTTGGTAACCGGTAGCTCAGGGAAATATCAAACACCCAGAACTGATCATCGCCGGGAGTAGAGTCTGTTGGATCCATCGCATCCTGGCGCACAAAGTCGCCGGTCTGATCGTAATACGTTCCCTTAAAATCAACGGTCAACCCTGAAGGATGAAAATAACTGATGCCAAGCGGCAGGCGGTGAGTTGTGAGGTTCAGTACAGAATCCTCAGACCTGTCATACTCCTCGTACAGATACTCGGCTCTGAGCCCAAGGTATTTGTTTGGAGTCCAGTACAGATAGGCACGGAAACGGGATTCCTCCCAGTCAGACTCAGCCGCCTGGGGTTCCGGCGGAGCTGGAGGTGGAGCAAAAAACAGATACGGGACACTCAAGTCCCTTCTGAAAAACTCCACTCCTGCGTAGACGTCGCTGCCAAATTTCTGATCGACCCCCAGGCCGTAGCACCATGAGTCGGCCCCGTTTGCATCATCAAAAAACTGATTAAACCCTGCAACCTGGGTTGGTTCGAGGGTCTGGTTGGTAATAAGCGTTCGTTTTACGGTGGAAAACGCCGCACCCCTCACCGTCGTGTCGGCAGTAGGAGACCAGGTAATCCCAAATTTCGGGTTTAATTGATCCTTATCGAAATCTTCATCCTCATAAAAGTCACCACTGGCACCGACCGTTACCGTCAGGTTTTCAATCACATCAATATTTGAATAGAGGTAAAGATTCCCATGCTGCACATCCGCCTCGTCTGCGAAAGAGTCTGAAAACAGTAAAAATGGAGGTGAAACGGTTGGATCATAAAAATCGTCGATATAAGTAAATTCCCCATCAATATCGACATAGCCTATTCCGGATGTAATACTGAAACGGTCCGAACGGAACAGATGCTGAAGTTCACCGTTTAATCCTTTCTCATCCCCTTTTATGGTGAACACATCCTGAAGAGGCGGGGACTCCGGGGATGGAGGAATGTCAAAGTTATATTTTGCTTGTGTATTCTTGTCCTGATAGGAAAAGTTACCGATAAGATCCGAGCCGGGTGAGAAGCTGTGGCGGAAACCCAGGCGAATGACATTTGTCTCGTCTTCCTGGCGGAGATCTGGCAGAAAATCATCTTCAAAAAAGAGCTGTGACGTATCCCCTTTGTCCGTGTTTCTGTAGCGATACTCCATCTGGATGGAGGTCTTGTAGCTGAGCTCCATCTGCCCAAAGACATTTGCAATGTCATCTTCCTGGTCGTTGTTGATCCGGAAACCATCCGTTTGAGCCTTGCTGTAACCGCCACTGAAGGACGTCTTCTGTTTGACTCCCGAGACAATGGCTTCCCCTCCGAAAGTGCTGTTCTCTCCGGCAAGCGCGCCTGCCTGAAAGGCGACACGGTCCCTGTTGAAAAGCGGATTGAACTCGTTAAACGAAGCCTCGGACGAGCCACCCATGGTGATGACGGGAAGATTGCTCTCCGCAAGCCAGGGCTGTATCGGGGTCAGGTTCAGCGGCTGGAGCAGCTGGGACTGCAGCAGTTCACTGACCCTGGCGATCTCGTGACGCGGCAGGGCTGAATAGGAATCCGCCAGGAATCGATGGGCCGAGTAGTTGCTCGGGTCGGTGTTTACCGAGTTATAGCCCTCGGCAAGGGCCCGCTGCCGGAAACCGAGATCGGTGTATATCCTGGCCAGGCTGGCGCTGCGGGCGGCAAGGTCGGAGTCGAGCATGAGCTTGGAACGGTAGACGGCCCGGTTGTCATTGAGCTCGTTGGCCTTCTGCAGATCGTGCAGTGCCTCCACCGGCCGGTTTTCCGTCTGCTTGCGGATGGCATCGTAGAACCAGGGGGTGGGATCGTTGGGGTCGAGTTCCTTGGCCATGGCATACTCGCGGCCGTCGAGTCCGGCTCGCTTTTCCTCGAAGTAGGCCTTGCCCAGGTAACTGCGGATAATCGAACTGTTGGGATCGAGGCTGGCAGCAATCTCGATCTGCCGTCTGCCGTCCTCGAGTTCACCGTCACGGATTATTGCCAGCCCCAGTCCAAGGCGGGGCAGGGAGTCCGCCTGGTCGAGCTTGATGGCCGTGTTAAAGGCTTCTCGTGCCTCGGCGGTTTTGATCTGGGTGAGATAGGCAAATCCCAGGACAGTCTGCGTCCTGGATAAGGTTGGGCTCAATTGCAGACGGCTTTTTGTGCGGTTTCAAGCGCCTTGTCCAGCTCACCGAAGGATGAGTAGATTTCAGCCAGCCGCGCCAGGGCAAGGGCATTGTCTGGCGCCAGTTCAACTGCCTTTTCAAGGCTTTCCCGGGCTCCCGGCAGATCAAAACTTGCCTGCTGGGCATAGGACAGCGCGATCCTGGCGGTTGAGGATGCAGGGTCAGCAGCAACGGCCTGATCGGCCAAGATTACGCGCTTTTTCCTTATCGTTCTGGACAACCGCAATGATGGACAGCAGGGACAGACCGCTGCTGTTTTGCGGAGCCTGCTGTATCGAGGCTCTCGCTTCGTCCACCCTGCCTACCGCGAGGAGCTGTGCCGCCTGGTTGATCGAATGTATTCGGATCAGGTACCAAAGATTACCGGAGGATAATACAGGGCCCAGCGTACCGCATCACGCGGATTTACCACAGTCTGCAATACCGGAGCCTTGCCTTTTTCTGTTACAGCCGACTGGCCGCTGGTAAGGCCGAGACTGCCGGCGCTGTTGGCCGCCATGACCTTTCCTTCAAATACCGTTATCGAGGTTTTGGTATCATCAACTGCGACCAGGAACTCGGTGCCTTCAACACCGGCATTTACAAAGCCGGTACGGACTTCCAGATTCCTCGGGAGGCGGCTGAAGAAGTGGGCCACGCCTTGAACAAGATCAAGGCTGGCCGCTCCCTTGAGCAGGCCGGCAAGACCTGAGCTTTCTTCCTTGATAGCCCCCAGGGTGATGGTTGAATTCTGATCGAGGCGCAACAACGGCTGGTTGGCAAAAGCTAGGTCGGCACGGCTGTTTTCCAGGACTCTGATCATGTCGCCGGCACAGAAGGTATCGCCCAGACCTACCTGCTGCCACTGGGTTTCTCCAACCAGCCTGCTTTCTACCTGGCCCTCTGCAGAAACCATTTCGGCAACCCATTGATCACAGGACGCCGCGTGGGTTGTGGTGGACGACAGCGCCAAAAACAGTACGACTAAGAACGGAAAGATTAGAACTGAGCTCCTTATACTGCTGGGCTGCAGTTTTGTGATGCACTGGAAAAATAATGATATCGGTACGGTATGCGGTATCTTTCCCCTGGTCATAGTTTTCTCTCCCCCAGTTATACAAAAGATGTCGGTTTTTTCTTTGACAGAAAATATCAAATCAGAACAACAATAATAATCCTGCTGTCGTTGTCCTGTAAATATTTAATATAAAAGCAGAAAAATGACTTCCTGGTGGTTCTGAAAAACTGTGCCCTACCTTTGTTTCTGACTCGAACTATCTGCGGCCAGTATACAAGTAAGACATTTCTTCCTCGTGAGGCAAGGATGAAATGTCGTGATTGTTTTACCTGGGTAAACAAAAAATACCTAACAACACCATGCAATTTAAGTTCCTGTTTTGATGTGTTTTGTCATTTTTGGAATGCTCTTTAATTGCAATGTCTTCAGCGCACTTTTTTGTGTGAACAGACAAGAAAGCGCATGATTTTCATGGATTATTATCTGTATTCGTGGAAATTATTCCGAAATTTCGGAAAAAATAGACAGTTTACCCGCGGCAGAAATTTGTCAGAAGTTCTTACCTTGAGCAGAATTGACTGCCGCTGCAGCCTCTCTTGACTGGCCGGGAAAGGAAAGTCTTGTGCTCACGCATAATCTCTTGGTTTCCAATGAGATCCGGCGCGCTGTGACAAGGCCACAGGATCCATGGCCGGCCCGCGATGCTGATCAGAGAACTCCTTGAGGGAAAATGCATTCTGGACAACAGGTATAAAACCACCTTACCGTGCTGTTGTTCGTGTTTCTCTGCCTGTGCTTTCTTGATGGCAGCGTATTGATTCGCAGATTGCGGGCTCATTGTTCCGATGTGAGGTCAACTCCAAAAGCCAGAAATCCGCCGTCAACAGCGAGGGTTTCGCCTGTGACAAATCGAGACGCTTCGGAAGCCAGGAAAATCACCGCTCCAATCAACTCGTCAAGCGAGCCTATCCTTCTCATGGGGGTTCGCTCAATAATTTTCTGGCAGGTACTACTGTTCGAAATGACCGGCGCGGTCATTTCCGTATCAAAATATCCGGGCAGCAGGGCGTTCACGGTGATGTTATGCCGTGACAGCTCAACGGCTGCGGCTTTGGTGAACTGGACAACGCCACCCTTGCTGGCGGCGTAGGCACTCAAATTGGTTGAGGCAATCACCGAATTGAGAGAACCGATATTGATAATCTTGCCGTATTTCCTCGTGATCATGCTCCGGGCAAAATATTTGGTACCGAGGAAAACGCTGTCAAGATTGGTTTGCATGACCCTGCGCCAATCCTCGTAAGCCATATCAACAATGGGTTTTCTGATATTGATGCCGGCAGCATTGACGAGAATATCGACTTTTCCGTAAAATGCCAGGACCTGCTCGGAGAAGAGGCGCATATCATCTTCATTTGTGGCATCAGTCGGCATCGCCAGGGACGTTCTGCCGATCGAGGTAATCTGCGCAGTGATCTCATGTACTTTCTCTCCATTGCGGCTGGTTGCCACAACATCGGCTCCCGCCTCTGCCAAACCACGTGCTATGGCACCACCAATTCCTCCGGTGCCTCCCACGACAACAGCTACTTTGTCATGCATCTGAAATCGATCAAAAATCATTGTGATTGTCTCCCCATTCTCTGTGTATTATCCTGCTCATGGCTTGTCGACCAGAGTTTCTAAGTAATCGAGATGAGATTTTCAAAAGAAGTCCGCTCTGCCTGATAGCACCCCGGAAACCGGCTCGAGGTGACAAGCCACTCCCCGCGTTTTTATTAAGGGGCTTCTTCCATCGCCACCCGGTTTCCTTTTCTTGGCACGGTATCGTCATTGTCTGCAAGCTTAATGACAACCTGCTCCACAATGCGGGGATCAAATGTCCTCAGGTGGCGATCAACCGGGGCTTCTGGATTAATTGTTTCCAGCCGCTTCACCCTATCCGCAACATGCATGAAAGACTGCTGCACTACGCTGACAATCAGGTTGCCATGGTGGCCCTTAAATCGGCAAAGGCCGGGTTGATTTCCAGCAAGCATATCGTCGCCTCCAAGGAGGTCCCTCTCGAGGGTGATGACCAGTTTATCGAAGAGCATCTCAGTATCCTCGAATCACTTCACCGCCAGAATACAGACGAGAGCGGACTAGGGTTGCAGGCCCATTTGCTGAAATCACGTCGAAAAGTGCAGGATCGATTGAGGCAGTTTCGTAAGGCCGTCGAAATCAGACCACAGAAATTTGCCAAGCGCATTTACTGACAGGCACGTGCCCCGGTCTCCGGCCGCCAGGGGCGGCGCCTTGCCCCAAACCCTGCAGGCGTTGCAGGATCACCCGCCGATGATCTTTATCAATACCCGTTTTTTCCTGCGGCCATCGAATTCACCGTAAAAAATTCTCTCCCAGGTACCAAAATCAAGTTTGCCATCGGTTATAGCGACGACAACCTCCCGGCCCATGACCTGCCTTTTTAAATGCGCATCACCATTGTCTTCGTAGCCATTGTGGCGGTACTGGCTTACCGGTTCATGCGGGGCAAGCTTTTCAAGCCAGACTTCATAGTCGTGATGGAGGCCGGATTCATCATCATTGATGAATACCGAGGCCGTGATATGCATGGCATTGCAGAGCAGAATCCCATCTTTTATGCCACTCTCTGCCAGAGCTTTTTCGACCTCGGGAGTAATATTGACAAAGGCCCTTCTCGTCGGCACCTCCAGAAACAGTTCCTTGCGATACGATTTCACAGCTGTCCTCCGTTTTTTTTATTTCAAATAGAGCATCTAGCTGTTTGTTTTGTCAATCAATACAAAGTGTGTGAACAGCCGAAACTGACGTCTCCTGTTCACATGGATGAAAGCGTGCGGTTTGCTTCCGGCAAAACCTCTGGAGCTTTTCTTGCTGTCAAATGATATTCAGAAACGTTCGAAAAACAACCTGCAGGTGAATGTGAGGCGTCCCTGAACCCCGGGGTCAGGAGATCTTGTTTTGAACCTTCATCGATATTTTTTCTTTATGTTTGTCAACAAGTTGTATAGAACGACAGCCAGACAAGAGAAACAGATGGTAACCGGCCTGAACCCTGAAAGCCACGGACGGCAGGCCCACTTTTCAAGCAGATGAAAAACCGAAGCGCACGAGAGAAATGATGAAACCGGATTCTCCTGTTTTCAGCCGCAAAAACCGTGCCCTCTATTGTTTTGCCGATTCATTGCCCCTCTGTCGCTCTCTTCTTGATGGCGGCGCACGGATCATCCAGCTGCGGGCAAAAGGTTTAAACGACAGCGCTTTTCGCGAACTTGCAGAAGAGATGCAGATGACGATACGCAGGTTCCCGGAACCGGCAACGCTGATCATCAATGACCGGGTGGATATCGCCCTTGATATACGTGCTGACGGGCTGCATCTGGGGCAGGACGACTCTGATTATCGTTCGGTCATCAAAGCGGCGCCTCCGGGAATGATTATCGGCGTTTCGGTACGGAATACCGTTGAAGCGCTGGATGCGGAGAATGCAGGGGCGGCATATGTGGGAGCCGGCGCGGTTTTCCCCACGGTTACAAAATCCGATGCTCAGCTGATTGGGCTGGAAGAACTCAGACGTATTGTCGATGCAACCCGGATACCTGTCGTTGCTATTGGCGGCATCGGGCATGCTAATATTGACCGGGTTTTCAAAGCCGGCGCTCATTATTTTGCCGTTATCTCGGACATTAATCAGTCAGCAGATATCACCGCCAGAATACGTGCCTTGAACCACACAATTGGTGTGGCGAGTGTCCTGAAATAGGAGCGAGGCAGATAGACAAAACGCAATCTGATGTGGAGTTGAAGCAAGAAGCAGTGGAGACAGTTGGACCATGACCGGCAGGATACAAGATTATCTGAAAAAGATGGGCCCGGCCTGGATTATCAGCGCGGTGGCCTGCGGTCCGGCAACGCTTGCCAGTGTCTCAACAGCAGGGGCGCGCTATTCATATCATCTCTTATGGGTTGTGGTACTCAGTGCCCTGTTCGGCACAACGGCCCAATATCTGGCCGCAAAAATCGGCGTGCTCAGCGGCAAGGGCATCATCAGAACGACCGAGGAGCATCTGGGGAAAACCTGGGCCTGGATTTTGACTGTTGACGCCCTTGCTGCAACGTGGCTGGCGGCCATGGTGCTGATGAATGCCCTGGCCGGGATTACATCGGTGCTGACCGGCGTTGATTCTCCCTATTGGGGCGTGCTGTTCGGCGTGCTGATAGGCGCCCTGCTGGTAGGCGGCGGTTACCGGTGGTTTGAGTCCCTGTGCAAACTGCTGGTGGGCTGTGTGGTCGCCTGCTTTGTCATTGTGCTGTTCATGTCACGCCTGGATTTTGCCGGGCTTGTTCATGGCTTGATTCCCCGCTTTCCTGCAGGCATGGAGTCGGCCCTGCTCGCTGCTGCAATTATGGGGGGAGCGGTGCACATCACTATTATCGGTATGCACACCTATAACGTCAACGCCCGCCGCTGGCAGGTCAGTGATCTCGGTCTCGCCCGCTTTGATACACTGCTCTCCATGGGCGTAGCCTTTGGTCTCTACAGTGTTGCCATTTTTCTTGTCTCGGCGGCTGTCCTGCACCCCAACCAGGTAGATGTAAAAAGCGCAACCGATGCGGCGCTCGCCCTGGCGCCGCTGCTCGGCAACAGTGCCATGACGGTTTTCCTGGTTGGGCTGTTTACCGCTGCATTTTCAACAATTTCACCAACCTTTCTTGCCGGCGCCTTCTTTCTGGCAGATAAGATGAACTGGAACCTCAGTGTCAGGGACAGGCGTTTCAGCGCTGTGATCCTGTTTGGCTGCGGCTTGAGCATGCTCGGCCCGTTTATCAAAACAAGCTTCTATCTGTTGCTGCCCCTGATGCTCGCTCTCGGGTTGACCGGGACTCCGGTCATTCTCGCCATCATCCTCTACCTGCTGAACAGAACGGCTCTGAAAAACCGCGCTCCCAACTCATTTTTCATCAACGTGCTGGGAATCCTGACCTTGCTGGTCACAAGTTTTCTGGCGATGCGCTTCGTTCTGACAAAGCTTGCAGGATAAAAGGAGTGTCAGCCGGCAAAGGCCCACAAACGTTCGTTGTCTACGACCCCGTCTTCGTCAACCAGGACGTCAATGAGATCCATGTCCACGAGATCGTGGGAGTGAGTTGTCAGCTGGTAGGTGGACCGTGAGGAGGCCACATCTCTTTTCTCTCGGTGAATTCGCTGTGAATCCCCGAGCCCGTGAGAAAAATGAAAGGAGTTGGCAAAAAGATAACTCTTGATGTTATTGAAACGGCAGAGGCTCAGGGTCGCACTGGTACCCACCGGCGCCACAACTTTTAAATCCCTGGTGACGCTCACCGCCCCCAGCAGGATTTTGTTGGCCTGGTCAAGATAATGGCAGAGGTTGAATGCCGGAATTACTATGTGCGGAATTTCCTCCTGGTGGAGGGTAAAGGCAACCTGGGGTGTGCGCACCGGGTCCAGCTGAAGTACGATCACGTTGAAATCCTTGAGCAGGATCTGCTTGGCCTGGAGCAGTATGTTGGTTACCACTGAACTTGCTGAATGTACGACGATGCCGTCGCCATCTTCGATGAACTGCATGCCGTGACGCACGACCAGTTCAGCCCGCGATTGGTAGAGTTTTACCTTGTTTCTCAAAATCTTGATGGCCTCATCCCGCAGGACGCTGTTTTCTGCCTCCAGAAGCGGGCGAATCTCTTCTTCGAACTGTTCCAGCATATGAATGAGCGGGGTAATCCGTGGGCGCAGAGTACGAATATCCGCAGCCAGTTCATCATAGCGCTGCATGATGCCCTCCTTGCCGCAATCCAGCTGTTCAAAAGCGCTGATCAGCGCATTGAGGGCCATTGTTGTGGTGCGAGCTGCGCCTAAGGCCGTGCCGTGGTAGAGAAACAACTGGTCCAGATTTTCCTTTTCACTCTTGTTCATAGGGTCAGCCACAGGTAGAGGGTCAGGTAAGCGGAAGCGACACAGAGACAGACGAGGGTGATGATGGCGCTGGTCTTCATAAATTCGAGAAAGCTGATCTTCACACCCGACTGTTTTGCCATGCCGACCGAGACGATGTTGGCCGAAGCACCGATCATTGTCAGGTTGCCCCCAAAACAGGCACCAAGGGCAAGTGCCCACCAGAGAATATCATGAGGTATGGGGATAGTTTCCAGCATCAGGCGTACCACCGGGATCATGGTAATGGTGAAAGGGATGTTGTCGAGAAAGCCGGAGGCAATGCCTGATACCCACAATACGGTCAGGACAACGACGTAGGGGTTGTCGCCGATCTTCAGGAAGACGTTATGGGCGATCCACTCGATAACGCCTTTGTTCTCGAGAATGCCTACCAGGATGAAGAGACCGATAAAAAAAAGCAGCGTACTCCATTCGATCTCCTCCAGCATCTGTTCGACGTCCACACCGGAAATGCTGAACAGCAGCATGGCCACCAGCATGGCCACGACGCCGGGAGAGAGACCGGTGAGTGTCTGGGTAACAAAAAGCCCGATGGCAAGCGCCAGGCAGATGACGCTCTTGGTGAGGAGGATCCGATCTATAGGCGTATTCAGGAAATCCAGGCGAATTTTTTCCAGAAGGAGTTGAATGGAAAATAACTTCGCCAGGCTTGTGTTGACCGGGCGAAACACTTCCCGGTTTGCCGCCCAGATATAGAGCAGGGCCAGAGCCAGAGAGACGATAACCGGCAGGAAGAGATTGATGGCAAACTGGTTAAAGGTGAGCCCCACCTTTGATCCGATGATAATGTTGGGGGGGTCGCCGATCAGGGTGGCCGTTCCGCCGATATTGGATATGATTGCCTGGCTGATCACGAAGAGGCGCGGGTTGAGACCCATGCCGGCCGTGAGCTCGACGATAATCGGGATGATAATGAGTACCGTTGTGACATTATCCAGGAAGGCGGACATCGTCGCCGTAACTGCCGAGAAGAGGATGAGGATTTTCAGGGGGCTCCCCTGGGTGAGCTGGGCGATTTTGACACTCAACAGAGTGAAGACACCCGATTTCCGGAGAATGACCACAATGCTCATCATCCCCAGCAGCAGCATGATCGTTTCGACGTCCACCAGACTCATGGCTTGATGCTCGTCAACGACATGAAACGCCAGCAGTATCATGACGCCGAGCATTGCAGCCACAGCCTTGTTCATGAGCTCGAAGGTTATGACGGCGTAGACGACGAGAAAAACGACGATGGGCAGCAGTACACCTTCCATAACTGGTTCTCCGGTGATGAGCATCATCTGCGATGCGGGTAAAAGGTATTATCCAGAAAGCAACCCTGCAAACCGACTTTCCTGAAGATTTAGCGGCACAGTCAACAGTAGTAAGGATCGTTGTTTGACGTCAGCTTCATCGAATTTTTTGCAGCGAGGAATACAGATGACGCTGTCTATTCGATGCAGTGCCAGATATAGTAACAGAATAACAGGTGATATACGATGAATTTTGCTCTGGCGGTCCGGCCCGCCTGTATCCGGAGTACATTGCGGGATCAGTGAAAATTTGCCTGGAGATCAGCGGCACTGATCTCTGATCTGCACGTTTTGGGAGCGCTTAGCTGTGGTTTTAATCGTAGCGAAAACTGTCAGTTAGACAAAATTCTGATTTCTGGTATTCTTGATTGGAGTTAGTATAAAAGTTCGTGACTGTCGATAATAACTGGAACATGCATTGAATATCTGCATACAACCTGACCAGGAAGTCATTTAATCGGTATCTGCTCCACATGGGGACTCAGGAGGTGATAAATGCGCGCCGGTATTGGCTTTAACAATGAAATGAATGCCTTTGCGTCCGGGGTAAGAATTTCTGAGCAAGCGTTGCGAGATGGCAAGATAGCAGAACCGGATATCGCCTTTGCCTTCTGTTCATCTGAGGTCGACGGCTTTCAGTTGCTGCAGGGTATTCACTCTGTTCTGGGCAAAGACGTACCGGTACTCGGTGGATCTTCTGTCGGGATCATAACAAACAATATCATCTCATACTCCGGTTACCCGGCGGGAATCGTCGTTGTTGAAGATGCAACAATGCAGGTGCAGGTCTCTGTCGCCGGCGGATTAGACGACGACGGACGACTGACTGGTCGGAATCTGGCAAGCGGCTTGTCTGTCCGTGAGCGGGATACCGTACTCCTTTTCTATGACTCGGTAAGAAAACCGCCTACTGAAACCGCACCTCCGCAGCTGAATTCATCCATTCCGCTGATCAAGGGGATTGCCGATGGACTGGATAGAGACATTCCAATAATCGGTGCAGGATTGCTCGGGGACTATAATTTTGCCGCCTCACTGCTGTTTGCCGGTGACAGGGTCGAATCCCAGTGTGCGACGGCAGCGATCCTGCGGGGAGATTTCGCTACTGAAGTGAGAATCATGCATGGATGTTCCCCAAAAGACGGCATTTATCATACCATTACCAGAGTTGAAGGTCCTGTTATCCACGAAATTGACGACCGTCCGGCCCAGGAAGTCATTACGGCTATTTATGGAAATGAGCGCTGGAAGAAACAAACGCCGCTCAAACGTCTAACGATCGGGGTTAATCTCGGGGAAGGGATTTGGGATGAGTTTAACGAACAGAACTATGTTAATCGACTCATTCTCGGTCCTTCAGAGAATGAGTCCGGCATTGTAATTTTTGAAGAGGGTCTGGAAGAGGGGACAAAATTTCAGTTCATGCTCCGTGATCCGCTCAAGATGGTTGAATCTGCAAAGAATAATACGGAAGCTATGATTGATGAGATAGTCAAGAGCGGCAAAACCCCGTTATGGGGATTCTATATTGACTGCGCGGGCAGGAGTGCGGAATGGTCCGAGATTATAGATGAAGAGGCTGCGGAAATACAGAAAATTTTGAACCGAAACAACATTCCTCTATTCGGCATCTACTCCGGTGTCGAGATTGCCCCCTTTCTGCATGAAAACAGGGGCCTTGACTGGACAGGGGTATTGACTGTTTTTTCTGTGTAATTTCAAAGTTGTCATTGGAACGCCATGCAAAAAAAGATCAAAAGCCTTGAAGCGCAGCTTCTTGAGAAGGACCGGGAAATTGCCTATTACAAAAAACTTCTGGAAGATATCAGTAATAGAAACCTCAGGGAGCTGGAAGAATCTTCGAGGATGACAGCCTATCTGAAAGAGCAGGAGCGGCTTCAGGAGGAAGAGCACAAGAGAAAACGAATAGAATCCATCGGTTTGATGGCCGGGGGAGTCGCTCACGATATTAACAATATTCTTTCCGGCATCATAAATTATCCGGAGCTCCTGTTGCTGAAACTGCCTGCGGACAGTCCTTTGCGTGACTACTTATCAAAGATTCAGGAGTCAGGACAGCGTGCGGCAACGGTCGTCGCAGATCTATTGACGATAACTCGAGGAGTCGCCACTCCCAAAGAGGTATGTGATATCAACGAGATAGTCTGTCAGTATTTACTCTCACCGCAGCATGAAAACCTTATGGCGCAGCATCCTTTCGTTGTTTGCCGCACCCTGTTGAACAGTGCGCCTGTATATGTATGCTGCTCACCAGTGCACGTGACGAAAAGCCTCATGAATCTGACCACAAATGCTGCCGAGGCCATTGGCGGCAACGGCGAAATTATCATTAGAACAGCGTCTGACATGACTTTCGGAGACCGGGGACAAGGCAGGTATGCTACGCTCCAGATAAGTGATAATGGCACCGGCATTGAAAAAGACTCGTTAAACAGGATTTTCGAGCCATTTTACACCAGGAAGGTCCTGGGAAGAAGTGGTACGGGGCTCGGCTTGACGGTTGTTTGGAATACCATGGAGGACCACAAAGGTTTTGTGGCGGTTGATTCCGGTCAGCACGGCAGCCGCTTCACGCTTTCTTTTCCTCAGTCTGAAAGCATAATTGAAGACAGATCTCTAGCAGGGCCGGCTGTCTGCAGCCTCAACGGTTTTGGCTCTGTACTGGTTGTTGATGATGAGGCGAACCAGCGTGATATTGCTTCGGCAGTTCTTACAACGCTGGGTTATGATGCCAGCGCTGTTTCCTCAGGTGAGGAAGCATTAGCCTATCTTCGCTCCAGGCCGGTTGATCTACTGCTTCTGGACATGATCATGGAGCCTGGAAAGAATGGCCGGGCCACATACCGGGAAGTGCTGAAATTATATCCGAAACAGAAAGCATTGCTTGTCAGCGGTTTTTCCGAGAATGAAGAAGTGAAGGAATCCTGCCGTATGGGTGCAGGCGGGTTTATCTCGAAACCATACACGATCGAGCAACTGGGCCGTGCGGTTCAAAAGGTTCTGGGAGGAACAGCAGGGTAAGCGGGCCTTCATTGTGTCATCAGGTGTTGCGCGGTCCGGACTGTTTTTTGAAAGGACTGCCCGAAAAAGGAGACGGTTGTTTCTTGCCGTCCATCAGTCTTCGCAGTTGGCCGCAGGCCGCCTCTGCCTGTCTGAGCTCATGGCGGAGCGTGTCCCTGTCGGTGTCCGACGCTTTATCAAACCGCTCCTGCAGCCGGTGGACCCGTTGCTGGGCTCTGTAGAGTTCAATGGCAAGCGCTCTGATAGACATGAGGTTCTCCTCTGTGCGGGGGTGTGAATGTGCCGGGCAGCGTGATCATTGCTGGCCTGGTCAATAACGCTCCATTATTTCCGGGCAAGCAGGGAAGCATAGGCCCCGCTCAACTCAATAAACCGCTCGTTATTGCCCCCTTGATCCGGATGAAGTTCTTTAGCCCGCTGTCTGAAGAGTCGGGTTAAATCCCTTTTATTCATTTTTTGCAGATCCTGCCAGCTTGTCTCGAATATTCTGGCAGCGTCATCGGTACTGACCTTTGGTTTCTTTTCCGGCCACCTGAACGCTCGATGCCTTCCCATGAATTCACGTACAAAATCATCAAGCAGTGAGCGTCTGCCGTAATCGTAGTCAAAGAACATGATGATGTAGCGGACCAGGTGATCATGGAGAGATATGCTCATCTCGTCTCCATACCAGAACGTGCTGTCCCGGTTAAGATTACAGATGTCTGTGGTAAAATGATCGGCGATATCCAGCTGGTTGAGAGCCTCCGGCATCGTTGCCGAGAAGGATTCGCTGAAATGACGCTGGAGATCGAAGATGGCAAAGACGTAGCTTCTCATCTCGTTGGGTTTGAGTACCTTCTCCAGGTCCATGAAGTAATATTCCCGTTCATCTCTTGATTGCCTGAGCAGCGGCCGGTAGAGTTTGGGGTTAAGCCTGAAAATTCTTGACTGGTCAACAGCCCCGTACCTCAGGTAGTAGAGACGTCTCCGGTCAAAGAGGTGGACCTCGCGCTCGATTGCTTTTTTATCCTTGCCTGAAAGCGGCCGGACGCTGATTGTTCCCCGATTTCTAAAAAGACTCAGGCGATGCTGCTCCTCTTCCGGTAGAAAGTTCCAGAGAAGCTCCTCCAGTATTCTGGTCGGATCTTTATCGGTCATTTTGCCGATACAATCCTCAAGCTCAGCGGAGAAAAAGCAGATGTCATCCGAGAGCATTTCCAGGTAAACTGACGGGTCACTGCCGAGGTCAAAAACAGTACGATAGTGATACCTTCCATCTGTTTCATTGAGGTATGACTGGCGTATCTCATGTCGCCTCGAGCCGGCCCGGGTAACTGGTGCTAGGTACATGGAAGAGGATTTTTGTGTAATAATTTCAGCTGCAGACAGGAAGAAATTTATATGGTAAAAACCACCCCTGAAGAACATCATTCAAATACAGGAACGCAGTATACCACCGACCATGGTTTAATGCTGCAGAGAAGGTGATTTCATGTCATTGTCAATTCCGGTGTCCGCAGGAGAACTGCTCGATAAACTGACAATCCTGCTGATCAAAAAAGAACGGATAACAGAAGAGAAAAAGCGCGGAAACATCGTTCGAGAGCTGAGCCGTCTTGAAACTGTTTACCAGAAACAGGTGCAGCAGAGTGCTGAACTCAACCTGCTTATCTCAGAGCTGAGGCAGGTTAATGAAACACTCTGGGATATTGAGGATGAGATTCGCTGCTGTGAGCGGCTTGGCAATTTTGGCAGCAGGTTCGTTGAGCTGGCCCGCTCAGTCTATAAAACGAATGACCGCAGGGCGCGGTTGAAACAGCGGATCAACGAACTGCTAGGCTCGGAGCTGGTGGAAGAAAAATCATATGAAGCGTATTGATGGCGGCCATACTGGTTATTAAACTGGGTGCACTCGGTGACCTTGTGCAGGCGGACGGCGCCCTGCGCGACATTCGTGAAAATCACCGTGAAGACTGCCTGGCGGTGATGACAACTTCTCCTTACCAGCGCTACATGGAGCGCTGTCCCTGGATCGATGAGGTCTTCATTGATCCGCGCGCTTCACGGTTCAATCCGCTGCAGATGGTAAAACTGCGTAAACGGTTGCATCTCAGAAATTTTGGTTGTGTCTACGATTTGCAGCAGGTCGGCAGAACCCGATTTTATTATCGCTGGCTGTTTCCTGCCACCCGCTGGATTGGTGATGTCCCGGGCTGTTCCGTTTACCTGAAGCGAAATGAGGAACGGACCTGCGCAGCTGAGCATTTTGCAGCGCACCTCCAATCGGCCGGATTGAGCGTGCGTCATTCTTTAAAGAGTGATGTCGCCTGGATGGCTGATGATGTTACCCGGGTCCTGTCGGCCGCTGGAATTGCGCCTGGTTTTATCGTCCTCTTCCCCGGCGCCTCGAAATCTCATGATCATAAGCGCTGGCCGCATTTCAGGGAGCTGGCGAGGCGGCTGCAGAGGGCCGGCAAAGAGGTTGTAACGATCCCCGGTCCTGATGAAATGCAGCTGTGTCAGGCTATCCCCGGGAAAACGCTGGTTCCGGACGACGGTTATTATGACATCTTTACATTGGCCGGAATCGTAAAGCAGGCATCTTTTGTGATCGGCAACGACACCGGACCGACCCATATAGCAGCCCATCTCGGTCTCCCCGGGATCGCTCTTTTTGGCGGCCATACGACCCCATGTTCAACGGGCATCCAGCACTCAGGCTTTGCAGTAATGGAGTCTGCCAGCCTTTTTGAGCTTCCATTCGACAAAGTCTGGCAGCGAGTTGAGACCGCGCTGACAGATCAGATCAGGTGAGCGGGTATGCCGGCCTGGTCGATATATCTGCTCAGGGACGAGACGAACAGCCTCTACACCGGTATTTCCACTGATGTTGAGCGGCGCCTGGCCGAGCACCAGTCAAAGGGCCGTTGCGGCGCAAAATACACCAAAGCAAAAAAGCGTCACGAGCTGGTTTATTGCTGTGAACTCGGCAGCCGATCCCTGGCCTCGCAGGCCGAATATCGATTGAAACGGCTGCTCAAGAAGGAAAAAGAGATGATTGTCAGTGAAGCTTACAATCGTTGCGCCCTGCTCGCCTGCCTTGGGTTATCAGTCGGGATAAAAAAGGATAAGCGGGACGTCCCGTGAGGAGGGAGGACTATGAATGATCGTTTATATATCGGTATTGACAGCGGCACTCAGGGCACAAAGGCGGTTGTCTTGAGCGAACAGAGCGGACGAATCATTGCCCAGAGCTATCAGGGATATGGACTGACAGAGAATAGTCGGGGAGGAAAGGAACAGCACCCTGAAAGCTGGATTGTTGCCTGTCGCGGTGTGCTGGGGGAAATGCTTGCCCATCCGGAGGTCGAGCGCAGGAATATCAGGGGTATCGGCGTATCGGGACAGCAGCATGGCATGGTTGCTCTTGACTCGGACGGACAGGTCATACGGCCGGCCAAACTGTGGTGTGACACCGAAACCGTTTCACAATGTCGCAAGATAACGAACAGGGCCGGTGGTGAACAGGCTGTAATCGGTAAAATCGGCAACCAGGTGGCAGCCGGTTTTACCGCATCGAAGATACTCTGGCTCAAGGAGCATGAGCCGGAACAGTATTCCCGGTTGTCAACAGTGCTGCTTCCCCATGACTATATTAATTTCTGGCTGACAGGAGAGAGGAAAACCGAGTGCGGGGATGCCTCCGGAACGGCATATTTTGATGTGAGAAATCGCTGCTGGTCCGATGATATGCTCAAAGCCATCGATCCGAGCGGCAAACTCGAATGCTGCCTGCCGGAGCTGATCTCCTCTGTTGAACCGGCAGGGCAGATTAAAAAAGAGATTGCGGACGAGTTCGGGCTGCCGAGGGATGTGCTTGTTTCATCCGGAGGCGGCGACAACATGATGGCGGCAATTGGAACCGGCAATGTCAAAGAAGGAGTGATTACTGTCAGCCTGGGAACCTCAGGGACCATCTACGCCTATTCGGATCGACCGGTTATCGACCCTGCCGGAGCCCTGGCCGCTTTCTGCTCGTCGACAGGAGGCTGGCTGCCGCTTGTCTGCACAATGAATGTGACGGTTGCAACGGAACTGGTGCGAAACCTCTTTGGCCTTGATCTGGCGGAGATGAATCGCCAGTCCTTGCCTGTTGAGCCGGGAGCCGGCGGTTTGCTGCTGCTGCCCTATTTTAACGGCGAACGCACGCCGTCCCTGCCGCTTGCAAGGGCTACCTTAACGGGAATGAACAGCTTGAATATGCGCCCCGGGATGATCTGCCGGGCAGCAATGGAAGGCGCCACTTTCGGGCTGCGTTACGGACTTGATATAATCAGGCGCAATGGTATTGAAGCAAGAGAGGTGCGGCTTGCAGGAGGCGGGGCCAAAAGTGATCTGTGGAGGCAGATGGTCGCCGATATCTTCACCTGTGATGTTGTCTGCCTGGAGCAGGGGGAAGCAGGCGCCGCAGGCGCTGCCCTGCAGGCTTTGTGGTGTTTTGAAACAGTGAAAGGCAGCACGGCAACCATAGCCGAAATAGCAGAGCGCTTTGTGCGTCTTGACAAGAGCAGCCGCCGCAGCCCCCAGCCAACGGTGGCGAGGCAGTATGATGAACTGTATGAAAAGTACCTGACGTTCAACGACCTGATGGAACCGTTTTATGCCGATGCGTAACGCTCCCCGGCCATTGCCAGTCAATCGCGCCGATAACCTGGTTCGGCGAGTATGTCTGCAGCGATCTCACAAATCTGGGGTTGCCTGTCATCAAGCATTGTCCTGACGGCCTCGAGGGCACCTTCTGAACCGATGATCCCGAGAACGCTGAGCGCTTCACCCCGGATGTGCGGTTTCTCTGATTTGAGCAGCGGCAGCAGTGATGGAACGGCCTGATCAAGCGCCTCCGGCTCTCTTTTCTTGAGTTCTTCAAAAAGAACGGAGACCCCGAGACGGACATTGAAGCGCTCGTCGTCAAGAATTGCGCCTGTCAATTGATAATACTCATGATTGCGGTGAAACATCGCCACGATATTGTCGACATGTCCCATTTCCAGAAAATCTTTGACGACCCCCAGCAATTCCCCATCTATTTCTGTTCTATTTTTATTGCTCATTGCCCCCGTCAACATTTTGAATTGATAGAACAACGCAGACCAGTCCCTGCAAGGCAGTGATAGTCAGGATGCGCCTGCCGATCATGAAAAATTGCCCTTGAAAGCACTACATTGAGGCAATAATACTATTTGACGATAGCACCCTTTCTGACATATACCAAAGTATAATGGAATCTTTATAGAGTATTGACTCAATGAGCATAATTTCCTTAAAACCTGCTGAGCGTGCAGGAAGCAGTACCGACAGTCAAATCAGGCGGATCCTGATCGTTTTCCTGTTTCTTGTCAGTTTTGTTCTCCTCCCGTTCCCTTCTTACCCTGTTTCCAGCGTATATGGGAAGACAGTTCTTAAAGTTGGTGTCTACAACAACAAGCCGACGATCTTTGAAGATGATGACGGCAGGGTAAAAGGCCTTTTTATTGATATCCTGGAAGAGATTGCTGCCAGTGAAGGCTGGCAGCTTGAATATGTAACGGGTCATTTTGCAGACATATTTGCTGAACTCAAAGCCGGAAAAATCGACCTGCTGCCTGCCGTTGCCTATGCCAAAGAGCGGGAGCCGTTTGTCGACTACACCTATGAAACCGTGATGGCCAACTGGGCCGAACTCTATGTTCCCGCCGGCGTCAATTTTACCTCCATGATAGAGCTTGAGGGGAAAAAGATCGGAGTTAAACAGGGAGATATCCATTTTCAAGCGCTCAAGGAGATGGCTCAGAACTTCAATATCTCCTGCAGGTTTCTGGAGGCCGACGAATATGAAACCGTATTTGAGATGCTCGATGCAAAATTCATCGATGTCGGTGTAGTAAACCGCCTGTTCGGCAATAGAAACAAAGAGAATTACCGAATTCAGGCAACCCCGGTTATCTATAATCCGATTGAAATGCGCTACGCCGCTCCGGAAGGGAAAAATGAACAGATCCTCGCAAAGATCGATAGTTACCTGGCCTCGTTTAAGGTTGATGTGGATTCAATTTACTATCGATCAGTTAACCGCTGGTTCGTAGTCAGCGGCACTGAGTCGTTTCCATCATGGCTCCTTTCTCTGCTCTATGGCATCGCCGGAACCGTTTTGCTGCTGCTCGGGGCAACCCTGATTTTCAGGTACCAGGTGAAGAAGAGAACAATGGAATTGACGAGAAGCAACGAGCAGCTTGAAGCCCAGATTGAAGAGCGAAGGAGGGCGGAGGAGGATCTCCGCAAGTATGCCCGCGTGGTTGAAGCCTCCAACGATGCAATGGCCCTTATTGATCTGGACCATCGCCATATCCTCTGCAACAGCCAGTATCGTAAATTCCTCACCGTTTCCGGGGTGAGCATTGAGGGGATGCTTGTTCGCGATGTTTTCGGTACGGATTTTTTTAGAGAAGAGCTAAAAAGCGCGGTGACCACTTGTCTGCAGGGTCGCGTTGTTTATCTTCAAGTCAGACCGGAACGGAGTCCTGTTCCTCATCGGTATTTGAACATTACCTTGAGCCCCTATCATTCCGACACGGGAGAAATTAACGGGTATGTGATTGATATTCGGGATGTGACAGGGCAGGTTGAATTACAGAACCGCCTGAAGAATGCACAGAAAATGGAAGCTATCGGCCTTCTGGCCGGGGGAGTTGCCCATGATTTGAACAATATCCTGTCAGGCATTGTCAGTTACCCCGATATGCTGCTGATTAACCGCCCTGATGATGATCCGATGAGCGGGCCGCTCAATATTATCAAAAAATCAGGAGAACGGGCGGCGGCAATTGTCCAGGACCTGCTGACCCTGGCGCGGCGGGGAATTGGTGCTCTTTCGGCACTCAATCTCAATGACGTCGTCAATGATTTCTGGGTGAGCCCTGAACGAAGTGAAATCATTCGTCAGGCGGAAGGGGTCGAGTTCAAGCTGAATCTTGAAGGTACCCTTCGAAACATCAACGGCTCGACGGTGCATCTGTTGAAGGTCCTGATGAATATCTTCGTTAACGGGGTTGAAGCGATGCCGGGAGGCGGGCGGCTCTCCATCAGCACAGAGAATCAGTTTCTTGACAGTGAGTATTCCGGTTTTGAAGTCATTCCCCAGGGCGAATACGCCGTTCTGAGAATTTCTGATACCGGGGTAGGTATGTCGGTATCAGAGGTCAATCGCATCTTCGAGCCTTTCTACACCAGCAAGATTATGGGGCGCAGCGGGACAGGTCTCGGCATGGCAGTTGTCTGGGGAACAATCAAGGATCTTAGCGGATTTATCGATATTTCAAGTGCTCCCGGCAAGGGAACCGAATTTGTTTTGTACTTTCCGGCAACCCGTGAGGAGATACCCGAATCAAGCATCATTGATCTGCAGAGTTACAGGGGAGACGGCCAGAAGGTTCTGGTCATTGACGACATGGAAGAGCAGCGGGAACTCGCCTGCCGAATTCTTGTTTTGCTCGGCTACGAAGTGCAGGCTGCTTCCTCTGGCGAAAATGCAATTCAGATGTGCTCGGGCCAGAGCTTTGACCTCCTTGTTCTCGATATGATTATGCCGGGTGGAATGAATGGCTGCGTCACGTATGAAAAAATCGCTGCGATTCGACCGGGCCAACGGGCTGTAATCGCCAGTGGTTTTTCGGATAATGGCAGCGTCAGAAAGGCCCAGCAGCTTGGAGCAGGCGCCTACATCAAAAAACCATACACCGTGGAATCCCTGGCAAGAGCGATTTTCCGGGAACTTGCCGTCAGCGCCTGACCGGCACGCCCTTTTTCTGCTCTCTCAGCAGAAATCCTCTCAATTCATGCTTGAGCATGTTCTCTTTCACACTGTTGACAATGTCTGCGCTTTTCTTTATTGGTAAATGGAGCTCTAACCAGGAAGCCTTATTCCAGCAAAAAAGTGGTGTCTCTCAGGATTTGATGGAGCTGCTGATCGCGATTTTTTTCCGGAGATATCTTCTCGGCACTGAAGACCGCGTCTTTTTGAGAAGAGGACCGCTGTCGCTGCAGGATGCGTATGTTGCAATAAACTGTGGGGAGTTATAAATATGTATAATATTCTTGTTTTTGGTTTGAACGAAACGTACGACGTTCTGGTACAGAGTTTTGAACCGCTGCCATGTAAATTCATTCACATTAATTCTGCCTCAGAATTTTTTTCAACAGCCTTCTCACGTATTTTTGATGCCTGGCTCGTTGAAACAAAACACCCTGATATCGCTGAAATTGATCTTTCTCAACTGGCGCTGAGTCATCATATCCCTCATGTCTATTTTTACTCGACGCCGCTTGAGCGCTTTCCCGGGGAGCGCTCAAGCGTTATTGAACAGGGCAAGTTCAGCGACAGTGCAAAACTTTTTTCACAGCTCATGCGCCACCGGCAGGAACAGCATCAGGAAAAGTATCTTGCCGGGTACGTTCAGGATCAGCCCGGAATAGAGGCGATAATCACCAAGAGTCCTTTGATGCAGAATGTGCTGGATCTCGTCAAAGACATTGCTCCGACGGATTCTCCGATTTTTTTGCTCGGGGAAACGGGCACGGGGAAAGAGCTTCTTGCTAGGATTTTTCACAATGAGTCGCGTCGCCGGTCCGGCCCATTTATGGCGGTAAACTGCGGTGCTCTGCCCGACAGTCTCCTGGAGTCTGAACTCTTCGGCTATGAAAAAGGATCGTTTACCGGCGCAAGCAGCAGGCACATAGGGAAAATTGAGCACGCTTCGGGAGGGACGCTCTTTCTGGATGAGATTGAGTCCATGTCACCTGCCATGCAGGTCAGGCTATTGCGTGTGCTGCAGGAAAAGAGTCTGCAGAGACTTGGTGGGAATACTGAAATATCGACAGATTTCAGGGTGATCGGGGCAACGAATACCGATCCTCAGGAGTTGCTGAACAGCGGTAGCCTGCGCTCTGATCTTTATTACAGGCTTTCTGTTTTTCAAATCCATATTCCTCCGCTCCGTGACAGGGTCGAGGATATTCCCTTACTGGTGCAGCATATCGTCAATAAAAAAAGAAGGAATGGCCGAGAATATGTAAAGGGGGTGGATAAGCAGGCGATGCAGATTCTTCTTTCCGTTCCCTGGTTCGGTAATATCCGTGAACTGCAGAATGTTATAGAACGCGCGGTGATGCTTGCCAATCGTGAGATTATAACTGCTGACCTGATCCAGATTCCGAACCAATTTTTTGCCGAATCAGCAATCGATGCAGCCAGCCTGGCCGATCACGCATTTCATCCCGGAACATCACTGAAGTCATATAAATACCTGTTGAATCAGGCGGCAGAGAGAAAGTATCTTGTCGAACTGCTGGAGTATACCGGTGGGCGTATTGGTGAATCAGCCCAGCTTGCGGGACTGACCCCGCGCGCACTCTATAACAAGATGAAGATTCACGGAATAAAAAAGGAAGACTTTAGAAAATCGGAATAATGGTTGCAAATCGGAAATTCCAGTTTAATCATTTGATGTCAGCTACATAACTGGAATATCTCGGTTCTGTTCAACATCAATCGGAATGTTTTTGTCATATTATCGCCCTGCTGCAGGCTGTCCTGTTTTAGATTAGCACATAATAACAGCTATATCGCCGAAGACGTCAAACAGGCATGTTTATTGTAATGATAATTGCTGCGTTGCAAACATCATTTTTTCATGAAGGAGACTGAAATGGGCAAATTCAATAAACATCAAAGTGACAGAGAGCGGTTTGGAAAGTGCGATATCTGTCTGGAATACATTCCGGTTGAATATTATTTTAGCCAGGGGGATACCATTGTCTGCTACGAGTGCGGAACAGAGTATACCCTTACGTCAAAAAATCCTGTCAAACTTACGCTTGCCGAGAGGAATTACGGTGCAGACGATGACTCTTCAGGCGATCTGATGTTTGATGACTGAGTTAGTGTCAGTGATGTATCTTCTGCCGTGCAGTGTGTGAATGGTGCTGGAATGAGTTTTCCGGCCTAACAGTACAAAAAGCTTTAGGCTGATAAGATGAAGGGCTGGATTTGGATCAAATCCAGCCCTTCATGAATTTTAAGGATTGATAAAAAATTTCATGATCGAATTATTGCCGAATATACAAAATACCGACTGGGCCTACGGCGCCTTTGTCTTTGCCGCCCGTGTGACAGACGTTTCACTTGGTACTCTGCGCACCATTGCTATCGTCCACGGGCGAACGCTCATGTCGTTCTGGCTCGGTTTTTTTGAATCGGCAATCTGGCTGGTGGTGGTCTCGACGATCGTTCAGACCGTCTCGGAGCAACCGGCGCTGGGTATTATTTATGCTCTCGGATTCGCAACCGGAAACCTCGTCGGGATCAAGGTTGAGAAAATTATTGCGATGGGACACCTTATCCTTAGGGTAATAAGCAGAATAAACTCAAACCGGATCGCTGAAATCATCAGAAATATGGGCTTCCGGGTTACTTCTTTCAACGGAGAAGGGCGGTCCGGGCAGGTCACCGAACTCTATATTGTCTGCAGGAGAAAAGATTTGAAGAAGTTGTTGACGGTTGTATTGGGACACGATCCGGAAGCATTTTATGTCACCGAACAGGCAAGTGCGGTCAGCAATCTGTGCAGGCCGATAATGCAGCCGGCAACCGGATGGAGAGCTATTCTCAAGAAAAAATAACGGGCAGCAGAGAAGAAGCCGAAACTACAGGTCGTACCGCAGATGAATGATAACAGTGCCCGCCAGTCCGGCAAAAAGAGCATGAGCTGCAGCTCATATACCGTCAGTCAGGAAGATTTGCTGCTGTCAAGCCTTCTGCGCAACCTGCCGCATAAGACCCGGAAAGTAATAAAAGCTGTTCTCCGGGACAGACAGGTCCGTGTGGACGGTGCGCCCGTTACGCAATTTGATCATAAGCTCAGTGCCGGCCAGCGCGTGGAGGTTCAATGGATCAGGAATGCGGAGCAGAATCGTGTCGATGCCCTGGATATTGTCCATATGGACAGAGACCTTATCGTCATCAACAAGCCTGCGGGCCTCCTGACAATAGCGACGGACAAGGAAAAGCGAAAAACAGCGTATTCGATGCTCAGCACCTATGTCAAAACAGAAGCCGCGGACAATAAAATATTTATTATTCACCGGCTTGACCGGGAAACTTCGGGTCTTCTGATGTTCGCCAGAAACGAGAGGGTAAAACAGCACATTCAGAAGACCTGGAATGCAACCATCCGCGACAGAACCTATGTCGGTGTCGTTGAAGGCGAGGTTACGCAGCCGTCCGGAACCGTTACCTCCTGGTTGAGCGAGAGCAAGGCGTTCAAGGTATACTCGTCGCAGAACAGCAGCCATGGGAAGAAAGCGGTGACCCGATACCGCAGGATTAAAGGCAACGCTGCGTTCACTTTGCTGCAGATTAATCTGGAAACCGGAAGAAAGCACCAGATCCGGGTCCATATGCAGGATTTACATCATCCGCTGATCGGTGACCGGAAATATGGTTCCAGTGTCGATCCCATAAGGCGTATGGGACTGCATGCCCAGGTTCTCGCCTTTGAGCACCCGACGACCGGTAAATCCTGTTCTTTTGATACCGGCATCCCCGGAAGTTTTTTGAAACTTTTTCGCCCGCAGGGCAAGCAATAACCTGCAGTCGAGCTTCGACGCGGCGTCCCCGGCCTGCAGATTAATCGAGAAGGGCGGAGTGCATCTTCCTGCCGCTGAGTGGATCCCGTAGACGGATAGACATGAATGATTATTGTACGTCAACCATGTTGAATCTGCGCGTACCTACAGGATCTCAATGCTGAAATTAAAGAAAAAAAGAATCGTTATCCCCTATCGGCCGGCTATCAAATGGCTGGTCAGGTTACGGCGGTCACCTCGAGCCATTGCAGGGGGATTTGCTCTTGGCACGTTTGTCGCTTTTACTCCAACCATGGGAATCCAGTTTTTTATCGTCATGTTCCTGGCTACGCTGCTGAACATGAATCGGCCTGCTGCCTTTGTTGCCATATGGATCACCAATATCGCCACGATGGCGCCCATCTACACGTTCAATTACTGGATTGGCAGCTTCTTCTGGCAGGGTCCGTCGGTACATGATGTGTACCGTACGCTGCTGGAATTGACTGCCAGACTGGCCCGTATGAATATCTGGGATATCCTGGATCAGTTCAAGGAGGTCATGAGCCTTGGTCAGGAAATCGTTATCCCACTGGTGATCGGCAGCGTCGTTGTGGGTGCGGTCGCCGCCGGGTGCGCCTATCTTGTTTCCTACGCTCTGATCAGGTATATGACGATCAGGCGAAATCGTAAGAGAACACTGTCATAATATGAGTCAAAAAGAGCAGGAACAGCAGCACATTCATGCTCCCCTGCCGTTTAAACAGAACTGGCTTGAATTTCTTGAACAAAACGGAATCGGCGACATGTCGTTTCGCCGCTTTCGCTCTATTATTTTTCATTATTACTTTGGTCATCGGCGCGAATTTCCCTGGAGGGACGAAATTAGCCCCTACCGGGTTTTTGTCTCTGAAGTGATGCTTCAGCAGACACAAACAATCCGGGTTGTCCCGAAATTTGCTGATTTTATAATGCGGTTTCCAGATTTTGAAATACTGGCAGGCGCGGATTTCAGCGATGTTCTCAGGGTCTGGAAAGGGCTGGGGTACAATCGCCGCGCCAGGTATCTCCAGGAGGCGGCACATATCGTGGCCGATCGTTTTGCCGGACAGCTTCCTGACGATCCGGATCTGCTCGTCACCCTTCCCGGGATAGGACCTGCAACAGCTGCCTCAATCTGTACATTTGCTTTTAATACACCTCTTTCTTTTATCGAGACGAATATCCGGACGGTCTACATTTATTTTTTCTTTCGAAATGAAACATCCGTCGATGACCGGCAGATCCTTCATCTCGTCAATCAAACAGTTGACAAAGAGCAGCCGAGGGAGTGGTATTACGCGCTCATGGATTACGGGGTGATGCTGAAGAGAACGATCGGCAACCTGAACCGGAGGAGCAAGCACTACAGCAAGCAGTCCCGCTTTGAGGGATCGGACAGGCAGTTACGGGGGAAAATACTCCAGCTGCTGCTCGACAACAGCACCGTCATGATCGATGATACGGTTCATTTGCTCGGTGAAAGAGCTGAACGAATCGAGCGCATCATTTCATCACTGTGCAGCGATAATCTTGTTTTGAGGGAAGAAAACAGGCTGAAATTGAGCTAGGTGCCGGTGACTAGGTGGCGCTTGAATCAAGGTGCTTCTGAAACGGCCCCGTAGTAATCTCTCTGAAGAAAAAGTGAAGAAACAGACAGAAGCATACAGAGGCTGTGACTGCGAGAACGATGTTTGTTTTTCCCAGCGGAGCGAGTACCGTAATCACCAGCCAGTGGAAGGTAATGATCCACCAGGAGTTGAGCTTCAGTGGAAAATCGTTCCAGCGCACAAGAATGAGCAGACCACTCATGCTCCAGCCATACAGTGACAGATATCCATGACAGGTAAGAAGGAGTTTGCCCCAGCGAATATAAGCCTCCGGAAAACCAGCCAGGACAATATAAAAGACACCGGTGATGCCGGTAAAAACAAGGAAAATCATTCCGGAAAGCAGGAAATGTTTTTGCTGCACATTGAGGCCGAAAATCAGGAAAAATGAAAAAATCATTGTTACCGTAAAAAACAGCACGACAGCAATAATGAATTTTTCGACATCCAGTTCAAAGACGATGAAAAGAAAGAAAACTATGACGCCGAGGTTGACCGTCCAGAAAAACGCCTGTTTGAGCAGCCGCAGGAACGGGCTGATGTCCTGCCGGATGAACGAGAACATGACTGACATGGTGATCAAAGAGACCGGAAATGAAAAGCCCAGGAAAAAGACGTTCAAGGTCAGGTTCTTATAGGGAAGCCAATGAAAGACATTGTCATTGACCAGTACAAAAGTGGCGATAAACAGGGCCAGCGACAGGCAGAGAACTGAAGCGTGATGAAACTTATCCACTACGGATATGCGAAAATCGAAAAGATCGGTGGGCAGAATGGAAAATGATCGTATGCGGATTGTTTCAACCAGGAGGCCCAGTGAAAAAGAGAGAAGGGCTGCAAGGTAATAGAATTTTAAAAACGCTGAAACTGCATAGACCAGGCTGAGGATCAGGAATGTGTAGCAGCGGATTGACGGCCGTCCGTCATTTTCAGTATGGTAGAGAATAATAAAGCCGCCCGCACAGAGATTAAAGAGAAAAATGTGCAGCCGTTCAAAGTTCTGGTTCCATACCTGATCGGCGAAGCCAAACATAAAGGCCAGAACCATAAGCCCGAGTATAAAGATACGCAGGTTCCTGTTCCGGAAAAAGTGTTCATGTATCGTCTGGTTGGAGCGCATATGCTATGGTGTGAAGGTTTTCGAAATTGTTATGCTTACGGGCAAAGGAGTATTGAACAATTTGCTGATAATTGCAAGGGCTACTCTGTGAGAAAATGCGGTAAAGTGCGGAAAGGCCGGCTAGGGCAGGGGGATAAACTGACAGGGAGCTGCCCGGATACGGTGAAAAAGAACAGGAATCATTGTTCGGTGCGGCTGGCGTCGCAGCAAAAGATTTAAAATGCTACCCTGTTTCTTCCCTCCTGCTTTGCCTTGTAGAGCGCCTGGTCGCTTTTTGAGATAATCTCGGCCTTGCTTCTTGTCTCATCCGCCGTGTCGGTAGATGCCAAACCGATGCTCACCGTAATCGGAATCGGTTGTTTATCAAAGCTAATCTGTAATTGTTCTATGCCCCGGCGAACCCTCTGGGCGAGGACCTTTCCACCGGATGTCGATGTTTCCGGCAGAATGATCGCAAACTCCTCTCCACCATAGCGGGCGACCGTATCGCTGAGGCGGACCAGCCCGGTCAGGGTTTTTCCTACTTCCCTCAGCACATGGTCACCCGCAGGATGACCGTAGGTGTCATTTAC
The DNA here is from genome assembly GCA_963696725.1 of uncultured delta proteobacterium. Lineage (GTDB taxonomy): Bacteria > Desulfobacterota > Desulfobulbia > Desulfobulbales > Desulfocapsaceae > MADRE3. Next base: position 390,358 of record CAVOLI010000006.1, read on the forward strand.
TTTTTTAAAGAAGTCAAGATCCAGAAGAAGTAATGATAATGGATGTTTAAAGCGTCTGCATCTGGTTAATTCCTGTTCCAGCTGATCCTGGAAATAGCGATGGTTATGCAGCCCTGTCAGCTCATCGCGGATGGCAAGTTCGCGAAGTTTGATATTTGCTTCCTTTAGACCGATGGCGAGTGCTTCCGCATTCTGTTTTGCCTGCTTGAGTTCAAGAACAATCTGTTCGTAGGAAAGATTGAGCCGCTGGAGTTCCTCGTTGGCCTCCTGTATGATCATCGAAAACGGTTTCATATTTCCGGGGTCAATTGAAAAAAGGTCCATTACCTCGCGGGCTTTTTCACCGATTGCATCGATTAATTCGTCAATTTCTTCTCTGGGCAGGCTGTAATTCTCGATGAGTCCTTCATGGACTTCATTTGATTTTTTGTTGCTTTTGGTGCCGTGGTACATGGCAGAGATCTTATCGGCGAAAAACAGAACCTGAGCCGATTTGTGATGAGGAGTCTGCGGCTTGCTGCTGTGATGCTGGAGAATCGGGCCGTAGATGGCCTCAGAAAGATTCCACGATTGAAGCAGGTGGCTGCTGATTTCCGGATGGCTGAATCCGAACGTTTCCTTCTCTGCATCACAGGTTGTTTTCCCGTTTATTCGCTTGCTGTCGATAACTTCCGTATACGCTGCCGTGTCTGACAGGAAGAGAATCAGGACGCCGATGTCCTTCAGAAGTGCGGAAACAAAAATGTCAGAATCTCTGCAGCCTACTTTTTCAGCGATCATTTCAGCAGCTACAGCTGCTGAAATGGATCGCCGCCAGAATAGATCAAGATCAAAGCCGCTGACATCGATTTTTTGGAATTTATTAACAAACACAAAAGATAAAGCGATATTTTGTAGTGTCTGAGTGCCGATGAGAGCCGTTGCCTGGGATATGGATTCAACCTGTTTCGATAGCCCGTACAGGGAGGAATTGGCAATTTTCAGGATCCGGGCAGTGAGTGCGGGATCGGCAACGATGATGTCTGCAAGATCATCAAAACAGTTCTCATTACTTCGAACTGCTTTTAAAATCTTCAGAGCAACTGCCGGAGGCGAAGGAAGTTTTACCTTCTCTTCAAAAAAATCCTGTATCGCTTTCATCAAAGGACTCCATCAGAAGAAGATCGACGATTGCCGTAATTTTTTATAAGAAAGTTATTTACTTGTATCACAGCAAAACAAAAAAAAACAAATAAAAATACTGCAATATTGTTCCTGCAGCACCAATCATCATTCAACTGCCCTCTTTAGATAACGGGGAGCGCAGGCCTCAGCGCCGGCAATAAGCGTTTGGGTGGGAAGATTGCGGGACTCGGATGGGGGTCGCAATGGACCATTGCCGCTAATGAGCTGAGCGGAAGTAGAGCTGCATCATTGAGCTATTGCTTAAGGTGTTGCAGGAGGTGAGAAGCTGCAGCGGCGGGAGAAATTTTTTGATCCTTGATGTCCCGGGTGAGACCTGGGATCTGATCTGCTATTTCCGGATTGCTGTAGAACCAGTTTTTTAATCCGTCATCGAGCAGAAAGTACATCCAGTCGAGCGCCTGCTGCTTTCGTCGCTGTTCATGCGCTCCGTTTGTCAGCATCACTGACCGGTGCTGGCCGATTATTTCCCAGATCTCTTCAAGGCCTTGGTGTTTCAGGGCACTGCAGGTGAGGACCGGCGGGTTCCAGTCTTTGCTGCTGGGGGTGAGGAGATGGAGTGCGGTTTCATATTCTCTGCGGGCAAGTTCAGCGCGGCGTTTATTGTCGCCGTCGGCCTTGTTGATGACGATGGTGTCCGCCACTTCCAGCACCCCTTTTTTGATGCCCTGTAACTCATCCCCGGCGCCGGCAATCATCAGCACCAGGAAGAAATCGACCATGGACGAAACTGCAGTCTCCGACTGGCCCACACCTACCGTTTCGATAATGATCACATCGAAGCCGGCAGCCTCGCAGACCAGCATAGTCTCCCGGGTTTTCCGGGCCACCCCTCCCAGTGTCCCTCCAGTCGGAGATGGCCTGATATAGGCGTTTTCGTTTATCGAGAGATTGAGCATTCGCGTCTTGTCGCCAAGGATGGATCCGCCGCTCCTGGAACTACTCGGATCTATTGCCAGAACGGCAACCCGGTGACCGAGGCGGGTAAGAAGAGACCCGAAGCTGTCAATAAAGGTGGATTTACCGGCACCGGGAACTCCGGTGATACCGAGTCGAATTGCCTTGCCGGTATGGGGAAGGAGTCGGTCAATGACTTGGCGAACCATCTCCTGGTGCGTCGGCAGGGAGCTTTCAATCAGTGTGATGGTCCGCGCCAGCATCAGCCGGTTGGCGTCCAGCACGCCCTGGATATAGTATTCCGGATCTTTCTGCATGGGCCAAGGAGACTTGACTCAGCCGCTGCTTGTTTCAATAAGATCGAGCGTTTTTGTGGCTGAATCGATCACCGAAGTTCCAGGGCCAAATACGGCCTTGACCCCACGTTCATAAAGATATTCATAGTCTTTCGGCGGGATGATGCCGCCGGCGACAACAAGGATATCCTCGCCACCCTGCTTTTTAAGCTCCTCGACAAGTCCGGGAACAAGTGCTTTGTGACCGGCGGTCAGGCTGGAAGCACCGACGACATGAACATCGTTTTCAATCGCCATCCTTGCAGCTTCAGCCGGGGTCTGGAACAGCGGCCCGATATCGACGTCAAACCCGATATCAGCGTACGCACTGGCAATGACCTTGATGCCGCGATCGTGACCGTCCTGGCCCATCTTGGAGACCAGTATTCTCGGTCGGCGCCCGTGTGTTTTGAGAAAATATTCTGTTCTTTTTCTCAACACTTCGAGCATCTCTGGGTTGGCGCTAAACTCAGAGGCATAGGCGCCGGAGATACAGCGGGTTGTGGCGACGAACCGATCAAATACTTTCTCCATTGCCTGGGTAACCTCACCGATTGTAGCCCGGGCGCGAATGGCGGGAAGGGCAAGTTCCAGCAGGTTGCCGCTGCCGCTTTTTGCCGCCTCGGTTATCGCCTCGAGGGTTTTCTGAACCGCCTCATTATCGCGCGATGCTTTGATCTCGTTGATTCGGTTTACCTGCTCATCACGCACCGTTGCCGGAACCTCCCGGATTTCAAAATCAATTTTCTCGTCCTGCAGCTTGTACTTGTTGACGCCGACGATGACATCAAGGCCCTGGTCGATGCGTGCCTGCTTGCGGGCTGCCGATTCCTCGATACGCAGCTTCGGCATCCCGGATTCAATCGCCTTGGCCATGCCGCCCAGCTCTTCAACCTCATCGATGATTTTCTGGGCTTCGTTGATTATCGAGCTGGTCAGAGACTCGAGGTAGTAGGAACCGCCGAGCGGGTCGATCACGTGACAGATCTCGGATTCCTCCTGGAGGATGATCTGGGTATTTCTGGCGATGCGGGCGGAGAAATCGGTCGGCAGGCCGATTGCTTCATCAAAGGAGTTGGTATGCAGGGACTGGGTGCCGCCGAGCACTGCGGTAAGGGCTTCAAGCGTGGTCCTGATCACGTTATTATAGGGGTCCTGCTCGGTAAGACTCCAGCCGGAAGTCTGGCAATGGGTCCTGAGCATGGATGATTTCGGATTCTGCGGATTAAAACGGCTCATCAGCCGATGCCAGAGGAAGCGGGCAGCCCTGAGCATGGCTATATCCATGAAAAAGTTCATGCCGATTCCGAAGAAAAAGGACAAGCGCGGCGCAAAATCGTCAACATCAAGGCCCGCTTTCATGGCTGTTCTCACATATTCCAGCCCATCCGCCATGGTGAATGCCGTTTGCAGAACACTGTTTGCCCCAGCCTCCATCATGTGGTAGCCGCTGATACTGATGGTGTTGTAGCGCGGCATGTTTTTTGAACAGAAACCGATGATATCTGCGACGATGCGCATTGAGGGAACCGGTGGATAAATAAAGGTATTCCTGGTCAGGTATTCCTTGAGAATATCGTTCTGGATGGTTCCGGTTAGCTGGGCATGCTGGACACCCTGTTCTTCTGCTGCAACGATGTAACTGGCCAGGATCGGGATAACGGCACCGTTCATGGTCATGGAAACGGACATCTTGTCAAGCGGAATTCCGTCGAAAAGCATCTTCATATCCTCAACGGAGTCTATGGCGACGCCTGCCTTGCCGACATCACCGGTTACGCGTGGGTGGTCGGAATCGTAACCGCGATGAGTCGCAAGATCGAAAGCCACCGATAAGCCCTTCTGGCCGGCCTCAAGAGCCCGGCGGTAAAACTCGTTGGATTCCTTGGCCGTTGAAAAACCGGCATACTGACGGATTGTCCAGGGCCTGCCTGCGTACATGGTGGCCATCGGTCCCCGGACATATGGAGCAAGGCCCGGCAGCGTGTTTACCGACTCGAGTCCTTCAAGATCTTCTGCGGTATAGAGCGGCTTGACGGTGATACCTTCCGGAGTCTGCCAGTTGAGAGACTCCAGCGGTTTACCCTTCATCAGTTTACCGGCAAGTTCTTCCCACTTCTCTCTATCTGGGTGGTGTGACATGGTGTACTCCTTGGCGCGTGGTTTGGTGCCCCACAGGGTTGAGGGTGACGGGGTTACGATCTCTCACATAATTCCACCAGGATACCCCCGGTTGCCTTTGGGTGCAGGAATGCAATTCTGGCTCCTCCGGCTCCGATCCTGGGCTGCTGGTCGATGAGCTGTATGTTCTTTGCCTTCAGCTCTTCAAGCGCTTCATCAATGTTTGCCACCCGGAAGGCGATATGTTGAAACCCCTGTCCTTTTTTCTCTATAAATTTGGCCACAGGACCGTCAGGTGCAGTTGACTCGAGCAGTTCGACCTCACTTTCTCCCACCGGAAAGAACGCCGTCTTGACTTTTTGCTCCTCAACCGTTTCAGCCCCCTCGAAATGGAGTCCCAGCACCTCGGACCAGAAATTTTTCCCTTCGTCAATGCTGTTAACGGCGATGCCGAGGTGGTCAATTTTCAATATCTGCATGTCTTTCCTCCCTTTCAGGTTGCAAAGATAACGGTTATAGAATCTTAGGCTGATGGGACGGTGGCTCTTTTCCATTTCCCTGATGATCGGGATCGGTCATACCTTTCCAGACCATCTCAAACATCTGGTTTGCCTGGGCAGAAAGGCTCTCTTTCTGCCCCCGCAGAATCCACATGAAAAAACTGCGCTGAACGAATCCCATCAGGAAGTCAAGCAGGGTCCCCGCCCTGACCCTTGAGTTAAGAATGCCTTCTTTCTGCCCCTGCCTCAGCACGTCAATCATCAGCCCCATCATTCTTGGCTGGGCAAAGGTCTTGTCGCCCATCCAGGTGTTCATCGGCAAGGTCATAAAGACTATGCGGCCAAGCCCTACATGGCGTTCGTAATAGTCAAGCTGGAGCCAGAACACTTTACGCAGCTTTTCTTTAAGATCTTCAATTCCCTGGAGATGATCAACGATGCGATCGGTCAGCTTGCCCATCCAAATATCAACAAAGGCAAAAACCAGCCGTTCCTTGCTGCCGTAATGCTTGTAAATGGTCGTGAAGCTGACACCGGCCTTGTCGGCGACATCACGGATGGATGCCTTGTGGAAATCGGAATTGGAAAAAATTTCCCATACCGCTTTTTCCAGTCGCTGATGGACATCGGGATGAAATTTGTCTGCCATTGCTTGTCGTCGTTAGGGTGATTGGTGTGGTCTTTGTCAGTTGATTACACAGAGCACCGCTCCCTTGGTGATACTGTCGCCGCTCTCAAAATCAATTGCCTTGATAGTACCGTCACACGGTGCCGGCAGTGCATTCTCCATCTTCATGGCTTCCAGGACAACAACCGTTTCCCCCTGTGTTACTTTGTCCCCGACTTTTTTCTCGTATTTGACGACCATGCCGGGCATTGGGGCGAGCAGCAGTGTTCCTGGCTGCGACGAAGATGCCGGTTGCGGGCTTGCCGCTGGTGCCGGTGCGACAGGAGCAGGGGCTGCGGGCTGCGGCGCTGGACTCGGCTGCGGCTGGGCAGCCTGAGGCGTGACGGCTATCGGGGCGCCGCCGACGGGGTCGACGTCAACACTGAAAAACTCATTGTCGACAAATACATTGAAAGTACGCACTGCAGCGGTCTTTGCGGGAGTGTTCTGTTTTTTCTCAACAAGCTCCCCGGCGAGGGCCTTTTTAACAATTCCGTCTCGCTTTTTTACGTCTTCAAGCGATATCGGTTTCACGCTTACAGGGACCGGAGTAACACCATATTTCCACTCAAGAAATTTCTTGCCGGTTACCGGAAACTGGGCATAGAGGATCAAGTCATCCAGGTCTTTTGCAAGACTTCCGACTTCCTTTTTTGCTTTCTCAAGCTCCGGTTCAAGCACTTCTGCCGGTCGACAGGTAATCGGCTCTTCACCGCGCGGGTACCCCTTGAGTGCTTTTTTCTGGACTTCCGGATTGATCGGCACCGCCGTTTTGCCGTAAAGCCCATAGCAGAGGTCCTTGACCTGGCCGGTAATCATCTTGTAACGCTCATCCGGCGTGTCGTGAAGCACATTGTTGACCGTTTGCACGCCGACAATCTGACTTGTCGGCGTAACAAGCGGAATCTGGCCCAGGTCTTTGCGTACCCGGGGCAATTCCTTGTAGACCTCATCTATCTTGTCGAGGGCATCCATCTCCCGAAGCTGGTTAACCAGGTTAGAAAGCATACCGCCAGGTGTCTGGTGCAGCAGGACGTTGATATCGATGATTGAAACTTTGGAGTCATCGAGGAGGTGTTTATATTTCGGCAGCACTTCCTTCTCCAGTATCTCATTGATATGGGCAAGTTTTCTTATGTCGAAACCGGTATCCCTGTTTGTGCCGAGCAGGGTCATTACCAGCGGTTCAACGGCTGCATGAGAGGTACGGTAGGCATAGGGAGTCATGCAGGTGTCGATGATGTCAACACCGGCCTCTATGGCTTTGAGGTGAGTCATCGGCGACATGCCCGAGGTAAAGTGGCTGTGAAGATGTATCGGCGGCTTCACTGCTTCTTTCAGTGCCTTGATCAGCTGATAGGCATCATAGGGAGCCATCAGCCCGGCCATGTCCTTTATACATATCGAGTCTGCGCCCATGCTTTCGAGATCTTTTGCTTTCTGCACATAGTAATCGAGATTGTAGACATCGCCTGCCAGGCGGGGCTCGGTCAGCGTGTAACAGATGCAGCCTTGAAAATGTTTAGCACTTTTCTTGATCTGTTTAACCACAGTTTCGAAATTCCGGTAATCATTGAGTGCGTCGAAGGTGCGGAAAATATCCATGCCGTTTTCCGCGGCCCTTTCAACAAAGGCATAGGCCAGGTCGTCGGCATAATTACGGTAGCCCACCAAATTCTGGGCCCTTAGCAGCATGGAGAACGGTGTCTTTTTAATATAGCGCTTAAGCGTTCTCAAGCGCTCCCATGGATCCTCGTTCAGAAAACGATGCATGGTGTCAAAGGTGGCACCGCCCCAGGTCTCGATTGCCCAGAAGCCGATCTCATCCATCAGTTCGGCAACCGGTATCATGTCCTCGGTTCGTCCCCTGGTTGCAAACAGCGACTGGTGTCCGTCCCGGATTGTCAGGTCCATGATTTTTACGGGGTTCTCAGCAGCGGGTCGGTCGCTGTCGTAATTCAATGATGTCATCTTAACTTGGTCACTCATCGTCTCTATCTCCTCTTGCCTGATCCTTGAATTGTCAAATCAGCGACAGCGGTTAAACGCTCTCATCTGGATAAGTTTACGCATGTTCATCATCTCCTGGCGGCCACTCTGGGCCCAGAGATTAAGCTGTGGCTGAGGCCCGGCGGGTTTGTGTCCTCTCTGCCTGTCGGAGACCGCGGCCTCCTCATCCTGCAGGTAAGCGCTTACGGCAGCCAGTGCGGCGCTCATCTTTTTCTGCATATCTGCCATCTTATTCTCGCTCTTTAGAGTTTCGCGTTGTCGGCCGCAGCCTGTTTTCCACCACTGGTGTCATTCATAAATAGCGTATTTGGTCTGCTGGCCAAGTAACGTGTCAATTTCATTTTGTATCGCAACCCGTTTGCCATTGTTGAGCCAGTTCTCCCAATCTTCGATGGATCTCCAGTTACTGATGACCATGCACTCGTTGGCCTTGTCCAGTCTCTTCAGAGTCTGGCCGGAAATGTAGCCCGGCTGCATCAGGGTTATGCTGCGGAGCCTTTTGAGCAGCACGGTCAATTCGGGAATACTGCTCTCCGGTACGTTTCTTTTGATGAAGATTTTAACCGTCATTGTTTGTCTCCCTTTTTTTGTTGCCTGATTATAGAGGAATATTACCGTGCTTTTTCATCGGGTTGGTATCTCGCTTGTTCTGAAGAATATCAAGTGCCCTGGCAATTCTGATTCGAGTTTTCGCCGGTTCGATAATATCATCAATATAACCTCGCTGGGCTGCCACGTAGGGGTTAACCACCGTGTCATGGTATTCCTGTTCCTTTTGATGTAAAAATGCCTCAGGGTCTTTTTCTTTTTTTGCCTGCCTTCCGTAGAGGACCCCGACAGCGCCTTTTGCACCCATAACCGCAATTTCGGCACTCGGCCAGGCGTAGTTGATGTCTCCGCGCAGATGCTTGGAGGACATCACACAATAGGCACCGCCGTAGGCTTTTCTGGTAATAACGGTAACTTTGGGAACAGTCGCCTCTGCATAGGCATAGAGTATCTTGGCCCCATTCCGAATGACCCCCCCATACTCCTGCGCGGTACCTGGCAGAAAACCGGGAACGTCGACGAAGGTGACGATAGGAATATTGAAACAGTCACAGAACCTTACAAAGCGGGCGCCTTTGATGGAGGAGTCAATGTCGAGTACTCCCGAATAGTGTGCCGGCTGATTTGCAACAATACCAACACTCATACCATTATATCTGGCGAAACCGACAATAATGTTCGGGGCGAAATCCCTTTTGATCTCGAAGAAATCGGCGTTGTCTACAGTTTGAAGAATGACCTCCTTCATGTCGTATGCTTCGTTGGGGTTTGCCGGTGTAATATCGTTAAGCGGAGGGGATACACGTTCTACCGGATCAGAACACTCCACTCTGGGCGGGCTTTCAATGTTGTTCTGAGGAAGGTAGGACATGAGTTTTTTGATATAGGCGATGGCATCCGCGCCGGATTCTGCGGCGTAATCGGAAACACCGCTTCGCGAAGCGTGCATGTCGGCCCCCCCCAGCTCTTCGACGGTAACATCTTCGTGGGTAACGGACTTAACGACTTTCGGGCCGGTTAGGAACATGTATGAGTTATTCTTGACCATGACGACAAAATCAGTCAGCGCCGGTGAGTAGACGGCCCCGCCGGCACATGGTCCAAAGACTGCGGAGATCTGGGGTATAACCCCTGAAGACATGACATTACGGAGAAAAATATCCGAGTAACCGGCAAGACTTTCAATACCCTCCTGGATTCGTGCTCCGCCTGAATCGTTCAAACCGATGACAGGTGCGCCGTTCTTCATTGCCAGGTCCATGATCTTGCAGATTTTTTCTGCAAATGTCTCCGACAGTGACCCCCCGAGCACGGTAAAGTCCTGGGCAAAGATATAGACGATCCGCCCGTCGATCGTTCCATGTCCGGTGACGACGCCATCTCCTTGGATTTTCTGGTTCTCCATGCCGAAGTCAGCGCAGCGATGGGTTTTGAACATGTCAAATTCTTCGAATGAACCAGGATCAAGCAGCAGGTCGACGCGTTCTCTGGCGGTCATCCTGCCGAGTGAGTGCAGCTTGTCAATTCGCTTCTGACCACCGCCCAATTTGGCTTTTGCCCTGAGTTCTTTTAAATGATCCAGACTTTCTTGTGTGTTCATGATCGCTCCTTATGCAGAACAAGCAGTGAGAAAATGTTGTTGCCCTGGTATCAGGTGGTTGAATATGATTTTAGCTTTACAGCCGGTTTCGGTCCTGCTCAGCTGTGGCTGTCTACCGGGAAAAAGTAACATTGTTATTTTATCGTTCCTTTATAGCTGAAAATAGGCGCTATTTCTTGAAAAAAACGTAAGTAATCTGATAAAAAGAACGGTGTTACATAATTGTTTTTACGAAAATATTCATTCCTTGTCAAGGAAATAAACAAGCTCTAGAAAACAATTGTTTTTTTTTGAAATTAATTGCTTGTAAATTAATAAGTTGCTTGATGGTCTGTGGAGTGTTTTTTCCTTGTGACAAAGGCTCTTGTTCTCAATCAGGCAAGAGACACTTGACGGAGAAAGAGACCGCCTGCAACCATGAGAAGAACATCGTTCTTCTTTATTTTGTCTAGGTGCTCTCTGGAAGGAGATAGAAAAGCGGACGCAAGCCAGTAACCAGGCCAGTTTCCGCTCTACGGGGAGTTCGGTGTGAAAGGGTTTCCAATGCACCGGGATTTAACGATATACTTCCTTGCACAGGGCGCCGAGCGTGCCGAGGTTTCGGCAGACCTGGATGCCGCTTTTTTCCATCGCCTCAATTTTGGCGGACGCCGTCCCCGACCCGCCGCTGACAATGGCTCCCGCATGACCCATTCGACGGCCGGCAGGAGCGGTAATACCGGCGATAAACCCGACAACGGGTTTGCTCATATTGGCTTCTATCCAGGCTGAGGCTTCTTCTTCAGCGCTGCCGCCGATTTCCCCGACCATGACGACCGCTTTGGTTTCCGGATCAGCTTCAAATGCGCTGAGACAGTCGATGAATCCGGTCCCGTTTACCGGATCACCGCCGATACCCACGCAGGTTGTCTGTCCGAATCCTTGCTGGGTAAGTTGATGTACGACTTCATAGGTCAGTGTGCCGGATCGGGAAACAACACCAAAAGGACCACCCGCCTGGTGGATGCTGGCGGGCATGATTCCAATCTTGCACGAACCGGGTGAGATGATGCCGGGACAGTTTGGCCCGATGAGGCGAGACGGCTTGCCGGCAAGATAACTTTTGACTTTCAGCATATCCATGACCGGTATTCCCTCGGTGATGCAGACGATCATTTCAATGCCTGCATCTATTGCCTCCAGAATTGCCTCGGCAGCAAAGGGCGGGGGCACAAAAATCATTGAAGCGTTTGCAGCCGTTTTATTGCGTGCTTCCCAGACGGAGTTGAAGACCGGGACGCTATCCATACTCTGGCCACCCTTGCCTGGTGTCACCCCACCAACGACGTTGGTGCCGTAACTGACGCACTGGCGTGTATGGAACTGGCCCTCCTGGCCGGTGATACCCTGCACAATCAGGCGCGTATTGCTGTCGACGAAAATAGCCATAGTGTAGATTCTCTCTTCTGGTGTTAGTTGTATTGCTGCTGGTTTTTCAAATTTTCCAATAAAAGTTCTATCGTGGTTTTGTTTTTTTCCCGGCTGCCGTTTTCCGGAGCGCGGTTCTCCAGGATCTCGCGGATAAGCGCATCTTTTTCGGTGACTGTTCCATCGGCGCCGGCGGTAAAAAGATAGAGTTCAACAAGTGATTCAAAGCTTGTGGAAAAACCCGGCAGTGAGTCGGCATACTGATCAATGGGTTGGATGATAACGGTCATACTGAGGATATGGGCATCTTCAATATATTGCTGGTTGAGCAGATCTCCGCTCTTGCTGACCAAAAAGTCAGGCATCAGGCTGATCATGTCGGCATACGCTGATGCTGCCTTGAGTCCAAATTTGGTATAGAGCCAGTCATAATCATAGGGCAGCCACCTGCCTCGCTCAAAGCGCCGAGTTTCAGTGCCGCTCTTTTCCTCGGTCAACTGGAGAATCTTCAAGTCGATTTCCGCCTGGTTAAAAAGCTCCTCATGAATCCTCTGAAGTTCCTCCGGATCGTAAGAGGCGATAATGAAGCCGCTGTCGCTGGTTGTGTACCCGTATCGGCGACAGATGTCGATAACAGCCCTGCTGATATCCCTGTTTTCGTGCAGATATTGCCAGCTCTTCTTGATCTCCCCGATAATCTCGATTTTTCGACCAAGGCTGTATTGCATTGCCCTGACCAGATCGAGCGCCTCGCCGAGTGTTGAGATGGTTACCTGGGGAGGAGGGGAAAGATCTGCCGGTACATTGTGAAAAAGAGAAAGCTGCCGCAGTTCATCAAGGGTAAAATCCATGACCTGGTATGAACCGTCTTCACGGATCTTTTCGGGAAACACCTCGGCGGCGTTGGTTATATCCTTGATGGAGGTATCCTCCAGAAGGATCACCTGGTTGTCTGCCGACATGGCCAGTTTGAGATAGACGCTTTCAGCGCCCTGGGAAATGGTAATTGCCAATGCCGGAAGGCTTGAGCCTGGAAGAAAATGGCTGCTGCTTCGGGCGATGATCATTTTCGCCCAGCCCTGGCTCAGAGGTATGGTGACAAGGATAATCGCAGCTGCGATTGCCCTGAAAAACGTCTTGCTTCGCACCTTTTAATCCTGTTTCTTTGCTATTTCCGCGATTTTTACTGCCGCATCAGCAAGATCAACCGCGTTGATTAGCTCAAGTCCGGATTCAGCCAGAATTCTCCTGCCTTCTTCAACATTAGTTCCTTCCATTCTGATGACAACAGGTACCTTCAGTTCAACTGATCTGGCCGCACGGACGACGCCCTCGGCGAGTATATCGCAGCGTAAAATACCGCCAAAAATATTGACGAGGATACCCTTGACATTCGGATCACTGAGGATGATTCTGAATCCGTTTTCAACACGCTCTGCACTCGCGCCGCCGCCGACGTCGAGAAAATTTGCCGGTTCAGCACCCGCCTGTTTGATAATATCCATTGTTGCCATGGCCAGCCCTGCGCCGTTTACCATGTTGCCGATGGTTCCGTCCAGTTTGATGTAGTTTAAATCGTATTTAGCTGCCTCACGCTCGTTGGGGTCTTCTTCCAGGGGATCACGCATCTCTTCTATATCGGCGTGCCGAAAGAGGGCATTTGAATCAACGTCAATCTTTGCATCGAGTGCAACCAGCCGGTCCGCTTCGGTAATGATGAGCGGATTGATCTCCAGCAGGGAGCAGTCGCAGCCGACAAACAGGGTGTAAAGGTTTCTGAGCAGCTGACCATATTGTTTTGCTACAGCCGGCGCCAGTTCAAGGCCCGTGATCACCTGTCTGATATGATATCCCTGAATACCCAGCAGGGTGTTGATACCGACTTTAATGATGCGTTCGGGGGTGGCGGCGGCAACTTCTTCAATATCCATGCCGCCGTCCTGGCTGGCCATGATCGTGACCGTACTGTCATCCCGGTTAACAATGAAAGACAGGTAAAGTTCTTTTTTGATGGTTACGCCCTGCTCCACGAGAACTTTATTGACGACTCTGCCGCCGGAACCGGTCTGCTGGGTGACAAGAGACATGCCGAGAATATCCTCTGCCGCGGCGAACGCCTCATCAACACTCTTCGCCACCCTCACGCCACCGCCCTTGCCCCTGCCACCCGCGTGAACCTGGGCTTTGACTGCTACCGGCAGGCCAAATTTTTCAGCGGCGTTCCTGGCTTCTTCCGGTTCATGGCAGAGGAGCCCGTCAGGCACGGGTATGCCGCGGGATCTGAAAAGTTCCTTGGCCTGGTATTCATGAATTTTCATAGCTGTTCCTGGTGGTGAGAATAGGTCCGTTTGAGAATGTGTGTCTAATGATGTGTGATTCTTTGGTTGTCCTTCGATCATAACTGCCAGAGCCGGGCGTCCTTGGGATTAAAAACTGCCTGGCTCTGGATCGCATTAACGGTTCCTGCGTTATTTGGGAGGGTAGCCCATCTGCTTGAGCGTGTCGGTTATTTCATCAAGGATAGCTGGGTCATCAATGGTTGATGGCATGCGATACTGCTTGCCGCTGGCGATTGAGCGCATGGTACCCCTGAGGATCTTGCCGGATCGTGTTTTTGGGAGTCTCCCGACATTGGTTGATTCGCGAAAACAGGCGATGGCGCCGATCTGTTCCCTGACCATTTTAACAAGTTCGGTCTTTACCTCCTCGACATCCCTGTCAACGCCGGATTTCAACACAAATAATCCGACCGGAAGCTGTCCCTTGAGCTGATCGTCCGTTCCGATTACCGCGCATTCGGCGATATCCGGGTGAGTTGCGATTACCTCCTCCATTGACCCGGTGGAAAGCCGGTGTCCGGCAATATTGATGACATCGTCCATCCGGCCCATGACGTAGACATAGCCTTCCTCATCAATATAGCCGCCGTCACTGGTTTCGTAATATCCGGGGAACGTCGTCATGTATGATTCTACAAAACGTTTCTCGTTACGCCAGAGGGTGGCCAGGGTCCCCGGCGGCAGCGGCAGTCTGACAACGATGTTCCCTTCGGTGTTCGGGCCCACTTCTTTTCCTTGATGATCAAGTACCATGACGTTGTATCCCGGAGCGGCCTTGGTCGGCGATCCCGGTTTGATCGGCAGTTCTTCTATGCCCCTGCAGTTGGCCACGATGGCCCAGCCGGTTTCCGTCTGCCACCAGTGATCAATGACGGGAACCTTGAGAAGGTTGGTTGCCCAGTGATAGGTATCCGAGTCGAGTCGTTCTCCGGCAAGATAGAGGCATTCAAAGCAGGAAAGATCGTACTTGCGGACAAATTCCCCCTTGGGATCTTCCTTCTTGATGGCCCTGAAAGCGGTTGGGGCGGTAAATAGTGCTTTGACCTTGTGCTCTGAGATTACCCGCCAGAAAGCTCCGGCATCCGGAGTGCCAATAGGTTTTCCTTCGTAAAGGATCGTTGTCGCGCCCTTGAGGAGCGGGCCGTAAACAATATAAGAATGTCCGACAACCCAGCCGACATCCGATGCCGACCAGAACACGTCTCCAGCATCGATATCGTAAATCGCTTTCATGGACCAGTGGAGGGCAACCGCATGACCGCCATTATCCCGCATGACGCCTTTGGGCATTCCGGTTGTTCCCGAGGTGTAGAGAATATAGAGGGGATCGGTTGCTCCGACCGGCACACATTCAGCTGCCGGCGCGTCAGAGACGAGATCATTCCAGTCGATGTCCATGTCGCCCTGCATTTCGGCGGTGACAAAAGGGCGCTGGAAGAGTATGCACTTTTCCACTTTATGCTCAGCGATTCTTATGGCTTCATCAACAATCGGTTTGTAGGACAAGGTTTTTTTGCCCTCAATGGCACCGGAAGCCGTCATGATGAGTTTAGGCTGGGCATGATTGATTCTGATTGCCAGCTCGTGGGCGGCAAATCCGCCGAAAACAACAGAGTGAATTGCCCCGATGCGCGCACAGGCAAGCATCGCGTAAGCAGCTTCAAGAATCATCGGCATGTAGATGATCACCGTGTCGCCCTTGCCAACGCCAAGACGCTGGAGGCCACCGGCAAGCCGGGCAACTTTTTGCTGGAGTTCTTTGTAGGTTACCTTGATCTTGGTATCGGTGACCGGGCTGTCGTAGATTATTGCAACCTGGTCTGCCCTGCCGTTTTCCACATGGCGATCTACCGCATTGTAACAGGTATTCATCATGCCGCCGGAAAACCAGCGATAGAATGGTGGGTTTGAACTGTCCAGAACCGTATCATATTTCCTGTACCAGTCGATACCTTCTGCAGCCTTTGCCCAGAATACCTCGGGTTGATCAATGCTTTCTGTGAATGCTTTTTCATAGTCTGCCATGAGTTTACCTCTCTTGGAATTGTCAGGTTTGGATAATTTCTACGCTTGTTACATGCTTGTTTTAATCTCCTCCTGATTAGAAATATGAGTTTAACGGTACTACATATACTAAATATTTCCAGTTACTTCAAGTCCTGATTAAAAGAAAGTCCAGGGCTTGATTCTTGCTGAAAATGATAAGCAATAAAAGCATCATATAAAAAAAAAGAACATTGTTCCGTTACGGTTGAAAGAATAATTTTTACCAGCTTTCCACGTTTTTTTTTGGAAATAGACAGACTTTTTGATGAAAAAGAGTTCGAAAAACTGGATATACACTCGAGCGGTGTTCACGCCGCTCTGTAAAAATAGGCAGCTGGTGATGAATGCTACTGTCTGTTTGGTCCAGGTTGACAGCTGAGAAGCACCATCTGGGCGGTGACCTCAGTCTCAAAGCCAGGATTGTCGCCTGTCAGCCGGTTATGGCCATAATCGACCAGAGGGCCCCCGCCGTTCCAGTCGCGAAAGCCGAACTTCCATCCCTGCCACCTGGTCTTGAATGAATAGGGCGATTGCGGGCCGTAGGACCTGAAATTGATATCGTCAACCCCTTCGCTGCTTTCCCTTGCCATACCGATGAGGATGTAATCGGCACCATTTTTCCTGCCGAACTGTTCTACCCTGTTCTTTATTTCTTTTTCATTCATGGCGGGAGGAATAGAGACCAGTAGGTGGGAAAAAACACGACATTGGTCGGGAATAACGGATTCATCAAACGACATATTCACCTGGGAGGTTGCCGGAAATGTCAGGGGCGGTGCGCTGATACCGGGGTTGCTGGTGGTGCACGACAACAGAGGCAGGCAGAGTAACACGGCTAGAACCGCAGAGCGGAATGAATTTGGCTGGAACATTGGCTCTCTTGATAATAAAAGGAAAAGGTCAACGAATATTCTTTTTTTATTACAGCATAACGGCAACCAAGGCAAAGTTTTTCGCACAGGTTTAGATGAATCTGTCCACGGCGTGCGGGTACCGGTCCTTTTAAATGTCTTTCATTTCCTGCAGCCGAAGGATATCAACGCTTAGGAAAAACAAGTTCGTTGAAGTGAGCAATGGACTGAAATTGCTGAGAATAATTTGCCGGTTTTTGAGAACTTGGCTTGGCGATGTGTACGAGTTCTTTGATTCCAAAGCGCTGTGCGGACTCAAGAACCTTGGTGGTGTCATCTGCCAGTAGTGTCCTTTCCCTGTTGAAATCGAGCATTTTCTCGAGCAGGTGCCAGAACCGGGTGGTCTCTTTCGCGGTTCCGACGTCCTCTGCGCAGATGATCTGATCAAACAGCGGAGCAATTCCGGTTTTATCTGTTTTGATCTGCAGTGTTTTACGGTGGGCTGCGGTTACCAGAATGATTCTTTTTTTCCGTTCCCTGAGAAATAGGAGAAATTCGTGAACAAAGGGATGGATGTTAATCATGTGACGAATGCTTAGCTTCAATCCAACAATATCAAGACCGAGTTGTCCGGTCCAGTAGTCAAGATCGGTCCACTGAAGCGTGTTTTCCACCGAACGATAACGTTTGGCCAGTTCGCGCCGAGCCGAGTCGGGAGCGATGCTGTTTTTTTCAGCATAATGAAGGGGGACGTAGTGTTCCCAGAAATAATCATCAAAGTACTTGTCGAGAAGGGTTCCGTCCATATCGAGCAGGACAGTGTCAAGGTCGTCCCAGTCGAAATCGGGTCTTATCTGGATGTTATTGAGTGGTTCTTTCATTGCTGAGCTGTTTCAGATCTATTACCGCGGCCGCGACTACGGAGCCTATCTCCTCCAGTGATTGCATCTTTGCCCTGATCACCAGTCTGCCGTCAGGCGTCAGGCGCATACCATTATCCTTTTTCTGGAGATAGTGCGCAAGATTTACAGGGTCAACCGGAGTGTCGGGAAGGAAAGAAAACACAAGGCTGTCGGGGCTGCGTTCAAGTTTGCTGATCCTGAGCGGCATGAGTTCTTTTTTCATGGCGACAATAGAAAAAAGATTGTTGAGTTCTTCAGGCAGACGGCCATATCGCTCCAGGAGTTCATCGACCAGTTCCTGGAATGATGCAGAAGCACTTTTTCCAAGAGCAGCAATTCTGCGATAGATAATATACCGTTGACCGATATCGGCTATGTAGGACTCCGGGATATATGAGGAGATTTTCAGGTTTATCTCGGGATCGACGTCTTCTGTCTGCAGAAAACCGCTGGGATCGGCTGTTTGATTCTTTAAATCGGCTACGGTTTTCTGCAGAAGATCCAGATAGAGGTCATAGCCGATCGCGGCGATATGGCCACTCTGGGAAACACCGAGCAGGTTTCCGCCGCCCCGGATCTGCAGGTCGCTCATTGCCAGCTTGAAGCCGCCGCCAAGTTCGTTATACTCCATCAGGGCCCGCAGCCGTTCTCTTGAATCTTTTGTGAGATGATCGATTGACGGCACCAGCAGATAGGCATAAGACTGGGTTGCTGATCGTCCCACCCGGCCGCGGAGCTGGTAAATCTCCGCCAAACCGAGCCGGTCAGCCCTGTTGATGATGATGGTGTTTGCGCTCGGGATATCAAGGCCTGATTCGATGATGGTCGTGCTGACAAGAACGTCAATGTTCCGGTTGACAAAAGAGACCATGATTCCCTCAAGTTCTTTTCCTGCCATCTGGCCATGAGCGACCGCAACTCGTGCACCAGGAACAAGGTCCTGGATTGATGCGGCCATGCGATGGATTGATTTGACCCGGTTGTGGACGATAAAAACCTGTCCGCCCCTGATTATTTCACGGCTGATGGCCTCTTTGATTACCAGCTCGTCATAGCGGGCAACGAAGGTCTTAACCGGCCTGCGGTGTTCGGGGGGGCTTGAGATTACAGAGAGATCGCGAATTCCCAACAGGGACATCTGCAGCGTCCGGGGAATCGGCGTAGCCGTAAGGGTCAGAATATCAACTTCGGCCTTGATCTTTTTGATCTTTTCTTTATGGCTGACGCCGAATCGATGCTCTTCGTCAACGATCAGCAGTCCCAGGCGGTTGAACTTCACATCTTTTGAAAGCAGGCGATGAGTGCCGATGATGATGTCAATCAACCCCTTGGAGAGATCCGAGATGATCTTTCTTTGCTCCGCCTGCGTTTTGAACCGGTTGATGGACTCAACACGCACACCGAAACCCTGCAGCCGTTCTTTGAATGTTGCGGCATGCTGCTCGGCGAGAACGGTTGTCGGGACGAGGATTGCAGCCTGGAAGCCATCTTCGATAACCTTGAATGCCGCCCTGACGGCGACCTCCGTTTTTCCGTAACCGACATCGCCGCAAATCAGGCGATCCATCGGACGGTCCGAGGTCAGGTCATCAATGGTTTCCGCGATTGCCCGATACTGGCCTGGTGTTTCATCATAGGCAAAGGATTCCTCAAGCTCTCGAAAGAGCTCAGCCGGCGGAGAAAACGAGCGGCCGGTTCGAAGCTCACGGTGGGCATAAATATCGAGAAGCTCCTGGGCAACCTTCCAGACCTCCTCTGAAACTTTCTGCTTCGTTGCTTTCCAGGACTGCGCGCCGAGCTTGTCAATTTTGGGCTGCCTGTCGGACAGACCTTCATAGCGGCTTACAAGATTGAGCCGGTCAACGGGCAGATAGAGCTTGTCTCCATCCTGATATTCCAGCAGCATAAAATCATTGGTAATACCCTGGAGTTCAATGTTCTCAAAACCGCGATATATAGCGAGACCGTGTTCCCGGTGCACAACCACATCTCCGCTGGTGAGCTCGGTAACATTGAGCTGTGGGCCTTCCGTTCGCTGCGCTTTTTTCTTTCTGCTGCCCAGCCGCATCTCGCCAAACAATTCATTTTCAGAGAGAACGTGCAGCCGCTGGAGGGGCAGGCTGAATCCCGCACTCAGAGGCATGTCGCTGAGATAAATTACTCTTTTGGCGGAAGCAGGTGGAAGCTCGGTAATGTCGGCAGGGGCATCGAGCGCGGCGAGGGGAATGTCAAAGCGTCCAAACAGCTCGGCGAGTGTTTTGCGCCGCCGCTCAGACCGGCAGCAGATGATGACATTGCTGTTATCATCAAGCCACCTGGATATCTGACTGGCCAGCGGGGCGAGCAGTCCTTGCTTCTTTCTGAGCATCGAGATTTCCTGCTTCAGCAGTCTATGGTTCTTGGACGGTATATGCTGGTGCGCAGTCTGTTCAGAGACAAAATCCGTCAACTCGACCCGTTTGAATGCATGCAGTGAATCGGCTAACTCCTTCTCTGGGACAAAGAGTTCCTCTGGCGGCAGGGCCGGCTTTCCGCTGAGCTGGGCTGATTGGAAATTTTTTGTGATCCGTTCCAGGATCAGCCGGCTCTGCTGATTGATTGCCTGCGGATCCTGGAGGACGAAAAGCGTATTGGGAGGGAGGTAGTCGAAGATGGTGGCATTGCTGCGCTCGTCATCAGCTGTTAGCAGGGGGAGAAAGAATTCGATTCCGGCGAATCGCCGTCCGTTCTTGATTCGTTCGCTCAGCTCCGCGGTAATCTCGGCTGACCAGCCGAATCGCTCGCCGTACTGGTGAAACCTGTCTCGGGCTTTTCTGAGATAAGACGGATTATCCGAAGGAATACAGATGTCACTCACCGGCAGCACGATTGCCTCCGGAATATGGGATAATGAGCGCTGGGTGAACGGGTCAAAGGAACGAATTGATTCAACGGTGTCGCCGAAAAAATCAAGGCGAAACGGACCTTCATGGAGCTGGGAGTCCGGCTGTGTGAAATTCGGAGGGAAAATATCGACGATACCGCCACGCACTGAAAAATCACCGATACTCTTAACCAGCGATACATGCTCGTATCCAATGTTTATGAGATTAATTTTCAGTGTTTGCAGATCACAGGTCTCACCTTCGAGTAAAAGTTCGGCGTGTTTCAACAGGGCGGCACGGTCCATCACCCGGCGCAGCAGGGCTTCAATGGAAACGGCCAGGATGAAAGGCGTACTGCTCTCCGTCAGCTGGTAGAGGGTGGACAACCGGGCCGCAGTCGTACGCTGGTCAGGCGACAGCGGAGTATAGGGCGGAATTTCGTAACCAGGAAAGCCAAAAACAGGCACACCGGTAAACAGCTGCAGATCCTGTTCGAAGTCCTGAACCATCTGTTCGCTTGGCAGAATGCAGCACAATGGCTGCTCTTCTGCCAAGCGTGAACAATACCAGGCGGGGCTTGCTCCCCGGAGGCCGGATACCAGAAGCGTGCGCTCCTGTGGATCAAAAGAACGGTTTTTCATAAAAAAAGTGCCGGCTGCACTGTGGTCGTGAAGCCGGCGATAAACGTATGTTGTCAGCTGACAGGAGGCGTTAGAACTGTCCGCCGATACTGAAGTCCCAGACGCTTTGCGGTTCGTCACGCAAGGGGTCGAGATTGTAGCCCCAGACAACACGCAGCGGACCCATCGGGGACAGCCAGCGTATTTCAAGACCGACCGCTTTGGCGATCTGGTTGAAGGTCCACGGCTGGTCTTCTGCCAGGGAATCACCGGCATCGAAGAAGGCGACACCGAAAACACCCTGCTCCTTGAGCAGCGGAACAACAATTTCAATATTGGTATACCACATGCGGTCACCACCAATCCTGTCGCCGGTGAGGGGGTCAATCGGACTCACCTTGCCGTATTCATAGCCCCTGATGCTGCTCATGCCGCCGAGATAAAATCGTTCGTACACCGGGAGCTTGTCTTTTTCGTTCTCCCAGACCTTGCCGACAGCGCCAAGAACGTGGAAGACGGTGCCCAACGGCATCGGGAAGTACCAGCTGGAGGATGCCTCGGTTTTGGTAAACTGTGAGTCTCCGCCAAGAATCCCGCCCGCGTATTCAGCGCTGAGCGAATTCCTTGAGCCCTGAGAGGCGCCGTACAGCCGGTCCCGGGTATCCCGCACGAAGGCAGCCTTGACGGCACTGGTAATCGGAACATTCTGGGATTCTTTGATTATGAATGAGGCATTTGGCGACACGTTGCTCAGGTCTGTGTCCGTGTAGGTGTAGCTTTCGTACATCCGCCATTTTCCCCAGAGCGGGTGGCCGAAGCGCAGCGCACCGCCGCGGGAGTTTTTTGTGTAGTCGTCGTATTCCCGCTCCCAGTTGAACAGGTCGGCGCCCACCGAGACATTTGTGTCATAGAGCCGGGGATTGGTCCAGGAGAGGTTATATCTGCTGCTGCTGCCGCCAACATTAGCGCTCAGAGCCAGCCGGTGTCCGAGACCGAGAAAATTGTTCTCGGAAATTTCACCCATCAGGATGAGATTGTCAACAGAGGAATAGCCCGCTCCGATACTGAACTGTCCTGTGGCTTTTTCTTTTATATCAATCGAGATGTTCATCTTTGATGGATCCAGTGCCGGCTCCGGAGTGATGTTGACCTCTTCGAAAAAGTCGAGTCGCTGCAGTTTCTGGCTGCTGGTTCGCAATCCCTTTGCGTCGAAAACTCCACCTTCTGAAATCTCCAGTTCCCGGCGGATTACATTGTCCCGGGTTCTGCTGTTGCCCTTGATCGCAATACGATTGATATAGACCAGTTCTCCTTTGTCTATGGAAAGACTCACATCGACCCTTGATCCAGACTGCGATTTGTTCAGATCAGGACGGATATCTGCAAATGCGTAGCCTTGTTCCGCATAAAAATCAGTGATCTTCAGAATATCTTCTCTCAGCGTCCTTCGGCTCAGAAATTCCTCATTTCTTATTGACAGCATATCAAGAATAATCTGCTGGTCGGCAATGAGGTCTCCTTTCAGCGCAACTGTTCCAACCTTAAAACGCGGTCCTTCGTCTACGATGAATTTTATATAGAGCCACTCTTCTTTTTGCGTTACCACAGGCTCGCCGACCCGGGTTTCAAGAAAACCGTTGTTATTGTAAAAAGCAACAATTCGGGAGGCATCCTGGTTAAGCAGATCCCTGTCCAGCAGGCCTGAATCGGTTAACCACGAAAGCCAGCCTTTTTCGCTTGTCTCAACGACATCTTCAAGATCACCGCCGTCAAATGTCGTGTTTCCCTCGAAACTGATCTCCTTGATATAGATTTTTTTGCCTTCATCGATGACGAAACGGACCGCTGCTGTCTCAGGTGTGGGATAGCTGATGTCTGCTGTAACTTCGGTGTTGTAGTAGCCTTTTGAGCGGTAAAGCGTCTTGATCGCCTCTGCAGCGCCGTTGACCCCGGCCGGATTGAGGATGGAATTTTCCTTTATGGTGATTACATCGGTCAGGTCCTTTTTGTCAAGTTCGTCAAGCCCTGAAAAGGTAATGGAGCTGACGGCCGGTTTTTCAACAATGCGAAAAACGACCTGTTTCCCCTGGTCTGTATCACTCACATCAATCTGAACGTCATCGAAGAAACCCATCTTGTAGATGGCTTTGAGATCTTCCCGGAGAACAGCGGGGTCATATAAATCTCCAGACTTGGTCTTTATCTTTCTCAGTATTGCCCCGGAGTCTATCCTCCTGTTGCCTTCAGGCGCAATGGTGGCAATATACTGATCTCTGTTGACATATGTCTTTACCTGGTTCAGCACGTCGGAGAGAATGACGTCGAGGGAGGCAATCGATGATGATTCCTGATAAAAATATTTGGGGCGTGACGGGTCAAGAAGGTCGAAGACCTTGAAATCCAGACTGATTTGATTTCCGATGACAGTAAGTGTTCCTGCAGCAACATTATCGTGCCCGGTGGTTTTAGCGACCGATTCCAGGGTTTCAACCGGCGGTGGCCATTGTTTTTGGCCCACCATTGCCTGTGCCGCAGCCCGGTTTACCATGATGAGCTCATCTGCGGCAAGGTTTGCCTCCATCGCTGCATCCACCTGGGCAAGAAATGATTCGTCCACCTGGGGTGCGATCACATGGAGCGGCAGGTAGGTGGTATTTTGTTCAGCCCCGCAAACAGGCTGGTGGATAATTAAGAGAAGGCCTGTCACCATTGACATGCAGATCGATTTCATCAGCTGGAATGACCTCTTCGGATAATGTCTGTTGCGGTTGCTTTTCATGGATGATACCTTTGCAAAAATGATCTCATGAAGAAGATTGTTTGATTTAGTATTCTTATTGAAATCAAGCATCTATGTTTATACAGGCATAATGAACGGTGAAAATCCTGCTCATTATGCCATGTTTGCTTCAAAATGCAAAGCACGCAGATGAGGGAACGGCAATATTTGATTTTCATGCCCGGTTTTAGCGAGTACAACGGGTTGTTTTTGAAACGGCCAGAGCCGAGGCTTTTTTGATCTGTGCCAGCGCCTGTTGCGGGCCAGAAATGATGGTGCTGGAATAAATGATTCTACTCAGCCGCCATGCCGGAACATTTGGATGAGAGAACAAAAATGAGCGTAATTCAACGGGCAGGTCTTTCATTGCTTGACCTGTTATTTCCCCCCTGTTGTCATATTTGCGCTCAGCGGCTGGCGGTGCCGGTCAAAACCTGCATCTGTAAAGACTGCCTAGGTCTGTTGGCCTTCACGACTTCTCCGCTGTGCAGCAGATGCGGATGTCAATTTGAGTATTATGGCGAGAGCCGGGACCATTACTGTGCTGCCTGCCTGAAAAAAACGCCCGCCTTTGATACGGCCCGCTCTCTGCTCAGATATGATGCACCGGTGCCGGACCTGCTGCACCGACTGAAATACAGAGCGGACAGCTCGGCTCTCGGCCCGATCAGGGAAATTATTGCGCACAACGCTGAAATCTGGGAGCAGGAGCAATGCGATCTGATCATCCCTGTGCCGCTTCATACAGACAGGCTGAAACGTCGCGGGTTGAACCAGACTCAGCTTCTCGCCCGCCTGGCGTTTCCAGATTATCAGAAAAAAATAGTGATTAATCTGCTTGTACGCGTTAAAAACACCCCTCCTCAGACTGGATTGAGCGGGGTTGAGCGTCGGCGAAACTTAAAAGATGCATTTCAGATAACGAGCCCAGACACGCTCGAAGGAAAGTCCGTTTGGCTCGTAGATGATGTTTTTACAACCGGTACGACAGTCTCTGAGTGCTCGAAAACACTCAAAAAAAGTGGAGCAAAAGAGGTTCATGTGTGGACACTCGCTCGCGTATGAGCATCGTGAGTCATTTCCGTTTGATTATTTTTTTTGGGGGGAAAATTAAAAAAGCTACCGTGATGAAGCACCCGATATTAATAGAACAGCGGTCTTTTTTGTGTAAAAAACAGAGGATAGTTTATATATTTTTAGTAAAAAAGAGCAATGTAGAGTTCAATATATCTATTAAATTGTTGATAACTCCTGCCTGGTTCAACTAAAATCTCAGGATAACGTTGAAAAAACCCGCTGGTCTGAAAACCCCTTGTTCCAAGGATATAATCCTGCCGCCCGGTTCTATCCTTGCGCCCATGGGTGTCTGTGAAAATTGGGGATAATCAGGCAGGCTGATTTAAAAATCTCTTGAAATCGTCTTTGACCAAAGAACCAAAATGATGTTTATCATCACACATGCTTCACGCCTCAGGATTTTCTTTCCGGAGAGAAGATGATCCGTCGGTTGTCCCTGTTGTGCTGTAATGTCATGCACTTTGTTGTTATTCTTGTCTGAGCAGGCGTTGTAACTGTTTTCAGGTCGAGACTATGAATGATTGTGTTTAATCGATTTATTCTGAGAGATTGTGGATGATGATCTGGAGAAAGGCAAAGGAAAAGCTGCAGGAGAAACTCACCGAAAGCGTATATGATTTATGGATCGAGCCGTTAACGGTCCAGGGGCAAAAAGAGTCATGCCTTGTTCTGAGCTGCCCTGATCGTTATTTTGGAGCTTACGTGAACCAGAATTTCCTGGAAATCATAACGGAGAAAGTAACCGAGATTGATCACTCAATCGAGCGTGTCATGATCATTGAGGAACATTCAGTCCCTGCTGTGAAGAACAGCAGACCAAAACAGTTGCGCCTGCCGGCGTTGCCGTCAGGCGGCTCACATGTCCGGTCGCTTCATCCCCGCTACACATTTGACAATTTCATGGTTGGTGAGTGTAATATCCTCGCAGAATCCGCATGTCGATCGATCTCAGTCTCTGATGACGCGATCGGGCCATGTCTCTACATCAACAGTTCTACCGGACTGGGCAAAAGTCACCTGTCTCATGCCATTGCTCACCAGGTGCTTGATACATCGCCGATGACCCGGCTTCATTATCTTACCGCACAGCAGTTTGCCGCGGAAATGGTGCAAAATATCAAGTCCAACAATATGGACATTTTTAAACGAAAGTATCATGACCACTGTGATATACTGCTCGTTGAGGATATCCAGAGCCTGACCGGCAAGAAGAAAACCCAGCAGGAACTCAATGAGCTGCTTGATGCGTTAATCAAGCTCGGTAAACGTGTTGTCCTGACCGCAAACAGCGCTCCGCGTGAATTGGTCGGGATTGACAATGAGTTTAAATCGAGAATGACATCCGGGCTGGTCACCTCTATTCGAGAACCGGACCTTGACACGCGCCTGCGAATAGTTCATGGCAAGGCAAACCAGCATAAGCTGGAACTTGCCGACGAATATGTACAGTATATTGCCCAACACATAAAAGGAGATGTGCGCAGGATCGAATCGGCCGTTGTCGCCATCAGAGCCCGTGCTGCCTTGCAGGGAGGTCGGATTGATGAGACCATGATTGAGGAGGTGGTGTGCTCAATTGTTGGAACCCCGAAGAGTCTTTGTGCCCAGCTGATCAGTGAACTGGTCAGCAGCCAGTTCAAGATTTCAATGGAAGACATGCAGTCCAGGTCAAGAAAGAAGAAATTCTCCTTTCCGCGGCAGGTGGCGATGTACCTGAGTCGAAAACACACCGAGGAAACGTTCGCCGATATCGGCAGAGTCTTTAATCGCGACCATTCAACGGTCATGCATTCCATAAAGGTCATATCCGGCTTGAATCGCCGTGATAATTCAATTTCGGCCCAGATAGACCTGTTAAGTGAAAAGGTGAGCAAGCTCTGAAAAAGGTTCTTCCCGGATAGAGACCCTTAGAAATAGACTTTTTTTATCTCCGTTTCCTGCTGTCTCTGCCTGCTGCCGCTTATGATCTTGTCGGCAGTCAATGTGGCATTTTTGACCATGTCGTTTATGCCGATTCCGTCCCAGCCAAATCCGCAGATGTATAATCCCTCACTGTTGTCGACAAGATTATTGCGCCAGTCAAGCAGATCCGGGTATCCGGCTTCGAGTTGCGGAATACCTCCATGGGGCCTTAAAACTTTGGCAAATACCGGCTGAGACGGCAGTACAAGCAGCTCCCTGATGTCCGCAAGGCTGTGTTTGATCAGTTCTTCATCGTCAAACTCAAGCCGTTCCGGATGTCTTTTGCCACCGACCAGTGTCTCAACGACAACCGCTCCTTCCGGGGCTCTGTTGGGAAACATGTTGGATGAGAACAGGGTGCCGAGAGTAAATCGTTTTTCTGCTTCCGGTATCAGAAATCCAAAGCCAGGCGGCAGGCTCGTTTCTTTAAACCCAAAGACAACCGTTGCTATCCACGCTTCTGGAATCTGTTTCAGTGGTATTGAGGTATCGATGGTGGAGAGCAGGCCAAGGCTTTGATTTACCGGCAGCGCAAGCACCAGGTTTTCACCGTGAAAAACCTCGGCAGGGGTTTCAACAGACCAGCCCCGTGGGGTTTTTCGCAGTCGTACCGCATGGCTGTCAAAGAATATGTTCTCACCGTCAACCAGCGATTCCGAGAGCTTTTTGGGAAGTCGCTGCATCCCTTCCGGGAAGCTGGTCATTGCCGGCAGTGCAAGTTTTGTCCCCCCTACATTTTTTTTCTTTGCCTCCCGAGCTTTTGCTATCAATCCCCTGATTACTGATCCGTATTGTTTTTCAAGGGCCCTGATACCGGGCATGACCGCATCAATTTTAAGTTCATTGTAGTCACCGGCATAGGTACCTGTAAAGACTGCATCTATGTAGGGTAGCAGGGCTTTGCCAAAACGATAATCAGCCCACTTTGCAACAGTCGGTTCTCCTTCAAGCGGTGGTCTGAAAAGCTCTCCAAGGACTCTGAACTTGTCTTTCCAGGGGATCAAGGGGGCCTTGATGATCTTCAGCGGGGACTGGGGGATCATGTTGAGTCTGCCGTTCATGCAGACATAACGGACAAAGGTTGAAAGGGGTGCTTTGACACATTCCCGGTCGAGCCCCGTTTCGGCGAGCAGTGTTCTGCTTTCCTGGCAATTGTCAAGAAAGCCGTGGGGCCCGATCTCGGCCAGGTAACCGTTTTCCTGAAAAGAGCGAATCACGCCGCCGGTATCCCCGCTTTTTTCCAGGATGAGAAAGCGGTTCCCGGGGTCGTTTTGTTTCAGCTTGTGGGCAATAATGAGGCCTGACAGCCCGCCTCCGATAATGATGGTGTTTCTGTGGTTGCTCATGCAGTATTGTTTCTATTCCAGACTCGTTAATATGTATCCCGGGCCAGCCGTCGTCGCCGAACATGCTCGGATCGTAAAGCGGAGTTCTCAGTTCAGGTCGCTTCGCTTACTGCATGGGGACGTCCGTCCCCGGCAATGCAGAGACCCGCTTGCCCTGCTGAGAACTCGGTTGCTCTTTTAAGCGGGTTTATATCTGTTCTTGTTCGGCCATCAGTTGCCTGCCGGGCAAATGGCGCAGCCGGGCAGAGGAAATAATACCATGACAGCCTGAAAACTGAAAGCCTGCAACAGTACAAGATTCTCAATTCTGATTCAGGGCGACAGCTATTTATAAAAAAAAACGGCAGACGGGAAGGGCAAAACCGCGGAGCAGGGGAAAAACGATCAGTTCTGCAATTCAATTAATTGTAACTACACGGTAGAGTGACCGAATTGACCAAAATGAAGGGCTGCCGGTCGAAGACGTACTGCCCGGTCCACAACCGCCGAGGCTTTAATAGAGTCATCTCGAAAGTCTGAATATTCTACCGGTGCTGCACTCTGGTTGTGCCGATAGGTTGTGATCAAATGTATTACAGTGGACCGTATTCCACACGTTCAATGGAGCCGCCGAATGTATCCACAAGGTACCTGGCAACGTCAAAGCCGGGATAGCCGTCTTCAGGGCTGCATCCGATAATTTTTACCGCTTCGCCGGCAAGTTCGTCAAGTTCCTTAACCCCTGTTTTACATTTCTGGACAACGACCTGACCGTAGCCATTATCCAACCATAGGTGAATCTTTGCGGTTCCTGCCGGTAAATTTTTATTCAACGACCAGCGAAGGGACTTTTTGATGGCTTGCCACCCATCAGGCTCTGAGCTGTCAAAACCTTCCTCAAGAGAAACCAGCGCTACGTTTTTCGCCTGGAGGATCTCTATGGTTTTGTATAATTGTCCGATATTGGCACTCAACCTGTCGAGCCGCCAGACAACAAGCATGTCTCGTGGCTTCAGGTGTCCGAGCAGACGGTCAAGTTCGGGCTGTTCGCTGCTGTCATCGCTACATATATCGGCATAAAATCTTCTGCATCCGTAGGATTCAAGAGCATCTTGTTGAATCTTTGGCTGCTGGCTGACGGCAGAGACTCGACTGTATCCTATTTTCATGGTTTCACCGGTTAAAGTGGTTTCATAATTGGTATCTTCTCAGGTAGTATATCACAAGTGGTTGAGATTCTCTTAACTCACAAAGTAATCATTTAAAGAGCCCCACAACAGATCATCCTCACAGCATTGCTCCGGACCTTTTATATCCAGGGTGCAATGCAAGTGGCGACCCGGACAGGATCGTATTCAAATAAGTGAAGCACAAGCTGCCGGCATATGGTTCAAATGGCTCAGGAAGGCATGATTGCAGGACACAAGTGGAGAGGCAGGTTACGTTGAAAAGGTGAAAATGCAGTAGAGAACGACTGGCGCAGGAAGGTACACAAGTCCGGACTGATTATCTACCTTCAGCGATAATTGGCTCAGACAAGAATTTTCACCGGTAAGATCAAGGTCTGCTTAATTCTTGCAAAAAGGTGCTCAGGAAACAATACACTTAGAGACAGCATTGTCTGCTCTGTTTTTTAGAGGAATTATAGTGAGCAAAATATCCGTATCCACCACTAAAAAGAAACGTGTTTCATCTGGTATCCCTGAGCTGGACCGCCTTATGGGATACCTTTTCATTGGTGACAATGTACTCTGGTACGAAGATTCCGGCAGCTTCTCTTCTGCATTCTGCCTGAACTTTATCAAAGAGTCGCTAACCCGGAAAAGGCCGTTGATTTACGTGACGTTTGATCGTTCACCCAAAAATCTGGTCTCTTTTCTTGGCACGCAGGCGGAGAGCCAGAATTTAACAATTCTTGACTGCTTTACCAACGGAAAAGGGAGCCGTTCGGAGGTTTTTAACAAGTTCTATGAAAAAAATGGAGCGCTGTGGCCCTACAAGGTAGTTAAGGTGAACGACCCAACGAGTCCAGATCACGTCGGCGAGGCCATATACGGTCTGCACGGAACGCTCTCCGGCGATGTTCACTTTATTCTCGATAGTCTTACGGGAATGCAGTCGCTGTGGGGAGGAGAAGACCAGGTTATTCAATTTTACGGTAAGACCTGTCCGCGACTCTATGAGCTGGATACGATAGCCTACTGGCTGATCGAAAAAAAGGCTCACTCCAGCAAGTTAAAGGCAAATCTCAACAAGATTGCTCAGGTAGCCATTGATCTCTCGGTAAGACGGGGAAAATCGATGCTCAAAATTTTCAAGGCGGAAAAGAGAAGCTCAAAACACCTCAATGAACATCATGAGTATCTCTGTGAAGGATCGGATATAATTTTCGAGAATCAACGTCTGCTCAAACCGAAATTTGATCTTGGAGCCAAAATTAAATCTGTCCGGCTTATGCGCGGCATTTCGCAGAAAAACCTGGCGGAAATGACTGGTGTGACCCCGAGTACAATATCACAGGTGGAAAAGAGCCTCATATATCCATCGCTTCCAGCGCTGTTGCGAATTGCAGAAAATCTTGCTGTGGACGTTGCCACGTTATTCAAGGAACATGGTAGGCGGAAAAAAGTCTATGTGCACCCTGTAGACAGCCGATCAGCCATCTCTTTACCCAAAAATGTCAAAGACAACGCAGAAGCGGAGCTGATGCTGCCGCCAGAAATTGATGCACCGGCAGAGGTAACAACGGTACGGATTCGACCCGGTAAAAAGCTGCCCGGCCATTTCTTTGCCCACAAAGGGCCCGAGTTGGGCTATCTTCTTTCCGGCCAACTGGAGATGACAGTTGAAAATCAGTCGTACAAGGTTAATCCGGGCGATACCATTTATCTGCAGAAAGATATTCCCGGAAGCTGGAATAACATCTCGGAGCAGGTTGCGGAACTTCTGTGGCTGAGGTTCATAGAATAACAGTCTCAGTCTTTTACCGGTAAACTCCTCTTCAGGGCACATCGGAAAATCATCCCCATGTGCCCTGAAAGACATCGTAATCGTTTGCTATCTTTTGAGTATTGCCTCGGCAGACTCTTTTTGAGCTTCCGTCAAGAAAGGAATGCCGGTTTCGCGTTCTGTTTCACGGTTGGCACTGAATAACTCATTTCTTGTAATTTCTGACAACCTGAATTTTCGTACACCGGCCATCAACTGCTGCAGCCCGCACGTGAGCTTATCGACATAGCCGGCCATGGCCACGGCACCAAAGGGTATTCTCGTCATTTCGTCAGCACCCACCTTCTGTTTGACGTTCTCCCAAGCCGAGAAGATCTCTTCCGGGTACTTGCCGAAGCTTTTAACGGTTTGCGGAAGTTCGTCCCAATTACCGTTTATTTTCGTTCTTCTTTCGGGGTAGAAGGTTCCTTCAATGTTGCTGCCCAGATATCCTGGAATCATCGGCGCACGGCCCATGCAAACCATTTTTGTATAGGGTGCGCCAAGAGCCAGAGCCTTAAAAACATGATCCTCACGGGCAAAACCACCGGCAAAAGAGATATCCGGAACCTTGATACCCTGATCATCGAGAATTTTGCAGTAATCATAGGCCTTGGCATGCAGGGCCAGGGAGGGAACCCCCCAGTGTTCCATCATGTTCCATGGACTCATACCTGTACCTCCACCCGAACCGTCAATGGTCAGCAGGTCAAGTTTGGCATCCGCGGAATATCGAATGGCCATGGCAAGGGCTTCCATACCGTAGGAACCGGTTTTCAGCGATATTCTCTTGAAGCCAATGCTTCTGAGATATTCAACTGATTTCATAAAGGCTTCACGAACTTGCTCAACGGTATCCAAATCAGTAGCCCCGAGCCTGCTATGCCTGGCAAAAGCGGTGATGGCGCGACGCTCAAAGGCTGCCTGCACGGAAGGATCTGTTGGGTCAGGATCAACAACATAACCACGCTCTTTAAGGAAAATAGCATAGTCAAGTGACGTGACCTGGATTTCACCTCCAATAACCTTGGCGCCCTGGCCCCACTTGAGCTCGATAATTACGTCATCGCCATATTTATCAATAACGTATTCCGCTACTCCATTTCTGGTATCTTCAACGTTGAGTTGAACGAAAATGGCTCCATGCCCGTCTGAATAACGTCTAAATATCTCAATACGTCTATCAAGTTCAGGTGCCGAGGTTATTTTGCCTTCACCTAGTTTTGATTCCTTGTCAACACCGACGACATTCTCGCCGACGACTATGGGAAATCCGCAAATAGCGGCACCGGTGGCAAATGCATTCCAATATTTTTCGGCGATAATAGTTGAACCCAAAGCTCCGGTCATTATGGGTGCACGACATTTCACCTTTACCTCATTGCCGAAAACAGCATCGGTATTGACGTTGGGGAAAACACAGTCATCAGGATCCTTGGTCATTCCCGGATTTAATCCGGTCGATCCATAGGCATACCCCTGAATTCTCAGAGCATGATAGCCCAAGCCAAGGGAGGTAACATTGCCTGATCCAGAAGTAATTTTACCGAATTTTCTGGGATAGAGCATTTTGCGGCCTCTTAAAGACGACATCCAGGTTTCACACCTACCTTTACAATCAGAACTACAAAGAGTGCATAATCCGGATTCACAGGGATTCCCCCTGTTCACGGTACCGAGAGCATCATTACTTTTGGGCCATTGAATCATTTCATTGTCTCCTTTTCTGGTTAATTTTTCCTGAACGATTCTTGTGAGTTAGGCTTGGTTGGTTATTGCGGGTGTAAAGAATGATGAATTTCGATTTTTGCTTGACATCAAAGTCACAAATGAACTGCCGCCGGGACGGTGCAACTTCAATGAAACATGTTGGGGTTAAAGGAAATGCAGCTGTTTCCCAAACACATAGTAGCCTCAAGTAAATGAAATTCTGGATTTCTCCGGAGCGCAGACAGCTCACAAAGTTGTGAGCTGGTATAAAAAAACGGCATCCTTCCTCAGAAAAGAGGAAACAGACGCCGTTGTCTAAATCATACGAATAATCTACACGCCTTTGTGCAGATTCGCTAATATGTGGCTACATAATGTAGCTGTACTTAAGTTTTGTGTCAAGAAAAGCTTGTTTGACACAGGTCAATACGCATATTTGCGGTATATCGCAAAATAAAGGGAACGGGTTGCTGCGGTTAGATCTCTTCAGATAGGATAATCGCTTCAGCAATTTCCAACATAGATTTACGAGTATCCATACTCCGCTTCTG
This sequence comes from uncultured delta proteobacterium, assembly GCA_963696725.1. Taxonomy (GTDB): domain Bacteria; phylum Desulfobacterota; class Desulfobulbia; order Desulfobulbales; family Desulfocapsaceae; genus MADRE3. Next base: position 423,640 of record CAVOLI010000006.1, read on the forward strand.
AATCCAACGATAGGCTTCTTCGCCGCTCATTCGGCGTCGGTCCATGAGAATTTCCTTGCCTCTTTCAATTTGTTTTCTCGTCTCCAATTCTCTTTCAATTACACGGGTTTTGATAATCAACTCGGTGTTGTGAATGGCAATGGCTGCCTGGCTTGCAACGGCGGTCAACAGGTTTATATCAGTCTCTGTGAACTCTTGGCGTACGGCAGTAAAGCAATTGAGCACACCAATAACTTTTCCTTCTTTTCCGCGAAGAGGTACTCCTACCATGGAAACCAGACCGAGTTTTCTAGCCATTTCTTTTTCTTTGAAATGCTCGTCGGTAAGTACATCTTCTATAACACGGGGGCGCTCCGTTGATACAACCTGGCCGACAACCCCTTCGTCTAGACGTAAGGCTCGATCTTGTATGTATTCCTGCTCCAAAGATTGGGTTGCTCGCAAACGTATAAGTGGAGGCTTTGTACTTTCATCAATCAGCCAAAGAGAACATATTTCGACGTTTATAACCCGAGCCGTCACCATGACAATCAATTTGAACAAGTCGTCTAGAAACAGATCAGACGTAATGGCCTGACTGATGCTAGTCAGTGCTTGGATGTAATGGTCATATGATGTCTGACTTGTGGTGTTCATATTTCAAGGGGAGCCGGTTCTGTTCATTCGTGAGTGAAGTTGAATATGGCTAATCTTCAGTTGTAAAAAACAACCAAATACCCTTTCCACAAGGTATTCAATAATTTTCTTAACCCTGGCATATATCCTTACAAATAAATTATTAATTATCAATTAATATCAAAGCACAAATAAAGTTAAGCTAAACAGGGTGCTGTATCCGTCGAATCCCCATTCGGGTATCTGGTTTAGTTCCGTAACCGGCCCATCAATGTTCCTGGTTTTGGAACGGAGTTTGGAATTGGGCCTGCTGCCAGCAATCCAACTATTCCGCCTTGATCTTCTTCATAAGAATAATTCCTTTAGAGATAGAGCGGTAATTATGCCGGCATAGCATCTTTTCAGCGCTCGCGGGGCAAAGGGACGCTATTGAATGAAGGCGCTAAAAATAGCTTGTGCCGTCCCAGCAATGGGTACACAGCTTTTCTTTAGGCAATCCAATAGCATCAATCAAATCATCCAATGCCTGGTATTTTAGGCTGGTAAGTTTCAATCGTTTGCATATGAGATCAATCATCTCAAGGTTTTTTCCAGATCCTGCCCGTGCATATTCTTCCAGATTCATATCCTCCTCACCCTCGATTATTTTTATCATCTGTCTCCCGGCTAGATCCAGGGTTGATCTGGAGGTTGAAAAGTTCAGATATTCACAGGGGTGAATCAGGCATGGACAAGCTGGCCGCATGTGAACCTCTCTGGCACCATACTCGTAAAGTATCTGAATATTATCTTTCAGTTGTGTACCTCTGACTATTGAATCTTCACAGAAAAGTATCCTGTTTCCATTTATTAGCCGTTTGACCGGTATGAGCTTCATTTTCGCCACCAAGTCTCTTAGTTCCTGGTTCTGAGGCATAAAACTACGGGGCCAGGTGGGCGTATATTTCACGAACGGCCTGAAATATGGAATTTTTCTCTCACTGGCATAGCCAATAGCATGACCAATCCCCGAGTCCGGTATCCCGGCTACAAAATCTATGGTCTCGGTGTCTCGGCGAGCCAGAGCGGCGCCACATCTGTTGCGGGCCCACTCAACATTGATACCTTCGTATTCAGAGGCGGGGTATCCGTAATATACCCATAAAAATGAGCAGACCTGCATCTTTTTGCCAGGTGGAATCTGTTGTTCAGCACCCTCTGCTGTTATAAAAACAGTTTCCCCTGGTCCCAGAAACGAAACAACTTCAAAACCAAGATTGGGAAAGGCACAGCTTTCAGATGCGGCGGCAAAAGCGCCCTCTTTGCTACCTATGACAATTGGGGTTCGCCCGAGTTTGTCGCGGGCGGCGTAAATACCTTCTGAAGTTAGAATTAACATCGAACATGATCCTTCTATCCGCGCAAATGCATGCTGTATTCCTGTCTCAAATGAATCCTCCTCGCAGATTAAGGATGCCACAACTTCTGTAGGATTGTCGTTGCCTGTGAGAATTTCTGAGAACCGTTTTTTGAGTTTGAAAGCCCGTTTTGTCAATGCTTCGATGTTATTAATTTTACCAACCATCACGAGGCCAAAAATCCCAAGATGAGAGCTGATGATGAGTGGCTGAGCATCAAAGTCGCTAATGACGCCGATCCCTTTTCGACCACTGAGCTTAGGAAGGTCTGGCTCGAATTTGGTCCGGAAATAGTTGTTCTGGATATTGTGGATGAACCTTTGGATTCCGTTGGCGTTGAAAACGGCCATGCCACCACGTTTTGTCCCGAGATGCGAATGGTAATCTGTTCCGTAATAGATATCATTCACACAATCGGTTTTTGAAACGACTCCAAATAGTCCGCCCATTCAATCCCCCTGTTCTGGTTAAGGTTTCAGTTATATGTTTCGTGCAGATATGTCCTGGGTAAAACGTCTCAAAGAGATAGTCAGGTTAAATTGAACCTTACAGTTCGTAAATGTCAGCTCAGATCTCAATTGCTATGGATTGTTGCTGAACATCTTCTTAACCAGCTCCCTGCTTTGAACCAGTGCCTGCCGGTCTTTCTCAAATACTTCCAGAGTCAGTGAATCATCATATCCCGCTGCTTTGATATTCTTGACGAGCCTCTTGAAATCGATCGTTCCATTTCCAATAGCCAGGTGATCATCATTCCGGCCAAAATTGTCGCTGAAATGAAGGTGCCCGATACGGTTGCCAAAACGTTTAACCAGATCATGCAGCCGAGTCCCTGTGTTATCCCCCAGATGGGCGTGTCCGCTGTCCAAGGTGAGTAATAGGTTTGGAGTTTTTGAAAAAATCTCGATGAAATCATTTGGTTCAACCCCCAGAATGTTTCGGGGCATCATATTTTCCAGGCAAATCCTTACACCCAGGCTGTCTGCTGTTGCACTAATCTCCGAGAGAAAATCAAAAGCGTATCCCTTAACGGTCTCCAGGACAAACGCCCCCATGCCAAATACCATGCTGGGGTGCAGAACCACCTTTTTCGCACCCAAATCCGCGGCCACGCTTAGAGATCTCTCCATCTCTGTAATTGAAGCCCGTCTCAGGCTATCTGTCAGGTCGGCAGTGGTAACGAATGTCGGGAGGTGGCAAACGATACCGAGACCGTTTGCTGATAAACTTTGAGTTATTGTTTTCTGCTCGGCAGAGAGAATGGAATAGTGAGCCATTGGTGGATCCATGGCAAGCTCAATGTAATCAAACTCCAGTCTGGAAAACGTTTCGATTTCCTGCAGCACCGGGGTAACCGGAAAATTCATCGCTCCAAATTGCATATTGAACTCCTTGTAGACTCATGCTGCTGCGTTACGGGGGGTGCACCGGCTCGGCGGATGCTGGACTGCCGGGTGGGGCTTTGAATATCTTGAGTAACCCGGCACGGGCAGGCTGCAGAGCTTTATCTCTTCGTCTCTGGACTCTCTTGTATACAAACGGTGCTTAATTTATCTGGTCACTGAACATGTCCTCAGTGATGAATAATTCACTCTTGAAAAAGTGTCCATAAAAACCCTGCCACCTGCGTTTCACTTCTTGACAGGAAAGCTTCCATGGTTAACATTTTCGCCGACTTAATGGGGAAAAATCGAGATAACGGTCTTTTGATTGCAAATCATGACCATTATTAACAAAAGGATGAGGAAAAAAGAATGGCAGACACTACGAAAACCTACGAATTCCAGGCAGAAACAAAGAAGCTGCTCGATATCGTAATCAACTCTTTGTATACCGAGCGCGACGTCTTCATCAGGGAACTGATCTCCAACTCAGCCGATGCGCTGGAAAAATACCGGCATCAAAGCCTGACCGCGGAAAAGCCCTTTGATGAGCATGTACCGCTGGAAATTTCAATTGATTTGAATGAAGATAAAAAACAGCTGACCCTTACCGATACCGGTATCGGCATGACCCGGGAAGAGCTGAGCACGAACCTCGGTACAATCGCTCACTCGGGGTCAAACACCTTTTTGTCCGAGCTTGCGGAGGCTGCCCGCAAAGATGTTAACCTGATCGGCCAGTTCGGTGTCGGTTTTTACTCTGCTTTTATGGCAGGCTTAACGGTGCGCGTGCAGAGCCGTTCATGGGACGGCAGCGAAGGAAACGAATGGGTATCCGATGGCACCGGCTCCTACACGATCAGTGATTGTCCGGGACTTCACCGGGGAACCAGAATTATCATTGACCTGAAAGAAGACGCCCATGATTATGCCAAGAAATGGAAAGTGGAATCGATTATCAAACAGTACTCGGCTTTTGTTCCTTTTCCGATCAAGCTTGACGGTGAGACCATCAATACGGTTCAGGCATTGTGGACCCGTAACCGGTCCGAGATAACTGATGAAGAGTATACCGAATTTTATAAGTTTATCGGTAATGCAACCGATGCCCCGCTGTTTCGTCTGCACTTTTCCGCCGATGCTCCGCTTGCCATTCATTCGCTTCTTTTTGTTCCCCAGGAGAATTTCGAAATCATGGGGTTCGGCAGGATGTCGCCGGGAGTCAATCTCTATTGCCAGCGTATTCTCATCGATCAGCACTCTGAAACTATTTTGCCCGAGTGGTTGAGATTTTTAAAAGGGGTCGTCGACAGTGAAGACTTGCCGCTCAATATCTCTCGCCAGGCACTCCAGGATAATGCTCTTGTGGCGAAATTGCGCAGGGTGATTACCAAACGATTCCTGAAATTTCTCGATGAAGAGGCGAAAAAGGATGAGGCGGTATACCTTACCTTCTGGAAAACATTCGGTATTTATCTCAAAGAGGGAGCGACGAGTGATTATGAATACCAGAAGGAACTTGGAAAGCTGCTGCGTTTTGAATCTTCGAAATCAAATGACGGCACCCCGATCAGCCTTGGTGATTACCTGCTTCGCATGAACCCCGACCAGCAGGAGATCTTTTACATCAATGGTCCGAGCAGGGCGGCAATTGAGGCCGGTCCCTATACAGAGATGTTCAGGAAGAAGGATGTTGAGATAATCTATACCATGGAGCCTATTGATGATTTTGTACTCAGTCATCTTGGGGAGTTCGAAGGCAAGAAACTGGTCTCTGCCGATCGAGCCGACCTTTCTCTGAAGGATGATGATTCATCCGGCCAGGAATCAGCAGAAGAAGGGCAGAAAATCGATAAAAAGACGATAGATGAGCTGATTTCCTGGATGAAGAAAACACTCGACGGTAAAGTGGCTGATGTCTGCGTCTCGAAACGGCTCGTAGATGCTCCGGCAATGATTGTCAACCCGGATGGGTACATGACATCCTCGATGGAACGGGTAATGGCGGCAGGCAGATCTGAAAAAGGACTGCTCGGTGGGGTCGGTAAAAAAAATCTTGAGATAAACAGTTCAAGCCACCTGATTGGCAGGCTGGCGGAGCTTATGGTCTCTGATGAGCCGTTTGCTGCCGAGGTCGCGCTGCAGATATATGACAATGCAATGATTCAGGCAGGGCTTACCGTGGATCCTCTGGAAATGGTGAAACGGAACTATCGGATCCTTGACAAAGCAATTGCCTGATATGGACAAATAGTGTCTCAGGCAGCGGGCCGTGTGGGTTTTACGGGCAGCAGGCTGGTTGTATTTAAAAGTGGCGTGACGACAATAGAGTTGAAAAATCATTCTCTACAGGATATAGGTCTTGTGAGTTGCGACGCTATCACTGCAGCTTAATGCAGACTCCTGGTCGTATTGTTGCAGCTGCAGAGGAAACCGGGTGGAATTGGTTTTTCTCTGAACAGCAGAGTTCTTCTCTATGGGTCGCGTTATTCCGGAGAGTATCATGTCACAACCATATCGATTTTTTGTCCTTCTTGCCGCATTGCTGCTGCTTGGCTCCTGTGCTGACAAGCCGATCAGGCACCTGGCTTCGGATGTCAGCCTGATTAAACCGGGCACGACAACCAGAGAGGATGTCCTGACCTACCTCGGCGACCCCGATGCCCAACAGATGACATCTGAGGAAACCGAGCGCTGGATCTATTACGAGGAGCGCCGGTCGACGATGCAGAATGCCGCTTACATCGGCAGGTTTTTTGGTGCCGGCGGGTACAGCAGGATTGTGGTGACGTTTGATGGTGATACTGTTGTCGGTTGCACCTTCAGTTCACACGATTCGGATGAATTTGACTGGGCAGACGATTATCCCTGGCAAGAGAAGCGAGAGTAGTGGCCCGTTACATGACGATCCGGGAACGTATGGTGGCTGAGCAGCTCGTCTCCCGGGGTATAAAAGATGATCGACTGCTTGCGGCCATGAGAGAGGTGCCCCGCCACTGTTTTGTCGATGATGCTCTGCGTTCCAGGGCCTATGGCGATTTCCCCTTGCCGATCGCCGCCGGGCAGACGATCAGTCAACCCTATATTGTCGCCTGCATGACCGAGGCCCTGGCACTGAAAGGGCATGAAAAGGTTCTTGAGATCGGGACCGGGTCCGGCTACCAGGCGGCCGTGCTGTCAAAGCTCTGCAGCCAGGTATATACGATCGAGCGCATGAACGTGCTGCTTGCCGGCGCCCGCAGAGTCTTCGACGAGCTCAAATATTTCAACATCATCTCAAAACTCGATGACGGAACGATGGGCTGGCTGGAAAATGGACCCTATGACGCCATTATTGTCACTGCCGGCGGCCCTCGAGTGCCCCAACCATTGATCGAACAGCTGGCGGATAACGGCAGGCTGGTCATGCCGGTGGGCGACCAGAGTGCTCAGGATCTGCAGCTGGTGGAGAAGGTTGAGGGTGAAACGATGACCAGGCACCTGGTAAAAGTCAGGTTTGTCGACCTTGTTGGTGAACATGGCTGGTAGCGGGAGCCGGAACCAGGCGCGCGGTCCTCTCAAGCGAGTGTATGATCGCTGCATGACCTGGATCGCCGGCCCATACGGGGTCTGGGCGCTGTTCATTATCGCTTTTGTTGAATCCTCTTTTTTTCCCATTCCGCCGGACGTCTTTTTGATTGCGATGTGTATCGCTGCGCCTACCAGGGCATTCAAATATGCCGCAGTCTGCGCTGTCGGCTCTGTTTTCGGCGGGGCTTTCGGATATGGTCTTGGGTTCTGGTTTATGGACTCGATCGGTCAGCAGATCATCGCCTGGTACGGGCTGGACGATAAATACCTGCGTGTCCAGGAACTCTACCGTGCGTATGATATCTGGGCGGTCGGTGCTGCAGGCTTTACCCCGCTGCCCTACAAATTGTTCACGATTACCGCCGGTGCGTTCAATCTTAATTTCCCGACCTTTGTCCTTGTTTCGCTGCTCTCGCGATCCGCCCGTTTTTTCCTTGTTGCCGCCTTTATCTGGAAGTTTGGAAAACCGGTTCAAGGTTATATTGACAGGTACTTTAACGTGCTTTCCATTGTCTTTATGATCCTGCTTGTCGGTGGCTTTCTCCTTATCAAGATGGTATTGTAGTAGTAAAGATCCTCACCCCCGGTACTGGCGGTCGTTTTGCCGCTGTAAATTCGCATGCCGCCGGTATTAGAAGGTTTTATCTGGAGTATGGGTATGGTTTTTACCAGGCTGCTCTGGTTTTTATCTTTTCTGCTGGTTGTGGTGCCGGTTTGCGCCGCTCACGAAGTACACCTGAAAAACGGCTATGTAATTCAAACGGATTATGTTCGCCGAGATCAGACTACACTTACCTACCATCAGTTCGGTGGAGAAATTTCCATCCCTCTTTCTGAGGTGGACCGAGTCATTTATACCGACAAGAAAGGAGAAAAAGCTGCAACTCCAGTCTTACAATCGGGCCGTGGCGGCAGCGGACGTGACCTGAAAGCTGTCCTGGAGTCAAAAATGAAACCCCGGGGGCCTATCGAACAGGCCAACCTTGCGGTCGTGTCAATAATGACTGCAGCCGGTTCGGGATCAGGATTTTTTATTAACCGTGACGGCCTGATCGTAACGAATCGGCACGTGGTCAGAGGCAGCGAGGATAACAATGAAAAGATTGAGCAGGTAATGACGGACGCCCAGGGGCAGCTTGCTGAATGGGAGTTGAACCTGCAGCGTGAGAAGTCCCGGATTGATCAATTTGAAAAAAACGTCAAACAGAGCTGGGCATCGTTCAAAAAGACGATTAGGGAGCGGGGTGCTCGAATCGACGAAGACCGGCGCCTGGCGGCGGAGCGAACACTGAAAGAGCGGTCAGCGTACCTTGAAGATTGGCTCCAGGATTACAATCGCAGGAAGAGCAGGTTTCTTGAAAATAAACACCAGATTGACAAACAACACCATGACTTCGAGCAAAAAAACCGGGCGCTTGCCGGCCAGTCCAGGTTTACAATTACCCTTGCAGATGGAGAGGACGTATCGGCTATCCTCTATCGCACCAGTGACCGCCATGACCTGGCACTTCTGAAACTCAACGGTTATCAGACACCCTACCTGGAGATCGCCGACATCAGCTCAATCAGGCTCGGACAGCAGGTTTTTGCCATCGGAGCCCCCCTTCAACTCAAAAATTCAGTTACCTCCGGGGTTATTTCAAATTTTCGCGGAAACTATATCCAGACCAGTTCGGAAATATATCCAGGCAACTCCGGAGGGCCCCTGGTAACCGATGACGGGCGGGTCGTTGGTGTCAACACCATGAAACTGATCACAGAAAAGTTTGAAGGGATCGGTTTTGCCATCCATATCAATCAAGTTCTCACTGAATTTTCTGATTTTTTCCCGAGATAAAAACCACCAGGAGTACTTTTATCACATGTTTCTTGGGTGACCGCATCTTTTGTGATACGATATTGTAATCAACTGATGTATTTGCGTTAGAGTGAGCGCGGCCGGGAGTTGTGTCAAACTTTTGTGCTGCTGACAACCAGGAAAAAATAACGATTGCTGTTTTGTCATTCCGGCTGCTGCAGCCGGGTAAATCTGATAGTGGAGGGCGGCAGGGTGGAAACCATCCATGAAATCCGTAAAAAGAGACGGACACTCCAGGAAACCATGAATTTTATGGCGGCGCTTTCCGCTGGAATTGAGCCGATTCTGGGACGGGGGGCAAACAGTATGACCATGTCAGCCGGCCGTAATCTTGGACGTAAATTTTCACAGGATGCCGGCAAGACCGACGATCTGCTGGCCGCTATCGGCGAGGTGGGCCGGGTGCTTGAGAACAATCACTGCCTCTGGCAATTCGAGCCTTTCAAGCCGGCAGATCAGGCGGAGCTGATTACCGTAACGGAGACTGGTGAGCGGCAGATACTCCTTGTCTTCAGGGACTGCATGATTCGCCAGTCGCTTTTCAGGTTCGGCCATCCCCAGCAGGGATCGCTCTGCAATATGATGTATGGTTTTTTTGCCGGAGCCCTGGAAAATATCATGGGAAAAACGGCAAAACTGGAAATAAAACATGCCGGAGAAAATGCCTGCCTCAAGGTGTTAACCGTGGCAGCGCATTAAAAAAATGAGGGCGAGGGTCCGCTAATGAGCAGTGGAAAAATACGACTGAACACAGACTGGCTCTGCGACTGTGGCGGCTGCCATGTGGCGCTGGTTGACCTGCATGAAAAAATACTCAAGGTGCTTGAGTCTGTCGAGATTCAGCACTGTCCGGTAATGACGGATATAAAAGATTACCCGGAGGCCGACATCGGCATTCTCACCGGTTCTATCCGAACCGAGCATGACCGGCATGCCGCAGGTGAAATGCGGAAAAAGTGCAGGACCATCATAGCCTTTGGAACATGTGCCGTCTATGGCGGTCTGCACGGTGCCGGTCTTGCCCATTCAAGGGAAGAGATCATGGATCATGTTTACCGGAAATGCCCGACAACCCGAACAGATACCATCCCGGACACGGGTGTCAGCGAACTTGAAAAAATGGTCACACCGGTCGATGAAGTGATCGATGTGGACCTCTATCTGCCCGGCTGTCCTCCCCATGCGCATTATATTTTTGAGAGCTTGAAAACCTTGATTGAAAACCGGGAACCGGTTGCAAGCCAGGATTCGGTCTGTGGCCGCTGTACCAGGCAGATGATCCGGGGCGAAACCCCGGCAATCAAAAACAGTCTTGATGGCGTGCCTGATGAGAGCATCTGTTTTTTGAGCCAGGGGTATATATGTCTCGGTTCCGTCACGCTCGATCGCTGCATGTCTCCCTGCCCGAATCACGGAATTGCCTGTACCGGCTGTGCGGGGCCGACGATGCAGATTCTCGCGGAACCCTATCGTGATATACGGTCTGAGGTAAGTGAGCGCATGTCCAGGCTCACCGCAATTGAGCGAAAAACCATAACGGCGTATATGGAGAAGACCGCTAAAACCCAGTATGCCTACGCGATGGCAACAAAGATGATCGGCAGCAAACCGACCTTTCTGATAAAAAAATGGATTGCAGATGTGGAGGCAGGCTGAGATGGCCAAGACGATACACATAGATCCCGTCACCAGGATAGAAGGCCATGCCCGAATCCTTCTCGAATGCAGCGACAGTGGGACTGTCGAAGAAGCCTTTTTCATCGTCAATGAACTTCGGGGCTTTGAGCGTATCCTGGTCGGCATGGAGGCCCACACACTGCCCCAGATAACCGCCAGAATCTGCGGTGTCTGCCCGACAGCCCACCATCTTGCTGCGGCAAAGGCGCTTGACGATGCGGCCGGTGTAGAACCGCCTCCGGCAGCAAAGTTGATGCGTGAGCTGATGTACATGGGCCACTTCATTCACTCTCACGCCCTGTCGCTCTATATTCTTGCCGGACCGGATCTGGTCTTCGGCCTTGACGGCGATACGGCGACCCAGAATGTGGTCGGGATGGTGGAAAAGGACCCTGATTTGACCAGGAAAGGGCTGAGGATGCGATCACTTGGTCAAAAAATCAACGAGGTTGTCGGAGGACGGGGCATCCATCCCGTTACCGCAATTGCCGGCGGAGTTGCGGTAAAATTAAGTGATGCCCAGTATTCCCGGCTGCAGGAGCTTACCGCCGAGGCCGTTAAACTGGCCGAAGAACTCGTCCCGGTCAGCAAGGAGCTGCTGCTGCGCCTACTCGATAACAACCCGGTCCTGCTCGAAAAACTAAATGTCCCGAGCTGGTACCTGGGTACCGTGAATAACGGCAAACTCAATGTCTATGACGGCACGCTCCGGGCAATGGATGAGCAGGGCACGATCAGGGCGGAATTCGAGACGGCTGAGTATGCTGATTATCTTGTGGAGCGGGCAGTTTCCCGGTCCTATGCAAAAGAGGTGTACCTTGATGTCGATAACAGCGAACACATGTACCGGGTCAGTACGCTGGCGCGGATGAATGTCGCAGACGCTATGGAGACGGAGCGTGCCCAGCAGGAATTCGAGGAGTTTCGCAGCCGCTTCGGCAGGCCATGCCATAATGCGGTTGTCCAGATGTACTGTAAGCTGGTGGAACTCGTCTATGCTTGTGAAAAAGCCGATGAAATCATGAAAAATCCGGGGCTGCGGGGAGAATCCCGGGTGCCCGCACGCTTCAACGGGGGCCGTGGTATCGGTCATGTCGAGGCGCCACGAGGGGTCCTGGTGCATGATTATCAGATTGACGAGGGCGGCATTGTCCGCGGCGCAAATATGATTGTTGCCACCCAGCAGAATACCGCAGCGATCAACAAATCATTGAAGGAAGGTGCGATAAACCTGCTTGATGGCGGTGATGACGAGAAACTGCTCAATGGGCTGGAATTCGTTGTCCGCTGTTATGACCCCTGCCTCGCCTGCGCGACGCATGCTTTTGGCAGGATGGAGCTTGAAGTGGAAGTCGCCTGTGATGGAGAGACAATCCGCAGCGTAAGGAGAAATTAACCATGCTGGAAATGCAAATCCGGGAGAAGGGTTGCCGTGGCTGCAGGTTTTGCGTCGATATCTGTCCTACCGAGGCGATTGCGTTTGATGACGTGGCGCAAAAAGCGGTGGTTAAATCAGCAGACGACTGTATCGAGTGTCTGAGCTGTGCCTACCTCTGTCCCTCAGGGGCAATAATACACAAAGGCCATCACGTGGTGAAAAACTTTTACCGGAACCTCTACTTCAGTCAGCGGATGGAGAAATTCTTATGATTGACCGCAGTGAACTGAAACAGACCATGGAGGATCATGACAAGGCGTTTATCGAGGTATCATTTCTGCTGGACATGTTTGTTGATACTATCGAGACGTTTGTCGGCAAGTCTACCCCTGCACTGGCAGTTGCTTCAGGCCGGAAGATGGCACAGAACATGCCGATATACCTGGAAGAAGAAGCAGGCGGTGCGGCCGCGCTTGCGGAACTGGTCAGGGTCTTTTCGGAAGGCTTTGACATTTCCGGAACCTTTGAGGGGAAAGAGGCGACGATTCGTATTGACCACTGCCCCATCTATGCCGTCTGTCGGGAGCGGAATCTTGAAATAGATGGTTCGACCTGCCAGATGTTTCACTACTATATCGCTGGAATCATGGCTGAACTGACCCGAAGCCCGGCCAGGCCGAAGACAATCGAGGCAGGTGAGACCTGCCGTTTCACCCTGCTATTCAGCGGGCTGAAGGGATAATGGCCAGGAGCCTTGTTGTCTGTATCGGCAATGACCTTGTTGCCGACGATGCGCTCGGGTACAGGTTGTACTATCTTCTGCTGGAGAGGCTGCAAAACAAGGATGTGCGTCTCTGTCTGCTCGGTGTCGGCGGCATGGCAGTGGTTGATGAACTTGCTGGTGAAGAGCTGCTGGTCGTCGTTGATGCAGTCCAGTTCGGTGCCATTCCGGGGAGTGTTCATGTGCTTGCCTGGGACCGGATTCCGGCAGCCCGGATGAGGCCGGTCAGCGGGCACGGCATAGGGATCAGGGAGGCGCTCCAGGTGTGCCGGAAACTCTATCCAGAAAAAATGCCGGAAAAGATTTATCTGGTCGGCGTCGAGGGTGCATGTTTTGACATGGTTGGCGCAGGGCTCAGTGCGGAGGTAAAAACGGCCCTGCCGCGTGCGCTTGAAACGATTGTCAAGCTCATCGGCTGAAAGGATGTGCCAGTGAACAGCGTCGTTGCCGGCCGGTCTTGACGCGGGTCTGTCTTCAACCGGGTTCCGTCGGCAGCGGGATCACGTAGGGGCCTTCCGGTATAATTGCAATATCGTTGCTGTCCTGTTCCTCGGCACTTGCCAAGATTGCCGCTTCAATGGATTCAACATGCTCGACGCAGGTCTGCCCTAGCTCCGATTCCGACAGGTTGGTTGTGTAGAGCCTGACGGCGCCATGCCTGAGCGGCTTGAGGAGCATTTCCGTCTGCCATTCGTCGATGAGCGCTTCCTCCCGGCTGTAGAGTGTTGTCATGAACTTCTCCAGCCCCAGGCTGCAGAGCATTTTTTGAGCTGAGACGAATTCCGGGCTGCCCATTCCTTCAGAACATTCACTGGCGATTATAAGGGTGCCCCCTTTTTCCAGAATGCCCAGCGGTCCAACCATTCCCTTCACCGTCTGGTAATAGGTCTTGTCCAGCGGATAACCTCCCGCCGAGGTAACAATTGTCTTGAATTTCCGGTCAACCTGGATTTCTGCATATTTTTTTATGAAGGCAACCGCTTCAAGGTGGCTTGCTTCAATGTCGCCGAAGGTGACTTTCCCGAGCCTTCGCCGGTCGTCAATAACGGTGTTTACCGCGTAGATATCTCCAATGGCACGAATAATTTCCAGCTGTGCCTGGTGAAGGGGGTTACCCTCAAGAATGCAGTTGTCGGAATTTTTATTTTCGAGGACATGGGCGGTATGAAACTTGAGAATCGTGTCCTGGTAGGCAATTCCAGGGGCGACGACTTTTCTGCCGCCAGAGTAGCCTGCCATGAAATGCGGCTCGACAAGGCCCGTTACAATTTTCAGATCGGCTTCCAGAAAGCGTCTGTCTATTCCGATCGGAATAGCGCTGGAGGTGTAGCCAAGATCTACATGTGCCGAGCGGTCCCTGGCAAAATGATTTTCGATTCTAACCGTGTTATAGATTTCATCCGAGCCTACCAGCTCCCGGAGCTCTTCTCCGAGGTTCGGGCGATGCAGACCGGTGGCAATCAGGATCAGGATGTCTTCTCTTTTTATCCCTGCCTCAGTAAGCATGGTGACAAGCGGCGGGAGAATCAGGCCATTGGGTACCGGTCTGGTAATATCGCAGATAAGAATACACGCCGTTTTCCTGTTCTTCGCGAGTTCCGGGAGCGTTGGGCTCTGGATTGGATTAAGCAATGCTTCGGCAATGGATTCGGCACTGTCCGGAATAACCGGCATCGGGTGCTTGGTAATCGTTGTGGCCGTGATATATTCGGGAAGCGTTATGGTGAGTTCACCTTTTCCATAGAGCAGCTGATGATTCATTATAGTTTCCTCCTGCACAACATAAAGCAGTGGCTATAGATTAAGCTTTTTATACCAAAAAATACATATCAATGCTCTTCATTGGCGGTACTGCCCGCCGGCGAGTTTTTTGTTGACACGAACTGAAAAAAACAATAGTAAAAACCATAACATCTGATGTTATGCTTATCTGATGGTTTTCTCTATGTCAAACAATAAGATTCATCATGCAATTCATTTTGACCGGGGATTGCAATTACCATGAAGGAATCGCCATGCCGAAATTTAACGCCAACCTGACGATGATGTTTACCGAAGTTGATTTTTTTGACCGTTTTGAGCGTGCTGCCAGAGCAGGGTTTACTGCGGTCGAGTATCTCTTTCCGTATGAGTGGCCAGCGGCGGAGCTTCTTGAAAAACTCGAGGAGAACAAGCTTTCGCAGGTCCTGCATAACCTTCCGGCCGGGGACTGGGCTGGGGGAGAACGGGGCATTGCCTGTCTGCCTGGCCGGGAAAAAGAATTCCAGGACGGGGTCGGGATGGCCATCGAGTATGCACGGACGCTCAAGTGCCCGAGGGTAAATTGTCTTGCCGGCTTAACTCCTGCCGGAGCATCCACCGAAACGATCAAGGAGACTCTGGTAAATAACCTCCGGTTCGCGGCGGATGCGCTCGCCAGGGAGAATATAACGCTGCTGGTGGAACCGATCAACTTCCTCGACATGCCCGGCTTTCACCTGGTTAATTCACGACAGACCATAGCTTTGCTCGAAGAGATCGGTCATGACAATATCCTTCTGCAATATGACATTTATCACATGCAGCGCATGGAAGGTGACCTGATCAACACCATCACGAGACTGCTTGACAAGATTGGCCACATGCAGCTTGCGGATAATCCGGGCAGACATGAACCGGGAACCGGCGAGATAAATTTTACAAATCTTTTCAAGGCGATCGATGAAATCGGCTACCAGGGCTGGATTGGCTGCGAATATATTCCGGCAGCAGACACAGAGGCCGGCCTCGGCTGGATGAAAGGTTATTGACAACCGGTTCGACTGCTGAAGCTCCGGCTCCTTTGTGTTTTGCAGTCTTTCCCCGTGCAGCCTTCGCCGTGTTTCAGTTTGGCCAGGTAGCGATCCTCATCGGGGTCTGATTTTCAATCTCCAGGAGCCGATTGTATTTTGCCAGCCGTTCAGATTGCGTGATAGAGCCGTTTTTAAACTGGTCGCCCGACCAGCCGACAGCGAGATCAGCCGCCCAGTCATCTTCGGTTTCCCCGCTTCTCACGCTGATGGTGACCATCCAGCCGGCATCCCTGGCCATCCTGTAGGCTCGTGCCGCCTCTGTCAATGTCCCGATCTGATTGACTTTGAGCAACAGGGCATTACATGCCCTGGTGTCGATGGCTTTCTTTATTCTTTCCGGGTTGGTGCACAAAAGATCGTCGCCCAGAATCAGTACCCGGCTGCCAAGTGATTCCTGCAGGTGCGGCCAGTAATCCCAGTCATCCTCAGATAAACCATCCTCGATGCTGACAATGGGGTAGCTGTTACACCAGTCTTGAAGCCGCTCAATCATCATGCTGCTGCTGATGGGTGTTTCATCAAGATAGTATGATCCGTCATGGTAGAAATGGGAGGAGGCGACATCGAGGGCGAGGTGGGCATCTCTACCCGGCTGATAGCCGGCATTGCCAATGGCGGTGACCGCTGCTTCAAGCATCGATTCTGCATCGGGGAAGGGTGGTGCAAGTCCGCCCTCGTCGGCTGTCAGCAGTCTCATGCCATAACGTTCCAGGCCGATTTCGGCAGCCGCCTGGTATATTCTGCTCATCATCACCAGAGATTGATCGATACTCTCAGGAGAGGATGGGACAATCAATACATCCTGGATCGGAATCTGCTTGCCGGCATGTTCTCCGCCACTGAAAAGATTAATGGTGAGCCGGGGAAAACGGACCACATCCCGGTCGATTAAGCGGGAGAAGGCATGATAGAGCTGCTGTTTCTGTTTTTTTGCAACAGCGCGTGCAAATGATACTGACACAGAGAGGATCGCATTTGCTCCCAGGCGGCGCTTGTTGTCGGTGTCGTCAAGAGCAATCAATGTTTCATCAAGTGCCTGCTGGCTTGAAAAGGTGCGATCTCTCAAACAGCTGAGGATCTCTTTGTTGACATTTCCAACAGCCTTAAGGCAGCCTTTCCCCTGGTAGCGTGAGGCATCGTTGTCACGCAGTTCCAGCGCTTCTGCTGCACCTGTCGACCTGCCTGAGGGGACCGATGCTGAGGCGCTGACACCCTGTTCCAGGGTGCAGGTTGTTTTGATGGTCGGCTGACCACGGCTGTCAAGAATTTCAATTGCGTGGAGGTTGGTAATTTTACTCATTTTGGTCTAATGACTCCGTAAATTGGTGGACTAATGAGATCATGGATGACGGGGTATCGATGATCAGGTTCAAAAGTATGTTCTGCTGGAGACTGCGTTGCCGCTCGTCTAGATACTCGAGCGGTGATTTTCCGGCGACACGCGCCAGCAGGCATCCCAGCGAATTGGCGATACAGTGATACTCAAGACGGTTCGACCATGGAGCAGTCTCCACGTTTTTTTTGTAGGTGTTCCAGAAAAGGCGGGCCGCCTCCCCGAACTCCTGTCGGTGCTGTCTGCGGTAATTGGCCTTGCTGAGAAAATGGGCCATGGCAAAACCAACATCAAAGGCGGGATCACCAATATGGATCACTTCATGATCAAGCAGAACCAGCCGCTCCCGGTATATGAGAACATTTTTAGGGCTGTAATCGCCATGAACAAGTGTCAGCTTCCTGTCTTTTGTCTGCTTGATCAGGTTATTCAAAAAAGGTGCGGCATCAGGAAGTTGCCTGGCCGAGAACGCATAATAGGGATCAAGCCGCAGGTTTTCAAAATAACAGCTGTTATCAAAAAGATCGCTGAGCCGGTTGCTTTTTGCAGCGTTTGTGTGAATATCAGAGAGCAGCGTTGCGAATTCGACAACATGACTTTTCCTGGGCGCTGCTGAAAGCAGCAGAGACTTGTAATTTTCGTGAGGTTCCGGTACTGCCTCCATGATGAGGATGTGCTGCTCATGATCCTCGAAAATATATTGTGGCACTGCCCCTGGTCGGGTCAGCTTCTGCAACGCTCTGAGTCCTTCTGCTTCATGATGAATTCGTTGCGGGTCCGAGAACCAGTCCTCCTTTACCCTGAGTTTTTCAAGGGCCTGCTTGACAACCCATTGCCGACTGTCGGAAAGGCGGACGAGAACGGTTCGGTTTGAAACACCGCCATGCAGGTCGCAACATTCCAGACGGTCGCCATCGTTTGCCAGTTTCCGGGTGATAAGGTATGCTTTTAGCTGCTGGTGATTCTCTATGTCGATCACATGCTGCTCCTGTTGAAGAAATGGGGAAAAGGTTCAACGGCTGCTGCCTTTCCTGGCGGATCACTCAAGCGTGGCGACAAAGACCAGCTCGGCTCTGCCGGAGAGTTCGGGAGCAAAGCTGTAGCCGCCGGCATCAAAGGTGGAAAGCTGCTCAATTTCGCTGATCCGGTTCTTTACCAGGTAGTCCACGAACATCCCTCGTGCACGTTTCGTATAAATCGCAATACTTTTCGACACATTGTTTTTCATCTGCCTGAACGTTATGGTTACCATCGGCCCGCTGAGCTTTTTCTGCTTTATTACCCGGGAATATTCTTTTGAGGCACAATTTATGACGAGTGGTTCCTGCATTTTTTTTAAATCAGCATTGAGCGTTTCGGTGATGTCAGTTCCCCAGAAATCATAAAGATTTTTGCCCAGGCCGGTGGACAGTCCGGTTGCCATTTCAAGACGATAGGGTTGCATCAGATCAAGAGGCCGCAGGATCCCGTAGAGACCCGAGAGGATACGCAGGTGAGTCTGGGCAAAACGAAAATCTTCCAGGCTGTAGGAATCAAGCGTCAACGATGAAAACGCGTCTCCCTGGAACGTGGCAATCGCGGTTCCGGCGGTCCTGGTATCATGCGCTATGGAAAAAGCCTGAATTCGCCTGTGGGTCAGATCTGCCAGCTTTTCACTGATGTGCATCAGTTTTGTCAGCTCATCGCGGTCAAATTGTTTCAACCGTTCGACAAGGATGGTCGTTTTTTCCAGAAGGCAGGGTTGAGTATTTTCGCTGCCGGAAACGATGCTGACGCTGACATGCTGGGTTTTCGATGGTGAAACGATGACGATCATGACAACGCTCTTCTGCGGTTAACGGAAAAGATGAACACTGTCAAGGAGATGACAGGTACTCCCTGGAAGAAATAATCATACAATGTTTGGTTCTGTGCGTCACTTTTTTACCGTACGAACCTTTTTGATATTTTAATGGTTCTGTGAGATAATGACAGTTAAATAACCTATTTCAATAATAATATTGTTAATTGCATTCTGTCGGGGGAAGGAAAATGGTTTCTGAGCAAAAAAGTGACGATTCAAAAGCGGTTCATCTCCATGATCCTGATATCAACGCGCTGACAGAGCAGATCAAGGATATGGCCCGCAACGGTTCCTTTCGGGAAGCCGAGCTGCTTCGAGAGCGGCTGCTGGATTCCAACCCGATGGCTATCGACAGCATTGTTTCTTCCGCAGCTGTCATCGAGGCCGAGAAAACCAGACGTTTGGACCCGGATCACATCAGCGCCTGGAGTGATCTGTATGATGAGCTGAGCAGTGAGGAGACCAATTCCCTGTTCTACAGCCTGAAGCGGACGAAGGTCGCTGCCGGGAAACTGCTGTTTGCGCAGGGGCAGGCGAACAACCGGCTATTCTTTCTGGAAAGCGGCCAGGTGACGCTCTTTTATCGAAAAGGTCAGAAAAATTATCCAGTCATTAAACTCGCCGGAGGTGATATTTTAGGTGAAGATTCCTTTTTCGGCATCTCTCTCTGTCCGTTTTCCGCAGCCACACAATCTGAGGTAAGGGTCTGCTACCTGAACCGCAGGACCGGTGATGACTGGCGTGAAAACCAGGCAGGCCTTTACGAAAAAATTGCCGATTTTTGCGAAAAGCATGGTGTCGGTGATAAGACTGCTGAGCAGAAAAGCAGTGGCCGCCGTGATCACCGGCGATATCCTCTGCAGGGCCGTGTCACCGCCTATCTGCTTGATCAGCAGCGGAAAAGGACGACTACCTATTTCAAAGGAGGATTGTCCGATATCTCCCGCTCCGGCGTCTGTTTCTCAATCCACTGTTCGCGGCAGCAGACAGCCCGGGAGCTCCTCTCCAGGGATACCGATATCGCCCTTGTATTTAATGACCAGGACGATAAAACCGTCGAGCTCAGTGGCACGATCGTCAAACTGTCTTATCATCTGCACAATGATTACAGCGTTCACCTGAAATTCTCCGAGGTTCTCGCCATTGATCTCTTTAAATCACTCCCCTGTGACTGGTCGGCCGAAGAAAAATTTTAACGACGCAGATTAAAGATGGGATTCACGGGGCGCCGCCAGGGGTAATGAACATCACTGAAACCTATCTGCTCCTCATCACAACCTGGTTAAGCTGGTGCGGACTGCACAGTTATCTGATCTCTGTGCCGGTTACGGATTATCTTGAGAAACTGCTCGGAGAGGGTTTTCGGTTCTACCGGCTGGCATATAACCTGATCTCATCAGTAACCCTTGCCGTTCCAGTGTTTGTGGGCCTCTCTTTACAGAAGTCTGAGACACCGGTTTTCATCTGGTCAGGCGGGGTGGCGGGAACAGTTCGATTTTTCCTGCTCGGATCGGCACTGATTCTTTTCCTCTCAGCTGCAAAACACTATGATATGAAATCGTTTCTGGGTATTTCACAGGTGCGCAGCAGAAACCGCCGCCATCTCATTGAAAATAAACATGTATTTACCACATCAGGTGCTTCGGCGATTGTCAGGCATCCGTGGTACCTTGGCGGTATTCTTCTTGTCTGGTCGGCAGCGAAGGTTCTTTACCCGTCAACAGTGCTGGCAGCGGTCATTATCTCAGTATATTTTGTCGTCGGCACCATCCTTGAGGAGCGGAAACTGGTAAAACATTTTGGTGATTCTTATCGAACCTATCAGCACAGCGTGCCGATGCTGTTTCCTTTTAAATGGCTCGACGGGTTTTTAAAAATAAATAAAAAACAAGGTGACTGATGTGTCAATAGAAATAACTGCGCTGGTGAAGCAGGTGTCGGAGTCAATGTCTGAAGCAAGCGTTCGAAACCACCGTGTGATGTGCGACCGTCCTGAAGCAAAAGGAGGAAGCAATGGCGGCCCGATGGGAGGAGAACTCCTCCTTGTGGGGTTGGGCGGCTGTTTCATGAGCAACCTCCTGGCGGCAATAGCGTCACGCAAGGCTGACATAACCGGGGCGGAAGTTGCGCTCAGAGCGAAGCTCGAAGGCACGCCGCCCCGGTTCACCGAGATCGAAATGGAGGTCAGCGGAGTATATCAGGACAAGGGCGAATTGGAAAAACTCGTTGTCATCGCCGAACGGGGCTGTATCGTTGCCAACACCATCAGGGAAGCTGTGGTACTGAAAATAACGGTGAAGTAGTCTCAGCACTGCTGTTCTCAGGCAAGCTGAACAGGACAAAACCTCCCTGGCGCGCTATTTCATCCACCGTTATCGAATGATTCAGCAGCCGGGCATAGTCGTAGCTTGTGGTGATGCCGACCGAGATATCCTCCTCGTTGAAAAGCTCCGCTAGCTGCTGGAACAGCCCGTCGCTGTGATAAACGGTGCGGCGACCGGAGACAAACATCACACTCGGGCGATCGCTGATGTTGTAGAGGACAATACGGCCGCCAGTCGGGGTATGCTTGGCAGCCATGGTGGCCAGTTCAGCAAGAGGCTGGTTCATCAGCCGGTCATAGAGCGGTATGATGGTAAAAAAAATGGTGGCGCTGACAATAAAAGAAGAGAGAAGCAGCCCCTGAAAAACCTGGTGAACATTTCTGCTGCGGGTTGAGCGGATGATTATGACCGCGCTGAAGATAAAAAGTATTGCCGCAATCCACACGCTGGAGCCGAGCTGGACGGGTTCTGCCAGGATCGGTACGTTTCGACTGCTCTCACCAAGCAGTTCGGGCAGGTAGGGTATGATCAGTGGGGTGGCGGCGAGCGCGGCAGCGAGGGCAAGAATGAGGAGTGCGGAAAGCCATCCTGCACTCAGCCAGATTGCCGGGAACCTCATTTTATCCCTGTTGAACAGGGTGGCGCTGAGCAATGCAAGCCCGGGGAAAAGAGGCAAAAGATCGTGAGGAAGCCTGAATGCGGTGAACGGGAGAAACAAAAGGGTAACGATTGAAAAAATAACAAATGCCCGGACAAATCGTGAGGCGGGATCTCGACCGAAGAGGACGGCAGCGTTGACTGCCGACAGCGGCAGATAGCAGAACCAGGGGAAAAAGCCAAGCAGCAGAACAATGAGGTAATAATAGAAAGGCGTCGAGTTTACCTCCATCCCAGCTGAAAACATGCCGAAAAGATGTTTTGAGAATAATTCTTTTGCCAGCTCGAATCCGTTCGGATGAATAAATCCAAGCAGCACGTACCAGGAACATCCAACGATGATGATGAGGGCGCCGGGCAATAACAGGTTTTTTCTGATCAGCAGGCCGATTCGCCTGACAAAGAGCAGGTAGGTGACAGCGGTAACCATTAAAACCAGTATGCCGAAGGGACCTTTGCTGAGCAATGTGAAGCCGCCGGCGAGACAACTGGTCCAGAAGAGAAAACTGCCGCTCTGGTCCTTTATGGTTCGTTCTACACCATGCCAGAAACTGGCAACAGAGATGACCAGGAACATGGTGAACAGCATGTCGGGCATTGCCGTCCGGGAGAGGTAAACCACGAGAACCGAACTGCCGAGAATCAGGGCGCTGTTGAATGCGGTCCGGCCGCCAAGAGGAGTCCTGGCGCTGAAAAAAAGTATCATTATCGTGGTCAGTCCGCACAGAGCGTTTATTGCTCTTGCTCCCAGGGAGTTGATTCCGAAAAACTTGTAACCGAGTATCTGGGTCCAGTATTGCAGCGGCGGTATTTCAAAAAACTCAGCACCGCCGAGGGTTGGAACGACAGCCTCGGAGGCAAGGTACATCTCACGGGAAACCTCGGCATAAACGGCTTCTTCAGGATCTGCTATGATGGTGCTCCCCAGGTCAAAGAAGAGCATCAGAGACATGACGGTCAGCAGGATGAGCGTGGCGATGAGTTCAAAACTTTTTGACATGGCGTTTCTGTAGCGTTATTGCCTGGTGAATACAGTGGTGTTCACTGGTTGTCAGTTACCTGAAAAAGTCAGGCTGCAGAGGGATACTGCCGGTTAATTCTTAAAACTGTGAACGGGAGCGGGAATCCTTCCACCCCAGCCGATAAATCTCCCGGATTTTCCAATATTTCTGACCTCCATTATCGGGCTTGCCCCGAATAACCCGCCAAAGCTTACCACCTCACCGGCTTCTTTACCGGGTACCGGTATAATCCGTACTGCGGTCGTTTTGTTGTTGATCATGCCGAGTGCCATTTCGTCAGCGATAATCGCTGAAATGGTGGAGGCGTCGACGGATCCCGGGATCGGGACCATGTCCAGGCCGACCGAGCAGACGCAGGTCATCGCTTCGAGTTTTTCCAGGCAGAGGGTGCCGGAGCCGACAGCTTCAGCAAGGAGTGCATCCTCCATGACCGGGATGAATGCACCACTCAATCCTCCAACCGTTTTAGAGGCGAATATGCCGCCTTTTTTGACCGCGTCGTTGAGAATGGCGAGAATTGCCGTTGAACCGGGAGCGCCGATTGCATCAACACCGAGGATATGGAGAATTTCGCCGACACTGTCTCCTATTGTCGGCGTTGGAGCCAGAGACAGGTCGACAACACCGAACTCAATACCGAGTATCTCAGACACCTGCCGGCCGACCAGCTCACCGCAACGGGTGACCCGGAAGGTCGTCTGCTTGATTTCTTCGGCCAATTCGTCGAGTTTCAATTTATTACTGCGCGAGGATATCAACCGTTCCAGAGCACGGGCAATGACGCCGGGGCCTGATACGCCGATATTGAGCACCACGTCAGCTTCCTCTAGTCCATGAATTGCGCCGGCCATGAAGGGATTGTCTCCGGGCTGGTTGCAGAAAACGACAAACTTTGCAGCCCCGAATCCATTCTGGCTGCGGGTTGCCTCGGCGATATCTTTTATGGACTGGCCAAGCATGGTTACCGCATCCATGTTTATGCCTTTCTGCGATGAACCGACATTGATGGAGGCACAAACCTTATCGGTGACCGAGAGTGCTGTCGGCAGGGACGAAATGTAGTGCCGGTCCGTTTCCGTCATGCCCTTTTCAACCTGGGCAGAAAAACCGCCAAGAATGTCAACTCCTACATTTGATGCCGCCCGATCAAGGCTGCGGGCCAGCTCCACGAAACCATTCTGGTCGAAACCGGCACCGACAAAGGCAATCGGTGTAATGGCAATTCTTTTGTTTACAATCGGGATTCCAAGTTTGCGGGAGACAAAATCACAGGTTTCAACAAAATTACCCGCCTTTTCGGAAATGCGGTCTTCTATGTGCCGGCAGGTGGAAGCGACAGATTTTTCATGGCAATCAAGGAGGTTGATTCCCATGGTAACTGTACGAACATCAAGATTCTCTTTCTGGATCATCTCAACGGTCGCAAGTATCTGGTCGGAACGTAACATTATATACGCCTCCTGTTTCTCATTCTGCTGTTCGAGTGGTTTCGGCGGTTAGAAGTTGATCTCATTGGTAACCTTGAATAGCTGGTGATGCTGCATGACCACATGCAGGCCGCTTTCTTCCCCGTATTGCTGCAGTTTTTTGCGGACCTTATTGATCGAGTCGACCCGGCTTAGGTCAAGCTGGAGGATCATGGTGTAGCGGTTGCCGGTTCTGGTGGTGGCTAAATCGAGTATGTTGATATTGTGCCGGTAGCAAAAAGAGCTGATTCCATAAACCAGGCCGCTCTTGTTTTCCCCCTGGGCCGTCACCACATAGGTCTTTTTCGGAAGTTCCGACAATTTCATGTCCAGCGGCCTGTCCATTGACCTGACAATGACATCAAGCTTTGTCGAACTCTGTATCCCGGCTATTTCAGCGATGATCGCCTCAGGAGTAATGTGATCGTCAAAGGTCGCTATGAAGATCATCGTCAGGTAGCCGAACAGAATTGACTGGTTGAGGTCTGCCAGATCTCCGTTCAGCCGGTAGATGGCGCCAGTGATGTCGGCTATTATTCCCGGGCGGTCCAGGGACATGACTGAAATAATGATCTGTTTTTCCATACGATACTCCGCGGGCTGGCACCCTCTCGTATAAATCCAGGTGTTTACTCTGAAGAAATCTGCATATACCCCATTATCGTCAGGAACTCACGGGTATAAAAACGGAGCGTGATGCCTTCCTGCCGCGAATGTCCTCTTGATTCCACATCCTGGTAATGATGAGAACAGGCTGTTACCATTGTAACACCAATATTACAATGATAGTTTTCTTTTCGACACCTCGCGGAAAACTTCTTCAAGGTCAAAGGAGCGTATCTGCCTCTCCTGCATCACGATCTTCCCATCGATAATGACGGTGTCAACATCGCTGCCTGATGCTGCATATACCAGAAGGTCCTGGTTGTACAACGGACACAGGTGGGCAGATCGGGTATTAATGATAAGCAGATCGGCGCATGCTCCCGGCGTAATGGTGCCATTGTTTGTTAAGCCTACAGCAGCGGCTCCGGAGACGGTGGCACAGGCGAGTACATCTCTGGCTGCCATCGCGGTTGGAGAATTATTGACGGTTTTCTGGATTTTCGCCAGCATATCCATTTCCCTGAACAGGTCCAGGCTGTTATTCGAAGCACAGCCATCAGTACCGATGCCCACGCAGATATTGTGATCGAGCATGCGCTGCACCGGTGCTATTCCTGAGGCAAGCTTGAGATTGCTCTGCGGGCAGGTGACCACTTTTGTCCCGCTTTCATCAAGGATAGCGAGGTCGTCGTCATCAATCCAGGCAGCGTGGACTATTGTTGTGGCAGGGTCAAGGAGACCAAGGTTAAAAAGATGCTGCACCGGCGTTTTGCCCTGTGGATCTATTATTTTTTCATGTTCTGAGCTGCTTTCGGCAAGGTGGATGAAAAAGCGCAGGTTGCGCCGATCAGCCTGACTTTTTGCTTTCCGGAGTGTTTGGGGAGAGCAGGTATAGGGGGCATGGGCAAAGATCGCAGGGGTTATTCGCGCTGAGCGGTCGAGCCAGCCGTCCAGGAAAAAGGCAGCTGATTCAATGCCTTTGTCGGGATCAGGTACACTCGGCGTTGGTAGATCAATGACTCCGTGGGCAACTACGCCGCGCATTCCTGAATCTCTCAGAGCACATGCCGCCTGATCCGAGAAAAGATAACAATCAGCAACCGTGGTCGTCCCGGATAAAATCATCTCAGCTGCGGCAAGTTTTGTGCACCAGTAGACCATGTCAGGATCGACATGTGCGGCTTCTGCCGGGAAGATATGCTGATAGAGCCATGAGTCGAGACGAAGGTCATCGGCCATTCCGCGAAAGAGCGTCATGGCGCAGTGGTTGTGGCCATTGATTAATCCGGGCATTACCAGATTTCCGCCGGCGTCTATCAGCTCATGCTGTGAATGGTCCTGGTCCGGTTTCATCTCGCCGACTTCATGGATAGAGCCGTTTCTGATTGAAACATAGTGTCCGGGCAGCAGGTCTGAATAGGGATCGGTCAAAAGCGTACAATTAATAATAACAAGTTCTTTCGACATGATATGAGCGACATTAAAAAGGGTGGACGTTTTCCTCAACCGCCGGTTAATATGAGCTATTAGAGATTATTGCATTATAATCTGACTCTGACGGGTAACTATATGCTGAATAAATTCAAATAGAAAGTGGAAAGCTCAGGAAGTGTTGTGGAAGCGATTTCCGCTCAGGTTGTCCCGTCAGCTGCCGGTTGAGCCTGGCCGGCCTGGAAGAGCTTGAAATAGTGTGGCGGCCGAAAACCGGCGGTGCATGCGCATCTCTTCCTGCAAATGAAAAAACTGCAGCAGGGTAATACGGTTATGCTCAAGAACAGATTTATCGAAGACCTTGGAGAAGGTGAGTCATTTGACGATCTGTTGATGGTCAAAAGCGCTCGACTCGGAGAAACCAGGGCCGGAAAGCCGTATCTGGTTTTAACGTTTGGCGATAAAAGCGGTGAAATCAGCGGGCCGATCTGGGAAAACGTCGAAACCTATCAGGACATCTGTGTCCCCGGGGCAGTTGTCAATGTCAAGGGACTGGTGCAGACGTATAACGACAGGCTCCAGTTGAGAATTGATACGGTATCGGTGGCCGGCGAGCATGGTTATGACAGAGAATCATTTGTCGCTTCCTCGCCACGGGGGCCGGAGGCCATGAGGGATGAGCTAAAAGGTCTGATCAATACCATACGGAACCGTTGTCTAGCCCAGCTCCTGGAGCGAATATTTTTTCACAGCAGCACCGGCAGAATCTATCATCAGTCTCCGGCTGCAAAGGGGATTCATCATGCCTATATGGGAGGGCTGCTCGAGCACTCATTGTCAATGGCTCATGTCTGTTTGATGCTGGCCGGACATTATGAGGGAATTGATGGTGATCTGCTGGTTGCCGGCGCTCTGCTGCATGATATCGGAAAAACAGTGGAGCTGCAGCATGCAGCCGGAGTTATAGACTATACGGATATGGGAAGATTAAAGGGGCATCTGGTGATCGGCTGCGAGATGATCGGCAGCGAAGCTGCCCAGATCAGAGATTTTCCCGAGGAACTGCTTACCCAGCTTCAGCATCTTGTCCTGAGCCACCATGGGCGGCAGGAGTTCGGCTCCCCGGTTGTGCCGATGACCGCAGAAGCAATACTGTTAAGCTTTATTGATGATATGGATGCCAAAATGAATCTGGTGGAACAGTTGCGCAGAAAGGTGAAAACCGGCGGTATGCAGTGGAGTGACTATCAGCGCAGTCTCGAACGGTTTCTGTTCCTTAAGCCCCTGGCAGAGCAGCAGAAACCGAAGCCGACTGAGGCCCATGAGCATCTGCCGGGAAAACAGCGCAGCCTTTTCTGAATGGTACTTGCTCATGGTTGAACAGTCATTGCCGTTGTCCTTTTCAACAGTTCTCGGACAGGAAAAAGCTAAAAAAATTCTTGAGCGGTCGCTGGCATCCGGGAGAATTGCTCACGCGTATCTTTTCCGTGGACCGGACGGGGTCGGAAAACAGCTCTGTGCAGGTATCGTGGCAGCCCGTATCAACTGCACCCAGAAAAGCCAGGGCCGGAAGGCTTGCGGCAGGTGTCAATCCTGCCGGAAATACCTGTCGGGAAGCCATCCCGATATTACTGTCATCAGCCCGGATGGCGGCGCAATCAAGATCGATCGTGTCAGGGAGTTATGCCGCTCCCTTTCCTATCCGCCATATGAGTCAGAGACAAGAGTTATCGTTATCGAAGATGTTCATACCATGCGCACTGAAGCGGCAAACAGCTTGCTTAAGACGCTTGAGGAGCCGCCTGAAAACAATCTGCTGATATTGACCGCGGCAGCCGGCAGAGACGTTTTGGCGACGATTGTCTCCAGGTGTCAGACAGTGCCGTTTTATGGGTTGTCAACTGCCCAGGCGCAGGAGATTGTCCTCAGGCAGAGGCCCGATATGGAGCCATCCGCTGCGGCGCTTCTGAGCAGGCTGGCTGAAGGGAGTCCCGGGCAGGCACTTGAATTTGCCCGGGCCGAACTTGTCGAAGTCTTGCAACACGTTGTGAAAACGGTTCGGCAGGAGGCTGCGGCCAGTGCTGATAATATTTCTCCGCTCTTGCTTCTGGCGGAGACACTTGCATCACTGAAAGAAAACCTGGTACCATTAATCGGACTGCTGCGGCTCTGGGTAAGGGACCAGATGGTAGATGATCCTCATCGCTCAAGCGGCAGAATGCGGTTCCATGAGGCACGGCTGGCAGCACTGGACATGGCGGAACGTCAGCTGGCACGCAATTGCAATCGGGCACTGGTTTGTGAAGTGCTCCTTTTTAATTTACAATCACCCGTCCCTGGAGTATCTTTTCAGATTCCGCTTTGTTAAAATTCATTCAGAATAAGCACGTGGCAAGCAGATGAGTCAGCAAGAATCAGCCCCAGATAACGACACCAGAACGGCCGATGCCGGGAAAAATTTTTACCGCATCAGGTTTCGCGATGATGCCCAGGAATTCACCGCTGCCTCAAAACTTGCCAAATTGAAAAAGGGCGACATTGTTATGGTGAAAACCGACCATGGGCTGGAACCTGCCATGGTCTATGGTTCTGCACCTGTCTGTCTTGACGAGAAACTTGAGAGAAAAGGGAGCTACGAAATTTCCCACCGCCCGACGGCGGAAGAGGAAGGTCGTTATAAAAATCTTGCCGACCAGGAAAAGAAGGCCTTTGATTTCTGTGCCGAGCTGATTGAAAAACATGACCTGGTTATGAGGCTGGTACGGGTTGAGAAATTCTTCAACGGCAGTAAGATGATTTTTTATTTTACCGCCGACAGCAGGGTAGATTTCCGGGCTTTGGTAAAAGACCTGGTTCAGGAATTTCGTACTCGGGTGGAAATGCGCCAGGTTGGCGTCCGCCATGAAACGAAAATGCTGGGGGGACTCGGTACCTGTGGAAGGGAACTTTGCTGCTCGTCTTTCCTGAAAAAGTTTGATTCTGTTTCAATCAAGATGGCAAAAGAACAGGATCTTCCTCTCAATCCGACGAAGATCTCCGGAGTCTGCAACCGTCTGCTCTGCTGCCTGACCTACGAGTTTGACACCTATCGCAAGCAGCGCAAAGGATTACCGAAAATCGGCCGGAAACTGATGCTGGACAACGAAATGTTTCGGGTAAAAAGACAGCATCCGCTGCAGCAGACAGTGCTGGTCACCAAAAGTGATGGTGAGGAACGGCTGCTCCGCAGGGATCAGTGGTCTGCTGCGGAGCAGGTCAAGGGGGATAAGGTTCCGGAGAAAAAGAAAAAAAAGACAGAGGACTCCGCTGCCGGGCAACCGTCAGATGAGGAGAAATGAGTGCTAGTGCTAGAGATTTTATGATTACCTACATTACCACCCCGATCTATTATGTGAATGCCCAGCCTCACCTTGGCCATGCCTACACGACGATCGTTGCCGATGTGTATAACCGTTTCTGTGCCTTGCGCGGCGACCAGGTCCGCTTCCAGACCGGAACCGATGAGCATGGCGACAAAATCGTTGAGGCGGCGGCAAAAGAAAATGTTGAACCGCGGCAGTATGTGGACCGGGTCTCGGAGATGTTCAGACAGACCTGGCCGCTGCTCAATATCGAGTATGATCGCTTTATCAGGACGACCGACCCTGATCATATTGCTGTCGTTCAATCCATATTGCAGAGAGTCCATGACGGTGGCGATATCTATTTTGATGAGTATTCCGGTCTCTATTGCACCGGCTGCGAACGGTTTCTTATCGAGCGTGAGCTGGTGGACGGGAAATGTCCGGACCATCAGGTTACGCCCAAAGAGATAACCGAGCAGAACTATTTCTTCAGGATGTCGAAATACCAGCAGCAGCTGATAGACCACATTACCGAATATCCCGAATTCATCACTCCGGAACGCTACAGAAATGAAGTTCTCTCCTTTTTGAACGAACCGCTTGAGGATCTCTGTATATCACGCCCGGCCAGCCGTCTTAACTGGGGCATTACCCTCCCGTTTGATAATAATTTTGTTACCTATGTCTGGTTCGATGCCTTGATCAACTATCTGACCGGTATCGGTTTTCCCGATGGCGCTGACTTTGAGCGGCTCTGGTCGGGAGCCGAACATCTGATAGCCAAGGACATCCTCAAGCCGCATGCAATTTACTGGCCGACAATGTTGATGGCTGCCGGCGTACCGCTGTATCGGAAGCTGCATGTCCATGGCTACTGGAACGTCGATGAAACCAAAATGTCAAAAAGCATCGGAAATGTGATCAGGCCTGCAGAGCTTGTCCAGGAATATGGTATCGATACACTGCGCTATTTTCTGCTTCGCGAGATGTCCTTCGGGCTTGATGCATCTTTCAGCACTGAGGCGATTGTGGCCAGGAAAAATGCTGATCTTGCCAACGATCTCGGCAATCTGTTCAGCCGTTCGGTTTCGATGATCGAAAAATACTGCGATGGAGTTGTCCCGGAAGCCCGCGAGGAGTCCGAGGCTGACCGCCACCTCAAAGATGCAGCAACGTTCATGGTGTTCAATTACCAGGAAATGATGGGGGATTTTCAATTTCACCGCGGTCTCAAAGGCGTCTGGGATC
Source organism: uncultured delta proteobacterium (assembly GCA_963696725.1). GTDB lineage: Bacteria > Desulfobacterota > Desulfobulbia > Desulfobulbales > Desulfocapsaceae > MADRE3. Next base: position 454,403 of record CAVOLI010000006.1, read on the forward strand.
TGATTTCGCTGGCGAACCGGTATATCGTCCAGAATGAGCCGTGGGCGTTGATGAAGGATCCGCTTTTACATCCGCGCCTTCACACCGTTCTTTATAATCTTGCTGAATGTCTGCGCCTTGTCTGTCTGGTTTTGAAGCCGGTGATACCTGAGACAGCTGCCAGGATGCAGCATGGACTTGGTATTGGTCCGGACAGTCGTGAGATGGGAACATTGAAAAGCGGAGGTGTATGGGGGGGGATGAATGGCGGGACGAAACTGAATCCGATCGAAAACCTGTTTCCTCGAATCGAGGTGAAAAAGAAGAATGCAGCCAGCATCGACAGGCCGAAGAAACAGCCACCTGAACTTCCTGCAAAGAAAAATGACCGGCCAGAGGTGGAGGAGGGTGTTATAACCTTCGAGCAGTTCCGTAATGCTCATCTTGTGGTCGCACGAGTAATTGCTGCAGAACTGATACCAAAGTCAGAGCGGCTGCTGAAGCTGCATGTCAAGGCTCCTGAGGAGCGGACCATTGTTGCCGGCATTGCCGAATTTTATGAGCCCTCGGAGCTGGAAAATAAAAATGTTATCATTGTCGCCAACTTGAAACCGGCAAAGCTTATGGGCATTGATTCGCAGGGAATGGTGCTGACGGCTCAGTGGGAAAATAGTGAAGGGGAAAAAAAACTCGTTCTGCTCACGGTAGACAGTGATGTCGAACCGGGAAGCAGAGTTGCCTGAAGGGATAAAGACCATGTTTGTTTTAAATAATTTTATGATGGCGGTTGCCGGGATAATTGATTTTCTGCTCACGGTCTATACCTGGGTTATTATCGGCAGGGCGGTTGTGTCCTGGGTAAATGCGGACCCTTATAACCCCATTGTCCGATTTCTTTATGAAGTGACGGAGCCATTGCTGGGGCGGATCAGAAGAGCTATGCCGTTTAGTACGGGTGGCCTTGATTTCTCTCCGGTCATCCTGATACTCGCCGTTATGTTTTTACAGAGTTTTCTCGTTCCGACACTGAAAAACATGGCTCAAAGTCTTGGGTAAAGAATCCTGTTTTATTATCGTTCATTGAACCAGAGGGGCTTTCATTATGGCAATTATTCCACAGGCAATTAAAGATCAGGAATTCCAGTCGAAATTCAGGGGATATGATCCCATTGAAGTAAAAGGGTATCTGGAACTTGTTGCAGAAGAGTTTTTTGAACTCCTGGAGAAAGTTCGCCATCAGGATGAGGAAATTGAAGCGCTGTCCCAGGAAAAAGCGCTGCTGGAAGAGATGAATGTAAAACTTGAAGCAGATATAGAAACGGCTCTGCAGACAACGGAAGATGTGCGAAAGGAGTCTCTTGCCAAAGACGATACCCGTGCTGAACTTGAAAAAGAGATAGAGGAACTCCAGACTGCCCGCGCTGACCTTGAAGAAGAGCAGAAAGAGTGGGAAGAAGAGGTCATCACGACGGAGGGGAAGGTTGCAGAAATTGAGGAAAAGCTGAAAAAAAGTGAATCCAGAAATGACAGCCTGCAGAAGAAAATAGAGCTGCTTGAAGAGCAGATCAAGGAATTCAGGGGTGAAGAGTTCGATTTCAAAAGAACAATTGGTGCCGCTCAGCGATTCGTTGATGAGCTGAAAGCCAGGGCGGAAGTAGAAGCCTCAGAACTCATCCAGAGCAGCGAGGAAAAAGCTTCCGCGGCGCTGCAGGCAGCACGGGATGAGATCGAGCGATTGCGCCAGGATGCCTTTGCCGAACTGTCCAGACTGCCGGAGGAAATTGCCTTGCTCAATCAGCAGAAAAAACAGGTCCGGCAGGATCTCAGGGAGACGCTCAGCAGCTATCTGGAGAAAATAGACTCCTTCTCGGAGGTCGATGAAACCGTTAAGGAATACGATTTTGACGAACTGTTCCAGAAAATTGAGCTTACCGCCGCCCCCTCAGACCATTCGGATACGGAGCCCTTTATAGAGGAGTCTGCGGACGAGGCAGCGGATGAAGACGAGAAGCTGGAACTGGATCTGTCCTCCGACGATGAAGAAGATGAGGACGATGAGCCGAAAGAGGATCTGAGGAAAAAACTGGAGGAAGGGGGTATCGCCTACCTCAGCGATGATTTGTGAGCGCCATTGACGAGGTTGTCGGGCAGACCCGGCAGGGACTGGGGCTGCTCCGCGTCTATGTTCAGCCGCGTGCTTCAAGAAATGAAATCTGCGGAATACATGGAGATGCGCTGAAGGTTGCAATAACGGCACCTCCGGTTGAAGGCCAGGCCAACAAGGCTGTCGTCCTGTTTTTTTCTCAATGCTTCTCAGTTAGGAAGAACGATGTGAGGCTGTTGTCGGGCGAACAGTCCCGTTTCAAAACGCTCCTGTTTGCAAGCCTGAGCGCAAAAGAGCTCCAGGAGCAATTGGCCCCGCATCTGGGGGCTGCTGTGGAGGATGAGTAAATGGCCAAAGAACCGATCTCGCTCCCGCGCTATCTGATCGCTAACTGGAAATGTAATAAGAACCTGTCTCAGGCCTTGAGCTGGCTTGATGATTTTATACGCATCTACAGGCCGGAAAAAGGGGTGCAGGTGATCATTGCGCCTCCACTTGTTGTCCTTGCCCAGCTTGCAGATCGGTTAGGAGCACTGGATGTGCCGGGTATTGCCCTTGCCGCCCAGGATTTATCACCGTTTCCTGCCGGCAGTTATACCGGTGCGGTGGCGGCAGACATGCTGCATGGCCTTGCCGATTTTGCCATTGTCGGGCACTCGGAACGGCGTCGTTATTTTCATGAAACCTCCCAGGATGTAACCAATAAGGTGAGCGAGGCGGCCGATTCCCGCATTACGCCGATCATCTGCGTTGACAAATCATATGCAATGTCCCAGCTGACCTCGCTGCTCGATATTGACACTGAGCGTCTGATTATCGCCTACAGCCCTGTTGACGCCATGAGTTACAGAGTGCCTGAACCGGTGGAAATCGTCGCTGAAGCGGTCCGGTTTATCGGCACGATCTGCCCGAATCAGCCGATTGTCTATGGTGGCTCCATTAATTCCAAAAATGCGGCTCAGTATTGCGCAATCAGCGGAATAGCAGGCCTGTTCGTCGGTTCAGCAAGCCTCGAGCCACACGCTTTCAACGATGTACACCAGGCGATGTCCGGCGCTTGTCTCGGGAGCAATGGCTGACCGGCTGCAATTATTTCTTCTTCTTTTTGGGGAGCAGAAAAGAGGCAACAAGTCCTGCCGAGTAGATGCCGGAGAGGATGAGGCCGATAATGCCCAGCATTCCTATGATTCCCTGCTCTTTTGACAGGCTGTCGGCAAGAATGAGGATTGAAGAGGCGACAATCAATGCCGAGATGACCATTGCCATACCCATCATTCTGCTGGAAAGGTCGACTTTTTCAGCAAGGTGTTCAATACGCATCAGCTCGAGATTGAGGGTGAAACGGTTATGCCGGGCGTGATCAAGAAAGCGTTGAAGGTCAGCGGGAATGTCTTCAAGGAGGAGCAGGTAGTTCCCCAGTGTTTTCTGCATTCGTTTTTTAATGGCACCGATGCCATATCGATTCGTCACCACCTGTTCAATTTCCGGCTCCACGTGGGCAAGAACATCGAATGACGGGTCCATCTCGGCGGCCACAGCTTCGATTGTGGTCATCGCCTTCACCAGCAGCATCAGATCCCCGGGGCAGCGGATCTTGAAGTGCTGCAGGGTCTTGAAAAAGTCGGACAAAAGCTGGGTGATGTCTATATGTTCAAGCGGCGTTGCCTGGACCTGGTCGACCATGTTCTGGAGTTCCAGCCGAAAATCCCTCCTGTCGGTAACGGCTGGATCAACATCCGTCAGCTCGATGACTACCCGGCAGAGGCGCTGCACATCGCCTTTTATTACTCCGGCGATCAGATCGACAAGTTGTTCTGCCGTTTTTTTGTCAAGATGGCCGGTCATTCCGCAATCGATGAAGCAGAGCCTGCCTTTCTCGAGCAAAAAAATGTTGCCTGGATGGGGGTCTGCGTGAAAAAAACCAAACGTAAGGCACTGTTTGAAAACCGCCTTTGTGGCGTTTGCGACGATTTTCCGGCGTATTTCAAAGCTCAGGTCATTGGGGTTGATACGGGAAAGCGGCGTACCTTTGATTTCCTCCAGCGTCAGTACATTTCTCGTGGTCGACTGCCAGTAGACTTTCGGGAAGTACACCTCATGGTCATCTTCAAAATAGCGTTTGAGCCGGTCGGTTGCCTGACCCTCCTGGATCAGGTTGACCTCCCGCAACAGTTCCCTGGCAAATTCATTTGCCACCTCGATGGGGCTGTAGCCGAGATCTGAGAAATATTGTTCGACAATCTGGGCGATACCCTCCAGAAGGGATACATCCTCTTCAACCCGCTGCCTGTTCCCCGGGCGAAGCACCTTGAGGACGACCTCCTCTCCGGAAATCAATTGTGCCCGGTGAACCTGGGCCATCGATGCAGCGGCGAGCGGTTCTTCCTCGATGTAATCGAATAAACTGTCGAGACGTCCGGGAAATTCTGCTTCCAGGAGGCGATGAATCTCCTGGTAGTCCACAGGAGACACATTGCCCTGAAGATTGGCGAATTCATCTGCCCATTCGGGCGGAATGAGGTCGGGTCGGGTGGAGAGTATCTGGCCTATTTTGATAAACGTCGGGCCAAGCGTTTCAAGAACCATGCGCGCCCGCACCGGTCTGGTAAGGTCCTGGTATTGCGGTTCCTGGTCAGATTCGATATCTTCCCCGGTTTTACCAAGAAATCGGTTGAGCCCGGTGTCGGTGATCACCTCCCGAAAGCCAAATGCGGAGAGGACTTTGATTATTTCCGCCAGCCGTTTGGTGTTCTGAAAAGTTCTTTTTATTGAAGAAATTTTCATAATCGGAAACGAGGTGAGATTATGTCGCGATGATCGTTAATATCGCCTGGTCGCGATCACTGCTTACAAGCAGTTCCTGCTGCCAATGTCTAAAAAGGGAATTGCTCCACTCAAGGCCGTTATCATACCATACAGTTTTGACATCGGGAACAACCGTATTGAAAAAGGTTTCAAGGTCGGAGGTGTCAACCTCACCGGTGCTGTTGTGCAGGTGAGAAAACAGATCCGCCAGCCCAATGACGGCAGGGAATAGGGGCTCACTGGTGGAATCGAGCGGTGTGTGGTGATACCGAGTCGTGTTCAACAGTGATTTAGGAAAAAGCCAGCGATTCAGAAGACGGTAACCGACCTCATTGTGAGTGATCGAAAACAGAACCTGCTCCTCGCTTTCTGCCCGGAGGTGGGCTGACGACGATTCAAGTGTCGCTGCGTAGTCACTGTTTAGACTGATCAGCATCGCCAGTTTGCCGATATCATGGATCAGTCCTGCAATAAAAGATTCGCTCGGGGAAATGTTGATGTCCTCGGCTATGATTTTTGCGGCGAGGCCGGTTAGGAATGAATGTTCCCAGAACTGGTTGATACGCTCACGGTTGCTTCGATAGATGTTTCGAAAGGAGTTGAAAACGGCTTTTCCAAGCACAATATTTCTGATTTCATTGAACCCCAGGACCATGACTGCCTTGTCTACCGTGTCTATTTTTCGGGGCAGCCCGAAAAAGGCGGAATTAGCAATTTTCATAATCGTCAAACACATGGCCTGATCGGGAAGTACCGCGTTCATCAGATCCTGCGCAGAGCTTTCAGGATTTCCGGTAATGGTGATGATATTGGATACCGTGGCTGGAAGGGCAGGAAAACCATCAACCTGCTTAAGGATCGTGCTGCTCAGCTTGCTTGTCATGGCGTCTGGCTTTCAATTGATTCAGTGATTGTATTGATGGAACTGTCAATACGCTCGACTGAGAGTTCCATCAGGTGATTGGCTTTTATCAGCTCAAGCATCTGGATAACCAGAGTCGGGTCAAACTGTCGGCCGGCCCCATCGACTAACTCGGTCAAGACCTGATCAGGCTCAAGCCTGCTGCGGTGCGGCCTGTCTTCATTCATTGCCGCCAAAGCGTCGACAAGGGCAAAGATGCGGGCGCCAAGCGGGATTTCATCACCTATCAGCCCATCGGGATAACCGCTTCCGTCGAATCGCTCGCCATGATAGAGCAGTATGGCGCGTTCGTTTGAAAAATAGTCAAACATCTCTGTGATCTCTGCGAGCTTGAAGGGAAAGTCGGACATTATTTCTCTGTCATCCTCAGTAAAAAGCCCCTGCTTGCTGATCATTTCGTTATGCAACAGAAATCGTATGGAAGTGTGAAGCGCAACAGCATTTCTGAATGTCTCAATAGTTGACTCAGGCAGGTTCATATGCTGCCCGAGCAGTTCAACATATCTGCGAACATTCTCGATATGGCCGCGATTGTTATTGCCGCCTATATCCATGGCGAGAAGCTGGAGGGAATCAAGGGATGAGGTCCTGGTTCTCGCCAGAATGCGCGAGAGCGTCTCTTTCAGGAAATTGAGGTTGTGTCGGGTGGTTTCGTTACCGCCCCTGTCCTTTCCGCTGAAGACAGCGATACGGTCTCTTCCGTCCGCCTTGGCACTGAAAAGAGCTCGCTCCGCCATTGAAACAAAGGATTCCGGGCTCTCCGGCTGGTGATCGATCAGTGATACAATGCCGATAGAAACCGTTATGGTTCTCTGCTCATTGCTTCGTTTGAACGGGTGATGCCGCAGATTCTGCTGGAGAAATTCAGCACGTGATATCGCCTCGGAGAGGGTGGTGTCTCCAAGAAGCACAATAAACGTCTCGCCACTGAAGCGAAAGCAGGTGTCGCCGGCCTGGTTTGCTGCCGTGAGGCGGGCAGCAAAGTCGTTGAGAACAAAGTCGCAGAATGACGTTCCGGCAGATTTATTGAGCTCATAAAAATAATCAATGTTCAGGATGAGCATTGACAGCTCGGAATCGTTTACACAGCATCTTTCAAACTTTTTCGGCAGTAGAGCATTGAGTTGCCTCCTGTTGTAAAGACCTGTTAATCCATCCCGAAGGGCAACGATATCGAGGAATTCGCTATGCAGTTCCATTGACTTCTGCTGCTGTTCCAGTTTGTCTGTTAGCGCTTTTATTTCGGCGTCTTTCTGGCGGATATCATTATGACGATCTTTGATTTGTAATAAAAATATCAGCTGATCATGTAAATTGCTGGTGCTCAGTGACTCCTGAAAGCAGCTCACGATACCCGGAAAGGCGTGTGCGGCAGCATTGCTGAGTCCAAGGCAAAGTATCGGGATATCCAGAGGCAGGTCGTCTCGATGGAAGAATTTTGAGCCGTCATTTTCAGACAGCCCGGTAATGATCAGCCCAACGCCATGGCGCCGGCACAGGGACTCGATATTTGTAGCAAGGGAGGCGCTTAGCAGCCTGACTCTCCTGCCTGCAAGGCCGGTGTGCTCAAGATCAGGGAGCTCGCAGCATGGCGCGACGATGAGAATTGTCAGTTCTTTTTCCATTACAGATAGCGATAGGGCAGTGTAAAAAGATCGGCTCTTTTTGAAATCATTTCAGGTACACAAAAAGTATATAAGCTTGGGAAAATAATTACAAATTTTCTGATGAAAAAGCGGTTGATACTATTTATTGGTGTGAATATGAAACGTTGCAGCCGGGGAGCGGGAAAGCAAATGAGAAAAAGAAGTGTCCGCCGGTGGTCTCCGTTTTTTAATCAACTAGCCTGTGAGCCTCTTGCAAAGGCTCCTATATCATAGATTTTATTGGCGTCGTCAGCTGATTTCCCAGAGGTTTTTGTGTGCTCTGTAAAAGAGTATGTGGCGGATCCTTCAGACCCCGATTACAATAGGGTGAAACAGCGTTCCTTCAGCGGTGCATAATTGGTATGGCATTATATACGGACTCACGAGAAGATATTGTAGCAGAGATCAAAGATCGTGCTGATATCGTTCAGATTATAGGTGAACATGTTAATCTGAAACGCAGCGGCGTCAGGTATCTTGGGATCTGCCCGTTCCATCACGAGAAGACTCCTTCCTTTTCTGTTCATTCAGGGCAGCAGTTTTATCACTGTTTTGGGTGCAAGGAATCCGGCGATGTCTTCTCATTCATGATGAAATATCATAATCTTGATTTTCCAGCGGCGCTGAAGGCGCTGGCGCAGCGTTGCCAGATCGAATTACCGGAAAGAACAAAGAGCAGAAAACAGCAGGAGATGGAGCAGCACCGGGAACTGCTGTTTGCCTTGAACAAAAAGGCAGCCGGCTGCTTCCGGCGCTGCCTCGTTGACTCGGAGTCAGGTGTACAAGCACGCCGCTATCTCGAGCGTCGTGGTATCGGAAAAGCGTTGCAGGAGCGCTATCAGCTTGGTTATGCACCGTCACCGGAAGCTGTGGGCTGGAATTTTCTCGGTTCACAGTTTGACTCTCAGGAATGTGCTCTTGGCAAGGAGGTGGGGCTGCTTGCTGAAAAACAGCAGGGGGGGACCTATGATCGTTTCAGGGACCGGATCATCTTTCCGATATTTGATTCCCGGGGCCGCATTGCAGGTTTCGGGGGGCGTATCCTTGGCAACGGCAACCCGAAATATCTCAATTCTCCCGAATCGGTTATTTACAGCAAGAGCAGGTTGCTTTTTGGTTTGTTCCACCAGCGGGATCCGATCCGGATGCAACGAAGAGCTGTGCTTGTAGAGGGCAATTTTGACCTCCTGTCGCTTGTCTCTCACGGGCTTGATCCGGTGGCCGCTCCGCTTGGCACCGCTTTGACGCGGGAGCAGGTAAGGGCATTAAAACCTCTGGTGGACGAGGTCGTTCTGTTATTTGACGGTGATGAGGCCGGGGTGAAGGCCGTCGAGCGATCTGTTGGTATATTCCTGGCAGAGCAGGTCAGCGGAAGGGTGGTGGTATTGCCGCCGGAGCATGATCCCGATACGTTTGTCAGGGAATACGGGATTGAAGCCCTGAATTCTCTTATCGACAAGGCTGAAACGCTGCCTGAATTCGTACTTGACCGCCTGGTTGCCAGGCACGGCCTGACACTGGATGGTAAGGGGAAGATTATAGAAGATTTAAAGCCGCTGCTTGCAGCTGCAACATCGGTTCTTCAGCGATCGGTGTGGGCGTCTCACTTTGCCAAAATACTCGGAGTCGAACCGGAAACGATACTGGAGCAGAAAGCCGGATATGCGGTGGTACCGGAACCGGCTGAATATCCCCCTGCCGCTGCTTCACAACAGTCATCGTTAAAGCCCGTGAGCGGACCGCTGAAAGCAATTGTAACGTTTATGGTGCTTCACCCCGAACATCTGCCCTTGCTTGAAGAAAGTGGGCTGGAGGAGATGCTGTCCGGCACGATCGGTGAGGTTATCCTGCTGCAGATCAGGGTTTTACGCGAGCAGCAGCAAAATGAGCTGCATCCTGAGGATTTGCTCACAGCACTGCCTGAAGGGGAGGAGCGATCACTGGTGGCGTCCCTGCTTCTTCGGGCAACAGATTATGAACAGTCCGGGCAGATGGATGAGCATGACAGGGAAGAGCTTGAAGAAATTCGGGAATGGTTGAAATTGTCCGCCTTGAAAAGAAGCTCCGATCAATTGATTGCTGAAATCAATAATGCTCAGAAAAATAATGATTTTAGCTTGATAGCTGAATTGATGCAGGAAAAGATGAGGGTTGACGGTGAGTTAAAAAAACGGACGTGAAACGTGCCGGTTCCATCTGTAATTTCCGCTAAAGTGTGACCAAAAAGAGACAATATTAATACTCGTTATTGATTTTAGCGTACTTTTACTCTAAAAATGGTTATACCCTGCGGTGATGAGGTGCGATTTCTTCCTGATCCGCAACGGAAAGGAAAATTGATCTGAATGTCAAGGGGGTGTGATGGTAGCCGACGAATTTGATGTCGATGACGGGGAAGACTACGATATAATCGACAGTGAAGAAGACACTGATGATGATTCGTCTGACTGGGATTTGACCGGCATGTTCAGTGCTGATGGCGATCCGGCGCCGCTCATGCTCCCAGACGGCGTTTCCGAGGACAGGCGCGGGGAAAGCGGCGGAGACCGGCGCAGCGGTCCTTTCAGCGATCGTCGCCAGGGAGACAGGAGGCGTTTGTCCCGCTCGGCGTCAAAGGACGGTAAACACTCTGCCGACCCGATGAATATTTATCTGCGGGAGATGGGGAGTCTTACCCTGCTCAGCCACAAAGAGGAGTTGAAGCTTGCCCAACTGATAGAAGAGGGGAAGTTTCGAGTTCAGAATGCTGTTCTTTCGACCCCCCTGGCACAACCCGTCCTGCAGGAAATCGTCTCTGAGCTCAAGAGCGGGAGTCGGAAGATATTTCAGACAATTCACGGTGTGCCGGATAATGAACCGGCGGTTATCAAGCGTGAGCTCAAATCTTTTTATGCCCTTTCAGAAAGGGCTACAGAGTTTGACATGCAGCGGGAGGCTCTGCTGGAAGAGCTCCGGAGCACAGATTTCAATAGTCCGCGGTACCGCGAGTTAAGAGAACTGGTTTTTGCAAAAGGAGTCGAAATATCAGAACTTTTTAACGGGAAGCAGATCTGCCAGGAGTGCGTGAACTCGATTGCCACCGGCCTGGACGATCTCTCCAAGCGGTTTCGGCAGGTTCTTGTTGAAATGGTTAAGGATCAGACGCTGACGGCTTCTGATCTGGCTGCTGACACCGCGGTCCTCAATGCCGTTGAGAATCAGGTGAACTGGCAGTTCATGGGGGAATCGGGTCTTGACTCCGGGGCCTTGAAACAGCTGCAGGCGGAAATCGAATCAGGGCGGGATATAACCAAACATGCCAAAGAGTCTCTGGTACGTGCCAACCTGAGGCTGGTTATTTCCGTCTCCAAGAAATTTGTCAATCGCGGACTTCAGTTTTCCGATCTGATACAGGAAGGTAACATCGGTTTAATGAAAGCCGTCGAGAAGTTTGACTATCACCGTGGATACAAGTTCAGCACCTATGCTACCTGGTGGATCAGGCAGGCGATTACCAGGGGGATTGCCGATCAGGGAAGAACAATCCGCCTGCCGGTTCATATGATTGAAACCATTAATCGCCTGCTCAGGGTTTCCAAGGATTTCCTGCTGGAAGAACATCGTGAACCCACTCCTGAAGAGATGGCGGAGCAATTAGGAACAGAAGTGGGCAAGGTGAAGTCGGCCCTTAAAATCGCCAAGGACGCCATTTCTCTTGATACTCCCGTCGGCGACGACGGCGAGACGCAGCTTGGCGACTTCATCGAGGACACCGGCAAGCCCGGGCCGGATGATATTTCCATGACCGCAAGCCTGCGGGAGTGCCTGAACCTGGTAATGTCATCATTGACTCCCCGTGAGGCCAAAGTTCTGAGGATGAGATACGGCATAGATGTTGACTGTGATCATACCCTGGAAGAGGTTGGCAAATGTTTTGCCGTGACCCGCGAACGAATTCGGCAGATTGAAGCCCAGGCAATCCAGAAGCTGAAGCATCCTTCACGAATTGACGAATTGCGGGTCTTCATGACTGATTGACGAGCAGCGCTTTTCCTCCAGCCTGCCACTCATGAATCAGATGCTGCCCGCTCGCTTGAGGGCAGCATTTTTTATGCTTAAATGAGCCCCATCAGGCGAGCGTATGACAGATAACACAGCACGAGACTGGATAAGCCTCACCATGGCCCAGGGACTCGGCCCCTCCGGGTTCTGGCGGCTTGTTGAATCCGTCGGATCACCGGGCGCTGTCCTCGATATGGGTTATGATGATCTCTGCCGGATTTCGGGTCTTCGAAAAGGGCAGCTCGAAGGATTGAGGAAGACCCGCAGGCTCAGAGAAGCTGCCGATCTGGAACTGGAAAAGCTCGACAGCATGCACGCCCTGCCGGTCTTCTTTGACGATCCCGGCTACCCTGCTTTGCTCAGAAAATGTGTCAACCCTCCTCCGGTCCTCTATGTAAAGGGACATAAAGCGTCTCTGAACAGTCATGCGGTTGCCATTGTCGGTTCACGGGCGGCAACGGGATATGGGCGCAGGACCGCTTTTAATCTCGGCAGGGATCTGGCGAAAAATCGCATAACGGTGGTCTCCGGTCTGGCAACCGGAATTGATACAGAGGCTCATTGCGGCTGCCTGGAGGGACAGGGGAGGACGATTGCCGTCCTGGGCTGCGGGCTCGACGTCGTTTACCCCAGATCAAATAAAACCCTCTACAGCCGGGTTGCAGCCCAGGGGGCGCTGGTAACCGAATATTCTCTGGGGACCAGGCCTGAGGGATTCAGGTTTCCTGCACGGAACCGGATTATCGCCGGCTTGTGCCATGGCGTCGTGGTGGTTGAAGCGGCAAACAAATCAGGCTCTCTTATCACCGTGCAGCACGCACTTGACGAGGGCAGAGAGGTTTTTGCGGTACCTGGCCAAATTGATTCGGCAAAAAGCAACGGCACCCACTGGCTGCTCCAGCAGGGGGCCTCTGTCGCTGTCTCAGCGGCAAATATCATTGAGAGCCTGGGGCTTGGCAGCAATGAGCCGGCGATTGTCTCTGAAGGGTCGGACTCAGGAGTGGAACTTGAGGCCGAGACTGCAGCGCTTTTCGGGCTGATCGATCATTATCCGATACAGAGAAACGACCTGGTTGAGCGCTCAGGCATGTCTGCTGCGAAGATCAGCAAACATCTGCTGCTGCTTGAGTTGGAAGGGCTGATTGAGATTCTGCCGGGTGACCAGATTCGCAGCCTCAACCAATAACACGCAGCGGAATATCATAGAAACAGGGACCAGAAAAATGAACGAGATAATGATTGCACCGTCGATTCTATCTGCAGACTTTTCAGAGCTTGGCAACGAGATCAGGGCGGTTGTTGAAGGTGGTGCTGATCTTATCCACATCGATGTGATGGATGGACATTTTGTACCAAATATCACCATAGGTCCGCTCGTTGTAGAGGCGGCCCGCAGGATTACCGACAAGCCGCTCGATGTGCATCTTATGATAGGTAAAGCTGACGACTACATAGAAAAATTTGCCGCAGCCGGTGCAGACTGGCTTACGGTTCATGTGGAGGCCTGTACGCACCTGCAGAGAACTGTTTCCCGGATTCGTGAGCTGGGATTGAAGGCGGGTGTTGTCCTGAACCCAGCCACACCGCTGGCATCGCTTGATTATATCCTGGAGGATGTTGACCTGGTCATGATCATGGGTGTTAACCCGGGATTTGGCGGACAGTCCTTTATTCCGGCGACCCTCGATAAGCTCAGGAGGTTGAGGGCGATGATCAGGGAACGCGGTCTTGACGTCGGGATCGAAGTGGATGGCGGCGTCAGCCCGGACACAATTGGGGAAATATCACGGGCCGGGGCCAATATTTTCGTCGCCGGTTCAGCGATCTACGGCTGCAGCGAATATGCTCCGGTTATCGGCCGGCTGCGGCAAGAGGCGAAAAAGGGTAAAGGCTCCTGATATGGTTAACCGCAACGTCGAGACGAGAGGGTGGTATGAACACGCATGTCAGTGCCAGTGATTCCTGGCGGGAACTGGAGAATTTGGCGGAGAATCCGTATGATTTGACGGCTAAAGCTGCCCTGCAGTATGATGGCAGAATCGAATCGATGATCTGTCGGGCATCAGGTTTGAAACTGATGTATGCCACACAGCGGGTTACAGAAACGGTCGTTGATGCTTTCCAGAATTTCGCCGATGAGCATCGACTGGTGCACAGGTTTTCTGGAATGAGAAAAGGTGAGGTGATAAATCGCATTGCCGGCTGGGAGAGTGAAAACAGGCAGGTTCTTCACACCTCGAGCAGGGACCTGTTTTCAGGGCAGCCTGTGGAGCCTGTTTCTGCAGGGCAGGCCCGGAAAGAGATGGAAAAACTCGAAGCCTTTCTTGGCCAGATAGATCAGGGAATTTTGACCGGCAGCAGTGGCAAGCCCTTAACGACGCTGGTCAATATCGGCATTGGCGGTTCAGATTTAGGCCCGCGCTCTGTATATGAAGCGCTCAAGGCGTTTTGTCTGCCCGGCAGAGAGGTGAAGTTTATTGCCAATGTGGATCCCGACGATGCTGCGCTGGTCCTCGATTCTGTCAAACTGGAGCAGACACTGGTGACGGTTGTTTCAAAAAGCGGCTCTACCCTGGAGACCCTGACTAATGAGGAAATGGTCAGGCAGGCATTCAGAGACGAAGGCCTTGACCCCGGTCAACATTTCGTTGCCGTCACCGGGCATGGCAGCCCGATGGACAATCCCGAGCAGTATCTCCGCTCGTTCTACATGTTTGATTATATCGGCGGGCGCTACAGTGTTACTTCAATGGTCGGCTGCGTCATGCTCGGTTTTGCAATCGGCTTTGATAATTTGAACGAATTCCTCCGGGGAGCTCACGAGATGGATCGTGTTGCCGAGCGGCAGGCTGTTCGTGATAATATGCCCCTGCTTCTGGCGATGCTCGGCCTCTGGAACCACAACTTCCTTGGCTGTCCAACCCTGGCAGTCCTGCCTTATAGCCAGTCCCTGCACCGTTTTCCCGCTCATCTGCAGCAGTGCGACATGGAGAGCAACGGTAAATCGGTTACCATGGACGGGAGTCCTGTGCAGATAAAAACCGGCCCTGTCGTCTGGGGCGAGCCAGGAACCAACGGGCAGCATGCTTTTTATCAGCTTCTTCACCAGGGAACAGAAGTTGTTCCCGCCGAGTTCATCGGTTTTGAGAATTGTCAATATGGACGCGACATTCTCGTTGAACAGACGACTTCCCAGCAGAAGCTTGTGGCAAACCTCCTGGCCCAGGCCGTTGCGCTGGCAACCGGCAGGCAGCATGAAAACCCGAATAAAAGATTCCCAGGCAACAGGCCGTCCTCCATAATCATTGGGGACAGGTTGGGCCCATTTACCATGGGAAGCCTGCTGTCTCTCTATGAGGCAAAGATCGTTTTTCAGGGCTTTTCCTGGAACATTAATTCATTTGACCAGGAGGGTGTGCAGTTGGGCAAGTTGCTGGCAGGCCGCTTTCTGAAGGTTATGGCGGGTGAGAAAAATGCTGCCTTCCATCTTGAGAATGAGTTGCTCCGGGCACTAGAGAAATAAAGGGTATATGCGGAAAAAAGCCGGTGAATCACTATTCATTTTCAGGCCTGGGAATCGTTCATTTTTTGTTGACAAAAAAATCGTTCAGATATATCCTCAACTGCTACACGATTATTCGTCGGTTTAGTGTTTCCTCCCTTCGCTCTCGAATCTCACGCGGGTTGAAGGGGGCATGGAAAGCAGGAGGAAGTCCTGTCACAGGGTGGTCTCGCCTTTCTGTTGAGATACTTGATCTGCAATAAGAATATTAATTGGATAGGGTAGAAGTACAAACTGTAATTCAAAGGAGGAAATCATGGCAAAACATGAGACACCCTTGTTGGACCAACTGGAGAGTGGCCCGTGGCCAAGCTTCGTTACCGACATGAAGCGGCAGGCAGAAAAGAAACCAGAGTGTTTTGATATTCTCGGCCAGCTCGAGCTGTCATTCAAAGACAGGATTACCCACTGGAAACACGGTGGTATCGTTGGTGTTTTTGGTTATGGCGGCGGTATCGTCGGTCGTTATTCAGATGTACCTGCGAGATTTCCAGGTGTTGAGCATTTTCATACGATCCGTGTCGCTCAGCCTGCATCGAAATACTATTCAACGGCAAATCTTCGACAATTGATGAATCTGTGGGAGAAGCATGGTTCCGGTATGACCAACTTTCACGGTTCAACCGGTGATATCATCCTGCTCGGCACCAGGACGGAAAACCTGGAACCGTTTTTCTGGGATCTGACCCACGATATGGGCCAGGATCTTGGCGGTTCCGGCTCCAACCTGCGAACGCCTGCCAACTGTGTCGGCCAGTCACGCTGTGAATGGTCCTGTTACGACACTGAAGAGACCTGTCATCATCTGACCATTCATTATCAGGATGAAATCCATCGTCCGGCATTTCCTTACAAGTTTAAATTCAAGTTCTCAGGCTGTCCCAATGACTGCGTTGCAGCGATTGCCCGTTCAGATATTGCCGTTATCGGCACCTGGAGGGATCAGATCCGCATCGACCAGGCTGCCGTCAAGGAATATATCGCCGGAAACTATCCTTCAAATGGTGGTGCCCACAGTGGAAGGGATTGGGGTCCATTTGATATCAAGGCTGAGGTTATCGACCTGTGTCCGACCGAATGTATGTGGATGGAAGGCGATGAGCTGAAGATTGATGATAACGAGTGTACCAGGTGCATGCACTGCATCAATGTCATGCCCCGTGCTCTGCGCCCCGGTGCAGATCAGGGAGCCTCCGTTCTGGTCGGCGCGAAAGCTCCGATTCTCGATGGCGCCCAGTTTTCCACACTGATTGTACCGTTCATGAAGGTCTCCAAGGATAACGATTTCGAGGAACTGATCGAGTTCATCGAGGGCGTTTGGGATTGGTGGATGGAGGTTGGGAAAAATCGTGAGCGCGTCGGTGAAACCATGCAGCGTGTTGGGTTGCCTACCTTTATCAAGGTCATGGGAATTGATCCTATCCCGCAGATGGTTAAAGAGCCTCGTTCCAATCCTTACGTCTTCTGGGCTGAGGAAGAGGTGGAAGGTGGTTTCGAGCGCGATGTTGAAGAGTTCCGCAGACGCCATGCCGCTTAATGTGGGTTTGAATTTACAACATAACGATTACATCAATTATTATATATAAGGAGACGAATTATGGGCTACAATCCCGAAAAACCGATGGAAGGACGTATTACAGACCTCGGCCCTCCACATTATGAACAGTTTTTCCCACCGGTTATCAAAGCCAATAAAGGCAAGTGGCTGTGGCATGAGATCACCCAGCCTGGTGTCCTGATGCATAAATCTGAAACCGGAGACGAGGTTTACTCAATCCGCGTCGGTACAGCGCGACTTGTTTCCGTCGAGTATATCCGCGAGGTTTGTGATATCGCGGATGCGCATTGTGACGGTTTTGTCCGCTGGACCACCCGTAACAACATCGAATTCATGGTTGACTCAAAAGACAAGGTTCAGCCGTTGCTGGATGATCTGGCGAGCCGCGGCAACAAGTTCCCGGTAGGCGGGACCGGAGCCGGTGTCACCAATATCGTTCATACCCAGGGCTGGGTCCATTGCCATACCCCGGCAACGGATGCGTCAGGTCCGGTCAAGGCAGTCATGGATGATCTCTTTGATTACTTTACCTCCATGAAGCTGCCTGCCCAGGTGCGTATTGCCCTGGCCTGCTGCCTGAACATGTGTGGCGCGGTGCATGCTTCCGATATCGCCATTCTCGGTATTCACCGTAAGCCGCCGATGATCGATCACCTGCGCATCACCGGTGTCTGCGAACTCCCTCTGGCAATTGCCTCCTGCCCGCTTGGCGCGGTAAAGCCTGCTAAGGTCGAGGTTGATGGCAAGGAGATTAAAACGGTTAAGGTAACTGTTGAGCGCTGTATGTTCTGCGGTAACTGCTATACCATGTGTCCGGCGATGCCGCTTGCCGATCCCGAAGGTGATGGTATTGCTATCCTTGTCGGTGGTAAGGTTTCAAACGCTCGGTCAGCGCCAAAATTTTCAAAATTAGTTATACCGTTCCTGCCGAATACGACTCCACGCTGGCCGGAGACGGTTGAAGCGGTAAGAAAAATTCTCGAAGCCTATGCCAAAGATGCCAAGAAGTATGAGCGTGTCGGCGAGTGGGCGGAGAGAATTGGTTGGGAGCGCTTCTTCGAGAAGTGCGATATCCCATTCACTGAAAAGAGCATCGATGATTATCGCCTGGCGTATGACACCTGGCGTACGACCACTCAATTCAAGTTCACCAGCCATATCAGCTAGTTGACTGGTAGATTATTGAGCGAAAGCCCACGCCGGTTATCCGGTGTGGGCTTTGGTGCTTTCTTCTTCAATATTTTATAAGGAGAAAAATTATGCCAATGAGTGATGATGAATTGAAAGCTGCTATCGTCGAGAAAGCTGAAAAATCACCAAAACCGCAACTCTACGTAAAGGATTTCTACAAATGCGATCCTGATGCAAAACCACGAAAGATCAAGAATGTCGCTAACGAGCTTGTTCGTGAAGGAAAACTGATGTTCTGGTCTTCAGGTTCCACCACCATGTATGCAGCGCCGCATCGCATACAGAACGAGGAGAAAAAGTAGTTTAGAGGCAGTGATTTTTCCTCAGCAGTAAATAAAAAAGCGCCTGATTGAGACTGTTCAATCAGGCGCTTTTTTATTTGAGCCTTACCTTAATAACGATAATAGTCAGGCTTGTACGGGCCTTCGATCTTAACTCCGATATATTTTGCCTGCTCCCTGGTAAGGGTCGTGAGCCGGGCGCCGATCTTATTGAGGTGCAGTCTCGCCACCATCTCATCAAGCTCTTTGGGCAGAAAATAGACCTTTCTTTCGTACTTTTCGGCGTTTTTCCAGAGCTCTATCTGGGCAAGGACCTGATTGGTGAATGAATTGCTCATTACAAAACTGGGATGTCCGGTCGCACAGCCGAGGTTGACGAGCCTTCCTTCGGCCAGGACAATTATTTTTTTGCCGTCGGCAAAGGTGACGTGGTCAACCTGGGGTTTGATATTTTCCCAAGGGAGATCCCGGATCCCGGCTATATCAATCTCCGAGTCGAAGTGCCCGATGTTGCATACGATGGCCTCATTAGGCATGGCCTCCATATGGGTCCGGGTGATAACCTTGAGGTTTCCGGTGCAGGTAACGAAAATATTACCGATTGGGGCGGCCTCTTCCATGGTGACAACGCGGTATCCTTCCATGGCAGCCTGAAGTGCACATATCGGGTCAATCTCGGTAACATGGACAATAGCTCCCATGCCAGCCAGTGCCTGGGCGCATCCTTTGCCGACATCGCCAAATCCGACAACAACGGCGACTTTACCGGCAATCATGACATCCGTGGCCCGTTTGATGCCATCGATCAAAGACTCCCGGCAGCCGTAGAGATTATCGAATTTTGACTTGGTGACGCTGTCGTTGACGTTGATGGCCGGGCATTTGAGTGTGCCCGCGGCCGCCATTTCGTTGAGGCGGAGCACGCCGGTGGTCGTCTCTTCACTGATGCCCCTGATGTTGGTGCCTTCATCTCCATATTTCCGGTGCATGACAAGGGTGAGATCGCCGCCATCGTCAAGAATCATGTTGGGCCGCCAATTGTCCGGACCGAATATTGTCTGGTCAATGCACCACCAGAATTCTTCCTCGGTTTCCCCTTTCCATGCAAAGGTCGGGATTCCGGCAGCAGCCATGGCAGCGGCGGCATGGTCCTGGGTGGAAAAAATATTGCATGAAGACCAGCGTAATTCAGCGCCAAGTTCTACCAGTGTTTCCATGAGTACGGCCGTCTGTATCGTCATGTGGAGGCAGCCGGCAATACGCGCTCCCTTCAGAGGCTGTGAGCTGGAATATTCCTCCCTCAGGCTCATCAGTCCGGGCATTTCAGTTTCAGCTATGGCAATCTCTTTTCGTCCCCAGTCAGCAAGATCGAGGTTTGCTACTTTGTAATCTTTTGTGGTTTCACTCATTGAATAATCCTTTGATATTGTCACCCCTGTTTCTTCTATCAGCATGTGGAGTTGCTCCAGGTGGTTAAATTTTTGCGGCTTCTTTTAATTCTTCAGCCTTGTCAATCCGTTCCCAGGTGAAGTTTTCACGACGGCGTCCAAAGTGGCCGTAGCAGGCTGTTTCGCGGTATATTGGCCGTAAGAGGTTAAGGTGCTGGATAATGGCTTTCGGGCGGAGGTCGAAATGGCTGGTGACCAGTTTTTTGATTTGTTCATCACTGATTTTGCCGGTTCTGAAGCTGTTGACGTTTATTGAAACCGGCTGGGATATGCCGATTGCATAGGCAATCTGAACTTCAATCTCAGAGGCAATACCTGCCGCCACAAGGTTTTTGGCTATATAGCGTCCCATGTATGATGATGACCTGTCAACTTTGGAAGGGTCTTTGCCGGAAAACGCTCCGCCGCCGTGCGATCCCTTACCGCCGTAAGTATCCACAATTATTTTTCTGCCGGTAACGCCACAGTCACCGACCGGACCGCCGATGACGAAACGTCCGGTGGGATTAATAAAAAATTTGGTATTTTCGTCGATCATATCTCCAGGAAGGACCGGCTTGATTATTTCTTCCATCACGCCTTCTTTTAGATCGTCGTAATCGACTATATCGTCATGCTGCGTGGAGAGCACAACGGTATCGACCCGCCGAGGGATATTGTCGACATATTCAATTGTAACCTGGCTTTTTGCATCAGGTCGAAGCCAGGGGAGGAGCCCGGTTTTACGAACTTCTGACTGGCGTTTGGTCAGCCGATGGGCATAGTAGATGGGCATCGGCATAAAAACATCAGTATCATTGCAGGCATAACCGAACATCAGCCCCTGGTCGCCGGCACCCTGATCGAGATCAAGGCCTGCCCCCTCGTTAACACCTATGGCAATATCAGGTGATTGCTTGTCAATTGATGTGAGTATGGCACATGACTGCCAGTCAAAGCCCATCTCGGATGAGTTGTAGCCGATCTCCTTGATCGTCTGCCTGACGACTTCCGGCATGTCCACCCAGGCAGAGGTTGTGATTTCACCGGCGATAATGGCCATACCTGTGGTGACCATTGTTTCACAGGCGACTCGTGCGAGCGGATCCTGTTCAAGGATCGCATCAAGAATTGCGTCTGAAATTTGATCGGCGACTTTATCTGGGTGCCCTTCTGAAACTGATTCGGAAGTGAAAAGGTATGAAGTCATGAATGCTCCGTGTAAAGAAAGTAGTGGAAAAAATATCCGATTAAAGTAGTAATGAATGGCGGTTTTGCAAGAAAAATCGTGCTCTCCAAAACAGACTATTGTGAAGATCTTTGTCCGGGATGTCAAGCTGAAAAACATAGATTGCTTCAATTCAACATGCAGGCGCTCAATGTCCGGCCTGTCTGCAAAAGGAAAATATGGGAGGCCGGACACTTGTTTTGGCTTGACCTGCGCATGCGGGTGATTATGGTGGCGGCGGTGTCTTTGTCGGGCAGCGTCTCCGCAAGCAGGCAGATGATCGGGTTTGTACCGGTATGAATGATGTATGCTTTTTGAAATATCACTACAGGAATGACTATGTCCATAGAAGAAGCGCGGGAAGTTTTTTTGATCGAAGAACAGGGGCTGGCAGCTGTGAGAGAGCGGATCGGCCAGGAATTTCTTGATGCCGTTGAGGTCATTCTTGGCTGTCCCAGCCGGTTGATTATCACAGGTATCGGAAAGTCAGGAATAATCGGTCAAAAGATATCTGCGACATTGAACAGCACCGGTACCGCTTCATTTTTTCTTCATCCTGTCGAGGCCATGCATGGAGATCTCGGCATGGTCCAGCAGACGGATGTGGTTATCGCTATCTCATACTCCGGTGAGACCGCAGAGCTCAACACGCTTCTCGGCAGTCTGAAGCACAGGTGTGCCGCCGTTATTGCCATAACCGGGAGCCCCTCATCAACGCTCGGTTCCTGTGCCGACATTGTTCTTAATATTTCCATTCCCAGGGAGGCCTGTTCTCTGGGACTTGCTCCGACCACCAGCACGACAGCGACGCTTGCGCTCGGGGATGCACTAGCGGTTGTGCTAATAAATCGCAAAAAATTTCAGGCGGCCGATTTTCGCCAGAATCACCCGGCGGGAAGTCTCGGCGAACGTTTAAAAGTGCGGGTTAAGGAAGTCATGCTCGTCGGTGCGAAAGTACCCCTGGTACAAGCTGATGCCTCCGTCGCCGAGGCGGTAAGGGAGCTTAACAGTAAAAATCTCGGTGCGGTCCTGATTGTTGACAAGAAGAATCTCCGCGGCATCGTAACCGACGGGGATGTCAGACGCTTTGTTGCCGATGGTGTAAATTTCCAGCAGGCCAGGGCTGAAGAGGTGATGACGATCAATCCTGTTACCATCACTTCAGACAAACAGGCGGTTGACGCGCTGAGCATCATGCAGCGCCATGAAATTACCGTGCTTCCTGTCACCGGCAAGGATGGCGGAATGCAGGGTATCCTGCACCTCCATGACCTGCTGGGCAAAGGAGAGTTCAGGTTCCTGCTCTAGTAAAGTGGTACAATACACCGCGCCCCTTTTTGCCGGAGGCCCTGGGGCGGGCGGGCTCGTTGTCAGTTGCTTTCGCTGTAAAACTTCCAGCTTCCGTTGTCCAGATCATGAGCATACTTCATTACCAGTTTTAACGGTCGCCCTCTGCCGATCTCAATACACTCGAGCTTGAAAATGAGCTTCTGGTTCACCTGTTTTTCAAAGATTACTTCTGGTTCAACCAGTGCTTCGGGAGAGGAGATGGTATAGTGCGCGGTAAACAGTTGCTTGAAATTATCTTCAAGATACTTGATTTTGTCTTCAAGCAGGATATCAGTCTTTGTCTGTTCGATTAAATTTACGGTGTCATCAACGACGGCCGCAAACTCTTTTTCCTGACTAAATAAGCTTGCGGCAATTGAGTCAATTACAGATTGCAGTTTTTTCACCGCTTCCTGATAGTCTTTTTCCTTGAGGAATCGCGCAGCGTCCTGCTTGTCACGGATCACTGATGCCTGGAGCATGATGCGGGCAAGCTTTTTCCGGTTCTCATCTGTTGAGGTCTGATTCAGCACCGCCCGGTTGCTTTCCAGAATTTCAATAGCCCTTCCGTAACTTTCGATGGCATTGTCCCAGTCGGCGTTGGTAAACGCCTCCTTTCCTTCGTTTACGGTCTGGTAAAGTTCAGCCTTGATGACCAGTTGGTTGAGTTCTTCAATTGCCGGATCGCCGGCGGCATAGGATTTCTTTACGGCATTAAGAGCATTATTATAGTGTTCGAGAGCCTCTGGCCATTTTCCTTCTGTAAAGGCAAGATCGCCCTCTTCTTTTGACGTTGCCAGCGAAATTTCAGCCAGTTTCCCGGAAATTTGATCGATAATTTCGGCCTTGTTCTCAATATTGAGATCCTTCACGTGTGCAAGCGCCTTGTTGAGATCATCTGCGGCAAGCAACCATTTCTGCCGCTCGATGAGTTCAGAACCGGACCTGAACAGAACCTTGAACTCTGACATTTTCAGGTTTTCAGAAACGGCAAAGATGGCCTGTGGGTCGACACCTTCATTCTCTGCTGCCATGGCAAGCGCCTGCTTGTAACTCGCAGCTGCCTGCTGCCATGCCTCCTGCTTGAAATGGTTATCGCCTTCAACCGCGAAATATCTGAAAGCCTTGATGGTCTTCACCACTCTTCTGGGAAGATATTTTCCGTCAATCAGCAGGTTGCCGGCCAGCCCTTCTGTCAATCCCTGTGAATTCAGGACCGTCTCAATTTCATCTACAAGACGGTCACGGTCTCCAGCTTTGAAATACTGAACCCGAGT
Source organism: uncultured delta proteobacterium (assembly GCA_963696725.1). GTDB lineage: Bacteria > Desulfobacterota > Desulfobulbia > Desulfobulbales > Desulfocapsaceae > MADRE3. Next base: position 477,753 of record CAVOLI010000006.1, read on the forward strand.
GGCGATATCTATTGCCATCTGGCATTGGCGCTCAGCTTCAGAAAATCTGTCTTGCTCGACAAGATGAGTGCAATCGGCGAATTTTTCCTCGGCATCTTTCAATGTCGAAGTGCTGATAAAATAGTAGCCTCCTATCGTTGCCGCGCAGAGCAGAACTGCAATTCCCAGGGCAAATGGAACAATCTTTGAAGTCTTACGGGCTGTCTCCTCGAAAAAGGTACGGCTGTCGGATTTCAGGTTGTCAAAATCACCGCTGCCCAGAGGAAGAATTTCTTCCACCTCATCCATGTCGCCGTCTTCGTCATCTGGAAAATAACCCTCCGGCTGACTGTCTGGTTCGGCCCAGTCACCGAGGAGTTCCTTTGCCTGTTTTGTGCGCTCAATGTCTTCCTGAAGTCCAGGATAGTCAGAACAGAGGGCCATGACCTGCTGGAAAGCGTCAAGCGCCTTGCTCGGATTGCCCTGATGCTCGAAATCGGTACCCTGGTTATAGATCTCCCGAGCCTGTTTCAGGGCTTGAGTCGCCTGCATTGTCAGGTTCCCGCGACCGTCAAACTGCTGTTGGTCTGAAAGTTCTACCAGTTCCGTTTCAAGCTCGAAGAAGCGCTTCTGCTTGGCCATCAGCCGGTAACGGTCCGCATCGACCCCGGATGCCGGTGCATCATCGAGAGGATCGGCCGTTTTCTTTTCATCATCCTCCGGTCCGAGGTAGTCAAAATCTGTGTCAAGGAAACTGTCATCCAGGGTGTCGGCAGGCGTATCGAAAGTGTCCTCTTCAACACGCTTGGAAGAAGCTGATGATTGTGAGTCGCCAGATCCAAGGCTGATATCGTCGATGATGTCATCAAATTCCAGCTCGTCCTCGTCAAGTTCCAGGGTGAGGTCATCATCGGACTGCGAGAACTGGTCGGGTTCTTCAGGAAGCTCATCAATGACCGGATCAGCGGTATCCCCGGACGGTAATGGTGCAAAGGGGAGTTTCGAACGGTTTTTCTGGTACCACTTTGCCGCTTCCTCGTTAAAGGCATTACTGGTCGAATAGGTGTTGCCTGAGATCATCTGGCCGATATGAACGATTAACTCGGAAATGGAACGATCTTTTTCCCAGAAGTCTCCGATACAGATTGCGGCCGGATCAAAGTCAGGGTGAAAAATAGAGCTCTTTGGTTTGCAGCTTGGCGGAAAGTGCGGGAAGCCAAACGGGATGCTGATGGTAATGGTGTGGCTGTCTTTTTCCACAATATCGCCAGAGTCGTCTTTGCAGACACCGGCGATACTGTAGGTGATTTCATACTTCTCGGGAGGATCTCCGTCCAGCGGAGTCACCGTTATGACTGGATCTCCTGAGAACCGTTCACCGATCTCCTTGCGAATGGCCTCTAATTGCTTTGTCGCGGTTGCCATACATTTATCCGGTAGATTGTTTATAAAAAGACGAGCACCAACTGAAATATTATATCAACTTCTGGAAACAACTCAAAAAAAAAATTACGATGGCTGAAAAAAGCTGCAATTCTGAAATTCACTGTAATCACGGTTTAAAAGGCGGACCTGTTTTCTTGAAATTAAAAAAGATAAAAGAGTATAATGATCTGACTGCCCGATGAGCAAATTTATCACTGAGCCATCAACCTCCCCGTCATTCAGCGTATAAAGAGCGGAATGGTTATTTATCGAGCCTCTTGCAAAATGATGATTTTCGTTCAAAATCAAGGCATGCGAAAAAATTTACCGCAGGCATATAATTGATATTCCGAGGATAAAATTTTTTAGCATAACGCGGAGGTTGAGCGAAAAGGGTGTTTTGCAAAAGGCTCCATCATCTCAGATAACAGCTAGACAGCAACGGATGAAATCATTTTCGTGCTTTTTCGAAATTGTTGAAGATAACAACTGTCCACTCTACAACCTGGGTGAGTGTTTTCGGCTTACCGACAGGTCGTTTTCCGCCCCTGATAACAAGGAATCCTGTTTGATCCTTGTTCGAGAGATGACGGAACTGCTTTTTGTCCTCATGGGTGAAAAGTCCCAGAAAGAGGTTGGCAGGATCGGTAAAACGTACAGTTGCAGTGGCTGCAGCGGACTGATAAAATTTCGCAGCGGGCCGGATGTTCCGGCAATAAAGACGGCAGAACAGCAACGATTACTGAGTACGGAAAAACAGGCTCTGCTCAGCCAGGTGCTCGGATGTTCACTTTTTCGGGCGGTACCGCCACGTCACCTGACGGGAATACTCGATAATTTTCGTGAAGAAATGGTTAGGAAGGATTGTTCTCTGATCAGAAAAGGCGAGCCTAATCTGAGGCTCTATATTGTCCTGGCTGGTGGCTTGAGTGTCGATGACGGACCAATCACTGTTTCGACACTCGGGCCAAATGATATCTGTGGTGAAATGAGCTATCTGGAAGGAAACAGATCAAGCACGACGGTTACGGCACTTTCGGATACGATTCTTATCTCGCTTGACGGCCAATATTTCAAGAAGATCATTGATCAGTCTCCCACGGTTCAACTGTTTATGGCACAACTGCTGGCAAAACGGCTGGATCAGGCGAATCGTGCGCGGGCCAGGGATTTTGATTCATGTATGCAGGGTCGGTTGAAAGATATGGCCCCGGCGGAGCTTTTCCAGATCCTCAATATGCACCAGAAAACAGGAGTGCTGTCATTGACTTTTGCAGGCAGAGAGGGCCGGGTCTCCTTCAGGGAAGGGTGTATCATCAATGCAACCTATGGAAAACTGGAGAACCAGGATGCTATTTTTGAAATCCTGGCAGAAAAAGAAGGGGTGTATGCATTCAAGATTGGTTTATCGCCTCAGCAAATGAAAGCTGCTGAGATCGGCGACTTCATGATGCTGCTGATGGAGGGGGTGAAGCGGGTCGATGAAGAGTACGAGAGTTCATAGTCGGGTCGGTCACGGAATCCACCCATACACGCTTACGGCAAGTTCATTGAACATCAGCCTGAAAATGGCTCCAAACGGCAAATTTCCATGAAACTGTTGACGTGATAGCTGGCATTCAGCGTTTTGTTTTTGAATGCGATCAGTGGAACGCCGACCGATTCTGCATGCAGCTGGTCGACATGCGAATCACCGATAAATATCGTTTCAGCAGCAGAGCAGTTAAAATAGTCGAGAATCTTGTAGAGGGCGTCAGGCGCCGGTTTCGGATTCTTCACATCTGCAGCGGTGACAACCAATTCAAAATAATCCGCCAGTTTGAATTTTTTCAGCAGAGGCTGCATGGTTGTTGCCCGGTTTGTTGAGATGGCAAGCCGGAAACGGGTTTTTGCATAGCCCAGGAATTCCCGGAGATCAGGTTCCATTTTCATGTGAGGAAGGTATTTCAGGTAATCAGTCTGCAGCCTGAGCTGGTTAACGCTGTCCATATCCTGGTTCGGGTAATGCCTGAAAATATGGTTAACCGAGTCTATGACATTGTGCATGTGAACGAATGACAATTCATCCCCGCTCATCACCGGATAACCAAATGATGTCAGCAAATCGTTGTAATAAATTCGGTTCGCCTCCATTGAGTCAAACATCACTCCATCACAGTCAAAGACGATTAATTTGAGCATCTGATCTGAATTCTCCCTGAGGTTTCTGATTCTTGAGACGTTTCATCGGCAGGGCCAAACAGTCTGTTTTTTAGCCACTGAAAGCCACAGGCCAGAAGCGCTTCATCATCAACTTTCTCGATCGCCCTCGTTTCGGGGGTGTTACGGTTTCCAGCCATTCTCTTCCTGAATGTATCAATATCATAAAGAGCGCATTGATAATCAGAAATCTGAGCGGTGCTGAGTTTCATGACGCCCTTGATTTTCTGATGCTGCTGGATTTCTGTGAGCATGTCATTAAAGCGGTTATACGTTTCAAGCTCCTGGGATTTACTGTAGGTTTCGATTGTCTGCACCGTCTGCTCAGCAAAACCGAGACAGTGAGGTTCTCGCAGCAGGACAAAATATTCTTCGATTCCCTTGCCTTTCCGGGAAACACCTCTGCCCATGGGATACGTTCTGCAGGCTCCCGGGCGGTGTTGGTATACCGTACAGCCGGTATCGGCAACGAACACGCAGCTCTCCCGGCCATCATCCACCATCGTCAGATAATATCGGGGGAACAGTTCGGACTCCTCGTGCTCCCTGATAATATAGTTTTTCAGCAGGTCGCTGGAACTCAATCCGGTAGCCTGGCGCAAGCGCAGGACATCGTATGGCGTGAGTGCCAGCTCGAGCTGGCGGCAGCAATGGGTGAAACAACCAATATCCTTGTGGCAGAGAAACGAAAAAGGGTCGCCCGGCTGTATCCGGGCGACGTTTTCAGGCAACGCTGGAAGTTTCATGTCCGCTCATGCATCTTTTCGTTTCCAGTATGGAAGCAGCGGACTGGCGATAAATATTGATGAGTATGTTCCGACGATTACCCCGGCGAGCAGCGCAAAGGAAAAATCGTGGATCACCGAACCGCCGAAGATGAAAAGGGCGAAAAGAACCATGGCGGAGGTCAGAGAGGTGACAAGGGTTCGCCCGATTACCTGGTTAATGCTTGAATTGATAATGTCAGTGGTCAGGTTGAAACGTTCAGTTTTCCTCATGTTCTCGCGGATACGATCGAAAATTACCACCGAGTCGTTGAGTGAGTAGCCGGCAAGGGTCAGCAGTGCAGTAACGATAAGCAGCGTAATCTCGACATTTAACAGCCAGCAGATGCCGAGCACTACAAGAACGTCGTGAAAGGTTGCGATGGCAGCTGCCAGGCCGAAGCTTAAGTCAAATCGGAATGCCAGGTAAACGATAACCCCCGCAAGCGATATCAAAATCGCCTGTATCGCTTTGTTTCTCAGTACCGCGCTGACGCTGGAGCCGATTTCAGACTGACTTTCAAGGACAAATCCCTTGTCTCCAAGTTCTTTGCCGAGGATTTCATCTACCTGATCGCTGAGCTGGGCCACGACGAGTTCTGATTTTTTTACCTTTACCATCAGCCGGTTTTCGTTTTCAACCTCCTGAAGGTCTACCCCTTCCATGTTGTTGCTGAGAAAGGCATTACGCACTTCAGCCATGGTAAACGGCTGTTGTGCCTGGTACTGCAGGAGCGATCCGCCTGAAAAGTCAACACCGAGGTTGGCACTGCCTCGGGCTATCTGGAAGAAAGCGATCAGTCCCATCAGGACAAGCACACCTGAAACAGAGAAGGTGATGGTTTTGATTTTCATGAAATCGATGTTGGGCTGTTTGATAAACTGAAGAAAAGAAAGCTTTTTGATTGCCTGTTTCGCAGTCAGCGTGTCGAAGATCAGCCGGGAACAGAACAGTGTGGTAAAGAGGTTGAAAATGATTCCCAGGGAAAGCGTTACCGCAAATCCCTTGATCGGTCCGGTGCCGAAGAGAAAGAGGGCCAGAGCGGTGATCAGGGTGGTGACCTGGGAGTCGACGATCGTCCAGAGTGCCTTGCCGAAACCGCCGTCTATACTGGAGCGGACTGATTTCCCGATCTTATACTCCTCACGCATGCGTTCAAAGATCAAAACATTGGCGTCAACCGCCATACCAACCGACAGGACGATGCCGGCAATACCCGGCAGTGTCAGGGTAGCATTTAAAATGGCCAGCCCGGAGAAGAGAAACAAGATGTTCAATGTCAACGCGACGTTGGCAATGATTCCCGACAGGCGGTAATAGATGATCATGAAGCCGAGTACCATCAGGGCGCCGAAAATACCGGATGTGAGCCCCTTCTTGATGGAGTCCTGGCCGAGGCTCGAGCCGACCGTCAAATTCTGGATGACATCGACCGGGGCGGGGAGGGCACCAACCCTGAGAACGATCGCCAGGTCAGACGCGTCTTCATGGGTGAAACTGCCCGATATCTGGGCAGCGCCTCCAAGAATTTTCTCCCTGATGACCGGTGCCGACTTGACCACCCCGTCCAGAACGATCGCCATGCGGCGCCCGACATTGTTTTCCGTCAGGGTTGCAAAGGTCCTTCCACCGCGGTTGGTCATATCGATGCTGACGTATGGTTCATTGAAATTGCCGCCGATTCGGACCTGGGCATTTTTCACCATATCACCGGTCATCAGAATCTTGTTTTCGAGAAGGATCGGGACTGCTGTTTCGATTCCGGTTTGTCTGCTGGTAATTTTTTCGAAGTAGATTGTCGTATTGGCCGGCAGTGAATTGGCCAGGAGTCGGTTGAGTTTGGCAGCCTCATCGGGCTCTGACCATTTCCCGGACCATTGACCCGACTCTGTTGCCTGGGCAATGAGTTGCTCGATGTTGGCGCCTTCTGTTTCTGCAACCAGCTTGAATTCAAGCTGGGCGGTGTCGCCCAGAAGTTTAAGGGCACGCTCGGGGTCTTTGACTCCCGGAAGCTGAATGACGATCTCATCAGTGCCCTGCCTGATAATAACAGGCTCGGCAACCCCGAACTGATCTATCCTGTTGCGAATGATTTCCAGTGATTGATTGACGGCATTTGATTCGATGTACTCAATTTTTTCCTGGCTGAGCTTGAGAATAATCCTTGGGAAACTGCCTTCCTTGGCTTCGATTGTTATATCGAGTTCATCCTGGTAACCGTCGCTGATGATTTCCTGGACTTTCTCGACAGCACTGGCGTTGGGAAGGGTAAAGACAATTGTCGTTTTATCCGCTGAGTTGGTCTGGACGGCGCTGATGGCTTCTTCTGCCAGTCTGTCTTTAAGGTCATTTGCCGATAGTTCAAGGGTGTTTTCCTGGGCTCTTTGAAGGTTGACTTTGAGAACCAGGTGCATGCCGCCCTGCAGGTCGAGACCGAGCCGTAAGCCTTCCGGTGCCATATATGTTTTCCACCAGGAGGGGGCGGATGCATAAAAAGATGGAACGATTGTGACGATGGCAAGAAGGATTAAAAAAAAGAGCGATCCAAGCTTCAGTTTAATTGTCGTATTCATAAAATGTCCTGCAAAGGATTGTTAAGATCAGCACGTTGCGGTATTACTCCTTTCAGCTTGGCGATTATACCGTAATGCCCGAATCTTGCAAGGTTAGCATGTAAGTTTCAGTGGAAAATGTACAAATCATCAGCGATGTCTGATTTCAGCACTGAGCAAACCATGAGATTGATACTGACAGGTATTCTTCTTCATTTTCGATTTATGGCGATCGCCATGCAGGCGGCTCCAAACCCATTGTCTATATTGACGACTGCGACTCCGGGTGAACAGCTGTTAAGCATTCCAAAAAGCGCGGCAAAACCACCGATTCCGGCACCATAGCCGACAGAAGTGGGCACGGCAATTACCGGGCAGCTGACCAGGCCGGCGATGACGCTCGGCAGCGCTCCCTCCATCCCGGCGGCAACAATAATAACGGGGGCGCTTGTTAACAGCGCCTGCTTGTCAAGAAGCCGGTGAAGCCCGGCAACACCGACGTCATAAAGTGTCGTGACCGGATGTCCAAGACTTTGGGCGGTCACCCGGGCTTCTTCGGCGATTCCGATGTCTGAAGTACCCGCACAGACGATTACAATGTCCCCCCGAATCGCAGCCCTGTCGACACTCATTTCCCGACAGGAAAGCATCCGGGCCTGCTGGTGATAGATCAATTCCGGTATCTGCCGGCGAACGGAAGCTCCTTTTTGAGGATCAATTCTCGTCGCAATAACAGGACCCGGTTTTTCCAGCATGGCCCTGACAATGGAAATAATCTGCTCGTCTGTTTTAGAACTTCCGAAAATGACCTCAGGGATGCCCGTCCGAAGCGTCCGCTGGTGGTCGATACAGGCGTCAGGAATTGACTGGGAAGGAAAATTTTTCAATGATTCCAGAGCATCCGGCACAGGCAGTGTTCCATTCTGGATTGCAAGCAGGATTTCTTCAATATCTTTTTGATTCATCTTGAGCGTCAGTGTGGTCGGTTGAGGTGGATAGTTTTGTACGTTGCAAGCTGTGCAGTGATGACGAGGATGTCCAACAGCGGCTGAGGGTTATGTCGGCTATCTTGTTTGTCCCTGTTTACCACTATAAGGAATTCTGTTACAATCATTTTTTTATTCAGTGGGGCTGCCGAGCTTACCAGCACGGTTATAAATCATCGAGCCGGCAATGTCTCCAGCCTGACCGGGAGAGCGTTTCGGTTCCCTGCTGGAGTGCCTTCAACAGTTCCGGAAGCAGGTTTTATGCTCCTGAATTTAAACGATATTATGCGCAAGGATGTAACGTGTATACACGAATATACTTCTTCAGGTTCCCAAAGTCGACGAGCGACAAACCGATTATATACCGTCTCATCAAGGAGCACGAGGTCGAGGTCAATATACTCAGGGCCGATATTCTGCCGCACAGCGAAGGCATTATGATCCTCGAGATGAAGGGAACAAAGCGCAACGTGAAAGATGCGCTTTCCTATCTCCAGGAGCTCGGTGTTGAGATAGAGCGGCTGGCGACTCGGGTTCGACGTGACGATGAAAAATGTTTTCAGTGCGGGGCCTGCACCGGTGTCTGCCCTGTAGATGCCCTTTCAATCCGCAGAGACGATATGGCGGTTATCTTCGATGCCGACAAATGTACCGGTTGCAGTCAGTGTGTTCTCATCTGCCCGGTCAGGGCGATGGAGATGTCTCTTGGCTCGGAATGGTTTCAGAAAGATGCAGGGGCAACGGTTTGAAAAAATATGCAGGATGCTCTCAACAGTCCGGCCCTGGCCATGTTTACCGGCGAACTACCAGGAGGCGAATTTCATCCAGTCGGGAAGCGATAAATCTTTGAACCATTCACCGATACCCGAGGTTGGCGGGTTTCCTGCCTGGATCAGGTCTAGCATCTCCTGGGCTCTGGGGGCAATTTTGGCATCAGGGTACATGGCCAGCAGATATTTGAGCCGGGTCTCGGCTTCCAGGTATTTCTCTGTCCTGAGGTAAAACTTAACAACATAAAATTCATGATTTACCAGAAACTCATTTGCTGCGGCAATTCGGGCCCTAGCTTCCTGCCTGTAGGGCGAGTCAGGAAATGCGCGCAACAGTTCTTCAAAGCCCTGAATCGACTGTATGGCTCCTGAGACGTCTCTGTCTATTGTGTCAATTCTGTTATAGCCGGCCATTGCCTTCTGGTACATGACATACGGCATGGCTTCATTTGTGGGATGCCGTTCTTCAAATTCCTGGTAAAGAACGACAGCCTCGGCGTAACGCTCCATATAATAGTTGCAGTCGGCAGCTTTCAACTCTGCGAGCGGAGCCTGTGGGCTGAATGGATAACGGTCCAGGATCTCGTTGAAATAGTCTATTGCCAGGTAATATTTGCCGACGTTGAACTCATCCATGCCTTTCATGATCAGCTGCTCGGCGGGGAGATGAACTTCTGCTTTTTCTTTGCCGAAGGAGAACATGTCCTTGAATTTTGAGCAGCCAGGCAGCAAGCAGAGGAAAAGCAGGATTGCGATGGTCGCGAAAATGCGGGCGGGCATCGGAGACGGTATTGGTGAGCTGTTTCTCGGCATCGGCGTTATTCTTGTTTGAATTATCAATGGTTGGTGAGATAGTGCTCTGCTGCGATGACAGCTGTTGCTGCTTCCCCGCAGGCATTGACGATTTGACGCATCACTTTGCTCTGGATATCGCCGGCAGCAAAAACACCGGGAATGCAGGTGTGAGTTTCCTTGTCGGCGGGAACAAATCCCCACCTGTCCGCTTTGAGTTTCTCCAGCGGCAGCATGTCGTTGTTCGGCGTAACACCGATCAGTATGAAAACCCCCTGGATGTCAAGCCTTGATTCGTTTCCCTTGTTATCGCGAAGCACGACCCGTTCAACTTCATCTTTTCCTTCTATCGCAGTCACCTGCGTGTTCCAGATAAAGTCGATTTTCTCATTTGCAAAAGCGATTTCCTGAATAATTTTTGTCGCCCGCAGTTCGTCACGGCGATGTATGATGGTCACTTTGCTGGCGAATCGGGTTAAATAGTCCGCTTCCTGGACAGCGGTGTCGCCGCCGCCGATAACAGCGACCTGCATATTGCGGTAGAACGGCGCATCACAGGTACCGCAATAAGAAACCCCTTTGCCGCTTAACTCTGCTTCTCCGGGAATACCGAGTTTATTGGCGCTTGCCCCGCTACAGATAATAAGCGTGTCACAGGTGATCTCGGAGTCGTCGATGAAGACAAGTTTTTTTACCTTGGGATCGTCAAGGTTGACGGATTTGACTTCCCTGGTAATGGTGTTGAGGCCAAATCGTTTGGCATGAGCGGTCATTTTATCCATCAGGTCAAAACCTGATATTCCCTCGGGGAAACCAGGGTAATTATCAACCCAGTCGGTGAGCAGAACCTGTCCTCCGGGGGCCCCTTTTTTCTACCATCACATGATCAATTCTGGCTCTTGCCGCATAGAGCCCTGCCGTGAGTCCTGCTGGTCCACCTCCCAAGATCACGAGTTTATAATGAGTTTTTCCCATAAACGTCCGCTTTGGCAATTCTTCTTGAGGTGAAACAGGTTGCAGTAACGTGCACTCGCTTACTGCCTATACTTACAGGGCTTTATTAATCAGTTCAATAAGCTGGGATTTGCCGACCGCACCGGTGATTTGATCAACAACGTCGCCATCCTTGAAGATAATCAGTGTAGGGATTGCACGAATACCAAATTTTCCCGGAGTGACAGGATTGTCGTCGACATTCATTTTGGCAATGGTAACCTTCCCGTCATATTCGTCAGCAAGCTCTTCAACAACGGGACCGATGGCCTTACACGGACCGCACCAGGGGGCCCAGAAGTCTACCAGGGTCGGCTGGGCTGATTTAATGGTGGTATCGAATTCAGCATCATTAATTTGCTGGACCTTGTCACTTGCCATCACAACTCTCCTTCGAAATTTGATTTTATCTTTCCTGTTCAATCAGTTACTGGTTGTCAAGGAGTGTTTAAACATCTGTCCACTTTACCTTCTGCACTACCGGCTGACAAGCAAAATGTTGGCCTGTTGTCCGCTGGCACCAGAAACACGTGCAGTGTATAGTGTGTATGAAATTTGAAAGATCAAGAGAGTATGAACTGGTTTGACAGGTAATTTCCTCCCGTGATATAGTCGCATTTCGGAAATAAGCTGGCATAAAACATTTGCAGATATGCAATTGGGATAATTCTGGTAAAAGATAACGAGAAAGATGAAACGCTATTTTAAAATATGGAGGACAAAATGACAATAACAGCGTCGGCAAAAATGTTTGAGCAGGCCCAGAGGGTAATACCGGGTGGGGTCAACAGCCCGGTTCGGGCGTGCCGTTCAGTGGGATGTGAGCCGCTTTTTATAAAAAGTGCTCACGAGCAGATGATTACTGATGAGGATGGCAATCAATATACCGACTATGTCTGTTCATGGGGGCCGATGATCATGGGCCATGCACACCCGGAGATTATTTCAGCCATCTGTGATGCCGCTCCTTCAGGAACCAGTTTTGGCGCTCCAACGATGGCGGAAATTACGCTTGCTGAGATGGTCGTCGAGGCGGTGCCGTCCATAGAAAAGGTGAGATTTGTCAACTCCGGCACGGAGGCTACCATGAGCGCAGTCCGTTTGGCCAGGGGCTATACTGGGCGCGATGTCGTGGTCAAGTTTGATGGCTGTTATCACGGTCATGCCGATTCGTTTCTGGTGAAAGCGGGGTCGGGCGTGATTACCCTGGGGATTCCCGGAAGCCCCGGGGTCCCTGAAGATATCGTCAGGAATACCGTGTCAATTCCCTACAACAATGTCGATCTTCTCGAAAAGACGCTAGCAGACAAGGACCTTGCTATTGCCTGCGTGATTATTGAACCGGTTGCCGGCAACATGGGATGTGTGCTTCCGGAGCAGGGATTTCTTGAGCGGCTGCGGGCTTTAACGGCCGAGCATGGCATCCTGCTGATTTTTGATGAAGTGATTACCGGTTTTCGGCTCGCCTATGGCGGCGCCCAGGAGCATTTCGGCATAACTCCGGATCTGACCTGCCTCGGTAAGATCATCGGCGGAGGACTTCCTGTTGGAGCATACGGCGGAAAAGAAGAGATAATGAATCATATTGCCCCGGACGGCCCCGTCTATCAGGCAGGCACGCTGTCCGGCAATCCCCTGGCGATGAACGCCGGCATTGCAGCTTTGAAACTGTTGCAGAAGCCGGGATTTTATCAGCGGCTCAACGGTATGGGTGCCGATTTTGCCTCCTGTATCAGAGATGTGGCTGCGCGATCAGCAGTTGACCTGCAGGTAAACAGCATCGGGTCTTTGATGACAACTTTTTTTACCAGCCGCAGGGTGACTGATTTTGAAAGTGCGATGAGCGCCGATACTGATTTATACGCAGCCCATTATCGCAATATGCTGTCACAGGGAATCTATCTTGCGCCGTCGCAGTTCGAGGTCGCATTTGTGTCGGCGGCACATACGCTAAATGACATGAAAAAACTCGAAAAATCGACTGAATGGTCATTCAAAAAATTGGCTGAAAAGTGAAAAATTTATTGACTTTGAATGGGAGGCATGCTACCAAACCCTGTTATATTGGAAGGGAAGGGGCACTGGATTAGAGCGGTTCATACTATGTCCGATTTCAAGAAAGAGATGATGTTTTTGCTCGGACATTACGGGCATATCGGCATTACGTTAGTCGCTTCTATATTCATAGGTCTGGGGCTCGGTATCTTCCTTGACCAGAAAGTATTTGACGGCCGTACCGCTCCCTGGTTTACCTTTATCGGGCTGGCCTTCGGGATCGCTGCCGGTTTTAAAAGTCTGTTTGACATACTCTGGCGCAGCAGCAAGAAGCTGGAAGACAAGACCGACAAGAAAGATTAAACGGTGGAAGCGTTACTGTCCCTGAAAAGAATGCTGGCCATGAGCTGGTTCTGCCTGTTGATTCTCGTGCTTGGTTCATGGATGGTTCTTTCATGGTCATTTGCATGGGCGGTATTGGCAGGCGGGGTTATCTCAATTGTAAGCTTTTACGCTTCAGGGCGCGATGTAACGGTTTTTGTGGAGTCACTTGGCTCGAACCGGGAAGGTGCAACTGAAAAGGATCAGGAAAAAAAAAGTAAAAAGGGCTTCATCGTAAAATTCTGGCTCCGGCTTTTGCTCATCGGTGTTGTCCTGTTTTTCTTGATACAAGGCAGCGACATTAATATATTCGGTTTGATTCTGGGGCTTACAACGGTCGTTTTCGCTGTCACATTGTCAGCCGTAACAGTGGTGTGGAAATACTATTTCAGCAGGAGGTAAAAGAGGAATATGGAACATCCAATACTGTTTATTTCAATTATTCTTGAAAAACTCGGCCTTCCCGTCCCTCATGGGCCGGTAGGGCACGGCTTTCTGGAGCAATTGTGCGCGCCCTACATGACCTACACCTGGCTGGTCATGGCTTTTCTGTTCTTTGTTTCCAAGCTGACGCTGAGCAATCTGGAAATGGTTCCGGGGAAAGGGCAGAATTTCTGGGAACTTGTTATTGGGGGCATGGATGATTTTTTCGTAGACAACATGGGAAGAAAACTGACCGATCAGTTTTTTCCAATGCTTGCCACCTTCGCTCTGTATATCGCGGTTGCCAACCTGGTAGGCCTCATACCCGGATTCATGTCGCCGACCTCCTCTATCAACACGACGCTGGCGTTGACGATTATTGTCTGGCTGACCCACCATTTTATTGGCTTCAGGGAGCACGGGATCAGCTACTACAAACATTTCATGGGACCAATGTGGTGGCTGGTGCCGCTGATGCTTCCCATAGAACTGATCAGTAACCTTGCCAGACTGTTGTCACTTTCCATTCGTCTTTTCGGAAATATTATGGCAAAGGAAACGCTGCTCGGTATTCTGTTTATGCTGGCAGGCGCTTTTTTTGCTCCGCTGCCGATCATGATTCTCGGTGTCCTGGTCTCACTGGTACAGGCGATGGTTTTTGTCCTGCTGGCTGTCGTCTATTTCGGTCAGGCCCAGGAACATGCACATTAAATCCAGCAGGAAGCGGTTCCTGCTGATATAGCGTTTTTTTAGGAAGAAGGCCAAACCAACCAAATTTTACAAGGAGAAATCAAAATGGAAGGAAATCTGCAATTAGCATTGATCTGTGTCGGCGCTGCCTTATCCATCGGTCTTGCCGGACTCGGAGCCGGCATCGGCATCGGCTTAGTCGGTCAGGGTGCAACTACGGGCCTTGCCCGCAATCCTGAAGTGCAGCCGAAGCTGATGGTCTTCATGATTCTCGGCATGGCGTTAGCCGAGTCGATTGCAATTTATGGACTTGTTATTTCTCTGATCCTGCTCTACGCCAATCCGCTCATGTAGCAGGTCAGTCTGTTTGTCCACCTGGTTGGACATTGTGCAAAAAGGCTGCAGAACGTTTCTGCGGCCTTTTTGCGTTTTATCACAGATGGTGGCTGCAATCAGCCATTTTCCGTGAATGGATGTTTAAACAGTCTCAGCAGGGTCAGAAGATGATGGAAAATGAAAATGGAGATATCCTGATTCATCCCGTGCGAGGGCGAAATGAAAAGGTGTTGCCGGAGACGGCAATTCTTGTTGCCAACCCTGCGGAAGCAGGAATCGGGCAGGATGAAATGCGCTCTCACGGTGCCGAGGCCCGCTCTCTGTACAACTCGCATCTTCTTGTCGATAAGCGCTCACGCCTCTGCCTGGCAGGTCCCTGCCTGGGGGCGCCTGCGGCCGGGCTTGTTATGGAAAAGCTGATTGCTCTGGGAGTCAGCAGGATATGTCTGTTCAGTTGCTGTGGGGCCGTGAATCGGGAACGGACTGTTGGAGATGTTCTCATAGCCGTTTCAGGGGTTTGTGGTGAGGGCGTATCCCGTTATTATGGTGGTGGGGAGCGTATTGAGGTTTGTCAGCAGGAAACAGAAAAATTACGGGTTTTTCTAAAGAATCACCAGGTCGGCTGGCATGAGGGGGGCATCTGGTCAACCGATGCGCCGTATCGGGAGAGCAGAGCCGTGCTGAGCAGGCTCCATCAACACTTCGGCATTGACGGCGTAGACATGGAGTTTACAGCCCTGTGCTCAATTGCGGCTTTCAGGAAGGTTCATCTGTCAGCTCTGTTCGTTGTTTCCGATGAGCTGTGGGGTCCAGAGTGGAAACCCGGTTTTACCGGAGCACGCTACAGGGATCGCTGCAGGTCTCTTATTTCAAATCTTATCCTTTACAAAATGAAGGAAGGTGAAAACAATGATCAAAGCCTTTAACCTTGTCAGCCTGGGCTGCCCCAAGAACCTGGTCGACTCGGAGGTGATGTACGGTTTGCTTGAACAGCATGGCTGGAAAGGGGTGGATGATCCGGCTGATGCTTCACTGCTGGTGGTCAATACCTGCGGTTTTATTCAGCCCGCGGTTGAGGAAAGTATTGACGAAATCCTGCAGCTGCTTGAATACAAGAGGATCAATCCGGACACAAAGGTCGCGGTAACCGGCTGCCTCGTTCAGCGCTATCGACACAAGCTTGAAGAGGAACTGCCGGAAGTGGATCTTTTTATCGGAACAGAGGGTGTTGGAAGCATACATCTCCTCTTCGAACAGCTTCTGGACGGGAAACCCGAAAAGCGTGTGGTTGTTCCGGAGGTCTACCTGATGGATGCGCGTGTTCCCCGAAGTCTCTCAACCCCTTTCTTCCGGGCCTGGCTGAAAATAACTGAGGGGTGTGATAATCATTGTTCGTACTGCATGATTCCGTCAATCAGGGGACGATTGCGCAGCAGGACGATCGACGACCTCGTCCGGGAGAGCCTGACGCTTGAGCAGCAGGGGGTAAAAGAGATTTCCCTGGTTGCCCAGGATCTGACCGCCTATGGCAATGACCTTGATCATGGAACCGACCTTGTCTCTTTCCTGCGGGCGCTGGTCACCAGGACGACAGTTCCCTGGATTCGACTGATGTATCTTTATCCTTCCGGTGTCTCAAATGAATTGCTTGAGTTAATGGTTTCAGAACCGCGGATTGTGCCTTACCTGGATATACCCCTGCAGCATGTCAGTGATCATCTTCTTTCGGCAATGAACAGGCGATACAATTCTGAAAATATTGCCGATCTTTTCGCCAGAATCAGGAGTTATCTGCCTCAGGCTGCCCTGCGAACAACATTTCTCGTCGGTTTTCCCGGGGAAACAGATGACGATATTGCTTTATTGAAAGCATTCATCCGTGCCCAGCGGATCGACCATGTCGGTGTTTTTGCCTATGCTAACGAAGAGGGTTGTGCGGCAGAAAACTATGGTCACCAGATTGACGAGGAGGTAAAAAAGAGCCGGCTCGGGGAGGTGGCGGAATTACAGTCTGAAGTGTCCGCGGAAATGTTGCTGAAGTATGTAGGCAAAACTGAACCAGTTATTGTGGAAGGACTGAGCAGCGAGACAGATCTTCTGCTCTCCGGGAGAACCCGCTTTCAGGCGCCTGATATTGATGGCTGTGTGTTGATAAATGATGGAACTGCCAGCCCCGGTGATATTGTGGACGTGGAAATCACCGAGGCTCAGGTATACGATCTGGTTGGCAGAATCAGAGATGCAGCAGCGTGAATCGTTACACCGCACCGTATGGGGATAAAGCGGGTCTACCCTTTGCGGTTCACCTGCTCACGCAGATCTTTTCCTACCTTAAAAAATGGAAGTTTTTTAGGCTTCACCTTAATTTTCTTGCCGGTTTTGGGGTTGCGTCCTTCATATGAATCGTAATGTTTTATGACAAAGCTGCCGAACCCGCGAATTTCTATACTCTCTCCACGCGCCAGCGCTTCAGTCATCGTGTCGATAACGGTATTGGTGATAGCGGCCGCTTCACGATGTGGTACATTGATGTCCTGAGCCAGTGCTTCAATCAATTCTGATTTGTTCATGCTGAACTCCTGTTTGCTTGGTCTGCGAACCAGTTAGGGGTTAATCGTTATGTTACGTTTTGTTCTCGTAGCACCGAAAAAAGTAACAAAGTCAAGTTATTAGAGGGGTGTGCAAGGGGATTTTCCTCCCTGAAAAATCAGGCACGCGCCTAGGCTCGATTTGAACTGGATCACGAGTAAGCCTATAACTGTTTAGATTTAATCAGCTATTTTGTTATTTGTAAAGGAAAAATCTATAAAAAGATCTTTTTCAGTTCATCCGAGCTAAGGAACCGATATGAGCCGCTTTTCAGGGAACCAAGTGTGAGGCGTCCATATGCGGTTCTTTTCAGGTGAATAACCGGGTGGGCTATGGCGTCAAACATCTTTCTTATCTGGCGTTTGCGGCCTTCATGAATGATAACCCGGTACAATGCGGCTCGCTCTTTTTGTTTGACAAGCGTTATCATTGCAGGCCAGGTCTTTTTGCCCTCGATGATGATTCCTTTCCTGAGGTTTTTTATCTTCTGCGCTGATGGAATGCCCTCTACCAGCACTTCATATGTTTTGCTGGTTTCAAATCTGGGATGGAGAATTTTATGGGCAAGCTCTCCATCGTTGGTCATCAGCAGGGCGCCCTCGGTATCAAGGTCAAGACGGCCTACCGGATAGACTCGTGTTGTTATATTTTTTAACAGGGAGGTGACAATCGGTCTTCCCTGCGGGTCGGAAACAGTGGTTACATATCCTCTTGGTTTGTTGAGCAGGATGTAGACGGCCTCTTCTTTTTCTGCCGGGTCGATCCGCCGACCGTCACAATGGACAGCCTGGGTATCCGGGTTGACGCGGATGCCCATTTCGGTGACCACCTTGCCATCAACCCGCACCCGGCCGGCGCGGATCATTTCTTCAGCCGCGCGCCGCGAGGCAATACCGCTTAAAGCAAGAAACTTCTGGAGCCTGACATCATCCGCTTTCAACGCCATTTCCCCGCAATGAGATGCTCAAATTTTTCATCAACACGTGCTTTTGTCTGAGGGTCAACCTCAAGCACTTCAGTGTACCAGGGCTTCATTCGACAGTCGAAAACAACCGGTGATTCCAGTCCCACGTGAAAACGTTTGACAGATATTGCCGAACCGTAGATGTCTGCTGCCGGCTCAAAGCGGGTGAAAAGGGTCCATAAAAACTCCTGCGTGGAAACGGTGGCCGCCTCACTGTCGTCGACGAGAATTATTGTCGGCCAATTTCCCAGTTCCCGTCTTTCTGCAAGCTTGACGGCAAGCGCAGGCTCCTGGCTGTACGGGCAGCCTTGGACAACGAGGGTGCCGGGCATAAAAGCGACAGGCTTTGAGCAGTCAGCAGGCAGTTCACCGCTGAAGCTGCCTGGTAAATCTCTTATTTTTTCTTTGCCAAGCCCCATGAGCATTGCTTTGGATCCCTTGTTCACTGAGGGGCCGGTATAATCAAGCGTATCCTGGGAAACATTGGCAAAAACGAACAGGTCCCGATCCCAGCGTGCCCGCTCGAGAACATGAACCCACAATGAACGGAAATCAGTGATGTCAACGGCCCCATCGGTGATCACCAGGAATTTCGTCAAGGAGAGCTGTCCCTCGCCAAGAATGCGCAATCCGCAGGCGAATGCCTCCCGAGGGTATCTGTCGGATACACGGGCCGCTGCCAGGCAGTGGAAGCCTGTTTCCCCGTAGGTCTTCAGTTCCCGGACCCCTTTCATGACCAGAGGGAAAAGTGGTGACAACAGGTCCTGGAGGTAGTCGCCGATAAAAAAGTCCTCCTGCCTTGGTCTGCCGACAACCGTTGCCGGATAAATGGCATTTTTTCTGTGATAGAGATGTGACACTTCAAAGACAGGGTAATCGTGCTCAAGTGAGTTATAGCCGTAATGATCACCAAACGGCCCTTCAGGTTTCCTGATATGGGGAGGAACTATTCCTTTGACCGCAAATTCCGCATTGGCAACAAGACGGTGCCCCCCCAGAGGATCCTTTGTCATCGGCAGCTTCCCGCCGATAAGCAGGGAGGTCAACATCAATTCGGGAATGTCTTCAGGCAGCGGGGCAATTGCCGACAGCATCAGGGCGGGGGGGCCGCCGATGTAGAGCGTCAGGGGAAGGGCCTTATCCTGCTTCTCCGCTTCAAAATAGTGATAGCCGCCGCCCTTGTGTATCTGCCAGTGGATGCCGGTCGTGGTGTCGCTGTGCCGCTGAATTCGATACATCCCGAGGTTGTGCCCCTTGCCGTCCGGGTG
This sequence comes from uncultured delta proteobacterium, assembly GCA_963696725.1. Classification (GTDB taxonomy): domain Bacteria; phylum Desulfobacterota; class Desulfobulbia; order Desulfobulbales; family Desulfocapsaceae; genus MADRE3. Next base: position 496,860 of record CAVOLI010000006.1, read on the forward strand.
TTCGGTATAGACGAGCGGCAGGGTTACAAAGGGGCCGCCATCGCTGTGCCAGGAGGTGAGCATCGGCAGTGTGGAGAGCCGGGCAGGGCGCTGGCAGTTTTCGAGTATCGGCGCCTTTGTCGTGTTTTTCAGACCGATTCGGGCCGCATCAAAGAAGAGTCGGCGATTTTCCCATAATTTCCCCGGGGTGGGCGGCATGATTGTCTCAACAAGATTGACAATATCCTTGACAAAGGTCTGCGGTTTGCTGCCGAAAGCAAGATCGAGCCGTTTTGCTGAACCAAAAAGATTGGTAACCACAGGGTATGTACTTTCTCTCACATTTGTGAACAGAAGGGCAGGACCCTGGCGGCCAATTACCCTGCGGTGGATTTCAGCAATTTCAAGATAGGGGTCTACCTGTTCGTCGATAACCAGAAGCTCGTCTTCGGTCCTCAGAACGTCGATAAAACTGCGCAGGTCATGGAGTTGTTTTGTGCTCATATTGATAGAGCTGAGCCTCTAGTCATGGTGCTGCTCGTCGAGCAGGAAGAGACGATGATATTCCTGCTTGTCCAGGTGCTTGTGCAGCAACGAGCCGATCATGTCGATGACGATCTCAATTTCTTCACTGGAAAGCCTGGCGGCAAAGAGTTCTGAAAACTCTTTTCTCCCGAGAAGCTGCAGATACGAGGCACAGGATTCTCTATCCAGTTCGCGGCTGAGTCCGAAACATATTTTGCCTGGGTCAGGGGTCATAAGACCTGCCTTCCGGTTATGCTGCATAAAAATTGCAGCTGATCTTTCTGGTACGTGGACCGTCAAATTCACAAAAAAAGATTTTCTGCCAGGTACCAAGCTGCATTCTCCCGCCAATCACCGGTATGGTGAGTGAGCATCCCATCAGGGAAGCCATGATGTGAGCCGGGGAGTTACCTTCCCGGTGTTTGAACGGATGGTTTAGCGGAACGATTTCCTTCAAACCGGAGATAATGTCGTCGCGGACATCGGGGTCTGCGCCCTCGTTGATGGTAAGTCCTGCTGTCGTGTGCGGATTGAAGAGGAAGCAAAAACCGTCAGTGCTCTTGTTGGCTGCAAGCAGTCTTGAGATGAGCGCCGTTATGTCAATGAGTTCCATTGTTTTTCTGGTATTCACCGTAATTGTATCGTTTTTCATGAAACCCTCGTCCTGTGAGCTGACTGGTGTAGAGAAAACGTTTTGCAATCACAACAGTATAGGTTGTATTAGGTGTTACGTCAATGGACGCAGAGAGACGCTAGGCCCAGAGCCGTTGAGGAGCGCCGGCAGGACACAATCGATGAAATCAGCCATTTGCATTTCTGCTCTATGTATAGTAGTAATCTGCTGCTCTGTAGAGGGAACCGCCTAGCCAGCGATAGCTGTCTGAGCTCTGCGCATCGTGCTTTGAGCCTGGATGGCTGATCTCATTTTCGACACGGCCTCTCTTGACAGCATAGGAGTTGTTGCAGATATTGTCAGTATTCCCGAAGAATCAGGCTGGAATTGCGGTTCTGCTGATGAGCATTGAAAAATAAAACGGCTGTGCATCCACATCAGTGATCGGCGCAGGAAAAGGAAATTGTTTTATCCGGCAAGTATGTATCATAGGCCGAACGATTCAAATGTAAAATGATCAAGAGAAAGAAGAACACAATAACATCGGTCTGGATGTTTACGAGGGAGTATGGTGCGCTTGCCGGTGTCGGCGGAGTTAAGGATGTGGCGGCGCAATTGTCCCGTTCGCTGGCTCGCTGGACCGGAAGGGCGGTCAAGGTGGTGTTGCCGCTTTATGGATTTATGAATCCTCGGGAGATGGACCTCAGCAGGCTACCTGACCCTGATTTTCCGGACAAGGCGCTGGAGTATGATGTGACGATGAATTATACCGACCGGGCTCGAAAAGAGCGTGTCCGGGTCTGGCACAAGGTCGTTGATAGAGTTCACATCTACCTTCTTGAGTCCCAGCGTTTTCAGGAGAAACGCGGCGTCTACACTTACACCAGGGAAGATTTTCAGCGGGAATCCTGGAAGATTCCGGGAGCTGGCCATGTCGATTTTTTTGCCATGAATCTGCTGCTGCAGAAGGGTGGTCTTGACTTAATCATGATCCTTGGCGAGCACCCGCAAGTCATTCATTGCCATGACGGCCATACAGCAGTGACGCCTGCAATAATGCGCGAATGTCCCGGTTATAATCATTATTTCAGGACAACGGCATCGCTTGTCACCATCCACAATGGTGGTATCGGCTATCATCAGGAAGTGTCTGATCTCCCCTTTGTGCAGGCGATAACCGGCCTGCCCCAGGCGGTGATAAACGATTGCTGCCTGGATCACAGTTTCGATCCGTTTATTGCCGCAAGCCGCTACAGCCTGATCAGCACGGTGAGTGAAAATTATGCCAGAGAACTGCAGGAGACGGACAATGATTACCTGACCGGCTGGCTTGGCCATCGCCTGCAGGATGACGGTGTTGTCATAGCCGGCGTTACCAACGGTATCGATCCCCTCGCCTTCGATACGAAAGCGCCTGAAGACCTTGGAATTGCCGCTGCGTATGATATACGGGACGAAACCGACGGGCTTGACGGTAAAATCGCCTGTAAACAGGAGCTGCTCAGGCGGGTGGCCCAAATGCCTGCGGACCCCGACGGCGACAGGGTCGGTTATCTCACGGAAACCCTGGACTGGCCGCTCTTCACCTTTATAGGCCGTCTGAGTGACCAGAAAGGAATTGATATCCTTACCGAAGCAATGAGCCTCTTTCTCGCCGAGGAGCCGGAAGCACAGGTCCTCTGTCTTGGCAATGGCGGTGAGCGTGAGGAGGCCGATTTGGCCCGGGCCGCAGCCGATCCGAACAATATTGGCAGAGTCTGTTTTCTGCGGGGGTTTAATTCCAAGCTTGCAAACAGGGTGTATGCTGCCGGAGATTTTTTTGTCATTCCCTCGCGCTATGAACCGTGCGGGCTGACAGACTACATCGCGCAGCTTTTCGGCAACCTGCCGATTGTCCATCATGTCGGGGGGCTGGTGAAAGTGGTCGATGGCGAGACCGGTATCGGTTATCAGGACAACAGCCCGGAAAATCTGAGTAAAGCCATGCATCGGGCAGTGTTGATGTATCGTGATAAACAATTGATACGCAAGATGCAGAGAGCTGCTGTTGAGAAAATCGATCAACATTACACCTGGAACGGGGTAATGAAGAAATACGTTGATTTGTATAAAAAAACGTTTGGGGAATTAACAGGAAAAGCACAGTAGGCGTACATTTTTATTTTAACGCATTAAGGAGATGGAAAATGACAGTCAGAATTGGTATCAACGGCTTTGGCCGAATCGGCAGGAACATGTTCAGGGCTATTGGCGAGGATCCTTTATTTGCCGATATTGAGGTTGTGGCGATTAATGATCTCACCGATAACGAGACCCTTGCCCATCTGCTCAAATATGATTCAGTAATGGGAAGACTTGCCCAGGAAATTACCAGTGATGAAGATGGTATCACCTTTGATGGCCGGCATATTGGTGTCACCAGCCATCGTGATCCGGCGGAGATTCCCTGGAAAGAGATGGGGGTCGAGTACGTTGCCGAATGTACCGGTATTTTCAGAGACCTGGAGTCGGCGCAGAAACATATTGATGGCGGTGCCAGAAAGGTTGTCATATCGGCTCCTGCAAAAGGCAGCGTCAAGACATTCGTGATGGGAGTTAATGAGGATGAGTATGATCCGACAACCCATCATGTTGTCTCCAATGCATCCTGCACGACAAACTGCCTGGCACCTTTTGCCAAGGTGATTCTTGACAACTTCGGCATAGAGCGTGGTTTGATGACAACGGTCCATGCCTATACCGGCGATCAGCGGCTGCTCGATTTTCCCCATTCAGATTTGCGCAGGGCCAGGGCGGCTGCGCTTTCGATGATTCCGACCAAAACAGGAGCTGCGGCGGCCGTGTCTCTGGTAATTCCTGAGTTGAAAGGGAAATTTGACGGTCTTGCGGTGCGGGTTCCCACCCCGAATGTTTCCCTTGTCGATGCAGTAATGGAAGTCGGGCAGGAAACCACGGTCGCCGAGGTCAATCAAGCGCTCAAGGAGGCGGCCAACCGTTTCCTTGGCTATACCGAACTGCCGCTTGTTTCAATCGATTTTCAGGGGGATTCGCATTCTTCAATTATAGACGGCCAGTCTACCAAGGTGATCGGGAAGACGGTAAAGGTCATGAGCTGGTATGATAATGAGTGGGGTTATTCCAACAGGATGCTTGACTTGATTCTGCATATGGACAGCAAAAAAGTGCTCTAGCCAGGTGAGGCTGCTTGATTCTTGCATGGAAAAGCGCGTTGTTCTTTTCTGGGAGGGCGCTTTTCCATGTTATGGGAGCCTCTTGCAAAATGATGATTTTCGTTCAAAATCAAGGCATGCGAAAAATTTTACCGCAGGCATATAATTGATATTCCGAGGATAAAATTTTTTAGCATAACGCGGAGGTTGAGCGAAAAGACCGTTTTGCAAAAGGCTCATGGGAATGCTTTTATTTCAGGCCTGATTATGGTGCTTCTCCGGAACTGCAGATAGAAGGATATGAAACAGATAGAGACGGATCTCAATATCGATTCCGATGCCCTCAAGGCGAACTTGCTTGAAACGGCAGAGTATGTGGAAATTCGGCCTGATTTGCTGCTCCTGCTGGAAATTGTAAAAAAATATCGGGGTATTCATTCCAGTCTTGAAAGTCTCCTCTATGAAATCTGCCACCCTTATCGAAACTGGCAGATCCTTGTTTCGCCGCTGCGATCTTTTGTTCTGAAAAATTTTAGTCATTATCTGAAGCACGAGCAGGGTCCGGAGGCATTCGAGCTTTTTGAAGGCCTGTTTTTTGAAGCAGTTGATGATTCGGCGCGAAACGCTTTGCTCCTTTCACAGGTTTTTGAAGCGCTCTGCAGCTGGCTCGACAAAGTTATTTCACAGCTTGAAAGCCGCGAGCTGAGACGCTTTGAGCCGGCAATAAACAGCATGTTCACGCGCTTGGAGGAACTCGATTCCGCCGATGATACCCTTCTGATGCACCTAGTTCACGGTCCACATTCGATAAAGCGGGTCATCAGGCGGCTGCTCGATCTTGCCGGGCGCAGCGATCTTGATATTGATATCAGCCCGGCTGCATCACTCATGCATCTTCTGCTCCAGAAGACCTATGATTACTGGCTAAGCGAAGATGATCCGCTGCCATGGTTCCTTGAACGTTGCGATCTTCTGGAAGAGGAATTCCCCGGCCAGCAGATTTTTTCGGCCATCTCCCATAGCGCCATGCGCGCCTGTCTTGGTGAATTGGATCAGGCGCGGATAAACCGTGACCCGTCCTCTGCGCTCAAGCAGATTATTGAGATGCCGTCGCATATAGATATCGTTCGTCTCTACAAGGAGATACCGCGTCTTCTCGGCGATATTGAAACCGCAACGGCAGTGTCATCTGACAGCAGGGGTTCTGCGGCAAATTATCTCGCGGAAAACCAGAAACTGCAATTCATGTTTAAAATCATGGATATCAGAGGGTTGCACCTTATTCATGAAGAGATATTGCGGGAAATCAACCGAAGTCTCGTACTCCTTGTTCAGCAGCAGAGCTACGAGGAAATTGAAGAATTCCTCTTGACCACCTTTCAACTGCTCAAGGTAAATGTGAGAAAATATCCCCACACGTCGCTTCAATGCATCCAGGTCCTCGGGGGCGAAGTATTCAAACGGGGCAACAGCAGGATGGTCGAAGCGTTTCTGTGGGGAGCGGTACGCTTCGGGTTTCAGCCGGCGAATGTGACTGGCGTTGATGAGGATTGGCAACCGATCATCAATCCTGCCCACCTGACAAATATCAGGGTCTGGCTGAGCTTGATTCTACAGGAGCCGAAATGGTGCGCCACCCTGTTTTCAGCATTGATTATCCATGTAAAGCTGTCAGGAACCTGCGTTAAGGACACGGATCTCTTTCAGCGTGATATTACAGAGTTACTCAATCATCCCATTGAGCCTGTCTATAACCTGGCAAAACAGTTTGCCAAATTAATGCCGGTTTTTTTTAATGAGATCGGTGCGGAAGGAGAGCTCAGGGATGTCTCCACGGAACTCGATGAGATACACCGGAGAAAGGATATACTGGTCCATTTTCTGAGAAAACAGAGCCATGTCGAGAGCTCAAACCTGATCGTAGATTTTATCCGCGCCATCTTCATGTACTGGAAAACACGGGACAGGGAACACCTCAGCCCCTATCTGCCTTCCGAGATTTTAAGTCGGATCGTTCCCAAAGGTCTTTTCATCGATGACCAGGTTGTCCTGGCAGCACGGGTTATCGAAGAATACGAACTCGAACAGGTCGACGATCTCCTCGACATTCCCTATTCAGGGCTGCAGCGTTTTCTGTTGAAACAGGAGGATGTTGCCGAAGACGAGCGGAGGCGATTTTATCTGCTCGTGCGAATGTTCAGGCTCACCTATAAAAAGTACAATCTCGGCTTTCAGGAACTGCGTTCGGAGCTTGAGCAGGCTGGCAATGACGGTTTCCTGGAGATGGACACCTTAATCGATAAACTCGACAACCAGGATATCGAGGGAATTATTGAGGCCACGCTTGACGGCCTGGCACTGCTCAAAAAAAACATACTCTCCAAGGAGCAGTTTGAGGCACGGGAGGATATTTATTATAAACGTCACATCGCTGTTGATATCCCGTCGGTATACGGGAAATATCGGGAAAAAAAATTCGACAGCCTGTCTTTGACGTTCCGATTGGAAAATCTGGCCAATATATACCTTGAGAAACTGCCGGAGACGGTGAATCTGTCACTCATTACCCAGGCCACATTTTACACCATCGGCAGATGCCTGAAGCTGTATATGCGGGCACTGGCAATAGATGGGATCACCTCACGGCGGCTGGACACCTATCTGTCCCTGCTCACGAGTTCCCTGAAAATCAGGCGTTTCTCCTACACCCAGTACCTTGACATCTTCCGGGGCCTGTCCGAAGGCGTCAAGGACATTATATATTCGTACTATACCAATATTCATCAGAAAAATCTGTCCCTGATCATTCCGCAAATCGGCAGGGAAAACCTGCTGCCGCGCTATAAATCCCTGTGGAATGAAGAACAGAAGGCCAACACCGTTCACAGTCTCTCAGAAGCATTTTTCAGGGATCTGATTGCCTCCACGTTTGGGTTGCAGCACCTTGACAACTTTATACTTCGGGTTATTCAGACACTCGAGAGTCAAAAAGATATTCTCGATGAAAAGACGCTCGACCTGCTGATGACCTATAACCCCGAAAAGACCATTTCTCTGCTCAATAAAATCAATCCCTATACGCACGACCTCATTCATCTCGGTAACAAAGGGTACAACCTGATTACGCTGACGGAGGATTCAAAACCGGTACCGCCGGCCTTCGTGATCACCACAGAGGTTTTTCGCTGCCGTGATGTCATCTTTGATTTTCCGAAGGCCAGAGAGGGCTTCATGCAGCGCATCCGCAGCGCCCTGAACAGTATAGAAAACCAGACAGGAAAGGTCTTTGGGTCATCGGATCAGCCGCTGCTGCTCTCTGTCAGGAGTGGCAGTGCGATTTCAATGCCGGGCATGATGGCCACTGTTCATAACGTCGGACAAAATGCGGATCTGGTCACTGAGTATGCCGGGCAGCAGGGCAACGAGTATTTTGCCTGGGATAACTATCGTCGCTTTATTCAGTCCTGGGCGATGATTTCCGGGGTAGAGCGTGATGATTTCCAGGAACTCATGAACGAGGCAAAAGCCAGGCATAATGTCTCCTTGAAACGGCATTTTACTCCGGAACAGATGAGAGAATTAGCCCTCAATTACCAGAAACTCGTGCGCAGACGAGGTCTGGGGATCCCTGACGACCCGTGGCTTCAGCTGGTTGGTGCTATCGAAATGGTTCTGGATTCATGGGAAGCCCAGAAGGCGGTTGATTATCGAAAAATTATGGATGTATCCCATTCGTGGGGCACTGCGGTGATTGTGCAGGCAATGGTTTTTGGAAATCGCAGTGATCTTTCCGGTTCCGGTGTTCTTTTCACCGCTCATCCCTATCGCAAAGTACAGCGTGTGGCCCTCTGGGGTGATTATGCATTCGGCGACCAGGGGGAGGATATTGTCTCCGGATTGGTGACGAGCCATCCGATATCGCTCGAACAGGCTGAGATTGACGGGCGGTCGAACAATGAGGCGCTTGAAGTGAAATTTCCCGATATCTACCAGCGGCTGCTGGCGATCTCTCGGGAGCTGGTTTATGACAAACGCTGGAATCCCCAGGAACTTGAGTTTACCTTTGAGGGACCCCATGCCGATGACCTCTATCTGCTCCAGACTCGAGACATGATAACGATCAAGCAGAAGGAACACCTGCATGTTTTTGTCGAAACCGATAGACTGCAGGCCGCTGTGCTTGGAAGAGGAATTGGTGTTTCCGGCTCGGCGCTTTCAGGAAAAGCGGTTTTCACCGAGGATGATATTGACCTGCTGCGACACCGTGAACCGGATACCCCTCAAATTCTTATCAGACAGGATACGGTGCCGGAAGATATTTCGGTGATTTCTCAGACCGATGGGTTGCTCACCTCCCGCGGAGGGCAGACTTCTCATGCCTCGGTTGTTGCTGTCCGGCTTGAAAAAACCTGTGTCGTCGGCTGTAAGAGTTTAAGGGTGTATGAACGGTACTGCGAGATAAACGGCCAGCGTATCGAATCAGGAGACCATGTGTCTATTGACGGGAGAAACGGTCTTGTTCTGATCGGCAGCCACCCGGTAAAAGAAGAGATGCATATCCTGCCGATTTAACATTTTTTCTGTTACATGTTTCCATGTTCAGCGTTGACGGGCCTGACAGGCCGACAGGAACCGGGCATACGTGTAAGCTGCCGGAGGGGGCGCTAATGAGCACAGCGTGCTATCTGTTTTCAGGTACTCCGAGTGCTTTGAGGATCATTCCCATGGGGCAGAATTTTGAAATCCCGAACTGAAAAAGGTTGGCTCCGACAAAGGCGGTAAAGAAGAGCCAGTATTTGCTGTGAAAAAGGGGGCTTGCCTCAACGCCGAGGGCGAGGCTCAAGAGGATGAATGTTCCGGCGAGTACATGTATCCAGTCTGTGATAATCATGGTGTGGTCCTCAGTTTGTTGGCATAGGCTCCAATCGGGTTGAGAGAATCAGATTTCCGGACAGAAAAGGTGTCTCATCTTCTCAATCAGTTCCAGTATGCGCTGATCGGCTATCCGGTTGTAGATGAAATTGGCGTCTTTCCTGAAGTCGATAATTCCCTGGCTGCGCAGAATGTTCAGGTGCTGTGAGACATTGGCATTTGTCGTCTCCACCTGGTCCCGGATATCGCCGACGGACATCTCCTGTTCCTGGAGCAAACAGAGAATTTTCAATCTTATCGGGTGAGACATCGATTTCAGCAGTTTTGCTATTGCTTCAACCTGTTCATCTTTTATGTCATTTTTCATGATTTTCCTTCCCTTTTATTTTAGCGTTTAACTTAATAGTCAAATAAAAATTGTAAAGCATTTTCTTACCAGGAAAGAGTGCAATGGGAGAAAAGCTGTTTTGCAGGCAAACCTACAGCAGTACAGATGTCCTTTTGCTCTGAGAAGAACACTTGCCTTAAACAAAACGAATTGTCTGGCTGAGGATCTGATTTTGCTGGAAAAGGGGTGATAAATGTGGTTTGTTTATCAAAATATTTGATAGTGGTGTTCACCTGAATTGAGCCTGCGGCGTTCTTCTGTGGCTATTGCCTCATGCCGTCTGAGCCGCTATGATAGTGCCGGCAGTGTCCGCCTGTTGCGATAGCTCCTGCAATAGAACAGGTGCGCTTGCCTCCGTATCGGGCCGGAGGATATCGACAAAGAGGAGAACAAGATGAGTGGTGTTGAAGATAAAATTACCAGTCTGCTCAATGAAAACCGGTTTTTCAACCCTCCTGAAGGTGGAAGAAGTGAGGCGGCAGTACCCGATATGGAACTCTACGAACAGATTTATAAACGCTCGCTGGAGGATCCTGAAACTTACTGGGCTGAGCGTGCCGGCGAGTTGGTGAGCTGGTATAGAAAATGGGATACGGTGCTGGACGCCGACCTCCTCAAACCGGAGGTCCGCTGGTTTGACGGCGCGACGCTGAACGTTTCATACAACTGCCTTGACAGGCACCTGGAAAATGGGAAGCAGGATAAAACAGCGATTATCTGGCAGGGTGAACCGGAAGATGATGTTCGAATCTACAGCTATCGGCAATTGCACGAAGAGGTCTGCCGCTTTGCCAATGTGCTGAAGAAGAAAGGGGTAAAAAAAGGAGATCGGGTGGCCGTTTACCTGCCGATGATTCCCGAACTTGCGATAACGCTGCTTGCCTGTACCCGGATCGGGGCCATCCATTCGGTTGTTTTTGCAGGTTTTTCGGCGGTAAGCCTGAAGAACCGGATCGAGGATTGTGAAGCACGTATTCTGGTTACTGCCGATGCGGTGCTCAGGTCTGGAAAGACGATTCCGCTGAAGCCGAATGCCGACGAGGTGCTGGACGAGTGTGAATCGGTCGAGCATTGTATCGTTGTCCGTCGGGCGGACAACGATGTGGCGATGAGATCGACAAGGGACTGCTGGTGGCATGAAGAGATGAGCAGCGATGATATCAGCGATGCATGTGAACCGGTGCATATGCAGGCAGAGGACATGCTTTTCATACTCTATACCTCCGGATCCACAGGGAAACCTAAAGGTGTGGTTCATACGACTGGTGGTTACCTAACCTACGTAATTCATACAACCCAGTGGGTTTTTGACCTTAAAGACGACGATATTCACTGGTGTACCGCCGATATCGGTTGGATTACCGGACATTCGTATATACTATACGGACCGCTTGGGCTCGGCGGAACAACCGTGATGTTTGAAGGCGTTCCTTCGTATCCGACTCCGGGGCGATTCTGGCAGATTGTCGAAAAATTCAAGGTGAGTATCTTCTATACGGCGCCGACACTTATCAGGGCGTTGATGAGGTTTGGCGACGAGCCGGTGAAAAACCATGATATTTCCACACTGAGAATACTCGGATCAGTCGGCGAGCCGATAAATCCTGAAGCCTGGATGTGGTACCACCTGCACATCGGCAGGGGCGTGCTGCCCATCGTGGATACCTGGTGGCAGACGGAAACGGGTGGCATCATGATTTCTCCGCTGCCGTATGCAACACGGCTCAAGCCTGGTTCCGCCACCTGTCCTTTGCCGGGAATCGATGCGGCCATTTTGACTGAGGAGGGAAGCCCGGCAAGTTCAAACGAGGGTGGACACCTGGTCATAAGAAAACCCTGGCCCGGCATGCTGCGCGGAATATTTGGCGATGCAAAGAGATATCGAACCACCTATTTTGAAACCTTTCCCGGTTTTTATGATGCCGGCGACGGAGCTCGCTGTGATGAGGACGGGTACTTCTGGATTATGGGCCGGCTTGACGATGTAATCAATGTTTCAGGGCACCGCCTTGGTACGGCGGAAATAGAATCCGCTCTTGTTTCCCACCCCCATGTCTCCGAAGCGGCAGTTGTCGGCATGCCTCACCCGGTCAAGGGCCAGGCAATTTATGCGTACGTGACCCTGAATGCAGGTGTCCAGAATGATCCTGGGCTTTTGACTGAATTGCGTCTCCATGTTCACAGTGAAATCGGACCGATTGCCGCCCCCGATGTTATCCAGTATGCCCCCGGTCTCCCCAAGACAAGAAGCGGGAAAATCATGAGGAGGGTATTGCGAAAGATAGCCGCCAACGATTTCGACGATTTTGGCGATACATCAACCCTTGCGGAGCCATCAGTTGTTGATGATCTGATCAACGGCAAGAAAGCGTTGGAGAGGCTGGTGTAAACAGAACGCTTTTTTCTATCAAGAGATGTTCAGAACCATGTCAACAGTGCTTCTTCCCGGACCTTAAAAGATGAGTGATCAAAGCAAGAACAAGGTTGCATCATTGCTGCCGTTTGACAGCAGCACCCATGCGGTAGCTCCTGATGTTGCGGTCGATTTTCTCAAACAGACCATGCCCTTCAAAGAGCTTGGAGACAAGGTCCTGCATGACCTGGCCAGGCATTGCAGGATTGATTTTTTTCCGAAAGGGACCAGGCTCTTCACCTACAATGAAACGGAGGTCACTCACCTTCACCTCATCCAGCGAGGGGGGGTCAAGGCATTCATAGTTGACGAGTATGGAGAAGTAGCGCTGAAAGATTACCGGGGGGTCGGAGCCAATATCGGCGCCTTGGGAATCATCAGGGGAACGCTTGCAAACCTCAATATCGAGACCGTTGAGGACACCTTCTGCTTCCTGCTACCTAGAGAAATCCTTCTGAAGCTGGTGAGAGAAAATTCAGCGGTATCCCATTATTTTCTCAAAAGCTTTTCAGACAACGTCGTGGCAACCGCCTACAATGAGCTTCGCAGCCATAAAATGAGTCGCAGGACCAGCAAAGACCTCTATCTTTTTAACGTGACCGCAAGAGAGTTAACCAAATCGCTCTTTTCGGTTTCTGCCTCCACTTCCATCCAGGAAGCGGCAGCGATAATGACACGTCGGGCCATTGGCTCCCTGCTGATCTACGCTGATGAAGATCCCGGAGTCATGGTTGGAATTATCACCGATACTGATCTCAGGGGAAAAGTCATAGCTGAGGGAAAGGATTATCGTGAGCCGGTGGCAGCAATCATGAGTGGGCCATTGAAAACGGTTCCGGCAGCGACGCTCTGTTTTGACGTTTTATTGAAAATGATGTCCACCGGTATTCACCACCTCGGCGTCGAGCAGGAAGGTGGTGTGATCGGTGTCGTGACCAGTCATGATATCATGGTGCAGCAGGGCAATTCCCCCTATTATCTCTTCAAGGAGATCGTTGCCCAGAGCGATTTTCATGGCATCTATTCCTTGGCCCACAAGGTGTCAGGGATTGTCAGAAACATTATCAATGAAGGGGCAAAAGCGGGCAATATCACCCGCATGATTGCGCTGCTCAACGACCAGATTCTCCGCCGTACACTCACGCTGCTTCAGGAGCAGATGGGACCGCCGCCGCTGAAATACAGCTGGCTTCAGCTTGGCAGCGAGGGGCGCAGTGAGCAGACCTTCAAGACGGACCAGGACAACGCGATAGTCTACACCGATCCGGGCAACGAGGCAGAGGCGAGAAGGGCAGAGGAATATTTCGGACTTTTTGCCTCCCGGGCAATCGATCATCTGGTCAAGTGTGGTTACCCCTTGTGCAAGAGCGGCACGATGGCAAGTAATCCTGAGTGGTGCCAGCCGGTAACCATATGGAAGTCCTATTTTCAACGATGGATCAGTGCTGCAGACCCCAAAGAGTTGCTGGTCGGTGCAATATTTTTTGATTTCCGGAATGGTTACGGAACAGAACAGCTAGCCGTCGACTTAAGGGACTTTATCATTGAACAGACATCAGGACGAAGCCTGATGCCCTATTATCTTGCCCGCCAGTGTATCGCCAATCGTGCCCCGCTCTCTTTTTTTAACAACTTCATCGTTGAAAAAAATGGCGAGCATAAAGACATGCTCGATATCAAAAAAAGGGGGATCGCGCCATTTGTTGAATTTGCCCGTATTCTCGCCCTGCGGTTCGGCGTCACCGAGACCAATACGCTGGAACGCCTGCGGCTGTTGAGCGTGAAAGAGAAGATATCAAAAGACCTCTATCATGCAGCCGTTGAGGCCTATGAGCTGCAGATGCAGCTGCGTGTTATTCAACAGCTCGCTCAGATTGAAAGAGGGAGCGAGCCGGATAATTACATCCACCCGGCGCACCTGAGCGATCTTGAGAAGCATATGCTCAGGGATGCATTCGGTGTGATCGAGAGGATGCAGGGTGTCCTGGAAAGGATGTTTCCGGAGGCCTAGATGCTTGATCTTCTGAAAAAAATTCCATGGTTCCGCCCAGCGGATGAAATCATCATTAGAAACAGGGATTTTTTCAAGGATTTTGACCAGACCCGATCCCTCTCAGATTATACATTTGTCGTACTTGACACTGAACTGACCGGGTTGAACCGGAAAAAAGATGAAATCATCTCCATCGGTGCGGTAAAGATAAAAAATCTGCAGATTGATCTTGGTGAAACCTTTCACCACTATATTCAACCGCAGAAACTTGATCACACAGAAGCGACGCTGGTGCACAGAATTACGCCTCAGCAGCTGAAAAAAGCACCTTCTATTGACGAGGTTCTGCCGGAATTCCTCTCGTTTGTCGGAAACGATCTCATCGTCGGCCATTATATCGGGCTTGATATGAGTTTCGTACACCGGGAAACCCAGCGGAGGTATAATGGCTGTCTGGTGAACCCCTGTATCGATACCATTCGAATGGCACAGGGCTATAAGCGGGTAATGCTCGGCTACTATCATGAGGAAGGATCTTCGTCCAGCAGGCTTGGCCTGCATGAGTTGAGCAGTGAATTCAACCTGCCCTTCTTTGAGGCGCACGACGCCCTTGAAGATGCCGTCCAGACAGCGTATCTGTTTCTTTTTCTGGTCAAAAAATTTCGAAAAGGCGGGCTCGAGACATTGCGGGAATTGTATCAGGCCGGCAAAGAGAACGAGTGGCGAGTGCTCTGATCGCAAGCCCTTGAAATTTTTCGGGACGCTGTTGGCGGATGGTCTGCTGAACAGATCGTCAGTGAGGAAAACCGTATCTTTTTTCAATCTTTATCATCATCTGCTTGAATATCACCTCACAAAATAGTTTACTATTACGTTATTTCAGTTACTTTGGGCTCTGATGCCCGTTTTTTATGGAATCAGGCAACGTTAGGCAGTATGGAGTGATCTTCTAAATCTTTGATCGCTCTGTTGAACTCATAAAAATTATACGTGTAAGACTATGACAGGAAATGAAATTCGCGCCAGGTTTCTGGATTATTTCAGGGAAAAAAACCATGAAGTGATTGAAAGTTCCTCACTGGTTCCCCAGGATGATCCCACGCTGCTGTTCACCAATGCAGGCATGGTACAGTTTAAACTTGTCTTCATGGGAGAGGAAAAGCGTCATTACAAGACAGCTGTTACCAGTCAGTGCTGCATGCGGGCCGGAGGAAAGCACAATGACCTTGAAAATGTCGGTTATACTGCTCGCCACCATACATTTTTCGAAATGCTCGGGAATTTTTCCTTTGGTGACTACTTTAAAAAAGAAGCCATTGACTATGCCTGGGAGTTTTTGACCGAAGAATTGAAACTGCCGAAAGATAAATTGTGGATTTCGGTTTTTCGAGATGATGATGAAGCGTATGAACTCTGGGAGCAGGTGGACGGCCTGCTGGACGGCAGGATCGTTCGCCTTGGGGAAGAAGATAACTTCTGGGCCATGGGTGACACCGGTCCCTGCGGGCCGTGTTCTGAGATCCATATAGACCAGGGTATCGAGGCAGGGTGTGGCAGGCCGGACTGTGCTGTCGGTTGTGACTGCGATCGTTACCTTGAACTCTGGAATCTGGTTTTCATGCAGTTTAACCGCAGCCAAGACGGTACAATGACACCGCTCCCCAAGCCAAGTATTGATACCGGCATGGGACTTGAGCGCGTGGCAGCGGTCCTGCAGGGCAAGTTCAACAACTATGACTCGGATCTTTTTGCGCCAGTCATTTCCTGTCTTGAAGAACTGTCGACGAAAAAATACGGCAGATCAGGTTCCGATGCTACAGCCATGAGGGTTATTGCCGATCATGCCCGGGCAACCTGCTTCCTTGTTGCCGACGGGGTCCTGCCATCGAACGAGGGACGGGGCTATGTGCTGCGACGGGTCCTGAGAAGGGCAATACGGTTCGGCCGCAATCTCGGGTTGACGAAACCCTTCATGCATGCTGCCTGTAAAGTTGTGGCCGACTCAATGCGCGAAGCCTATCCGCGCCTTCAGGATACCGCGCAATTACTGGAAAAAGTCGTCAGCAACGAGGAACTGCGTTTCGGTGAGACGCTTGAGCATGGTTTGACCTTACTTGACGAGGAGGTGGCACGCCAGTTGAATGAAGCCAAGCCGATGATTGCTGGCGATTTCATCTTTAAACTCTATGACACCTATGGATTTCCAGTCGATATCGTTCGTGATATTTCGCTCGAGCGAGGTGTCGGTTTTGACGAAGACGGTTTTCAGCGTGGTATGGATTTGCAGCGCGCCCAGTCAAGAGCATCAAGAAAAGGAGAAGGGGTTCAATTAAAAACCGATGGTGTGAAAACCCTTATCCAATCCGGGCAGCGATCAGAATTTGTCGGCTACGACAGGCTGAGAAGTTCAGCCAGGGTGCTCGGGCTTCTCGATACAGAAGGAAAGACTGTCAACACGCTTGCCGCCGGGGAAGAGGGGGAACTTTTTGTTGAATCAACGCCGTTTTATGCCGAAGCTGGCGGCCAGGTCGGCGATGTCGGAGCTGTGAGCTGGGAGCATGGCTGCGCGTCGGTACTGTCGACAACGCCGGAAGCTGAAGGAATTGTCCTTCACGGTATACGCGTTGATAAGGGGGCATTGTCAAACGGTATGGCAGTGGAGCTCGAAGTGGCGGAGAATGTTCGGAAGGATACCGCAGGCAATCATACAGCGACACATCTGCTTCATGCCGCACTCAGGAATACCTTGGGGGATCATGTAAAACAGGCCGGTTCACTGGTGAGCGAGGATCGCCTGCGCTTCGACTTCACTCATTTTTCAGCGCTCAGCGATTTGGAAAAAAACAGTATTGAAGTTTGGGTGAACGACCGGATTCGGGAAAACGTTGCCGTCGACACCAAAACAGTAAGCAGGGATGCTGCGCTCCATGAAGGCGCTACAGCACTGTTTGGAGAAAAATATGGAGAATCGGTCCGTGTGGTGAGCATTGCCGAGGTCAGCAAGGAATTGTGTGGCGGCACCCACGTTTCTGCAACCGGCAATATCGGTCTTTTTATGATTGTCTCCGAAAGCGGTATTGCTGCAGGGGTCAGGAGAATCGAAGCGCTCACCGGCAGGCACGCCTTACGATACGCCCAGGCGATTGCCGCTCGGGAGGCGCAGATAAGCAGGGCGCTTAATGTGCCGGCAGGCGAGATCATGACCAAGCTGGAAAGTCTCCAGCAGCAGCAGAAGGTTCTTGAAAAGCAGGTTGCCGGACTGTCCACCCAGCTGGCCAGCTCTGATCTTGAGCAGATTTTCAAAAGCAGTCGTGATGTCAAAGGTATACCCGTAATTGCAGCAAAAATAGCTCTTGACAGCCCAAAGACACTTCGTGAAGTAGGGGATAAGGTTCGTGACAAAATGGGCTCTGGGGTTGCCGTGCTTGGTGGGGAAATAAAGGGTAAGGCTGCCCTGCTGGTTCTCGTCAGCAAGGATTTGACCGGTACGCTCAATGCCGGGCAACTGGTAAACAAGGCGGCCTCCTATGTGGGTGGCAAGGGAGGCGGCCGAGCGGATATGGCTCAGGCTGGAGGCCCCTTTGCCGATAAGGTTTCAGAGGCAATATCTGCAGTACCGGATATTGTCGAAACCTTCCTGACTTCCTGAAAAAGCGCCTCCGGCGATTGGCTGCGAAGCAGGACTATCCGCTCTGTTTTTATGCCGGCGACAGAGGACCCTGACAGGGGTTTGCAGATTGATTTCGCAGCTGAAAAGCAGACGGATGAGCACTGTCCCGAGGTGATAAATTAGTTGACATGCGATTCTAATTGCAGTAAAGATTTTTTGCTATTGTGAATGGTCATTCATTTTGTTTATGAGTATTATTCTCAATAGTAATGGGTCTGCAATACGTTTGGTTATCATTCCTTCTGGAATGTTTGTTTTTTTTTCATTTTAGCGAATCAGGAGCCTACCAGCATGATCACGATTGACATTACTATGGTGATTCAGGTCGTAAACATGATTGTACTCATGTTTCTGCTCAATGGTGTTCTTTACAAACCGGTAAAGAACATTATCAGAAAGCGGTCTGAGAAGCTGCAGGGAATGCAGGGAGATGTTGCAAAGTTTGAAAAAAATGCTCTTCTCCGCCAGGAAGAGGTAGACGCCAAGATGGCGAAGGCTTCCGCAAAGGCAAAGGCTGCACTTGACGGTGCACGTGCTGAGGCCCAGGCGGCAGGCGATGAGAAGATGGCATCAATCAAGGCAGAAGTGACCGCTTTTAAAGACAAAGAGTTGGCTGAGATCAAGACTCAGATTGGGGCGGCTCGCAGTGAACTTCATACCAACCTTGAAGGATTTGCTGCTCAGATGGCCGGAAAAATACTCGGAAGGGGGCTCTAGATATGAAGAGAATAGAGCACATGGGCAGATTGTTTTTTCTGCTGGCAGTACTCTGCTTTGCCTTGCCGGTCGGCACGTTATACGCTTCTTCAGACCAGCCGGCCTCAGCCGGCAGTCACTCGGCAGCAGTTGGTCAGGCCAGCCCAGCAGATACCGCTCACAGCGCAAGTGGGGAGGTCTCACACGCAGAAGAAGGCGGCGGGCATGGTGGTGCCGGCGGCAGTCTGTCAGCTGATAAGTTGAAGGACCTGTTCTGGCGGGTCATAAACTTTATTGCCCTGATGATCATACTGGTCAAATTCGGCGCCAAGCCGATCGGTTCGGCACTTGCCGGCCGCCGACAGAAAATCAGGGATGAACTTTCAGAACTGGAGGCCAGAAAGACTGCCGCGGAAAAGTCGTTCCGAGCATTTGAGGCAAAGCTTGCCGGCGTTGAAAAAGATATCGACGGTATCGTTGAAAAAGCGGTCGCCCAGGCTGAAGTTGAAAAACAAAAGATTATTGAAAAAGCGGAAAAAGCAGCCGAAGATATCAAGCGTCAGGCACAGCTTGCGATTCAAAACGAGATCATGGAAGCACGGCGAACACTGAAAAATGACGTTGCTGATCAGGCAGCGGTCATGGCCAAAGAGTTGATTGTTAAGAATCTTACTCCTGATGATCAGGTTAAGATTATTGAAGACTATTTAGATAAAGTAGGGGCCGTACAGTGAAACAGACTATCCTCGCGAAAAGATATGCCAAGGCGTTATTCGCCATAGGCAAGGAAGACGGGAAGTATGAAGCCTACAATGATGCTCTGCAGGGAGTTGCCGGGCTTTTTACATCTACCCCCGAAGTGGAAGACGCTCTGACAAACCCTCTTTATCCGATCGATATCAGGGAAAAGGTCATGGCAGGAATCGTAAAATCGATCGATGCCGAAAAAGTGATGGGTAACTTTCTGGCCCTGCTGGTCCAGAAAAAAAGAGCTGAAATATTACCCGAGATCGCCGAACAGTTTCAGATCATGGTTGATGATGATAACAATATCAGTCATGGAAGCGTTGTTTCGGCGGTTGAATTAGATGCAGAACTGCAGGATAAGGTGCAGGCGACACTAGAGAAATTAACTGGCAAGAAAGTTGAGCTGACCGCTTCAGTTGATCCCTCAATTATCGGCGGAATCATTGCCAAGGTGGGAGATCTGGTCCTGGATGGCAGTATCAGGACACAGCTTGCAAGTTTAAAAGATTCCATTAAGGGGAGAGAATAGATGCAGATCAAAGCTGAAGAAATTAGTCAAATTATCAAGGACCAGATTGGTGAGTTTGAAACCAGTGTTGACCTGAACGAGACCGGCACCGTTATCTCAGTCGGTGACGGTATTGCTCGTGTTTATGGTGTCATGAACTGCATGGCCATGGAGCTGCTTGAGTTTGGAGAAGGGGTCATGGGGCTGGCGCTGAACCTCGAGGAAGACAACGTTGGCGTGGCGGTACTCGGGAGTGTCAACAAGATCAAAGAAGGTGATATCGTCAAGCGAACCGGACGCATTGCCGAGGTACCTGTCGGCCCGGAGATGGAGGGGCGTGTCGTTGACGGCATCGGCTTCCCAATTGATGGACAGGGACCCATCAATGCCAAATTATCCTCAAAGATTGAGGTTCTTGCCCCAGGTGTTATTGCCCGTAAAGGTGTACATGAGCCCTGTTACACCGGTGCTAAAGCGGTGGACGCCATGACGCCCGTCGGCAGAGGACAACGTGAACTTATCATCGGTGACCGCCAGATCGGCAAGACCTCGCTCTGTGTTGATGCCATAATCGCCCAGAAGGAGACCGATGTCCACTGCATCTATGTTGCCGTCGGCCAGAAGAAGTCAACGGTTGCCCTCGTTGTCGAGGCACTGCGTAAACATGGTGCGATGGAGTATACTACAGTCGTTTCCGCCTGTGCCTCCGACCCGGCACCGATGCAGTACATTGCTCCGTTTGCGGGCTGTGCGATGGGAGAATATTTCAGGGACAACGGACAGCATGCACTGATTATCTATGATGATCTTTCCAAGCAGGCGGTTGCCTATCGTGAGCTTTCCCTGCTGCTTCGCCGCCCGCCTGGACGTGAAGCCTATCCAGGTGACATTTTCTTCAACCATTCCCGTCTGCTCGAGCGTGCCTCGAAGGTCAACGATGAACTGGGAGCCGGTTCCCTGACAGCCCTGCCGATCATTGAGACCCAGGCCGGTGATGTTTCCGCATTTATTCCGACAAACGTTATTTCAATTACTGACGGCCAGGTTTACCTTGAGCCGAACCTGTTCTTCTCGGGCGTCCGCCCGGCGATCAACGTCGGTCTTTCAGTATCCCGCGTTGGTGGTGCTGCACAGGTTAAAGCCATGAAGCAGGTTGCAGGTACGCTTCGTCTTGATCTCGCCCAGTATCGTGAACTGGCAGCCTTTGCGGCCTTTGGCTCCGACCTTGATGCCGCAACCCAGGCCCAGTTGACCAGGGGGGAAAGACTCGTGGAAATCCTCAAGCAGCCCCAATATCAGCCGTTGCCGATGGAGAAACAGGTAACGATTCTTTATGCCGGCACAAAAGGTTACCTGGACAAACTGCCCGTGGCTACGCTGGCCGACTATGAAACAGGAATGTATTCATACATTGAGAGCAATGATCCTTCGATTTTCTCTGATCTCAAGGAGAAGCAGGAGTTTACCGATGAAATCAAGGATAAATTGAATAAAGCATTGACCAGCTTTGGTGAAACGTTCAAGGCAACGAAAGGTCTTAACTAATTTAGGGAAGGTCCAGATATGCCGAGCTTAAAAGAAGTTCAGAACAAGATCGTCGGTGTCAAAAAGACAGCACAGATAACCAAAGCCATGAATATGGTGGCCTCTGCAAAATTGCGCGGAGCCCAGGAGAAGATGGAGGCATTCCGTCCATATAGTGCCAAATTCAACGAGGCCATGTCCAATCTGTCCGGTGGCTCGAATACAGGCAGTTTTCCACTTATGGAGAACAGAGAGGTAAAAGCGGTTGAGCTTGTCGTTATCACCTCCGACCGCGGCCTCTGTGGTTCCTTCAACTCGAATATCATCAAACTTGCCGCAAAGAAGACGAGACAGTATGAGTCCGAAGGAAAGCAGGTAAATTACGTCTGTGTCGGGAAGAAGGGCTACCAGACGCTCAGGAAAACAGGCAAGGTTCGTAAAACATACAATGACATCATGGCCAGTTTCCAGATGTTTAACGCCCGTGAAGTTGCCAATGATGTCTCAGAAAATTTCTTGAGCGGGGCTGCGGATAAAGTTGAAGTACTCTTTGGTGAGTTCAGGTCAATTGCCGTCCAGGCTCCTGCCTACAAGGACTTTCTCCCTGTTCAGCCGCTGCAGGCTGAGGAAGGTGAAGCTGCAAAGAAAATTTCCGGAGAGTATATTTACGAACCTTCCACTGAAGAGATCATGGATGTCATGCAGCCGCTTTATCTCAATGTCATGATCTACCATGCCATGCTTGAGGTTGGTGCAAGTGAGCATGCGGCACGGATGACTGCCATGGATAATGCCACCAGCGCCTGTAAAGACATCGTTGAACATTTGACAATCGTATACAATAAGGCTCGCCAGGCCGCTATTACAGCAGAATTGATGGATATTGTTGGCGGTGCCGAAGCCCTTAAATAATGGAATCAGACTTTAAGGATAATCTCAGACTTATAAGGAGGGGTTAGGCCCGATGAGTGAGCAGAGAGTAGGAAAAGTTTTACAGGTCATTGGACCTGTTGTTGATGTTGAGTTCGATGCGGGTAATCTGCCATACATCATGAGCGCGCTCATGATCAGTAATCCCGCAATCTCAGATGAACCAGACAACCTGGTTGTCGAGGTCGCACAGCACCTCGGCGATAACGTTTGTCGCTGCATTGCCATGGACCAGACGGATGGCCTTGTCCGTGGCATGGAAGCGCGTGATACCGGGCTGCCGATCACCATTCCGGTAGGACAGGCGGCGCTGGGACGAATCATGAATGTTGTCGGTCGGCCGGTTGACGGCCTGGGCCCGATTGAATCTCCGAAATCGTTGCCGATCCACAGAGAAGCACCGGCGTTTACTGATCTGGACACCGAAGTGCGTGTTCTTGTGACCGGTATCAAGGTTATTGATCTGCTGGTGCCGTTCCCCTTGGGTGGAAAGATGGGACTCTTCGGCGGCGCCGGTTGCGGGAAAACCGTTATCATGATGGAAATGGTAAACAATATTGCCATGCATCACGGTGGTATTTCGGTCTTCTGCGGTGTTGGCGAGCGTACCCGTGAGGGCAACGATCTCTACCACGAAATGAAAGATTCAGGTGTACTGCCAAAGGCTGCCCTCGTCTACGGTCAGATGACCGAACCCCCGGGAGCGCGTGCTCGCGTGGGGCTCACTGGCCTTACCGCTGCTGAGTATTTTCGTGACGAGGAAGGTCAGGACGTACTCTTCTTCGTTGACAATATTTTCCGATTTACCCAGGCAGGTTCAGAGGTGTCGGCTCTTCTCGGCCGAATACCTTCAGCTGTTGGTTACCAGCCGACGCTGGCAACAGACCTTGGTGCTCTGCAGGAACGTATTACCTCAACCAATAAAGGATCAATCACGGCCGTACAGTGTGTTTACGTGCCTGCCGACGACTTGACTGACCCGGCACCGGCTACGACCTTTGCTCATCTCGACGGAACGGTTGTTCTGTCCCGCCAGATTTCGGAGCTCGGGATCTATCCTGCTGTTGATCCGCTCGATTCAACCTCAAGGATTCTTGACCCAAACGTCATTGGTGAAGATCACTATCAGGTGGCTCGCGGTGTTCAGGTGTCTTTGCAGAAATACAAGGACCTTCAGGACATCATTGCCATTCTCGGTATGGACGAGCTTTCCGAAGAAGATCAAATGCTCGTATCCCGGGCGCGGAAAATCCAGAGATATCTGTCTCAACCCTTTACTGTTGCCGAAGTATTTACCGGTATGGCCGGTAAATTCGTCAAGGTAGAAGACACCGTTCAGGGCTTTAAGGAGATTCTGGAAGGCAAGCACGATGATCTGCCGGAGAGTGCTTTCTATATGGTTGGTTCTATCGATGAGGCGGTTGCAAAAGGCGCCAAGAAAGAATAATTCTGCTGACGAGAGGTAATATCAATGGCACAACAGATTGCATTGGAGGTAGTTACTCCATCCGGTGCAGTTGTCAACGAGGATGTTGACATTGTAAATGCACCCGGATATGGAGGTGACTTCGGTGTTCTGGCCAATCATGCCCCGTTCCTCTCAACTATTAAGATAGGTATTTTATCATACGAAAACGGCAAAAAACGCGAATCTCTCATGATCAGCGGCGGTTTTTGCGAAGTGTCCAATAATAAAATTACCTTCCTGGTAGAGAGTGCGGAGTTTGGCCGTCAGATCGATGTGGACCGGGCCATGAAGGCTAAAGAGCGAGCGGAAAAAAGGCTGGCACAGGCTTCGGCTCACGATGACTCGATCAATATTCTGCGAGCAGAGGCAGCTCTCCAGCGATCACTTGCTCGATTGAAAGCATCAAATATAAAATAAAAAACAAGCGATTTTTTCCGTTAAAGAGGGTGCTTCCTGAGCTCAGGGAACACCCTCTTTTTGTTGGTGCAGGGAGCAAAAGCAAGTTACGGGCTGTTGAGAAAAATCCGATTTAAAGCTGAGCGGTATTGGCGTTCGTGTATTCCAGTATCCCTCTTGATATTTCAGCGGTCATTTTATCGATAAAGGTGTCGTCTGCAAGAAGTCTTGCATCTTCGGGATTGGATATGAAGGCAAGCTCGATGAGAATTGCCGGCATGCCGGCCCCGATAAGAACGTAGAATGGCGCTTGCTTTACCCCCATGTTCTTGATGGTATAGGGCGGGGTTGCAAGCCCCGCGGCGATGGAGTTATGGACCTGTTGGGCAAGTCTGGATGATTCATAGATTTTTGAATTTTGCATGATATCCGAAAGGATATCCTGTAGATCGCTCATCTGGTGTGCTGTTGTTGCATTTTCCCGAGCCGCGACGCGCATGGCTTCCTCATTGGTACTGAGATTTAGGAAATAGGTCTCAAAACCTTTTACCTGAGGAGACGGATGGGCGTTGATATGCAGTGAGATAAAAAGATCGGCATCATTTGTGTTGGCGATTGCCGTGCGCTCTTCCAGGGAGAGGAACAGATCATTTTCTCTGGTGAGGATTACCTCTGCATTCATATCCTTTTTCAGGTGATGGGCGAGATTTTTTGCAACTTTGAGGACGATGTCCTTTTCCTTCAGCCCAAAAGCCATTGCTCCCGGGTCTTTTCCGCCATGACCGGGGTCGATGACGATTTTTCCGACACCAAGTCCGAGCTGCTGGGCAAGCGATATCCTGGTACTGAGGGGCTGATCCTGCTCGCGGCCTGATTCTGAATCGGCAGCGCTGATCTGGCCGAGCGCCTGATTTTTCTTATTGTCCTTTAAAACGATAACAGGAACGAGTCCATTATCTTCATTTTCGGTATCATTGTCCTCTGCTGCAGGTTCCCGGGGAGCAGGGGGAATCTGGTTTTGGCTGGGCGCTTGTTTTATCGTGGTGGTATCTGCAACGGCCGGTTTCTGCCTTGGAACCGTGGTCGGTGAAGGCTCTGTCGGTTCCGGAGAAACCGAAGCAGACGTTTTTTTGCCCCTGACATCGATTACCACCCGAAACGGATCGGGCAGGCTGAATATCTTGTAACTCGAGATAGATTCAATATCGAGTACCACCCGTACCGTATCTGTAGAATACTGGCCTGTTCTGACCCGCTTCAAGAGACCGTCCTCGATGGGTACCGGTAACCTGAACCGTGGTTCTATATAACTTTCTAGAAAATCAATATAGAGCCGGCGGGGGCGGTCCCCTACCTCTTCCAGGAGTTCTTCCCGATAGGTTACCGGCCCGGACGTGCTGATGACCACGCGGGTATAGTCGTTGGATGACCAGTACTTGACCGGCAGCACGTTGGTCAGTTTCATCAATTGCGAATTGCCGATCATCACCGTCGGCAGCGGGATGTCGTAGTCTTTTGTGAGGATCTTGAGTTTTGTCTCGGCTTGAGCGTGCATGTCGCCACCCTGGTATTCAGAGACGATTTTCTCAAACGATTTTGCCGCTCTTTTCGGATCTTTCACCTCTTCAAGAAGGATGACCCCTGCGGCATAATAAGCATCGTCGGCAAATTGATGTCCCGGAAAAAGAGAGCCGACATCGCGGTAATAGGAGATTGATTCTCCAAGGTCAATGCCCCTGCCGAATGCTTTATACATGTCAAAATAGAGGCGGCCAAGCATAAACAGGCAGGCGGGTGCATAGTCTGATTTCGGTTCTGCCAGGTAGATTCGACGAAAATTTCCGGCACCTTTGAGCCAGTTCTCCCGCGACGCCGCCAGGTTGGCATTGGTCTTGAGCTGGTTATAAAAGAATTTTGCCTGCTGGTAATGGGCTCCCAGTTCTCCTTCACCATTGTATTGACGGTGCTGGGTTGCAGAACAGAAACCTGCAGGAACAAAGGCAAGGACAAGCAGAGATGATACTATGATCAGGATATGTTTTTTCATCATACACATTTCATGAGACCGTGCTTGATGTTGGTTGATGTCAATGTGGTTGCGCCGTTGGCCTCAGAAATTAAAATTGCTGTAATTGGGCAGACTATACATAATTGCGGCTTTTATCGCAAAAAAAAAGCTGTTCTGCTGTGCTGCACCGGTTTTAATTACCGTCTCTCTGCCGGGACTCATTTGGCCAGATCCTCGAGTCGATATAAAAAATCAAGCGCCTGGCGCGGGGTCATGTCGTCAATGCTGGTAGTCCTCAGCAGCTCTATTATCGGGTGGGATGGCGCTGGGAAAAGGGACAGCTGGCTCGGGCCATTGGCAGCGGCTTTGTGTTTGGTGCTGCCTTTACGCTGCGTGAAATTGTTCGCCTGCTGGTAGTCGAGTTCACCTCGCTCAATTTTCTTGAGTATTTCCTCGGCCCGTTTCACCACCTGGTCAGGGACGCCGGCGAGGGCGGCAACCTGTATGCCGTAACTCCTGTTTGTCCCTCCCTCAACGAGTTTGTGCAGAAAAATGATGGTATCGTTCCATTCCTTGACGGCCACAGAGAAATTTTGCACACGGGTTTCATTACGGGCGAGATCAGTGAGTTCATGGTAATGAGTGGCAAACATTGTTTTTATGCCGATCCCGTTTTTGGAGACCAGAGCCTCAGCCACCGCCCAGGCGATCGACAGTCCGTCAAATGTCGAGGTGCCCCGGCCGATTTCATCGAGAATGACGAGGCTTCTGGTGGTTGCGTTATTGAGAATGTTTGCAGTCTCGCTCATTTCAACCATAAAGGTGGACTGTCCCCGGCGAAGATCATCCATCGCCCCGACCCTGGTAAAGATCTTGTCGACGATGCCGATCGAGGCGCTACCGGCCGGGACAAAGCTGCCCATCTGTGCCATCAGAACAATAAGCGCAGTCTGCCTGAGAATCGTTGACTTGCCTGCCATGTTGGGGCCGGTAATGATCAGGACCTGGTTCTGAGACTGGTCGAGTGTAGTATCATTTGGCACAAATTTCCCGGAAGGAAGTGCCCGTTCTATGACCGGGTGCCTTCCTTCGTTGATGGAGATCGTTTCATCTGTCGTGATCATCGGCGGTGAATAATGATACTGTCTGGCAATTTCTGCAAGACAGCAGAAAACATCGGTCTGGGCGATTAACCGTGCCGTTTTGATAAGCCGTGAACTGTGCTCGGCGATAACTGTTCTGATGCCGATAAAGAGCTGATATTCGAGTTCAAGCCTGCGGTCCTGGGCACTGAGTACTTTACTTTCAAACTCTTTGAGCTCGGGGGTGATAAAACGTTCGGCGTTTACCAGCGTCTGTTTTCTGATGTAGTGGTCAGGAACTTTCTCGCTGTTGACCTTGCTGACCTCAATGAAATATCCGAAAACCTTGTTAAATCCTATTTTGAGCTTCGGGATCCGGGTCTTCTCGCGCTCCTGCTGCTCAAGGCTGAGGATGAGTTGTTTTCCATCGCGCAGGAGGCTGACAAGTTCGTCAAGCTCCTCGCTGTACCCCCGCTTGATGAGGTTGCCATCCCGCAGCGTGACTGGCGGGTCACTGGCGATAGCGCGGGACAGCAGGTCGTGCAGTTCAGATAAGGGATCAAACTCGGAACAGATCTGCTGAATTTTCTGGTTGTCGCACCTTTGCAGGAGTTGATGGATTTCCGGCAGCATTTCAAGCGACTGGTTGAGAGCGACTGCATCGCGGCCATTGCCATGGCCGAGGACCATTCTGCTGTTGAGCCTTTCCAGGTCGTAAATAGCGGCGAACGCTTCCCTGAGATTTTTGCGAATCTCTGAGTTTTTATACAGGAAGCCGACAGCGCTGAGCCGTGCCTGAATTCGCTTGATATTTTGCAGTGGAAACAGGAGGTAGCTTTTTAACAGCCTGGCACCCATCGGCGTGCTGGTCTTGTCCATGACCCAAAGAAGCGATCCCTCCCGTTTGTTTCCGATCAGGGTCCGGGTTAACTCAAGATTTCTTCTTGATGAGTCATCAATCAGCAGAATCGCATCAAGGTCGATTGGTTTGAGTTTCTCGATATGGCTCAGATCTGCTTTCTGGGTCTCGATTACATAATCGAGCAGTGCCCCTGAGGCGATGACTCCGGGGTGGTAACCTCCACACCCGAAGCCATCCAGGCTGATCACCTGGAAATGATCGGTGAGCAGTTCAAGGCAGCTGTCCAGGTGGAAGATGTGCGAGGGTCTGGTGGTAACACAGATATCTGAAAGATTCATCTCAACTGCTTTGAGAAGGGGGAGAAGCGAGGGGTGATCATCTGCACTGACAAGGATCTCGGCAGGGTTCATCCGGGACAACTGGTCGAGAATCTGTTCCGGGACGTCATCGCTGTCAATAAATTCTCCAACACTGAAATCTCCCGTACTCAGGTCAAGAAAGCTGATTCCCCAGATAGCCTTGTTGCCGTCATTTAAACGGTAAACACCACAGACATACCTGTTCTCTTTTTCATCCAGCAGCTGATCGTCGGTAACCACGCCGGGCGAGATGACCCTGACAACCTCACGCTTGACGATACCTTTTGCTTCAGCGGGGTTCTCTACCTGTTCACAGATTGCCACTCGTTTTCCGGCCTGAACCAGCTTGGCAATATACGTTTGTGCAGCATGGTAGGGTACGCCGCACATCGGGACCCTGTTTGCGTCGTTCTTGTTGTTTCGCGAGGTCAGGGTTATGGCCAGGATTTTCGAGGCGGTCTGCGCATCTTCAAAAAACATCTCATAAAAATCGCCCATTCGATAGAAGAGGATCGCGTCCTTGTGATGGTTTTTGATCTCAAGGTATTGAGCGAGCATCGGGGTGAGTTTTGATGGCGCAGTCATATCAGCTGTTTCGGCTCTTGAAATATGCTTGAAATTCGGGAAGGAGCTTGTCAAAGGTTCGTTCTATGTGCTCGGGAATTGTCCTGACATCGGCCAAAACCGTCATGAAATTATGATCGCCCCGCCAGCGGGGGACGATGTGAAAATGAAGATGGTCGCTGATGCCGGCGCCTGCTTCACTGCCAATATTGAGACCGATATTAAAACCGTCGGGACGCAGCTGGGCTTTCAGGATCGATGTTGCCCGGCTGACCAGCTCCATCAAGGGCTTTGTTCCATCGGGCGTGAGTTCTGTAATGCAGCTGACATGCGCAGCCGGTGCTACCAATAGATGACCGTTGCTGTAGGGGAAGCGGTTCATGAGGCAGAGCGCCTGGCCGTCCTGATAGAGAAGCAGATGCTGTTTTGAGCTATTTTCTGTGGTGGGCGGCGCAAAGAGGCATCCCTGAGGTGTTTCACTCTTGCCGAGCACATGTTCAATACGCCAGGGCGTCCATAGTGGTTTCATATTGGCTGTGGCAATTGGTGAATAGTTGCGGTAAGTCTGTTTTTCGAGCTTTCGAGAATCGCATAGGTTCCAGGCGTGCCGAATCGTCCCGTACCAGCAAAACTGCCCGGATTTATAAATAGAATTTTGCCATTCTGGTGATGTACCGGTTGATGGGTGTGCCCGTAGACGATGCAGTCTGCATCAAAGAACCGATCATGGAGGCGTTCTTCGATCGACTCACGTATTCCGGCGCCGTGACAGACGGCAATGGAATGGCCGTCGACGGAAAAACGAGCAGATTCGGGAAAATATTCTTTTACAGAGCGGCTGCACATGTTGCCATGAACGGCATAGAGGGTTTTGCCCGCAAAAGCATCGAGCACACGGATATCTGTTATATCACCGGCATGAATGATAATGCTGCAGTTCCGAAACACCAGGTCGACAAGCCGGGAAAATGGAGCGCTGCAGGTAGTCAGGTGCGTGTCCGAGAGTATTCCGATTCTGTTTGCCATAATAGTATCCAGAGAATGGCTTCACATTAGAGCCTCTTGCAAAACGCCCTTTTCGCATAACCTCCGCGTTATGCGAAAAGGGCGTTTTG
Organism: uncultured delta proteobacterium; assembly: GCA_963696725.1. GTDB lineage: Bacteria > Desulfobacterota > Desulfobulbia > Desulfobulbales > Desulfocapsaceae > MADRE3. The sequence continues at coordinate 526,742 of CAVOLI010000006.1, forward strand.
CAAAAAACTCATTATACTAGGGTTGAGTTGATATGCTGTAAAAAAAACAGGACTGATATGGTGAATATAATGGTGAAATTCATTCCGGCAACCGGTGTTGTCAGCGCACTCTTTTTAGCAGTTGCCAAAAAGAGTGCCTGCTGGGTATATTCGATGATTACCGTTTAATACTATGGCTGTATCGGGATCAGTTTCATTTGTCCCGTTACATCCGTTATGTACAGGAGAGAGCAAATGTATAATGCATCAGATTTACGAAAAGGATTGAAGATACAGATTGATGGAGAACCCTTCATCATTATCGACTTTGAGTTTTCCAAACCAGGTAAGGGACAGGCTCTGTATCGCTGCAAAATGAGGAGCATGATCAGCGGCAACCAGTTTGTCAATACCTACCGTTCAAACGACAAGTTTGAAAAGGCCGACCTGGAAGAAAGAAATATGCAGTATCTCTATAACCAGGATGACCAGTTTCATTTTATGGATACCGGGAATTACGAGCAGCTTTTTCTGACCAGAGAACAGCTGGGTGACAACATCAATTTTTTAATCGACAACATGGAGGTGCAGGTTCTGTTTTTCGGATCACAGCCGATAGATGTTTCTTTACCGATATTTGTCGATCTTAGCGTGACCCAGGCGGACCCGTGGGCACGAGGCGACACATCGGGAACAGATACCAAGCCGGTTACCGTTGAAACGGGCTACCAGCTCCAGGTTCCTCCCTTTGTGGTGGAGGGTGACAAAATCCAGATCGATACCCGTACCGGAGCGTATGTTACCCGGGTCAAAGAGTAGCAGCAATGCTTGATCTAGAAGGGCTGCATCTTCGTGCAGCCCTTTTTCGTTCGATCCGTGAGTTCTTTTACGGGCAGAATTTTCTTGAAGTCGATACGCCGGTACGCCAGCCGACGATGATTCCTGAAAGTTACATTGAACCAATCCCGGCCGAAGCCTGGTTTCTGCAGACTTCTCCCGAGCAGTGCATGAAGCGGCTACTGAGCCGGGGCGCCGGCCGGATATTTCAGCTGTCTCCCTGTTTCAGGAAGGGTGAATCCGGAAAAAAACATCTTGAAGAGTTCACCATGCTTGAATGGTATCGGGTGGATGCTGATTACGTGCAGCTGATGGATGACTGTCAAAACCTGTTGCGCTCCGTGATGGCGGATCTCCTAGAGGAGAAGCGTTTCGGGCCGGTCCTTGAGCACTCCTGCCTGCAGAAGATGGAGCTGCATGGGCAGTGGGAGCGGATGAGTGTTGAAGATGCGTTTCTCGCCTTCTGCCCCATGCCCGCAGGTGAAGCTCTGTCCAATGATATGTTTGAGATTATGATGGTGGAGTATGTCGAACCGCAACTTGGCCGCACCCGCCCGCTTTTTCTTTATGACTACCCCACACGGTGCGGCTCACTGGCGCGGCGGAAGAGCTCTGATCCGGGTGTTGTCGAGCGTTTTGAAATGTATGTAAATGGGCTGGAGCTGGCAAATGGCTTCAGTGAGCTCACCGATGTCGAGGAGCAGCGCTCACGTTTTAACCAGGAAATTGTCCGGATCAAAGATATGACCGGCCGGGATGCACGGATACCAGAACGGTTTCTCGATGATCTTGAGCAGATTGAGTGCGCTGCGGGCATTGCCCTCGGGGTAGATCGCCTGCTCATGCTGATCATGTCGAGCGAGACGATCGATGATGTTGTTCCCTTTTCGCCCGCAGACTGGTAACAATTTGTTGAAAATAACGGCGGCGCTTTGAGAATGAACAGGGCGTGATTACTTTTGTCAAAAATAACAGAGAGATAAGAGAGTATGAAAGCGATAGACGTTAAGAAATATTATCATACCGGTATTGTTGTTGCCGATGTCGACTGGACGGTTGCATTCCTGCATGATGTCCTGGGATTCGAGCTCCTTGATAAATCTCCCCGGGATCCGAAAAACCAGGAATTTGTTACCGGTGTGCAGGACATTGAGGTCATGATCGCCTACATGAAAATACACGATCAGCTGTTCGAGATTTCACAATACGGCGGACGGGCAGAGCTTCAGCACTGCCGGCCGCGAATGGTCGATGTCGGACATTATCATCTCTGCCTGATGGTTGATGACGTCGATCTGGCAGTAAAAAATTGTTTTGCCTATGACAAGCGAATAACGACTCTTTCCCCAACCCCGCTGGTGGTCGACAGTGGACCGAACAAGGGCAACAAGGTAATCGTCGTCGCCCTGCCGGATGGAATGATGATAGAATTTACCAATACCCGTTCGTAAACAAATAGTGCAGGAGGTACCATGTTTGTCGTAACCGTTGATTTTCTGATCAAGCAGGAACATGTCGAAGCGTTTACCGAGAAGATGAAGAAACAGGCCTATAATTCGCTGCACAAGGAAGAAGGGTGCCTGCAGTTCGATGTCTGCCGGGACCCCGGAGATGGACGAAGGATTTTTCTCTACGAAGTCTACAAGGACAGCGACGCCTTTGAGCAGCACCTGAAAACAGAGCACTTCTTGGAGTTCAATAAAACGGTCAGCCCCTGGACAGCGTCAAAAAGCGACCAGAAATGGGAGCGGATTGCCGGTTGATCATCGTAGCATCGGTCTGGCGATCACCTATGGGCGTCCGACCTTCCTGCCTGAGGTGTTAAAGATAACCCCCTTCAATCTCTGGAAGTTTATATCATCATTCTGTTGTTGAATGCCTTGCCGAGCCGGCTCAGGCAATCCGGGGGACTTCTTTATTCTATCCTTAACTCTAATAATAACGGTTTTTATTGAGCAGCCTGACTCATTCGGATAACGAGTACCTGTTTGCTATAGTCATCACTCAGTTGTTCATCAGATGCCGGTTGTCCGCCGCTTTTTTCCGCCACCGGCTCCGCTGCTCGGCGGCACCAAACGGGCCGACATCCAGTAACCCCATTTCTGCTTCAGGTGCGCGTTATCCGGTTGAACCAGAAGCGTTTTTATGGGAACAATTGTATAATTAGAAACACTTAATCCGGTTAACTTTATGTAATTAAAGGTTAAAGTTGGTATACTTTAAGTGGTAATAGTACCTGTTATCACATTGTGGTAATCGACTAACATGCTGTATATATAACATATATATTTTTCATTTTTTTTGCTGTTGACAATCGGTATACAGTATGCCATATTGTCGATGTAGTTTGGCAATGTGCCAAAATCTTCCTGGCGGTGCTTTCGTGTTTTATTTTCATGTCACGCATTGCTCAGGGCAACACCACCAAAAATGAGGAGGATACTATGAAGATTACCATGAGGAAATGCCTGCTGTCAGTTTGTGCAGGCCTGCTGGCTGTAGGCGGTATGGTACAGTCTGCTTCGGCTCTTGAGATTGTTCTGGCGATCAGTGCGAGCCCGGGGTCGACCCAATATATTACCGCAGAAGAATTTACCCGCCGTGCCAATGAGCTTCTGGGAGACAAGGCGAAGGTTGTCTTTTATGGTTCGTCACAGCTCGGTGATGACAAAGATTTGATGCAGAAGTTGAAGCTGGGAACCGTTCACCTGGCGATGCCGTCTTCAATCATGTCATCTATTTCCCCGGAGGCTGGCCTTTTTGATATGCCTTTTCTGGTAAAAGACAGAGCCCACTTGAACAGGATCGAGCATAAAGTATTCTGGCCGATGATTGCCCCTGCAATTGAAGCAAAAGGCTATAAGGTTATTGGCTTCTGGGAAAACGGCATTCGTCATATTTCCAATAACGTCAAACCGATCAACACTCCCGATGACCTCAAAGGCCTGAAAATCAGGACTCCGAAATCCACCTGGCGGGTGAAAATGTTTTCCGCCTGGGGTGCGAATCCTACCCCGATGTCTTTTTCTGAGGTTTTTGTAGGGCTCCAGACCGGCGTCATCGATGGTCAGGAGAACCCCTACACCAACATCTACGCAGCGAAACTCAATGAAGTCCAGAAGTACCTGTCCGTCACCGGTCATGTCTACACCCCATCATTTCTTACCACCGGTGCTTCGCAATGGGACAAGCTTCCCGAGGATGTGAGGCAGATTCTCGAGAAGACAGCGGTTGCCGTCCAGGGCTGGATGTATGCCACCGGCACAATGGATGACATGATGCTGCAAAGCAAGCTGGGCGAAAGCATGGAGGTAAACGTTGCTGATCGCGCAGCCTTTGTCGAGGCAAGCAAGCCCATTTACGCTGAGTTCGCACAGGAAGTGGCCAGTGGTAAGGAGATGATTGATATGGCTCTGCAGTTGGCTGATTAATTGAATTACAGCACCCGGTTTCACCACCGGGTGCTGTGGTTCTTACCAACAAAGCCGCCTATCGGCGGGGTCTGGATATGATTAATCAAATGAAAAACTGGCTGGAGAAAATTCTCGAGGTTGTTTCTATAACTCTGTTGATTTCACTGGCGGTTATTGTGGTCCTTGCTGTTGTTTTCAGATTTCTTGGAGCATCATTGATCTGGTACGATGAGGTTGCCTCAGTTGTGCTCGCCTGGCTGACCTACTATGGATCTGCTCTTGCGGCCTGTCATCGGGGTCATCTCGGATTTCCGGGACTCTTTCTATCATTGCCGAAACCACTGAGAAGTGCGGCATTTATAACTGCAGAAATTGTGGTTATCGGATTTTTTGCGGTTGTCGGCTATGCCGGCTGGTATATTCTCGGGATTTTCGGGGACGAAACGCTCGTCAGTCTCAGTTGGGTCCATCTCAGCTTTACCCAGTCGGTGATTCCCGTTGGCGCGGTTCTGTTCATAGTCGCTGAAGTGCTCAGTATTCCGGATGCCTGGAGAAAGTCGATGGCGGGCATCGATTATGAAAAAGAAGCGATAGATCAGGCGATCGAGGAGGCGAGTCAATCATGATTACCGTGCTGCTGATTTTCGGACTCCTTCTGCTCGTGCTGATAAATGTACCGATTGCCGTTGCGCTGGGCGCCGTTGCCCTGATCGGCATGGTCATGTCAAAAGGTGTAGACAGCATCTATAACGCCGCCCTGAGTATGTTTGACGGGGCAACTAATTTTCCGCTCCTGGCCATACCGCTGTTTATTCTGGCAGGAGCCCTGATGAACACGACGAGTATCTCCAGGCGCCTGATCAACCTGACCTCGGCGCTGATCGGATTCGTCCGCGGCGGGTTGGCAATGGTTAATGTCGGTGTGTCGATGTTTTTTGCCGAGATTTCAGGCTCTGCCGTTGCCGATGTTGCTGCAATCGGTTCGGTGCTGATCCCGGCCATGAAAAAGCGCAATTATTCACCGGAGCTTTCGGCTGCGGTGACCTCATCGTCGGCATCGATTGCCATTATTATCCCGCCATCGATTGCCATGATCATTTATGGCGCGCTTTCAGATACCTCGATCGTGCAGCTCTTTGTTGCGGGAATCATTCCGGGTGTTATCGGTGGTTTCTCAATGATGGGGCTCTGCTACTGGTATGCCGTTCGCTATGATCTACCGCGCGAGGAGGCCTTCTCTCTGTCCAGGCTGTGGGTTTCCTTTAAAGAAGCTGGCTGGGCACTGACGCTGCCGGTTATCATTCTTGGCGGTATTTTCGGAGGCATTGTAACGGCAACGGAGGGAGCAGGGCTGGCAGTCGTGGCGGCACTCTTTATCGGGGGAGTCATCTATCGCGAAATTAACTGGGGCCATCTGAGAAAAGCGATGGTGGAAGGGGTTACCCAGACAGCGGTAGTCATGCTTCTGGTTGCCACATCTGCGGTCCTTGGCATGTATCTTACCGAAATGCAGGTGCCGCAGCATTTTGCCTCCTGGATGATGAGTTTCACCAGCAACAAGTACATGGTACTGGCTCTTTTGAACATCATGTTGTTCGTCATCGGCATGTTTTTGCATGGTGCTGCGGCAATAATCCTGGTTGTGCCGATCGTGATGCCGCTGGTGCACCAGCTCGGCATCAATCCCATTCAGTTCGGCCTGATCATGACACTCAATATCGCCATCGGCCAGCAGACCCCTCCCGTCGCCAGTGTTCTGGTCACCTCCTGTTCGATCGCAAAAACCGACATCTGGGAGACGACAAAGGTCAATATACCCTTTATTCTCGTGCTTGTTTTTGTACTGCTGCTCGTCACCTATTTTCCGCCGTTCTCACTGACCCTGGTGAACTTATTTTATGGATAATTAATTGCTATGAATGAAAAGAGAAAACCACGTGTAGCTATGATTCTTGGAGATCCCTGTGGAATCGGTCCTGAGCTGACAGTCAAAGTTATGGCTGATCCTGCCGTTGCCGATCTGGCTGATGTTGTTGTGGTGGCAGACAGGAAGGTCTTTGAGGATGGAGTACGTATTACCGGGATTAATCTGGATTACCGGCTGACTGATCGTGTAGACAGCAATACCTTTGGTGATGGCGGCCTGGTGCTGTACCAGAGTCCTGAATTTGTTCTAAAGGACTACAAACTCGGGCAGGTGTCAAAGGAATCCGGGAAGTATCAGCTTGATTGCCTTGCCCAGGGTCTGAAGCTTTGCACTGCTGGCTTTGTGGATGCGATGTGCTTTGCTCCGTTGAACAAGGAGGCAATGCACCTTGCCGGTCTTAAACACGAGGATGAATCCGGATTTTTCATTGATCAGCTGGGATATGATGGCGCTTTTGGCATTTTGAATACGCTTGGAAATCTCTGGACATCACGAGCTACCTCACATGTTTCTCATAAACAGGTGAGCGAACTTTTAACCACGGCAAAAATTGTTGAAGCTACCAGATTGCTTCACAATGCCGTCAAGGCCAGTGGCAAGGATGATCCTAAAATTGCGGTTGCCGGCCTCAACCCCCATGCCGGAGACGGCGGCAGTTTTGGAAATGAGGAGATTGAGATTATTGAGCCTGCGGTCCGCCAGGCCAGAGGCGAAGGAATCAATGTCGAGGGGCCGTTTCCTGCCGATACCATTTTTCTGAAGGGTCGTGATGGCAGGTACGATGCAATTGTTACGATGTATCATGACCAGGGACAAATCGCCATGAAGCTGATGGGGTTTGACCATGGGGTAACGGTCCACGCAGGCCTGCCGTATCCGGTGACCACCTCGGCCCACGGTTCCGCCTTTAATATTGCCGGCAAGGGTATTGCCAACGAGAAGGCTCTTATGGCTGCTTTTATGCTTGCCTGTTCCATGGCGCAATCAGCCCGAGCCTGATATTTGGGGAGCGATTATGAAAGAGAGAATCGGCTTTGTCGGTTTAGGGATGATGGGGCACGGCATAGCCGCAAATATCCTGAAAAACGGCTATCCGTTGACGGGCCTCGTTCATCGTAAAAGGTCTGGGATCGAGGACCTTCTCCAACAGGGCGCATCGGAAGCGTCAAGCATAGCAGAGCTCGTTGAAAAAAATGATATCGTGTTTTTCTGCGTTACCGGAGCAAAGGAGGTAGAAACGCTTGTTTATGGTAAAAACGGTATTCTTGAAACGTGCAAACCCGGCTTCATCCTGGTTGACTGTACCACGAGCGACCCTGCGCTGAGCAAACGCATCGCCGGGGACCTTGCCGGGAAACAGGCGGGTTTTGTGGACGCTCCGGTTACCCGTGCGCCAAAGGATGCTGAGGCTGGAAGACTGAACAGTCTGGTGGGGGCGAATCAGGAGATTTTTGAAAGAATCAGGCCGCTGCTGGAGTGTTATTCTGAGAATATTGCCTATTTTGGCCCTCCAGGGTCAGGCCACAGTGCCAAATTGATCAATAATTTTATTACCTGTGGCTACACCGCACTGATTTCGGAAGGAATGTCCCTCTGTTTTCAGGCTGGTGTGGACGCAAAGGTCCTGTACGAAGTGATGTCCTCAGGGGGGGCGGACAGTGGGGTGCTCAGGAAAATGGTGCCGCCGCTTCTTGACGGTGATCTGACCGGGCACAAGTTCTCTATCGCCAATGCCTTTAAGGATGTCACATATTTTAAGGGCTTTGCCGACAGTCTGGAATTCAATAGCTACCTGGTCGACTCCCTGCTGTCCACCTATCAATCTGCTATGAATGCCGGCCTTGGGGACAAGCTGATGGCTTCTCTGCTGGAGCTGCATGGACCGGTACCGGGGAAAAAGTAACAATTGGAGGAGCTCAGGGTTGGACTTGTTGGCCTGGTACACACAACGCGTCTGGTAATTGATCCGGTTCATGAAGCCGTTACGGGGTCGGTTCAAGGCGTCACCGTTACGCACGTCCTGGATGAGGGCATTCTGAGAAAATTATCTGCCCAGGGGAGGATTACGCCGGAGATAATCGACTGGCTGACGAAGATGGTGGCCTCGGCTGAGGCCAGTGGAGCGGAGCTCGTTGTTGTCAGCTGTTCATCTCTTTCACCCTGCGTTAATGAGGTTCGCGGCAGGGTGAATATACCCGTCGTGAAAGTTGATGAACCGATGATGGAGTATGCGGTACGGAATGCTGATCGAATCGGTTTGATAATGACCAATCCGACCACTGAGGAACCTTCCCGCATACTCTTTAAAGAAGTTTCCCAGCGGCTGAATAAAAAACCGGTTCTTGTTCCGAGATTGTGCCCAGAAGCTTTTGCCAGACTGAACAGCGGCGACATTGCTGGTCATGACGCAGAAGTCGCGCAGGCCATAGGAGAACTGTTGCAGGAGACAGATCTGGTAATGCTTGCCCAGATATCGATCGCCCGGGTCAAGCGCTGCCTTGACGAAAACGTTGCTGACCGCGTGCTTTCCAGTCTTGATTTTATTGGTGCAAAAATAACTGAGACACTTCACGATTCATAACTGCAGCAGCACTGTCATTTTCTCGATATATGACACTTTATGGCAGACAGGAGAAGATAATAGGGAAAAAGGAACCACAGCATATGACAATGTTGCCGGAAATATGAAAAAGATTGATCTCAACTATAACGGTTTATCCGGGCAGGTATACATCTATATCAAAAAGATGATACTCTCCGGAGAGTTCCAGGCTGGTCACAAAATCCATGAAGAGAAAGTGGGACAGCTGTTCGGGGTGAGCCGCACGCCCATACGGGAAGCCCTGAAGAAACTGAGTGAATATGGACTGGTTACGCTGAAGCCACGGAGCAATGCTGTCGTTTCTTCGCTGACAAACGAAGAAGCCGTGCAGCTTGCCCATATCCGCGCCCGCCTGGAGACCCTTTCAACAAAACTGCTTGCAGAAGTCGGCACTAACAAAGATTTTGATCATCTTGAACGTATTGCTGACGAATGTGATGCGCTTATAGCAAAAAAAGACATCGCGGCTGCTTTTGAAAAAGACAGCACGTTTCACCTCGAGATTGCAGGTCGGACAAAAAACACGCACCTGTTCGAAATAATAGAAAAATTAGATGCAAAGATTCAATTGTCACGACTGGTGATAAAACTGCCCATTAACAGGCTGGAGAAATCTATCAACCAGCACAAAACGATAGTTCAGGCCTTGCGAAGCAGGGACGGAGATCTCGCAGAGCACTTGATGAAACACCATATCATTCACCAGCTGAGCCATTTCTAAAGGAACAAGTATCCGGTTGGTACGTTTTTTCCAGGAACGGCAACGGCTCAGCAGATACCATCAGGGATCCCAGCTCCCCCCTCGCAACCCTGAAACATAAAGGAAAAAAGAGCATGATTCACAAAGAGCCATATCTGTTGGGTATTGACATCGGAGGCACAGGTACGAAGGTGGGTGTCTTCAGCCTGGATGGCACACTGGTCGGCTCCGGGTATGGCGAGTACCAGATGATCAGCACGGTACCCGGCCAGGCAGAGCATGATGCCGAGACCTGGTGGCAGGCAACAATAGGTGCGATACGGGATGCAATCGGCGATATCGATCCGGATGCTATCAAGGCGATTGGTGTCGGCTGCACAAACGGGCTTATCGCCGTTGATGAGATCGGGACCCCTATCCGTCCGGCGATCATGCTCTGGGATCAGCGAGCCCTGCCGGAAGTGGATCGGATCAAAGAGCAGCTTGGCGCTGATACCGTCTTTGAAATTACCGGCAATCCCCTTGCTCCCGGAGCGTTCTCCCTGCCTACCATACTCTGGCTCAAAAACAATGAGCCAAAGTCATTCCAGGCAGCTCACAAGTTGATGGTACCGGGCGGTTATCTGGTCGCGCGGCTGACCGGCGAGTTTACCATCGACTATTCCCGGGCCTCGACAACCCTTCTTTTTGATATTCGCAAACGCAGGTGGCACAAGCCGTTTCTCGATGTACTCGGGATTGATGAGCAGAAATTACCTCGTCCCGTCAGTTGCCATGAGGTGGTTGGTTCGATTACCGGGGAAGCGGCAAAACTGACAGGTCTGAAAACAGGAACGCCTGTCATCGGTGGCTGCATGGATACGATCGGTGCAGCCCTAGGCACCGGGGTTTTGGAAGAAGGCCAGTGTTTTGTGATAATGGGCACTGCCGCACGGGTGGCCGGACCGATAACGACCGGTCAGTTTGATCACCGTTTCATGAATTGTACAAATGTTACGGAAAACTGCTGGCAGTATATCGGCGCGATCAACGGGGTGGGATCGGCGCTCCGCTGGATTCGGGACACGTTCTGTGAGCTTGAGCAAAGAGAAGCGGATGCCACTGGCAGGGATGTCTATGAACTGATCACCGATCAGGCATCGGGCTCGCCTCCGGGGAGTAAGGGGTTGTTGTTTCTCCCCTACCTTGCCGGCGAGAGGACCCCTATCTGGGACCCGTATGCAAGAGGTGTCTTTTTTGGTGTGACGCTCGGCCATAATCGCGGGGATTTTTTTCGCTCGGTTCTTGAGGGTGCCGCCTTTGCAATACGACATGTCATTGATCTGCTTGAATCTGAGAACGGCATTGCCATAAGCGAGCTGCGCATCGGCGGGGCGGCAGCCTCCAGTCGAATCTGGAACCAGATAATAGCGGACGTGCTCGGCAAACGGGTTGTCAGTCTTACCCAGAGCCACACCGAAGTCCTGGGCGCGGCAATCCTTGCTGGGGTAGGTCTGAAACTCTACCCCGATTTCAAAGAGGCAGTCGATCGGACGGTTGTTACCGGGGCGGTGTTCGAACCCGATCCTCTGGCCCATCAGAGCTACAGCAAATTGTTTTCGATGTACAAGCAGTTATATCTTGATACCAAGCACCACTTTCGGCAACTGGTGGAGATGGACCTGCCGCAGGGCTGGATAACAAAAGGACAAAAGTAATGGAAAAAGTAAAACAGAAGGAAGAACTTGTCCGCTTTGCACAGCGGACCTACAACCGCGGACTTGTGGGTGGTACGGGCGGAAATTTCAGTGCCCGGATTGCTGAAAACCAGATGGCGATCACTGCCTCGGGACTGAACCTTGGCGACACCTCGCTGGAAAACCTGATCGAAATGGAGATAGATTCCTATAACTGGCGCTCAGAAGGAGACTATATCCCGTCAAAAGAATATCTGTTTCATGCGGATATCCTGCGATTGCGCCCTGATGTAGAGGCAGTACTCCATATTCATCCGCCTTATGCGACCGCTTTTGCCGTCCTGAAACGGGATATTCCAATGGTCACCGATGCTGCTTTCAAGCAGCCAAAGATGCCTCGGGTTCCCTTCGCACCCTCAGGAACAAAGGAGTTGCAGTCCAATGTCGTCAGTGCCTTGGAAAACAATCCGGATTGCAAGGTGCTGTTGCTTGAGCAGCATGGCATTATCTGTCTGGGGACCAGTATCCGCTGGGCGTATGACATTGCTGACTTAACAGAAGAGCTTGCCAGGATTGCCTACCTGAAAGAAAATCTGGCAAGATCATAACCGTGGCCGGATATGATATCCGAGCCCAAAAATCAGAGAAGAGGAGGACAGGTAATGATAAACAATAAATATAGAGGTTTTGGATTTCTTTTGAAGACTTGTTTCATTGTTTTTGCAACTGTAATCATGGTTGCGGGCGGCAGTATGCACGCCCGGGCTGAATACCCCGACCGCCCTGTAACAATTATTGTACCGTGGGGTGCTGGTGGCGGAACCGATACAATCATTCGCATTTTCGCGATTGGTTTCGAGAAAGAGATGGGCGTGCCGATCAATGTGGTAAACAGAACCGGCGGCAATGGCGTTGTTGGCCACGCGGCGATATCATCGGCCAAACCGGACGGGTATACGCTGGGAGCAGGAACATCTGAAATCACCTATTTCAAAACAATGGGAATGGCAGATATCACTCCCTCGAATTTCGACCTTATTTCCAGGCTTGCGCTCATTCCCGCCGGTGTTACCGTCAAGGCAGATTCGCCTTTCAAGACACTTCAGGAAGCGCTGGATGCTGTTAAAAACAATCCCAAGGACACCTACAGCTCCTCGGGCTCCGGCCAGGGCGGGCCATGGCATATGGCTATTGCCGGACTGGAAAAAAGTGCAGGACTGGGAACCGATCAAATTCAGTGGATTCCCAGTAAAGGCGGGGCACCTGCCCTGCAGGATCTGCTTGCCGGCGGTGTTACCTTTTTCACCGGTTCCCCGATCGAGGCAAAAGCACTTCTGGCCGCCGGTGAAGTTCGTCAGCTGGCCATCATGTCAGAGGAACGGTCTCCTGCATTTCCGGATGTACCAACCGTCAAAGAAGCAATAGGAACTGACTGGTCACTTTCAAACTGGTTTTCGCTTGTTGCCCCCAAGGGGCTTGACCCGGAGGTGAAAGCCAAAATTGTGGCTGCGGCTGAAAAAGCGCATGCCAGTGCCGAGGTTCAGGACGCCCTGGCGCAGCGGGGAATTACACCTCTCTGGGACGGTCCGGAAAAATTTCAATCGTTTGCCGATACGTTCACCGGCACGGCGGCTGAATTGCTGAAAGACCTGGGATTGGCGAAATAGTATGTCGGCATTCTCCCAGGCATGCTTTCTTTGACCCGAAGAAATCCTTCTCTGGCGTTAACCCAATAGTTTCGGCAGGGAAGGATGCGGGAAATTTTTCCTTGAGGGGGCAGGATGAAAGTCAGCGACATCTTGACTGGAATTCTATTTATTGTGATCGGGGCATACGTTGTGTTTGCGGCCCAAAGTTTCCCGGCCATTTCCGGCCAGCCTTATGGTTCAAGGTTTTTCCCAACACTCATCGGTTTGGCCATGGCGATCGGGGGTTTATTTCTGGCGGTAACCGCAATTGTCAAAAAAAAGGTCCGGCCATTGATCATTGTCCCCGAATGGGTCAAGTCTGCTCGAGGAGCGGGCAGTTTGGTTCTCATTCTTGCCACCCTTGGATTTTATATGGTTTTCGTGGATCGCTTCGGTTTCTGCGCCACAGCTTTTTTCATGATTCTTGTCATACAGAAATGGATGGGTGCAAAACTGCTGCCGGCCCTGGCCATAGCAGTGATAGCCACAGGTGTATTTTACAGCGTCTTTACCATCTTGTTACGGGTTCCTCTCCCGCCTGGCCTGGTAGAACGACTGTTATGATTGGAGCATGATATGGAATCGGTAATTGCTGCGTTTGCCCTCATTTTTGACCCGGCTGTGCTGCTGACAATATTTATAGCTTCCTGCATGGGTGTACTGATCGGTGCCATCCCCGGTCTCACTGCGGTAATGGGAACTGCTCTGCTGGTCCCCATTACCTTTTACATGGATCCGATACCGGCCATAGCCGCGATTGTTTCGATGACGGCAATGGCCATTTTTGCAGGTGACATACCGGGTGCGCTGGTACGCATACCCGGTACTCCCGCTTCGGCGGCGTATGTCAATGAAGCCTACAGCCTCACCGTCGCCGGTCATCCTGAGAAAGGATTGGGAATGTGCATGGTGTCAGCCTGTATTGGTGGGCTGATGGGAACAATTGTTCTTGTGGTTGCCGCCCCGCAGCTGGCGAGGATTGCAATCAAGTTCAGTTCAGTGGAATATTTCTGGCTCGGTTTGCTGGGGCTGACCTGTGCAGCCTTTGTCTCAAGCGGCTCCGCGGTCAGGGGTGTGCTGTCAATGCTCATCGGACTGCTGATTTCAACCGTCGGGATTGATGTGACCGCAGGAACACCCCGGTTTACCTTTGGTGTGATGGAACTCATGGGAGGGATTAATTTTATTCCTGCCATGATCGGTATGTTTGCCCTGTCGGAAATATTACGTAACATGGTCAGCCCCCAAAAGGAACGTCCGAAAGTCGAAAAAATACGCAACATGATGCGTGGCCTCGGACGAGATGTGAAAAAATACCGTCTCAATATTTTCAGGGGGGGGCTTATAGGCACTGTTGTCGGGGCACTGCCCGGTGCCGGCGCAGATATCGCAGCATGGGTTGCATACGCTTTCAGCCGACGAATGTCAAAGACTCCGGAGCGTTTTGGCAAAGGACACCTTGAAGGATTGGCGGAAGCCGGGGCGGCAAACAACGGCGCCTTAAGCGGAGCCTGGGTTCCGACGCTTGTTTTTGGAATTCCAGGAGATTCAATTACCGCCATTGTCATCGGTGTCCTTATTCTCAAGGGGATGGAACCGGGACCGGTCATTTTCATCAAGCAGCCAGAGATGGTCTATGCCGTCTTCATAGCCTTTTTTGGAGCGAATCTTTTATTGCTTCCCATCGGCTACGTGGTGATCCGGGTTTCAAGATTTATTGTCAATGTGCCGCGGTCAGCTCTGATGGCCATTGTTCTTATGGCCTGCGTCATCGGTTCTTTTGCCATTAACAACACCATCTTCGATGTCGGTGTAATGCTTGTCATGGGGCTCGTCGGGTGGTTTATGGAAGAAAACGACTTTCCTGTAGCACCGGCAATTCTCGGTATCGTGCTTGGAGAAATGGTTGAGTTCAACTTCATTACCACCATGATAAAGGCAAAAGGAGATTTCAGCATGTTTTTCAGCCGTCCGATTGCGGCGGGCATTGGCATCCTTACCCTGATGATCTGGTTTTCGCCGCTGATTATCGGACTCTATAGGCGTATTCGCGACTACAGAGGAGGCCAACAAAGGTTAGGTGGATGATGTACAAATAGTCGATGCGCATCATCATGTCCGGAACCCAACACAAAAGTGTCACCATGGTCGTGCGATGTACCAATGATTCCTTTTCGCTGTGGGGATCTGCGATAAGAAAACGCTTTATGCCTCAGGCTCATTTTCTCGCAGCACGGGACCACAGGATCGTCAGGACCTTGCCATGGCGAGAGAGTGGACCCCAGGAGATCCCGAAGATGGCGCAGTCGCTGACTACGATTCGATTATTTCAGGGTACAAGAAGGTGGCTGCCGATTTACGATCAACAGACAGGAGACAATTCATTCACGATAATGCGGCCAAACCCTATGGTCGCTAGTTTCTAGTCAATTTCTCTTTTGATCTATTGCGGTAAAATCCCAGCTTCGATTGCTCATGTAAGAGAAGGAACTAGAAGCCGCCATGCCCTGCTACAAAGTCCAGGACCTCAGGCATGGTCGGGGTGAAATTGGCGCAACCGTGCTTGGTAACCACGATGGCGCCGCAGGCATTGCCTAAACGTGCCGATTTATACCAGCCCCAGCCCTTCACGTAGCCATAGAGAAATCCGGCACCAAATGCGTCACCTGCACCGAGGATGTTACAGATCTCTACCGGATAGCCTGGCGCATCGATGCACTCAAGGGTTCCGTCCTCGTGCTTGAGATGCACCCGAACCCCGTCTTGCCCGCGTTTCTGCAGGAGTGCCTTCGGACCCAGGCGGAGAAGGGTTTCAATGGCCTGGTCAATATTGCCGCTAACCCTGGTGTCTGAAATCTGCGAGTGGGTCAGGCTCATCTGGCCAACGTCGACCAACATTGCCGCATTGATTTCATCTTCGGTACCAATGACGATATCGACGTGAGGTAATACCGATCGCACGGTTACGCCGAAGGCACGCGGGTCGTGCCACTGGTCCGGGCGGAAGTCGATATCGAGTACCACTTCGGCTCCTGCCTTCCGGGCGAGCTCTGCGGCAAAGATTGTGGCGCTGCGGCTTGGTTCTTTGCACAGGTTGGTGCCGGCAAACTGGAAAACATGACAATCGCTGACCGGGGCAGCCAGGACATCGTCAATGGTGAGCTGGATGTCGGCGCAGTTGTCACGATAGAATACCAGCGGGAACTTGTCCGGCGGTTCAATGCCCAGAGCAACCGCGCTCGTTCTATGCCCGGCTTTACGTTGAATGAATTTTGTCTCCACCCCTTCCTGCCTGAGAAAGTGCAGCACAAAATCACCTACCGGATCATCACCAAGTCCCGTGAGCAGCGAAGTCTTCAGGCCCAGTCGACGGGCACCGACACTGATATTGGTCGGTGAGCCACCCACATAGGCGGCAAAACTCTTTATTTCTTCAAAAGGAGCTCCAATCTCATTTGCGTAGAGATCTATGGAGGAACGGCCCATATGAAGCGTATCATAATTTCGCATCGATTTACTCATTACCAGCACCTGCAGGCGGTTTGTGTCATGTTTTTATGTATTTGTTTTCGTTTACTATTTTTTTAGTTGTTATAGTTCTATGCAGCTGTCCAGCCACCATCAACATAGAGAATCTGTCCGGTCACAAATTCCATGCACGGTGAACAGAGAAAGGCGATGGGGCCAGCGAGGTATTGTAACTCACACAATCTTTTCTTTGGTATTCTCGATAGTACCCAGTCACGGTATTCTTTGTTTTTTAGATCTTCCCGGTTGATATCAGTCACGGTAAATGTCGGGGCTATGGCGTTGACACAGATATTGTGGGGTGCCCATTCAATGGCCAGTGATTTTGTCAACAGGTTGACCGCGCCTTTACTTGGAGCGTATGCCATGTCTCCGATTCGACCTTGAAGGCCCCGTACAGATGAAATATTCACGATCCGCCCTTTCTTCTGCTCCAGAAAAAACCTGCCCGCCGCCTGACAGGAAAGAAACATGCCTTTTATGTTTACTCCCATAACCAGGTCCCATTGGTCTTCCGAAAAATCGACGGCATCTTCCAGGTGGGCCATGCCGGCTGAGTTAATCAGGATATCGATTTTGCCGTATTTATCCGCGACGTTTTTCATCGCTGCCTGGACACTCTCTTTTTCCAGGATATCAAAGGTGTCGATGTCTAATGCTCTACCGCTGTTGTTATACTGTTCCTGAATTTTTTTGAGTTTTTCTTCATTGCGTCCCAGCAAAACAACCTTGGCTCCTAATGAGGCCAGCGTTAAACCCGCTTCGGCTCCAATGCTGCCGGACCCTCCGGTGATGACAGCCACCTCGTTTTGCAGGCCGTACATTGACTCCAGTGTATATTCCATTATTGCTCCCGTGGGTTCCAGGTATCAGGTTGAGCGCAGTACGACCTGCGCATAATCGTTTTCAGTCAAAATGCAGCCCACCGTTTATATCAATGATTTCACCGGTGATGAATCCACTTAACGGGTGAGCAAGAAACGAAACCACGTGGGCGAATTCTTCCGTTTCGCAAAAGCGGCCAACGGGAATCTGTTTCAATAATTCCTGTCGCTGCTCTTCATTGAGTTGTTCCGTAATCATCGGTGTTTTCACGTAAGCAGGTGATATTCCATTTACCGTTATGCCTGCCCCGGCCAGTTCCCTGGCCAGGGAAAATGTCAGGGAGGTCAGGGCCCCCTTTGATGTCGTGTAGGCGGTGCCAGCTGTTATGCCGCCCGTTTTGGCGGCCAGAGAGCAGGTGTTGATGATTCTGCCCCAGCCTTTTGATTTCATATACGGTATGACTCTTTGAGAGAGATAAAAGGCGCCGTCCAGGTTGACTGACATGACATTAGTCCATTCCTGCGGGGAGGTTTCCAGAGCTTTGTTGTTGGAAAGAATTCCGGCGTTGTTTACGAGGATGTCAACACCGCCCAGCTGTTTCTCAATTTCTGCATACGCCGTTCCCACGGCAGCAAATTCCTTGATGTCGGCTACAAAAGGCAGCGCCTTTGCTCCTAATTCTCCCGCCTTTTTTCGCAGACCTTCCGAATTGATGTCAACCATCGCTACCGTACATCCCTGGCTTATCATTTTTCTCGCCACCGCTGATCCCATTGGACCGGCGGCACCGGTGACCAGTACAACTTTGTTGTTGAGTGTAAAATCCATTTTATTCCTTTCTCAGATTTACTTATGCACCTGCCTGAAAGCCACCCTGTTGCCATTGTCTCAGGGAAACGGGCAGACGCTGTCAGATTGAATAGGCTGAAAAGCCGCCATCGATGGGAACAATGATCCCTGTAACAAATTTTGAGGCATCGGAGGAAAGCCAGACAATCGTGCCGATCAGATCTTCCGGCACTCCATAGCGGCCCAGCGGTGTGTGCGCTATAACCTTTCGTGCCCGATCAGTGAGCTCACCGGTCTCCTGGTCAATATGGAGGAAGCGAAGCTGCTCCGTCATAAAAAAACCCGGAGCGATGGCATTCACCCTTACTCCCGTGCGTGCAAAGTGGACTGCCAGCCATTGGGTGAAGTTGCTCACGGCCGCCTTTGCTGCAGAATAGGCTGCTACTTTTGTCAGCGGTGTCAGTGCGCTCATGGATGAAATGTTGACGATTGAACCATGCCCCTGTTGCACCATCGAATGTGAGAAGGTCTTGATCGTTAAAAAAGTTCCGAGAAAATTCAGGTCAAAGACCTGGCGAAATCCAGTGTAGTCAAGATCAAAAAAATCTTTACCGCCCACCTGCTTTTTTGCCTTTAATTCCAGAACTTCTTCAGAGGTTGTGCCACCGGGGTGATTGCCTCCGGCACCGGGAATCAGAAGATCAATGGCTCCCCACTCCCGGCCGATAGCTCGGTTGCATTCGAGTAATTCATCCGGATCAAGAACATTGCACTGCAGGGCCAAAGCCTGACCACCGGTGCGTTTGATTTTTTCTGCTGCAGTCTCTGCCTTGCCAAGATCGATATCCAGCACTGCAACGCGAACACCCAGAGACCCAAGAGCCCGCGACACGACGCTGAAGAGATCGCCTCCACCTCCGGTAATCACGGCTACTTTTCCTGATAAATCAAATAAATTTCCTGTCTCTGGGACCACTAGGCGTACTCCCGACCATTGAGGCTCAACAAGCTGATATCACATCTATACAAGACTGTCGCCAAGCGCTCGTCTGTACCATTGACCATTGATCTTCCCGAGGAAACCACAATAACACATTTTTCCATAATTATCGTAGGCGAAATGCTGCATTTCTGACTGCTTCGGGGGTATTTTTTTCAGCGCCGCCTGTCCTTCACAAAACGAATGTGGCGTTTATTGCCCGCAATCCTCTTCTGTTGCGTATTGTCCTGAAAAAAGTCTTTTTCAATCAGGCTGCGCTGTGCTTTACGCTCACGCTGACTGTCGGCAACCTCTATGGGTTTGCCTGTGTCCCGGTGAATTTTGCTGACATACATTGCTGTAGAAATTGTTCCCGGTGTCGGGGTGAAATCCTGGAACTGCCTGATGGTAATCCCCAGCTTTTTCAATCTCCGCACCATTCTTGCAGTGTGCTCCTTCGTGCAGCCTGGATGAGCACTGATGATATACGGCGTAATTTGAAGGTTCCGGTCACCTTTTCTTGACATGTTTTTAAACGTTTCAAGAAATGCCACCAACTGGCTGTGCGGCTCCTTGTGCATCAATCTGAGAACCTCGGTTTCCGTGTGTTCCGGGGCAATTTTCAGGCTGCCGGGAATATGCTTGTCGATAAGTTTCTGCATCAGTTCCGGGGTCTTCCTGAGAAGCTCCATTCTCAACCCCGAAGAGATATACACCTGTTTTACTCTCTCTATTGCACCTACCTTATCCAGCATCTCGATAAAGCGTTTTTCATCGATCAGCAGATTTTTACAGACTTTTGGATACAGGCAGTCATGCCGGCTGCATGAACCGATGGCACAGCTGGTACCATAGAGGTTTGCTGTCGGTCCGCCAAGATCGCTGATTGTTCCGCCGAAATTGTCGCCTTCAGCAAGAGCGCGGGCCTCTTTAACAATCGAGCCGACACTCCTGCTGGTAACCGCAGGGCCCTGGTGGCGGCTGATGGCACAAAAAGAACAGTTTCCGGAGCAGCCCCGAACGATGGTAAGGGAATCTTTTATCATCGAATAGGCAGGTATGTCGGGAGCAGACGGATGAGGCCTGCGGCTGAAAGGCAGTTCATAAAGGCGATCCATCTCCCCGGAATCAAGCGGTTTGTTCGGAGGGTGTTGGACAACCCACATGGCCTGTTGTCTCTGGATGAGAACAGTATCGCTCAGCGCTCGCGCATGGCGGTCTATTTCCATCTCAGCTGTCATGAAAAGAGCGCTGTTTTCCCGGATATCCTGCCATGACGGCAGCTCGGTGACCGGTGTGCCGCAAAGATCCATCTTTCGGCGAAAAAGCGCCATCTCCGGGTCATTGAGCCTGATACAGGTTCCCGGGATATTGTCCGTGCGCCTGCCCTCTGCGATAGTTTCTGCAGTCTGCAGGACACTCTTTTCCCCCATACCGTATATCAGCAGGTCTGCCTTGGCATCGACCAGGTGTGAGCCCCGTAATCTTTCCTGCTTGTAGTCAAAATGGACGAAACGGCGGAGCGATGCCTCAACGCCGCCCAGAACAACCTGCACTCCGGGGTATGCCCTGCGGGCAAGCTGCGTGTAGGTGAGAACAGCACGGTCCGGGCGCCTGCGGTTATCTTTTGCCTGCCGCGATGTCCGCCAGGGGTTGCCCTCCGGAGAAAATGCATCTACATCACGGACTTTGCCGTTACCGGTGTAGTTGGCAACAATGGAATCGAGGTTGCCTGCCGAAATGCCAAAAAACAGCCGCGGTCTTCCGAAGCGCTTAAAGTCAGCTTCGTTATCGAACCGGGGCTGGGGGAGGACTGCAACACGATACCCCCTGTTCTCCAGGAGCCTGCCGATAAGAGAGACGCCAAAAGAAGGGTGGTCAACATAAGCATCACCGGTTACCAGGACGATATCGATTTCGCTCCATCCCCGGTCTCTGCATTCAGCAGAGTCAACCGGTAATGGTTTTACTTGGCTACAGGTCATGGTATCGTACGTCAGGCTATGGCGTTATGTTGGTTTTCTCCGATGCACATTAAAATCGGGTGTCCGGTATCGTTTTCTGTCAATGTAAAAGAGAAAATCTCTTATGGAAAACTGGTGCCGCAATGTGATAAGTTGCGAAGGATCTTCCTGGCAATTTTAGAAAAGAGAAGTTCTGCCGTTATATGGATTGTTTCTTGTAAATAAACATGCAAAAATAAAGCTTGTACACCAACTTGATTGATATTGAAAGATTTTTAGCTCTACTTGAGCAGGAGGTCAGGGATTACCGGGTGCCTGTGGTGGATCTGATCGGCGTGCAGACGGCGGACCCGTTTCGGGTATTGATCGCGACCATTCTCTCGGCGCGAACCAAAGACGAGGTAACGGCTCTCGCTTCAGAACGGCTCTTTATGCAGGCGGCTGATGCAGAGCAGCTGGCAGATCTTGATCAGGAAGAGATACAAAAGCTTATTTATCCTGTCGGCTTTTATAAGATCAAAGCGCGTCATCTGGTCCAGTGTTGCCGGCTGCTTGTTGATACATACCAGGGCAGGGTGCCTGAAACAGTAGAAGAGCTGCTGAGCTTGCCGGGAGTCGGGAGAAAGACTGCTAACCTGGTGCTTTCAGTTGCCTTTGATATCCCGGCAATCTGCGTAGATACGCACGTTCACCGCATTATGAATATCTGGGGGTATGTCAAAACCAGGAACCCGCTGGAAACGGAGAAGGCTCTGAGAAAAAAACTGCCGAAACCATATTGGCAGCGGGTTAACAGCCTGCTCGTAGCTTTTGGCCAGGGCATGTGCAGGCCGGTTTCCCCCCATTGCGACCGCTGTGTGTTGCTCGAGGATTGCCCACAGATCGGGGTGGTCCCACGGAAAATCTGAGGAGGGTCGGTATGGTGCAGGACAACAGTCGCTATCGAATCGTTCTTGCTGATGATCACGTGCTGATTCGCCATGGTATCAGGAATATTATCACCAGGGAAACACACCTGGAGATAGCCGGCGAAGTCGAAGATGGTGAGGAACTCCTCGTTTATCTGGAAAAGGATCTTCCGGAACTGGTCATTCTTGATATCTCGATGCCGAAAATTAACGGAGTCGAGCTGACAAGAATGCTGAAGATAAAATATCCTTTATTGAAGATCCTGATGCTGACTATGCATAAAAGCAAGCAGTTTTTTTATCAGGCGATGTCCGTAGGGGCGGACGGCTATCTTGTCAAGAGTGATTCGGATCGTGAACTTCTGCTTGCTATTGAAAAAATCAGCAACGGCCACACCTATATTTCTCCTTATCTCCTGGATGATTTTACCGAAGACGCATTAAAAGCATATCGAAAACGGGAGGCCGGCACCCTCAGCGTTTTGACCAGGCGTGAAAAGCAGATCCTGGCAATGGTGGTTGATGGTCATACTACCAGAGAAATGGCGGCTAAACTCAATCTGAGTCCCCGGACAATTGACCATCACCGGTCTAACCTTCTGAAGAAATTTAAAATGAAAAACAGCGTAGATCTGGTCAAATATGCAGTTCGCCATGGGTATGTGGTTGTTGAATGATCTCCGCTGCCCGGCGGCGCCATACGGGGGCATCCAGTATGCGCATACCCGTTTCAGGCGGGTGTTATCCGGATGAATCTCTTTTTCTCCTTTGTGACACGGGATCGGCTCACGGAATCTTCCCCTTTGCTTTTCTGACTATTACAGATAAACTCGACGTGCTCCCCCTTGAATACCAGCCTTCAGGTGTTTGTAATGCCATTGTCAACCTGAGCGTCAGGAAGGACTAGGTAGTTATACCTATCTAAAAATAGGTATTTACCACAATTGTAATTCCAGCTGAAAACAGTAATAGTTCCCGAGATTTCAGGATATCGGATATTATTTTGACAAAGAGGTTGGAATGAATAAAAGTGAACTGGTTGCCACTATAGCGGAGTCGGGCGATTTGACCAAAAGTACTGCCGGAAAAGCACTTGAAAGCGTGCTTGCCCACATGGCCGGAGCCATGGGGCGGGGTGAACGTGTGACCCTGTCCGGGTTCGGTTCCTTCCGGGTGGTAGAGCGCGCAGAACAAAAGGGAAGAAATCCTCAAACCGGCCAGGCGATGACGATACCTGCACATAACGTTGTCAAGTTTCGGCCGGGCAAGAAACTCTATAACAGGGTCAGGTCTCAGTAGCTGTTTTTCCTGCTGCGGAAGCACGCAGCATCCAGAGCAGGATCCCGGCAGCGATCATGATGCAGCTGAGCAGCTGGCCCATTGTCAGCAGATCGTAGATCAAGCCGATTTGAGGGTCAGGTTCCCGGAAAAACTCAACAAAAAAGCGAAACATTCCATAACCGACAAGAAAGAGGGCAAGCAGTGAGCCGTGCGGCCAGGAGCTGTTCGCCTGCCAGGGCTTTTGGCGATTTGCCCAGAGGAGTGCAAAGAGAAAAATCCCTTCGAGAATGACCTCGTAGAGTTGCGAAGGATGCCTGGCAACGGGCCCCCCGCCCGGGAAAACCATTGCCCATGGAAGCTCCGAGGCCCTTCCAAACAATTCACCATTTATGAAATTACCAATTCTTCCAAGTCCGAGCCCGACAGGTATCGTCACCGCATAGATATCTGCCGTCTTCCAGAAGTTTATCTTTTTTAACCTGCAGAAAATAAATCCTGCGGCAATCAGTCCGATTGTGGCGCCATGAAAGGACATGCCGCCCGACCACGTTGCCGGGATTTCCAGGGGATTCTCAAGATAATAGGGAAGATTGTAGAAGATGACATAACCAAGGCGGCCTCCGAGGACGATAGCTATGATCAGGACGATATTGAGATTTTCGAAATGGGTACCAAGCCGGTCAAATTTAAAATCCCGTATCTGTTTTTTGACGAGAAGATAACTGGCAATAAAACCAAGTACGTACATGAGTCCGTACCAGCGAATCTTCAAGGGCCCGAGATGGAGGAGAACGGGGTCAATTTCAGGGAAGGTGAGCATTGAGATCCGGGAGTTGAATTTTATCTCTTGTTGTCCTGCAGTTCTGCATGTTTCCTGTGGCTGCCGATTTTTCTCAGGTGCACCTGCAATATCGAAATCGCTGCCGGGGTAACGCCTGAAATTCGTGAGGCCTGGCCAAGCGACAACGGTTTGATCGTGGTCAGCTTCTCAGTAACTTCATTGGAAAGCCCGGACAGGGTTGAATAATCAAGGCCGTCGGGTATGGTCATCGACTCCATTTTTCTGAACCGGGCCACCTGCTCGCCCTGCCGCTCAATGTAGCCGCTGAATTTTACCTGCAGCTGAACTTCTTCCTTGAACTCAGAGCCCAGCAGGCGGTGCATCCCTTCGCTGTTTTCTTCAGGCATGACGCCTGTAAGATCCTTGATCGATAATTCGGGACGGCGGAGCAGGTCGGCCAGTGATGATTTCTTTTTTAAAGGCGCACTCCCCAGCCCGTCGAGCACTGTATTTATCCCATTTGTGGGGCGTATTGAGGTCGACTCCAGCAGAGAAAGAGCCGAGCTGATTTCTGCCTGCTTTCTCTGAAACGCTCTATACTGTTTTTCCGGGAGCAGGCCGATTTCATAGCCAATCTCGGAGAGCCGCGCGTCGGCATTATCCTCTCTGAGCAGCAGCCTGTATTCCGCCCGCGAAGTAAAAAGCCTGTAGGGTTCGCGTGTCCCCAGCGTCACCAGGTCATCAATCAGTACGCCGATATATGCCTGTGACCGATTGAGCACAAGCGGTTCAAGCGCTCTCGTTGAGCGGGCAGCATTGATGGCCGCAATAAGTCCCTGGGCGGCTGCTTCTTCATACCCGGAGGTTCCGTTGATCTGGCCGGCAAGAAAAAGCCCCTTAATCTTTTTGGTTTCAAGTGACGGCATGAGTTCAAGCGGGTCGACATAATCGTATTCAATTGCGTACCCCGGCCTGATAATAACAGCGTTCTCGAGCCCCTTGACACTCCTGATCATCTCGACCTGGGTAGAGAGGGGAAGACTGGTCGGCATCCCGTTTGGGTAGACCTCGACGGTTTCCAGCCCTTCCGGCTCAAGAAAGATCTGGTGGCGTCCTTTTTCCGGAAAGCGCATCACCTTGTCTTCGATAGATGGACAATAGCGTGCTCCAACCCCCTCGATAATCCCGGCAAAGAGCGGGGATTGATCTATCGATTTCCTGATGATATCGTGGGTTGTTTCGTTGGTGTAAGTGATATAGCAGGGGCGCTGCTCCTGGCGATAAGCGCCCTTGTTTCCGTAAGCGAAAAAAGTTGGAGGTTCATCACTGTACTGCGGTTCCAGATCGTCGTAGTTGATACTTTTGGCATCAATTCTTGGAACGGTTCCTGTTTTCATCCGGCCGACGTTAAATCCCTGCGCCTTAAACCACTCGGCCAGGCTCAGCGAGGGCGCGTCCCCCATTCGCCCTGCCGGAAAATTTTTCAGACCGATATGGATGAGTCCGTTGAGAAACGTGCCGGTGGCAACAACTACCGTTTTTGCCGAGATGATCTCATCGAGCGAGGTCTTTATTCCCTTTACCGTGCCGTTTTCCACGATGATGGAATCAACGACAGCCTGGCGCACCGTAAGGTTTGCCTGATTTTCAAGGATGGTTTTCATGCGCAGGCGATAGAGCAGCCGGTCCGCCTGTGCCCGGGATGATCTGACCGCCGGTCCCTTGCTGGTGTTGAGCTTGCGAAACTGGATCGATGTTTCGTCAATGTTTTTCGCCATTTCACCGCCAAGTGCATCTATCTCGCGCACCAGATGCCCTTTCGCCAGGCCGCCGATAGCCGGGTTGCAGGACATGGCTCCGATGGTGTCGACGTTAATCACCGTGACTATCGTTTTGCACCCCATTCGGGCTGCAGCCAGGGCTGCCTCGCAACCGGCGTGTCCTGCTCCGATAACAGCGACGTCAAACAGATCCGTTTCACTCATAGTGTGCTTTGTTTCTCTTTTAGATTATCGTGCCGTGTGCTGCCTATGCGTATATAACAGCGGTCATGTTCGCCAGGTGTCAGGCTTTCTTGGCCCAGGACAAGAGCGCCCATCTTTGTGGGTAGTTTCTTTTGATAACAATGGAATCGTCACTTGCCTTGCTGATCCTCGATGATAGAAAGAGTGTCAGTTTCCGTTCTTCTTCCTCACTCAGGTCTCGAAACATCCATCTATAGGACTGAACGGCTTCATCGAGGTTCTCAAAACAGGGTTCAGCAGTTAATTCAATATGTTCGATGCGCGGATGGATATCGAGGTGATGGAGCATGTTCATTGTGTAGATGTAGTCAGGGCCGGAACTGAATGATCTGCCGATTGCGGCAAAGGCGTCAGGGTCATACGGAGTCGGGGCGATCCTCTCGGCAATGACAACCTGCCGTAATGCGTGTTTTTGCAGTTTCTCAATGCCTGCTGCCAGGTCTTCGATATTCATCGATCTTGAGGCGATGACCAGGTCATGCCTGCCAATCTGTTTTTCTTCCCAGCTGTCTTCCCAGGCACATTGTATAGTCGTGATATTATGAACACCCTCTTCTCTGGCATACGCTTCCAACTGGTCAAGCATCCCTCTGGAATAATCAATGGCGGTGACCCGCGATACTTTGCGGGCGAATGGAACAGCCAATGTACCCGGGCCGCAGCCGACATCAAGCAGGGTTGTATTCCTGTCGACAGCAACAGAGTCCAGAAATTGCCTGACATAGGGCGAATGCCTGGTCCTCTGTGCGAAGGAGGCTGACTTTTGTGACCATTCGCCGGCGTTCTTGCTTTTCCATGATTTTGTCTGACGGCTGTTTTTCCAGAGCAATTGCCAGTCTATATCGTCATAGAGCGTTATGTTCTGAGCGTGTGCCATGGTGATTTCGAATATGCGAGGTCAGGTTGCGAGGTGGTCTGAAGCGACAGCCTTACGAGTATCCTGGAAAAAGTAGCACAGCTCGATCAGTTGTGCAACAAATGGAGTTGATGAACCGGCGAAAATAATTGACACTGGTTACTTTCTATGTTTAATATTACCTTTTTGTGTTTTGCCATTCTGTCACTCTTTTTTATGGTGAAGCAGGAAAGTCGGATAAGAAATACTCATCTTTCTAATATCTTTCCGGCTCGTTATATCTTAAACCATGCGTGATCATGGGGTAGTATTTTGAGGAATAAATGATATGAGTAAGAGAACTTTTCAACCGAGCAACACAAAGCGTAAAAGAAGCCATGGCTTTCGTGCTCGGATGCGGACCAAAGCTGGACGTGCAGTTATCAACGCCCGAAGAGCCCGGGGACGCAAGCGCCTCTCTGCCTGATTGAATTGCGGCAGTTTGGCCTTCCCAAGGCGTGTCTGTTAAGAAAATCTCGGGATTTTGACACAGTTTACAGGCACGGGACTCGGTTGCACGGTAAAGGATTCAGTATAATTTTTCTTGAGAACGACCGTGATAACAGCCGAATAGGCATTAGTGTAAGCAGAAAAATTAAAGGGGCGGTTGTCAGAAACAGGATTAAAAGGATATTCAAGGAATCGTTTCGGCTGAACAGAAAAAAATATCCCCAGGGGGCCGATATCGTCATTGTTGTTCGACCTGATTTTGATCTTGATTCACCACATTTTATTATCCGGGCGGTAAGTAAACTGATGATTGCGGAGTCAATGTAGAAGATGAATTGCGCGTCTGTACTCAAGTTACCTGCTCGAGCAGCCATCTTTTTAATACGAGGGTACCAATACCTTATTTCTCCTCTTTTGCCTCAGACCTGCCGTTTTTATCCTACCTGTTCTGCTTACACCATTGAGGCTGTTAAACGTTATGGAACGTTGCGCGGGGGGCTCAAGGGCCTCTGGCGCGTTCTGCGGTGTCATCCGCTTTCACGAGGTGGCTACGATCCGGTTGCCTAGGTGTTTCCGGACCCCCGGCGATACCCAATGCGAGCGGACCAATTCACAACTAGACCTGAAGAGTAATTAAGATCATGGATATGTACAGAGCCTTTCTGGCGATCATTATTTCATTTGTTATCCTCGTCGGCTACCAGTATTTTTTTGTCGGTCCTGTCGAACAGTCCGTTCCTGAGCCATCCACCACTGTCGCACCGCAGCAGAGTCAGACAGCAGAACCACCTCCGCAGGCGATAGCTCCGCCGGTGGTGTCAGCGGCCGAGCCGCTCACCCAGGCGACTGTTCAGCAACCCGCCCGAACGGCTGAAAAGATTACGATCGATACAGATCTCTATACCGTCACTCTGAGCGAGCTTGGGGGTGTCGTTACCAGCTTTATCCTGAAAAATTATAATGAAACAAGCTCCGATGATTCAACCGGAGAGCAGCTGATAAAAACCACACCGGAGCAGGGATATCCCCTCTCTTTTTCCTGGGGCAGCGCTTTTCCCGGCAACACCCTGTATACCCTTGACAGCAAAGCTGTCTCCTTTGATGAGCAGACCGGCCGTGGTGTTGTCCTGATGCGGGCAGCCAGCGATGCCGGCCTTGAGATTGTTCGCTCCTATGAGTTCAGCCGTGACAGTTATCTGATCAAGCATGCGGTAACAGTTAAAAATAATGGCGGACTGGCGCTCCAGGGCGCTGGCGGCATCCACCAGCTGAACATGCCCTTCGGCTCTCTGGACAAAGGCAGTCAATGGCTGTTCAGGGGTCCGGCATATTACAATGAAGAGGGATTGCAGGAGTTTAAACTCAAGGAATTCAAAGAAGGCAAAAAGACGGTTCAGGGGACATTTGACTGGATTGCCTATGAAGGGACCTACTTCATGACCGGAATTATCCCCCGGGATAAAACAAAAGCCGTTACCATGAACGCCCAGGATGAACTTGTGTCTATCGATGTTGTTTCAGCGCTTGACACGCTTGCCCCGGGAACTGAGAAAACATATGAATACGATTTGTTCTATGGTCCCAAAAAACTGACCGTGCTGAAAGAGACTGGCTATAATCTCGAGAAGATCGTTAATTTTGGCTGGTTTGACGTTATCGCCAAGCCGACACTTTATCTGCTCAACTGGCTCTATTCCATTTTCGGCAACTACGGGATTGCCATCATCCTGGTTACGGTGATCCTCAAGGCGCTTTTCTGGCCGATTACCCAGAAAGGGCTTAAGTCCATGAAAAACATGCAGAAATTGCAACCAAAAATGGTCAAAATCAAAGAAAAATATAAAGATGATGCCGCCCGGATGAACCAGGAGGTGATGAATCTTTACAAGACCTATAAAGTAAACCCGCTGGGTGGTTGCTTGCCGATGGTACTGCAGATTCCTGTGTTTTTTGCGCTTTATAAAGTCCTGCTTCAGTCAATAGAGCTGCGCCATGCACCCTTCATGCTGTGGATAACCGATCTGTCGGCTCCGGACCGCCTTTTTCTTGGATTTGACATACCATATCTTGGAGGCCTGCCGGTCCTGACCCTGCTGATGGGGGCCTCAATGTTTCTGCAGCAGAAGATGACTCCGACAACGGCCGATCCTACCCAGGCTAAGATCATGATGTTTCTGCCCGTCATTTTCACCTTCATGTTTCTCAACTTTGCATCGGGCCTTGTTCTTTACTGGTTTGTCAACAACCTGTTGTCGATACTGCAGCAATATCTGATTAATCGGCAGAAAAAATCTGCGCCTGTCACCGCCTGATCACTTTGGCTGAGAAAGTGATCATGTTGTTTCAGGACGAAAAATAATCGGGAATTATCATGTCACCGAAAGCAAAAGACTTTTATGGTAAAGATGTTGCCTCAGCAATCAAAGAGGCGTGTGACACCCTTAATGTCGCCCAGGAGAACTTCGATATAGAAGTGATCGAGACCGGCTCAACCGGAATTTTCGGTCTTATCCGCAAGAAAGCACATATAAGGGTGACGGTTCAGTCCGGCCAAGTTGCTGCTGAGCCTAAATCCGGCCAAGTTGCTGCTGAGCCTAAATCCGGCCAAGATGCTGCTGAGCCTAAATCCGGCCAAGATGCTGCTGAGCCTAAATCCGACCAAGATGCTGCTGAGCCTAAAGCAAAGAAAAAAGCACGGCCTGCAAAGCCGAGACCTCAGAAAAAAAACGAGCCCCGCGAGCACAAAACGGTTTCAACACCAGTCGTTTTCGATAAGACTGAAGAAATAGATGAGACTGACGATGAAGACAACGGGGAAAATGGCGGAAAAGTCCAATCCCGTGAACCGGTCGAAATCTCATCTGTAAGCCTCGAGGTAATTCGCGCCGAGCTTGGAAAAATTCTCGAGTTGATGGCCTGTCCTTCAACGGTCGAGGCCGAGATAATCGAGGGCAGTGTTCATTGCAAGGTCAGCGGAGAGTTTGAGGACGATCTTACCGGCGAAGACGGGCGGACGCTCGACAGCCTTCAATATCTGCTCCGCAAGATCGTTTCCCGGAAAATTTCTGAGCGGGTCCGTCTAGCCATCGATGTCGGGGATTATCGTGAGCGGCGCAATCAGGAGTTGCGGGAAAAGGCTGTTGACTGTGCGGCCCTGGTTAAGCAAAATGGCAAGACACAGGTTATCGCCTCGCTGAATCCTTCCGAGCGCAGGATTGTTCATGTGGTACTGCAGGATGATACGGACATTCGCAGTCGGAGCGTCGGGGACGGGCTGTTCAAGAAGGTTCTGATTTATAAGCCGGGAAAAGGAAAAACCGGCGGCAGGAAAAAGGGCAGGCCTCAGAACCGGAAAAAAAGTGATTCCAGCCGGAAGAAGGATAGCTGAACCTAAGCAAGAAAACAGATGCAGCGTGCAGATTCGCAAACAGGCCGGTCAGCAATGTCCGGCCTGTTTTATTTAAAGCAAGGATGGCGGCATGATTTACGATGATTCAGACAGTACGACAATTGCCGCGATTTCAACGCCCCTGGGAGCTGGAGGAATTGGCATCATCAGGATGAGCGGCCCAGCATCCCTTACAGTCCTGAAGGCAATCTTTCATCCGCTATCCTCCGCCTGCAGCTATGACTCTCATCGTTTTTATTACGGTAAGATCAGATCGCCGGGAAATAATCTGCTGCTTGACGAGGCTCTTGTTGTCTACATGAGAGCACCCCGAACCTATACGAGGGAAGACGTCGTCGAGGTTCACTGTCATGGCAGTTATCTCGTGCTGAAGTCAATCCTTGACCTGACCCTGTCTTTGGGCATCGACCTGGCCGCCCCCGGGGAATTTACCAAACGTGCATTCTTAAACGGGCGCATTGATTTGACTCGCGCTGAAGCGGTCATCGACATCCTTGCTGCCCGAACACGAAAAGGGGTGGACCTGGCGCTTGAACAGTTAAGCGGCAGACTCTACCGCCGCGTTGACCAGATTCGGCAGTGTCTTGTTCAGGTGCGGGCATTATTTGAGGTGGCGATTGACTTTCCGGACGAAGATATTGAGATTGTTGATCGCAGCGGTGTTCTCAGGCAGCTTCGATCCGAGGTGGTTGCCCCCCTTGAACAGTTGATCAAAAGCGCCGACAGTGGTCGCATGATCCGCGATGGTATCTCGGTGGTTATCGTCGGGGTGCCGAACGTAGGTAAATCGAGTCTGCTGAATACCCTTCTCCAGGAAGAACGGGCATTGGTAACCGCAATACCTGGAACGACCAGAGATACTATCGAGGAATATATTGATATCAACGGTATCCCGGTGAGAATCATTGATACTGCTGGAATACGTGAAAATGCTGAAGAGGTTGAACAGCTTGGAATCAACCGCGCACGGGATCAGATCAATCGTGCGGATCTGGTACTGTTCCTGGTTGACGGAGCCCGCAGACTCCTTGATGATGACCGGTTGCTGTTCGCATCAGTATCCCATAAGCCGACGATGACAATCGTTAATAAGTGCGATCTCGAAGAGAATATCGTCAGGGATGCGGATGAGCAGATTTTTAAGGATTCTCTTTCTGTCTCGGCCCTCAAGCAGGACGGTATAACAGCATTGAAGGATGCAATTTTCAATCGGGTTACCGGCGGCCGGGAGCAGTGGCAGGAGGAGGGCTGCGCACCCAACCTCAGGCATAAGGCGGCAATGGAACGTGCGCTCAAAGTGTCCCTGTCGATCTGCAACGGTATTGAAGCTGGGCTTACCAGTGATCTGCTGACCATTGATATTCTCGATTGTCTCGATTATCTGGGTGAAGTTGTCGGCGAGACAACGACCGAGGACGTGCTTGATGTGGTTTTCGAACAGTTCTGTCTCGGCAAATAGGCTTGATAACTCTTGATCCAATAAGATTTCGTTGTGGAAAAACCATCTTCTTCCGTCACCTATGAGCAGGCGCTTGATCTCATCCTTGCTCAGGCCGCCCCCGTAGGCACTGAGATTGTTCCGCTGACTGACAGCCTCTGGCGAGTTGCCGCGACCGAGCTGTGCGCTGAGCTTCCCGACCCCGGATACGATCAGTCCCTGCGGGACGGATTTGTTATTGGGAAAAGTGAGGGGAATCCGGGCAGCGGCAGCCGGTCCTATCGAATAATCGGTGAAATTCCTGCCGGACGCTGCCACTGCCTCGAAATCGGGCCGGACGAGGCGTATCGCATCATGACCGGTGGCATGGTGCCTGCTGGTGCTGAACGCGTGGTCCAGCAGGAAGACTGTTTTTGTGCGGGAAAAACGGTTGAGATTCCTCAAAAAGCTTTGAACATGCAGCCCCGTTTCATTCAGAGCAGAGGGTCATCTATTCCCCAGGCAAGCCCGGTCATCCCCCAGGGAACGCTCCTTGGAGCAAGAGAAATCGGGTTGTTGGCAACAACCGGCAACCAGTTCCTGGAAGTGTATCGGCGCGTAAGCGTTTCATTCTTCTGCAACGGCAATGAACTGGTTTCAATCGGCGATGCGGTTACGTCAGGCAAGAAAATCTCATCAAACCGCTATCTGCTCGGTGCTTTGCTCAACAGCCGGAGGGCGGTGCCGGAGGATTGCGGTGTTGCCCAGGACAGCCCGGCGAATTTACGAGAGTTGCTGTCTGCAGTCAGTCGCAGTAAAACAGACCTCATCATCAGTACCGGCGGTATGGGTCCGGGGAAATACGACTTGCTTGAAACAGTCTTTGAGGAAGCCGGCGGCGAGATTATCTACCGGTCAGTTGCCCTGCGGCCGGGGCAATCAACCCTGTTTGGAATACTGGCAGGGAAACTCTATTTTGGTCTGCCGGGGCCCCCGTTTGGTGTTGGAGTACTCTTCAATGAACTGGTGCTGCCTGCTCTTCGCAAGATGCAGGGACATCTGGTGTATCGTAACCGGGATGGAAGCGCACTACTTGAGCACGACATATCATCAGGGAAAAACAGGATATTCACTGTCAGGGAAGGTGTTCTTTCTTTTCGCGGCTGCACCCGCTATGTCAGGCTGTCGAAAGATCGAGAAACGCCTGATTGCCACATTCTGCTGGAGAAGGGCAAAGAACGCTATCTGCGGGGCGATACCGTCAGAATCCACAGAGTATAGCCTGACAGGTTCTTCCGGCGTGCCAGAGGCGGAACAGGGCGATCCGACAGTGATTTGGTTTAAGGCTTCCAGCTGAGCGCTGCCATTCTTTTCTTCATTGATTGGTCGATCAAATTTTATGTTTGACCCGTTCGATCAGATACCGGTTTACCGCCTCGTGCAGCGCAAGAATGGCAAGTTTTGTGCAATGTTCGTCTTTTTTGGGAAATGTCCCGATTGTTTCCAGAACATCTTCAGGACTCAGTTCGAACAGCTCATCGGGGTCTCTGCCATGTGCAAGCTCTGCCGCGAATGATCCGCACAGCGCGCTTGAACCGCAGCCGTCTGTGACATAGGATGCTTTGTTTACCCTGTTGTCCTCAAATTGTAAAAAAATTTCCATGCTGTCGCCACAGCCGCCACGGATGCGGGCATGGCTGTCCGCATCCGTCATTGGTCCGTGATACTTTGGGTTCCGCCATCTATCGAATCCTTTCTCGCCAAAAACAGCCCGCGCATCTTCAAATGACTGATTCTGGAGCTGCTGCACGAGCGCCTCGAATTCCTGATCGTTACATGCCATTTCTCTTGCCTGAATGAATCTAATTACCAGTGAGCTTCTGCATTTGCTGAGTTCGAATAGTTAACCTTGCCCGCCTTGAATCTGGCGACAGACTCAGAGACGGTCCCACTGGCATCGTTGACGACCTTAATTCCTGCAGCCTCGAGCACCTGAAAGGCCTTTGGCCCGCAATAGCCTGTCATCAGAACTTCTGCCCCCTTGTCGCTGACCATGGTGGCCGCCTGGATACCGGCGCCTTTGAAGGCGTTAACATTGGCGCTGTTGTCGAGGGCTTCGAATTCCGATGTTTCTGTGTCGATAACAAGAATATAGGACGCCCTGCCAAAACGGGGGTCAACCTCACTGGCCAGCTCCGGGCCTCTTGAACTAATTGCAATTTTCATATCTTTCTCCAAAGAATAAGGTTAGGCGCCGCCACCGCCGCCGCAGACCTGGTCATCTGATATCAGGGGCAGTTTCCCGGCCAGCATATCATCGATTACCGGCTTTATTTCAGCCCGTTCTGCATCGTGGTAGACGTCTATGCCGACCTGCTTGAATCCCATCAGCGGACGCATGCCGATGCCGCCGACGATGAGGGCGTTGACTTTGTGTTCCGCCAGCAGGTTGACCGGAACCATGCAGCCACCCTGGACATGCTCTTTGTTCTGGATCGTGGTTACTGAGATGATTTCTCCGTCTTCTGCGTCAATGAAGGTAAATACCTCGCAATGTCCGAAGTGGCCGGCCCTTAATCCTTCCAGCCCGCCTTCACCCATGGAAGGTATCGCGATACGAATTGTTGTCATGTTCTGCTCCTTACTGTTTTGTTGAAATTATCGGTATGATCTGTGAACTGTCTGTGCACATCTGTTCCGAGTCTATGACCTTCTTCCAGATTGACGTGAGAACTTCAGCCAATCGGGGGCTTTTTCCATATTCGATTATACTCTGGCCGGCAATCATCGAATGCGTGAATGCCGGGTCGAAGGGGATGCGCCCGACAACAGCGATGTTCCGATGTTCTGCTTCATCCTGGATTTGATCTGAAATCTCCCGGTTAATGTCATATTTGTTTATGCAGAGCATCTGCGGTATCCTGAAATGATGAGCAAGCTCGGCGACCCTTCTCATGTCATGGAGAGAGGATAGGCTGGGCTCGACGATAATCAGCAGGGCAGTCGCTCCGGTGATCGAGGCAATGACCGGGCAACCGACACCCGGCGGGCCGTCGGTGAGTATCAGCTCGCGTGCCTGCTGTTCGGCGAGCGCACGTGCCTGCTGCCTGATCAGAGAGACAAGTTTTCCCGAATTTTCCTCGGCAATACCGAGGCGGGCATGGACCATCGGCCCCATCCTGCTCTCGGAGAGGAACCATTCGCCACATTTCTGCCTGGGAAAATCGATCGCCTTTTCCGGGCAGAAATCCACACAGACGCCGCATCCCTCGCAGCTGACCGGATCTATCTCGAATGTCGCAGAGATCGCCTCAAATCTGCAGAGATCAAGACAGGTTCCGCATGAGTTGCAATCCTTCTGCCTGATGGTTGCGATTGAACCGCCGATAAAATCGTTGGTAGAATATGGCATAGGGTTCATCAGCAGATGAAGATCCGCAGCATCAACATCACTGTCACAAAGAACACAATTTCTTGCCATGGAGGCAAAGGCGGCGGTGATACTTGTTTTTCCTGTTCCGCCTTTGCCGCTGACTATTACGAGTTCTTTCATTGTGTTACCTGTTTTGATTCAATAATTTCCAGGATGTCTCGATACAATATTTTAAAAGCCTGGCGCCAGGTTGGAAACGCTTCAATGAGCAGGTGGCCCTGTGAATAGATCTCCGCAATCCGGCGGTCAAAAGGTATCTCAAGCAGAACAGGTATGTCTTCCCGCATCGCATATTCCTGGACAGAATGATCTCCAATATCTGAGCGATTGATAACAATGCCGCAGGGGATGCCGAGCACTTTTACCGCTTCAGCCGCCAGTTTGAGGTCATGCAGACCGAACGGGGTCGGTTCGGTAACAAGCAGGACGAAATCAGTATTCTTCATCGCGGTGATGACCGGGCATGAGGTCCCGGGAGGAGCATCAATGATCACCAGATCACCCTTGTCGACTTTACTTCGCACCTTTCTGATCAACGGAGGAGACATTGCTTCCCCGACACGCATGGTACCCTTGATAAAGGTGAGTTTGTCCCGTGTTCCGGTTTCCACGGTTCCAAGCTCCCTGGCGCCCTCCCGGACGGCATTTTCCGGGCAGACGACAACGCACCCCCCGCAGCTGTGACAGAGCTCCGGGAAGACGATAACCTTCTTGCCGATCACGGTCAGGGCATTAAACCTGCAGATTTCCGCACATTTCCGGCAGCCGCTGCATATGCTCTGGTCTATATCCGGAATCATGGTATGGACTGTTTCGTCCGTGAGAATTTCCGGCTTGATAAAGAGGTGAGCGTTCGGCTCTTCCACATCGCAGTCGAGTAGTTTCATTTTGCGGTCGATACTCAAGGCAAGATTTGTCGAGATGATTGTCTTACCGGTACCGCCTTTGCCGCTGGCTACACTGATGATCATAAAATTTCCTTTGCAAAGGTTATCGACTTAACTGGTTAATTTTCTGCAGAAGTTCAATCATGTCGCAGGCTGACTGGGCCGTAGGGGGAACCTGCAGCTGCATGAAAACGCCGTAACCCTCCGTAGCCTCGTGAAAGGCATCATGAGAAAGAGATGAGGCCAGAGCGCAATTCACGAAAGGATTTGCCGCCGCCAGCTTCTTAACGAAGTGCAACCCGGTACAATCCTGCAGCTCTTCGGATACGACAGCTACATCAATCGCATTGCTGCTCATGTAGTTCCAGGCCTGCTCGGCTGATGCCAGCCAGGTAACCGCAAACCCTTCCTGAGCAGCCAAAACATGGGCAATTTCTTTTAAAGAAGACGCTTCTTTACTGAGAAGAATAATGTGTAATTTTTCCATATCCGTTGTCACCAGCAGAGTATCCCTTTCCTTTGCAACGAGCTCCTGGCTGGATTCCCCCTGTCTGTTTTTCTTCCTGAGTGAACTTCATGATTTATTGCTGAGATGATTATATTTTTTTCGCGGGCAGACCCCGCCACAACCGGGCATGCAGAACTGATGTATTTCCAGGTTCCCGGCGTAGGCTCGCAGTATGGACTCAGCCTTTCCAGAGATGAACGGCACCAGGGTAATTCCGGCATCCTCGATGATTTTTGCAGGCTGTTGGGAGATGGCGCCGCATATCAATGAATCCGGATTAAGTTCAACAATTTTTCTGGCAATCGAGACCGGAGCCAGAAGCGGTATGAATTCTAATTTTTTGCCCACTATTTTCCTATCGAGTATATCGGCAAGCAACAGGGTTTGAGCTGAGTCGAACACCGGGGATATCCGATTACCCCAAACTGTGATTGCAAC
Source organism: uncultured delta proteobacterium (assembly GCA_963696725.1). Taxonomy (GTDB): domain Bacteria; phylum Desulfobacterota; class Desulfobulbia; order Desulfobulbales; family Desulfocapsaceae; genus MADRE3. The sequence continues at coordinate 564,080 of CAVOLI010000006.1, forward strand.
CTTCATCTGCTCCTCTCCTCTGCAGCATTGATCGTCTAACCTGTACTAGCAAAGACAGTGCCATTGTGGGCATATGTTGTCTATGTATGATAACATTCTGAAAAATGAAGAGAAAGGTCAATAAAAGAGGTCTGAGCAGGAAGGCAGGGGCGCAAATAGAGTACAGTCACACGGAACTACAGTCGCATTATTGCAACTATAGATCCGCGTCATTCTTGGTGTGACGTCCATCCATCTGAGGCAGGGTGATGCCGAATTTTCTTATCTTTCTGAACAAGGTGCTTTTGTGCATTCCCAGGCGGGACGCGGCGGCAGACCTGTTGTATTTTGACTGCTGGAGCGCAGTGATGATTGTCTTTCGTTCCGCTTCCTGCAGCGCGGTATACCGGGACTCAGCAGGCTGCGATTGGGGTGCTGCTGTCCGCAGGTAGGCAGGGAGATGGCGCCATTCAAGCAGTTCCCCGTTGCAGAGAACAAAGCCGTGTTCGATGATATTTTCCAATTCCCTGATATTGCCGGGATAATCGTGGGCGAGCAGGAGAGCCATCGCTTCGGATTCAATACCTGAAACGTATCGCCCTTTGCTGTTGTTCATTTTTGCAATAAAACGTTCGGTGAGAAGGGGGACATCTTCAATTCGGTCTCTGAGCGGCGGCAGTTCGAGTCTGATAACGTTGATGCGGTAATAAAGATCCTGCCTGAACTGGGACAGCTTGACGAGCTCTTCAAGATTTTTATTGGTGGCGGTGATGATACGGCAGTTTGTCTTTATTCTTCCGGTACTGCCCAGCGGCTGAAATTCCTTCTCTTCGAGGACCCTGAGCAGGCGGACCTGAAAGGCGGAACTGGTGTCACCGATCTCATCGAGGAATATGGTTCCATGGCCTGCGGCAGCAAACAATCCCTCTTTATCGACTCGTGCATCGGTAAAGGCTCCGGCCTTGTATCCGAATAATTCCGATTCAAGGAGGCTGTCCGGAAGCGCGCCACAGTTGATAGCGGTAAACTGCTTGTCCTTCCGGAGAGAGAGGTTATGGATTGCCCGTGCGAGCAGCTCCTTACCCGTACCGGTTTCACCTTCAATCAAAACGGTGCTGTCGCTTTCGGATACCTGTTCGAGAATTTTAAACAGATCCTGCATGTTTTTTGAACGGCTGACCATATCGTTCAACTCAAAATTACCGCTGATCTCACGGCGAAGCTCTTCAACCAGGCTGTGGTCCCGGAAGGTCTCGACTCCGCCAAGCACCTCGTTGTGCTCATTTTTCAGCAGTGATGTCGAGACCTGGATGGGGATCATCCGCCGCTCACTGTTGATAATGTAGGTTGAACTGCTGACAAACGATTTTTCCTCTGCCATGGTCCGTTTTAATGCACAATTTTTTTCGCACATGTTTGAGCGGAAGACTTCCCAGCAGTATCGTCCGATTGCCTCATCCCTGGAGATGCCGGTTATTTTTTCGGCGGCGCGGTTAAACGACATGATTCGCCAGTTGTGGTCGACGGTAAAGACACCATCGGAGATCGATTCAAGTATCGTCTCGGTAACGGTTTCAGAAGATGGGGGCAGTTTATTGTTCATATGCACAATATAAGTGATTTGCTTCCGATTGCACCCTTAATGTTTGAAATCTTCAAAATAGTTCTGTCACAGCTGTCGAGGCGACGCTATTTCTTCCGCATTTTTTTCAGGAAAAGAGGCAGCACCAGGATCAGGAAAAATATACGGAAAAGGTGATGGACAGCAACATAGGCGGGGTCATAATTCAATGATAAAGCCATTGCCGCCATAGCCTCTACGCCGCCCGGAGCAAATGCTACGAAAACTTGACCGAATGGAAGTGCAAGGAATTTCGAAACAGCTGCAGCGAACACTGAGGCGATGAACAGAGACAGCACCAGGGCGGCGATTGATCCCCAGAAGAGATTTCTCAGGTCCGCCAGGGGGATCGTCGAGAATCTTGCTCCGACGAGTGATCCGGTAATGGTAAAACCAACAAAAATGACAGTATCGTCAGGGCGGCCGACAGCCAATCCGGACAGGTGGGTAATTCCACTTATGCATATACCGGCAAGAAAAAAAGCCGCCGGAACTCTGAGTCTGTCGAAAAGCCAGCCGAGCGCAAGGGCGCCGGCAAAAAGCATACTGAAGGAGATGAGTTCCATTGAGACGGTGTCGCTGCCCGGAGCCTGCTCCGGGTGCAGGCCGAGGTGGCTGAGAATAAAAGGAATGGTAGTGATTATCGCCACCAGCCTGATTGTCTGGATAACGGCAATTGACCTGATGTCGCCCTGCCCTTCGGCAGCAAGCGCGAAAACATAGACAAGTGCGCCGGGTGAGGTTGCCAGGAAGCCGGTCTCTCGGCTCTCATGAAAGTATTTTTCCAGCAGCCTGCCACCCAAATAGACAATGGCGATAACAGCGATTCCCAGAATCGTCAGGCTGGCCGGCCACTTTGACAGGTCGGCGAGTGCTTCTGTGGTAATGCTGCTTCCCAGGGAAAAGCCGATAACGGCAAAAGCAATATTCTTTAAAATGAAGGGGATATCCTGAGTGATACGCAGCAGAGAGGCGCAGGATACGGCTATTGTCGCCCCGAGAAGTGCAGCGGCGGGAAGATCCAAGGCCTGGGCTGTCAGCGCTCCTGCCAAACCGATTGAAAGGGTAATGCACATTTTTCTAGCTCGGATAACCACAACAACTCCTTGTCCTCTCAGCGGAGCAGCAAGAACAAAGCTCTATCAACCGATAGTTGCGAGCTCGCGCGGCAGATTACTCAAAGACTCGGCTCCAGCTGCCGTGACGACAACGTTATCTTCTATTCTGACGCCGTTTTTCCCATCCAGATATATTCCGGGTTCTACCGTATAGGTCATCCCTTCTTCAAGAATCTGCCCGTTGTCTGCGCGAATATATGGATCCTCGTGGCACTCCATGCCGATGCCGTGGCCGGTGCGGTGAGTGAATTTCTCGCCATAACCTGCCGATTCGATAACAGAGCGGGCTGCTTGATCTACGGTTTTGCAGGAAACACCGGGTTTGCCGGCTTCCCGTCCGGCCTTGTTCGCCATTTGCACGATGGAGTGGATGCGTTGATATTCAGGAGCTATCTCGCCAACGGCGAAGGTACGTGTCAGATCTGAAACATAATCCTGGCAGGAGGCTCCCCAGTCAATGATCAACAGGTCGCCCGCTGACAGTTTTCGCTCGGACGGTTTTGCATGAGGATTTGCGCCGTTTGGACCGCTAGAGACAATAGGGGAAAAGGGCAGCGCCGGGTCTGATCCCTGCCTGAGCAGCTGAACGACCAGCTCGTTGGCCAGCTCCTTTTCACTCATGCCGATTCTGGCCAGGGGAAGGGTTGCTTTCAGGGCTTCCTGCGCTATCTTGACCGCCTGCTTCATGGAATCGATTTCGGTGCGCTCTTTGACAGATCGCAGCGAGGCGATCAGCGCCGAAGCATCTGTGAAGATTAACGTGTCATCGATGGAAGATAAATAATTGTACTCAAGTAATCTGAGCTGCCGGGGTTCGACGCCGATCTTTTTACCTTTCGGTTTCAATCCGGACAACCCCTGTTTGAATACGTCTCCCCAGCCGGCCGGATTTTCCGGGTAGGTAAATGCGTCGAGCCGGCAGGCTGACTGGTCGAGTTTTTTCTGCTCAAGTTCCGGGAGAATGAGAACCGGTCGTTCTCCTGGTGACGCGAGCAGGGTAACCGGCCGTTCCATCAGGTGGAAGTGGAGGCCCGTGAGATAGGTAAGGCTTGGACCGGCATTTAAGGCGATGGCATCTATTTCCAGCTGCTCCATGGCTTTGAAAAGCCGCTGCAAACGTTCACGGTGCATATTGAACTCCGTTGACCGACTGATTAATTGTCACGCCGCAACCAATGGATTACCCCTGTGCGGATCGAATTAGCAGGGAGCACCTTAGCATAACGCAAAGAATTGAGCCGCATGATTTTCAGGCCGTCCGGAAATTATAACTGTCATTGACTTTGCAGCAATTCCACGATAATAAAATATCAGCAGCGTGTCCGTGTCATCCGGCAATGATGATCCAGGCGCGGATCGGTGATCATGCCAAGATAATCTCTTTCAGCAGATCCTTTTGAAAATTTTTCTCCTGCCCCGATTTTATTCATGATGGAAAAAATTTCTTCACGCCTGGGAATAAAGCTTTTCATTACACTTACGGCCGTGATTATACTGGCGATTGCACCCCTTACCTATATCTCACTCAAGGCAATTAACCGATATGCCAATGAAGTCTCCGCCGTGAGTGAGCAGCAGATCCGCTCACATGCATTTTCCTATCTGAAAAAGATCACCAAGGAGCGGGCAGACCGTTATCAGGGATTTTTTGACCGTATTCGGGCTTCTGCAGGAATGCTCGGCACTCATGCCGGAACAATTTATTCAGATCTCGCCTATTTCTCAGAAAAACCGCGCTACCAAACCCACTATACTATCCTGCCGCAGAACGGATTCTGGGCCAGTACAAACAATGATCCGCTTGTCTCGATGTACTGGGGTTCACCTCATCTGGGGGCTGAAGCGCAAAAACAACTCGATGCCCTTACCCACATGACGCCGCTTTTCATCAGGGTGCTTGATGAAAATCCCGAAGTCCTCGCCAGTCATATGATAACCACATCCGGGATTGGCCAGTATTGCACCTATCACGTGAAGAACAAAAAGACCGTACTCAACCTGCCGCCCCTGTCCGTCTTTGATCTTCGTGATGGCCAGCCGGTGACAATATTTACTCGATCAAACGATGTAACCCCCGGTGTCAGGTGGACGGATGTCTACAAGGATGATGTAAATGACGGACTCATGCTTACCGCATCGGCACCGATACATGATGAAAGCGGTATATTTCGCGGTATTACCGGAATTGATGTGCCTCTCGATACAATAATAGAAGATATCCTTGCCATTGATGAACCTGATTCGGAAAATACGGTTCTTTTTGCTTTTTTAACGGATAATAACGGCCGGTTGATCGCTTTTCCAGAAAAGTACTACAAGAATTTCGGTATCCCTTTTGATCCAGGCCGTTTCAGTGATTCATCCGACAGCCTTGAGCTGACCTTTGCAGATTCGAGTATACGGGAAATAAGGGAGCTGGGCGTCCTGATAGCAGGCGGGAGGGAGAGCTTTTCCAGGCTCGACCTGAAAGATGACCCGCTCATCGTCGCCACCAGCAGGCTGCCGGAGCTTGACTGGGTCTTTGCTCTGGTCGTCCGGCAGAAGGATATGTTTGCCGCTGTTATACAGAGTCGTACCACACTGGAGAAAGCAATCATTACCATAGAGCGAAATGGTCTGCGGCTCTCTTTGCTGACGATTTTTACTGCGCTTGCCATTGTTTTTCTGTCAGTGAAGTATCTCGTCACGCCGCTGCGGACTCTTGCTGCTGCCACCACGACAGTCGCCAGGGGTGATCTGTCGGTGCGCTGCCCGGTCACCACCCGTGATGAGACCGGTGCCCTTGCCGCCTCATTCAATTCAATGGTCGAGCGGCTGCAACAGGCCCAGGAGCGTCAGCAGCGTTATGCGGATTCTCTTGAACTTGAGGTCGAGCAGAGAAACCGGGAGCTTGTTGAAAAGAAAAATGAACTGGAGGAAACCATCGATCTCCTCAGCAAGGAAGCGGAAAGCCGGCGAATTGTTTCGGAAGCCTTAAAAAACAGTCAGCAGCAGTATTATGATACCCTTGAGGCAAATAAAGCCGGTATCTATATCTTGACCGACGGCTGTTTCAGTTATGTCAATCAGTCGTTGGCTGATTTGCTCCGAGCCCGCCCGCAGGATCTGATCGGCCGGAACCCGCTGGAGTTTGTTTTGGAGAAGGACAGGGCGCTGGTTGCTGAAAATATGGAGAAAAGGCTTCAGGGTAATGATATAGCGCCCTATCGCGTCCGCTGTGTTGCCGTCGACGGCTCGACGTTCTACGCTGAAATATGGGGTAAAATCACCAACTGGCAGAATCAGATGGCAATGGTCGGCACCATGACCGATGTCAGTACTATTCAGCAGAATGAGGAACGGTTGCGCACTCAGGAGATTCAGCTTCGCAAGTCATTGGAAGAAAAAGAAATTCTGCTCAAAGAGATCTATCACCGGACAAAAAACAATATGCTGGTGATCATTTCGATGCTTGATTTACAGATGCAGGACGTTGATGACGACAGAATAATATCCATAGTCAAAGATACCGAAAACCGGATTCGGGCGATGGCGCTTGTCCATGAAAAACTCTATCAATCGCAGGATCTTTCCGAAATCGATCTCGGTTCCTACCTGGGAGAAGTTGCACATTCCCTGGTCGGCAGCATGGTTCCGGATGGAAGAATCGGACTTACCTTAACCGTTGATCCAGCGCCGATTACTATTGATCATGCGATACCGCTTGGACTGGTGATTAATGAAATTGTTACAAATGCGCTGAAACACGCCTTTCCGGAGGGAAGAAGCGGTACCGTTTCCCTGAGGCTGACGAGGGAGGATGATAAAAAGATACGACTTGAGATCAGTGATGACGGGCGAGGGTTGCCGGAACATGTCGACATTGACGGGAGCAGCTCATTTGGTCTGCAGCTGGTAAACAGCCTGGTAAAAATACAGCTCCGAGGTGAAATTTCAGTTGAGTGCGGCGGCGGCACCACCTTTATAATCATCTTTGGGGAACCGGCCGGCAGGGTGCGGGTATGAATGACGAGAAAATAGAAATAATGGTGGTTGAAGATGAAGTACTTATCGGAATGATGCTTGCAAAAAAACTGCGGGCCTCTGGTTACGAAGTTGGTGACGTGGTCACAACGGGAGAAGATGCTGTCCGCTACGCAGGTGAAACCCGGCCTTCCGCAGTCCTGATGGATGTTACGCTTGCAGGTCGGATGAATGGCATAGAGGCCGCACAACAGATCAGGGACAAATACGCTATCCCGATCATTTTCTTTACCGGTTATAATGACAGGTTGATCCATGAACAGGCCCATCGGGTTGAACCGGTGGCGATCCTTGAAAAAATGGATCCGATAGCCGATATAATCGCAGCTATCCGCACGGCTGTCTCCTGACGGAAGAGGAGACTGGCTGGCCTGCAAATAAAAGCGGTATCGGCAGGCAACGATGCTTACCATTTACCTCTGGGCGCCTGTCTTTTTTCAAAGGCAGGCAGGGATGTGTGTCGTGAGGCGTATGAGCTTTACCGTGCGTTCTCCGTAAAAAAAACGGTTGCGTGCTGCAGGCAATAGTGGGATGCTGTGGACGCTGCAGATTGAAAAGCAAAACGAAAAAGACTCCGAGCTGAAGAGCCTACGTTCAGGCAGTCCTTGCGAATAGGGTTCGAGGCCGAACGGGTCGGGCTGGAAACTGCCCCGCCTTCCGAATTTGAAAAGGAGTAGTAATGAAACCTGGAACTGATTTTCCCGGAGATCCCGATCAGCAGTCGGGATACTCGTCATTGATTGATAATCACGGCCGTCCGATCAACTACCTGCGACTGGCAATCACCGATCGATGTAATCTCAGGTGTCGCTATTGCATGCCGGAAGAGGGTGTTGCATCCATATCGCATGAACAGACCCTGTCGTACGAAGAACTCGAGCGATTGGTCCGGCTCTTTCAAGGGCTCGGCATCAACAAAGTTCGAATTACCGGTGGTGAGCCGTTTGTCAGGCGTGGCTGCTATGAATTCATCAAGACACTTAAGAAGAACCTTGGTGTCGAGCAGGTTTATCTGACCACGAATGGTGTAGAAACATATCGCTATCTCGAGGGATTGAAGGAGATTGGTATCTCAGGAATCAACCTGAGTCTTGATACTCTGGATAAAGATCGTTTTAAGGAAATTACCTGTAGAGACCATCTCGACAGGGTGTTATTGACATTGAACCGCGCGCTTGAACTGAAAATCCCGCTTAAAATAAACAGTGTTGTTATGGAAGATACGGGCAATGAAGAGATAATCGCTCTTGCTGAACTTGTCCGGGAGCGAAAAATCAGTCTGCGTTTCATCGAGAGGATGCCGTTTTCAGGAGGCTCAGTGGTCCAGAAGGAATCCCAACAGTCGCTTAGGAAGCGTTTGCAGGCTATTTTCCCCAAACTGCAGGAATATAACAGCGGTGTTAACGGAACGGCCCGCGAGTTCAAACTTCCCGGTTTTTCCGGAACGGTTGGTGTCATTGAGGGCCGCTCCAGGAGGTTCTGTGCGACCTGTAACAAAGTACGCATTACTCCGGAAGGAATGCTCAAGGCCTGTCTTTATGACGAAGGGGTCCTTGATCTCAGGAAATCGTTGAGAAATGGCGCGAAGGATGACGAGCTGTCGGATTCCATCCGCACGTGCTTGAATCACCGCTATGCCGACGGGCATGAAACCGAAGCGCTTAATTGTCGGCTGAGTGAGCCATCCATGGCATCGATTGGTGGATGATACGAGCGCGGATAGCGGAGCGATTTATGGAAAAGATGTTGCCGGTTTTTTGGTTATAAGAGGTGAATGGATGGCAAATGTGGAAGCTGTGTGTACAAGTGAGAAAAAAGGAGTTGTCAAACGGGAACAACCCTCTGTTCTGTTTAAGGAGGGGTGGGGCATTGAAGGAGACGCCCACGGCGGTGACTGGCACCGCCAGGTTTCACTGCTGGCAGCCGAGAGCATCGATCTGGTGAAAAAGGATCTTCCATCACTTAAAACAGGTGCCTTTGCCGAGAACATCATCACCCGGGGTATCGATCTGGCGCGACTCGGGATCGGCGACAAGCTGCAGGTCGGAGATTCGGTTGTCCTCCAGGTCACCCAGATAGGCAAGGAGTGTCATAACAGCGGCTGTGCAATCAAGAAGGCTACCGGAGACTGTATTATGCCGCGGGAGGGCCTTTTTACAAAAGTCATCTCCGGGGGTGAAGCGTTTCCCGGTGACGAAATTGTCATACTGTAGAGGAAACAGCCGAATAGACCAGGGCAGACATAATTTCCTATCGGTATTTCAGGTATTTCTTAAGCAGCCTGTCGACTTCCTTGTCCAGTTCCATTGATTTGCTTTGCCGTATGGTTTCGTAGAGCTGCGGCGCAACCTGCAGAAAAGAAGAAAGCAGCACCGGATCAAAGTGCAGGCCGGTTTCCTTCTCCATGATAGCCATGCTTTCGTCCAGCGGCAGCGGATCTTTGTAGGGACGAGGCGAGGTCAAGGCGTCAAAGGTGTCAGCGATTGAGAAAATACGGGCTGTCATCGGGATTTTCTCATGTTTTATGCCATCCGGATAGCCGTTTCCGTCATAGTTCTCATGATGATATCGAACAACCTTCTCTGCATTTCGCAACCAGCGGAACTTCCTGATCAGTTCAGCGCCTTGTTTTGGGTGTTGACCGATTTCTTTCAACTCCTCTTTGTCGAGCTCATCTTCTTTAACAAGGATTGCCGGGCTTATTGACAGCATGCCGATGTCATGGAGGAATACTCCATAGATAAGGGATCGTCTCTGCTCGAGCGGGAGGTTCACGATTTCCGCAAGCCTCATTGCATATATCAGCACTCTGGAATTATGGTCAGTTTCCTGGCTGTCACTTTTTGCAAGGGCACTCCCGAGTTTTTTGATCAGGAAAATATTGGTTCTGTTGAGTTCTCCGACGGAGCGAATAAGATGGTTGTTCATGAACAAAAAACCGAAATAACAGAGGAGCGTGCACAGGGAAATCGCTGCTATGCAGATAACAAAACTGAGCAGGAATCGATTGATAATTTCGGAAGACTCTGCAATCGATACCAGATAGATTCCCGTCAGATAACCGCTCAGCTTTTCGCCTGAGCCGAAAACGGGAATTGCCGTTTTGTGGTATATCCGTTTATTGGCAAAGATCCAGCCTCCATCGGCATGTTTTCCGACAATGATCATCATGTCCTTTGCCGCAAACGCATCTTCCGCGGCTGTTGCCGCCGGCAGAGATACGCTTGCCAGCGTTTCTCTGTCAGGGCTCATTAGATCGACAAGGATAAATGAAGTCTGCTCCAGAGCGGACGCCGTCATCTGCTTCAGCCGGGTGAGATGTTCCTCATCAGGATTTTTATGATAATCGTTCAGCAGCAACGTGAACACGCTGCTCTCTTTGACAGCATTTCTGGTAAGGGCAGGGCCCAGTTTTTTAAACTCAACCGTAGCGACAGCCGTCAGGCCAATGATTGTTGAGACCAGCCAGGCAGTAAAAAGTCTTTTTATCAGGCGCAGATGTATCTCTTTTTTCATGACCGGAACTATCATATCATGCGTCCTCTTAAACCCTGGAATATGCTATGGACCTGCCAGAAATTTAGCCAGCACCTGATCATTCTGGTCGATAAGTTCCAGGATGTTTTCTTCGATACGATACGATTCAACATCGTTTAGAACAGAGATCAACCGGTTTTCTCCTTCCATGCTGCCTGGACAGGCTATCCGGGTCAGGGGCTCCCTGTTGATCAACAATACATCGCCTTTGACCAGAAAGGTGCCGGAAATTTTATTACAACCGCTGAAGCCTTCCATGGTCTTGTCGTGATTGAGAAGCAGGTGGGCTCTTCTCTCGGTCATCTCTGGCCATCCGCTGCCTTGTATTTCAACCAGCTGCCAGTGCGTACCGGTCAGACTCGTTTTGATCTTGTTTCCGCGACAGTCACTGTCGGGATAAAATTTTCTGAATTGTTCTATAACCAATTCTTCCCGGTTATGCTGCACGAGTCTTCCGAGAATCGATACCAGCATCGGCCGGTCAGCATCATGAGGGGTATTCATATAGTGCTGCAGGGCAGTGTTGAAGTCTCCAGCGGGACTGAGTGGAAATGTTACCTGGCTTGAACATTCTTTAAGCGTCGCCACCCCGCTGCTGACAGCGAACAATCCCCTGATTTTGACAATATCATCAAATGCTGCAGGGGTAGGAGCTCTGGTCAGTTCGTACTGGATCTGTTCGTCATTTTCACCGCCTTGCCACTCGACAAAGCTGAGTCGGTTAATGTCTTCAAGCACATAGGTCTTCAGACGTCCCATCTCTTTGCCGAGAATGAGAAAATTTCCCTCGGCTCTGTACAGCCATTTTCCCATCTGCGAAGCACTTGAACTCTTCCCCTGTTCCATCCGTGAGGTTTTCCGTAATTGATAAATCCCGTCAGGCCTGATATTCAGGGCAATGTCCACCTGCAGGCAGCCATCACAGGGAATTGAGCCGGTAAAGGTGACAGGGGAGTCGAAAGGCGTGAGCAATCGTGTGTCAATTTCTGCTGCAGGCTGCTCGCTTATCTGTCTGTTTGAACAGCCACCCGGAAGAAAGACGAGGAGAGTAAAGAGAGCAAAACAATACAAAATGCGGCGCATGAAAGACCTCTGTTTTGTCGAATTTAATAGTGAATAAACATCATCATAGCCTATTTTGCCGACAGAGAGGAGCACCTTTTCTGATTTCAGGTAAATATCCGGCTGAGGAGGCTGAAACAAAAGAAGCGTATCCGATCGAAATCAGATACGCTTCTTTGAAATAAAGACTTTAGGGATATTAATCAGATATCGTCTTCCAGATTTGCCGGCTCATAATACTCTTTGGGGTGTTTGCAGGTAGGACATTTTGTCGGGGGCTCGGTGCCTTCATGGATATAGCCACAGAGGCTGCATTTCCACTGGATCGGCTTGTCACGTTTGAAAACCGTTCCGTTTTCAACGTGTGCCAGCAGTTTTTTATAGCGATCGCGATGATGTGCCTCGACTTTGGCAATTTGTTCACAGAGCATTGCCGCTTCAAGGTTGCCTTCCTCTTTTGCAGTTGCCGCAAATTCAGGGTACATGGTTTTTGTTTCGTAATCTTCCCCTTCAATGGCTTCCTTTAGATTTGCCGCAGTAGCTCCGATGCCCCCGAGGAGTTTGAAATGATCATTTGCGTGACGCATTTCGTTGTCCGCGGTTTCTTCGAAAAGCTTGGCGATATAGTGGTAACCTTCCTTGCGGGCAACTTTTGCAAAAAAGGTGTACTTATTGCGGGCCATCGATTCACCTGCAAAGGCAGCATTCAGATTTTCAGTTGTTTTGCTCATGAGACACTCCTTTTAAAAAGAATTGTTGTGGATGGAGCTGCACAGCAACTCCGACTCGATAAAATCGTTACCGATAATGATAATTTTTATCAAAAATAGCAAGAATAAACATACAACATCCCGAAAATACTTTGAATAGTACCTCATTGTGGTAGTATACATGGCTCAGATGGAGTCAATATGCTTATTATACTCTGTAAAGAGAATGCGTCACTCAGTCAGGAAAAGCAGCTGCCCGCAGTTTTCTTCAGGATCGGCTCTTTGTCTATTTGATTGTCCTGATATCCGGAAGTATTTGCACTGACAACATATCTCTGGTAATGGTGATATTTTTGATCCGCATGCCGATGGCCAGTTTTTTCTCACCGGTATCGGTGATAATTGGCTGCAATTTGTCGATTGCCAGTGGAAATTCCCGACCGTTGAACAAGCCGATTAACAGAACCCCAAGCTCATCGCCTGCCTGACCCTCCTCCGTCTTCAGATCCTTGACAGTTGGCCTGATAAACAATGTCTGGGAGGAATCCTCAAAGCGGCTGTCTGCGGCGAGATTAAAGCTCAGTTTTACCGTGCCGACCTTGAGCCGCAGCTGCTGGCCGGCGATGCTGGTGCTGATTAGAATGTCGTTGCCGATCATTGTGACGACCCCGGAGATCTGCTGATCGTCGAGTTGCAGGTTTTCGATGCTCTGGATCCAGATAGAACCCTCTACCGTATCGGATCCGGTGTCGAGCAGAAAGGGCAGACTTTTTCGAACAGCCTCGACAAGCACCGATTCAGGAATTGTCAGCGTCAAGGTTTGAGCGTCATTGCCTCTGGCATGAACGGGATTGCCGAGCAGGATAATCAATGAGCACAATATCAGGATAGTTCGAGCCATAGCTATCACCTTCACATGTCGGCGGACAGAATAGAGCGGTTTCTTATCTGGCTGACAACACCCACAACTGGTATATAGATAACGTCATCCAGAAATTGAAATGATATCCTAATATAATCAAAGCCGGGGAACAACAATTCTCTTTGGCTCGTCAAAAAGAAAGAACTGATCGTATCATGGCAACCTTGACTGTTTCGACCAACTGTTTCATCGATCACCCTGAATTGGAACTGGAACGGGCAATAAAGGAGAAGCTGACGATCGACAACCCCAAGTATACTGCGGCCAAGCGTTATGGTCGCTGGATCGGCAAGCGGCTGAAACCGAAATTGAGTTATTACGAATCAGTTCCAAACGGGATTTGTTTTCCCAGAGGTTTTTCCAACCAGGCCGTGCTTCTCTGCAGGGAAATTACCGGTGTTGACCCGGAAATTGTCGATAACCGCCGTCTTCTTGAAAATCATGATTTTCAATTCTCAGGACATTTGAGGGAGTATCAGGAAACAGCGGTTAATGCGGTCTGCTCCCGTTCTTTTGGCGTTCTGGAGGCAGGTACCGGCAGCGGCAAGACGGTGATGGCGCTTGCTGTCATTGCCAGAAGGAGGCAGCCCGCCCTCGTCGTGGTGCATACCAAGGAGCTTCTCTACCAGTGGCAGGAGCGGGCGCATGAGTTTCTCGGTGTGGATGCCGGCCTGGTCGGGGATGGACATTTTGAGATCAGAGAGCTCACCATTGCAATTGTAAACAGTGCCCGGAAAAGAACGGCTGAACTGGTGCCCCGTTTTGGCCATCTCATTGTCGATGAATGCCACCGTGTGCCTGCCACGCTTTTTACCGATGTTGTTTCATGTTTTGACAGCTACTACCTTCTCGGTCTCTCGGCGACAGCATTCAGAAGCGACGCGGGCATGACGAAACTGATCTACTATTTCATGGGGGATCGTGCCCATACGGTGGACCAGTTGAACCTGAAGGTGACAGGGGCTATCCTGAAACCGAAACTTGTCAGGAAAAAGACAGACTTTTCCTATCACTACCGGGGCGATTACCAGGCCCTGATTAGCGCGCTTACAAAACATGAAGGGCGAAACCGAATGATCGTTGATGATATCCTGGCGGTTGTTCGGAACCAGTCGGAAGGAACGGTTCTTGTCGTCTCCGATCGCTTGAGTCACTGCAGGATATTTGTTGATATTCTCGAGCACTATGCCGTTCACGTAGAACTGCTCACCGGACAGACCCCGGCCGAGCAGCGATCAGCCATTGTCAATGATGTCCAGAGAGGAGCGGTCCAGGTTCTGGTGGCAACCCTCCAGCTGATCAGTGAGGGGTTCGACTGCTCAAACCTCTCCACTCTGTTTCTGACCACCCCGATCACCTTTGAGGGCCGCCTGCTGCAGGTGATCGGCAGGATCATGCGACCGGCTGAAAACAAGACGCCCTGCGTGTATGACTATGTTGATGATCAGGTGTCAGCATTGCGCCGCTCAGCTGCAGCAAGGCGTAAGGTTCTGGCAAACATATGATTGTGTAGAAATCGAGATCCGATCTGACACCTATATTCTGCAGGTTTCAACTTAACCTGACAGCCTTCCAGCGAAACTATCCACGGGATGTACAAGACACATATCAACATAACAGATCGTCTTCATTGTAGCGATTGCCTATCAAATTTCTTCAATTGAAACGACTGTATCCTCGCCGGTAAGCAAATATAGTGTTAGCCTGACGTAGACAGCAATGTTGCCTAGCTAGCTGGTTCTCTTGGAATCTGTCAGATCAAATGGAACTTTGAAGCTATTGAGTTGAAAAACTATTCTCAATATCAACATTGTACAAATTTACATTCCACCTGTCCCCCTTCAGTTTCCACTCAGTCAGTCATCCAGTATTGGTCCAGCAGTAACGTGACAGCATCCCAACCGGGGCAAAAAGCCCCCGGCATTTATTATAGAAGTAACAAAAAGAACATTTAACGAATAATCAACAAGTTATGGGCTTTGTTATTTGAGAGGAACAAGATTAAAGACTGGACTCTTTCAGACGCTTAACATTGGCAGAGCGCACCTCGTGCCATTGGGAACCGGCCTGGTTCGAATATGATGAACAGCGCCGTTGAGAATCATATCGCCTTGATCCAATTATCAATGGCATTCTTCTTATCATCAGGAAAATCGCTGCGTACTTGATTATACAGCCAGCGCAGTGATTTCGTCCGTAATCTATCTCTAAAAAGCTCCTCCGCTTCTTGTATAACCACTTTAATCAAGCACGGACACTTATCTGTAAAAACAGACGGATCATCTACAAAAATGTTCTTTTTGCGGATTTCGGCACACTGAAAATAGAATGAGGGACCTTCGATAGCTTCAATGATATCCCAAAAAGATATTTCCTCGGCAGGTCTGGCTAACTCGTAACCACCCTTAACACCAGGTATTGACCGAACAATGCTAGCTTTTCTCAACTTAGCAAAAGCTTTTGAGAGGTAAGTCTCTGAGATTGCATTCAACTCCGCTATTTGTCTGATTCCGACGGTCTTACCTTTTGGAAGATCAACCATATAAAACAACGAATGAAATGCATACTCTACACCAACACTGAACTGCATTGGACGCTCCAATACTAAAGTGGAATTACTCTTTTTGATCTACATCTCTTCTATTATTTTCTTTAGCAGGATGGGAATCTCAATAAGCAATTTGGACATGGTTGTCTTTCCGGACATAATTAATCATGAATTAGAACGACTACCTCCCAATGCTTGCTGCTCAGATCAGTCTTTTCCAGCATTAATGATCAGGAGGTGTCGCTTCTTGTAAGACAAAGCAAAATAAAAGCCTAAATAGTCTGTTTCACAGATGAAACAGTGACCTCAAGAACTCGATTAGCCCAGGAAAACTTTTGCTTCATAATATCAAACTCCGGGCCGGATTTCATGAATTTCGCTGTCCCCTTGATAAGATATCCAGTGCCAGGACCCATTTTCCCTTCGACCTCTTTAGTCCCTAAAGTAAGCAATACGTTTGGGTTTTGCTCAACTTTCTTCTGTGTCTTTCTCATTCCATACACTGGGATAAGGATTCGTTCTTCACCGGGAAAAGCCAAGTAAGAATTCCATGTATTTACCACATGAGCTTCGTTATCAGAGCAGGATACTATGGAAACAACCCCTTCCTTACTAACAACCATCATAAATCTTTCGTCAAACATAACGCTCCTCCAAGTTTTAATAATAGCTCTATTCTGGATATTCATTATCCACGTTAGGGCTAATTTATGATGTAGTGCGTTTCCTGTCAAGTTGTTTTTGGGGAGTGTGGATGTCCGTTATGATAAAAAGTCTAGGGGAGACCAGTGTGGACTTTGTGTAAAACAATAAATAACACCGTTTCGAATCTCAACATAACTCACAATACCAGTACATTGAGACATTCCTGTTCAGTTTCCTGAAAGTAAATTATCCAGCGCCTGTCAATCGGTAACTTCACGGTAATTATCTCTAATCCATCCCACCACCACATTGTTCCATTTACCCGTTAGGAATGGTGTTTATTATTTATTGAATAACTCATTATTCCATGCCGCTTCAAACTTTTCTCAACGGTGCCTTGTGCCACCACAACGAAGAGGAGGAAAAAATGAAAACTCAATTATTAGTCTGTTCGTCAATCCTGTTCACCATCTTGTTTTGCTTTCAAATAACACCGCAAGCAAAACAACAAGCGATAGACGTCACTCTCTGTGTCGCTGGAACCTGCGACAATCTTTCAGAAGCCGAAGATATGGAAACAAAGAGTTGTGAGGCTCGAGGTATTGGTTGGAGTAATAACGATTTCAAACTACTTGAAACCTTCGCTACTTTTGAAAAATGTATATTAGGAATTAAAAACGATAAATGGGATATGGATTGTTTTATGAAATGGTTGGATTCAGACGGTGACTACATAGTTTTCCGTAATAAAAAGATTTATGGTGGCACTGGGAAGTGGAAAGAAGCCACAGGGGATCGTCAATCCAAACGGATAAGGAGGGCACAGTCAATGCCACCAAACAATTTTGCTCTTTGTACGAATAGTACTGGATCTTTTGAGATACCAGAATAGTTTCAGCAAACATCTTTTGAATAAAGCAGGGTGAAATACCTTGCTTTATTTTAGGACTTCTCCTGTACACCCACGGTCTCCAGCTAAGAAATCATCCGCTCCGTATCAATCGCTATCTTCACAGGAACTAGTCAAAATTTAAGATTTTGGTTAAATGGAGAAGAGTGGCAAATAATATCATCGCCCATGCCTAATTTTGGATTGAGGTATAATTCAACCGCTTGTGTGTTTTTAATAGCTACCAAGATTGTCTGGAAACATATGGGATTGAAAAGGTGTAAATTTAATAGCAATTTAAATTCGGAAGATAACCTCTTGGTATTTGAATAACTCCCATTTCAGTCTACAACGCCAAGGATAAGTTGTCCTTCAACCGAGCCTGTTTTTACCGGATGTTGTTCTTGACCTGTTGCGTTTGGAACTTCTTTGGACACAAATCTATAAGCCTCATCGACAGTGACGAGCCCATCACTGTCATAATCTGCATTGCCTTTCAATCCTTGAATCAAATAATAGGTAAATATGCCATGCTGAAGAGTATCATCCTCCACGCTGACCTCATTTGCAGAACTGGCTGTCATTATGACCCTTCCTTTTCCGCTGGAAATTCTATTGATATAGGTATCAGATATATTCGCC
The DNA here is from genome assembly GCA_963696725.1 of uncultured delta proteobacterium. GTDB lineage: Bacteria > Desulfobacterota > Desulfobulbia > Desulfobulbales > Desulfocapsaceae > MADRE3. The sequence goes on from CAVOLI010000006.1 coordinate 581,776, forward strand.
CGTGTGCCTTCAATGCTGACAGTGCGTCCGCCGCTTGCGCCACTGTAGCAGGAATCAGCTATAAAGATGAGCCGTTCTGAGTTTATGCGGTTCAGAATATAGGAAATCTCACGCATAGGCAGTGCAGACGCGTAAAGGTCTTTGGGCTCAGCGTCAAATGGTAGCAGATATTTCTCCAAACCATCACCATCAGGGCTTTTGGCATCCTTTTCAGTAGCCCCATGTCCTGCAAAATAAATGATGACCATATCATCTTGACCGGCATTTCGTTTGAGCTTTGTTCCCAGTATGCTGCGCAGATTGCTAAGATTGGCCTTCTCGTTGGACGCAAAGAAAATGTTATCTGGTGATACAAGTTTTGTCTTCACGAGAAGATCGTAAAAAGCTCGCGCATCTTTAACAGCGTATTTTAAGTGAGGGAAATTAGGGTAATTATCTACTCCGACGATAACAGCCCATACCTTGCGCCTCATTTCTTTTCTGTTAATCACAATTGTTTTCTCAGATATGCGCCCACTGATATCTTCAGCGTGAATCTTTAAAAGGTTGGAACCCACATCCACAGGTATACTCTCGTTGAACTCGTATCTCCTGCTAAGCTGAGCTGGATTAATGCGAATGCCACGGTATTCATTAGAAGGCAGTCGTTTGTCGTTTATGGTAATTTCAACCTTTTGCAGACCCTTGTCATCTTCGACAACTCCAATAAGTTGGATGGTAACTGTTGAGACGTTTTGTCTTTCTCTGGGGGAGACAATGAGCATCAACGGGGCATGAAGATCGTTGGGTGCTTTTGAGGAAACAGAATCACCAAGGCTCTTCTGGAGAGGCGGTCGCTGCTCTTTTTCTGGCACAGAGGCGGTTAGAGATGGAGGCTGATGATCTAAACTCCCAGCTTTATCTGCTTTAGAAAGGGTCTTGACATTTTGCCCTTGTAATTGGTCTTTATTTTCATCGGAAGCGATTTTGACTTCGGCAAGCGAGGTTTTAAGGGATTGTGCCTGGGCTAAGAGTTTTTCTGCAACGTCATCTTCCGGGTTCATCCTTTTAAACTGCTTAAAGAAATCAACAATGTGGTCGAGATTTTTTGTTTTCCAGACAATGAGAGTGGCCTCAAATGAACCTGTATTGTCTTTATATTCCTTAGAGTTGTATTTTGCATAGCCATATTCGGGAATGAAGCCACTATCTTCAACAACCAAACTAATTTCACCTTTGGTTTGCGCATCTATCGTTGCGTTGATTGGAGGCACAACTTGAAACTTTTTATCAATTATTACTCCCAGTTTTCGTTCAGGACCCGAACCGCCGTATCCAACTTGTGCACGGTCCCATTTGCTTGTACTAACTTTTCCGGTCGCAATGAGTGAATAGTAATCTCCATCTTCGACATAAACACCCGTATTAATTGCACTTGATCTGTTGGCGTATACTTTGACACTTTTGTAAGCCCTTATTTTATCAGAAGAAAGGTCTGGCAATTTGATGGCAGAAATGCAGCCAGGAAGAATCAGGAGTGTAAGTCCTAAAACCGATATTAGTGTTCTGAATACACGATTTTGTGTCATAGGCCAGGAGGATATGGCAATAGATATCCTTTAGTTGTAAGCATGGACAAATAACCACATGATAAACGACCTTATCAAAGCCTAACTCATTACTAGACTTCATACAATAATTAAACTTATTCTCCGCCTCAGATGGTGTGATTTCCATAGTGGACGAGTTTTTGAGTGGATCACGAGTGTTATCTGCTTAGACTTAACTTAAAAAATGGGCTGTGGTATACAGGAGTATTCATATTAAAATGTTTTCTGTCTTACCGGGAAAAATCCATAACCTCGGAAATCCCATTCGGGATAGAAATTAGTTATTGCGAACAAGTGCGAGTGTAGCTGCAATGACTGCAATTCCCACCTGACTAAAATTGCCCCTGCTATTCCATGATTAGTTGACATTGCCAATACGATTCTTCCTAAGTTCTTGGCGAGACAGAACTTTATATAGTTCCTGTACCTCTCCGGATTCTTGTCAGCAAAACCTACATCCCCTATCAATCGGTAGCTACACAGGAAGAAGGTCAATTGAGAGTAATTTCTCTTTTTATCGTCATTTGTCGGGCAATCTAAAGCCGTTGATTTTCGGGAACGATCTGGCAAACTAGTCAATTCAATAATTTCTATTATTTCTGTTTTGAGAGACCCCCCTTAACAATAGTGTCTCTTTGAATATCCCAGCTGTTACCTACAACCACAATGTGTCATTGAATTGTTAGGTATTCTGTTTATTTTCTATAAATACAATGTTCAAAGAATCTGAATTACTTTTCTATTTTCATTGAGATAGTTGACTTACCAAAATCGTAATTCAAGGAGGTTGCCAATGAAAACACTAATGAGGTCTGCATTGAAAGTTTTGCCGTTAACTGTCATATTGGGCGGGTGTTACGTGGTTCCTATGGATTGGCAAGGTAACCCGGTCTGGCCAACACCACCGCAGACCTATGACGGCCAGGTTGGCATCCCAAGCACTCCTCCAAAAGCTGGCCCTATAACGATTTCTGCGCGGTTATATCCGGACAGTGAACTGGCTGCTGAAACTGGCGTGGTAACAGGCACTGTTACCAACATGTTGACAGGAAAAGGTCGTTTCAATCTGAGCTACAAAGGAGAGACCTATACAGGAGAGGCTACGCGAGTATCGGATGATTCGCGGCGCGGCGTCGCCAGTGCCTTTAGCCCACAAGGGGGTTACATGAGCTGTGAGTACCAGATGAACACCCCACGGCAAGGGGCAGGTACATGCATTTTCTCTGACGGTGCAAAATACAAACTCCACTTGGGAGGCTAAGTAATAGCACAACAGAGTTAACTCTCAAGCCTTAGGTTCTTGCTGTATGTAAGGTCTTAATTCATGGTGTTTAGAAAAAAATTTGGATGTCATCCGGATTTGCTAAGGGTAAGAGATGTTCACTGGCCAGGCTGAGCTGAGAATGGGTTGCAGAAGATTAGCTTATTCCTCTAAGTAACAAAGCCCATAACTTGTTGATTATTCGTTAAATGTTCTTTTTGTTACTTCTATAATAAATGCCCTCTTGTGTGGGGCAGGCCACAATACCAGGATTATACTCCGGAAGTTGAGGGAGGTTTTCTTATTTTTTGGGATTTATTTTGTGTTCGTCAGATTAAAGCAATTTGAGGTACGATTATCATGTTATCAAATCACGGCCTGCTAAAACGAAATATGGTCTTTTTCAAGATCGACTATTTTAGGCCGAAAAATTCCATAGTAGCTTTTGCCTGGCCTTTGAGAGCTTCATAGCCCCCCTGTATATTGCAGCCTTTTTCCTGCGCTGCCAGCAGAAACGGAGTGATATTGGGTTTCATGATCATTTCGGTAACCAGTTGCACGGGATCGAGTAGCTCGGGATCGAGCGGGTAAGGGTCAGAGGGGTTCATGCCAACCGGAGTAGCATTGGCCACTATATCGAACCCCTGGGGAACGGGCTGACCTACCGAAATTTCAACGCCGGGGTAGTGATGGGTCACTCCGGCTGCAACCCTCTCGGCCTTCTCTCTATCGATATCGTAAATCAGTAGGCGGGAGACCTCTTCCTCCGCGAGTGCATAAGCCATTGAACTGCCGGCACCGCCGGCACCAATCAAAAGCACTGACTTGCCTTTGGGTGATCTGTTGTTGGCCAGCAAACCGTTCACATAACCGACCCCATCGAAAATGTCTCCCACCCAGCGCCCGTCGTCTTCACAGCGAATCGAATTCACTGCTCCTACCATCTTGGCTCGGGTAGAAAATTCATCGACGGCTTTCATGAAACCGGGTTTATGGGGGATGGTTGGAATTATGCCGCCAAGATTCTTAAAAGAGCGAAGACCGGAGATGGCTTTCTCCGCGTCTTTCGCTGAAAAATGAATCGGTATGAAGGCCACATCCAGTCCTTTGTCCGAAGCAAGCTTGTTGTAAAGCTCCGTTGACCTGACCTGCCTGATAGGATCTCCCACTACCACGTAGAATCTGGTTTCTCCGGTGATGTTCATCGGAGCTGTCAATTCATTTTTCATTCTATTTTATCTCCAGTTTCTGGGGTGAGTGTGTGATTGTTCCTATTGCTACCAGGAAAACATATCAATTCTATACCATACAGATAGCGATATTATTAAAACATTGAAAATCAATGTAGATCTTATTGAGCAGTGTATTTACAATTCTTTTAACTTTTATTTCCATAATCTTGTTGATAGGGAATATATACGGAGGAGCTAACAGGTCTCAAGATATGTAAGAAGGAAATAATAGTTTCTACGATGGACAACATGTATCATCCCAAGCCAATTAAAGATATGTATGACAAAATCATTTTCAATCCATACTGTGAGCGTCAAAAAAGATTGGCTCACTTGGCCCGCACCTTCTCCAGCACATCCAAGTCAAGTTCTATGCCCAAACCCGGTTTCTCCGTGAGTTCGATGACACCATCGTGATTAACCTCCAGCGGCTCTTTTACCAGGTCGGTCATCAGAGCATGGGCGGGGAAAACCATCTCCGCCATCGAACCGTTCCGAACTGCTCCCAGCAGGTGAACGGCTGCGGCCACGGCAACAGCTGAACCATGGATGTGGGGGGCGATCGGCAAGTTTGCCGCCTGTGCCATATGAGCGATCTTCAGTGATTCGGTTAGGCCTCCAGCCCAGGCCACATCAGGCTGTACGAAGTGAACAGCACGTGCTTTGATGTAATTGTTGAAATCCACAATACCATAACTGCAAGTCTCATATCCGGCTATCGCGATCCCAACTTTTTGAGCAACCTCTACACTGCCCGAAACATCGTCAGGCCATACCGGCTCTTCATACCAGTAGATGTCGTAAGGCTCCATCGCCCTGCCCATCTTTACAGCCGTAGCGACATCCCAGGCACCGTTGGCATCAACCATCGGCAGGACATCTCGAGCCGATGGCCTTGCGTCCGCGGCGACCCGTTCGAGATCCTCGGCTTTGCTCGCCTCGCACCGACCACGATTGTCCATCACCCTGAGCGGTGAGAGTTCGATGCCTGGTTGCGACCAACCTTCATTTTTACCCCGCCTTGAAAC
>CAVOLI010000007.1:0-346838 GCA_963696725.1 uncultured delta proteobacterium
TCTTGTCTTCTTATCCATATCCTGGCTGCTGCTCTGGCATCAAATGAGGCGACTGTCTGTTTGATCAGTGCGGCGATATCGGGTTTCTTTTTTCTGCAGCGGCAGTTGGTCGGCTTCAGCTTGAGCCAAAATATGCAGGTCTGTGACCATCACTGACAGATGTTGGGTTTGCTCCAGCAGCCGGGCTATCTCTTTTTTTTCCAGCGGGTATACGTCGTCTAAGATAGCTTGCAAATTTCCCTGCAAAATGTGGACCGGGTGACGCAGCTCATGTGAAACGTCAGCTAATAAATTGCGGCGCAAAGTTTCTTCTTGTTCCAATCGTGCAGCCATATCATTAAAGGCACTGGCCACGGCCACCATTTCTCGGCTGCCCTGGACTGGGACCCGATGGCTGAGATCCTGGCGGCCGATGGCATCAGCGCCTTTCTCAAGCTCAGACAAAGGTTTGGTCAAGCTGCGGCTTAGCCACACGCCACCAACGATAGCAATGACGCCGATTACAATGACAATCGCTGTTGCATCAATGGGCAGGCCCTCCCCTCTTTGCTGTTCAAAGTAGGCGATCACTTCAGGAGGCGGCTGCAATTCCGGATTAATCAACGCGGCGCTGTTGATTCTTGCCGTGAGGCCGATGGCCGATACGGCCAAGATAATGACCACGGTGAAAACAAGGCTGAGGCGAACCCAAAGTCGATTCATGCGCTCTTACTCCAGACCTAAGCGGTAGCCAACACCATAGACGGTGTGAATATAAGTTGGACTCTGGGGATCTGGTTCGATCTTCTGCCGTAAATTGCGCATATGGCTGTCTAAAGTTCTTTCTAAGCCCTCAAAATCGTACCCTAATGCACGACGGATCAGTTCCGTGCGGGTAAAAACGATCCCTTCTTGCTGCATTAACGCTTGCAGCAGATTAAACTCGGTAGGCGTCAGTTCGACGGCGTGGCCCGCTACATGCACCTCACGTCGTTGGACATCCATTTCTAACCGGCCAACACGCAGCACATTTTCGTGGGTTCCCGGCTGCGTAATCGCGCTCGCACTCGCGCTACGACTTCACGGGGATTGTACGGTTTGGTCACATAATCATCAGCACCCATTTCGAGCCCAATGATCTTGTCCGTATCGTCGATGCGAGCGGTGAGCATGATGATCGGCATATGGGCCAGAGCTCTTGGTCGCTGCGGATAAGGCGCGTGATCTCATAGCCGTCACGATCGGGCAACATCAAGTCCAGGAGCAAGAGATCTGGCTTTTCCTGGCGCACATTGTGACGGCAGTGTCGCCGTTGTAGGCCACTTCACATCGTATCCTGCCTGTTCGAGGTAGCCACGCATCAGCCGGACTACCTCTTTGTCATCATCGACAACAAGAATTTTCTGCATTGTCATTGTTCTCCGCCAATAATTTATCACCTCGTTGAAAGCCGCACAAATAAAGTGCTGGGAGACAAAAACAGGTAATCTAAATCAATATGATTATTTGTCCAGATCTGCTACAATCTTTTCTATGTCTGAACAAGAAGCGATAATTGACAGCCCCTTGGGTATTCTGAATGATGGGCAAGATTCCCCTGATATTGAAGAATTCCAAGCCAGCCAGGTTGGCGCAATTGCGGGCGCTCACTTTACACACGATACGTACTCCGGCTACCTGGCACCTTTACTGCCGCTCCTGCGCACAAACCTGGGTCTGAGCTATGCCCAAGCTGGCAGCCTGGTTATTGTTACGCAATTAGCGAGCCTCCTCAATCCGCTTATCGGCTACATCGCCGATCGAGTCAGTGTGCGCTACTTCGTAATTTTTGCGCCGGCCGTTACAGGTACGCTTTACAGCGTTATGGGCCTTGCCCCCGATTATTTTGTGCTGTTGGTGCTCCTATTTGCGGCGGGAATAAGTATCGCTGCCTTTCACGCGCCTGCACCGGCTATGATTGGCAAAGTTGCCGGACCACGCGTGGGGACTGGTATGAGCGCATTTATGGCTGCGGGTGAACTGGCCCGTGCTGTTGGCCCACTGGTCGTTGTTGCCGGCGTGGGCTGGTTTGGTTTAGCCGGTATCTGGCGCTTGGCCATCATCGGCTGGCTGGTGTCAATCGTTCTGTTTTTTAATTTGAAAAAGGTGCCTGTAACTCCGCGTATTCCAGGCAGCTCAACAATGCCCCTTTTCTGGCCGAGAGCGCGACGCCTGTTCCCCACCTTAACGTGGCTGTTGACGGGACGCATTTTCATGATGGCAGCGCTGACGACTTATCTGGCTATTTATGTGAGCGATGAACGAGAAGGATCACTATGGCTGGCCGCTGGGGCATTGACGATTTTGGAGGCCGCCGGATTTGCGGGTGCCCTTTTGGCAGGCACCCTGAGCGATCGTTTCGGCCGCAACAGAATCTTGCTGTTGTTGATGATCAGCTCACCAGTGATCTTTTTAGCATTTTTGTACGGCCCAGTTTGGCTTACCTTCCCATTACTCATCCTTCTGGGATTCACGGCCATTTCGCCACAGCCGGTGATGTTGGCGCTGGTTCAAGATCAATTTCCGGAAAACCGGGCTTTGGGAAATGGCACGTATCTGGCCCTCAATTTCTTGATCAGGGCTTTCGGCATTTGGCTTGTCGGCATCGTCGCCGATCGTATTGGCTTAGAAAATGCTTTTACAATGGCCGCATTCTTAGCTTTTATTAGTATCCCGGCCGTCTTCTTTTTACCGAAGCGCCAACTTAACAAGTAGGTGCCCCGAGGATGACAAAAAATCAGTGGGCAGTTGTGCTCAGCGCAATCATATTCTTATTTGGCTGTCAATTGATCGCCAATGCGGAGCTGGTTTCAAATGAATCCACCGTGCCATCGACAGCGCCAATTACAGGACCAACAGGGTTGGTCAACCCTGATTTTGAATTAAACGGAAGCGGCAGCAATGTCGACTCAATCGCATTTTGGGAAGCGCCCAGCGCGGACGACGTGCTCATATTTACCACGTCTAAAGCCAGCCAACTTGTCGAAGTGTGGCAATTTCCATTTGTGGACAATGAACAGCCACCGCTCACGCACAGTACTTTTGGATCTTCTGGAACTCAGGTTAATGGCATAGTAATCGATCAGGACAGTGACTTGCTTTATGTCTCCGTATCAGACCCGCAGTCAACGGTTAGTATCTTCTCTTTGCCCAGCCTTACTTTTTCAGGCGAAATCATTAACGGTGCATTTGACCTGAAAAGTGAGCCAAATATTGATTTGCTTAACCACAGCAATGGTGAAATCTGGGCTTATGTTTCCGCCGATCAAGATCTTTATATTTACAATGCGGTCACAGCCGCTTATATTGATCAATTTCAGCCTGAGAAAGGTTTAGAAACAGTCCTGGCCGATGATCTGTACCAGATAATATATATCCCGGATGAAAACGATCAGACCGGCGTTTATGCCTATCACCCCGATGGCACGCCCTTTCTAAAAAATGGCACCAATCACTTTGGAAGCGGCGTTTTTCAAGCTGATGCAGAAGGAATCGCGCTTTATCATTGTCCGCCAACCGGTCTTGATGATGGCACCGGTTTTATAATCATTTCTGATCAGATTGGGTCACAAACAGAGTTTGAATTTTTTGATCGCCAATCCTGGGCCTATCTTGGCAATCTTGTGATCTCCGGGGTATCTAATACGGACGGTATTGCCTCCACGCAGCAAGCCCTGCCTGGCTACCCTATAGGTATTTTTGCAGCGATTAATAGTGACGTTTCAACCGTGGGCGTAGGCTGGGACAAAGTGTTTACGGCCATGGGCATTGGCTGTGAAAATGAAATGACAACACAGGAGCTGACGCTTAGCGCCGGCTGGAATTTGATTTCCAGTAATATAAGTGCTCCATATCCGGCGCTGGAGACGGTCACAGCACCAATCGGCTCGGAGTTAACGCTCTTAAAAAATGATACTGGCCAGGTCTTCTGGCCAGCTTACGATGTAAACCATATTGGCGACTGGGAGATTGAAGAGGGCTATGCCCTTCATCTCAACCAGGGAGCATCATTAGAAATCACGGGTACGCAGGCACTACCCGATCAGTCGCCGATTTCACTAATTGCGGGCTGGAATATGGTCAGCTATCTGCGCGAAACGCCTATAGCCATCGACCAGGCGCTGTCCACTATTTCCGGCGAGTTGGTCATGGCTAAGGACGGTGCCGGCAATATTTATTGGCCGGAAATGGCCATATATGACATAGTTGACATGACCCCTGGGCCAGGGTTACTATCTTTATATACGCGAGCCAACCACATTGATCTACCCGGCGAACGATTATTAAGGGAGTAAATCATGAAACGAATGGGATTGGGAACGGGAATTCTGGTCGGAATTTTGCTGACTGCTGCCTTAACAGGCATTCTATACCTCGGCGACCAACTTTTTGGCTTACCTTTTGTTCCGTTTGATCTTTTTAATTGGATTTCCCGAGAGCTGCCCGGCAATTTGGTCACGTTCGGCATCGATTTGATGATCGACGGGATGTTGTTCCTGGGCGTCAGCGTGGCCGACTCAGCAAAAACGGCCGAACGAACCATGGCTATCATTATGTTCCTGGTTGGTGGTGGTGCCGCGGGCGCCGTTTATTTCGCGGTAATGAAGTGGCGGCAGGCGAAAGGGGACTTGTTTTCCGGCATCATCATGGCCGCGCTCTTCGGTCTACCACAAATCGCAATCAGTCTGATCATAACCCAATCGGCGGTCAACGTAATCATACAAGCGCTGTGGCTGGTTGTGATGTTCCTGGCCTGGGGTATTGCCTTGAGCATGGTTTATCGCCATCTTAATATCATTCACGAGTCGGCCGTTGCCTCGGCTGCGGCAGGAGATGCAGCCGTGGCGGAGGTGCGATCTGTAGAAAAGATCGGCCGGCGAAAATTCCTCGTCAAGTTAGGGGCGACCACGGCGACAGTAACTGTCCTCAGCGGCGGGCTTGGTGCCATCTTAGCAGCAAATGAACGCCGCCGACAGGAGGAGGCAGAAAGCCACACGATGGCACACGAAATTGATGAGCCAAGCGGACAGTCATTTCCCAATGCCAACGATCCCGTTGTGCCTGTGGCTGGCACGCGGCCGGAATACACACCGATTAAAGATCATTACAAGGTATTCTTGCAAACGGAACCTACCGTCATTGATGGCGCGACTTGGCTGCTGCCAATCACGGGCTTGGTGGACAACACGCTGATGTTGACCCTCGACGATTTCCGCAATAATTACGAGCCTGTGAGCCAATATGTGACCATCACCTGCATTTCCGGTCGTGTCGGCACCGGTCTGATCGGCACGACACAGTGGACCGGTGCTCGTGCGCAAGATGTTCTAGCAGATGCGGGTTTGCAGGAAGACGCAAAATTCCTGCTAATCGAATCCGGCGATGGCTTTTTTGAGACAGTCGATCTAGATCTCATTGCCTCTGATGAGCGGATCATGTTCTGTTATGAATGGGATGGCAATACCTTGCCGGTTGACCATGGCTTTCCACTGCGTATTTGGGTACCTGACCGTTACGGCATGAAGCAGCCCAAATGGATCACCAGTATGGAAGTCATTAGTGAGGACATGGATGGCTACTGGGTTGAGCGAAACTGGGACAAAGTGGCGCAGGTCAAAGCGACTTCCGTTATAGATACGGTAGCCGTTGATCACATCATCGATGATGGTGGCCAAAGATTGGTGCCGGTCGGCGGTATCGCCTACTCAGGCGACCGGGGAATCTCCAAGGTTGAGGTTCGCGTTGACGGAGGCCCCTGGCAAGAGGCCCAACTACGCGCCCCATTGTCGGAAACCACCTGGGTCATCTGGCGCTATGAGTGGCCTTTCGAAGAGGGCGATCATACTTTCGAGGTCCGCTGCGCCGAAGCCGATGGCACGCCGCAAATTGAGGAAGAAAGCGGCGCCCGTCCCGATGGTTCATCAGGGATTGACAGCGTGGAAGTATCCTTGTAGTCCGCTGGGCATCTATAAGGAAGCTTAAGCGTCCAATCTATCGCGCCATTTTTGGAGCACAGCCAGCACCAGCCAGGGTATGACTATCATGGCTGCTCCCGCTATGAGGCAGGGTAGGGCAGTGAGCAAAGATTCTACACCAAAGATAATGCCGATTAGGAATCCGCCGACGACCACCAGCGTGAATATCACCAGATAAAGGTATTTGCGGTCACTTTCTTGTTTATTGCGCCGTGTGTTGGTGGGCGGCCGTTCTTCATCGTTGCTCATCAAATAGTCCCCGACAGTTACTAATTTCCCCATCATGTCTCGGGAACCCTATTTTGCTTTGAAAGTTGGCAATTTTCAAAAATGGGAATTTATGCATGTTTTCCGAAATTACCTAATCTTATGAGTATGCGCAAGCACGCGACTCACGAAAGAACCATAATATTGGATACTCACTACTATGGCAATCAATTTTAAATTTGTGCTGACTGGTGCATTTCCAGTGATTGACTTCAATCACAGATTTCCTTAAATGTGGCGATTCCAATTAGGAACAGGGTTAGCAGGGTGATCACGCCACCCCAAAGAAAGATTGTCGGTTTAAACTGCCATACAACCAAATGCTCTCCATTGGGGACGCACACGGCACGTAAAGCGGTGTAGGCAAGCAAGGATTCGGCCGTTTCTCCGTCTACCATAACCTGCCAGCCAGGATAAGCGGTTTCGCTTATGACGAGCAAAGAAGGCACTTGGCTGTTTGTTCTTATCTGCCAGTAGCCATCTTCTGCGGCCAGGATTTCGGCCGTTCCAACACCTTCATTTGCGGGCAGAATATCGCATGGCGGCTGCGCACCGAGAATAGCTGTGTTTATGGGATCAAAATCGGGCTGGTTGATACGTTCCAGGGCCTGGTTCTGGTCGGTTATTAGTTCGAAGTTACTGACCAAACGAGCTTGGGATAGGATGCGCTGCCGCTTATAGACCCAAACATTATCCGTTTGACCAATTAGTTCAAGCGGCCGTTCCCCATCCCCATACTGTTCCTGAGGCACATTGGCCAGCACGTAACCAATGCCTAGTACATCATAAGCTTGTGAGCGTGGATCAGGCTGCGAAGCAGCCAGGGCTATCGTCGCCTGCGGTTCCAAGGTATTGTAGCCAAAGATGCTCTTCAAGCCGACCTGACCAGCACCATTTTGGTCAAAGATATTGACGCCCCAAGGCAGTACACGTGCTTGATTGGGGCCGATAATCTCCCGTGCATCCTGCCACATGGGATGCGGTGCTGAAGGTTCGAGTTTAACCAGCTTATAGCCAAAGCCCCAAAGATCAATTAGGATAATAATGGCTAATAAGGCAGCCGCAGTGTGGCGGCTTATAGAGGAGATAGAGCTGCCCGTGATCCACCATACCAGGCTAATCCCGGCAAGGGCCAGCATTGTCGCACGTGTGACGCCACGCAGGCGCATTTCCAGTTGGGCTGTGTGCGGCAATGATTCGGCCGTTTGAAGTTGGCTAAATAAGTAGACGAAAGCCAGAACCCCTAATACTAAGATAGTTGACAGCAGGATCCTGAACCAAAGGCGCGCTGTGTTTCGCTCCCCGCTGTGCCCTGGCATCCTGCGGCCGTTCACGATATCACCGAGTAAAGCCGCAGCAGCGAAAATAAATAGGATCCCGGCCCGACCCGGACCACGAAGCAGCCGCAGCGGAGGAAGCAGATCATAAATAAATTGATAGAATGGTGTGTTGCTGCCCAACGCCAAAAGCAGTCCCAAGATGGCAAGGGCGAGATACAGCCAATAGCGAGGCGATGGCTTTCCGTAGAAGAATAAGGAAGCCAAATAGGGCTAAAACGCCGGCATAAAAAGTTAATTCCTCAAAGTAGGGCGCACCCCAATAACCTGATAGCGGCTGGCCAAAGTAATCGGGGACGACCAGGGTCGCTAGCTGCGAAAGCGGCATGGAAAAAGCTGTTGCAAACTCGAAGGAGGAGGCCGATGAACGGGCGATAAATTGGCTGAGCTGTAGAAAAGGTAGAAGCTGCACACTGCTCAAACCCAGCCCGACGATGAAGATGATGGCTGCCTGCCGAATGATTAACAGCCACTCTTTGTTGATGAGAGCCAGATACAGCAGCAGTCCAAACCAAATCAGGCCCAGATAAAATAGCGATGTGGTATGTCCAGCCAGGATGGCCAAGCCCCAGGGCACACCGCCGATGACCGCTGCCCCAATTGATCTACGCTTTATGGCCCAACTGGTTCCCAGCAGGATCCAAGGCAGCCAGGCATTTGTGGCCAGAAGCCCGATATGGCCGGCCCAGATACGGGCCACAACATAGCCACTAAAGGCGAATATCAGACCGGCAATAAATGCGCCGCTCCATTTCTCGCTCATCGTCCGCACAAATAGAAACATGCCCACGGCTGCCAGGAGCAGGTGCAGGGCCACATGCCAGCTGAGCCCAACGTTGACTGGCAGAATGATGGCCAGCCAGGTAGGCGGGTAAAAAAACGCTATTTGCGGGTTGCTCAAAAAAGGGTAGCCGGCAAATTGAGCTGCGTCCCACAGCGGCAAACGGCCGTCCATTACCGCCTCACGGGCATGTGAGAGCCAGGGCACAAACAGGCCCCGCGTATCATGATTACCCAGGGCCATTCCAGCGCCAGGGAACAGCTTGAGACCCATGAAAAGGAAGATGATCACGCCGTACAGCAGAACGGCCGCTGCAATCTTGGAACGATTCGATGCAAACATCGAGGAATTATTATCCGGCACAATCATTCCAATAACGGAGCAATTCTTGAAACTGCTCGTTTGATCCAGAATCGCGCTGCAAGAGCAATAAGCCTCCCGTGCGAAACAGCACACCGTAGGCGTCTATTTGCAGCTCTTGCAGATATTCGAAAATCTGATCGCAAACAATATAGTCCTGATCATATAGATTGAGGAAAACCAGGTCAGGATCCGTAGGCGTCTCAAGCTGAGCAGGGACGCCCAGGATGTAAAGCTCCTCGCGCTGTGCCAGATGGGGCGCATAGTCATTGGTGGTTACTAACGAACCTTCTTGGGGAATAAGCGGACAGTGCCATGCGTACAATATCGGCATTGTCCATAACATTCAGCGCGGAGGGCAGGGGCGGTTGATCGATGAATGGATTGTCGCGCCAGAAACTAAATAAGGTGAGCAGAATCAGGACCACCGTGAGAAACCTCACACCCCTCCTATTTTGCCACCATTTGTCCAGGCGATAAAGACCCATAACTGAGGCGATGAAAACAAAGGGCACGATGGGTACAGTATAGTGGCAGTAAATGGTCGGCTGGCAAAAATGGTCAGCCAGAAGATTTGTGCCTAAACCTGGCAGGATAAGTAAGAGCTCCGGCAGACCCAAAACAGCCAGAAAACCGGCCGGTAGGAATAATTGCAGCAGATACTTCATCTTTTCTGGGGTTGCCACATGGCGCCAAACCCGCGCGGGATTGGTCAAGATTGTGGACAGCATAGCGCCGGGCGATTCGCCCAGCCAACGATAGCGATCAAAGGCGTCCAACGTTTCACCGCGAATTGTTGGCAGCAGCCAGAAGGTCGTGGTCAAGAATGTGAATACGCCCAAGGCGATCCAGACTAAGCCCCAGCGGTATTGGTGCGACATGAGTATTGCGTATAGCTCCATACATCGCTACAGTAAGACCCATATTCTCCTTAACCAGTAGGGGAATAAGCAGCCAGGCGGTGGCCCACAGCCAATGCTTTCTTTCCATAGCCACAAAGGCCAGAATGAAGGCTGGAATGGCGAAGACCTCGATATGAAAATCAAATCGGGCGATGAAGCCAACTGCGGGGTACAGCAGGTAGATCCCGGCCATCATGAAGCCAATTAAGCGATCTTGTAACTTATCGACTACCAGGATGTAGATGGGAACGGCCGTGGAGGCAAGTACAACCGTTTGGATAATGAGCAGCGTCTCAGCGCGCTGGAAAAGGGCATAGACAGGCAGTATGAGCAGTAATAAGGGTCGAAAGTGATCGGCAAAGGAGTTGCCAACTTCCAGAGAGCTGGCGAAGAAACGGCCGTTCAACGTATTCCATAGTATCTGCTCGTTGATAGCCAGATCAAAGCCCGTAGAATTAAATCTTTGGTGCCTGGTGACCGTCAGCCAGCCATAGGCCAGGATGAACAGTAAAAGCAGAGCGGCGAGAATAAGTACGGCCGCTCTGTTTTCTTTGGTCCAATGCCTGATCGTTGCCATTGGGCAGGATTATATAACGCCGGATTGGCTTGGCTAGTTTTTAGACCAGGGACGGTGATTACAACAAACTAGATTCTGTTTCAGAGCGAAACAATTACCTCTATTTAGTTCCGCTCGTCACAGTTCAGTTCATGTAAAATAGGGCTCAAATTCAATCGACGGATATTGTTTGTGATGGGGTCTTATTCTCATTTTCCTTGTGGCGCTGCTGGTAGCGCTCGTTTACCAAACGGGCCATCCGTTTGAGCGTAGGTGGCAAGTCACGTAGATTGCCTATCAAATACCGATCACCACTGCTGGCAAGGGCCAGCGCCGCCCAAACCCCAGGCAAGGTGGCGTAGTTGGGGAAGACAATGTATCGTGGTTCCCAAGTTGGCCGAAATTTTTCTTTGAAGGCGTGCAGACCTTGAAAATTGTAATATTGATTAACATGGTCATAAACGTAGTGCATCGCTTTTTCGGCCAGCGGGTCTTCTGGCTCTTCACCTACACCAGAGAGTGAACTTAGCCCCAGATTGAAGGTGTCAAATCCTTGTTCTTGACACCACGGCAAAAGCACCGCAAAAAGAAATTCCATCGTGCCATTTTCAACTTGATTACGGCGGCGCATCAGGTCTAAAGTTACCTCGTTTTTCGCGTATTCTGGATTTATATTGGCGAAGGCTGATACCCGTTCCAGTTCATCATATACGACAACGACGGTGGAACTGCCTATATACTCGTCATGAAACCAACCGAGTGAAAATTGTTTTTCTTGACCATGCATGAGTGCCAACCATTCGTCGCTGACATCGCGTAATTGGGCCAGCAGCAGCGAAGGCAGAGGCGGGGTCACGATTTCAGCACGGACGCCGATGCGATTCATGCGGTTAACGGCCGTTCTGAACTGTTTGCCATCCTTGCCCGCCAAGGTAAAGCTGTGCAGGTCTATAATCGCTTCATGACCGGTGCGGATAGCCTCAAAACCGGCAGCTTGATAGGCAGCCAGATAATCGGGTTGGGTCTGGTAAAAGGCAAGCGGCCATCCCTGCTTCTGGCAATAATCGCGGAAGCCGGTTATAGACGATGGGCCATCTTCAGTGGGGCCAATGGGGTCTCCCAAGGCCACGGCCAAACTGTTCTTAACCACAAAGCCGACGACTGAACCACCCGCACTAAACCAGTAGGATTTATCGGAAAACAGGAGGAAGCGCGCCAACGAAGAACGGCCGTACTGAGTCACGATAGCCTGAGCTTTGGCGCGTTGGGCTTCAGTCGCCGGCTCCCGAATAATCACCGAACGCAGCACGAGCAGCAAGGCCAGGCCAATCGTCAAAAAGCCCACTATATAAATAGAGGCCGCAAAATAACGACCAAATCCGGTAATGGGCTGCAGCCCTGGATCATAAAATTGGGTGAACATGATCATCGTCTGTCGTATGGCTGCATCCAGGCTGAAATTGACACTGAAATGCCGGTCTAGTAAGTAAAAGCCAATGGCTCCGTATAGCAGGGTAAACAGCAGCGACGCCGGAATCAGCCAGATCGCTCGCCGCAGTGATGGCGGGTCTGACCGGCCTTGAAAATGCGCCCGCTGCCAGAACAGGTATAGAGCGAGCAGCAAGGAAAGCGCGGCTTCTTCATAATCTAACCCTTTGACCAGATGGCTGACGACTGAAACCAGCAGAAGGGTCATGGTGAGAAACCACGCCGCCTGTTTTCGTTTTGCCAGACCGTATGAGAGCAACAGCAGCCCAAATCCGGCCAGAACGGCCGTTAAATTTCCGCCACGTGTTACTGCCAACGGTGAATAGCGTCCTAACAACGCTGCCCGGTCGGCTAAGGCAGGGGTCATGGCGGAGACGATATTTAAGACGCCCATAACGGCCGTTAGAAAAGCAATCACGCGCACATGGCCCAGATATGCTAGGGAACGCTCTTTGGACGTAAACATCGGCAAGCGGCGCAGCAGCACAAACCCCACCAAAAATGGAATCCAGAACGCTAGTCCCCGAAATGAGAGCGTAATTAAGGCGGCTTCGGCGGCAGGCACTCCTAGAGATACGTATACCAGCGGCACCAAACCTTCGACGACGCCTATGCCATTCGGAGTCGGTGACACAATCCAAAAAAGCATGGTTATGGCATAGCCAACCACAACCACCGCCAGCGAAGCAGGCACAGAAAAAGCATGGAAAACGGCCGTCAATGCCGCTAGTTCAATGGCATGACCTGTGAGCGCAAGGCCCACGGTCACTCCCAGCAGCAACGGACGGGCGGCCATTAACTGGGCAGATTCTTCAAACTCGTCGGCCTGATAGGCTGACCAATCTTCGCTGAGAAGCATCGGGCGGCGAATGACTTGACCAACGCGGTTAACACCATGCTGCACCTTTACCAACAAGCGACGCAAGGCCACCGGCCGCCACAGCCCCAATGCCAGCAGCAGGGCCATGCCACCCACATAAAGGAACATGATGATGCCGGCACCAAATTCATAGCTTTGCAGATTGTGGCGGCTGAACAATATGATTAAACCAGCCGCCAGAATCATAAGGAAGGAACCAAAGTCTGCAATCAGAACCAGCAGCGTGCCCACGGCTGTGCGCGTGGTCGATTGCCCGTGCTGCCGAGCATCGTCGACATAGACGGCGACCCCAGCAGCACCACCAGATGGTGCTGTTGAATTGATGAAAATGGCAGCAAAGGTGAGCGGCAGCAGGTTTTTGAATTGGCTACTTACGCCAACGGCCGTAAATGCCACCTGATACACCAGCGTAAGCATGACAAAGTAAGATAGTTGCAGTCCGGCTGCCAGCGCCAGCCATTGCCAGCGCCCTTGTTGCATTGTTTGCGCCAGTTTTTCAATTTCGCTCATTCGGGAAATCAATACCCAGGCAAAAGCAACGACAAGAACCCAGAAAAAAACTACGTCTAATCATACCGAATTGCTATGTTGTTTCGTTAGCAAGATCGCATTTAAAGACGAATCAGGGCGATTTAATATCACGGCACATGGCATTGTTAAGTCACTCCACAACGTGACGGGATCCAGCTGGGCGTTGTGATGGCAAACAAATAAGGTCATTACGGTGCCGTGAGTCACAATAGCCAGATTCTGAGCAGGATAGAGATTTAGACAGCGAGCGATTGCATGATTAAAACGAGCCAATGCCTCTATGCCCGTTTCCTGACCAAATGATTGGGTTTCTGGGCTGGCAAATAGCTCTTTGATTGCATCCCGAAAAGCAGCTTGAGTCCCGAAATATGGGCCTGCGCTGCGGTTATGTTCCTGTAAACCTGAAGCCACTTGGTTTGGTATGCCTAAAACCCTGGACATTAACTGGCCAGTCTCTGCAGCCTTCGGTTCCTGGCTCGAAATAAACAAGTCGGGGCCGTATGGCAAAAGGCGTTCAGCAAAAGTCACACATCTCACACGGCCATTTTCTGACAATAGCCATTCGTGTGATGATCGTTCTTGATCTATCTGTACGTTTGAGTGGCGAACAAGGATCAAGTAGCTGGCTGAACTAATATCAGCCATCGTTTTGTGAAAGAACTGGCGCCGGCTTAATTAAGTGCATCCAAAGACCACTGCGCAGGATAGAAATTTTCATTGACTCTCAACGCCTCTAAGTAGGCTTCGCGAGCGCCTGAAATATCACCCAGGAATGCCAAAGCATGACCTTTATACCAGTAAGTTTCTTCGACATTTCGGCCACCCTGCGTTTCCAGGGTTGCATCAGCCAATTCCACAATATCCTGATAACGCTGTAACTTCAAATAGGCTAAATAAGGCTGAAATTGATACCATAACATTCGCGGTGGCAAACCAATCTGGCGCGCCTTATCAAAGGCTTGAGCTCCGCCCTCATAATAACGTGCTTCGCCGGTAAGTCCGCCCATACGAGTTAACGCGGTTCCCAAATTGAACCAGGCGATGGCGTCTTCCTGATTTTCCTTGGTTTCTGTTTCGGCAAGCGCGGCGGCATTCTGCCACATAGCAAAATCATCAAACATGTTTGGTCCCAGAATTGCAGCTACCTCATCTTTTTGCTGTGGTTGATAAACGACATAAAATGTGTAATTGAACTGTTGCCAATATTTTTCTATTTCATCATATGAGTCACGGCGACCAGATCCATCCCAAGGTCCCAGGTAGCTATCTTGCGAATAAAACTCCTGCTGGGCATCATCGTATCCGAAAATGGTCAAATAGTGCCCCCACCAGCCAGAATCAGGTAATTGATAACCTTTTTCAATGACAACGGGATAACCGGCAGCAATAAATCGCTTGATCATTTCAAGTGTCCCACCACTGCGAGCAATTGCATTGTAACCTGGGGTTTGTTCATTTACATAATCGGCTATCTGCCATGGACTGACATTACGATCCTCAGGGTTTGGTTTGAGATACGAAGCTACTTCAGACTGTGTAATATCATTGCCAGCATAGTTAAGAGTTTGGGTAAGATTGGCTGGGCCGCAGTTGTTAAAGGTCTGCTTAACAATGCCCATGCCCGCTAAAATATGTTGCTCCGGCAAGGGTGTCGGCGTCATCGTCGGGGCCGGTGTTGGTGTTACAGTGGGAACAATCGTTGGTTCTTCGGTTATTTCTATACCCGTGTCAAGCCGTTCCTCAGCTTCTGGGGAGGAGATATCAGCCGCTGGCAAAGGTTCGAGAGCGACCGGTTCGACCGTGGATAAATCCTGGGCAATTAAGGCAGCAAGATCAACTTCACTTCCCGCCCGCGGCTGAGATGGTGCAGGCAGAGCTGTCGCTACCGGGGCAACCGCGTCAATAACGCCTTCGGTAATGACGCCTAATGCTGGGCTGCGCTCTGTTATTGCGACTCTATAACGGCCGGGAATGGCCTGTACTACTGCAGGAAGGGCCAGCAAGGTTAGAATGAGCGCTAATTGTAATACCACTAAGAATAAGATGATGTTTTTTGTACGTTGTTTCATAGTTATCTATTTGGTTGGGTTCAACAATATCACTCGGGAATAGGCTATAGCGGAATAAGATCAGTTTATCTTGTCTAATGCTTCAACAGCCGGAAGAAAGTTTGGATTGAAATTAACGGCATCTTGAAGGTTTCGTAGTGCACCCCATTGATCGCCCATTGCGGCTAAGGCTAATCCCTTGTAATAGTAAGACTCTTCAAAATACGGTCGGTCCTGCAATGTGACGTCCGCCAGCAAAATGACGTCATCATATCGACCAGTCTTTAAGTAGGCCTCATAAGGGCCGAATTGGTACCAAAGCATTCGCCAAGGTAGGCCAATAGCCCGTGCCTGGTCAAATGCGGTGGCTGCTGATTCATATTGCTGCAGAGCATTGTATGCGGTGCCAAGATTGAACCACAAAAAGGCGTTTTCTGGTTGACTTGCTACTTCACTTTGTAACCTCGCCAAAGCGTTCGCCCACATAGTTAGATCATCCATCTCCATCCCAATAATCTTAGTGACTAACTCTTCTTGCTCGGCGCGAAACAGCACGATGTAATTTCGGTTAAAATGTGGCCAGTATGTCTCTAAGTCAGCATAAGAAAGCAAACGGCCGTCGGGGTTGGCATTTTGTAAAGGTTCCTCACTGGTTCCAAACCAGGAATCATAAACCCAAAACTGTCCTAGTTCGTCATCGTATGCCACTACAAGGAGGTAATGCCCGTACCAGCCCATCCAACGATATTCGCCAGGTGGTTCGATGCCTAACTCTATTATGACGGGAATGTCATTAGCAATTAAGCGGCGAAGTGTTTCTGATGTACCGTTGGCACGAAAGAGGGCTTGTGAGGGTGTTAGTTCGTTAACATATGCGGCCATTTCTTGAGGGCTTACGTTTCGATCTTCGGGATTTGGCTTAAGAACTGCCGGCCGTATCCTCCTGACTAAGATTCATGTCGAAATACGTGAGTGCCATGGCCAAAGTTGCCGGACCACAATTGTTCCAAGTCTGAAATTTATGTTGAAAGCCATTAAGTCTTGCAGACACGGGTAGTGGCCAAGGAGTGGGGGACGGGGTTGGCGTATTCGTAGGTGTGCTCTGCGGCGTTGGTTGTAAGCTGCTGATTTCCTCAGTCATGGTTGTCGTTTCTGACGAGATGGCAACTTGAGAATCAATGGCGCGCTTCGTTGATACAAGGGTAGGGGTGCTTAGTACTTCTTTAGCTTCAACAACATTTGGAAGTAGTAAATCGCGCGCCTGCACAGGCCTCGCAACAGTTGGGAGTATGGCTTCTCTTTCCTCCGGTAATCCTAGCTGTTGCAAGGGTTCAGGTAGACGCGCAACATACCGATCAGGGACTGCCTTTAGTAAGGCAGGCAGTGCCCAAACCATAAATGCTAAAATTATCAGAAGTGGAACAAGTAGCCTTATTCTGCTCATAAAAATCGAGATTGGTGTTATTATGGCAACAATATGCCACTGTGAATACTTAAGTGCTAACGGTACTCTAAAATCTAGCGTTCCATTGTAACCTAGACCACTTAAGGCATACAGATGTGCTAAGTTAGCTCTCAGTCCGATTCATTTGGATTAAGACCTTTAGTCAAGTACTATGAGCCAATTCAACCAGCTATATTGATCAGGAATGAATCATGAATCAAGAGCAAGGGAATCTACTTTTTACGTTTGCAGTAATAAGCGATACACATCTTGTTGTTCCGGAGCACGCCGGGCAGGCGCTTCACAGTACACATTCCTTGTCATCTGATCGGCTGCGATATCTGGTAAACATACTCAACCAGACCAGACCAGCCTTTATCATCCATTTAGGAGATATGATTCACCCCGTGCCCGGCTCACCGGATTATGGTTCAACAGCAAAGAGTTTTTTTGAAATCGCGGCCGATCTCAAGAGTCCACTTTATATAGTTCCGGGAAATCATGACATAGGTGACAAATATCGTGATGGCATGCCAGCAGCCGTCGTGAGCCCCAAAAGCGTGGCCGAATATCAGCGCAACTTTGGAGATTCCTATAGGACTATCACCCACCAGGACTGTAGTTTCATCCTTATCAATAATCCCATTCTGAATTCGGGTCTTGGGCTGGAATTTAAACAACATCAATGGCTGGAGGCGGAGCTGGAAAAGAAAAAAGGGGAGCGCATATTCTTGATGATGCATTATCCTGTGTACTTGATGGATCCTGACGAAGTTGAACATTATGACAATCTCGATCAGCCTTCGAGGGCCATGATGCTAAGGGTGGTGGCAAAATACGGAGTAGAGGCAGTCTTTGCTGGTCATGTTCACAATTTCTTCTATAACAAAGTTGGACAAACCGACCTATATGCTGTTCCATCAACTGCTTTTGTCCGTCAGGATTACAGCGAGATGTTCCGCGTCGAGCCAACTGAGGGATACGGCCGTAACGATCTTGACAAGCTTGGATATTTTGCCGTATCTATTTATGAGCGTGGCCATCATGTCCGGTTCGTGAGAACAGGCGGACGTACTGTTGAATCACGCCCGAGTGCAAGACTTCAGCCCGCGGCTGCTGTGCCAGAAATATCATTGTTGGCTCATCAAAACGCGCCAATTGGCGTTGAACTTCGTCACGATTGGAATGAAGTTACCCAAATCCCTTTTAACTATATATTGGATGAATTTGTCAGGCGAAAGGTCCGAAATGATTATCCAATACTCGCGATGTGGGAGTTGGGGATTCAAAAAGTTCGAGTACCGTTAAGTGATTTATTGGATCCCGATTCACGCGAGCGAATATCACTTCTCTACGCCAAAGGGTTTCAATTCACCATATTCAGTTCTGGT
This sequence comes from uncultured delta proteobacterium, assembly GCA_963696725.1. Lineage (GTDB taxonomy): Bacteria > Desulfobacterota > Desulfobulbia > Desulfobulbales > Desulfocapsaceae > MADRE3. The sequence continues at coordinate 17,979 of CAVOLI010000007.1, forward strand.
TTTCCGAAAGGGGATCGGCTGAATGCTGTGTTTCAGAACTCTCATTTGATTCATGCGTTAGAAGTAATCGTAACTAAGAAAAGTGCACCTGATGTTGTCGGGCGAATAGTGCTGATAAAAAATCGGGCTCCATTTAAGGTAATTCTTTCTTTCCTGGCACATACGCAAGAATTTTCGGGATCAATTGACCAATACATACGACCTGGTAGCCGAATTCAGGCAATAGCTGATATCAAACTACTTTTAGCCAACGATGATGTTGCTAATAACATTGATGGTTTTACTTTTCGCATTGGTCCAGACGAAAACCCATGGGAAACAATTACAGGAATTGAAATTCTAACTGAGGAACTGGGGCTATTCGGTTCGGTCATCGTGCAATTGGCGTCAGACAGCGAGGCTGGCATCATTGACGATGACTATTCTCTAGCTTCTCGGGTAGCCATTGCGGCTGCTGCGGCCTTTGTTGCCACACAAGTCGATGTCTTCATCGATACCTTTATGGATATGGATCGGGGATATTATATTAGACATGGCCTCGTAGATCGCAGATATAATCTGCGTTTGTCTGGAAATGTGCTGCAGAATATGTCTGCTGCATTGCCGCGAACTAGAGCACTTGGTTATGCGCATGGGCACTTAAAGTCTGATGGACAGTACTATCAGTGGCTTACTGACCAATACATCATTGTACTAGTTGTTTGCCCAAGGAACGGTGAATGTAATCTGGACTTATCCTTTCCTGCGCTTAATAAGCAGGAAGGGGTCGGGGTAGGTATCAGGCACGAGCTGTGCAGAGGAAAGTCGAATTCTGTGACCTGGCAGATTGTGAACGCGAACATGGCCATAAGAAGTGGAGTACCGTTTGGCGGACTTTCGCTGCTAGTTTTAGCATTATGAACTTTTGCAGCACGCACATTATTACTGAGGGGAAGGTGCAGCTAATAAATTTGGAATTAACTGGTAATAACATATACTTAATTTAATCAGTATTAGCTTAAGTAAAAGCTTGACTTACTAATTTGACTGGAAGCTAGCTTTTCTATATTCTGTGAGGTCGTTGACGAATGCTCGCTCTTAATAGACAATAGGCAGATGCCCATGAGGGTCGTGGAACTAGCGGGTGATGTGATTCTGGTGACGATGAATTCTGAAGAAAACAATTTTGGCACAGTCATAATTGACGGTGAGACTTGGGCTGTTACCCCAGGGAATGAGAATAATAATATGGTTGTTGGAAATAGTTCAACACCGGACGCAGACCCCATGGTCGTTGGTGATGAAGACTCGATAGTGCCTCCCGCCACCGAGACAAACGAAAGTAACACTGAAGCCATCGCAGCCGAATCTTTAGATGAAGCAGCCGCAGATCTAGACGACGCGGCCGTCTCCGCTGGCGAGGATGAAACGGCCGAACCTGAATTTGACGCGTTGCGCGCCTTAACTGCTCTTCTCCTTGGTGGAGCGATTGAGGGCACCAGCCAGCTTGTCAGCCGGCTCGAACAGTATGAGGAAGAGCTGCGCAAACAGGCAGCCGAACGTGAGCAAGATGCTGATGCAGTAGCGGTGCAGGAAAATGAAATGGACAAGCTGCGCTACGCCTTAGTCGGTTTTGTTCTGGACGCGCAGTCCACTCTTAAACGCAATGTTTCTTTGTGGGCGCGTGTAGTTGACAGCTCAGTAAGAGCCACGAATCGGGTAGCCAGTCCAGTATCAAGCAGATTGTCCGGCCCGTTTCAACGCCGTTATGATCGCTTGGTACGGCGCGGAGAACAAAGCCTTTCGCGCTGGATCGCCGACGGCCGTACTTTCTGAACCGCAGAGCCGCGAATTAGCTAAAATGACGTATCACCAAATTGTCGATGAGTTTATAAATCAATTGGCTGAGAATCCTGAACTGCAGGATTTGGTGACCCAACAGGGCTTGAGCCTGGCTAGTGAAGCGCGCGACGAAGTGCGCGAACGTACCGTATCGGCCGACAACCTGGTGGAAGCTCTAGCACGGCGTATTTTACGCCGTATGCCCCGCGCAGAGCTGCCGGGCCCACCGCCTGAAGTGCAGCGTTGGGGCAGCATGACATTGGAAGAGATCAAAGAAGTTGACCTTAGATCAAAAAAACCTAAATCCTGATACCCTTCAGGGCCAATACGCTGGATTTGTCAGCCGCTTTCTCGCATTCCTGATCGACATCATTGTTGTTGTCATCATTGTCACGGTCGTTGGTGGGATAGTCAGTTTGCTGCTAAATTTCTTTGGGCTGTCCGAGCTTGCTGCTAACTTACAGATAAGCGACACGTCCGAGGGTTCAATTCTACGCTGGCTTGCCGCATTTTGGGGCGTCACTTCTATTGCGTTCTTGTATTTTGTCATACTTTGGTCAGTAACGGCGGGGAAAACGGTGGGCAAAGCGCTCATGGGCGTACGGATCGTGCCCATGAATGGCGAACGGATCACCTTACTCGTAGCCATTTGGCGTTACGTGGCCTTTTGGTTCGCCGTTTTGGTGTTTGCCCTGGGTGTCCTCTGGATAATCATCTCGGATAAGCGCCAAGGTTGGCATGATAAAATGGCCAAAACTTGCGTAATCTATGATTGGCCGGCCCGTGAGGACGAAGGAACCTTAGAGCTCATAAGGGGACGCTGGACCTACGTCAGGCACACACGCCGGAGGCTTCGCGACCGGCGCAAGAAAACGCCGGCCGAGGTTGAAATCGAAAGTGAATCGTAGTCGCGAAATTCCTTTCACATTTCAACGTGGCACAAAAATCACGATTTATGCATCGTGACCACAAAGACGACTACTGAAACCCCCTGCTGCATCCAATAAATCTGTTGGGATCCCACTTCAACTATGTTATACTGCGCGCTTGTGTAATTAGTTTTATGGAGTTGGCCTATGCGAAAGATCGCCGTCGCTTTATCAAAAGGCGGTGTAGGCAAAACGACGACGGCCGTCAACCTGGCGGCTGGATTGGCCGCAAAAGGCAGCCAGGTCTTACTCATCGATATGGACACCCAGGGCCAGGCTGCGCAAGCCTTGGGTATGCAGACAAAAGCAGGCTTGGCCGAACTCGTCAGCGGTAAGCGAACAGCCGGCGAGACCATTATTCCGGCTCGTGAAAATCTTTGGCTGCTGGGTGGCGGACGCGAGCTGGCCGGCCTCAAACGCGAAATCGCCCGTAAGGATTTTGGCAGCGAGCAAACGATCAGCGATGCGCTGTCTGGGTTGGACGGCCGTTTCGATTACGTCATCCTGGACACTGCTCCCGGATGGGACTCCTTAACTATTAACGCCATCTTCTACGCCACCGAAATTATCGCCCCCGTAGCACTTGAGGCGATGGCCTTGCAAGGTTTGCGCGAATTTGGCGTCTCACTCAGCGCGATCCAGCGCTACCACAGGCGCCTTGGACTAAACTACATATTACCTACATTTATGGACCGCCGCGTAAAAAAATCCCAAGAGATTTATGATTTATTGCTTGAATACTATCATGCGCGGGTTTGTGATCCGATAAGGTATAATGTGCGCCTTTCCGAAGCGCCAGGACTGGGACGGACAATTTATGAGTTCGCCCCCCGCTCTGCCGGCGCAGTCGATTATCAAGCCCTGGTTGTGCGCATTCTTGAAGATGAAGACTAATAACCAAAGCCCAAGCACATGAATTAAGATATTGATAAGAGGTATTATGATATGGCTGAAGAAACTGATGTTGAATTGATTGTTATCGCCTACAACGCCGTGGATAAAGCTGATGCAGTGTTTAAGAATTTGGAAGACTTGCAGAAACAGGAAGCTATCCAGGTGATTACAGCCGCTGTGTTGGTCAAAGACATAGAAGGCAAAACCTCAACCAAGGCGACATTGGATGTAGCCAAAAAGAAAGGGACGCGATATGGTGCCCTGGCGGGCGGGCTGCTGGCAATCGTGGCTCCTCCGGTGGGCGTGGCCGGACTATTGGTTGGCGCGGTCGGTGGCGCGGTCATTGGGCGTAAGGTCAAGAAAAAACCTGGGCGCAACTTCACAAAGGAGTTTCTAGAGAAAATTCTCTCTGAAATGCGCGGCGATAGTTCTGTTTTGGTCGTCCTTACCGAGGTAGACACGGCCGATCATACGGTCGCAGCCTTGGGTGAATTAGGTGGCGAAGTGATTCGCCGGCCTCTCTCCGCGGAGGCGGCCGATCAGTTGGAGCAATCAAACGTTGTGCAGGAATCTAAGTCGGTTGGGGAAACAGCGCTTGTTTTACCGGATGAACTCAAAAGCGGTCTAAAACAAGGCACACAGCGCCAGGGGCCGCATTTTGACCGGGTGTTCGTGGTAGTCAATCCCGCTTCCGGTCAAGATGCAACTATCCTAAATACATTGAACTCCGTTTTCCGCGCGGCAGGGATTGTTTGGGATATCGCCATAACCAAGAAATCTGGTGATGCGGCAAGGCTGGCCAAAGAAGCTGCAGAAGGCGCTTTGGCCGATATTGTCGCCGTTTACGGCGGTGATGGAACAGTCATGGAAGCTGCAAGTGGTCTCTTGGGTACGCAAATGCCTTTAGCGATACTGCCCGGTGGTACCAATAATGTGATGTCTGTTGAACTTGGTATTCCCAAAGATTTAGTAAAGGCCGCCGGACTAATAGGCAGTGCATCCGCGCGCTTGCGTAGCGTGGACATGGGCCAGGCCAATGACCAGTTGTTTATCCTACGTATTGGCATCGGCTATGAGGCCGAAATCAACGAATTAGCCGACCGTGAAATGAAAGATCGCTTTGGCGGTCTTGCCTATACCCTGGCTGGGCTCAAAGCATTGAAAAATCCACCAATCGCCAATTATCGCTTAACCCTGGATGGTGAAGTCGAGGAACTTGAAGGGCTGTGGTGCATGATTGCCAATTCAGCCAGTCTGGGTATACCCAATGTGGGCGTCGCCCAAGGCGTTGACGTTGGAGACGGGCTATTAGATGTAATCGTTATTCGGAAAAGAGATCTCGATTCATTGCTTTCGCTGGCCGGCAGCATTACTGACAAAACCCGCATTGGCAAACCGCTGCCCCATTGGCAGGTGCGTGAGGTTTTGGTCGAATCAGATCCACCTATGGCTGTAGACGGCGATGGTGAGATCTGGGATCCTACACCCATAAAAGCCTCCGTGATTCCCAATGCTGTTCAAATACTAGTTCCAGCGGAGGAAATTTCATGACAATGGATCAATTTGAAAATCTAGCGGCCCAAAGAGACTGGCAAAACGCACGAAGAAAGGTCCTTTATAAAGAAGTTGTTTGTCTTATCAAGCGCTGTGCGGTTGATCTTCTTTCTTTTAATGAGGTTCGCGATAATCTTCATGCTCATCAGCAGCGATTTCTTGGCCTAAGGGAAATCCCGCTGGGTAAAATAGACGGCAGTGTCGGCCGCTATGATGATTTTGACGCTGCCTTTATGCCCCGCAAGGATTTCCTAAAAGAGCGCTGGCAGGGCGTAGAGATGGCCATGCGTGCAGGCAAAACGCCGCCCATCGAAGTATATCAAGTCGGTGAGGACTATTTTGTGGTGGATGGTAATCACCGCGTTTCAGTTGCTCACCAGCTTGGCCTTGAGACAATTGAAGCTTACGTCACGCTGTTTTCAACCGCCGGCGATGAGGAAGCTGGGCCGCAAATTGACCAGCAAATTATTGAAACCGAACGTGCGGAGTTCCTGGAAAAGAGTGGCGCTGGCAATGCTGAGACTGCCTCGGCCATTAAGTTTACGTGTGCCGGCTGCTACCCTGTCGTAGCCAAACAAATTGAGGACTATCGTCAGGGTGTTGAACTGTTACAGAATCGAAAGCTGTCATTTGAAGAGGCGTTTTCAGAATGGAACCAAGAAGTCTACGCGCCATCAATTGAACAAATTAACCAGAATGATCTGCTTGATAAGTTTCCCGATCGAACAGAGGCGGATTTATTTGTCTGGGCATCTCAGAACAGCACGGATTTGGAAGAATTGGAAGAATCGGAAACGAGTGAAGGGTCATAACACACATGCGGCCGCAATTCTAAGAAATGTTTGAGTCAAAAGGGCTAGGAGCTGATACAGGTGGAAAAATACAATTTTGATTTTGAAGTTCCACGGCAAGGGACAAATGCCGATAAGTGGAAGATTGTCATGGATGGGGATGACCCAAAGGTTCGCCATGTAACCGATCGATATTTTGGTGAAAATCGAACTTTACCTCTTTGGGTTGCAGATATGGATTTTGCCTGCCCCCAACCCGTCATTGATGCCTTAGTTACCCGTGCCCAGCACGGGATTTATGGTTATACCTCGCGCGATGATGCCTACGAACAGGCAGTAGTCGGCTGGATGAGGCGACGGCATGATTGGAATATCGAACCGAGCTGGATCGCCACAACCCCCGGCGTAATGCCGGCCGTAAGATCGTTAATCCAGACCTTCGTAAGACCAGGCGACAAAGTCTTGATTCAACCCCCGGTATATCACCCGTTCTATAATGCTATTAAGGACAACGAGGCCTATGTGGTCAAGAATGCGTTGCTATACGAAGACGGAATCTATCGTATGGATTATGAGGATCTGGCCCAGAAAGCAGCCGATCCACAATTGACGATGGCCGTTCTGTGCAGTCCGCATAATCCCGTGGGCCGCGTATGGAGCACAGAAGAACTCATTAGATTTGGCGAAATTTGCCTGGATAACAATGTTTTAGTTGTTTCTGACGAAGTACATGCCGACCTGACCTTTTTTGGCGCGGAGTTTGTGCCCTTTGCCCGTATTAGTGAACGATTTGCCCAAAATTCTTTTTCCTGTACGGCTCCCAGTAAAACGTTCAATCTTGCCGGCTTAAAAACTTCCAACATTATCATCGCCAATAACGGCAGACGGGTTGAATTTGAAAAAGTCTTGGACAGAAACGGCGTTTTTGGCTTAAATCCCTTTGGCATGGAAGCCTTGAAAGCAGCTTATAATCACGGTGAGCAGTGGCTTACCCAGGTCTTAGCCTATATCGAAGGAAACTATTTATACCTCGAAGATTTTCTTGCCAGAAACATACCCGAACTGCAGCTTTTGCCCCTCGAAGGCACTTACCTGGTTTGGCTCGACTGCAATGCCTTGGGATTAAGTCCCAAAGAACTGCGCAAGCTGTTTTTAGATGATGCGAAGGTCTGTCTAGACGATGGCTATATCTTTGGTCCGGAGGGTAACGGCTTTCAAAGGATAAATATAGCCTGCCCAAGGCCGATTCTGGTTGAAGCCCTGCACAGGATAAGGACCAGCATAAAATCACGCAGAACTGCCAAAATGACATGAGCAAAGAGCAAATCCGCAAGCAGTTTGGTGAAAATGCGGAATCTTACGCAATAAGTAGGGTCCATGCCCGGGGCAGCAGCCTTGAAAGACTCGTCCAATTAACAAATCCGCAAGCGCATTGGCGGGTTTTGGATATTGCCACGGGTGCGGGTCATACGGTCTTTGCTTTTGCGCCCCATGTCGCTGAAGTGAAAGCAACAGACATCACCCCAGAAATGCGCCAGCAGACAAAGATACTGGCTGCCGAACGTGGATTGAATAATGTAACTGTCGAGCCCGCCGACGCAGAAGCACTGCCCTACGACGAGCAGCTTTTTCACTTGGTTACCTGCCGTATCGCACCGCACCACTTCACAGATATACCACGGTTTATTAGTGAGTCTGCGCGTGTGCTGAAGGCAAAAGGAATACTAGCCATTGTCGATAATGTGGTTCCCGATGGTCCAGCAGGCGATTACATTAACGCCTTTGAAAAGCTGCGCGATCCGAGCCACGGCCGTTGCCTAAGCATCGATCAATGGATTAGTATCTTGACCGCAGCCGGCCTGGAATTACAGCAGTATGAAACCATAGCCAAAACAATGAATTTTGAGTTCTGGGCTAAGCGCCACGACAAGGATATGCAGGCTTATTTACGGGCCATGCTCAGCGAATGTTCGGGCGAAGCGGCCGATTTTTTACGGCCGTCCTCTGACAAAGAAAGCGGCCTAAGCTTTCAACTGCTCGAAGGTCTATTTATTGCCCAAAAAATTGATAAGTAACAGGAGCCTCCCCAATGCCTCTTCCGCAACAAGGCTTAACCCGCGATCAAGTAATACAGGCGCTGTCCGATTTCAGGGCACATGACATTTCCTGGCGTGACGGCCGTGTCTTGGCTTATGTATACGATGCCGGTCAAGAAGCTGAAAGCATCGTCAAGGAAGCATTTAGCCAGTACTTGTCAGAAAATGCCTTAGATCCCACGACATTTCCCAGTACACTGCAGATGGAACGAGAGATCGTGCGCATCACGGCCGATCTCTTGGGGGGAGACGATCAAGTTGTTGGCAGCGTCACCACGGGCGGCACCGAGAGCATTATGCTGGCGGTTAAGACCGCACGTGATTGGGCCAGAGCAGCCAAACCGGCCGTCAAAGAACCGCAAATGATCCTCAGCCAAACCGCTCATGCTGCATTTCATAAGGCCGCCCATTATTTCGGGCTCAAGCTGGTCATCGTGCCCTTCGACGAACAAAGTTATGAGGCTGATGTACAAGGCATGCGCGCCGCGCTTAATGACAACACCATTCTTCTGGTCGCCTCCGCCCCAAACTACTCCCACGGCGTCATCGATCCTGTGCAGGAAATTGCTGCCATGGCTGAGGAACAGGGGATTCTCTGTCATGTAGATGCCTGTATTGGTGGTTTCCAGTTGGCATTTATGCGTCAAATAGGTTACCAGGTGCGGCCGTTCGATCTCAGCCTGCCCGGCGTTACGTCGCTGTCTGCAGATTTGCATAAGTATGGCTATTCAGCCAAAGGCGCATCCATACTGCTGCAGCGCAATAAAGAACTGCGCCAATACCAATTTTATGCCAATCTATCGACCACCGCTTACGCCATAGTCAATCCTACCCTGCTCAGCACAAAATCCGGCGGCCCATTAGCGGCCGGGTGGGCAATTCTCCATTACTTGGGTCTTGACGGGTACAAGAAAATAGTGGCTGAAGTGGCCGAGGCAACGACAAAGCTAATACAGGGCATAAACAGCATGCCTGACTTAGGCGTCCTTGGCACGCCCGATATGTGTATCTTTGCCCTCGGATCAGATACGATTAATGTCTTCCAACTGGCCGACGTAATGAAAACAAAGGGCTGGTATTTACAGCCCCAATTTTCCAAATTAGCCTCCCGCCAACCCAATATCCACATGACTATTACCCAGGCAACGGTACCTCATATCGATGCCCTGCTGGCCGATTTGGCTGCCGCAGTCGAAGAGGTGAAGCAGTTACCGGTCCTTGACACAACCATTGTGAAAGAGCAAGTAGAGGCGCTGCTGGCCAACTTAACCAGCGCGGAGGCGGCTGAAGCGCTCTACCAACTGGCGGGCATTGAGGGTTCCAAGCTTCCTGAGGACACGGCCTTCATCAATACCGTGCTCAATGTCCTCCCCCCACCCGTGGCCGAACAACTGCTGGTAGCGTATTTTAATGATCTTTACGTCTAGAAATCGGTTTTCCGGTTACCCCGTAAGTGCACATCCCCGGTTCTGCGAGGATTCTCAGGACCGGTATTTGAGGATGCCTAAATTACAGGTATGCAGGTTAATCTTGAAATCTGATTTCTGGTATCAAGAACTAAAGGAGCAAAACAGTGACAGAAATTACCGGCGGTGAATTGCTATTGCGCAGTCTGCACGCTGAAGGTGTGCGCTATGTCAATGCGATTACCGATGGCACCTATATGATTTTTCTCGAAGCCCTGGAGCGTCTGGGTGAGGAGCTGGATATACAGCTCATCGTACCGCGACATGAGGCGGCCGGCGCTCATATTGCCGACGCTGCCACGAGGATTACCGGCCGGCCGGCGGTAGCCATGGCCTGCGCCGGACCAGGTGCAGCCAACCTGCTTTCTGGTGTCATCTGTGCACAGGCGGAAGGGAGCCCCGTTGTAGCCATTACCACCAAGCGTCGCAGCGATGTCAGCGATACCTACCGTCATATGGGCAGCACGCAGTCGCCAAGTCACCTCGATCTTTTCCGGCCGGCCGTGAAATGGAATGGCAGCATTGATCACTGGCTGCATATTCCGGACATGGTGCGCCATGCTTTTCGCGTTGCTGTCTCAGGATCTCCTGGACCTGTCCACTTGGTCATTGCCGAAGATGTGCTCAATCAAACGGGCGATTTGGCGTCGGTCACCCTGTGGCCCCAAGAACGCAGCCGTGTATACGGTCCTCAGAAGGCAGACCCAGCGCAAGTGCAGCGCGCGGCCGAAATGCTGGTCGCGGCGGGCATGGTCAATATTCACGCCGGTAATGGCGCCGCCAGGAGCGGAGCTGGAGCCGAGATTTTGGCCCTGGCGGAATATCTTAACAGCCCCGTTAGTAACAACGCCAGCGCACGGGGCATTATTCCTGAAGACCATGCCTTGGCCTTTCCCCCGCTTTGCATGGCTTCCTACATGACCCATGTTCAGGCAGATTTAATTCTTGGTGTAGGCACGCGTTTTGGCGAATTGGCCATGTGGGGACGGCCGCCGCTGTGGGGCGATCCGGCCCAACAACCGACGATTCAGATTGATTCCAACCCGGCTAATATCGGCCTAAACAGACCAGTGGATGTGGCTTTGATCGGAGATGCCAAGGTAGTGATGGAGCAGCTATTGACGGCCGTCAAAGCCCTCACTGCACCTAAAGAAGCCGATCCACGGCTTTCGGATCTACAAATGTTTCGCGCTCAATGGTGGCAGGGTTTGCAGAATGACATTGCGGACATGGAACGTTCGCCGATGCTCACCGGACAAATATTGAAGGTTTGCAACGAGTTCTTCCCCGACGACGCCATTCTGGCTCTCGACGGCGGCAATACAGTCATGTGGTCGATGCACTACATCGTGCCCAAGACACCCGGATCCGTTTTGTATACGGCCAATATGGGTTATTTAGGCACCGGCCTTCCATACGCGATTGGGGCCAAGATCGTCGCTCCTGAGAGGCCGGTCTACTGCGTCTCCGGCGACAGCGCTTTTGGTTTTAATATGCAGGAGTTGGAAACGGCCGTGCGCCTGAATCTGCCGCTCATCATCATCGTCGCCGTTGATGGCGCTTTTGGCATGGAAAAATCTGCCCAAAGGCGCGTCTTTAACCGTGAAGCGCCCTGGTTCCACCATGACCATGCTCCCGTGCGCTATGACAAAGTTGCTGAAGCCATGGGCTGTCACGGCGAGTATGTAGAAAAAGCGTCTGATTTGTCTGACGCACTGCAGCGTGCCGTTGATTCCGCTAAACCGGCCGTGCTTCATGCCGTGGTTGATCCAGTTGCCAATGTCGATCCGCCTGGCCTTTATATATGGAACATGGCTCGATCGGGTAAGGTCGGTTAATTGGTTATTAACGCGACTTGACTTTTTGCCGATTGTATTTTACTATTTAGCTAATTAGCTAAATAAGAGACTTTCCATCCGTGAACGATACGCTTAGCCTGACCTTCGCCGCCCTGGCGGACCCAACCCGCCGGGCAATGCTGGTGCGGCTTGCGCAAGGTCCAGCCACTGTGAAGGAGCTTGCCGAGCCGTTCGAATTCAGTATGCCGACGATCTCCAAACACCTGAAGGTGCTGGAACACGCCGGATTGATCGAGCGCGGGCGCGAAGCCCAGTGGCGGCCGGCACAGCTAAAAGCCGAGCCCCTGAAGGATGCTTCGCAATGGTTGGAGCAGTATCGTGAGAACTGGGAAGACAATTTCGATCGCCTGGAAGAATATTTACGCAAGATTCAAGATGAAAAAAAAGTTAGTTAGATACCCGGTTGCTTTGCTGTTAGTTTGCTAAAGCAAAGGAGAATCACAATGAACAACAAATCAACAGAACAGGAGATGTTATGATGGCAAACACAACAACAGATCGCGAAATCGTCGTCACACGGGTGATTGACGCCCCGCGCGAACTCGTCTTTGCGGCGTTTACGGAACGAGAACATATTGAACAATGGTGGGCTCCGAGAGGAGCGACGACACACGAGATGGATGTGAAACCCGGCGGTATCTGGCGCTACAGCCAGCCCGGTCGCGATGGCTCCCTAAATCCATTCAAGATCAAGTTCATCGAGCTGGACAAACCGGCGCGGCTTGTCTACGATTATGGAACCGACGCGGAGAACGCGCCTGAGCCCGTGCGCACCACCGTGACCTTTGAGGATCAGGACGGAAAAACCAATGTCACATTGCAGTTGCGGTTTGCGACGGCGGCCGAGCGCAAACAAGCTGTGAAATACGGTGCAATTGTGGGCGCCATGCAGGCATTGGAAACCCTCGCCGATTATCTGGCCGAGGTATGAGCGCAATGCAAGAATTTATCGAGATTCGCGGTGCCCGCGAAAACAATCTAAAAGATGTCACGCTGCGTATCCCCAAACGCAAGATCACCGTCTTCACTGGCGTGTCTGGCTCCGGTAAGTCATCCATCGTATTCGACACCATCGCCACCGAAGCGCAGCGCCAACTGTACGAGAACTTCAGCATGATGGTGCGCACTTTCCTGCCACGCTACTCACAGCCGGACGCCGATTCGATCCAGAACCTGGGCATGGCCATCGTGGTGGACCAGAAGCGCCTGGGCGGCGGTTCGCACTCTACTTTGGGCACCATTACGGATACCTATACCTTGCTGCGCCTGCTGTTCTCGCAGCTTGGTGAACCATTCATCGGCTATTCCAATGCTTTTTCTTTCAACGAACCAATAGGCATGTGCCCGGAATGCAATGGGTTCGGCCGTAAGCTGCAGCCCATCGTGCTAAAATTCTACGACCCTGCCAAGTCACTGAATGAAGGTGCGCTCCAGGGACCGATATTCGACGCGAGCATTTACCCGACCAGCGGCTTCTTTGACAACAACAAGAAGCTTTCAGAGTTCAGCGAGCAAGAGATGGACCTACTGCTCTATGGCGATGAGCAAAAATTCGAGTATGAGGGCATGAACCGCACCTACCGCGGCGTAATCACTAATTTCAGCCGCTCCTACATCGAACGCGACCTGAAAACCCGCTCCAAGAAAACGCAAGAAAAGATTTCCCAATATCTCATTGAAGGCCCTTGCCCTGTCTGCAAAGGTGCCCGCCTCAACAAGGCCGTACTGAGCTGCAAGGTCAACGGCTACAACATCGCCGAGCTTTCCGCGATGGAAGTGGGTGACCTGATCACTGTGATCAAGGACATTAAAGATCCATCGGCCAAACAGATTGTGGACGACCTGGTGCGCCGGCTGCAGAACCTGATTGACATCGGTCTGGATTACTTAACGCTCAACCGGGAGACCGATACGCTCTCCGGTGGCGAAGGGCAGCGTGTCAAACTGGTGAAGCATCTGGGCAGCAGCCTGATCGACGTGATGTACGTCTTCGACGAGCCCAGCGTGGGCCTGCACCCGCGAGACATACACCGGCTCAATGAAAAGCTGCTTAACCTGCGCGATATGGGCAACACGGTGCTGGTTGTAGAGCACGACCCCGACGTGATCAAGGTGGCCGACCATATTGTGGACCTCGGTCCGCACGCCGGCAGCCAGGGCGGCGAGATCGTCTACGAAGGCAGCTACGCCGGCCTGCTCAAGGCAGATACGCTGACCGGCAAGTTCTTGAAAGAGGCCATGCCAATTAAGAAGGAGTTCCGCCAGGCCAGGCAGCATTTGGAGTTGAGCAGGGTGAGCGTGAACAACCTGAACGATGTGAGCGTAAACATCCCAGCCGGTGTGCTCACGCTGGTGACCGGTGTCGCCGGCTCCGGCAAGAGTTCGTTGATCAGCGAGGCCTTCGTCTCGCACTTCCCCGACGCCATCGTGGTCGACCAGTCCGCAGTGGGTGCGAACCCGCGCTCGAACCCGGCCACATACACAGGTGTCATGGACGATGTGCGCAAGGCCTTCGCCAAGGCCAACAAGGTGAACGCCGGCTTGTTTAGCTTCAACTCCAAGGGTGCCTGCGAGAACTGCAATGGCCTGGGCGTGGTGTACACCGATCTGTCCTTCTTCGAAAGTGTGAAATCGCCCTGCGAGGTCTGCGGCGGCAAGCGCTTCAAAGATGAGGTGCTCAATTACAAGTTAAAAGGCAAATCAATTGTTGACGTGCTGGATATGACCGTGCGCCAGGCGCTGCAATATTTTGACCAACCGGAGATTCAGGGCAGATTGCAGGCGCTGTATGACGTAGGACTCGACTATCTGACCCTGGGCCAGCCGCTTAACACCCTTTCGGGCGGCGAGTGTCAGCGCATCAAGCTGGCCAGCGAGCTGCATAAGGAAGGCAGCATCTACGTGATGGACGAGCCCACGACAGGCCTGCATAAGTCGGATACGGCCCACCTGCTGGAGATCTTGAACAAGTTGGTTGACGGCGGCAGCACTGTGATCGTGATCGAGCACAACATGGATGTGGTGCGCAACGCCGATTGGGTCATTGACCTGGGGCCGGAGGGTGGCAGCAAGGGCGGGCAGGTGATGTTTGAAGGCACGCCAGCTGATTTGAAGAAGGCCAAGCAGTCGATCACGAGCCGGTATATATAAACAAAAGGAGGCGGAAGTATGGACACTCATTCGCCTCTGGAAAAAGAACTGGTTTACTGAATCCGTATCACTATTTATCAGACTCGTAAGGTGGCGATGACAGATATATTCTTCTACATTGAAGGATTCTACAATCGCACTCGCCGCCATACGGCTCTTGATTATTTAAGCCCAGATGCCTGTGAAGCTGCCGCGGACGAGGGTGGCCAATCGCCTCGCGCAGAGTAACTGTTGTCCCCAATCAACTGCAAAGTGAGCGGCAGGCACGGGCTTGGTCAGGTTCACCCAGATGACGGCTGATTTACCTGGGTCACTATGCGAATCCGGCTATTCTCCGGCCAAGTATAGACTCATCAGAGATGGCTGACGTCCAGATTCTCAAGGATGTTAACTTCGCCTCTCCTTAGGAGGTTACCTCTTCAATATCTTCTTCGATCCCCAAAACTGTCTCGCTGACCATATAACGTAACAATCCAGCCTTCACTACACCGGCCGTGTCTCTAATGGCGGATTCGGCATCAGAATACTCCCGAATCCACAATTGAAATCGCCCGGGCAATTTTCCCGAGGATATAACCCCAATATGATGATCCAAAATGGATCATGTCAACTAAATGCTTTATTGATATACTTATACTACCTCAGCAACAAGGAGTATTCCCATGTCAAAAAATCGTCCGTTTGGCGTTACTTTCCTGGCCATTTTAGGGGCCATCGGGGCAATCATAGCCATATTTCATACCTTACAGATGTTACACTTGTTCCCCATCCGGGGACCTTTTGGTAATTTTGCATTCTTTACCTTTAGTTTTATTGGAGCGATCCTTTGGGGGGTTCTGGCCCTAATCTACATCTGGGTTGTGCGCATGCTCTGGAATCTTGACCCTCGGGGATGGCTCTTCGCACCCGATCCCGAGCTGTGCTCCAGGTCGAGCACGGCGCCACGGGAGTCCAACACGCCGAAGTCGTGGATGTAGGCCTTGCCTTCGCCCCAGGAGTCCGGTAGGGACCTCCTCGACCACGCGCAGGCCGAGCGCCTCCAGGATGGGCATGAACGCCGAGAGGTCGACCTTGCCACCCGTCTTGTAGAGCTTGACGCGGGTGAGGCGCTCGCCTGCGGACTCGTTGCCGAGCCCGACCAGGAACCCCTCCGTACCTCGCTCCAGCTCATCGAGGCACAACACATCGTCGACGATCAGCGTCCAGTCCCGGTTCGACTTGAAGTAGTCGGGGAAGCGGGGTGCGTACGCCTCGGCGAGAGCGGCGCCTCGTTGGGCACCGACCCGATCGACCAGAGCGTCATGGAGATCGTCGTCCCATGTGCGGGCGAGACGTTCGACCTCCTCCTTGAGCGTCTCGTAAGGCACTTCGGGGGATCTGCACGCCGGGATCGACGTGGACGGTGAAGAAGATCTTCGCGCTCTCGGTTTCACCCAGCGACAAGTGGTAGTCGACCGTCGAACCATGGAAGCGCTCCACGAAGAGCTTCTGGAGGCTCTTGCGCAGATCGGCGTTGAAGCGGTCGCGAGGTAGCGCCACCACTATGGAGACGCTCCTGCCGAACAGGTCTCGACGGACCAACTGAAAGCCTGCCCAGAAAGGTTATTTTCTCGCCAAAATGGCACCTTGTACACAGCTGCAAACTTGGCTTGGCCGGCCATCCAGGTTTGCTGAACCTGAAGATCGTTGATGAGTTTCCTTGATAAGCAGTGTTGGGGTGCCAGATGTTTTATAATCTGCCGCGGAGGTAGAGCCAATACCAGTTGATGTGCTTCAAATGTCTTCTGTCGCTGATGATGTACAGCCGTTACCTGCCATATATTTTTATTCTTGCTGATTGTTGTCACGCCATGTGCTGTCTTGATGCTGGTTTGTTCCACTCTCTTCGTCAACCCCGCAATAAGGTTCTGCATGCCTCCTTTTACTCGGTAAGAAGCCATCGTAGCCGGGCTGCGGTATGTGCGGGTAGGGCGTTCTTGCGGATGCATATGATAGAGATATTCACCTTCAGAATACTGTTCAAACCATTCAAGGTTTAATTCTCTGAGCAATTGCTTGAGATTGTGCTGATGAGACCAAAACCAGGTGGGTCCCAGGTCAACATATAAATGAGAATGAGGAAGTGCTGGCTCACCTGCCACCCGTCCGCCAACAATCGATTTCGCTTCAAGCAACACATAGGGGACGCGTGCTTTCTGCAGTTTAAAAGCCGTGTAGAGACCAGAAATCCCGCCACCAACAATAAGAGCCTCCGTTACAGCCATTAGAATTTCTCCAGGTATGGTCGTAAATCAAGTTCATGTGTCCAGGCGCTTTGAGGTTGTTGGGTGAGCTGCCAATAGCATTCGGCAATGTCGTCAGGGTTCAGCATCCGATCTGCCGCTAGAGAGTGCAGGTTCCTGCTCTTTGCAGTGTCGATGATGCCGTCTACTAAAACATGGACGATATGCAGGCCCGAACTCTGGTATTGCCTGGCGAGAGATTGCACTAAACCGCGAAGCGCGAACTTCGCTGAGCTAAATGCACAAAACTGATTTCCGCCTCTTATGCTTGCGGTCGCACCAGTAAAAATAGCTGTACCGCCTTTTTCTGCCATTTTAGGTAGCAGCTCTTTTGACAATAGAAAAGCGGACAGGCTTCCAGCTCGCCAACATTGTTCAAACTGCTCAGGGGAGGTTTTCTCAAGAGGAGCGATCAGCAGTTCAGCCGCATTGTGGATAAAGACATCCGGCACACTGTATTCCCGAATTATTTCCGTTGTTGCATGTTTTACTTGAACTTGATCAGAGAGATCAACTTTTACCTGGACGATATCTCCGCGAACCTTTGAATTCGCTGACCTGTTGAAACCAATTACCAGACAGCCCTTGGCCGAGAACCAGTGCGCAAGTGCACTTCCTAAACCCTCTCCCATGCCGCCAATCAGTACTATTTTTTTGTGACTCATGATTCATTCTCCAATATATCTTATCTGAAAATAACAATGAGAGTGTCCTCCCACCCTGAGCAAGCTGTCTCTGCTGATGAGGACACCAGCCTCTGTCACCCGTTGATACGATGAACAGTATTACTGCCGGGTGGGCTGAAGACTCATCCTGGCCGGTTCGATCCTGCCGCACGGTATCAGCAGAAAGTATAAGAACTATTTTGTTCTCTTGTCTGGAATGAATAAAGATGGATAAACAGAGAGGGGAAAATAAACCCAAAGTAATTTTGGAAACAGCCTTTCCTTGCGGGAACGCCTTCCTCACTGATTCTGGCAGCATCTGCAGGTCCGAGTTGTCCGTCGAAATATTTTCACATCTGGCCTGCTCCTGAAAAACTTGCCCGAGTTTCCAAAACTGGTTAGGATGGAATCAATCTTACCTTGAAGCGGCTTTACACGACTCCGAGCAGGTACTTCTTAGATTATATATATAAATCAAACACTTACCACCGATGAAATACTGTCCAATATCGGCACGGTAGGTCTCTTTATTTAACATAGACAAAGGGGGCGACACATGGGCGGGTTTTTTGGTGTAGTTTCAAAACAGCGGTGTGTAGAAGATATTTTTTACGGCACCGACTATCATTCTCATTTAGGTACCAAGCGCGGCGGCATGGCGGTGTCAGGTAGAGATGGAGTTCGACGGTCCATTCACAGCCTTGAAAGCAGCTATTTTAGAACAAAATTTGAAGCAGATCTGCCAAAACTTGATGGGAATTCCGGTATTGGAGTTATCAGCGATTGTGATTCGCAACCCCTCATCATCGGTTCCCATCTCGGAACCTTTGCCATTGTAACCGTCGGCAAAATAAACAACATTGAGGAACTGGTCAGCGCCGCAAACAATCAAAGAGGTTTTTTTTCAGAATCCACCGGAGGCGTTGCTAATCCCACTGAAGTGATTGCCATGCTGATTTGCCAGGGAGGGTCCTTTCAAGAGGGTATCCAAAAAGCCCAGGCCATGATCAAAGGCTCGTGCTCGATGCTCCTTTTAACAGAAGAAGGTATCTTTACTGCAAGGGATAAGCTTGGCAGAACTCCTGTCTGTATCGGGCAGAAGGACGGCTCCTTGGCGGCTGCCTCGGAATCGTGCGCATTTCCAAACCTGGGCTATGACGTAATTCGTTTTCTCGGTCCCGGAGAAATCGGCTTAATTACCCCGGAGGGCTATGAACAGAAGGTCGCTGCTGGCGACAAGATGCAGATTTGCTCATTTTTGTGGGTCTATTACGGTTACCCGGCCACTGAATATGAAGGTCTTAATGTCGAGGATGTCCGTAATCGCTGCGGCGCTGCCCTGGCTAAACGAGATACAATTTCCGTTGACTTTGTGGGTGGTATTCCAGATTCCGGTATAGGACACGCTATTGGATACGCTAATGCCCGCGGACTGCCTTATCGCCGCCCCTTTGTCAAGTACACTCCAACCTGGCCCCGCAGCTTTATGCCCCAAAATCAGAATGTCCGTGACCTGGTGGCAAAAATGAAGCTTATCCCGATCAGAAAACTGATCAGCGGGCAGCGTATGCTGTTCTGCGAAGATTCAATTGTCCGCGGCACCCAGTTAAAGGATAATATCGAAATCCTATTTGAATACGGTGCCAAAGAAGTTCATATGCGCCCCGCATGCCCAACACTTGTCTACCCATGTGAGTTCCTGAATTTTTCGACTTCTCGATCGACACTCGATCTTGCAGGTCGGCAGGTTATCCATGACGCCGAAGGCGACAGTGAAGATTCTCTTCCAGAATATGCCCGCTGCGGTTCAGAGAAAAATCTCATGATGATTGACAAAATTCGAGAACGGTTGAAACTTACCAGCCTGAAATATCAGCGTTTAGATGATCTCATTGAAGCCATCGGGCTTCCAAAGGAGAAGCTCTGTACACATTGCTGGGATGGATCAAGTTATTCTTAGGATATAGGGGGGACAGTCCAGATGCTGGGATCAAAACACAACTTCAAGAAAGGAGACAATCGTATGGCCAAAATCAAAGCAGAATATATCTGGATTGACGGGACCAGCCCAACTCCAAAGCTGCGTTCAAAAACCAAAATTATCGATGGGCCAGTAACTGAACTTGCTCAAATTCCCGGATGGGGATTTGATGGTTCCAGCACCATGCAGGCTGTGGGGCATGACAGTGACCGGGCTCTGCACCCGGTTGCCTTTGTGCCCGATCCTATCAGAGGCGGTGACCATGTACTGGTTATGAATGAGGTGTGTTACCCTGACGGCAGGTCCCATGAGACCAATAAAAGGACTCGTCTGGCAAAGGTCGCCAGGGATCATGAAGCACGAGAAGCCTGGTTTGGGATTGAACAGGAATATACCTTCTTCCGGGGAAGATCCCCCTTGGGGTGGCCCGAAGGTGGCTACCCTGCTCCTCAGGGTCCTTTCTATTGCGGTGTTGGCGCAGATGAGGTCTTTGGCCGCGATATCGTCGAACAGCATATGGACGCCTGCCTCCATTCAGGTCTCGGCATATCCGGAGTAAATGCGGAGGTAATGCCCGGGCAATGGGAGTTTCAGCTTGGCCCGCTGGGTCCGCTGGAAATTGCTGATCAGCTGTGGATTGCCCGCTGGCTTCTCTACCGTATTGCTGAAGATCATGGCGTGAACGCCACCCTGCACCCGAAACCGGTGCAGGGTGACTGGAATGGTGCCGGAGCGCATACTAATTTCAGTACAAAAGACATGCGGGAAGATGGTGGATATGCCGCGGTAGAGGCTGCCTGTAAAAAACTTGGTGAAATGCACGAGGAACATATAGCGGTTTACGGTGCCCATAATGACCTGCGGCTTACCGGCCTCCACGAGACCTGTTCTATCCACGAATTCCGCTATGGGGTCAGCGACAGGGGCGCCTCCATCAGGATTCCTTTGTTCACCGTAAGGAATGGAAAGGGGTACCTGGAGGACCGACGTCCTTCAGCCAACATGAACCCATATGAAGTGTGTGCCATCATAATGGATACTGTCTGTTCATGAGGCAATTGCAATTATCCTCTGGCAGTCTATATGGCATGAGAAAAGGAGTATATGGTGGCGATTATTAGAGATCCTATACTTATTGTTGAAGATGATCAAAACACCTCAACACTTGTAGAAACATATTTGCGGAGGGAGGGCTTTTCTACCATTGCCGCCTTCGATGGAGAGCAGGCCCTGTCCCTTGCCCGCCGCCGTAAGCCAGGTTTTGTTATCCTCGACGTGATGCTTCCCAAGGTGGATGGATGGGAAATCTGCCGCCAATTGAGAAAAATTTCAGATGTGCCCATCCTCATGTTGACCGCCCGTGAAGAAGAAATCGACCGGATATTGGGACTCTCCCTTGGTGCCGATGATTATGTCGTCAAGCCTTTCAGCCCGAGGGAACTGGTGGAACGGGTTAAAGCCATTCTGCGGAGGACGCAGCCCAGACCTGCCCTGGAAGACCAGATACTCAGCCATGGCGGGCTCATCCTTGACCCCGTCAAGTGCAAAGTCTCGGTCAATGGCGAGCCTGTTAATCTGACCTCCTCAGAATATAAACTGCTCCAGACCCTTATGTCATCACCTGGACAGGTCTTTTCAAGAGAGGCGCTGCTCGATCGTTTTTATGAACATGGCGAAACGGTTATTGACCGCGTGATTGATGTTCATGTTGGAAAGCTCAGGCAGAAAATAGAAGAAGATCCGGCCAATCCCCGCCTTATTCAGACCGTACGGGGCTTCGGCTATCGTTTTGCCGAACCGGGCGAGGAATGAGCCCATGAAAACTCGTCTTCTCTGGAAGCTCCTGCTGACCAATGTAATCCCGGTGATCGGAGTTATTTTTCTGGTGGTCTGGCTGGCAATTGATAAACTTGCCGCCAATTACTTCATGGCTTTGATGGAAAAATATGAAGTTTCTCCGGATGATATTCACCAGATGTTTTTAACCTCGGTTCATCATTATCTTGTCTGGGCCAGTCTGGCTGCACTGGGTGTTGCTTTTATCCTCAGCTATCTCCTGACAAGAAGAGTTCTAAGACCGCTCTCCGAAATGACTGCGATCACCAAGGAGGTGGCCGCAGGCAATTTCTCGCTGCGAGCCGAGATTTCTACTGAGGATGAGGTCGGACAGCTTGGCATTGCCTTTAACCGCATGGCCGATAGTCTGGAACAAATAGAGCAGCTTCGAAAGACAATGGTGGCAGATGTTGCACATGAGCTTCGAACGCCACTGACCAATCTGCGAGGATATCTCGAGGCCATCAATGATGGAGTTATCCCGCCAACATCAGAAACATTCCAGATGCTGCAGCAGGAGAACCTGCGCCTGGTTCATCTGGTGGACAATCTCCAGCAGCTGGCTCGGGCCGATGCCGCTCGGGCCTATCTCAAACTTGAAGAGATCGTGCTCCCCGACCTTATAAGACAGATGGTAGATCTGAATCTGCCCAACTTCCAGTCAAAACAGATAACCCTGGAGACACGCTTCCCGGCTAAGGTGCCAAGCGTTTCGGCTGACCGGGATAAGCTCCTGCAGGCGCTGCGAAACCTCATTGAAAATTGTTGGAAATACACACCGGAATCCGGCAATGTCATAATCTCGGTTGCAGCTGTTGCGGGAGGGGTCAAGGTCGATTTTCAAAACAGTGGAGATGGCATTTCGAAGGCCGATCTGCCCTATATTTTTGAAAGGTTCTTCCGCGCTGATCGTTCCCGCACCAGGGGCGCGGCAGGCGGAGCGGGGATCGGCCTTGCCATTACCCGGGAGCTTATTGAAGCGCATGGCGGCAGTGTCGGAGCAGAAAGCATTCCTGGTGAAACCCATATCTGGTTCGTTCTTCCCGCCTGAATCAAACCTCTTTCTCTTCTTTACCTAATCTTTACATTCCCTTTAAACGCTCTTCACATACAGTACCTACCGTAACTTGTAAGAGGAAAGAGCCTCTTGTCACATTACAACGAAATCTCAAGGAGGAACGGTAATGAAAAACTCAAAAGTGTCAATGCTGGCTGCGGGTCTTGGAATATGTGCTCTGTTTATCACTGGAACGGCCTTTTCAGATGAAAGTACAATGAACGACATGAAGAAAAAGAAGATTGAATCGACCATGATGACTAAGGATTCCGGTATGAAAAAGCCGATGGCTGAAGAAATGGGCAATACCATGAAAACAGACATGGGAGAACCGATGAAAGCTGGATGGAGGACACCATGAAAACAGACATGGGAGAACCGATGAAAGCTGGGATGGAAGATGCCATGAAACCGGACATGGGAGAACCGATGAAGGCTGGGATGGAAGATGCCATGAAACCGGACATGGGAGAACCGATGAAGGCTGGAATGGAAGATGCCATGAAACCGGACATGGGAGAACCGATGAAAACTGAGATGGAAGACACCATGAAAACTGAGATGGTTAAACCGATGAAGAGTACCAAAAAATAATGAAACGGGTGCGAATGGGCTTGAGGCTGCCCTACGAAGTGGAGATACAGGATTTTGGGCAGGAGTGTATATAGTAGATTAATGGAGGTATATGATGAAATGGCTTGGAGTACCACTGGCGCTGTTGATAACAGGATTTTTTCTTTTCCCCGCTTTTTCCTCAGGCTCTGCTGATGTGCCTTTGAATGAAGCTACCTTTGTGGTCGGCTGATACGATATCGGCAAAGCTGCCCTGGATGGGCGGCCTGGTGTAGTGAATGTTGAGAAGGGCTGGAAAAATATGAGTGAAATTAACAGGGTCGTTTTCAATCCTGCAGAGACCAGTGTCAATCGCATGGAGGAGATACTGAAAGAATCAGGAACCTATATTCGCACAATTCCCCAGCGAGATAATCCGCAGGAAAAGGCAGTCACCAGGTAGAATAAACTGCCAAGATAAAGAGAGGTGATAAATGAAAGCTCTACTGATACTGATATGTTGTCTTGCGCTTGCTGCAGTAGGAACGGTTGCGGCCAAAAACATGAGCCCAGCCTCAAGGCCTGAAAATTCCAGCGCAATAAACGATGAAACTGAGCAGCGAGCAACATTTGCAGGCGGCTGCTTCTGGTGCATGGAGAAGCCCTTTGAAGAACTTGACGGGGTCGGTGCAGTTGTTTCAGGGTATGCCGGAGGCACAACGGAAAATCCAAATTATAACAACTACATGAGCGGGGGACATATCGAGGTTGTGGAAATTGTCTTTAATCCTGAAAAGATCACCTATCAGGAGTTGCTGGAGGTGTATTGGCAACAGGTAGACCCTACTGATCCGGGCGGGCAGTTTGTGGATCGCGGGCATGCCTATAGTACAGCGATTTTTTTCCATAATGACGAGCAGCAGCGCCTCGCCCAAGCGTCTAAGGATGCTCTTGCCGAGAGCGGCGTGTTTGACAAGCCTATCGTTACGCCAATCCTCCCTGCAGCCACGTTCTATCGGGCGGAAGAGTACCATCAGGACTATTATAAAAAAAGCTCGCTCAAGTATAAATATTATCGTTCACGGTCCGGTCGAGATGCCTTCCTGGACAAGGTGTGGAAGGAGCAGAAAGGAAAAAAAACGATGAGCAGCAATGATTTGAAAAAGAGGCTTACTCCCCTGCAATATCAAGTTACTCAGGAGGATGGCACGGAACCTGCGTTTCGAAACGAATATTGGAATAATAAGCGTCGTGGAATCTATGTTGATGTGGTTTCTGGAGAGCCGCTTTTCAGTTCAACGGATAAGTATGACTCCAAAACCGGCTGGCCCAGTTTTACCAAACCATTGATAAGCAGCAATATTAAAGAGGTAGAGGATAACACGTTCTTTATGAGACGCATTGAGGTGCGCAGTGCTGAAGCTGATTCGCATCTCGGACACCTCTTTAACGATGGTCCTCAGCCCACCGGGCTCAGGTACTGCATCAATTCCGCATCACTTCGATTTATTCCTGTTGAAGAGCTGAAACAGCAAGGATATGAGGAATTTCTTGGGTTGTTTTCCAGTTAATTTCTTTGCAGGGTTCAGAGAACGTGACCATCGTATAAGAAGATTTCTTTATTGTGGATCTACAATCCGGAGAGGAGGACAACCGGGATGAAAAAAAGAAGCTGTGCCACTATCATCCGCTGTTTAATGTTATTGCTCACGGTGTCGCTTTTCCTGGACGGCACAGGGTCGGCAGCGATGCAGGCAAACCAGGGTTCTAAGGCAAAGGGGGATTCTATGGACAGTGCATATAAAACGGAATCTCCTGCGATTCCGCCAATTGATGCTGCCGCACCAACCAATTTTAAAACAGCATCGTTCGGTCTTGGGTGATTTTGGGGTATCGAATCCCAGTTCGGGATTATCAAAGGGGTGATTCGTACTCGTGTCGGATATGCCGGTGGCCAGAAGGGTTCACCGACCTACCACAATATTGGAGACCACACGGAGACGCTGCAGGTGGATTATGATCCTGAGTTTCTGACGTATGACCAGCTGCTGGATATCTTCTGGAAAAGCCACAAGCCGACGAGACGGACCAGACCGGGGCAGTACATGAAGGCAGTCTTCTATCATAATGAGCAGCAGCGCGATCAAGCACTGGCTTCGAAAACTGCGCTGGAGCAGGATCTCGGCAGCCCCGTGCTGACAGAAATAGTGCCGGTTCGATCCTTTACCATGGCAGAAGATTACCACCAGAAGTTCACCCTCAAGACTCATGATGAATTGAAAAATGAGATGTCGCGTATCTATCCGCGGCACCAGGACCTTGTCTCTTCTACCGCCGCTGCGCGCCTCAATGGCTATGTGGGGAATCATGGCACAAAGGAACAGTTACGAGAGGAAATCGAACGTTTGGGGTTGAGTGCTGAGGGGAAGAGGGTACTGACTGATATGGTTCGAAGGTAGTCTTCAGGCTCTCCCGGAAACGAGCATCTCAACGCTGGAATCATCATCCTGTTGTCCGTCAAAGTGCTATTAATGGTTAGGTACGTGGCGACATGACGCGCTGCAGATGTTCTTCGTTTCATGTTAACCTTCTGGATACCTCAGCCTGTCCGCAACGGAGCTATAATACATTTTAAAACAGATACATTTAAGGACAATGAATAAAAATTACAGTACATAAAATTGATCTTGAATACTGCCGAGAGCGTTGAACGAGATACGGTGGTTCTTTCTATAATGCTCGAGCCTAGACGAAACCTGATATCAACCATAAAATGATCGGGATGCTGAACATGGAACCCACGACCTGCAGGGAAGCGGTAGTGGCATACAAGTCAGCATCACCCCCCATTTGTCGTGCCAGCACATAGCCATTCATGGCCGTTGCAACTGAGGCGGATAACATGGAAATTTGCAGAGCGAGACCGCTCACCTGAAACATCATGCAACTGATGAGCACTAACAGCGGGAAGAGGAGAAGTTTTGCAGTAAACCCAACAAGCACGGTCATCCTGAGTCTGACCAGGGTCTTTACCTGCAGGCCTGCTCCGACAGTTAACAGGCCAATTCCCAGCCCGGCTCTGCCAATGATGTCAAAGCTGACCATTAAGGGCTCATAGATTGGTACTTTTGCAAGGTTGATGGATAAGCCGATCAACGCACCCCAAATGATTGGAACCTTGATGGTATTTATTATCGTTGCCGTGATGGTTGGTTTGGAATCTGAACAGCAAAGAGTCAAAACAACAATATTGGTAAAATTCAGAACGGGTATGGTAACCGCCATAAGCAAGGCGACGATCGCTAATCCCTGATCACCTGCAAAATTATTGGCTATCGCCAATGCTATAAAAGCGTTCCAGCGTGTTGAGGTCTGGAAAATTGAACTGTAAGACCTGTCGTTAACACCCAGGTACTTACGTAACGGTTTCCTGAGCATCCAGATGATGACCAGGTGCACCAGAACGGCAAGCAAGTAACTCTTGGTGACTGACGCCAGGTTGAAACTGCTGAGGTCCATTTTGAGCAGGGAGACCAGCACCAGAACCGGGAATAACAGCCAGTAGCTTAATAATTCAATTCCCAGCCAGTTCTCTTTCGAGACTATTTTAGCTTCGCGTAACAAAAGCCCCAAGGAGATGACAATTACCACAGGCAAAAGGCTTTCAAAAACAATCAGGCTCAAAACAAATTCTCCACCCAAATTTATTATTCGCAGTGGTTTTACCGTGAATTATAAAAACCGTCGGCTATGCCGGCGGTTCACACTGCTCTATTGAAACCAGCACATGCTTCACTCGTCTGCTCTGACGGTGATCTCCTCATCGCCTTTACTACTCATACAGCAAAGTTACAATGTATTTTCCCAACAAACAGAGAGCAGCTAGGACAATAAGGTTTGCTGTCAGATTTGACTGATGTTTCCAGGTAAAGTTACAGGAAACGAATGTATCATGCTTTCTTGACAGTGGGCTCATCGTATATACTTTAATGTTAAACAATTCAATGTTGAAGTAAAGATCTGGTCTTATGAGAAGATTAACAGAACTGAAACAGGAAGTGGTGGCTCTTGGAACCTTTGTGAAGTTGATACGCGCCGCCGAGTCGGTTTCTGCTGATGTCCATAAAGAGATTGGAGAAGCCGGTTTAACGATAAGCCAGTTTGGCATCCTTGAAGCCCTGTTCCATCTGGGGCCGATGTCTCAAAAGGAAATTGGCGCGAAGATATTAAAAAGTGCAGGCAATATCACCATGGTGATCGACAATCTCGAGAAACGAAAACTGGTTGCCAGGACCAGAGGTCAAACAGATAGAAGATCTTACCAGGTGAGTCTCACTGACAAAGGCGAAAATATGATTAAAACAATTTTTCCTCTGCACAGCCGGAGGATTAACAATAGAATGTCGGTACTGACAGTCGACGAAGCAGAAGGCGCTCGGCGTACTGCTGAAAAAACTGGGTCACCATCGGGATTAATTAAACGTTCAGGAATTGTAATATGTTACAGGTAATTGAAAAAGAAAATCGTCATTTCAGTGATATGGGTTGGCTAAAAACCTACTGGTTGTTTTCTTTCGGTCATTACTATGATCCAGAAAATGTCAATCACGGGGCATTGAGGGTTTTCAATGATGATATTGTTCAGCCACATTCAGGCTTCGGTACTCATCCGCACGAGGAGATGGAGATAGTATCCATTGTTCTCCAAGGTGAGATGACCCATAAGGATACCATGGGAAACGAGATGGTCATCAGGAAAAACGATGTCCAGCGAATGACAGCAGGAACAGGTCTCCAGCATTCGGAGTGGAATCACGCTGATGAACCTGTTGCCTTCTTCCAAGTCTGGATTTTACCGGACAAAAAAATGCTGGCGCCATCTTACGACCAGAAGACGTTTTTAGCGTCGCATTGGCACAATAGACTCGCCCTCGTTGCTTCCAGTGACCCTGCTCAGCATGCAGTGGGACTCAACTCAGAGGCATCTGTGTTCAGGGCTGCCCTGGAACAAGATAGAGAGGTTTCGTTTGATCCGGAACCGGGCCATTGCCAGTTTATCTATATTATTGACGGGCATGTCAAGGTGAACAGTGTAGCCGCAGGGTCACGGGATCAGGTCCGCATAAAAGAGGAAAACTCGATTATTATTTCCGCCGAGCATGACAGTGAATTCATACTGATCGATGTGCCGAAATGAGAGTCCAAGAACCAGACACCGAAAACAATAATTATATGAGGTAATACAATGACACAGATACTTGTTATATACGAAAGCGATTACGGTAGCACAGAGAAAATGGCTCGGGCAGCAGTGGAGGGCATAAATTCTGTTGACGGCGCCACCGCCTTGTTGAAAAAAGCTGAAGAGGTTAGCGCCGATGATTTCACCGGAAGCGACGGTGTTCTTGTTGGTACACCGGTTCACATGGCAAGCATGGACTGGAGAATTAAGAAAATGATAGACACCGTATGTTCAGGGCTGTGGATGCAGGATAAAGCCAACGGCAAAGCTGTCGGAGTATTTGCCTCGGGGAGCGGTTTCGGGGGTGGCGGGGGAGGAGTTGAACTTACCCTGGTCTCGCTGTTGAATAATTTTGTGGAACTCGGAATGATTGTTGTTCCCTTGCCAAAGTCAACGGAAGGATACAAAAAAGGCGGGCTTCACTGGGGACCTTACGGCCGCTCAGCCGATGAAGATATGAACCATGGCGGGGTGAGTGACGATGTCCTCGCCTTGACAACCCGGCATGCTGTCCATGTTACCCGGGTCGCCCAGGCAATAAAGGACCAGAAAATATTTTCCTGAGGGGAAGCTGTCGGTAGATTCCGGATACTGAAATCAGGCCTGATATGCAGGACTTGAGCTGTTTTTTCTATTTCTTGGCCGCGATTTCATCCACGGAAATTTCCAGATCCTTAATAAGATACCGGTATAACGCTGGATTGTGTCACAGATATACCTGCTCAGTTCATCGAGACCGCCGGTAAGGGTTTTGCCGTAGGAAACGATGATGTGCAGCGATATGGAGTATCCGGATTTAGTACCTTGATCTTCACCTTTTTCACCTGAATCTCATCGTCATATTCATCAATGCAGTGAAAAATCATCTGGGTAAGAGCTGCTTCGGTGATGGTAACTCTGCCGCTCGTCAGTGGCATCTCTGTGAAAATCGGGTTGGACAATCGATTTTTCAAAAAATTTTGATTTTTTTTCGCCATTTTTTCGTTTATCGCCACTAAAAAAAATACGAATCGATTCAGAGAGGATCTGGGCATAGTCCCTTTTTACTTCAATTGCAGGTACAGGGATCACGTGTTTGCCTTCTTCAAACCGTGATTTAATTGCAGCCTCGATATCTTCCTGGCTTGCGATTTCTTCAATCTGGATAATCTGGCTGATCGGGGGCAGATCTAATTGACTGGCAAGTTTCTCAACCATCTTGCTGGATGTCCCCAGCAATAGGATTTTTTTGGTTTTTCTTTCACGCAAAACCTTGGTGACATTTTCGCGCTGTTTCGGATTGAGAAAGAGTGCGGTCTTTGATGGCGCTTACATAGAGCTTCTCCTGCTTGGCGGACCTTCCTGCTAAAATCGTATCACCAAAGATAAGCAATCCATCGTCAATGATATAGGGGATATCCAAGCTTCTCAGCGAGAAGCTTGGCCCGAAAACTTTTGCCGGTGCCGCTTTTCCCAACAAGGGCATAAACAGTAATCCCCTTGAGCCTGCCTTTGACTCTATTCAGGAAATTGTATATTTCCTTTCCAGTGAGATAAACCCATTGATTTTCATTACTGTTTTTTGCCGTAGCCATTATTATAAATTATAAATAGTGATAATAAATTATAACCAGTCAGAGGAACTTTTTTATAGGTACGATTTACTCACACCCCAGGCAATCAAACTTTCAATCAACCCTGGAGTCGCAGGTGAATTCGTTGATTACATCAATACTACTAGTAAATTTGACAATGTTCCAGTGAAATAATTCCCCTTTCTTCTGCATTCATAACGGAAATTCAGAACCTTGAGCCACTTGCAAAACGCCCTTTTCGCTCAACCTCTACGTTACGCTTAAAATTTTATCCTCGGAATATCAATTATATGCCTGCGGTAAAAATTTTTCGCATGCCTTGACGCTGAACGAAAATCATCATTTTGCAAAAGGCTCCCTTTAATCAACACTAGTATCGGACAAGATATTCTCTAGTGCACTGTCGGCCCTGTGGGCACCCCTGCGCTGTTCACCTGTGGCGGGGTGCAAAAACTTGCTGCCTGCGTTTACATGCTAACAGATTGGTGATCTGGTTAATTACCTTTGTAATGGCAGTATTCACTATCAATACCACCCATTTTTGTTATTATTGCAAAAGCTTTGTCCTATGGTAACCTAAAGGCCGAAAAACAGATGGCCAGAGCGTCTTAACTTGAAAAATATTGCAGGCGGCCTCACATTCTCTCATTTATTATTCAAGAATAGTGTCTGGAACGATAGAATCTTTAAGTTCGATGGTCAGCTCTATTTTTTTGGGTGACCGCTTTTTCATAGATATTGTTGTGGGAGAGGTGCATTATATATCTGAAATCAAAAGGTTAATAGGAGGTAAACTGTTGGCAGCATCGAAACCAAATGAAAAAACAGAACCAGCAGCAACAGAAATTGTCTGCTGCGGTAATTGTCTCCACCTCTACAAAAAAAAGGATGGAAAACAGGTCTGGCTTTGCAAGATCAACAATGACCTGAGGATTTCCGACCCTGGCAATGAAGTGTGCAGGCTGTTTGTTGAGAAAGACAACACTGATGATTTGTTTAATAAGAAATAAACCGGAGAGCACCGCTTTGTGACTCTGATTTTCAGCGAAAGCATACCGGCGCGGCCAACTTTCCAATTAAAACCAGTCTAAAAAGACATCTGGCTATCCCCGGTCACGAGTTGCAGACATTCTTCCCGGTATGGTCTGCCTGCCCAGGATCATCCACTTAGTTCACTGCATCTTAAAGTAATTAATCCACCTGGTGTATTATCGGTAACTGAAAGAATCTCTGATTCGGAATTTCAAAGATGTGAAACATTGGAAAATAAGACTCTTCCGGTAAACGGGTATCTCGATGCTCTGATCATCATTCAGTTGTCCATCAAATTGCCTTTGCTCGCCAGTGGAGGGACGCCAAAAACTCGCTGACGCTCAGACAGGTTTGGCGTCTTGTTCCACCACTGGCTGCGCTGCTCTGCCGTTACAAGCGAGCCGGCTTGACTGCTGAGCCGTGAACTTTACATAAGCAGCTAAAAAACTATGATAAATTGCAGATATTGGGAAGGCGAGGGAGCACACAAAAAATTCACCCATAAAATGAATCCGGATTTGCTGAAAGACGTTCATCCAGGTTCATGGGTCTTGGATTTTGGCTGCGGTTACGGCAGGGTATCAAAACAATTGTATGAAATGGGGTATACAAAGACTATTGGTTATGACCCCAGCAGGTCAATGATCTCCAGGGCTGTTAAGGAAAATCCTGGTCCAGGATATACATTCAGGAAAGAAGACATCCTGAAGCAGAAATACAGCCTGGTCGTCTGTTTTGCTCTATTCACGTCCTGTCCAGAGCCGGAAAACCAAATGGAAATTAAAAATATAATTGAGAAGCAAACTACCAGCCAGGCCTGTCTGTATATTAGCGATTATCTGACAGCTGAAAATGCTCATTATACTGCCAGATATGAACAAAAAAAACTTGGCATCTATGGTTGCTTTGGTTCAGAAGACACTGCTGTCTTTCGACATCATGATCCGGAGCACTTTTCTAAGCTTTTTTCAACATGGGAGCAAGTAAGCAAAGAGACTGGAGCAGGAAAAACGCTTAACGGAAATGAGATAAATATTACACAAATTTTTTATAAAAAAGGCTAGGAGCGTGTCGGAGAAAGTCCTTTTTTTTCATCTCATCGTTATTGAAAGAAAATCAATGCTCGCAATAGCAGGTATGTTATATGGCGCCGCTTGATTTTCTTTCAATACCTCGATCTGAACCAAAATTGTATGTCTACGACACGCTCCTGGTTCACTTTAGCGGGCCGCTGTCATGTTGATTGAGC
The DNA here is from genome assembly GCA_963696725.1 of uncultured delta proteobacterium. GTDB lineage: Bacteria > Desulfobacterota > Desulfobulbia > Desulfobulbales > Desulfocapsaceae > MADRE3. Next base: position 50,009 of record CAVOLI010000007.1, read on the forward strand.
GGAAATAAAGTGTAGAATTGATCTGGTTTATTTATCCAGCTGACAATAATACGCCTTACTCCAACAGAGCAGATAAAAAAATATTCCTTTTAAGCGAGAATGCTTATTCTTATAATCTGTTATAAATGTAGTGGTTCAATATGCCATTTATCTGAGTTCTATTCGTAAAATACAGGTGTTTTTCAGGACAGGCTGACTCCGACAGCACGATTTTAAAGTGCAGGAACACGAAGCATCATCTTTGAGAGAAGTTGAACTTGATATAAACGAAGAGAAACATTATGCCGCATTATGATCTGTTTGTAATTGGAGGTGGCTCAGGCGGGGTTGCCTGTGCGAGAACTTCTGCAGCACTGGGGGCTAAGGTCGGTCTTGCAGAGGCTGACCGACTGGGCGGTACATGTGTGAATCGAGGCTGTGTGCCGAAGAAGCTCCTGATGTATGCATCGCATGCTGCAGAAGACCTGTGCAATGCCGAAAGCCTCGGCTGGAGCTGCAGAGGAGCATCATTTAACTGGGCGGAATTGCGTAATGGGGTCCAGGCAGAGCTTCGCCGACTCAACGGTATTTACGATGGCCTTCTCGAAAAGTTCAACGTGCACGTTTATCAGGGAATTCAGCGCGTTTCCTCAATGCAAAAACTGTGCAGGTCGGACGTGAGAAAATTACTGCGGACCGCTTTATGATCGCCACCGGAGGTTCCCCTTCCGTACCTGATTTTCTGGGCAGTGAACATGTGATTATCTCCGATGACGCCTTTTTACTAGAGAAGCTGCCCAAGCAAATGGCTATTGTTGGTGGCGGCTATATCGCCATGGAATTCGCCAGCATTTTTCATGGACTCGGTGTGGAGATCACCCAGGTCGTACGCAGTGCTCGTCTTCTACGGGGGTTCGATGCCGACCTCGCTGAGCATCTGCGGGCTGAAATGGTAAAGAAAGGGATTATAATTAAGTGCGGTTCCACCGTTGAAAGGATTGAGAAAACGGCTGACGGTCTGCGCGTGTTCTGCGAGGAATGTGACAGTAAAACCTTTGATCAGGTTCTCTTTGCCACTGGCCGTAGGCCCAATTCCAGGGGACTGGGACTCAGTAAAATTGGAGTTTCAGTAAACAAGACTGGTGCCATTGAGGTCGATGATCGTATGCAGACCTCAATTGAAAGTATTTATGCCATAGGTGATGTGACCGACAAAATCAATCTGACTCCGGTTGCGATCAATGAGGGCCGCATTTTCGCAGCCAATCATTTCGGCGGAGAAGACCGTACGATGGATTACACCAATATCCCCACGACAATCTTCAGCCAACCGCCGCTCGGTACTGTAGGTTGACTGAGGCAGAGGCTCGTGAACATTATGGCCAGGTCATCATTTTCAAGTCGGTTTTTCGTCCGATGAAATATTCTCTTGGCAGAATTGATGAACAGACACTTATGAAACTCGTGGTAGATGGCGACACCGACCGGGTGCTTGGGCGTGCATATGGTGGGGCCGGATGCCGGAGAGATTCTCCAGGGCTTTGCCGTGGCCCTGAAAGCGGGTGCCACCAAGACCGAATTTGACCGTACCGTAGGCATTCACCCCAGCAGTGCTGAAGAATTTGTTACCATGAGGGAACCGTTTGTCCAGTAGGACTACCGTGTCAACGTAAATATCATTCTCATTTTAGTTGAAGAGTCGGCGATGGTAGATGTGCTCATAGTTTCTGAACAATTGTTCGGTAAAAACCTGATTGCCAGCACCTATCTCAAGGATCTTGGTGGTGATTATTTTACCGTTGAATGTGCTGTATTTGATTCGGGGCCGCTGTATCCGTTGGTTACATTGGTAATGAAACTGGATGGATATGATCTTTCAAACTGTGAGAGCTCGTGCTCAGTATTCGAACTGTTCGAAGCGGGACGAAGCTATGATCTGGTGATCACTGTCTGCTCAAAACGGTTGGATGCAAAATGTCCTGATTTCCCCGGCCAATTACTGCGGTTAAACTGGGGACATCCTGATCCAGATAAAATTGCTGAAAGCAGAATTGACAGAATCCAGCAGATACGAATTATGAGAGACAGCATAAAAGTTGATGTTGTCAATCTCATCAATGACTATGAAAAAGGGTCGTTGAGTGTGTTACGGAGATTCCGATAATTCCTGGTACTCGGCGATTCACGGGGATAAGAAACAGTAAGGTTTCCATATTATAACAATAGCCCACCCAGGTTGAACAGCTTGTTGAGCTACCCGTCCTTCCGATAGGTTACTCTGAATCGACGTACCGGTGGTTTCTCGCCGTCCAGAAAATCTTCAAAAGTTACTTCACTCAAACCCTGATCCTGGAATAAAGTCAACTCAGCCCTGGTCACAGGCCAGGGCATATCCCCTGCGGGGTCTGACGGTTCTCTGCCCCGTGCAATAACGAGCAGCGTACCCCCCGGTGACACAAAGGAAGCGATGCACTGTATGGCATTGGCCCTGAGATCAGGAGGCAGCACCTGCAGCGTGTATGATTCGATGACAAAACCAAAACGTGATTTCCATTCAATTGGGGCGGAGAACAGGTCTGCACTCAGATAGGTTACCAAGGAGTGTGGAAAACGTTTCCTGCTCCAGGCGATTGCAGTTTCTGAAATGTCGAAGGCAATTGTCTTGAAACCGCGTCGGGACAATTCCTCTGCGTCGTCTCCAAGACCACTGCCGATTTTGATGGCCTCACCGGAAGGTGTTGATCCTCGCTGATCCAGCCAATCGACAAGATTGGGGTTGGGTTTCAGGTCTGCCCATGGGATAATCGAGACATTATCTTGCGCACGCCAATAGAGCTCGTCAAACCAGCCCAAAGGGTCTCCTGTGCCCAGGTGCTTGTCCGCGATAATTCTGGCAGTTTTTCTCTGGTCTTCGCTCACCGCAGCATCTCCCAAAGCAGCTGTGAACTGTCCGGCTTGTAAAGGATATCACCCTGTACCTTACTCTTTTTCCTGAAGGTTTTAAGAATCAGCCTTTAGCATTGCAACTGCCATGGCAACCCGCTCCTGCAGACCAGGACCTTCCATTTCCTCTGCAACATCTGCTAATATGTCTGGGATCTGAATCCCCTGGGGACATTTTTCCAGGCATTCGCCGCAGGCTATGCACTGCGATGCAAAGCCAGGATCACCGGTAGTTAGATCTCCGCTCATCCTGATGGCATAGCTGAACTTTGAGGCCTCAAATTCGCCAAACATATGCATTTTGTTATAGACCTCAAAACAGCTTGGGATCATAACATTTTCGGGGCAGGGTACACAATAGCCGCAGCCGGTGCAGCCGACCTTCATCAAATCCATATATTTGGACGAGACCCTGTCAACCAGTTCGAGCTCTTCAACGGTGAGATTTCCGGGATAGGACGTCTCAGCGATATGAAGGTTCTCTTCAATATGCGCCTCCTCGTTCATGCCTGACAAAACGACGGTGACCTCGGGTCGATTCCATAGCCAGCGAAGTGCCCACTCAACCGCAGTCCGTTTTACGGAAGCCTCATTCCAGAGTTCCCTGATCTGCTCAGGTGGTTCAGGGATACCAAGATTGCCGCCTCTCAGAGGTTCCATGACAATTACCCCCAAATTTTTATCAGCTGCATATGTCAACCCTTCTGTACCAGCCTGGAGCTCCTGGTCAAGGTAGTTATATTGAATCTGGCAAAAATCCCAGCGGTAATCATCGATAATTCTCTTAAAATCAGCAAGAAGTCCATGGAAAGAAAAACCTGCGCTGACGATGCGCCCTTCTTTTTTTGCCTGATCAAGGAAATTAATCACGCCAAGTGAGTTCAGCTTGTCCCACGATGTACCGTTGAGAGCATGAACCAGGTAATAGTCAATTTTATCTGTGCCAAGTTTTTCAAGCTGTGCGGTTAAAAAGGCGTCCATTTCCTCACGGGTATTAATCAGCCAGGTCGGCAGTTTTGTGGCAATCCTGACTTTCTCCCGATACCCGCCTTTAAGTGCCTTCCCAAGGATACGTTCACTTGATCCAGAGTGATACGGCCAGGCAGTATCAAAATAGTTAACCCCTTGATCGATGGCATAATGGATCTGGTCTATTGCTCTTTTCTCATCAACGGCGCCGTCTTTCATGGGGAGACGCATACAGCCAAATCCCAGTATCGAAAGTTCATCACCGTTTTTCGGCATTTTCCTGTACAGCATAGTTTTCTCCATCAGTTGATTAAGAAGTAGGTAGCACTCATGTCGGAAGCTGGTCCGCTCCGGTCCAGTTCAAGGTTTAGAAGATGACAGTTATGAAAAGATGGCTTAAATATACTGAGACGGTAAGGATAGAGCAACCAGTAATGCCAAATCCTGATGGAGCCGCAGCTCGAGAATCTATAAGCTGCGGATAACTCTGCAGACAGCTGGGCCGAGTGGCCGAGATTGTCGTTTGCGTAAAAAGATCCTCAATGCGGATAATTCCTTAAGAAAACGATGAAAATAGATTGTCCTTGGGCTCAAAACACGCCAACTTGTGTATGGAACAGACATGTTTTGTAACGTGCTGTTAATGATAGTGGGAGAATTAGAATAATCCTTAAATAAAAGGGTGACCAATGAACATCTGTTTTTATGGAGTAGGCGGAGTGGGCGGATACTATGGCGCTCTGCTTAGCAAATATCTGAAGAAGACCGGCAAGGGAACTATTTACTTTATTGCACGGGGCACCCACAAAGCGGCCATACTGGAAAACGGATTGCTTCTGAAAAAAGATGGTGGAACAGAAGAGCTCCTGATAACGCCCGATTTTTGCACAGATAATGTTGATACACTACCTGTGTGTGACATAGTCGTTGTCGCCGTTAAGGGTTACGACCTGGAGAAGGCGACCAAGGAAATTTCCAAAATCACAGACGAAAAATCAGTAATTCTACCGCTTTTGAATGGCGCTGATATCTATGACCGAATCCGGCAGCACCTGAAAAAGGGATATATCTTACCTGCTTGTTTATATCTGGGTACCCATATAGAATCCCCCGGTGTCATTTTTCAAAAAGGGGGCAGTGGCCAGATATTAATTGGTAAAGATCCGTTGAAACCTGCATTTTACCCTGAAACTCTTTTGGATCTATTTAAGAATGCAGCTATTCTGATTGAATATTTTGAGGACGTGGATGTTCAAATCTGGACGAAATATATGTTCATTGCCGCCTATGCGCTGGTAACCGCGACCTATGACAAAACAATTGGTGAGGCAGCAAAAGACCAGACCCTTGGCATTCTCGTAAAAAATATAATGCGGGAAATCGAATTGATCGCAAGGGCTCTTGACATAAAGCTTCCGTCAGACATTGTAGAAACCTCCTTTGCAAAGGCCGGTCAATTTCCTCTGGAAACCAAGACATCATTTCAAAGAGATGTAGAAACAAAAGGCAGGCAGAGCGAATGGGACTTATTTGGGGGAACAATCCTTCGATATGCTGATAAATTTAATATTCCAGCTGAGCATACCAGAGAAACCTTTGACAAGTTAATGCATAATTTGTCGTAGTTTCTCTGGTGGTCACGATAGGCTGCATTGAATGACGCCTCCGATCAGGTGCTTCAAAATTTGCCACAGGAAAGAGGTTTTCCTCCAATGGTGAGGTTTCAACCAAATCTATTTGACAGTATTCTCATTATAATCTCAGGACTGGCCGGCGTAGCTCCTGGACGCGTCTTCGCGCTCTTTCGTTTATGACGTCACGCTGTATATTTTGAACAACATCATCTTTCGTTTGTTTTTTGCAGGTTAGAGCGTCGTCCGCAAAGAAGCAGTACCACTTCTTTCGTTCTGTGGTGATTTTCGTTTGTTTCCTCGATCTAATTTTTTCTGCAAATCTGTCGAGAAAATGGACAACTGCTATCAGTCCGATAAATAAGGCAAATAATGTGGTGGGCTCCATAATTAGCTCCATATAAAGGTATTAAAGACGAGAACAACTCAGGTCGAAGACAGGAACACGAGCCGACCGTTGATTTGGCCCCAACTGTTCCTGGACTGGTTTTGTCAAAACATACCTGACACATTTGTCTTCCTGACTCAGGGCCTTAATCGTTTCCTCCTGATTCCCAATCTTGACGATATGCGTGCAGGTGACACCCATGGCTGCTGCTTTTAGCTGAATGGTTTCGGCACTCCGTTGAGCTCTTTGTATGAAACGGCTGATCTCTCGATTTCTCCGTTCTCCCTCGTGAACCATTGGTTCGTTTGAAACATCCAGAGCAACTATTTCACAATCAAGTTTGTGTGCCATTTTGACTGCGTAATCCTCCAGGATTGTAGAATTAATTCCGTCCTGAACGACCAGGATTTTAGTCGGCATACTCTGCTGATCCATAATCTGCGAAATAGTATTGGAGGCTCCAGTCAGGTTGCCTGCTGCCATCTCACCTAGTTCCGGTGATTTCTGCTTTTTTATCCGCTTTACACGAATACCTTTGCTGTCATTTTTTCTGCTAAATAGTATAAAATTCCAAAATGCCATATCGGTCTCCTGATGTTTGTATTGATGGTTGTTATTCTTCAAATTCAGCGGTTATCTCTTATAGTGCATGGTTTGTGCCATCCTTGTTTTGTGCTGTTATAACAGGTATATATACTGGAAAATAGGCAATTTAGAGGCGTGGCAGAACCGGTTTTTCGAATAATGGCACCATTTTGATTGCTATTGATTGCAGAATGCAACGAAACAGCTGCTGGATTTAAAGTTACAGGTAATTAATAAAGTGATGGTAGTCTTGAAAAATGAATAATTTCAATATAATAAAGGAGATGTGTTGATATGCAACACCCTTGAAAATTGGCGTTGCATATTGAAACGAGACCGTTCTCATTAGTGATACAGAGAACTAAAAACAGGTCAAGTGGTCGCTATCGGAACAAATGACATGGCTAATTGCTTCGTCCAGCGAATCGACGGGGACAACGGCAAGTAAAGATTGAGCATCCCTGGAGAGACTCTCAACATCTTCCATGTTTTTAAGCGGAACAAGAAATTTGGTTACCCCTGCACGAGCTGCCGCAAGCAGTTTTTCACGAATTCCTCCTACCGGCAATATCTGACCGGTCAGAGAGAGCTCACCGGTTATGGCTACGGTTCGTCGAGCCAGGCGTCCGGTGAGCAGTGATATGAGTGCAAGACAAATGGCGGCGCCAGCAGAAGGCCCGTCCTTGGCAATCGCTCCTGCTGGCAGATGGATATGAATATCGATTTTTTCAAAAAATCGGTTTTCGATCTTAAGTTCTTCAGCATTGCTTCTGATATAGCTCAGAGCTGTCTGTGCTGATTCCCTGAGAATTTCCCCTAGTGATCCCGTAAGGATTAATTGAGAAGTCCCGGGCATTTTCCGGGTTTCGATAAACATGATTTCTCCCCCGTATTTTGTCCAGACCAGTGAGGTTACAACTCCTACAGTGTTGGCACCCTCGGCGGCCTCACGGCGAAAACGGGCCGGGCCCAAAAATTCTGAGATATCAGACTCAGCCAGAATAGCTTCTGCAACCTTGTTGCGGTCTTCCAGGGCAATTCTGGCCATTTTCCTGCACACTTTACCAATTTCCCTGGTAAGTCCTCTGATACCAGCTTCTTGGGTATAATCAGTAATGATCTTTTCGAGAATTTTATCAGGAAATTCAGGTCTGCACTCCGACAGCCCGTTTTCCTTGAGCTGGTCAGGAATCAGATGTTTTACGGCAATTACCTTTTTTTCTTCGACCGAGTATCCAGAGAATTTGATTAACTCCATCCGATCGAGCAGCGGTTGCGGAAGCCGTTCCGGCTCATTGGCTGTAGTGATGAACATTATATTGGACAGGTCTATGGGGATCTCAAGATAATTGTCGATAAAAGTTGAATTTTGTTGCGGGTCGAGAACCTCCAGAAGCACCGAAGCCGGATCACCCCGGAAATCCTGCCCCACTTTATCGATCTCATCAAGCATGATGCAGGGGTTCATTACCCCGATGCGTTTTATTTCGTTGACGATACGGCCAGGCATTGCACCCACATAAGTTCGCCGGTGTCCCCTGATTTCGGCTTCATCTTTCAAACCACCCATGGAGATATTTACAAAACTTCGGCCAATGACCTCGGCAATAGTTTTCCCGATAGATGTTTTGCCGGTGCCGGGAGGACCGGTAAAACAGAGAACGGGGCCTCTGGCCATGTTGAGCCGTTTGCGCAGTTTTAATATGTCGTTGACCGTATTCTTTAATTCGCCTAAATCCACAGGTTTGGCAAGATAATGTGTTGCTCCTCGCCGCAAAGCATCGACAGCACTCGGAACTGTTGCATAGCCAGTGATCATCACCACACTTGTTTCGGGTGCTAAGACATTAAGATGGTCAAGCAGTTCCATCCCTCCCATTTGATCCATCTTCAAATCTGTCAGTACAATATCGAACTCCTTACCATTTTCAAGCAGCTCAAGTGCCTCTTTGCCGTTATCGGCTGTTTCAACAGCAAATCCCTGCTTAATGAAATAATAGCTGATATTGGTCCGGGCAACATCCTCGTCATCAACCATCAGCATCCTGGGGGTGGCCAGGTTTCGCATGGTTTTAGCGGCGAGAAAATCGAGAATTCGGTCTTTGACTTCCTTTAGACCGTAATGGTGTTTTGCGAAAACAGCTTCGGCTCGAGCGATATCGAGGTTATCGCTTGTCAAGTTGGTCCACGGTAAATCAAGCAGCGTGTCGATATAGTTCAGACCGATAGTGTATTCGGCTGAGATGCTGTCGATCTTTTCGAGTTTAGCCAGTTCGCTCTCCGCCTGGGTGGCAACATATTCCGGCAAATCGGTTTTATATACCCGCTGCTTGAGCAGGTCGAGTTGACTCAATTGACCAGCTATCGGTGGGCTCGTCGTTTCTGGCTTGGTTGATTTTCTTTTGAAAAACATGGAACCCCTCTTTCTTATATCCAGTCTCTATGGAAGCGGCAGGATTCTGCAATTACCCTCAGCGGTAGCTGCTGTTTTTTTTACCAGTAGTGCGAGCAGCCAATGGTTTATCATGCGCTGACACCGTAAAAGAGATAGATGGTAGCCATCATCACTAATAAATAGAGAATGGTCATACCTGAGCCGGCCCGAAAGTAATCAATGGTCCTGTAACCGCCCGGGCGCATAACCAGGGCATTGACTTGATGGGTGGGGAGGATAAAGGTATTTGAGCAGGCCACGGCGACTACCAGAGCCGACATTCTCGGATCCGCACCAGCTGAAGCAGCCATGTTCATTGCCAGGGGAACCATGAGTACAGTGGCACCGACATTAGAGACCACTAAGGTGAAAAATGAGGTCAGCAGGCCAATCACGCTGAGCAGTAAAATCGGACTCACCGTTCCAATTGTGGTCATGATAGTCTCAGCTATCAGTTTTGCAGCCCCGGTTTTTTCAAAGGCAATACCCAGAGGGATTAATCCCCCGAGGAGAAAAACCGTCATCCAGTCTACAGAGTTGTATGCTTCATCTATGGATAGTACCTTGGTCAGAATCATTCCAAGGGCACCGGTAAGCAAGGCTATGGACAATTGAACATGGAAAACCATGATGAGAATGAGTGACAAGAGCAGGCAGCCAACGGCAACTTTGATTTTTTCTGTCCGTAAGATCTCACCCTGTACATCCTCGGTAAAAATGAGGTCGTGTTTTTCTTTGAGAAAGTGAAACTTCTCCCATCTACCCTGAAGAAGAAGGGCGTCACCGGTTTCCAAGGTCATGGTGGAGAGACCAGCAACAAAGGTCTTGTTGTCGCGGAAGAGGGCAACCGGGTTGATTCCATATTTCTTCCTGAATTCAGAAGCCCGCAGGGTGGACTTGGCCAGGTCTGATCTGGGCGAAATGATTGTTTCCATAAGACCAGCATTGTTTGGCGATAATGTTTCGGCGAACATTTCGAGATCCTCTTTTGCCTGCCAATTAAATGACTTGACCATTTTGCCAATTAACTCTGGCGACCCAGCAACTGCCAGGACGTCACCGGGACCAATTTCATCATCAGGCATTGGGGTAAAGTTGGTTGTGCCGTGTCCTTTGATGATGCCGACTACCGTGACAAAAAAGTGAGGTCGAATTTCAAGTTCCGCTATGGTAACCGGTCCATCAAAGGTCATGGGAACCTCAATCTCTACAAGCGTGCCGATGTCTTGGTAGGTTCGCTTGAGACTGTTGGACATTTGACCACCCCCCTCTTCACCCTGGCCAGCGGGCAGAATGAACCTGCCGAGGAGAAGGAAATAAATGAGTCCTGCAAAAACAAGGGCCAAGCCTACCGGCGTTACCGCAAATAGACCGAATGGTTCGACATTCGGATCAGATATCTTCATGACGTCGTTAAGCAGAATCAAAGGGCTGGAACCGATAAGAGTAACGCAGCCTCCGATGATGGCAAGAAATCCCATTGGCATTAAGATACGGGAAACGGGAATATTCGTTTGACGGCAAATCCTCTTGGTTGCCGGCATGAAGAGGGCAGCAGCGCCGATATTTTGCATAAAACTGGAAATGAAGGCAACTGTTCCAGAAATAAGCAGCATAATCCTGCTTTCACTTTTACCAGCAAAACGCAGTAAAATCCTGGCAAGCACATTCATGGCGCCGGTTTTATCCAGTCCGGCACCAATGATTATAACTGCGATAATAGAAACAACAGCGTTAGAGGACAACCCGCTGATGGCTTCTTTGGCCGTTACCAAACCGAGCAGGGGCAGAATTACCATCATAATAATACCGACCACGTCAACTCTCACCCACTCGAAGATAAACATCAGAATAGCCATGATCAGAACAATCATCACCAGAATTACAGGTAAGCTCATAATAACTCCTTGCAGTTGGTCAGTAACCTGTTTTAATGTTATGGCAACAAAGCCCCTGAGAGGTTAGACACACGAAGATTCAGGGTACAGGTGCAACCGTTATGCCATCTTTGTTTATAATTCAGCTTAGGAATTTAAAACCAAAATGAGCCAGGATTACAGATGACAATCCACTCGATGGTGGCAGGTATATATCCCTGTTGCAGCCTGCAACAACCAGCAGAATTGTGCAGCAACTCTTGCAAATCAGGACACTGAACAATTAATCAAACCATAACAATGCCGCGATGTTGCCGATGAACGATCTCTCGTTTGTTGCATATCGAAACGTTGCTATTTGCAATAGGCGTTGTATTTTGCAACAGAGATGAGGGGGCTCTGCTGTGAACCCTGGGTCGCTATCACCGTTACAGATCGAATGATCCAAGAGGGTGTTAATCCAATACTCGTGAATGGTGTCGTCAATACGCTCCAGTGAGGAGGACAAAAACGACTGGCAAGGCATGTCGCCCAGGCGATTGTATGGTCTTCCGGTCTGGATATTGCTAGAAACCATTTGCCAGAAACATGAGAATGTTTCGTGCAGCGCGGAGCCATACTGGCTTTTTTCACTATCAAATGATTGCCCTCAGGTTGAAATAACTCGGGAATAGCTGATGTATCGACTCAATCTCCGTAAAAAACTGATTATAGGATTTACTGCATTTTTACTTTTGTCTTCCTGGATCAACCTGGTATTTCTGCGAGATTTCGATCACTTCCAGAAAAATGTCAGAATGCTTATTCACGCCAGCAACATCAGTAATCTCTGTCTTGAGATCAGGCGCTATGAAAAGAATTATATTATTAAGAAGCAGATAGAAGATTACGAAACAGCCTCAGATTTCATAAAAAAGGCATTCGATTATTTTCTCGAGATCGAGTCCGAGGTCGATATAGGGGACCGGCTGATGTTGAGTAATTTGAAGAATGAGCTTGACCAATACATGATCTATTTTATCGCACTCAAGGAAAAGTGTGCCGGCAAGCTCAACCTGCAGGAATGTGGTGATATCGAAGAAATCCACAAGCTCGGATCGAATATCGTTACCCTGGCAGAGTCAATGGTGAAGACTGCCGAAATGGAGATCAATCAGTTCACGAGGGTATCAAAGATTAAACTTTCACTTTACTACACGTTTCTCGTGGCCTTTAGTCTGGGGGGCATGATTGTTTTTCTGGTTACCATTGCAAGGAGATTGAAATCCCTTGAAGCAGCCGCAGATGCCATTGTTAAAGGTGATTATAGAAGCCTGCCGGAGAGTAAATTAAATGATGAGGTGCAGATTGTTTTCAGAGCCTTTGATAGAATGGTAGCAGATCTGGAAGAGAGACAGGAGCAGCTCTTTCAAGCCGAGAAACTCTCATCTATTGGCACCCTTGCCTCGGGAATGGCGCATCAACTCAACAACCCACTCAACAATATTGCCACGAGCTGCCAGCTTGCCATGGAGGAAGTTGAAGACGGCAGCGATAAATCTTTTTTATCCAAACTATTAAAAACCATTAATGATGAAACCGCGAGAACGGCAGAGATCGTCAGAGGGCTCCTGGAGTTTTCAAGAAGTGACATGTTTACCTGCAAGCTGACCTCAATCAAGGAGGTGATCAACAAGGTGGTCGGTCTTGTCTCAAGCGAACTGCCCTCTGGCATTACCATCAGACAGGATGTTCCAAGAGAACTGGTTGCCTGTATTGACGAACAAAAAATCACAGAGGTTTTCCTGAACCTGATTATCAACAGTATTCAGGCAATAAAAGAACCCACTGGCTCTATACTTATTGCAGCAGACGTGGATATAGACACAAACTGGATTGTTATCAGTGTATCTGATACCGGTACAGGCATTGATGAAGTCAAGAGGCAGCAAATATTCGATCCGTTTTATACGACAAAGAAGGTTGGAACAGGCACCGGACTAGGCCTGGCCGTGGTTTACGGTATTATCAAAAAGCATAAAGGCACAATTTCGGTCCGAAACAATAAAGAAAAAGGCGCAACCTTTGTTGTTTCCCTGCCACCTGAATGAATAATGGTAATTCGACCTCGTTATTTGAAGATGTTGAGGAATTCATGAAAAAACAATTCAGTATACTGGTTGTTGACGATGAAATTATCAATCTGGAGAATATTCGGCATTATTTGATCAGGCAGGGATATTCGGTTCAAATTGCAGAAAACGGTTATGTTGCAATGGAACGGATAGATACTAACCATTTCGATCTGGTGATCACTGATCTGAAGATGGAAGGAGTTAACGGTACCCAGGTTATGGCTTACTCTAAAGAAATACTGCCTGATACCGAAGTGATAATAATGACCGGGTATGCGACGGTCAACTCGGCTGTCGATGCGATGTCACGTGGCGCCTATTACTATTTACCCAAGCCGATACAGCTTCATGAGCTGAAAATCCTCATCGAAAAAGCACTGGAAAAAAATATGCTGCGTCGGGAGGTATCCGATCTCAGACAGCAGATTCTTGCAAAAAAAGGGGTTACACAATTTATCGGCCATAACCACAGAATACTCAAACTGAAAGATGACATCGCTCTGTTTGCCCAGCTTGATTGCAGTGTCTTGATCATTGGTGAGACGGGTACGGGAAAGGAGCTGGTTGCCCGCACCATTCATGAATTAAGCCCCAGATCCGACAGAAGGTTCATGCCAATCAATTGTGCTGCCTTGACTGAGGAACTCGTCCTTAACGAATTATTTGGCCATGAAAAAGACGCTTATACCGGTGCTTCGCAAACCCAACGGGGACTTTTCGAGACGGCAGACGGTGGTGTGGTGCTGCTTGACGAGATCGGTGAAATGCCCTTGTCTATCCAGGCTAAAATTCTCCGAGTATTGCAGGATAAAAAGTTGTACCGAGTAGGCGGGACAAAAGAGATTCCGGTTGATTTTCGAATAATTGCGGCTACCAACCGAGACCTTGAGGAGGAAATCAGCCGCAAGCGTTTTCGCCAGGATCTTTATTTTAGACTGAACGTGGCAACCCTTCACATTCCTCCACTGCGGGAACGCAAAGAAGATATTCATCAGCTCGTTTATCATTTTCTCGGCAAATACCCATCAACAAATCATCAGGTAGGAACCATCTCTCCAGAGGCCTTAAAGGTTCTGGAAGATTACGATTATCCGGGAAATGTCCGTGAATTGGAAAACATTATTGAACGAGCCCTGGCAATTTGCGATGGACCAGCAATTGAACGGCATCATCTGCCCAGAGGTCTCAATCGACAAAACAACGAATTTAAGGCGAGCGTTTCGGAGGCTAGAAAAGAGTTCACTCCGTTAAAGAGCCTCCAGGAAAATGAACGTGATTATATCGTTCACATTTTAAAGAGCGTAGGAGGCAATAAAACCAAGGCTGCCAAGTTGATGGGCATCGACCGGGTGTCGCTCTGGCGCAAACTTTCAAAGTACAAGAAAGAAGGGCTTGATATAGAGCGGCTATTCAATCATTAAGATTGCAGATAATAGCGGAAATCGCAGTAATCGGCACCTTCCATGATGGTCTTGGATCGTCTCAAGATGAGTTTGGAATTCAAGCCCCGGGCAAAAGGCTCATCACGGCAGCAGGACAATTCCACGCCAAACTCGTCTACTCCCAATTCTCTATATTTCTCATAATAGGGACAGCGCAGAATATTAAAAAAGTAGGTTGTTGAAGTCTGTTCTAATACCTCCATTTCCCAGATCCCGCCTGCCCCCCAACTGGCCACATCATCAACCAGCTCATTTATTCCATTCTTTCCCTTGAGTTTTGCCATATTCCGGCCGCGCTGAAAAGCTTCCTGCTGATTGACTTCTCTGAGGATATCCAGAGCAGACTCCTTGCCAATTCTTTGAGAAACAGCCGTTATTACCGGCACAATGGCGAGCGCTTCAATGGCTCTTTTGTCTATTCTGCAAAGGTCGCTGGTCTCGGATTGTTCTTTCATTTTTACCTCGTGGTTGTCCAGGTATTTGTGATAATACAGGAAAATGGTATGGATACTGGTCTGCGCTGCCTAATCCATCTCTGTTTCTAAGTTTTTCCGGTACATTTCAAGCCGCCGGTAGAGCATCCGGTGACGCTTTCTGCGCCCCTTATCAACTGAATTGTAAGGATATTCATACAATCCTTTTCGCTTTGAAGCCCAAACCATACTGGGAAAATCTTTTTTGGGCAAAGGGATATTGGCTTGACATTGTTGGTCTTGATGCGGACATGATACGCAAGGATGTCCGCTACCAGGAGAAGCAACAAAGGCAGGTGGAACAGTTACAATTGCTTGACCAGTATACGACCGCGCCTAAAACTCGTGGCTTTACTTCCCGGCATAGCCGGCGGTTTTACTGATTCATGATAAAACCACTGTGAATAATACTCTCTGAGTGAAACGACTGATGAGGCTACCCCCTTTTGGGGGAGAGCTGTTTACCCTGAGAGGCCGATGGTAAAATGATCACGGGGCTGGAATAACCCTGGTGATGGGTGTAATGTGTGATTCAACTGAGGTTAAATTGAAGGTGCGTTCGTTGAGAAGCGCTCAACAGCTCCCTTGAAGGGGCATTGAGGAGAAAATCGTGATCAGACAAGATGAAATAGATCCCATAAGCTCCGTCAAGCTTTCCAAGGTCATTTTACCACTGGCAAAACCCATAAGTGATGCAAAAGTGATTACGGGCCGGCAGCGTCCTCTATCAAACGTAGCCCTTCTGATTGCCCAGATTTATACGCGTCAGGGGCGTGAAGGCCTGGGCTTCAGCTACTCGCTTCGCACCGGTGGCGAGGCACAGTTCGCTCACGCAGTTGAGCTTGGCAAGCTGGTCATTGGTGAAGATCCCAGTGACATCCAGAGAATCTGGAAGAAGTTGATGTGGGAAGGAGCCTCGATTGGCCAGAGCGGACTCAGCGTTCAGGCCATCGCCGCCTTCGATGTGGCGCTCTGGGACCTGAAAGCAAAAAGGGCTGGGCTGTCAATCGCCAAGCTCATTGGTGCATATTGGCAATCCGTTCCCTGCTACAACACCTCAGGTGGCTACCTGCAGGCATCTGTTGAAGAAATAATTGATAAAGCCGAGCAGTCTTTAGAGCGCGGTATAAAAGGCATAAAGGTAAAGATTGGACAGCCCGATTTTAAAGAAGATTACAGGCGCCTGGCTGCTCTGCGAAACCATATCGGCCCCGATGTGCCTGTCATGGTTGACGTGAATCAGCAATGGGAGAGACGGTCTGCGCTCAATTATTGCCGGCGGCTTGAGGAATTCGACCTGGTATGGATCGAGGAACCGCTTGATGCCTATGATTATGACGGACATGCCAGGCTGACTGCTGCCCTGGATACACCAATTGCCACCGGCGAGATGCTCTGCTGTTCCAGGGAACACTTTGAGCTCATTGACAAAAATGGTGCTGTTTTTATACAGCCGGACGCAGCGAGGATCGGAGGTATCACACCATTTCTGGAAGTTGCCGCCAGGGCAAGCCAGTCAAGGCTTGGAATGGCTCCTCATTTCGTAATGGAGATTCATATTCACCTGGCCGCCTGTTACCCTACAGAGCCCTGGGTCGAACATTTTGAGTGGCTGGAACCGCTGTTTAACGAGCGACTGTCAATCAGTGACGGGCGCATGTGGGTTCCTAATCGTCCCGGCCTTGGCTTCACCCTGGCAGAACAGGCGAGCAGATGGACAGAAGCGTCCGTGGAGCTGCATGCCGGCAAAAAATGACCATTCGGAAATCTCAGCTTCCTGAGTGAAATGATTACGCTGCTTTTGAAATCTGATTGATTATCGACGATCCTGATGGATCGAATTAAGGCCTGTCTCAGAGCACATAACGGCAAGAGAACTGAAATTTTCTCTTGACAATAAGGGATGATAGCGCGTACATATACAGCATCAATGATAGCGCTATCATTGGTGCTGTATATGCGCTTTTGTGAAAAGGATAGTGTGACAAGGTTGCAGATTTTTCGGGGTTTGCAGCAAATGATCAGTACTAATAAGGAGGAGGACATCATGAAAAGCAAGTGGAGGATAGTTGGTATTCTGTTGGTGGCATCGGCTGTTTTGTGGGCCGGCAATGTTGTTGCCGCCGGTGACAACCCAATCAAAGGAAACATCAGGATTGTAATAGGTTCAACGTCAACTGGCGGAGATACTTATCAGAACTCAAGCATTGTTGCACAGGAACTTGCCAAGAAACTGGGCACAAACGTCAAAGTTGATGCAGTTGGTGCAACAGCTGCATTCAAGGCACTGGAGAAGGCTTCAAGCGGAAACACCTTGATGATTTTTCATGATCAGTCGTATCTTGGCTTTCTCTATGGCATAAAAGGTTATTCTGATATCTTCCAGGATTATAATGTTGGACCGACAATGTCCATTAACCCAGGGAATGCATACCTGGCTCCAAAGAATTCCCCGTACAACAGCATCGCCGATGTTATAGCTGCCTGCGGCGCTGGCGAAAAAGTCAGAGTTGCCATCCAGCCTGGCGGTGTTTCCGAGATCGGTTTCAGCGCCTTAAAAAATGCCGTTAAAATTACACACCCGGGGAAAGAGGGGAACCTGGTGGCAGTAAACACCGGCTCCCAGTCAGATAAGAACCAGCTCCTTTTTGACGGCCAGGCCGATGTCATCAACGGATCAGTTCAGGCAAATGAGCAGTATTCCAGACTGCCGGCTGACGACCAGAAAGCCATGAAGTTCCTGTGGCTTACTGCAAAGCAAGAGACCATTGCCCAGGCGAATGAGCAGGGCATGGGCGAGACCACCAGAGAGCAGCTTCTCGCCTTTGTTACTCCGAACCAGTCTGTAACCCAGGACGGAATGAAAGATTTCACCTTCGATAAAGAATTCTTTTTCCTTTACAACAAAGATATGAGTCAGGAAGTTGTTGATTACATCGATCAGGCCCTGACCGAGATTTTTGCTGAAGGCAACATCCAGAAGACACAGAAGAAATCCTTCTTTATTCCCAATTTCCGACCATCAGCTGAAGCAAAAACCTATCTGATGGATAAAAAAGAGCAGTACAAGGTCATCATTGAGGCCATTATGTAGATGTAAGGCGACTCACAACAGAGATGCGGGAGGAGATCGCCCGCATCTCTGTTGTTCACCCCCCTGCCCGATCCACATTTTTCCAGAGTTCGTTTTACTGTTAATAGTTCCAAACTTTCATGACTATTGGTATCATCGGGTACGGTGGGCAAAATAATTGTGAAGGCTCGAAAGGTACGATTGTAGCGAGGTATAGAATGGCAGATACAGCATCATCATTACTGGCGGTGAAGATTGACTTTGATCAGTCTCACCTGTTTTTCCCCAGGATAATCATGTGTCTGCTCCTGTTGCTGCTGGTGATAATTGCTGTCCTGTACGGGCGGAAATTCTTTGAGGATATTCGAACCGGCCGCAGGCGCATACGCTTTTTCGAAGAAAGTTACGATAAAGCCCGATTGTTTGGAACTGTCATAGGGGTCATAATCTACTTTGTCCTTATGGATTATGTGGGTACGCTCTTTCCGAATACCGGTTTGGGTTTTCTTCTGGTTTCAATCCCGTTTATGCTGCTCCTGTCGTTGCTCTATGTGCATGACCTGGACAGAAAAAAAACGATCATCATCCTGCTGAATTCCACAATTGCACCAGTAACCGCCTGGTATATACTCGGTAATCTCTTTAATATTACTCTGCCCTGATTATGGAATTTCTGACACTGCTATCGCCCGAGCTCTTCCTTTTTGTAACTGCCGGGGTAATTGTCGGTATCGTTTTTGGTGCCATCCCCGGTATGACTGCTACCATGGCTGTGGCTGTCTGTCTCCCCCTGACATACTCACTCGATATGGTTAATGGCCTCGGGCTGCTTCTGGGGCTTTATGTGGGTGGAATCTCCGGGGGGCTGGTGCCTGCCATTCTCCTCAATATTCCCGGAACCCCGTCTTCGATCACCACGACGTTTGATGGATACCCAATGACTCAGCGGGGAGAGGGCGAAAAGGCCTTGAAGACCGGTATCGCATCTTCCCTGTTCGGAGGGCTTCTCAGTGTCTTCATTTTGTTTTTCTTTACGCCGGTACTGGCTGATTTCGCTATAAAATTTTCATATATCGAAAAATTCTTAATTATTCTCTTTGCCTTGACTGTCATTGCCTCATTGTCCAAAAAGAGCATGATCATCGGGATTTTCAGCGGAGTTCTCGGAATTTGGTTCAGTCTCATCGGAACGTATGATATCTCGGTGGGAGGAAATGGCGAGACCCGTTTGATGTTTGGGTTTATGGAGTATTACCTTGATAGCGGTTTTTCCCTGCTGCCCGTATTGATCGGTCTGTTCGGCCTTGCCACCATACTGGAAGAAGCAGAAAAGGGCGTTAAGGACGAGGTAGGGGCGGTCAACACCACCTCTTTTGCTGCTGGCAGCGGCAAGAGTGGAAAATTCTCGTTCAGTGTTTTCAAAGGGCAGTTTGTAAATCTGTTTCGCTCCGGTCTTATCGGCACCTTTGTGGGCATGCTTCCGGGAGTAGGGGGGAGTGCAGCATCAGTACTCTCCTATACCCAGCAGAAGAATTTCTCAAAAGATCCCTCCAAGCTTGGCAAAGGTGCTCCTGAAGGGGTGATTGCTTCAGAGGCCGCAAATAACGGCTTGACCGGAGGTGCCCTGGTGCCGCTGTTATCTCTTGGTATCCCCGGAGACAGTACGACAGCTGTTTTGATCGGCGCCTTTACGCTGCAGGGACTGCAGGTCGGACCGTTGTTTATAGGTGAAAATATGGGTATCTGGCATTCCATGGTGTTAGCCCTTCTTTTTGCCAATTTTGCAATGTTTCTGATCATGTTCTTTGCGATTAAATATATCGCCAGGGTGGTCACGGTACCCAAGTACCTTCTCTATCCGATTATCATCATGATGTGTGTGGTCGGGGCATATGCCATTAACTACGGAATCATGTTTGACGTCTGGACACTTCTGCTGTTCGGTGTTCTTGGTTATGTCGGGACAAAACTCGGGATTGAGGTCGCTCCTTTTATTATCGGTTTTATCCTAGGTAAATCAGCAGAAGTATACTTTGTAAAAAGCCTTGAATCGTTTGGCAGCCTGGGAATATTTTTCACCAAGAGTCCAATAGCGGTCTTTCTCTGGGTTCTTATCATTGTTTCGGTATGCTACTCGATCTACTCAACTAATAAGAAACCCAGTAATTCAGGTTAAATATATTGAATATCAATGGGTTCCGGTGAGAATCTGTGAATGGCACAGTGATAAAAATACATGCAGGTGACAATGTCGCCGTTGTTGTAAACGACAACGGCCTGGCGGCAGGTTCAGCAGTTAGTGAGGGGGTGGTTCTTGTTGAGGATGTTCCTCACGGACAGAAAATAGCACTTTCAGATATCCCGGTTAACGGTAATATCATTCGCTATGGCGAGATTATTGGCAAAGCAGCAGAATATATTGCTCAAGGAGGCTGGCTAAGGGAGGAGAAAATCCTGCTGCCGCCTCCGCCGAACCTGGGAGATCTGCCGATAGCGACAAGAAAGGAGCATCCGGCGCCGCCGCCAGGCAGATACGAATTCCAGGGATATCGAAATTCCGATGGCACGGTGGGAACGAAGAATTTACTGGGAATCATGACGAGCGTTCAATGTGTTGCCGGTTTTGCCCAGTACATTGCTCGCCAGGTATCAGACAAACTTCTTCCCCATTACCCTCATGTAGACGGCGTTGTACCCATCAGCCATGCCTACGGCTGCGGTGTGGCGATCAATGCTCCCGAGGCTCGCATCCCGATCCGATCCCTGCAAAACCTGATGAGCAACCCCAATTTCGGCGGTGAATCCCTGGTTATCGGGCTGGGGTGTGAGAAGCTTGAACCCCAGAGACTTATTCTGGCCAACCCTGACAGCAGGAGTGCTTTATATTGTCTTCAGGACAGTGCCGGTGGCTTCAGGGAAATGGTTCGCAGGTCAATGGAACTGGCGGAAGAAAAACTTGAGCGCCTCAATAAGCGAAGAAGGGTGAGTTGCCCTGTTAGTGATCTGGTGATTGGTGTTCAATGCGGCGGAAGTGATGCTTTTTCTGGAATCACGGCGAATCCCGCGGTGGGTTTTGTTGCCGACCTGATTGTCAGCAATGGCGGGACTGTCTTGTTTTCAGAGGTAAGTGAAGTTCGTGATGCCATTCATCTTCTGACCCAGCGAGCTGCAGACATCGAGGTTGGCAGGGCACTCGTCAGGGAGATGGAATGGTACGACAGATACCTTGAGCGCGGAGATGTTGATAGAAGCGCGAACCCTACTCCAGGAAACAAGCAGGGAGGATTGTCAAACATTGTTGAGAAATCACTAGGATCGATCATAAAATCTGGGAACAGCCTTATTACAGATGTTCTCGGTCATGGCGAGAAAGTAAAGAAAAAGGGGTTGGTCTTTGCTGCAACACCGGCTAATGATTTTGTCTGTGGAACCCAGCAGCTCGCATCGGGAATCGCCCTGCAGATTTTTACGACGGGAAGAGGAACGCCGTACAATCTGTCGATAGCACCCGTAATAAAAGTATCCAGTCGTACTGCTCTTAAGGAACAATGGCCCGATCTCATCGACCTTGATGCGGGCCAGATAATATCGAAAAAACGATCAATTGAAGAGGTTGGGCTCGGAACTGTTTAAACTGCTCTTAGACATTGCAAGCGGTGAGAGCACGACCGCTGCTGACAGGCTGGGACTGTATAACGATCTGGTGGTGTTTAACCCGGCACCGATCACCTAATCCCCAGATATCAAAACTGTAGCTGAAACTTATGCAGTCATGGGCTGAGCCGTCAGAAGACCTTGACGCCCAGCGGCAGACCCGACGGGCACACGTGCGATATTCAGGGAGCCAGCAGACACTGGAAATGATGCAGTGTTGTTCCTATCCGGGGTGCCTATCTCTCGTTTTGCTGCCTAACTAGTTGAATCATCACAAGCTCTGGGTTTATCATGGATACACCCGCGTTCCGTTAGCAGCTTGCCGGGGACACGTACCATTGTCTTGAAATACCGTCCACTTGCATTCATCTCAAAGAACGGCAGTAAAATTCGTTATCCTTTGTTATATTAGGTTTACGCATTACAGCATCAAACTATGACAGTCATGCAGGGCTGGTCTCTCTGTGACAGTAATAGAAAACCGAAGGACTATATCATGAGTAATCCACGCTACCATCTTTTTATCATGTTTCTCTTTATCTGCATTGTCACGCTGGTCTGTGGTCTTTTGTATATACCGCTCGAGCAGGCATTCATGTCTAACTGGGGCTTCAACCTGATTATTTTAGGCGCTCTGGTAATAGGAATCCTGCTCAATGTCCGTCGGGTGATCACGCTTGAACCGGAGATCAACTGGATAAAGATATTCCGTACCGGGACGGCTGGTTTATCCGTAGCCAACAGCCCGGAGTTACTTAAACCGCTTGCCAAGCATCTTGAAGGAATGCATCGTGACCGCTTCAGCCTCTCGGCGTTGTCGCTGCGAACCGTACTTGAAGGCATCCGGGGGCGACTGGATGAGTCCAGGGAAATTTCCCGCTATATAATCGGCTTACTGGTGTTTCTCGGTCTGCTTGGCACGTTCTGGGGGTTGCTCAGTACTATTGGTTCGGTCGGTGGAGTTATCGGGGGACTTGAAGTGGGCGATCAAAACTATGATAAAATGTTCCAGGCCTTGAAGAGTGGTCTGCAGAAACCGCTTCAGGGAATGGGGACTGCATTCAGTTCCTCTCTCTTTGGACTGGGGGGCTCGCTGATCCTTGGATTTATAGATATCCAGGCAAATCATGCCCAAAACAGATTCTTCAACGACCTTGAGGAATGGCTCTCCGGTGTTACCCAGCTGGTAAATCGGACAAGAGGAGCCCAATTAGAGGAAGACGAACCTTTATCACCGCAGCAGGGGGCTCAACCCAGGTTTGATCTGCTTCTGGAAGAACTGCAGCAAACCAATCGGAATATGGAACAATTGTTGTCGAGGTCAGGCCCGGATCAGAATGCTGATTTGAACCCCAGGCTCGATAATGGAGGGCAGGAGTAATTATGGCCTCAAATACACGCCATTCAGGAGAGTCTTTCAGTATCTGGCCAGGGTATGTGGATGTACTGTCGGCATTGATAATGATAATAATTTTTGTATTACTCATTTTCACCCTGTCTCAATTCATAATGAGTACCATTCTTACTGACCAGGACAGCGAGCTGAAAGATTTACATCTTCGCATCGCCGAGATATCCGGTTTACTGGGACTGGAGCAGGAGACAAACGCAGCAATGACCGAGCAGATATTGACGTTGTCGGCAGAAATAGAGGCGCTTACCATTGATCGGTCCAATTTACATGGTGAAATTGATACGTTAACCGAAAAGAGAATTGAAGACCGTGAAACCATCGAATTGCAGCTCAGGACGATTGCCAGCCTGCAGCAGGATATTCAATCATTACAGGCACTGCGGCAGGAACTTGAAGATCGAATTGAAGCCGCTGCGGTGGCCCTCAGCCAGGAGAAGGATGTAACGAAATCCCTCAGAGACCGGAGCAAGGCGCTTGAAGCCCAGCTAGCCGATGAGCAGGAAAAAACAGTACTGGCCCAGAGAGACATAGACCAGCGCGATATCAGAATCCAGGCGCTTTCGGCTCTGATTGGTGAACAAAAAGAGGCCCTGGAGAACCAGCGCAGTCTCACAGCAGATGCCCGGGCAGAAGTCGCTCTTCTCAGTCGGAAAATCAATCTACTGAGTAAGCAGCTTGCCGAGATCGGCAAGGCCCTTAAACTTTCTGAGCTTGAACGTGAGGAACAGAAAGAGCAGATCAGTGATCTAGGCAGGCGCCTCAATATCGAACTGGCGCGCAAGGTCAACGAACTGGAGCGCTATCGGTCAGAGTTTTTCGGCCGGCTGCGCGATATAATCGCTGATAATCCTATGGTTCGTATCGAAGGGGACCGCTTTTTGCTTCAGGCGGAATTGTTGTTTCCGCCGGGCAACGCTGATCTCTCAGATCAGGGCAAAAATGAACTTCTGGAACTGGCCGGCGTCCTCAAGGAAATCAGTTCAGGGATTCCTGACGATCTGCAGTGGATCCTGCGCGTTGATGGTCATACTGACAGAGTGCCTATCAGTACCGGAAAGTATCCATCTAACTGGGAATTATCGACAGCTCGTGCTGTATCTGTGGTTCGTTACCTTGCAAGTCAGGGTATTCCTGAAGAGCGGATGGCTGCAGCCGGATTCAGTAAATTCCATCCATTAGACCCGGCTGATTCGGCCGAGGCTTATCGCAAAAATCGTCGTATTGAGATTAAATTAACTTCCCGATAAGAATTAAGGCATGAGAATCCAAATGAGAAACCAGCGGTTTCGGGAGGAGGGACTGGCGACGGCTGCCTCGTGAGATTTCAGGTTGACTCCCGCTCGACGATGCTGAAGCCGATATCGATAATTCTGTTGGCTATGGGACGTCCCTGAATTCTGGCCAGAAGAGCATCTGCAGCCTCCTGGCCAATTCTTTCCCTGTCAATCCTGACCGTCGTCAAGGCGGGATAGGTAAACGCAGCAAAGAGCTGGTCACCAAAGCCGATGACTGCAACTTCATCAGGTATTGGAATGTGTCGTGATTGAATTTCGGCGAGCACCCCCTGGGCAAGTGTGTCTGAGCTGCAGAATATCACTCCTCTGTCGAAGCCTTCTTCCAGGATCTGTTTTACTCCAACCCTGCCGAGTTCCATACTGGTCGGTGCAGGAACTGTCGTAGGGTAAATACTGGAAATACCGTTTTGTCCCAAAACTTCCAGTGTTGCTCTTTGTCTGAGCAGCGCTCTGGAGTCGTTCCCCGTCACAAAACCAACCTTTTTATAGCCTTTCTTCAAGATAAATTTAGCAACTTCATGCCCGATTTCAGTATGATTAAAGCCGATTACTATATCGAGGGGGGAGGGCGTTAAATCCCATGTTTCCACAATGGGAATATTGGCAGCAAGAAGGAGGTTCCTGCAGGAAGGGGAGTGGTCGACACCGGTCAGCAGAATCCCATCAGGTCTTCTCGACAGGATTGTCTGAACCAGTTCTTCCTCCAGTATCTCGGGATACCCTGAGTCGCCAAGGATAACCTGGTACCCTGCTTTCCTGAAAAAGTTGCTGAAAAGCCGAATTGTCGAAGAGTAGACAAGATTTGCGATGGAAGGAACGATCGCAGCGATGAGTTTGCTGCTCCTTGATGCCAGTCCACCCGCCAGAAGGTTCGGTACATAACCGGTTTTGGCGATTGCATGCTGAACTTTTTTGAGCGTTGCAGGGGCAACCTTGTCGGGCTTATTAATCGCTCGAGATACTGTTATTGCTGACACTCCAGCTATCCTGGCGACAACATCAAGGGTGATGGATTCAGCCGATCTTTTTTCAGTATCGAAGGTCTTTTTTATTTTCTGTTCAGGTTCTGGCATGTCGAATAGCTAGACTGAAAAAGGCAGATGTTTTACGAAGACAGCGCTGTCATAAAGGTCAATAAAAATAGTATTTGTGGAATTATAGTACAAAAAAATCTAATTGTCTTAAATAAAAAATTATATAATACATGGAAAAATATATTGATATCGGATATTTCTGCTTTCTCTGCAGAAGACGGCCATATATCTGTTGACATTTTTTTATGACAGCGCTAACATTTGCTTTTATATACTATTTAAGTACTTTTATTTACTTGATTATACAATATTAATCCTCTGTTTTTACCATTCTCGGATTGAAATTTCAGCGCCTGGTTGGAGAAGAGTACGCTGTATGGAGAGAAATCGTTATGCTAAAAGATAGAAAATACTCCGGTTCACCAGTTGTCACCGATATGAAGGTTATTCCGGTAGCCGGGCAGGATAGTATGCTGCTGAACCTGAGCGGGGCCCATAGTCCTTTTTTTACCAGGAATATTGTCCTTCTTGAGGATAGCCTGGGTAACAGGGGTGTTGGAGAAGTTCCGGGCGGAGAACGCATTAGATCAATCCTTGAAAATGCTGTTCCCCTGGTGGTCAACCAGAATATAGGTTTCTGTAACTCGATTCTGGGTCGTGTCAGAAAGACATTTGTTGATGAAGATCGTCGAGGAAGAGGTCTTCAGACCTTTGATCAGCGTGTGATGATTCATGTTGTCACAGGGATTGAGGCCGCAATGCTTGACCTGCTCGGTCAGTTTCTCAATGTACCGGTTGCAGAGCTTCTTGGTGAGGGACAGCAGCGAGCTGAGGTCGATGTTCTTGGCTACCTTTTTTACATTGGTGACAGGAGAAAGACTGACCTGCCGTATCTTTCCGACGAAAAAGCTGGCCAGGACTGGCTCAGGCTGCGTCATGAGCCGGCAGTTACTCCGGAATCCATAGTCAGGCTTGCTGAGGCGGCTCATGATAAATATGGTTTCAGAGATTTCAAGCTTAAAGGCGGGGTCTTTTCCGGAGAAGATGAAATTGAGGCGGTAGTAAAACTTGCTGAGCGGTTTCCCGATGCCAGAATAACCATTGATCCCAATGGTGCCTGGTCCCTGGATGAGGCGATCACTCTCTGTAAGGATCTTGGCGATGTCTTGGCTTACGCGGAAGATCCGTGCGGTGCTGAAGATGGCTTTTCCGGAAGAGAAATAATGGCCGAGTTCAGAAAAGCCACAAAGCTTCCAACAGCTACCAACATGATCGCCACAGACTGGAGGCAGATGACTCATGCAATTATGCTGGGCTCAGTGGATATTCCTTTGGCGGATCCCCATTTCTGGACGATGCAGGGATCTGTCAGGGTAGCAATGATGTGCAGAGACTGGGGATTGACATGGGGATCTCATTCCAACAATCATTTTGATATTTCCCTCGCCATGTTTACTCATGCAGCAGCAGCTGCACCGGGAAAAATTACCGCAATAGATACCCACTGGATCTGGCAGGATGGTCAGTACCTTACTCAGAATCCCTATCAAATAAGTGCTGGGCGAATATCCCTTCCTGATGCACCCGGTCTCGGCATTGAGCCGGATATGGATAAAATAGAGCGAGCGCACAAGCTTTATCTGGAAAATGGTCTTGGAGCGAGAGATGACGCAGTTGCCATGCAGTATCTTATACCGGGGTGGACATTTGATAACAAGCGACCTTGCATGTTGAGGTAACAAACTGGAGAGACAATGGACAGTACTGAATTGGTTTTTCATAACAGCTTTAAAGAGCGATTGATCTCAAGAGAAAAGCAGGCAGGCATCTGGAGTAACCTTGCCAGCAATATAGTCTCCGAAATTCTTTCTTATGCAGGTTTTGACTGGGTATTATTTGACACGGAGCATGCCCCCAATGACATCACAGTCCTGATCTCTCAGCTGCAGGCGATGAAGGGGAGCAGTACAACACCGATAGTCAGGCCTGTCTGGAATGATATGCTTGTTTTCAAGAGATTGCTCGATATCGGCTTCCATAATTTCATTGTGCCGTTCGTTCAGAATGTTGAGGAAGCCCAGTACGCCGTATCGGCGGTCAGGTACCCCCGCGGGGCATTAGAGGGGTATCAGTTGGAGCCCGTGGAAGTTCATACGGGTATACCAGCGACTACTGGCGCAAGATTGATGACCATATCGGTTTAGTGGTCCAGGTTGAAACCCTGGAAGCCGCCGGGAATATCGAAGCAATTTCTGCGGTTGACGGCATCGACGGAATCTTTGTGGGACCAAGTGATCTCGCTGCAAGTATGGGGCATCTTGCGGATTCCGGTAACCCTGATGTTCAGAATAAAATGGCAGAGATCGCAGAGCTGTGCAGGAAGATCAATGTTGCGGTGGGAACGCTGGCCACCGGTGGTGCCGATGGACAGAGGTATTTTGATATGGGGTTCACCTTTGTCGGCTTGGGGTCTGACTCCGGGTTACTCAAGAATGGTACCAGGGAATTAGCCCAAACGTTCAAACAACACCAGGAGGTCTAAATTATTTTTTTTTGTGCATAGCAGAACCACTGACAGTGCATTATATTGATTGATTATTTTTTAAGTCATGCTCATTTCAGAAATCAGGACCACGACATCTTATCTGGATACAAAGATGCTGCCGTGTAAAGATTTGCAAAATAGTGACTTGAAAAGCAAGACGTCTGAGTTCAGCAAGAAAAGGCAAAATACTGTAATAGCAGAGCGTTTACAGAAATTATCAACTTGATCGTACGATCAGGACTATTCAAAAGGAGAGCTGATATGAAGATTGGATTTATAGGCCTGGGAATAATGGGCAAACCGATGAGCAAAAATATGATCAAAGCGGGCTATGAACTGGTCGTATTTGATCTGAACACAGCAGCAGTTCAAGAGGTCGCTGCTGAGGGCGCCCAGACTGCCAATTCACCAAAAGAAGTTGCAGCATTAAGTGATGTGATAATCACCATGCTTCCTAACTCTCCGCACGTCAAAGAAGTCGTGCTCGGGGAAAACGGCGTCATTGATGGTGCGAAGTCAGGAGCAGTCCTTATTGACATGAGTTCGATTGCGCCTCTTGCCAGTAAAGAAGTTGCTGCAAAACTGCTTGAGAAGGGTGTTGAGATGCTGGATGCGCCTGTCAGCGGCGGGGAACCGAAGGCAATAGACGGGACTATTTCGGTGATGGTCGGCGGCAAGAAGGAAGTTTTTGACAAGTGTTACGATATCATGGACTGTATGGCAGGATCAGTTGTGTATACCGGAGATATCGGAGCCGGCAACACCACAAAACTTGCCAACCAGATAATTGTTGCGCTCAATATCGCCGCGATGTCTGAGGCCCTGGTTCTGGCTACAAAAGCAGGTGTAGAGCCGGAGCTTGTCTATCAGGCAATCCGGGGCGGACTGGCAGGAAGCACCGTACTGGATGCGAAAGCACCGCTGGTACTTGACCGTAAGTTTGATCCCGGTTTTCGTATAGAGCTGCACATCAAAGATCTTGCAAATGTTCTTGAAACCTCACACGAGATCGGAGTTCCGCTTCCTCTTACCTCTGCTGTAATGGAAATAATGCAGGCGCTTAAGGTTGATGGCAAAAGCGGCCTGGATCACGGTGGTATTGTTCAATACTATGAGAAGGCGGCTCAGGTAGAAGTAAAACGCTAGTGCTTGTGACAATGGGAGATATTGTTCCGGCTGGTCAACGATATCTCCCATTGTCTTTCGAAATCGACATCCACCCGGATCCCTTCTGATAATCAGTCACCAGCAAATCTAACGATCGTCCTGCAAAGCGTTGATCCGAAGATGAAAAAAAACGAGCTATGATGACCCGTAGAGTTAACGTGTCGTGCATCTCCTGAGTATCGGTTTTTCGTTACCTCTCTTTCTCAGCAAATACTTCCTCCAGAATCATACCAGCAGAGCCGGATGGCGGCTTGACGCCAAGATACGCTGCCAGAGTGGCGGCGATATCAACCGTATGTACTTTGCGCATGATATGTTGGGCTGGTATCTCCATGCCCCCAAAAGCGATGGGAACGAAGGTATCATAGCGCCAGGGTGAACCATGAGTCGCCGCCACTTCCAGACCATCAAAATCGCGGATAAACCAGTTTGGCTCGAAAACTAAATAGATATCACCGGACCGACCGGGGTTGAAGTTATTGAGAATTGCCTGATTAAGCGGAGTATCAGGCAGATTACTCTCGCGCAGTGCACTGCTCGAAATGGCCTGAGATATCCCCTCAAACTGCAGTAATTCATTGGCAACTGCCTGCTCGACCTGGCGCAGATCAAGGTTGTATTCTTTAATAAGCTCGCGGTTGAGATAGACATAGGGGTGGTCGTAACCGACAATCAGCTCCTTGTCGATTCCGAACTGCTTTTTCAATGCTGTAAGGGCAGGCTGTTTATCCCAGCTTTTAGGCTCTACATATCCCGCCTGAACGCCGAGTTCGTTGAGGTAGCCAGGCACATCAGGACTGCCGTGATCGGCAGAGAGAACAATGAGTGTATTGCTGAGACCGATATTCTTGTCTATAAAGGCAAATAAGTCAGCCAATGTCCGGTCAAGCTGGAGGATATTGTCTTCACTTTCCAGGCTGGACGGTCCAAATATATGGCCAACGTAATCAGTGGAGGAAAAACTCACACCCAGATAATCGGGGATATCATCGGCTCCAAGCTTTTCGCTGGTGATGAGCGCCTTGGTAAAAGCCAGGGTCAACTCGTCTCCTGCCGGGCTGATCGTCAAAAGAGTAGTAAAATATTTGGAATCAGCCGCGCCGAAAGAATGGGGAAAGGTGCGGCCGAATCCGGCAAGATCAGTTTCCCAGGGACGGTCATCGGCATCGCCGAACTGATAGGTAGCTTGTTTATGCAGCAGGTTCCATGTCTTGCCCGCGTAGGATGAAACCAGTTTTTCATTGTTCCATTCTCTGACCCAGTCAGGATAGCTTTGGTAATAATAGCTGCTGGTAACGAATTCACCGCTGGCTTTGGAAAACCAGAAAGCCTTGCCAGCATGGCCGGCCATGGTTACCGCACCGCGGTCTTTGATTGATACCCCGAAGACTTTGGCATTTCCCGCAGTATTAATAGCCAGTTCATCACCGAGGGTGGTTACCAAAATTGCAGAAGGTGACCGGCCATCACTTTTTGCAGCCTTTTGCGTCGAATCAATCTCGGCATCCTGGTCAACTCCCGCCCCTGCGGTGAGCAGCTTATAGCTGTCATCTTCGATGTTATACACTGTCCTGCCTTTGGTTCTGTCGTACCAGATATTACCGATCATACCATGGACGGCCGGATGGGCTCCCGTCGCCAGAGTTGCATGACCGACAACAGTCTCAGTGTTGGCATGAGCGTGATGGGCATTGAGATAAACAGTTCCCTTGTCCAATAAATATCGAAATCCGTCCTCGCCAAGGCGGTCGTAGTAACGAGTCGGCAGATCGCCGCGAAGCGCATCAACGGTGATTTGTAGGACGAGTCGCGGCAGTGGCGCAGTTATTGCGTCTGATTCAAGTGCTAAAGAAAATGCGATAATTGCGCAGAGAACAATATGTTTATGATTTCGAAACGTCATATTTCACCCTCCACGGGTTCCTGCGAGATTATTATGCGGAGCATAGTGAGGTGTAATGGAGCGAACTGCTCGATTAGGCCTCAGTCTGTCATCCTCTCCTGTGCCAGATCGAACCTAAACCGCTTTGACATGTTTTCTGTTTCTATCCGGCTTGGGAATAACTTTGTATG
Source organism: uncultured delta proteobacterium (assembly GCA_963696725.1). Lineage (GTDB taxonomy): Bacteria > Desulfobacterota > Desulfobulbia > Desulfobulbales > Desulfocapsaceae > MADRE3. Next base: position 81,099 of record CAVOLI010000007.1, read on the forward strand.
GTTGATCTTCTCCCGGTAAACCTTAATCAGCGATCTTGAGTTGACAAATAGGAATCTCAATATCTCTTCCGGATTAAGATATAAATAGGAACCACATTCCGGTGAAGAAGAGGTGACGAATTACACTCGAATTGGCAATTTAATCATTTTATCAAAAAACATAACGCTGGCAGTGAAGCGCAGAAGAACCGGTGACGACTGTTTTGACTAGAGGTATGGGGCCTTAGGACTACCCCTTCAAGGGGGTAACCTGTGTGCCTTAAAGGGAATCTAATCTTTATTATCAACCCATTAACGTGTAGAATGGGCTGCAATACCAAATCAACTGGCCAGGGCTATGCCGCTATGTCAAAACATTTTAAAATCAGCCGGATGGAATTTGCCGGCTCTCTCGGAGATTTAGGCACGTTACTCCCTCTTTCTGTCGGTATGATTCTGATCAACAACCTGAGCCCCAGTGGGATTTTTCTGGGTGTCGGATTGTTTTATATTCTTTCCGGTATCTATTTCAAAGTAACCACCCCCGTTGAGCCAATGAAGGTAATAAGTGCTTATGCCATTGCCACGGGGATCTCGGCAAGCCAGATTCAAGCCTCCTGCCTATGGGTTTTCATCCTGCTGATAATTATCGGTTCCACGGGATTGATAAATGTCATCAGGCGGTATGTTCCAAAATCTGTGATTCGCGGTGTGCAGCTTTCAACAGGGTTACTGCTTCTGTCTCAGGGGGTACGGTTAATGCTTGGTACATCCTCCTTTCAAATCATTCAGAATGCTGCTGAACCGTCTTTAATGATACAACACTTCGGCTTTCTGCCTGTTGGCTTAGTTCTCGGTCCCATCTTAGGTTTGTTAGCCTTGTTTTTACTCGATAACAAACGCCTGCCAGCTGCCATAGTGATTATCGGTTTCGGCATCCTTGTCGGTCTGGTTTTGGGTAATCATGAGGGGTGGAATCACCTGGAAATTGGATTTAATCCGCCGCTCCTGCTGCCCTATGGACTGCCAACGGTCAATGATTTCAGTTTTGCCCTGCTAATCCTCATTCTTCCCCAGATACCAATGACTATCGGAAATGCTGTAGTTGCAAATGTTGACTTAGCAAGCCAGTATTTTCCCAAGGAATGTAATCGGGTCACCGGCAAGGCGTTGTGTATCAGTATGGCAATTGCCAATCTCGGCAGCTTTCTTATCGGGGGGATGCCAATGTGCCATGGGGCCGGAGGACTCGCCTCACGGTATCGATTTGGTGCCAGGACAGCTGGTTCAAACCTGATCATTGGGGGATTTTTTTTGATGATTGCGTTATTGTTCGGTGATCAACTATTACCGATCATCAATATACTGCCCTTCTCGGTCCTTGGCGTTCTGCTGGTCTTTGCAGGTATTCAACTTGCATTAACAGTTATCGATATTCAAACGCGTAAAGAGCTTTTTGTTGTCGTTCTGATTGTTGGAATTACACTGGCATCGAACCTGGCTGCCGGTTTCCTGACAGGTATAGCAGCTGCGGGGATTTTAAGATGGCACAGGCTTTCCGTTTAAGGGAAAATAAGCTTTTGATATCTATGGATAATTGATTCTGGACCTCGGCCTTGCCTCAGCAAACCACCTTTTTCTACCTCAAAAACATTTTTCCAGAAAATGGTGCCCAACCACAAAGAATATAGGAAATCCTTACGTATTAAGCCTGCTGCACAACATTTTGCCTGGCCCATCCATTAGCTGCGGCCGCCATTGTTATTCTGCACGCACAACAGATGCTGTGCGTGCAGATCTTTACTGCTTATAAATGTAGGTACCTACATGCTCGTCATTGAGAGCTCGGGTAATATTTCCTGCGACCATACCATTCACTATTTGCACTCTCTCTATCACTTCACTGTTTTGTATTATTTCAAGACATGGCCGCTCAATGACCAGATCATCCTGACCGCTCTCAAGGAGGTCTCTGGCACCTATCTCGGAGATGAATTCGGCGTCGGGGTTTTTCTTCGGATCTTCGGTGTACAGGCCATTCTCATCCTTAATAAACAGCACTGTTTTTGAACCAATCAGATCAGCAAGAATGACCAGGCCGACGTCTGTACGGTGAATCGGAATCCTACCCACTTTGGGTTTAATGGCAAAATAGTCATAGGGCGGCATGCCATGCATAACCGGAATTATATTTTCTGCAAAATAGGTTGGCAGTTTGACGATGTCGGCATGGGAAATTTTGACACCTCCCCAGGGAGAGAGCAGGGTGGCTATCATTAATGCATTCTGTTCAGAAACCATACTGCCAAATTTAGCAATTACCCCTGTAGGCATACCCATTTCCAGCCCAATGGTATAAATATGCCGGCTTCGGGTTCCTCCACCGGTGGTTATTAAAATTTTATGGTCTTTCCTGTTCTTGACAATTTCTTTTAAAATAGCAGGCAGCGCTTTAACACCCCGGTCACAGATAGACTGGCCGCCAATTTTCATGATTTTGACGTCCGGGTAAAGCCGTTCTTGGGGAGCAATCTCTAGCTTTTCGATGAATTCTTTGCTGACGAGGCTCTCTCCCATAAGGGCACTTTTTACATGCAGTCTTTTTCCATCTTTTTCTCGCACCAATGCCATGTTGTTTATCCTTTGCTGTTAGGTTACATAAAAGGCTGACTATTTCATCTTTTTAGATTTCTTGTTACGCTTCAGTACGATCAATTCCATGTCTGCTGCCTTGGCTATTTGTTCCAGTTCTTTTTTACGAAAATGATTAGCGTAAATTTTGATATCTGCGCCGCTGACAGCCGTAACTCTGAAGCGCGGAGTGCGCGATCCTTCCTTGGCTTTTGATCTTTCGCGATAGAAAATTTTGCCGGTCATAAAGGTGCCCTCCAGGCGTAGTAGTTAATTTTGTTGTAAGAACCAACCCTGACATGATATGTCGTTACAATATGGATGGCAAGTGTCGCAAATCTGGAGAACACCACCCTAACAAAACGGCGGATGCAGAAAAGCGTTGACCAGGACGATTGATCCCCAGGAGATTACAGTTTGCTGCAGAAAATTTAAAGATACCTTGTTCCTGGACATTTATGAAAGAGGATATGCTGCTTTACACATTTACTCGAGTCCTTCCACCTTAATAATTACCAAGGTGATATCATCTGCAGATTTGGCGCCGTTCATAAAATCGTGCAGCCCGCCATAGACCGCCTCAAGGATGTCTTCTGCCGGTTTTTCTGCATGTGTTTGAATAATTTTACGCAGCCGGGTTTTGCCAAACATCTGCCCTCCGCTGTTGAACGCCTCCCAGATACCGTCAGTACCAATCGCTATGATTTGGCCGTTTTTGAGTTCTTTCTTGTGCTGCTCGATGTATTCGAAGTTATCGACAACACCAAGGGCAATACCATTTCCTTTGAGCTCCTCAAATTCATCCGTGGACGGGGTGTAAACCAGTGCCGGGTCGTGTCCGGCCCGGACCCATTTCAGATCCCGTTGTTTAGGATCAATGGCCAGGTAGAAAAGCGTCATAAACTTGCCTGTCCCAAGGACATCGCTTGCCAGGTGGTTATTCATTTCAGAAATAATCTCGGAAATCGAGCCCGGCTGGGCGGCCCGCATCCTAAGAAAAGCCCTGGCCGTGGTCATGAGAAGTGCCGAATCGACACCATGGCCGGAAATATCACCGACAACAATGCTCACGGCACCTTGCCGGGATTTGTGTCGCCAAAGAAAATCAAAATAATCACCGCCGATTTCGTCACATGATACATTTCGACCAGCGATGTCGAGCCCTTTAACAAGCGGCTTTTCCTGAGGCAGTAAACTCTTCTGGACCTCACCTGCAAGTATCAGGGCCTTCTTTTGCTCGGTCATGTCGGTGATAAACGCCATGTTGCCAATAATTGAGCCCCGGTCATCTCGTAATATACTGCCATGCAGCAATATCGGTATTTTGCGACCGCCATTGGCAATTACGTAGCCCTCGAGTTCTTTATATTCCCGGGTAAGGAAGGTTTCATAGTTTGCCAGCAGATAGGTCCTGAAATCATTGGTGAGATAATCGAGCAAGGATCTGCCAAGCAATTCCTTTCGCCTATATCCTAGCAGACGGCAGTAGGCCTCGTTTGTGTCGACAACCTTGAAGCCCTCATCCATCAATACGAAGCCCTCGGCAGCGGTCTCGACGATACGGCGGAACTTTTCTTCACTTCTTTTGAGGTTATCTTCCGCACGTTTCCGTTCAGTGATATCGATTAAAATACCTTGATTGTGGATTTTGTTACCGTGGGAATCTCTCACAACAGATGTTTGGTCTTCTACCCAGCGGATCTCACCGTCTTTGGTTACCAGCCGATAATGTTGAGTATATTCCTCGACATCAGCATCAGAATAGCGATTGATTTCTGAGCTTACCCGTTCGAGATCATCCGGATAGACGATGTCTCCATATCTGATTCGATCCTCTAAGAATGCTTCAGGTTCATATCCGAATCGTTTAAGATTGTCAGAAACATATTCAAGGATTGGTTTTTCACCGGTTTTCCCTGCTTTCCTTCTAAACAGCACAACGGGACTCTGATTAACTATCAGTTTGGCTAACCCCAACTCATTAACTGTCTCGGCATGTTTCGCTGCCAGCTTCGAAACGTTATTTTCTGATAAAAAGAGCTGTTTCTTTAAGTCTTGGATTACCCGCTGAGACTCTTCTAATTGACCGTTAAGATTCTTATTATCTATGAAGAGCTGTTCGAAAGTTTTCTGTTTGTCGGTATGGCTCTGTTCAATCATGGCAGCCGTCCCCTTCCTTTTTAGTCATCTGTTTTCAAGGGAGAAAATTGGATTTCTTTGGATAGTACATAGTTGTGAGGCCACTATAAGTACTGATTTCCCCAAATTCAATTTTCAATCATAATCACAGAACGGGCATATATGACCGAAGGTATTGGCTACAGCTCATAATGAACGAATGTCTACGCTTCTACTGTTCGTTCGCGGGTCTCTGGCAATGGACTGGAATAAATAGCAAAAAGAACAGAAAAGTTCCTAAACTGTTGGTGCTTGGCTAACTAAATGTTAGAGTGGGCCACTACGAAATGATTTTTCTTCAGCAGTTGAGATAATGACGTCCTGTCTCTGCTTTGTACTGTGTTTCAGTACCTTAAAACGTGATCATCCCTTGAGAATATGCGAAAAACTAAAATTGTCTGTACCATAGGCCCTGTCAGCGCGCCTTTTTCGATCCTTAACCAGCTTGCCCAGGATGGAATGAATGTGGCCCGCTTAAACATGTCTCATGGCACACATAGGTGGCATAAGGATGTAATTAAACATGTTAAAACAATAAACGAGAAAACAGGGAAATCAGTGGCCATTCTTCTGGACACCAAAGGCCCTGAGATACGCACTGGTGACGTCAAGAGGGACATTGTTCTGCTCAAGGGAGAGACTCTAACCCTGACAATCAGGCGTCAGGCAGAGCTTGAACCATATTGTGTTGAAATCAATTATGACGGGTTTGTTAATGATGTTGCCATGGATGATATCGTCTTAATTGATGGAGGAATGTTGAGCCTCAAAGTCAAGAATATCTCTCACACAGATATTGAATGCGAATGCCTTGATGATGGTGTCCTTGGCTCTCGGCGTCATATCAATATTCGTGGTAAAAGTGCTGATCTGCCATCGATAACAGAGAAAGACTGGCAGGATATTGCTTTTGGAATTGAGAACGGTGTCGATTTTGTGGCGCTCTCTTTTGTTAAGGGAGCCTTCGCCATAGAAGAGCTGCGAAAATATATTAAAGAAAGAAAAGCACCAATTGATATTCTCGCAAAGATAGAAAGTGCCGAAGCAATCCCTCACATCGACAAGATTATTGAAGTAAGTGATGGAATCATGATAGCGAGAGGCGATCTTGGTGCTGAATTGCCTTACGAAGAGGTGCCGCTCCTTCAGGAACAGATAATCGAGAAATGCCGTATTGCTGGAAAACCGGTAATCGTTGCAACCCATATGCTTGAATCAATGATCGTCAACCCTACTCCAACAAGGGCAGAAGTAACAGACATTACCCAGGCTGTACTTCAAGGCACTGATGCAATGATGCTTTCAGGAGAAACCGCAACAGGAAAACACCCGTTGAAAGCTCTGGAGGTAATGGACGTTGTCGCCTGCAGGATAGAAAGACAGATCGAGCAGGATACCCGAGTGAAGGTGCAGGCATCAAGTAATGCCAAATATGAAATTGCCAGAAGCGCATCAATCCTGAATAACAACCTTAAAGCTGCCGCGACCCTTGTTTTTACAAGGCGCGGGCTTATGGCTGTTCTGCTTTCAAGATGCCGGCCTAACGGTCCGATTTATGCGTTTACCAATACAACTCATGTACGACGCAGACTTGGCCTTCACTGGGGGGTTTATGCATTTCGCATCAGATTTTCTAGAGACCCTGAGAAGTCGATTGATCGAGCTGTTGGGCAGTTGAGACATAGACGTCTTCTCAATGAAGGTGACCGTATGATCGTCGTTTCAGATATTCTTGCAGGCGGCAAATTTGTTGAAACCGTGCAGGTTCGTAAAGTTTAACCGGGATGTTACCCGCATACTATGGGCAGGTCAGTGAAATCATTTTCATATCAGCAAACAGATGATTGTTGAAACTACAACCTGATCAGATGGCTATCTGCACCGATTTTAAAGCTGGGACACGGTTCCTTCGGTCGAACACCTTTTTGTTAACACTGCTCCATGGTGCTGGAAAATCATCCCGTGTAACGTTCTCGCGAATGCGAGAATATTTGTATTGGGTATTAATTTTGTTGGGATCTCGATTATTGATCTATGAAACATCGGCACCGTACTTGGCCATTCTCTCACCAGAAGAAACATAGTGCTCACGGAGAACGTGTTCGACTTTGTCAGGATCTTTCGTTTTCAATGCATCAACAATAATTTTATGTCTTTCAACAACCTCCTGCGGAGTATAAATCTTAACCCAATGTTTATATAGGAGAAATTTTGAGATTCCCTGGCATGAGCGTTTACATAGTTCTACAATAAGCGCATTGTCGATACGAGAAAAAAGGATGTCATGAAAAGCGGTATCCAATGGAACCTGATCTGAAATCGAACCACCCTTGGTAGCAATATCGCTCATGGCTTTAACGATTCTTTCCAATTCAGCGATATCCTTCTTTGTATAATCCTGCAGAGCTTTTGCAACGGCAGCAGCTTCAAGAACACCACCTGCGAAATAGCTATTTTTAATTTGTTTTGATGTTAATTTCTTAACATGTTTTCTTTTCTGAGGGTGTGCTTCAAGGAGTCCTTCACGAATCAATATTTGCATTGCCTCGCGAACGGGGGCTCGGCTGATTGAAAGCTCCTTGGCTATAGTCGCTTCTTCTACTGGTGTTCCTGGGAGTAGTTTGTCATCCAGAATGAGATTTCTTATGTAATTAGCTACCTGTTCACTATATGTCTGTTTTATAAATTCATTCATAGCTTTGATACGTACGCTGGTTTAATAAAATTCACGTTTGAACCAATTCGTCCAGTATCTTTACATCAAATTTATCTTTCCGTCCGAGATACTTTGACAAGTTCTGTGTATTCTCAGACATAACCTTTATCGCTTCTACTGATATGTTTACATAATTTTCAATGTCATCTGGAGTGATTTCAGGTATTTGATTTTGATTAATATATTCTTCAGATACGGCAATTGAGAGTACAGCTGCCAAGCCAGGGACAAGGCCACCCCCTGCCACTATCTCATGCAAATCATTGCTCATATAGGTTATCCCACCGGCATCCTGACTAACGAGAAGGGCTAATTCTGCTATTAGATGTGCTTTTTCTGGAGATTTTGTGGCGTTCTGGATCTTGGTTCCGATATCAACGATTTTTCTCCCAAGAGCGATCGTTGTATCTTTCATTTCTCCCGTATATCTGGGATAAGCGGTATTTGAATGGAGACCCGGTACGTTGCATCTGTGAGCTGCTTGGATGAGAGCGTGCTCCTACTGCTGGGTTGTCAAATTCCTCATTGAACCGAACCCAAAAGGTGTTTTCGGTTAGTTTTGAACTGAATGTTGGAATATATGCTTTCCCTTCGATTATTATTGTAGGAACCTCTGTTAATCCGAGGAGTTTCATTAAAGAGCCTTTAGCTGCCAGGTATATATTGCCTTCCAGATCCTCCACGGGGCCAATACCGCCTTTTGTCGCATTCAGAACGGCCATTACTGCAACGCAGGTCCCATGAACTTCAATCAGAGCACCCATACACATGCCGACATTACTTTTCAAACCCTCATCTGAAATGAGTATATTCTCGGGATATTTTCGGTAAAACGTATCAATAACTGCACGACATAGTGCTGTTTGAAAAGCGACAGGAGCTTCCATAACTCCTTGGCCGTAGACACGTCCGAAGCAGCGATATGCAATAGACTGACTATACAAAGCATTTCGTCCCAAGGAACGCTGTAGAAGTTCTTCCTCGTATCTAGTAAATCCTCTTCTCGCAATTGCTTCGCCAATGCCACCATCGACAGTTTCAACCGTAACAACGTTATCTTTGCAGGATACCCGATGAATCAATGTGTCAGCTGGATAGGCAAAATTGATAAATGAAGAGGCAACCGCAAACCCACCAGAATCGTCCTGAATAAAGCCTTTATGGCTATGAACGTGACCCGCACCAGCATGACCGCTGATTCCCATGATGGGTTTCGTATTAAAACTTGGCTTGATCATGCATCGTGTGTTCCTCTATGTTATACTCACCGTGATATTTTATGAAATTCCAGGTAACCAGAGAGAAATACTTGGAATAAATGTTATCAGCATTAAAGCAAAAAACATTGCTACCAAGAAAGGTATAACAGCAACACTTAGCTTTTCGATGCTTATTTTCCCAATGCTACACCCGACAAATAAATTTACACCAACAGGCGGTGTCAGAAAACCCATGGATGCGCAGATGATCATAACAATTCCAAAATGGATAGGATGCATTCCTAATTTAGTTGCGATCGGCAGCAGTAATGGGGTCAGGATCAGTATGTTGGCTAATGCATCCATGAAGGTCCCCATAATGAGGAGGAAAATTAATATGATTGCAATCAATACATACTTGTTTTCAGATATGCTTAACAGAAGGTTAACCAGCATATCAGGTACATTATTAAAAAGAAGTATCTGGCCCAGAGCTGTCGCAGTCGCAACCACAAGAAAAATGGATGATGTCGTCAATGCTGTTCCCCGCAGAATAAGCCATATCTTTTCAAGGGATAAGGTCCTAAGAATAGCTCCTTCAACTATAAACGCATATACGACTGCTATTACACCAGCTTCTGTAGGAGTAGTAAGCCCCCCGTAAATGCCACCTAACACGATTATCGGCACCATGAGAGCTGAAATTGAATTTTTAAAGGCTGTAAGAATTTCACGAAAAGAGGCTCGCTTTCCACTTCCTGTATAGCCATATTTCCTGGCCAATATATAACTGCAGACCATCAGAAATATACCTATGATTAACCCTGGAATAATTCCTGCAATAAACAGATCTCCTACTGAAGCTCCAGCTGTCGTTCCATAAATGATAAGGGGAACACTCGGAGGTATGATAACGCCTAAAGACCCAGCTGCTGTATTGACTGCAGTTGCAAATGATTTTGAATATCCTTCCTTAACCATAGACGGCACCATTATCCCTCCAACAGCAGCAACTGTTGCTGGAGAAGATCCGGAGAGGGCACCGTAAAACAAACTGGTAAGGACTGATATATGTGCCATGCCCCCTGTGATATGTCCCACAAGAGCACGGGAAACTTCCAACAACCGTTGAGCCATGCTGCCTTTCTGCATGATCTCTCCAGCCATGATAAAAAACGGAACTGCCATGAGAGGAAACACATCTAGAGATGTAAACATCTTCTGGATCAGGAATGAACTCGGTAATATATCACCAAATACAATCCCTACAGCGACAGATAAACCGATGGCAATCCCGATTGGTACACTGAGGATTAGAAAGGTCGCTAAAGAAATAAAAATGAGAATGATTGAAAAATCCATAGGGAGTACCTTTAAATTCAGCTAGAGATAGGATTAATTTTCCCCGTTAGTAGCAGCCATAGCCGTTCACATGTCCTTAAACACATGAGCCCCATTCCAAGAGGAATCGCAATGTATATCCAAAACATGCTTATCTCTAGGGCCTGGGTTTTTTGACCTGTTCCCATGAGAAAAAGGACCATCTGTGTTCCCCATACTGCCACAAAGCCACAAAATAGTATTGTCAGACTGTACGCAAGAGCAGTGATAGGCTTTGCCCATTTTCCCCCATTAACGTGCCTTAGAATTGTTACTTCCAGGTGTCTATCTTCTTTTGTGGCAAAACTGCAACCAATGTAGACAGCCCAAATAAAGAAGTAGCGGGCCAATTCCTCAGACCAATCCAAAGAGTTTTGGAGTACATATCGTCGGAAAACCTGAACAGAAATAATTACGATCATTGCGCTGAGGCAAAAACTGGAGACTACTTCTTCTATTCTTGTGATCAAAGATTTTCCTGTCATCATTGTGCATGCCTCCTTTAGGACAGCCGAGTGTCTTGTTAACCCGGCTGTCCTTGGTTGCTACTTACTTGCCATCAACAGTGGCTCTAACCTCTTCGATAAGGTCCTTACCTATCCGCTCTTCAAATTGCTCATAGACACCTGCCGTAGCTTCTGCCCATTTCGCACGTTCTTCGTCACTGAGAACGGTTACACTGACCCCTTTGTCTGCCAATTTAGCCATGATTTCTTTTTCACCATCACGGATTAATTTGCGCTCATAAAGCTTAACTTCCTGAAAGGTGTCGAGCATCATTTTCTTGTCCTCAGGAGAGAGGCTGTCCATGAATTTCTTGGACATCATAACAAGATGAGGGCTGTAAAGGCTATTTACGATAGTCAAGTTATTATTAACTTCTGGAAAGTTATTAAACCATGCAAGATTGAGATCAATATCAATACCGTCAACCGTCTTTTGCTGCAGGGCAGTATAGACTTCTCCCCAGGATATCGGCGTGGGGTTCATACCAAGTGCCTTCAAGGTGGCGATGTGAGCTTTAGACGGTGTCGATCTGATTTTTAAACCTTTTGCATCGGCCATTGTTTTGATAGTTTTCTGATTGTTCCATATATTTCTAAAGCCAATCTCAATATATCCCAAACCAATAATACCACTCGACTCAAGGGCTTTTGCAGCCCCCATACCTATAGGGCCATCAGTTATCAGATCTGTTGACTCATAATTAGGAAACAAGAACGGAAGATCATAAATTAGAAACGAATCTGAGAAAGGGGAAAGGTTTGGTGTTGATGCAGATCCCATTTGCAGCATATTCATTTGTAGTCCTTGAACTACACTATCAAAGTTTCCGAATTTCGAACTATCGTAAATATCAACTCGAAACTTACCATCTGATCTCTTCTCTACCAGTTCTTTAAACTTTTCAAAACATTGCCCCATGGGGTGTTGTGGGACATTAGGGTGAGCGATTTTAATAACTGTGGGTGCTGAAAAAGCAACCGGGATAGCCAACATTGCCACCATGGAAATGGTAGCAATCAATGTAAAAATTGTTTTTTTCATAGCAACATTCCTCCTCTAGGACGTTAGGGCAATACCTTGGTAGGTACTAACCGTTTGGCAAGAATTGTAGTTCCTGCCTTTATTTGTTTCCGGGCTGCTCATTTTCATCTACCCGCATTAACAATCATCGAAATGTGTCGAGATAGGCATAAAGTGCAGGTGAGCCACCTGTGTGAAGAAAAAGAATATTCTTACACCCTTCAAAGTAACCTTTCCGAACGAGATCTATACATCCAGCCATTGTTTTTCCTGAGTAAACCGGGTCCAAAAGAATCGCCTCTGTAGAAGCAAGCAGTTTTACTGCCTCAATCATCCCCTCGGTGGGGCGTGAATAGCCTGGTCCAACATAGTCATCGAAACAGGTAACCGAATCACGGGGTATCGCTTGCGAAACCCCAACCTTTTCGGCAGTGAGTTTGGTTAAATCATGTACAATTGTTTCCTGCAGGTCCTTGGGCCGACTGACATTTATCCCGGTTATGGGGATTTGTGCATTAGTTCCCACAAACCCTACAACCATTCCGGCATGGGTTCCTGCTGATCCACTTGGAACTACCACATGATCTATGCCTAGGTTCATTTCAAATAACTGCTGGAGAAGTTCCTGAGCACACGCCACATATCCGGTAGCTCCTATCGCATTGGAAGCCCCACCGGGTATAATGTATGGCTTCTTACCTTCGGCAGATAATTTGTCGGCTACTTTCTGCATCTCTTGTATCATGTCAGATCCTCCCGGAACAACAGAGATACTCTTTGTTCCCAGGATCTGGAAAAGAAAATTGTTGCCGGAAGCATCAGCGTGGTAGCTACCTCTAACACGTTCTTCCAGAACAAGGTGACATTCCATGGATTCTTTTGCAGCCCAACTCGCAGTCAAACGGCAATGGTTGGATTGAACAGCTCCACAGGTAATGATCGTATCAGCACCTTGCGCTATCGCATCTGCAATAGAATAATCAAGTTTTCTTGTCTTGTTGCCCCCCCCACACCCGGGTAGAAGATCATCACGTTTGATCCAGATATTTACTCTCTTACCGAGTGCGTCTGAAAAGTTAGGAAGTGATTCGATTGGTGTCGGACTTTGCAGATACCCTCTGCGTGGAATTTTTGCTAAGTTCATAGCAACACCTAGGTTTTTGATTTTATAGAATATGTACTACAGCTTCTGCCTCTATGTTAAAGCCTAATGGAAGGGCGGATACTTGAACTGCGCTGCGAGCTGGATATGGTGATTTAAAATGCTGACTATAGACCTTGTTAACGTGCTGGAAATCAAGCATGTCAGTCAAAAATCGAGTTATTTTTAACACATCTGCTATTGAGCAAGCAGCCGAGTCTATAGTTGCTTCAACAATTTGAAATACTCGTTTTGTTCTCTTGGTGATATTACCTTCAATCATTTTTCCATCAGCAAGGTTGATTGGTAATTGTCCAGGTACAAAGAGAAATCGACCGGCAAAGATTGCGTGGGAATATGGGCCGATCGCGGTGGGCGCTTCTGTGGCAACAATAGCTTGAGCATTTTCCATGGCATGTTTCCCTCTACAAATTGAAAAGCCAACAGATAATGTCGAAAGTGGAATGTCGACATTATCTGTATAATCTATTAGGGGAGTAGCTGTCAATATTTTTTAAACAGTTTGAATGATATTCGTATGCGATGCCCACCAGACCAGGCTTATAACGATACCCGATGAATTGCAGATTTCTAGCTCCCTAAAATTTCAGTATTCCACAACATTAAGGAAGCCTGAAATATACATGACTCTTAGAAGAATAAATGAGGGATCATGCTTATTTTACAAGAGCAGGCAATGTAAAAGGATCTTGGGAAGGCTATACTACATGGATATTTTAAGACATACTCATCTGAACCAATTTTTAAAACGACCAACACTCATTAAGGCAAAGCAGGCTTTTGTTGCTTATTCAGAGGAAGGATTGCCGGTTCCAGAGGAAATCGTTGATTTCTTACTCAAGGCGTTCAGAGGAGAGATTAAAAGGACCCCTCGCAATCTGGTGGCAGCAGATACAAGCATTGATCGTTCTATCTTGGTTGAACTAATGATACGCATCGCAAAAAGCCAGGACGATGAAAGCATTGACTCCATATGCCAAATGGTTGCTGAGGAGAGTGGAATACAGGGAAACGAAGCAAATACAGCAGGTGAATTATTACGCAAAAGTATGGAGGAATTTCGGGGAAGGTCAAAAGTCAAGAGAAGCCAATAGCACTGTTCTGATAAGATTCAATACGATGCCCAGTGTCTAATCAACATTTTAAATTGAACTTATCGCTTAGATGTTTAGAGTCGGAATGTATGCTGAAATGTTCTGATAGTCAGGCAATTTCCTGATGAATAATTTGAGGGTAGAAAAAATGAACAAAAAAATGATCCTTGGCTTTTCATTCGCTGTCGTCGCTGTTCTGGCTCCCTCTATGGCTTGGTCCCAGAAAGAATCCAATTGGCAATTTAATCTGGCTCCTCTCTACCTATGGGCAATCGGCATTGATGGCGACATGGGTATTCGGGGAAGAACAAGTAGTGCCAGCATCGATTTCGGCGATATCTGGGGCAATCTTGAGGGCGTCTTCACCGTCCGTCTTAACGGCCTATATAATAAAAAGTATGGCTTTGTTTTTGATTATAATTATCTCGATCTTGGTACCGGGAAATCAAATGCTCTGGTCGATGTGGATGTCGGGTTTAAATCGCAGATCATCAATCTGGCCGGAACCTATAGATTTATAGACGGTGATCACAACCTCGACGGTGTAGCCGGGGTGCGCTATACCAAACTTGATGCCGGAATCAATCTGAATAATGTCGGTGCAGATCTCGACGGTGACCAGGATTGGATCGACCCGATTGTCGGGCTTCGATACAAATATTCTTTTTCCGACAAATGGTCGTTGCAACTTTACGGCGATATCGGTGGTTTCGGGGTATCCTCGGATTTCACCTGGCAGGGGCTGGCGTTAATTGATTTTCAGCCCTGGAAAAATGTCGCTTTTGTCGCCGGTTATCGTGGTATTGGCACCGATTATGAAACGGGCAGCGGGACTGACAAATTCACATACGATGCGACGGTGCACGGCCCACTCATCGGAATTGACATCCGCTGGTAAAAGGGATGAAACATCCTCTCGGTGCAATCTGAATATCTGCATTCCCAAACAGCTAACTGCAACGAAGCTATACCTTCTTTCAATAATCGTTGAGATTGCTCAAAAGTTAGAAATATAGCTTGGTTCTGGAGCCTATGTTTGTAAATAATTCGAGTGGTTCTGGGTTCTTTCTGTTTCTCTTCACTTGCTCGCAGCAAATCTTCAAATCACCGTCAATCGGCAGCTTCAGGAAGAATCTTTAGCTGATACCGATCACCGCACCCACCTTCAGTTACGACTGTAAAAATTATACCAAGGTTTTACTGGTCATTAAATTTCAAGGTCATAGGATGGTGAGCGACTCAAGTTTTATTTTTAATCAGGTATTACATTTCCTTTGTTTTAACCAAAGTGTCTGCATGGCTGTGTGCTTCAAATTGCGAAACATCGGCAAGCTCTCCAAACCACAATTCAGAACTGATAATTTTATATTTCACTTCTTGATCAATGCTCGAAACTTTTTCTAATTCCCAGACAATGGCTTCAGATTCTTTAAATGTATCTCCGGCCATCTGTTCATCATATAAACGGTTTAAAATCTCATTAGCATCCAGCCCACAAGACAATAGCCTAACGATTGATGCATGGGGAGATTCTTCAAAAACACAAAGATCATCTTTGTCAGTTGAATGAATACTAACTGTAAATTCAACTCCCGTTGGCTTTGTGAAAATCCCGTTGAATGCTTCTCTCAATAACCCGTAGGCATTAAAAAGTCTTTTATGGAAAAAATAATCAGAATACTCTTCCCACATACTCTCCTCAGGCATTTGGTGGCTTAATTGATCAATTTTACCTTCGGTTATTTCCTCATTAAATAAATGGGTTAAGACAAATTTTGCAGCCTCTTCAGGTTTATAATCGTTTAAGGACATCAAACACATTTCTTTAAGCTCAGTTATATTCATGGTATCTAATCCATCTTCTAGTCCCATTAAAAACAAAAGACTTTTGTAATCTTCATTACTCCAGGCATTATCAATCTTAGAAATTTTTTGAAAGGATTCAATTTCTACTCTAAATTTTACATCCATTACTATCTCCTTTAGAAACTATTGGGACATCAAAAATGTTGTGGATATAAGCACTCTTACTTGGAAATTCCCAATCTCAGAAAACTAACCCACCTGTACTATAATCATTGATTCAGCAAACCTAGTATCGAGAAAGATAGTGCCATGCCAGATCTTTATCTAGGTGACTTGATCAGTGTCGATCTTGTATATTTCTGTGTAATTATGATTGTAACCTGCGCAATTGGCCTATTAACGCTTCCTGTTGGAAAGCGATTGAGAATATGCTTGCCGATACCAGGTAGATTGAACCTATGGTGAAATCATCACTGAGGCAATTGGAAAATCGGTGATATGGGTAGGGTGGGATGAAGGGGATAAAAAATGATATAATTAAAAACAGGGTGTCGCTCTTTGCTCTCAAGAACTGAAGACGAGGTATATTGACAACAATGGTCTATCATTTAGCGGCGGATGTAATCCTGATCCTGCACGTGTTCTTTGTCGCCTTCGTGATTGGAGGTTTATTACTTATATACCTCGGTAAATATCGCCGCTGGTTCTGGGTTTGCAACCCCTGGTTCAGACTGGCTCATGTTGCAGCAATTGTAATGGTAACACTGCAATCCTGGGCTGGAATAATATGTCCGCTTACGACTTTAGAGAATATGTTGCGATACCGCGCTGGTGAAGCAGTTTATGTCGGTTCATTCATGTCTCACGTGCTTGAATACATCATATATTACAGAGCACCAGCGTGGGTCTTTGCAGTTTGTTATACGGTCTTCGGTGCTCTGGTTATTGCAAGTTGGATATGGGTTCGCCCGCGGCCATTTAATTTATGAAAATCTAAGTCGAACCTGACCCCTTTCAAATATCCCCCATATGGCCAGGTAAAAGATGATAGTTTGCGTCAGGCAACAAGCATCGTTCTTGAATAGTCAAGGACTCTACCTGCCGCCAATCAGCCAGCGCTTAGATTGACAGCAAGTAGTGAGGTTACGGTCGTCCGCCTTACCTGCGTGGTACTACCCAACGGCCTTCGTTGTTTCTGCAGGCAATTCCAGGATATTGGTGAGCCATTCCTGCTTCGGTAAATACTTGGTGATACTGACGGCAAACATCCCCATTGCCAATCCTGAACAATCCTTTCGGAGTAATACTCACAAGCAGTTGACCCTGGGACTTCACCCAGGTAGCTGTATCCTCTTTTTGATTTGCTTCCAGAGTGTTTTGGAATTGCTTTTTAATAGAGACGACGTCTTCTTCCTGCACTATGAACGTACTGACGTCAGGTAGGACTGCAGCCAACTCTTTCCGCCGATTCTCTCGATAGCCATTATAGTCACGCACTTCGAGTACCCAGTGGTTAATTGCTGGTGCATAATACCAGGTGCGATACTCCCTTACCCTACTCGTGGACCTGAAACCATTTGGATATCTTTTGCATGTAATCTTCCAGGTATCGAAATCGCCCGCAACAACACTGATTCTTTCTGTGCCTTCTACCGCACAACTCCAATATGAATCATAACTCTGGTCAACCCCAGATGATGAAAATACTTGACTATACTCATCGTAACGGGTCTTATTGCCAGCTTGCAGTGGCCAGAGTGTGGTTGTCTCTTCATCAAGCCAAAATTGCGCCTGGTTGTGTTTTCTCATTCCATGACGATTTTTTGTCTGCCATTTTAAACGTTTATACGTGAAATCAGATGACCCCGTGGATTCGAAACCACGGTGATTTATCCACGTAACACCTTCAGGGCCAACTTTCGATACTGTTTCCCACGTCCCGTTTGAATAAACATATTTGGTTCCTACCCTATACTGTGGCAGCTGTGCCGGTGGCAACCCCTGAGTATTTGATACTGACAACAATTCACCACGATCAGTTGTCGCTGCACATGATGAAATAAGGGTTATAAATCCAGCAGCTACAAGAACCGCCATTAGTTTTGAGATAGGACTGCTCTTTACCAATTCAATCATCTTTCCACCTATATGCTGCCCGGGGTTCCGTTTGTAAAAAACCCCTTCGTCTGCCAGTGCTCCTTGCCTGACCGCACAGCCATTGCCCAATATTGTTTTTTTACGTCTGTTTCATCCAGGTCAATTAAATACATTCGATAAAATTCTCCCTCTGAACCGCGAAAAGATCTTACTGGAGTGATTCTGGCAGATACTCCATTTGTCATTTTTACCCACTTCTGAGCTGACCCACTTTTTTGGTATTCGAGTACCTGATTAATGGTCTGTTCAAGAGAAGCAGGGATAACAGGAAAAAGCGACGATTCGTATCTTTGTTCACTACTGTTCTGACGGCCAATGAAAAAACTACCGACAAATAGCAGTACAACAGCGGCTGCCTTAAATATGGTCTTTTCTTTGAAGAAGAGTAACTTTCTTTTTTTCCTCTGATGGAGGGTCTGAATAAGTTTTGATGGTACCTCTTTTTTCGATTCGGACCAGCCATATGATTTGAGTAACGAGAGCGATGTAACCATTCCAACAAGCTTTTCGTGAATGTCAGGATCACTGTATATTTGACCGGTGATTTCACTGGCACGGTCATAATCAAGTTCACCGTCGAGATAACACGATAGCGTAATATCATCCATTGGATTCATCGCACAATCTCCTGTATTTGAGTTTAGTGTTAATACCATCTTTCTGTGGACGCATATATTCGGCAAGCAAAGCCTTGGCTCGAGCTACTCGACTTGCGACAGTTCCAACGGGGATATCTAAAACTTCTGAGGCTTCCTGGTAATTATAACCAGCCAATGCCACAAGGGCTAACGCCGCACGGTGATCACCCGATAAGCGATCAAGTCCCCTTTCTATATCCATTCTGGCAATCTTTCTTCTTTCTCCTCGAATATCAGTTGTTTGCTGGTCAGTGAAACGATATTGCCCGAATGAAAGGAATTTTGCTTTACGGCTCTTTCGCTTCCTAAGCAAATCCTGCCACTGGGTGTAGATAATTCTGTATACCCAACTCTTAACACCCGTTACATCTTTTACCTGGTCAAGACGTCCAAGTGCACGCTCGCATGCTGACTGAACCAAATCGTCTGCAACAAACTGATTGCCGCACAATCCTGCCGCAAATGATCGAAAGGCCGGCAGCCATCTTTCAATTTCAGAAACGATTTGCTCTTCGTGTTTTTGAGAGTATTTTCTCTTTATCATGGCAACTAATTGATCATCCCAAGGGATTATCTAATCTTCCCAATTTCCAATAAGACCTTCCTCTTCCTGTTCAGAAATAGGGGATAACCCGTCTAAAATCCCAACGCGATCAACACTGCCGGAGGTATCATCGGAGCTATCATTGCCCTGATTGAAATCATTGCCGTCATCACGACTCCGGGTTAGATTCGAGCGATCATCTGGTTCTTCTCCCTCGTCAATATCGTCTTTCCCATCATCATCAATGTCATCGTCAGCGTCATCGTCAGCGTCATCGTCAGCGTCATCGTCAGCGTCATCGTCTGAGTCATCATCTGAGTCATCATCTGAGTCATCATCCGAGTCATCGTCTGAGTCATCGTCTGCGTCATCGTCCGAGTCATCGTCTGAGTCATCGTCTGAGTCATCGTCTGAGTCATCGTCTGAGTCATCGTCTGAGTCATCGTCTGAGTCATCGTCTGAGTCATCGTCTGAGTCATCGTCTGAGTCATCGTCCGAGTCGTCGTCTGAGTCATCATCCCGGTCGTCATCGCGATCATCATCTCGATCATCATCCCGGTCGTCATCCCGATCATCATCGGTCGATCGATCATCCGCGGTCATCATCGCGATCATCATCCCGATCGTCGTTGCGGTCACCATCGTCCTTTTTATCATCATCTGCTGAGACCACTTTTGGGCCGAGAGATATGTCGTCTGTTGCTGTAAAATGAGGGCCAAACAGAAAAATGCAGAGGCAAATTATTCCGATCGTAACTTTCTTTGCCGCATTGACATTGAGAATTTTGCTTTTGTGGATAGTACGTTTGTTTTTGTTAAGCATGACTGCTCCCTTTGGCATACTTGTTAATGTTTACAGTTTAAAAATAATGGATCCGTTAACTATACAACGGTCGAGCGAAAGTATTTTATCCCCAAAAAGTTCATCATCCCTAAAAAAAACATCAATAACGTTGTATCCAAATGGATTGCTTTGGTTTGTTGTGAAAAGTAATTTTCACGGATCACCCGATACCAAGTAAAGATCCGAAGTGACTTTTTCTACCAGATGGAGGTCTATAAAGCGTAAGTGGTAGCTTCAAATCAATGGATTAGAATTGCGGAGAACACACCAGGTACCACATTGTGGTCAACTTAAGATTTGTATTTTAATCCTTATTGTCAACCAGCGAAAGAAAACTCTCGTAAACTGAATAGTTTCTTAAGTTTCAGGTTCTGACTGGTAACTCATTACTCGCAGGAATGGATTGGGAGGATTCCGGATCTGTCAATTGAAATCTGCTTTGATACTCAGCCCAGGTTCTGATATCAAAAGATTAAATCGATTGCCGATAGGTCCAGAAGTGAGAACCCGTCGCGAGAGATCATTTGGTAGCGATAAGCTGAAGCAGTAGGGGAAGACTTGGCCTTCTTTCTGTGCACCTATTACTGATCATTCCGGCATGCTCGCACCTTTAGGGACTACTCAGTTGTTTATTTTCTGGCACAACCAGGCAGTAAGGGTGGAGGAGTTGCTTGGCATACTTACCGTATTTTTCCCGGGCCTCCAGGCAGATCTGCGGATTAAATGGACACTTGAACTGCGAATCAATTTCCCGTATTCGTAATGACACTTTTTCTTCGACCACAGGGTCGGCGTAGCTGTTACAGTTATTCCCTTCGTCCCACCCACCGTCTATGTACACGGACAGATCGAATTTTTTATTGTGCTCCCAGGCTTTGACAATTTTCAGATGCTTGATCGAAGAAACAATTTGAATGTCGCAGGTCACATATGGTCTATCAAGCAGGTTGGCTAAAAATCCCAACAAAGGGTCGTTGTTTTTCCCGAGTACCCTATTCCAGAATCGCCAACCATTAAAATTTGCCACAAGATCGGCAAAGGAAAAAATTCCTGTTGTGGAATAACCAAATTTTCCACCTTCCTGCTCCTTTCCCCACTGCATGGCATGTTTTAAACTTTTACCTTCCTGTCGGGAAAGCTCAAAATAGTGCCAGCCTTCCGCAAAAAAATGGCCAAGTTTATCGAGTCCGACGAGATGGCCGTTGACTCTTGTCACATCGCTCAACTCCTTGATATTCAGAGAAAACCCTTCAATATAATTAATATCACGATAGATCGAGTCGTTCAGTGACAAAGAATAACTTCGTTCAGCCAGCAACTCTCGAAGCTGTTTATCCAGATCATAGCCCTTCAAGCCCCAAGAAGCAGTAAATGACAAAAAAATTGCCTTTCTCAGTTCTGCGTAAAGGATCTCTTCATCACAAAATTCCTCCGCCGTCAGATCCTCGATATCATCTCTTCTGCCATTGGCTTTTGTTACTCCTTCCATCATGCGCTGGTTGAATATTGCGTTGATGGCCTCACGGCTGTCATCCAGGTGAATCTTACGCGGGGTGACACTGTCAATTTCTGCGGCGTTGCTGGACTGAAGAGAGATAATGGCAGTGGCAAGAAAAACAGCAATCATTCTAAGGAAAGTAAATGACATAATTAGGCAACACGTTATAAACAGTTAAGGTTAGGTCTTTTACTTTACCATCAATTGCAAATTCATAAACCGTCAGGTGTGTCACATAAATAGCACACATTCAGGATAAAGCATACACTAACAATAAGATCATCATCGTTGCTGTAAGGGGTGAATATTCTTGTCCCGACCAAGTTTCCCGCATTTGTGATAACCTGGCCTGTGATTCACAGGAACTCCTTCAAACGTTCCTTGTCTGAAAATTTCAAAATGTTCAGGAAACATCTTCACCTTGGACAAAAAAAAGGCAGGGCGAGAAAGAGATCGCCGCTTGACTTGGAGAAAGGGGAGACTTTACCGAGTGGAAAGTGCCTGACTTCCGAATTGTAAGAGACCGAAGAGGGGAGAAAAAATTCTGGAAGAAGACTGTAATATTCTCTAGGAGATACAGGCTGATTATCCAGAGGCCCTAATTAGAATTAATAAACAAGTGATCTCTTCTTAATTTCTTCCTTTCGTCGGAGATACTCGTCTTTGGAAATACGTCCTGCTTTCCAGTCATTTTCAAGATCTTCAAGTGCCATCTTGTTCTGATATTCATAAGCTGCCCCAGCAGCACCAGCACCGACGGCAGCACCACCTATTGCCCCTCGACTGCAGCCGATTGCCAAGAAAAGTGGAAGGATCATTAGCAGTATAAAACTTTTTTTCATGAAATCACCCAGGATATTAAAAGTTCAAGATACGTTCACAGTACAAACTAATTGTATTTGGTTTTCCCGAAGTGGTCCAGCAGAAATGTCTCAGGCCAAGTGAAATGTTGATCAGATTGCGCAACTTATATAAGACTCTTAGTCGTTATAGGAATTTAATAAATAATTCCGAGTTTATCGGATGCCCCGCATTAATCAGCAGCACGCTGAATCGCTTCTCCGCCTTCTTCAATGTCCTTTCCAGCACCGCGCATGGTGTTGCATCCTTGAATAAGCAATACCAGAGCCAATACCAGCAGCATGGTGGTCGTTAGGTTTTTTTTAATACGCATGATAAATGCTCCTTTGTTAAATGTTTAATGATGGTTGGGGTCTTTGTTTCTCCGAGAAGTGAGGTTGTGGTTTGGGTCGGGCAACATTAACTAATGGTGCAATCTTTCCATAAGGCACCTTTTCGGTTCTTCCTTAATTGCAATTCCTGACCAGTTCTTCCGGCCACAAGTTGCATTTACTTTGGGAGCACTCTTTCTCCCGAACAGCCTCAAGTGCGTTATTTATTAGGCTCACAAAACCTTATGACTGTTGTGCCGGGAACAAAATATGTTACAAACGGCCCCTACCTTGGATGAGGTTCACCACAACAACAATTACGGCAAGTATCAGCAGGATATGGATAAATCCTCCCATGGTATAACTGCTGACAAGCCCGAACCCCCATAGAACCAACATTATTATAGCGATTGTCCACAACACGAGATTCTCCTTGTGTAACGGTATTAAATTAAGAGGTTTTATTTCCGTTCCTACACATCGTATTTTCTACTAAAACCCCCGCCAAGATGGCTAATCCTTTAAGAATGTATTAACAGGATTATTATGCCAACCAATCCGTCGATCATGTATGCTATTTGACCCGCATATCATTCTTGACCGAAATTACTCCTTTAACCTTGCCTGCTACCTCGACCGCTCTGTTGATATCATCCTGAGAATTGACGAAGCCGCTCAACTGGACTACACCTTTGAACGTTTCTACATTAATTTCAGCAGATTTCAGCGACTCGTCGCCGAAAATTCCCGCTTTGACTTTGGTGGTAATAACAGAATCGTCAAAATACTCTCCGGTCCCTTCACGTGTTGTTGTCGATGCGCAACCCAGAAAGGTAGCAAACAGAATGATGAGCAGAAAGTTGGTAAGTAGATGTATTGATTTCATAGATGTCCTCATCGTGTGAATGTTTATGTTTGTGCTTTTCGTACTTAAACACCTTCGTCCGATTTCTGTTGACCAGCTCTGTGAGGCTGGGTATTAAAGTTTTCGATGACATCATCAAGGGTGGCCTGCAATGCCTCCCAGGTGTTTTCCACGCCATCTGCAAGTCCTTCCCAGGCGTCGTCGTGAGCCTCGTCCAGTTCACGCAATTTGGTTTTAGAGGCTTCAACATCCTTTTCTATTTTCTCAACATGTTTGATATGTGCTAAACGGTCACCAGAAGTATAGTGTTTCGCCTCGGCCTTGAATGTGGCAAACCGCGCCTCTACTATTTCCATTTTGGTATCTATTTTCTTACGGTAGTTATATCTCTTTTGCATATCATGACTCCTTTCCCCTGAGGTCACACTCTTCAGATTTTTACAATTCGACCTTATGTTTTATCTCATTTTTTAAATCTGGCGACAGCATCTCTGACAGTTGAGTTCAAATCATTCCAGGTGTGTTCGATGCCGTCCTTGAGTTGCTCCCAGGAATCTTCGCCGGCCTCGCCCAGTTCTTTGAGTTTGCCTCTGGCGGCATTCACCTTCTGCTGCAGTTTGTCAATTTGGTCATCGTATTTAATGCGAGCATCGGCGGCGGAACTCCTCGCTTGTGCCTTTAATTCGGCTAATTTTGCCTGTGCCAGATCAACCTCTGCTGCTATTTTTTCTTTATAGGCTTCTTTAGTACTCACGCTATTCTCCTATATCATCGTTTGAGCTAACCGTTGTTCCCTGAACAAATAAGCAATCAGAGACGCCATCGAACCCTTGAAAACCAGAATTTCCTTTTCCAGCGGCTCAGCACCTTTTTTAAGGTTTTCAGATGAGGATCAAGGTGTGATAGTGAGACTGAAAAGGCTGCAAAAGAAACGTGTCCGTTACATCAATTGAAGCAAGCGCTATGCCAAACTTTCAAGTGTTCTCTCCCAGCAGTACATCACCATGTATTTATACGAATTTATAACGAAATGATGGGGTCAGTGATCTTGCCGGGAGAGAGCTGGAAGCGCCACATTTAGCCAATTGGTCATATGAGACCAGTTGGGTCTTCATGATGCACCAACGTAAGGGTGGACCGGTTAGGTGGTGCAGGTTAAAGAATAAAACAGATAGAGATATCCACATACTCTCTCAAGCCAGGACAAATAATAAGGAACATGATCTTATTCCTGATATGTTACGGAATCCCCCATCACTCCAATTGAAGAGGCTCGTCTTGGCAATGTTAACCATTTAAGAAAACCTGCAAGTTAGGGCTATTCCTGTGAGGGTACCGATTGATAGGGGCTGGACGATTTGCTATCAGGAAGCCGGAGAGACATGAAGCAGTTTAAAGCTTCGTCTATCTCTCATTTTTGAGGGTTTGTATTGGCAACTTCAACTTATCATAGAGTAGCCAGATATCTATCATCCTCGTCAGATAGTCTATGCCGATATAGCGCTGTTCTATAATTATTTTATCATTGATGCGGTTGTATTCCATTGAATTGCCTATTTCATGAGATGCTAACCTACATATATCGTTTATTATTTTTAAAAATCATTTCACCTTTTTTCTTCTCTTTGATACGCTAAATCATTCGGCTATTAATCATAGACTTTTAAATCAGCGATCAACAGGAGAATCCAAGCATGAACCAAAGGGTTGAGCGTCGAAAATCGTTTCGTTTTCCGCTTAATACGAGAGTTTTCTGTCATATCAAGGAGAAGATCTACCAGGGAACAGTGAGTGACCTGAGCATAACTGGCCTTTATATGAAGACAACCGACATCCCGCCAATATCCTCGGAATGTAGTTTAGAAATCGTTTTGCAAGGCGACCACAGCTGCCTCACCATTCATGAGATAGAGGGTGTCATTCTGCGTGTCGATGAAGATGGCGCGGGTATTCAATTTTGCGAGCGGTTGGAGTGGGTTTCTCTGCTCCCCATTTGTTTCCATAAGATGCAAGAACATGCCTTGGATTCCAAGGAAAATTAACAGATCAAACACAACGAAATTTAACCTATGGCTCTGACAAGACTTGAGTTGATCAAGCAGCATATTGATTCGTTTCCAGTTCTGCCTGCGACTGTTACGAAGTTAATGGAACTAACTCGTGACCCGGAAAGTTCGGCAAAGGATATTATGGAAGTAATCCTTCCAGACCAATCACTCTGTTTTTCTATCCTCAAAATTGCAAACTCAGCTTTGTTCGGTCGGCCCAAGAAAGTTGACTCAATCCAAATGGCCGTAACAGTGCTTGGTTTCAATGAGGTACAAAATATCGCCCTTACTAAGGCGCTGCTCAACTCATTTGGTAAAATTGACGAAAAGTACGCACCCTTCGTTGATAAGTTCTGGGAACATTCTTTTGTTAGTGGAATAGCAGCACGAATTATAGCTCAAGATCTGCAGATTGCGCCGGATGTTGCCTTTATGGGTGGACTTATTCATGATGTGGGAAAACTCGTCATGCTGGAAACGTTTGATGATGACTATGTCATCGAGCTCTGGATGACAAGTTTTACTGACGAGAAAATGTATCAGCATGAGATTAATACGTTTTCTTTCACCCATGACCAGATTGGTGGTCAATTGATGGAAGAATGGAGTTTTCCCGATACTCTGATTGCTGCTGTTGAAAATCACCATCATCCAGATGAAGCATCAGGTGAGACGGCTCTAGCCCTGTTGTTCAGCTTGCAGACTTTATATCATTTTTTTGCTGCAATGAAGTGTCACTGAAAGATGGTGACATAATAACAACCCTTCATGATTCTTTGCCTCATCTGCAGAACAATTGGAGGAGGTTAGGTTTAACGATAGATGATGAATCAATATCGAAGTGGTTCGATTGGTTAAAAATGAACCACGAGCAAGCGAGAATTTTAAAAAGCTCATTTTCAGTAACACATTAAATTCTATTAACTTTATTCGACTGAATTACAATGGAAAACACTGAGCACGAAATATTCAGCGAGCAGGTCCGCCTTCTTCATGTAAACTCGACCCTGCCGATAATTGTGTCTGTAGCCGCAGCCGGCCTTCTCAGTTATTCGCTACTGCCTGTAACCCAACCTCAAATTCTCGTATCCTGGTTTCTGCTGTTTTTCATTGTTTCAATGGTGAGACTGTATTTTATTTTTCTGTTCAAGAAGAGTGATCGGGAACCAGAATACTGGCATCGTTTATTTCTGGTCAGTACCTGCGCTGCTGCAGCGATATGGGGTTCTTCCTCCTTTATAATGTTTCCTGAACAAAATCTTTCGCAGCAAATAGTATTTTTCATGATCATGCTAGGTATGGCTGCTGGAGCAGTTTCTTCACTGTGTCCGAGTTTACCAATAGTAATCGGTTTTTTATCGTTGCAGCTCATTCCCTTCATTTTGAAAATGATGCTCATGGGGACGGGTGAATCCTGGTTTAATGCTTCGCTGATTCTCATGTTCTGGGCAGTTGTAATGATTGGTGCGATCAGAATCAATGGCTCCATTCGTGAAAACATCGAACTGCATATTCAGAGTAAAATAAGGGAGAGAATTCTTAAAGTCAGTGAAGAGCGATATCGCCATATTTTCAATAACGCTCCATTAGGGATATTTCACTATGACATAGATGGTGTCATTATCGACTGTAATGAACCATTCGTGCGCCTTCTCAACTCTTCAAGAGAAGCGTTAATTGGTCTGAACATGCCCGCGCAGCTTAAAGACCAGGAGATGCTTAATGCTATAAACGCATCACTTCGAGGTGGCGAAGGGTATTATGAGGGTGATTATACTTCCGTAACGAGTAAAACCAACACCACCACATCTGTTCGTACATTTTTTAAAGCGATTAAACAGCCAGAAGGAACGATTATCGGGGGAGTTGGTATTGTTGAGGATTATTCTGAACGAAAAAAGTCGGCTGAGATAATTCAATATCAAGCATCCTATGATCACTTGACCGGACTTTCGAATCGCCGGCTGCTTATGGATAGTCTGACTGAGGAAATATCTCGTGCCCAAAGACACGGACACTATGGGGCCCTCTTATTCTTTGATCTCGACAATTTTAAGACGATTAATGATTCCCTTGGCCATGCAATGGGGGACAAACTACTCAAAGTAATTTCCAAAAGAATTAAAGAGAACCTTAGAAAGGAAGATACTGCTGCCCGTATGGGTGGAGATGAATTTGTGGTCATAGCAACTGAGCTTGGGACGACTCATGGCTTGGCTGCCTACAAAGCGAAAGCTATAGCAGAAAAAATTACTGCCCAGCTTTCAGGACCATGCCAGATTGACGGACACAATCTACACGTTACCGCCAGTGTCGGAATATCTGTTTTCCCGGCTCCGGACAAAGGTGTGGATGATATCTTAATGCAAGCCGATTCAGCAATGTATAGAGCTAAGGCTGCTCGCTGCAATGTGATTAAATTTTTTCTCCCCCATATGCAGGATGCTGCCGACGAACGCCTACGCCTTAATATGGAAATCAGAGAGGCACTGGCGAATGATCAGTTTGAGCTTTACTACCAGCCACAGGTAGATAATTCGGGGACTATTGTCGGAGCTGAGGCATTGCTCAGGTGGAATCATCCCCAAAGAGGTCTTGTCATGCCCGGAACTTTTCTCGAAATAGCAGAGGAAACGGGAATAATGCAGGATATCGGTCATTGGGTATTACGGGAGGCTTGTCAGCAGATCAAGGCATGGACAGATGTGGGAGTACTGTCCGGCTCCCATATGGTTTCTATCAACATTAGTGGCAAAGAGATCGTAACACCTGGCTTCGTAGAGAAAGTCCGTGGCGTTCTCAGAGAAACTGAAGCTGATCCTCACCATCTGGGAATTGAACTCACAGAAAGCAGTCTTGTTCCTTCAGGGAAAGATATCGTCCAGAAGATAATCGTACTTCAAAAAATGGGTATTAGATTTTCTGTTGATGATTTCGGGACTGGTTACTCCTCTCTTAACTACCTAAAAACATTACCATTGAATACACTTAAAATCGATCGATCATTTGTGAATGATATACAAGATGGTAACGAGAATGTTGTGCTCGTTGATACTATAATATCGCTGGCAAACAACTTGGGTTTGGGGGTTATAGCTGAGGGAGTGGAGACAAAGCAGGAACTCAAATACCTTGAAGCACGGGGGTGTACTGTTTTCCAGGGGTTCTATTTCAGTAAACCTGTTCCTGCTGTAGCGTTTACAGATTTATTTACCAAAAATTAAGCACTTGAAAGCCAGCAAAAAGATTGCAGTTGCGTATAGAGTGGCTTTCCTCTGCATAGTATCAAGAAGATAGCGATGTCTACAAAATATATTGGTTTGGTGCTTCGAGCACACCGGAAAAAGGCACAACAAAGTCAAGAAGACATAGGAAAAAGGCTTCATGTTTCCGCCCCTGCAATCAGCCGGGTTGAAAGTGGAGAAGGCAAGATTGCTTTCCATGAAATAGAGGATTACCTGGCGGCGTATGGCTTGAGCAGTGAATGCTATCCAGTATTTGTAAAACTGCTATACCCTGATGAATGGGAAAATATATTAAGAACGAAAGAAGCGTTCGGTGAAGACAGGAAGGCCTTGGACAAAAAGGTTGAGGCGTTGATAAACATTGGCCAATTCAGCTGATTAGTGTGGTTCCCCTACTTCTCGGATAGAAAGAAGTGTGAGACTGATAAACATGTATTCGATATACTCACAAGATGACATTATCGTTGTTGATTTTCTTACGCAACCCAGTTTTAAAGGCTTCAGAAATGCAATTGATGACGTTGCTCTCTGTGAGCAGAACAGGTTGAGACTATGGGATCTGACCTGTGGAATAAAATTGACTACGGCTGAAGTTAAAGCATTAGCAAGGTATGCAAAGTCCAAGTTAACCACACCATTATCAAGGGCAGCAATTGTTGCCCCTGACGATCTAACCTTCGGGTTATTCAGAGTACATGATGTAGAACGGGAGGATCTTTTGGTAGAACAATTTGTATTTCGCAATAGGCGAGATGCCTTAGCTTGGCTCAAACAAGGCTTTTACAAAAAAGTCCCTCTCCCTTAATGCATCTAACTCTCCAGGACAAATCATAATTATTGCTTAAGAAGACAGCGACATGTTCAGAGGATGAACTTGAAGACGCTAGTCACCTGCGAGAGAAGCTGGAAGAATGATATGATAAAAATTTCTATGTGTCAGTTGTGCAGATACTTCCAAAAGCTGACGAACCTTTCCTGTGCAATAAAAAAGGCTCGCGCTGGCAATGTTAATCATTTAAGAATATTTTAAAATTTACATTGTTCCTTCTAAGTAACAAAGCCCATAACTTGTTGATTATTCGTCAAATGTTCTTTTTGTTATTTCTATAGTAAATGCCGGGGGTTTTTTGCTCCGGTTGGGATGCTGTGAAGCTACCGATTGATATGTGCTGGAAACATTGCTGATTTGAAACTGAAGGGATACATTAGAAGAAGCTAAATCGCTATAACTGTCGGACGGGCTTGGTTTTCTTTACGTCTAATTTTTCAAGCCAGCTTTACCACATCGGAAATCCTTTCTGGTCACCTTGTTATTTTTATAATCCCTCAACTGAAATCTTATACGAACCGGAGCCCTGTGGCCGGCAATTGAGGCATCATGGGCTTGATAAATAAGGATGCTGGTGATTTTTGATGTGGAAATATTTGACTATGCCTGTTCCCCGGCCGCTGATTTCATGGTAGGTTTATTTTTGTCGTAATCCCGTTTATCGCCCCTGAGGGTATACAAACCAAAGAGTTTTTCAGTTTTCTCGCAGTAACGGTCCTTTCCTATCGGCGAAGCAGCCCGGGGAACCTTGAAGCGGAAATCTTTGACGAGCGAGGCCCTGAAAGCAAATGAGAATTGAAGCGGTGGATTTTTTCTATCTGGCCATGCCGGAGATCAGAGATATCGGGGACGGCAGCCAGGATGCACTGCTCGTTCGGGTCACAGGAGATAACGGGCTCGAGGGCTGGGGGGAGTGTGAAGCGGCCCCCCTCGTCTCGATTGCAGCCTGGTGCTGCCCGATGTCCCATTCCGCCTGCAAGCCCGTCAGTCATGCCGTGCCGGGCAGGAAGATAGTTAGCGGGGCGGATATCCGTGCCCTGACGCAAGCCGTGCGCCGCAACAGTTTCGATCTGCTGCAGGCTGATCATACCCTGTCCGGGATCGACATGGCCTTGTGGGATCTGCTCGGGAAACACCTCGGCACACCGGTCTGGAAGTTGTTGGGCTGGAAGGAAGTATTTAAAAAAACCGCCTATGCGTCCCAACTCTTCGGAGACACTCCGGAACAGACCCGGAGCAAGGCTCAGGAGGTGCAGGCCAGGGGGTTTCGGGCCGCCAAGTTCGGCTGGGGGCCGTTTGGCGGTGATTTGGCTGAAGACGAGGCCCATGTCCGGGCTGCTCGCGAGGGCCTCGGCCCGGATGCCGCGCTGTTGATCGATGCCGGCACCGTTTGGGGGCAAAGCGTAGAGGAGGCGGCTTTGCGTCTCCCAGTCCTTCACGAATGCGATGTCCTATGGCTGGAGGAGCCGTTCGTCTCCGGTGCCCTCAGTGCCTACAGGGAACTGGGCCGGAAGATGGGCGGCAAGCTCAGGACTGCCGGCGGTGAAGGCGCACACGAGCCGTTCATGGCCTTGAACTTGATGACGTTCGGCAAGCTCGGCTACATCCAGATCGACGCCGGGCGCATCGGCGGGATCACCTCTGCCTATGAGGTCGCCCGGGCCGCCGAGGCCGGCGGGGTCGACTACGTCAATCACACCTTTACGACACCGCTGGCTCTGAGCGCCTCGCTGCAGCCCTATGCCGGCCTAGAGTCTTCGATACTCTGCGAGTATCCGACGGAAAGCAGCACTCTGGCCCGAGAGTTGACCGTGGAGGAACTCTACCCGGATGCAAACGGAAATATACATATCCCGGATCTTCCCGGTTTGGGCATGACGGTCAATCCTGAGACGATCCGAAAATACCTCGTGCCGGTGGAGATAACGGTCGGCGGACAGCAGCTGTACAAGTCGTCGGAGTTCTGAACCCGGCGGATTTTTCCGACCGCGTTTGTTTGACACATCACTGAACAACTAGGTAATCTACGTGTTGTCTAGTTGGTCTATGAAACTTATCCCAATGTTGAAGACCGGGGCCCGCTAGACATCTACGATGATATCCGTGCAAAGAGGCTATGAACTAATCAGAGAAATCTTTATGGTATTAAACTCATCGCTCAAAATTTGCATTTTATCTGAATTTACCGGTTAGTCTATAGCGGATAATTGTCTATTAAGAAACCTTAGGGGAACAGGAACTACCTCAATTAGACCAGTCTGTAAATTTCCTTATGCTGGTATGGGTAATCTCTAATTAACCATTTCTTGGTTCGTGGTAACCTGACACAATTTCTTTATATCACGCAAAGGTGGGGCACCAAAAAGCCTGCTGTATTCGCGGCTGAACTGAGGAGGATTTTCGTAACCCACCTCAAATGCCGCACTGGAAACCTCAACTAATCTGCAATTTTCTGAATCGATACCTTTGATATGCTTATCCCAATGCCTTTCTGCCCGAGTCAGGATGGGACATGGGCACGAAATCTATTCTTGGCCCCCTAAGAATTTGTTTGTTTTTATTACCTATTGCAAAGTTGGTGAGGCGTGGGATATCATCCGAGAGATAGCGTAGAATGTACATGGGTGTGGGAGATGGAGGTCAATACATTGAGGTCAATAAATGAACGTCAAAGAAGTACGTAAAGAAGCCAAGAAGCGCTTCAATGGCATTTGCCGCGTCTGCCGCGAGTGCAACGGCGTAGCTTGCGCCGGTGAATTTCCCGGCATTGGGGGTGTCGGCAGCGGCCTATCGTTCATCAACAACTACAAGGCCCTTGCCGCCTTGCGTGTCAAGATGCGCGTGGTCCACGCTGCCAGCGACCCGGAGACGTCGGTGAACCTCTTGGGCCAGAAGCTCTCAATGCCAATTCTGGGGGCGGTGGTGGCCGGCGCTAAGATGAACTTTCGGGAAATCGTCACCGAAGAGGAATTGGCCACGGCCTTTATCGCTGGCGCCCGAGAAGCAGGAACACTGGCCATGACGGGAGATACTCCCGATCCTCTGATCTATACCACCGGTTTGCATGTCGTCCAGGCTCACGGGGGACAGGGCATTCCCATCACAAAGCCACGTGACCAGGCCAGCATCATTACAAACCTCCGTCAGGCCGAGGCTGCGGGTTGTCCAGCTGCGGGGATAGACCTGGACGCCGCCGGCATCTTGCCCATGAGGGCAGCTGGCCAGCCGGTGGGGCCAAAGACGGTAGCGCAACTGAAGGAGTTGGTGCAAAGCACGGCATTGCCATTAATTCTGAAGGGGATTATGAGCGTGGAGGACGCACTGGCTGCGCGCGAGGCCGGAGCTGCGGCTATTGTCGTCTCCAATCACGGTGGGCGGGTGTTGGATCACACCCCCGGCACCGCTGAGGTCTTGCCGCAGATCGCCCAGGCAGTGCGCGGCGATCTGGTGGTAATGGTCGACGGGGGCGTGCGCAGCGGCGTGGACGTGCTCAAGATGCTGGCCCTTGGCGCTCACGCCGTCCTGGTGGGCAGGCCGCTGGCCATTGGCGCCATTGGCGCGGGCACAGATGGCGTGCGGTTGACTCTGGAACAAATTTGCAACGAACTGAAGGTCGCCATGATCTATACCGGCTGTGCCAGTGTTTGCGAAATCGGAGAGGGAGTGCTCTGGAGGTAATAAGACATTTTAAAGCGGCTCAGAAATAAAACAATTTGTGATAGTGACTGCCGGTGCGTAATAAATCCAGTTTTTTCTATTGATGTTAATTTGTTGGCTGGTCTTTTCCTCTTCCGCTTTTTATTTTTTCACCCTTCCTGATCGAATCGGCCAAAATTCATCGTAGCTGGGGCAGGGCATGAGTTTTCCGCCGTCCCAGTCCCTGAGCCAGCAACAATGCTTCTTTTCGGAACAGGCTTAGTTGGTCTTGTAGGAGCAAGAATTAGGAAAAAGAAAAATCGGTAACATTACTATTGATACCATTTACAAAGGCAGGATCATTCAGTTAATTCTGCCTTTTTTGTTTATCCCCTATGTTGTTAATGGCCAATTATAAGCTTATCAATTTCAAACAATACTTAAACATTCTATAGTTCCTGTTTGTCTTCGGATTGGGGGCCTAGAACGATGCCTGTCAGGGTTGGTAGAAACCGATAATATGAAATGTCAGGTCAAGTCGTGACTAATACAGCTCATTAACGGGGAGTTATGACACTATGTGTAAAAATGCCGTTCTGTTTGTAATTCTGTTTTGGGTGATTGTTTCCTCATCACATATTTCTGAGGCTCAGGTTTCTCCTTCCTCTATGGATGAATTGAGTTACTCAGGATTATTTGCCGCTGCATCACAAGGAGATGCGAATCAGATCAGAGATCTTGTTGCATCTGGTGAAAAAGTCGATGTAAGGGACTCGCATGGTCGTACCCCATTGCACATTGCAGCATTCGGTGGCCATCATGCGGCTATGAAAGCTTTAGTTGCATCCGGTGCGGATCCTAACGCTCTTGAAAATGATCGATACGATATCGTCACAATTGCAGCAGTCGCCAATGATATTAAAACTCTCGAGCTGGCTTTATCGCTGGGTTGTAGAGCAGGCAATATAACAAGCCCTTACGATGGCACAGCTTTAATCGCGGCCGCACATCTGGGACATACTGAGGTTGTAGAAACTCTCATTCGTGCTGGTGCCCCACTGGACCACATCAATAACCTCGGTTGGACAGCAGTAATTGAAGCAATTGTACTTGGCAATGGCGGCTGGAAACACACTAATACCGTGAAAGCTCTCATTAAAGCCGGTTCCGACCTTAATATCAGTGATAGAAACGGCCAGACACCTTTGGAGCTTGCGAAAGAGCGCGGGTATGGTAAAATTGTTGAGTTACTACTCCATTCTGGTAACCAATAAGTTTCAGCATGGACTTTTCAATATGGCCATGAACCTCACAGGAAGAACCTTGATCATTGTTACTTGAAGTTTTGGTCAAGGTTATCAAAGGCAGGGTCTACCAAACCATGTATCCGGTAATATTTTAAATCGGTCTTTTCACTCAACTTAGACTTTGACCGACTTAGTGATAGAAGGAGAAGTGTTAGGATTAAATTGACAGAGAAGCATTACTTAATATTGTATAGGTATGCTCATATAACACGGATTAAAAAAGGTTGGGATCAATGGCACAGTCGATTGATAAATATAGAAAACATTCCGGCACCCTCCTAAAGGATAGATTTATTGATTCTTTCAGGCTGACTACTCAGGCTTTGTCAAAGGCCACGAGCATTGATGAATTGTTACTGAAACAAATTATCGACGGTAGTATTGAGATTGATCCTGACACCGGGTTGAAGCTTGCTAATTACTTCGGCCTATCTGACGACTACTTCTTTAGGATCAAACGGGATCACGATCTTTCATAATCATCCAGTCTGAAAACCATATCTTAATGTTCTGGGTATTAGTAAGAACATGCCCTGCGAGTTTCATATTTCTAGCCAGTAAATCACAGACGATTCCGGGGATTATTTAATCTCACAGGAACTCCCTCAATTTTTTTGGAGCGTATATTAAAATTGAGGAGATTGGAATTGATAACCTTCGTTTCTGATCATTTTCATAACAGTGACTTACATGACTTTCGGAGACAAATCGCCTTACCGCTCTGAAAGCCCCTAGCAGAAAGCATCTCAGCCCTATCAACCTGTAGCCCCTACTAGCTTTTCCTCCAAAAAACCGCTGAAACCATCTATAATATTGGCAGAATGAAGTTTTTTCTTGACTTTGTAGAACCTATATATAATACTGCCTGCATGCCTCATTTGTACAAAAAGAAGGTCCAAGGTAGAACCTACTGGTACCTGCGGGAAACGGCCCGAGAAGGACGAAAGGTGCGGGTCAAGTGGCAGAAGTACCTCGGTACGCCGAAGACCCTGCTGGCTAAACTCGAAAAAGCCGAAGCAGAGAAGATGCCGCTGAAGATTCGCTCCGAAGAGTTCGGCTCGATTTTCATGGCCAACGAACTTGAGAAGGTGATCGACACGATTGGCATCGTCGATTCAATCGTACCAGGCAACAAACGTGAAACGGGACCATCCGTTGGCGAATATTTTTTCTATGCCTGGGTAAAACGCCTCATCGAGCCCAAAAGTAAAAACATGATTGGCACGTGGTTCAGCCGCACGGCAATCGATACCCTGCGGCGGGTCAATACCGATGAGCTCAGTTCAAAGCGGTACTGGGATAAATGGGATCGTGTGTCTCGAGAACAGGTCGAGGAGATCGGCAAGGCCTTTTTTGAGCGCGTCTGGAAGGTGCGCAAAAGGGCTCCGGAATGCGTGCTTTTCGACACCACGAATTACTACAGCTACATGGCATCGGAAACGGAATCAGAACTTTTCGAGCGAGGGTACAGCAAGGCAGGGAAACACCATCTCAGGCAGGTTGGCCTGGCTTTGCTTGTCGATACCGGCAGCCGTCTGCCGCTGTTCTATCGGGAGTATTCCGGAAATGAGCATGACTCCCAGGTCTTCAACCAGATCATTGATGAGATGTTCGGCGTGCTCTGTGGGTTCAACAATACCAAGCAGCGACTGACCGTCGTTTTTGACCGGGGCATGAACAGTGAGGATAACGTTGCTTTCATTGATGACCACCGCCGCATTCACTTTGTCACGACCTACTCGACCTATTTTGCAGAGGATCTTGCGGCTACGGACCTGAAGCACTTTTCGCCACTTACCATTCGTCATAACGACGAGCTCATTGCCCACGGCAACAGATGCAGACTGCATTCTCGGCTACCGCACCACACTCGAGCTCTGGGGAAAGCAGCGCGTTGTCGTTGTGACCTTTAATCCGAAGACACAGCGCAAAAAACGCTACCGAATGGAACAGAAGCTTGAACGTCTCCGCCAGGCATTGCTGACGTTCCGCCGGAACTACCGGGAACAGCGGCCGCATTGGCGGAACTTCGAGGCGATTGTACAGCGCTATCATCGACTCTGCGAGCAGCTGCATATTGGCGCTCAGTATTACCGAATCCAGCAGAGCAGTGATGGTACGGAGTTATCCTTCCGTAAGGATGTCTATCAGATAGCAAAGGCAGAGGCACTGTTCGGAAAAAACATTATTGTCACCGACAACACGGACTGGACGACGGACGACATTGTTCAGGCATCATTGGACCGTTGGCGTGTTGAGAAAGCCTTCCGCGACACCAAGTCGAAGCAGCACATCAGTACCCATCCCATGTTCCACTGGACAGACAGCAAGATCCGCTGTCATCTGCTCACCTGCATTATTGCACTCACCATGCGGCGTCTGCTGGAATTGCAGGTGGAGCCTGTTGTCGATCAGATTTCCGCTGAGAAAATAATCGAGGAGATGCGTGCCTTGCGCTCGCTGGTGATCTGGTACCCGGGAAGCAAGAAACCCCGGCAGCAGCTTGAAGAACCTACGTCAATGCAAAATGACGTGCTCAAAGCGTTTGGGTATGCTGTTGATGACAGTTGGGTCCTACAGCCATTGAGCACGTAACATACCGTTATTAAACGGTTTTGAAAACCTATTTTGTTTTATCTCCGAAAGTCATGTTTGAATAAACCCATCTTTTACCTACAACCACATTGTTCCCTTGACACGTTAGGTTATATGTATATACGGTAATGTTAGATGATATAATTAAATCTTGGAGTATTATAGGTAAAAATCCTAAAGTTAGAATTTTCATCTTTTTAAGAGTGCTGCATCATTAATTGGCCCTACTCCTCAGGAGGTGAAACTCTATGAAAGGCATCCGAAGGACCATATCTAGAATCTCAATTTTAACCATCTATTTATTAGCGAGTTCTTTTCTCAAGGTTGACCTACAGGCAGAAGAGGTACGTCGAGTCGGCGTAATTGGGAAAGATTCTCACCAATCACTAGCTCCCCGATTGGAGTCTCTAAAACAAGGTATGTTGGAATATGGTTATATTGAAGG
Organism: uncultured delta proteobacterium; assembly: GCA_963696725.1. Lineage (GTDB taxonomy): Bacteria > Desulfobacterota > Desulfobulbia > Desulfobulbales > Desulfocapsaceae > MADRE3. The sequence continues at coordinate 118,594 of CAVOLI010000007.1, forward strand.
GAAAAATGTCAACTTCGAGTATCGTTTTGCCGATGGCAATTATGATCTGCTGCCCGGTTTAGCCAAAGAGCTAAAAAACCTAGATGTTGATGTCATTGTTGCAGCTGGTTGCCCGGCGGCAGAAGCTGCAAAGGCAGTAGCCAATTCGATTCCTGTTGTAGTGTATACTACCAATCCGGTCGCGACTGGTCTAATTAAAAGCTTTGCTCACCCCGGTGGTAACATTACCGGCATGACCCTGATGACAGGCTCAGAGTTTCATAGCAAGAGATTGGAGTTGCTGAAACTTATTAACCCCTCAGCCTCACTTATTGGCGTCCTCTGGAATCCAAAAATCAAATCGCATCAACTTTCTCTTAAAGAAGTAACGAATACGGCAACAAATATGGGGCTCTCTATTCTCCCAATGGACGTTGAAACACAAGATGACATTGACAGAGCGTTTAAGACTATGAGTATTGAAAAACCCGACGGTCTTATAAACTTTGGTGACACTATATTTACAGCCAATCGAAAACAAATAGCAGACTATGCAATTGCCAATCAACTGCCAACTAATTTTAACCATGCGGGTTTCACTAGCGCAGGCATACTTATGTCCTACGGTCCAGATCCAGTAATATTGTTTAATCGTCTGGGTAGTTACGTAGCTAAAATCTTGGAAGGAACCAAACCAGAAGACTTACCCGTTGAGCGACCATCAGATTTCGATCTAGTTCTGAATTTAAAAACTGCCGAGAAGATCAACATCACAGTTCCACCAGAAATCCTCCTACAGGCAACGAAAATCATTAAATAAGGATCATATATAAGCCCAAAAGCCTGGTGTGGGTTAACTGAGAAAAGCGTGCATGAGGGGCCAGCTGAAAAAAGGGGCTTCTTCCAATTTAACTTTGGGTAAAGGATGCGTCGTTTAGTCCGAAGTTATTTTCTTGTCTCATTCCTGCTTGTCGGGTTTGGTATTTTGACAAGTGGTTTTATTGGAATCTATTACCACTTGACGGATATCAGAGAGCAAGTGTCTAGTCTCCAGCAAGAGATCTCCCAAAGTGCTGCCTATAAAATAGAAAAATTCATTGAGAATCTAGAGGGAAATATGAAGGCGGTAACCTTGAATCGTGAGGTTATTGCAAACGGGTTATCGCCTGATTTTGATTTTCAATTGAGAAAGCTTCTTAAATTGTCGGCTCCTGTAAGTGAAGCCCTGGCGGCAGATTCAAACGGATTGATCTATAATCATGTCTCAAGGGTAAGAACGATATCAACAGGTAATACACAAAGCATTTCTAACACAAATGCCTTCCAGAGGGCCATGAAAGGTGAAACTGTCTATGATTCTGTCTTTTTTGTGCATGAATCAGAACCTTATATGACAATCACGATCCCTATTGAACGTTACGTGGGAGAAATCATCGGGGTTCTTCAAGCTCAAGTGAACCTGAGATATATCTGGGATTTAGTTAGCTCAATTCAATTCGGCAATGGAGGTTATGCCTATATTGTCTCACGCTATGGCGACCTGATAGCGCACCCTTCGATCAGTTTTGTACTAAAACGACAAAACCTTGCTTTTTTAAGCCAGGTACAGATGGGATTCTCCGAAAGAAAGCAATCAGAAGGAAAATCAGCCGCTGTGGTGGTCACTAACTTCCATGGTGACAAGGTCTTGAGTTCTTTAAGGTTAATCCCCAAACTTGATTGGCTGGTGATTATTGAACAGCCTATGAAAGAGGCATACGATAAAATCTTTGACGCACTCCTAAGGACATCCGGTTTGCTTCTTTTTGGTCTAGCTACGACACTTATTGCCAGCATTTTGATGATTCGCAGAGTGTTGCGACCTCTAGAGATCTTGCGACAAGGAGCCGAAACTATCAGCGCTGGTGATTTAAGCTACCGATTCGATGTCAAGACGGGTGACGAGTTTGAAATTTTATCAAACGAATTTAACAGCATGGCTGCTTCCGTCCAGGATAGCCATGCAAATTTAGAGGATAAAGTTGAAAGCAGAACCAGAGAAATCGCAGAATCGAACAAAAAACTCGAAGAGGCAAGAAAGGATTTAGAAGAATTGAATCACTCGCTGGAAGATAAGGTGCAAAACCAGGTGAGAGAGTTGGAACGCATCAATAGGATCAAACATTTCCTGGCACCGCAGGTATCTGAGGCAATATTAAAGTCAGATATTGTTAATCCCTTTCAAACCCACAGAAAAGAGGTAACGATCGTTTTTATTGACTTGAGAGGATTTACCGATTTTTCAGACAGTCATGAACCAGAAGAAGTAATGAATGTTCTCCGGGAATATCATGAGGAGATTGGCGTTTTGATCGACAAATATGAAGGAACTCTGGAACACTTTGCCGGGGACGGAATCATGGTTTTCTTTAATGATCCGCTCCCTCAGAATAATCACCTAGAGTTGGCTGTTGGCATGAGTGTCGATATTCAACAAAGAGTGGCTGCACTTCGACCGGAATGGCATAAAAAAGAATACAACTTGGATGTGGGAATCGGTTTGTCTACTGGCTTTGCAACGTTGGGTATAATAGGATTTAAGGGACGGTTAGATTATGGTGCAATCGGTAATGTGACCAACCTAGCTGCAAGACTCTCCGGTGAAGCAAAAGGTGGGCAAATAGTAATTGATAAAAAGACGTACTCAAAAATTGATCAGCTCATTGAAGTTCAACCATTGGGAGATTTGGCATTAAAAGGATTCTCCCGTCCGATATCTGCATTTAATATTTTAAGTCTCAACTAGTTAGTCAAGTCACAAAAACTTTAGCAAATTAAGGCCTTATCCGGAGTGCCCAGCACCTTTCATTAAATACATCGAATTAAGGTTGCTAGTAATACATCCACTCTTTCACCAACTACTTAAGCTCAAGCTTCCTTCCAGAACACCAACATTCAACATATCTAATCACAACCTGTTAGTATCTGATTCCAAACAACCACAACGTGCAATATACTTGTCAGGCTTTGTGTTTGTTTGCTGTAAATATAATCTTCAATTAATCTGAGTTGCTTCTCTATTCTCATTGAATTTGTCGCCTGGTCGGTGACGACAATATCATGAGGGAATTATGGATCAAGACACCTTCAAGCGCAAACTTACCACGGACTTCAGTGCAGATGCAGTCGGTTACAGCAAATCGATGGGAGATGACGAGGTGGCCACCGTCAAAACCATCACTGCCTATCAAAAAATAATGACAGACCTCATTATGCAGCAACGTGGTGTAGTCATCGGTTCTCCGGGTGACAAATTGCTTGCTGAATTTGGTAGCGTGGTTGATGCAGTGCAATGCGCAGTAGCAATATAAAAGGAATTGCGGCCCGAAACGATGAACTGCCGGAAAACCGTAGAATGTTGTTTCGCATCGGCATCACCCTCGGTGACGTTATTCAAGAGGGTGAGCGGATATATGGTGACGGTGTGAATATTGCAGCGAGACTTGAAGGACTTGCAGAACTTGGCGGTATCTGTATCTCCAAGACCGCTTTTGATCATATAGCCACGAAACTAACTTACGGCTATGACTTCCTCGGTGATCAGTCGGTGAAAAACATCGATAATCCGGTAGGTGCTTATCGGGTATCGCTGGAGCCATGTGTTTCTGAATCGACAAAGCCAGTTTCCAAACAAAAAAACATCCTAGAGCTTGCAACATATAGAGTTGCCGTCATTGCCATTATCGTTATCGCCGCAGTACTCTGGCTTATACCTTTTCCGTGGCAACAACCTGCCATAGAGACCGCTTCCGAGGTCAGCATGGCCCCTACCTGCCTGAAGAGCCGTCGATTGACGTGATGGAAATCGGACCCAAGAACGTCATGCTCCTCGAAGGTATTATTAAATAAAAAATCCTCAGACCTTGTTTCGCCAAATTTCAAGCAGGGTCAGATCGTCGCTTTGTTCCGCTTTGCCCTGCCAGGCTTTCACTATATCGAGGATTCCATCACTCCATGGCGGGTGTGATACGGTTTGAATATAGCTAAGCAGCCGTTTTTCACCAAACAATTCATGTCGATCGTTTTCCGCCTCAGTGATTCCGTCAGATATGAAGAGAATAGATTCTCCAGGCGAAATATGAATCTGTTCTTTTCTATATTTCACCTGCCCGTCGATGCCCAGTGGGATGCCAGTGAGTATCGGTATCTTCTTGACTCTGCCGCTGTTAATCCATAATGGATTGGGGTGTCCTCCGCGAACGAGATTCAGTTTACCGTCTTCAGGCCAGTATCTGCCGAGTATGATAGTGGCGAAAAATCCTTCAGTGGATAAAAGGTCATGCATTGAATCGTTGACTGCCTCCAGGAGTTCTTCGATATTTCCATGCAGTGAAACTTCAGAGCGGATTTTCGACCACAAAGCGACCATGACCATTGCTGCTGGCAGCCCTTTATCGGCCACATCGGCCACATACATTACCCAGCTGCCGTCTGCCAACGGCAAAAAATCATAGAGATCGCCGCCAATAAAAGAGGCCGGGCGAGACGTGGCCCAAACGTGACTTCCATATCCAAGCTCGGGTGCTTGCGGCCAGAACATTGACTGAATTTTAGCAGCTGTGGCGAGCTGTATATCAAGACGCTGCCGGTTCAGACGAGACTGAATGAGTCTCGATCGTATAATCGCAGCTGAGGCTAGATGAGCATAGCTGAGCAGAATTTCCCGGTCTTCTTCATCAAAGAGTTTTTTTCTTTTCGAATTGAGCACATTGAGTACACCCAGAAGGCTATCACGATAGATGAGCGGGACAGAGATGAGATTTCGGGTGGTAAAGCCGCTTTTTTTGTCGGCAAGTTTCAAAAATCTGGGATCGTTTTGAACATCATTGACGATGAGTGGTTTCCTCTTCTTGGCCACCCAGCCGGAAATACCTTCACCAAGTTTGACTTTTATTGAGTTTTTTAGTGATTCTATCTGCTCCTGATCCAGGATTTCATCAGCGATTGAACCAAACTCAAGGACCTTTTGCTGGGGATTATAGAGGAGCAACGAGGCCGCTTCTGCTTCAGTGATATTCTTGGCAAGTTCCAACATGATTGGAAATAAGTCTTCCAAAGATTCTATCTTGGTAAAATATTGATTGGCGCTGATCAGATTTTTCAGGCGCTTGGCAACTTTTGTCTCTTGCCTTGACTTTTCGTTATCTTTCATAGTGCCACGCTTATATCGTATACCTTTAGGAATCGTCAAAAGCCAGGTTTCTCTTGAGGTGGGTTTCCAATGCTTTCCAGCGAACCACCGGAATATCCTTGATATGTATGGCCTCTATTGTATAGCCCTGAACCGAGGTGGCCGGCCTAAATTGGAATTGTCTGTCAACGGAAAAGAGACAGCAATCCTCCCCAAAAAAATCAGACGGTCCAAGAATTTCGAGTACCCGCCCCTGGTAGCTGCGCTCAATCGTTCCGCTGGCGATAATGAAGAGGACATCGCCGGCAGTCATGTCTATATCTGTACCAGCTTCAACAAGAGAAAATGGCTGTAAATATTCGGCGATATGCATCTGCATCCTGGGTGACAGTGCTTCGCCAAAGAGCCATGACTTGCGCATCAATTCTCTTCGTGCCGCAAGGCCCTGCAGTTTCTTGCCGGCAGCGCTTTGCGCAAATAGGCGATAATAGACATCTTGAGGAATTTTCAGTGCATGAACGAAATTGATGGTGCGATAGGTTGCGCTCATACCCTTGCAGTCTGACTGAAACCGCTCTCCGATCAAGGTGCCGGAGGAGAAATGATGATATTCTCCAGTGAGCTGGTTTATGCTCTCGACAATGCCGGTTACAATCAGGTAGAGATGATCGCTTGGGACACCGCGTCTGAGGATGATCGTCCCCGGAGAGATGGTGATAATTGCCGTGGTGAGAAACTCCCGGAGCCTCTTTTCTGGTATATCTGTGAATATGTCGGCCAGGTGGAGATAGGCCGTTTCTGCATAATAATCAGTGTGGCTTACGACGAGTATATCGGTCGTCCCGAATGGGGCGCTGGAGCCAATTTCTTTTTGCCGGTTGGTCAATGGGTCTTTCGTGTGGGCAAGGATGAGGCGATCTGAATGATCCTGCACGAAATCGTCAGCATTGCCATGAATCTCGCTTTTGCCGATATCGATCTTCTTGATGTCTACCGCACGAAAATATTGATCCCTGATAACATCGATATGATCATGCTGGGTTGAAGAGAGTCGGTCTGATAGGGACTGCAGCCTTTCTTTGGAAACAATGTCTGCCAAATGCGCGTAGGTGTAATTTTTCCCCTGGTAACGCGTGCGAAATTGAAACGTTGTGGTTTCGACCGGATGAGGTGAAAGTACCGGTCTGACTTCCAGGCCATTGAGGTTGTTCCAGTTGTCCTTTTTGATATCGCGCACGTCAAACAGGGCATAAAAATCTTCTTCGGGTCGTGAAAGAAGAGCAGCAAATTTCTTGACTACAGAAGCACGCACGAATGGTGTTGCATAATATTTAAGGCGCTGGTGGCGATCCATCAGGGCACAGAGACCGGCAAAATGGTCGTCATGGCAATGGGTTTGAAAAATACCTTCAATCTCATTTACACCAATGCCCAAAGCGATCAGGCTATAGGCAATATTGGGACCCGCATCGATGAGATATATTTTACCCTGGTAGGCTAAAATTGACGCCATAGCCGGACGATTGATATCCCAGCCGTCGCCTTGACCTGAATGGACGATGGCGAAATACTCACGGGGAACATCATGGAAGCCAAGCGGGTAGGGAGCCGGATAACGACCTGTAGATGGTATGGTTAAATCTACCTGAACGGAATCTTCCCGGAAGCGGATCGTAAAACGGTTGACTGAATCTCGTCTGATGCTGATGCCATCGCGTATCTCAGCTTCCTGGTCTGCAAGAACGACACCATCAAGCAGCTGCTCTATGTGTTTGATTGCTCCTGAGGCAAATTCCATCTTCAGGTTCCAGTGAAACGCAGCATCCTCTTCACTCATGCCAGTTGCCAGCAGCTCTTCTTCAGAGAGCAAGCCGTATTTCCCCCGATGGATATAATTAAACTGTGCCTCGATTTGTTTGGAGCTGCCAATCAGTAGAGGTTTGCGGCCGCAATTATTGGGATGGCCCGGTAATCCTTTGCCTTGGTGAAAGTACATATGGGCAACCGGAAATTCTGCCAGATTGGAAAAATGTCCGCCCTGCAGGGGGGTGTCTGAGAGAAGTAGCGCATTAGGCCCCGTTTCATAGGTGAGCCCATGCTTCTCCTGGCGCACTATGCAGCCGCGTTGGATAAGATATTTTGCGGAATCCTCCATACAGCCGCATTGCAGAAAAAAATCAACCTCTGGAATACTTACCCAGTAGAGGCCTGCCGCCACCTGGATTACCTGTATATGTTTCACCATGCTAGTATGATTCTCACGAGATGCTATAGTTCTCAGATCAATGGCCGATTTGTCCAGCCTCTCCCTCAAACATACATCCTAACAATTTAACGGGCTGTCCCACTTATATCAATGGGAGATTCGAGGTTTTAAAGTAAAATCACCAAGGCTCAGGCAAACCAAGAAATGAGGTGAAGAGATTTGATAGAAGTTGGATTTTGCAACCCCAGGATATCGTCTGCTGCTGTCAAGTTTTGTAGCACATACTATAATTACCAGCAGTTTTATGCTTGGAATCTGACACCTGTCTTTTAGACGATGCGTTTGTTTCGAGATGCGCTGGCTACATTCAAGAAGAAAAGACGGTCGAAAAATTCCATAGTGCGTTGTGGCAGGAAATTGACGCATCTGCTGCGGTGCACAGCAAAGATCCTGGCCATGACTCCTGTTTCGACAACTACGCCAAGGGCTTTATCGAGGGAGTGGCCATCGTCTGGGAGAGAACCAGGTGTGAGGTGTGAGGAGAATATCGGATAGCTTCTTGCTGCGCACCTGAACCTCAAACATTGTATAAGTAATTGCCTAAAGTTATCCAAATTGTTATATATAATGTGACCACCCCTAACACACAATACACATAGACGTTAAAACGCTACAATTTGCCGATTTTGGGAATAATTACTACAAGTTTTGTGGTGAGTTCAAAAAAGCAACCATCTCAAATACACAATCAAAGAGTGGGGACATTAGAAGTATAGCAATACTTTATAATTAAAATACTTTGGGAGAAGACTTTGCGCTATTTGCCAAACACGGCTCTTATCCAAGGATTTGTTATTTTTGTTTGCTTGCAGTTTTCAGTGTCAATCGGCTGGGCAGATGATAGCTGCACTGAAGGGATTGCCGAACTGGTTTCAATCCAGGGCGTCGCTCAATTTCTCCGTGACGGTAAAACCACCTGGAATAGCGCTCACATGGGCGAGATCTTTTGTCCTGGTGACAGGCTGAGGGTACATGAAAACGCCCGCGCTGCCGTGGTATTGACCAACGATACCATTCTCCGAATTAACCAGAAAAGTACCATTAGTTTTGGCAAAGACAAGGGTGACCAGTTCTTCCTGCTCAATCTGCTGGAAGGAATGCTTCATATTTTCAGCCACCGGCCCCGTGCACTGCAGGTAAATACCCCGTATGTCAATGGTGCGGTCGAAGGTACGGAGTTTCTGGTACAGGCAGGGCCTGACAGTTCCAGCATTACCGTGTTCGAGGGTTTGGTTATAGCGGCCAACGAGCAGGGACGGCTTGAGCTGTCAAGCGGTCAGGCCGCGATTGCTAAAAGCAAGACAGCCCCTCAATACATGACCGTTGTCAAACCGAGAGATGCTGTACAGTGGACGCTGTATTACCCCGCCATTCTGGGTGCTTCTGCTCAGGCAGAAAAGGGTGAAATGGAGAAATTACTTCTCGAAGCCTCAATAAGCCTCAGCCTGGGACAGGTGACAGAAGCACAAGACGACATCTTCCGTGTACTTCAAAAAGATCCAGCAAACAGCGATGGACGAGCCCTCCAGGCCATTATCGCTGTCGTTAATAACGACAGGGAACAGGCTCTAAAGCTTGCCTCGCAAGCCCTGCAGTCAGCACCCCGAACCGTTGCTGCGGGCCTGGCGCTCTCTTATGCGCAGCAGGCCCATTTTGATATCGAGGGTGCACTTGCAACCCTGGAGAAAACAGCCGAGTTCAACCCAGGCAATGGTGAAGTCAAGGCACGTTTGTCCGAGATGCTTCTCTCAGTTGGACAGTCCGCCGAAGCCCTTTCAACGGCCCAGGAGGCCGTGAAACTTGACCCCGCTTCGGGCCGGGCACAGACGGTTCTGGGATTTGCGCTGCTCACCCGCATCGAAACAGAGCAGGCGGAACAAGCCTTCAGGCAGGCGATCTCCCTGGACCCGGTGCTTCCCCTGGCACGGCTTGGCTTGGGATTGGCCCAGATCCGCAGCGGCAAGCTGGCAGAAGGTCGGGCTGAAATTGAAATTGCAGCAGCACTGGATCCAGGCAAATCGCTGATCCGCTCCTACCTCGGCAAGGCCTATTTTGATGAAAAGAGAGATGCCCAATCCAGGCGCCAGTATGACATCGCCAAGCAGCTCGACCCGTCGGACCCGACTCCCTGGTTTTATGATGCCATCAGAAAGCAGACAATAAACCGTCCGGTTGAGGCGCTCCACGACCTGCGCAAATCAATAGAGCTCAATGACAACCGGGCCGTATACCGCTCCCGCCTGCTTCTGGACTCGGATCTTGCCGCCCGCAGTGCCAGTCTGGCAAGCATCTATTCGGATCTTGGCTTCCAGCAGCGGGCTCTGGTGGAAGGCTGGAAGTCGGTGAACACCGATCCGACTAACTACTCTGCCCATCGCTTCCTAGCTGATAGCTATAGCGCTCTGCCTCGTCACGAAATTGCACGTGTCAGCGAACTCTTGCAGTCCCAGCTCCTTCAGCCTCTTAATGTAATACCTGTCCAACCACTATTGGCTGAAACTGAATCGTATATCCTTGAAGGTGCTGGCCCATCACAAGCATCTTTCAACGAATTCAACCCCCTTTTTCTCAGAAACAGGACTGCCTTCCAGGGAAGTGGCGTGATAGGTAGCAACAATATTCTTGGGGACGAGCTTATTCTTTCAGGCGTTCAGGACAGGCTGAGCTACAGTGTTGGTCAGTTTTACTATCGAACTGATCGGATTCCGGGAGAATAATGACCAACAGCAACATATCTATAACGGTTTCTTCCAGGAAATGGTCTCTACCGAAACAAGTCTGCTGGCAGAGTTCCGTTATCGGGATAATTCCTTCGGTGATCTGACACTCCGTTTTGATCCCACTGATTTCAGTGACACGCTCCGTCAGGATGAAGAAACGAAAAGTTTCAGGATTGGAGCACGGCATGATTTTAACCCCAATTCAAAATTAATCAGCACGGCTATTATCAGCTCTGATGACAGTAGAGGTACTTCAGCTGGAGATTTCCTTTCAGTCGATATTGATAACAAGGCAGACAACATTATGGTTGAAGTTCAGTATCTTTACCGGGGAGGGATGTACAGCCTGCAGAGCGGGGCCGGCTTCCTGTATTCAGATGAAGAAGAAATCGCTAAAATATCTTCACCATTTGAGAGTATCACTGAAAAGGATGGACGAACACAGCATGCCAACATATACGGTTACGCCCTCATAGAACTTCCACAAAATATTACCACTACCATCGGACTCAGTGGTGATTTGGCAGAAAGCCCAATCAGGGACAATAATTCGCTAAACCCCAAACTCGGGCTTACATGGCAACCCCAGAGATCTACTATTGTGAAAGGTGCTGTGTTTAGGAACATGACTCGAAGAATTATCTATGCCCAGACCATTGAGCCGACTCAGGTTGCCGGGTTTAACCAGTTCTTTGATGATTTTGAAACCTCAACCGCCTGGACGTATGCGATCGGGTTAGACCAAGAATTTTCAGACTCGTGGTACGGCGGAATTCAATTTTTTCATCGGGATCTCGAAGTACCATTCACTGAATTTGACATTATGGGTAATCAGCAAGTAGCAGAAGATGACTGGCGGGAGGACATCGGTTCCGCCTATCTTTATTGGGCAGCTGGTGCTTGGTTAACTCTTGGGGTCGATTACTATTATGAGGATTATTCGCATGATACAGATGGCGGCCCCAAAGGTATTCTGAATCTTAGAACCCATCGTTTAACGCCCAAACTATTCTTTATTCATCCATCAGGGCTCAGTGCCCGGATTCAGTCATCGTATATAGATCAAAAGGGAGACTTCTTGTCAGGTCCTTTCGGAACAACACCTGACAGCGACCAGTTCTGGGTCACCGATTTTTCTCTGAGCTACCGGTTACCAAAACGTTACGGTGTTCTAAGCCTTGAGGTAAGAAACTTGTTTGACGAACAATTCAACTATCTGGACACGGATCCTGCTGTTCCACGATATATCCCGGAACAGCAGGTAATAGCACGTTTGACAGTCGCATTTTGACAGCCAAATAGACTTTAGCTCACAATGAGCTGAGGCTTAAATATAACTAAAAGTTATCTTTGGGAGGAGACACAATGGACACAAAGACACATCTGAAACCCTTTTGTATGAAATTAAAACAAGGTGATTGGAGTCCACACAAGACAGACGATACCCCTATTGATCCGGAGCCAGGGCCTTCGAATCCTCAAGACCGCGAAACTATACAAATCCATAAACGATTAGATGATTCAAGGTACCTTAAACTCCTTAAGGCTGGCAAATGTTACGAAATCAAAAGTCATAAGAAATTTTGTATGTTTAACGATACCGGTGAATGGGTTCCACACAAAGGGCAATCAAGCAATAGTCAACCCTATCCTGTGATCGATTGTCCTGAGCCTGATTCTCCGACTGAAGAAACAGTGTTTATCTATGAGGGGTCTACATGGGTTAGAATCGGTGGCCGATGGTACAGAATTCCCTAAACATCTTTTATCTAGTCAGTAGTTCATTAGGTAATCAAGTCTCATCATCAGGAATCAACACGTGCATTACTAGGAGTTGTTACTTTGAAGAAGCTGGAAAGGCGGCTATTTCCTAACCGGGATAATTCCTTTCCAGTCTTCAGAGGGTGGGTTTCTCAGGTACCTTTCAGATAGACTTAGATAAAATGCCGAAGGCCCGTCACTTCCTGCAAAGGCCTCACAACCTTGAAATGCGACTATCGCTTTATCCCATTTTTGTTGCATAAATAATTCCAAGGCTTCGGGAAACAACTCAGAATAGAATTTGTAGCTTCGAGTTGTCTTTTCACTAGGTACCAGAAGTTCATGGATGGTAATAGGCTTGGATTTTCCAGCCAGAAGGAACGTTCCAACATTGCGGCTCAGCACGCCAGCTGTTCCCTCGATCAGCTCCTCTGACGCGAGCAATTTCGTTCCCAGCTTCTTGTTGAGCGCTTCCACGCGCTGGGTGGCATTCACTATGTCCCCCACCGGAGCATATTCAAAATGACCCTCAGCACCGACATTACCCATCAACATCTGGCCGAAATGGAGCCCAATGCGAGTCGGCAGAGGCCGTTCCGGGTATTTTTGGTTAAACTTTTCAATCGATTCAAAAATCTGCAGTGCCGCCCGGCAGGCGTTTTCCCTATGCGTAACCTGCGGCTCTGTTGACGGCCAGAGGGCCAGCATGCAGTCGCCGATCACATTGCAGACCTCTCCCTGGCAATCCTTTACCGGCTTAAACAGGTACTGAAAATACTCGTTCATGTGTTCAGCCAGCTCCTGGGGGGAAATATTCTCCGACAGGGTGGTATAATTCTCGGCGTCAGTCATCAGGCAGGCGCTATAGACCATCCGATCACCTTTCTGAACATAGGAAAGGTCTCGGGAGAGTTCGCCGACCACCTGCTCGGGCAGGTACAGTCCAAGGGCCTTACGGATATGTGCCCGTTCCCTGCGGGCCCTGAGGTAGCGGTACAGCAGAGAGACAATAAGTATGCCGGCGGGTAATACAGCAGCCGGTGTCATCAACGGAATCCAGACTCCATTACCAGCAAAGAGCCCTCTGGCTGCAAAGAGATAGCCAGTTGAAGTGAGCGCAACTACAACGATGCCTGTAACGGGCGCAAGAAGCGTCGCCACGAGTGCAAGCGTTACAGCACAGGCAGACAGGAGAACCAGGCTCTGGGCTGATGTCAGAACTTTTAATGGACTGTCTTCCAGGAGGTTGGTAAACACCGTGGCGGCAATCTCGACACCGTTCAGATCAAGCCCGTCCGGCTGTGAATAGACCGTATAAAACCCATCCTTCTGATCCGACGAGGGCATACGTGCCGCCCCGATAAAAATGGCTTTGCCCTTTATCTGGCCGGCAAGCGAGTCAGACGCACCATCTGCCGGCGACACTATTTCATGATAGGATATGGTGGGGAAGCTTTCCGGTGGACCATAGAAATTAATATAGATGCTGCTCTCACCCGCATACATGCTGACAAGAGCTTGAAGCCTCTGCAATTCTGGGCTTGATAGAGATGATTCCTTATTTTCAGATAGTTTTGACAATAAATACGGTATCGAAAATGGCTGCTCCTGAAACAATTCCCTGGTAGTCTGTATCGTCTTCACCAGACCACCGAATGGCACGATCTGATCTGAAGTTGAAGGTAATCTGTCCTCCATTCCGGCACTTGACCTTTGCAGCAGGAGCACCAACTGATCATACGTATTCAGCGTCATAGCCTGCAGGGCAACAACCGGAAAGGTTGGAGTGTCTCCGGCAGAGCCTTTAAACAGCCATGCCTGGCTGATCCGTACCGGTTTTTTAGGCAGAGGAAACGGTGCGATCGCCAGGGCCGCCTCAGACAGATGGGGAACCGGCGGAAGATGTATATCAACTTCGACATTATCCAGCGTTTCAGTCCCTTCTCCCTTGTAAAGTATCTGCCGCCTGAGTTTCTCATACAGAATCACGTTCCCGGCCTCTCTGATGGCGTCAGCGAATGCCTCGTCTTCGGCCAAATCTCCACTCTCGGCAAAATGAACATCAAAGGCTATGACCGCAGCGCCGTATTTATGCAGCTTTTTTACCAGTTCCGCATGAACAGAACGCGGCCACTTACTGAAGTTTTTCGAAAGACCAAGGTGCCTGGCAGACTCCTGGTCGAGGCTGACAATTACCACTTCATCGGGAGGTTTCAGCGGACCCCGCATTTTGAACAACAACGGCAGACCGATTCCTTCTTCTAATTTCTGGCCCACGGGTGAAAAAAAGAAAGCCGTTCCCGCAATAGCTCCCAGCATTCCAAGAATGATTGTTTGCAGGAATACATTCCTGCCTGGAGACCGGTTTGAGTTACTTCTGAACATGGTAGGCGGCAATTTTGTTGAGCAGACCTTGCCTCGATAGACCCAGTAATTTTGCGGCTTTTGATCGATTGCCCAATGTCTTTTCCAGCGCTTCACGGATCATCTGTTCTTCCACCTGCCGCAGTGTATCTTTCAAGGCTCCGGAAGCGATTTCAGATTTTTTTACGTAACGTTTTGCATCCGTCCCGATGAGTTTATCTGAAAGAAACTCTCTGGCAAAATCCTTTGCTCCTGCTGCCATTGCTAATGCCCGCTCCATTTCGTTCTCAAGTTCCCGGACATTTCCAGGCCAATTGAAACTCATTAACAGGCTCAAGACCTCAGCTGGCAGGCGAGGGACCGGTTGGTTATTCTTCTTGGCATATTTGGTCAGGAAATGGTTGGCCAGAAGAGGAATATCCTCCTTTCTCTCTCTTAGAGGCGGTGGGGTAATCTGAAAAACATTTATCCGATAATAGAGATCTTCTCTGAAATTCCCGTTCTCAATTTCTTCAACCAGATTTCTATTGGTTGAGGCGATCAGCCTTACACTCACCTGCCGGGTTTGACTACTGCCAACCGGCCGGAACTGACCCTCCTGTATAACTCGTAGTAATTTTACTTGCATGGACAAGGGCATCTCGCCTATTTCGTCCAGGAAAATCGTACCGCCATCGGCAATTTCAAACAGCCCTTTTTTGTTCGCTATTGCTCCGGTAAAGGCTCCTTTGACATGACCAAAGAGTTCACTCTCCAGAAGATTTTCTGGCAGGGCAGCGCAGTTTTCTGCAACGAAAGGTTTGTCTTTCAGCGGCCCATTGAAGTGTATTACCCTGGCAATCAGTTCCTTTCCGGTTCCGGTTTCGCCCTGGATGAGTACTGATGTTTGGTTGTCAATTATTTTATTGATAAGCTCAAACATCCGCCTCATGGCAGGGCTCGAACCAATTATTTCCTTGAAACCTGATTCACCGCGTACTTGAGAGAGAAGCAGGCGTTTTTCTCGCTCAAGTGCGTATAGATGGTCTTTAAGTTCTCCATAAAACCTTGCATTTTCAAGAGAAACAGCAATCGTACCAGATAATATCTCTAGAATATTGGTATCTCTTTCGGAAAACACACCACGTCGTTTATTAAGAGCGTAGAGGACTCCCATGAACCCTTTTCGCGTCCGTAGAGGAGCACATATCATTGATTTTGTGACGAAATCATTATTAGTATCCATTCCGTCAAAAAAACGAGGATCCTTGGAAACATCATTAATGAAAACGGTACGGTTTTGTTCCATCACCCAGCCTGCAACACCTTTATGATCAGGGAAGCGGTATTGATGATCGCCAGCGCTTCTTATTCTATGAACGTCTTCGACAGTTCGTATAAAATAAAACTCTTTTCTGCTCGGATCATGCAAAGCGAGAGAGGCGCCATCGATATTGAAAATTGATCTGATTTTCTGGAAAATAACCAGCAACATCTCCTCTGTATCGCGAATTGTATGAAATGAGGTGAGCACTTCGCAAAACAGGGAGAATTCTTTTTCAGATAGTTGAAATTTCCCTTCCATGTGCACTGGCCTATCGAAATGGCTTTAAATGAAAACCCAGGAGTCATTTGGCTAACAGGTATAACTGCCAAAACATTGTACACTTAACCATTGCAAATGTCTACTTGGTAGACATTTGAGAACATCACGCTTTAACAAATCAATAAACCTTAATCGTCCTTCTTTCTATAACCTATAATTTCAAAAACTTACGCCTTTTGAAAGGAATTCTCCTCAGACAGGGTAATTCAGGCACGCCTTTCGCTTATGTAGAACTAAAGGATAGAAAAGCTGCAGTTCTTCGAGGCAAAGGCACAAAGGCCAAAACACTTTCCAGAATTTTTAAATGATCCATGCATCCAGATGGGTAGGCATTTCTCATCAAACGAAGCGATTCCTTACCCACTGCAGTTCAGAAAAGGGGGTATTACAATGACTGGAATTACTGAGATTATCTTTGGTATGTGGTTGCTTCCTGTAACGCTGTTCATCATCGTTCCTCTGATAATGTTCGCCGTCTGGCACCTCGGACTTAGATGGGCATGCGGCAAGAGTTTCATCAGCATGTTTTTTAAAGACCGAGGGAAACGAAATGACAAGCCTCATTTGTCCTCAACGGCATGAACCTGATTCACGGTTCGAAATGAGACTGAGGTTCAAGGTTCTCAATTCTTTCGGCTGATTATTAACGGGAGAATTGAGACAACTTTATTCGAAAATTGACTCAAAGAAATGGGCAGGTATGTTTCATAATTCATTTCACTTTTCATAAATTTTAGAATCAGTACTTTGTTCCTGTGAAGCTACCGATTGAAAGGGACTGGACGATTTACTGACAGGAAACCGGAGAGATACAGGAAGAGTTTCACCTCCACAGCTACTTCCTGCCTGTCAACCATACCACGTGATTTATCAACAACGGTTTGATACAGTCAGAACCTGATTTAATCCTTTGAAGCAGCATATTCACCAATACCGGGAAAAGCTGACCAGTTAATCAGTGGTAGGCAGCAAATCATGCATATACGAACAGTAACAAGCCATGATCGAGTCGATATCCACGGCGTTTATTGGAGCCCATCCACTTTAATAATTACCAGGGTGATATCATCCGCAGATTTGGTACCGCTCATAAAGGTATGCAGCCCGTCATAGACCGCACTGAGAATGTCTTCTGCCGGGGAGTCGGCATGCTTTTGGATGAGTTCACGCAGCCGATTCTTCCCGAACATATGGCCATCGTTGTCGAATGCCTCCCAGATGCCGTCGGTACCAATCGCAATGATCTGGCCGTTTTTCAGCCCCGTCCTGTGTTGCTCCAGGTACTCGAAGTTGTCGGTTATTCCGAGGGCAATGCCGGTTCCTTTCAGTTCTTCAAACTCATCCGTGTCCGGGGTGTAGACGAGCGCCGGGTCATGTCCGGCTCGAACCCAATCCAGCTCCCTCTTTTCCGGGTCAATGGCCAGGTAAAACAGCGTCATGAACTTGCCCGTTCCAAGGACGTCACTTGCCAGGTGGTTATTCATTTCAGATATGATCTCCGAGATCGAACCCGCTTGGGCGGCCCGCATTCTCAGAAAAGCCCTGGCCGTGGTCATCAGGAGTGCTGAGTCGACACCATGGCCGGAAATGTCGCCGACGACTATGCTCACAGCGCCTTTCCGGGATTTGTGTCGCCAGAGAAAATCAAAATAATCACCGCCGATCTCATCACATGATACAGTGCGGCCGGCAATATCGAGCCCGTTTACGAGGGGCATTTCCTGCGGCAGTAGACTCTTCTGGACCTCACCCGCAAGGACCAGGGCCTTCTTGTGCTCGGTCATGTCGGTGATGAAAGCCATGTTTCCGATAATCGAGCCCTGGTCATCTTGCAAGGCATTGCCATGGAGCAATATCGGAATGATACGACCATTTTTGGCAATCACGCTACCTCCCAGTCCACGATACTCCTGGGCCAGGATGGTCTCATGGTTTGCCAGCATATAGCTTCTGAAATCATCGCTGAGATGATCAAGCAGTTTCTTGCCTAGCAACTCTTCTCGTGTATACCCCAGAAGTTGGCAGTAGGCATCGTTTGTGTCGACGATCTTGAAGGCCTCACTCATCAACAGGAATCCCTCGGCGGCAGTCTCGACGATACGGCGGAATTTTTCTTCACTTCTCTTCAGTTTATCTTCCGCCAGTTTCCGTTCAGTGATATCGATCAAGATCCCTTGATTGTGGGTTTTATTACCTTCGGCATCTCTCACGACAGATGTCTGATCTTCAACCCAGCGGATATCGCCCTCTTTTGTTATCACACGGTAATGCTGAGTGTATTCCTCCACATCATCATCAACATAACGATTAATTGCCTTGATCATCCACTCGTGGTCACCTTCATAAACGATGTCCTTATATCTAATTCGCTCTTCTATGAGATCTCTCGGGTCATAACCGAACTGAATCAGATTATCAGAAACATACTCAAGGGTTGGTGGCTTTTCCCCGGTTTTTCCGGCTTTTCTTCTAAACAGCACCACGGGGCTTTGATTGACGATCAGCTGGGCTAATCCCAACTCATAAGCAGTCTCTGCATGTTCTGCAGCAGCCGTGGCCGCGTTTCTTTTAGATTTAGCCAGCTGTTTTTTAAGATCCGTAACCGCGCGCTGGGATCTTGCCAATTGATTTTTAAGGTTCTCCTTTTCAACCAATATCTCCTCGAGAGCTTTTTGCCTATTGCACTTGTCATGTTTTCTCATGGCAGCTTTCCCACTCAATTCCGGTTATCTGTTTCCACATGATTAGATAACTGTCTATGGAAAGCGCCGAACCGTAAACACAATATAAGTATTGGCCTCCGCAGTTTCAATTTTCTCTCATTCTCGCAGATCTGGCCGATAAATTCGGCAAGTATCGGCAAATCATTGCCGCAAACTCAGACTCTTCCTCTATCTCTTTGAGGAAAGAAGGCTGGTAAAGCATTAGAGCTTACTTTTGCCAAGACAAATTTTCCGCAGAATTTGGCAAAATGAACTTGTTCCTGTGCACCAACTGAGCATATTTCTAGCTCAACCTGTGGTTCTGGTGTCTTATGATTTATGCGGTAATTCGTCGCAATTAAACAATACCTCAGGAGGTGCATCATGAAAGTTTCACAGGCGATCAGGTACCACTTTAAAAATATTTGAAAAATTACACTCTTCCTGTCATTGTTAACATTATGTCAGATCTGTTTAACAATTCACTTAGTCTGGATTTTGAAGTAATTTAATTTCTTCACAGGGGGGTATATGGCAGAGATAATTCTTCATGCAGAACCCGGTGTTGTCATGAGTTGGGATAGTTTCCAAGCCCAAAAGCCGCCATTCTCTATCGCTCTTGATGGGTACGTTTCAGGGCAGTCAAAATTTTCTCCATCAGGTCCATTTGCAAATTTCAATCACCATGAGGGAGTCGACCGGCTCTCCACACGCAGCACGTGCATGCAGATCTTCTTTTCCATCAAGCTTGGATTGTTCGATTCGTTCAGTAAGGATGGCAAATGTTTTGCTCATGCTTATGTGAACGATGCTGATCAGGACGTTTGTTTATCGTACTGGCTTCTCGCTCACCCTGATAAAGCTGCATCGGTGAAATGGGAAGATCCACTTGCCCAGTTTATCGTGTTCGAGGATTTTATAGACGCTTCTGCTGGAGCCTATCCCTTTGATGACTCAAATGAACCAGATTCGTTGCTAAAAAGGCAGGCATGGGTATTTGAACCCTATACCACCGCCAGAGGCGAGAGAAGACTCCATTCAATGACTGGGCAGGAGTTGGAATGGCTAATTAAAAGTATCTCTGATCGAATTACCCAGTTTACGGAGAACAAGGGCCAATCAATAGAGATTGATTCACATGCAGAAATTATTGGGGGTGGACCCGGTTGGAAAATGATTTTTGAAACCAGTATCTACGCCCGAACCAGTATTTATGCCTCGGGAACGAGTGCATTTGTCGGAATGAGAACACGCAATGATGGCAATTATACCTATGTTCTCGGGAAAATCTCTCCGTACGTTCCTTTTCCTCTGTTTAAGATCTATAAGACTTTGAATGAGGTTGAGAAACTCGAGTCACCTCACAACTCATGGGGCGGGAGTGATATAATCGGCGGGTCTCCACGAAAAACTGGAAGCCGTTTATCTCCCCAAGAAGTAGAACAGATCATTAATAACGTTATCATGGATACAACAGTGGTCTAAGGAAATAATCACGAAACAAAGACCGGACGTTGTAAGTATGCGAGGGTTAAGATTTGATCAGATAAACTTTAACTCGTCCAAGCAGTGTCAAGGTTGAGGTTTCTTCACCGGTACTCAAAATCCTGTCTCGGGAAAATTGCAGTCAATGGTCGAAGGATTGTGGTATAGTTTTTCATGGCTCGGATCTTCTTGGTTTAATAGATAATTCGCAATCTCGTTATAATACAAGAAACTCTCTGAGCCTTTATTTGTCTCGTGTTATTTGTAAATTTATGAGACAGCACTGAACTCACGATCAAAATTTCGATTTTTCTGCTTTTCATGTTGCTTAGGTTTTAGGATAGCCCGATATAGATATTTTCAATAGAAGATCGTTGGAATTGAGACCTGCCTGAAAAATAAAAACATCGGGCACCGTTTCTCTTAACCCGAAAGAGGCGTCTGCCAATCGTTCTCTGGTTCCCGTAAGCGCTTTTGAGCAGCAACTGCAGCTTACATTCGGCAAACAAAGATAGAAGGACTATGGCTTCAACAGAAATCAAATCGTATAAAGAAATAGACAAACAGGTGGGATTCGAGGCGCTGCTTGCCGAAATATCGACACTCTTTATAAATCTCCCGATCGATCAGATCGATAGGGAAATTGAAAACGTGCAACGCCGCATCTGCGAAATTCTTGAAATTGAACGCTCCACACTCTGGCAAATGCAAGAGGGTGAGCCTGAGACGCTTTTATTGACCCATATCCATCAGCCTCCAGGAAGTCGGCTGCCTGCTGATCGCATGGATTTAAAGGATTTCTTCCCCTGGATTATGAAGAATTTGATGGCTGGTGAAATCGTCGCTATTTCAAAAATGTCCAATCTTCCGGCCGAGGCAAAGCGTGATCTTGAGAGTTTCAACCTCTACGCCTCCAAATCCGGTGTTTATGTTCCGCTATCAGTTGGTCAGGGAACACTATTTGGGGTGTTGTCCTTTGCCTCTATGTATAAAGAAAGAGAGTGGTCAAAAGCCGACGTCAGGGGGTGCACGCTTCTTGCCCAGGTGTTTTCCAACACGCTGGCCCGCAAGAAAACCGAAATGGCCCTGCGCGAAAGCGAGGCACGTTTGACCTTGACGACAAATGCTGCCGAGGCGGGCCTGTGGAGTATGGATATTGACACCGGCTCAGTATGGGGTACGGAAAAAACCCGGGAGCTGTTTCATTTTGCCCCGGATGAACAGCTCACTGAGCAAAGCTTTTTCAAGGTAATGCACCTTGAAGATCGTGAACGGGTCCGCCAGATCGTCCAGCAGGCAATTCAGACCGGTGAGAATTTTTTGTGCGATTTCAGGATAGTAATTCCGGGCGGGAAGACCCGCTGGATAGCTGCCCGAGGACGGCGACAGTCAGGTACAGCCGGAGGGGGGGATCGTTTGCTTGGCGTATCGCTTGATATCAGTAACCGCAAAAGGATGGAAAAACAGCTCGAGACTCGATTGCAGGAGATCGAAGAGCTCAAACACCGACTCGAAGAGGAGAATATTTATCTGCAGGAGGAAGTCAAGCTCCTGACTGAGCACTCGGTAATCCTGGGACAAAGCACCGCCATGAAAAATATCCTTACTCAGGCGGGCCAGGTAGCCGAGACGGACTCTACCGTTCTTATCATGGGGAAAACCGGAACAGGCAAGGAACTGCTGGCCAGGGCCATTCACAGCATGAGTTTGCGAAAAGACCGGCCGCTGGTTACGATCAATTGCGCTTCCCTTCCCCCTTCCCTGATTGAAAACGAGCTTTTCGGCAGGGAAAAAGGTGCTTACACGGGTGCCATGACCAGGATGATCGGTCGATTCGAGCTTGCCGATAACTCGACGCTCTTTCTCGATGAGATCGGTGAACTCCCACCGGATCTTCAGGGTAAGCTGCTCCGGGTCCTCGAGGAGGGCACCGTAGAACGATTAGGTTCGACTAAACCCCTCCATATTAATGTCCGCATCATTGCCGCCACCAACCGGGACATTGAAGAGGAAGTGGCCAACGGCAGATTCAGGCCGGACCTCTTCTATCGACTGAATGTTTTTCCCATCGTCATACCGCCTCTTTGTGAACGCTCTGAAGATATTCCTCTCTTGACCTGGGCGTTTATCAGGGAGTTCCAGAAAAAAATGGGAAAGCAAATCGATAGAATTCCCCGCAAGACCATGCAGATTCTGGAATCATATCAGTGGCCCGGCAACATAAGAGAACTCAGAAATGTGATTGAACGTGCCATGATCATGAGCAAAGATAGAATACTGAGTGTTCAACTGCCCAGGAATGTCGTTCCAGACGAAAACGATCCCGGCAACTTTGAAGATATGATGCGCAGAGAAATTCTGGCTGTGCTGGAGAGAACCCGCTGGCGTGTAGCCGGACGGGATGGTGCAGCAGAGATCCTGGGTCTGAAGAGATCGACCTTATATTCAAAGATGAAAAAATTGGGTATCCGTCGTGCAGGCCCCTAATGCCGAAATGAAGCCGTTGTGTCGGCATATCGACACAACGGCACATTCCGTTCTTTTTCTTACTGACCTGCTGGTTCTAAAAAAAACATCTCTATTACAAGATGTTATCTGTGAAATACAACAGCATCTCAAAAATGGCATATATATCGCTATATAACGTTTCTGGAAAAACTTTCTCTTGGCCATTTGTTCTCTCGGTGTGCGTGAAAAACGGTGCTATCCACCGTGTAACCTAAACGGCAACGGTGCGAAGCGGCAGGTGAAGGGTTCTTTCCTCCAGCAGATGGCCATCCCGGTAGAAAAGCACGATGAGGTGTTGTTGATTCTCCGCTCAAGCACTGCTCAGTTTGCTTACCCGGCTCGACAGCAGGTCGATTCCATCTCTGGTGCCAGGGGGTATTGGGACTATCGAAAAGGCCGGAAAAATGATGGGAATGAGAAAGGATAAGAAGGTTTTAGGGGATAGTTTTGAGCAGGTATGGTTTTTTGATGCAAAAGGGTGTATCAAAAGACGATAAGCATAAAGGGTGGGGTACCAGGCTTTATTTTTTTTCCAAAAGCGTTTCGTCCCTGCAGTCCAGTAGTATTTGGGCAGCTCCAAGGTACGTCTCCAGGAGGATAATAATATGCTGCTTTTTTTTGCAAGTCTCGGTGGATTGCTCCTTGGATATTTTATCTACGGCACAATTGTCGAGCGAATCTTTGGTGTTGATCCGACCCGGCTCACTCCTGCCATAACCAAGGAAGACGGAGTGGATTACATCAAGTTGCCGACCTGGAAAATTTTTCTTATTCAGCTCCTGAACATCGCCGGCCTCGGGCCGATTTACGGGCCAATTCTTGGGGCCCTGTACGGACCGGTTGCCCTTATCTGGATTGTTCTGGGTTGTATTTTCGGCGGTGCCGTGCATGATTATTTTTCCGGTATGCTCTCCGTCCGCTATGATGGCCAGAGTGTGCCCGATGTGGTGGGACACAATCTCGGCAACGGCTTCAGGCAGTTAATGCGTGTTTTTTCGGTTATATTGCTGATCCTGGTCGGGGTTGTCTTCTTCCTTGGGCCTGCCGCTTTGCTCGAGAATATGACCGGTATCAACCTCCAGGTATTGGTCGGCATCATTATCGCCTACTATTTCCTGGCGACAATCCTGCCGGTTGACAAGATAATTGGCCGGATCTACCCTGTCTTTGGCGCTATCCTGATCTTCATGGCGGTGGGTACGATAACAATGCTCATTTTTAAAGGCTACGAGTTCTATCCGCAAAAGACCTTCAACAATATTAATCCCCAGGAGCTGCCGATGTGGCCGCTGATGTTTATTACCATCGCCTGCGGCGCCGTCAGCGGCTTCCATGCCACCCAGTCGCCGATGATGGCCCGATGCCTGCCCAATGAAAAATATGGCCGTCCTGTTTTTTTCGGTTCGATGATAGCAGAAGGTGTAATAGCACTGATCTGGGCGACGCTGGCGATATCCTTTTTCCATACCCCGGAAGCGCTCAATCAGATCCTTGCAGAAGGTGGACCCGGCCTGGTGGTCGAAAAAGTGTCAACAACCCTGCTGGGACCAATTGGTGGTATAATGACTATCATCGGCGTTGTTATTTTACCAATTACCTCAGGAGATACCGCTTTCCGCAGCGCCCGTTTGATTATTGCGGATATGTTCAAGATTTCCCAGAAAAAACAGGGTAAGCGCCTGCTGATCGCGCTGCCGCTTTTTGTGATAGGATTCTTGATTTCGCTCTCCGATTTCGGCCTGATCTGGCGTTATTTCGGTTGGGCAAACCAAACCCTTGCCGCAGTTGTCCTCTGGACCGCTGCTATGTATCTGTCTAAATCCGGGAAACTGCACTGGATTGCGACAATCCCTGCTATCTTCATGACCACGGTTGTGGTCAGTTTCATAGTAAACGCAGAGATCGGCTTCAATTTGCCGCTCAATATCTCAACCGCTATCGGCCTGGCATGTACGGTTGTGGCAACCATCGCTTTCTTCTGGAAGGCACGGCAATTTCCTGTTCCAGCATCAGGGGCAGCAAGAGAACAGTGATGATATGGCGATAATGTGACCCTGATGAAACAAGTGTTTGCCGTTCAAATATGACTCAACGAGCAAACCACCACCTGCAAGGAATTGAAATATGAACAGATATGGTTCTCTCATTCTCTTCATCAGCACACTGTTGCTGCATCCAGCTCTGTCTTATGGGAATGACTACAGCGGTCAATGGCTCGGAACGATAAGCGAATCGAAAAATCTCTGTAAGAACCTGGGAAAGGCAGAGCCAGGAGAATACAAGCTGACCATTACCCAGCAGGATGAGGACATCGTCATTATGGAAAATGTTGTTCAGCGGCCTTACCGTGGCCGCCTTAATCCCGAAGAGCCGAACCTTTTTCATGTTCAAGGTTCATATGTTGATGATGGTGGCTATGTCAGCGAGCTGGTTGACATCGAGTTTGAAAGTGAAACTGCCGGCACGGGCAAATCAGTATGGCGCTGGTCAGACGGCTATTACGCCTGCGGCGGAACATTCGCCTTCACTCTCGAGAAAATCAGGCCCTGAGAAAGTTGCGAAGCCGGGCGCGGCATAATGAATCCAGTACCTCCCGGTCGACAGCTGTTAATTAAGCAATGAAATATTTTATAACTAATATATAGTTATTTGAACCTACTGTTAACCTTACGTTTAGGGGGAGTATTCTTGTATCATGGATAACGTCAACCAACCAGATTTTTCCTGCCAGCCAACCGTCTGTCAAAGATTTCGCCCGCGGCTCAGCGGCTGCGGACTGCTCTGCCTGACCCTTCTGAGCCACGCCATGCCAGCAGAGGCCTCGTTGTTCAAGGGTGAAGCTCTCGACAAGGCGGCTGATGTCCTTGCCTGGGTCGTTCTCGTCGTCGCTCCGGTAATCGGCATCACCATATTCTGGCTTATTCATATCCTGCCGGAAAAGATTGCCGAGAAAAAGAATCACCCACAGACCAAGGCCATTCAGACACTCTGCCTGCTTTCTCTGTTTTTCGGCGGTCTCCTCTGGCCACTTGCCTGGCTCTGGGTCTACACCAAGCCGGTTTTATACAAAATGGCCTATGGAACCGAGAAGGGAGAACTCAAACACGGGGAAGAAAACCTCCCGGCTATAAGTGACGACGATAGAGACGAGATTGAGCGATTACGCGCTCGGCTGGTGGAACTGGAAGCAAAGCAGTCAGCCAGGCCCGTAACTGAAGGAGGTACGGTCTGACATGGAACTGATTCTGCTAACCATTTATGCGTTTTTTGTCTGGCTGATTTTTATCAAGTTCAAATGGCTCCCCTGGAACATCGTAAGCCAGGTAATTGCCATCACCATACCTATAATCGGCATCGCAGCCCTGATTCTCATCCTAAACATTTATGCTCCTTCTTCCAGTGATATTCGGGTTATCAACTATGTTGTTGCCATAAATCCTCCGGTCAACGGACTGGTCACCGAGGTGCCCATTGAACCCAACCGGCCAATCAAAAAGGGCGAGGTATTGTTCAAGATCGACCCGGTACCTTTTGAGCTTGACGTAAGGAGCTACCAGGCCCAGCTTGACCAGCTGAGGGTCCAAATCATCACTGCCAGGGCCAATATTCGCAGTCAGCAGGAACAGCTGAAGGCAGCAACCGCCAAAAAAGAAGCGGTAACGGTTAAACTCAGGCTTGCCCAGTTGCGCGTCGGGCAGTTCAAGGAACTTGCCGAGAGCGGTGCCGGCAACGCGTTCGACCAAGAGCAGACCGAGGCCGACGTCGCCAACCTTAAAGCCGAGCTTGCCTCGGCAGCCGCAAGTGAAGCTCAGATCTCCGAAGTCCTCGCCGCCAGGACACCGGACGGGGAACAGGATACCATCGCCAACATCAAGGCCCAGATCGCACGTGCCGAAGCCCAGCTTGCCGATGCCCAGTGGAAACTCGAGCAGACCGTCTATGTGGCTCCGGCCAACGGTACCGTTGTCTCCCTGGCTCTTCGCCCGGGGGCCATGGCGGTACCGCTGCCGATGGTTCCAGCCATGAATTTCATTGAGGATGAACAGTGGATTCTCGCCATCTTCAATCAAAATGAGGTCCGGAAAGTAAAAGCCGGCCAGGAAGCGGAAGTGACATTCAGGATGTATCCCGGCCGCGTTGTCAAATGCAAAGTGGATTCGATCATGTGGGCTACGGCCCAGGGCCAGCTGCCTATCGGCAACCAGAATACGGTAGCAGGCGTTGCGCCGATCCCTGCCTACAGCCTGGCTGTCCGTCTTCTGGTGGACAAGAAGGATCAAGACCTTTTCCTCGCCTCAGGTGCACGCGGTGTCGGGGCAATCTATACTGACGGGGGTGAAATGATCCATATACTTCGCAAGGTATTTCTACGTATCAGTGCCAAGCTCAATTGGCTGATCCTGAAATTGCACTGAGAGGCGAAAATGCTGAAAAAGAATTCTCTGGCTGGTGAAGTCTCCAGGAAAAGAAACATTGGTCGCTGCCTTCATGCCTGTTTGGCCTGTTTGGCGATTTTGGTATTGTTGAGTGCGGGCTGTACACTTAAAGCGCCGCCGGAACGGGAGGAGATTCAGCAGCAGGCTCTGGCGGATATCGAGCTGCCGGGCAGCTGGCCGGCAGGCGGCTTGCCGGGCAGTATAGTGGACAACTGGCTGGCGTCGTTTGATGATGATCAGCTCTCGGCGCTGGCGGCAGAGGCTGTAGCCAATAATCCGGATCTGAGATTAAGTGCCACCAGGGTTGAGCAGGCTAACGAGTATATCAACTTATCCAAGGCAGCCCTTCTTCCCGCTTTAAATCTCTTCGGCACGGGTGGTTTCAAGTCTGGTGACGGCTCTCCCCTTCAGGGCCTCTCCTTTTTAGCCTCCTGGGAACTTGACCTCTGGGGCCGTATTCGCTACGGTCGCAGTGCGGCAGAAGAAACCTCCCTGTCAGCTCAGGCTGATTTTGAATTTGCCCGCCAATCCATCGCCGCTGCAACCGCCAAAGGCTGGTTTATGGCCAGTGAAACCTGGCTGCAGCTGCAGACCGCGGGGCGGATGGAACAGTCAGCGCAGCAGCTGCTCGACCTTGCCGAAAAACGCTATCAGGTCGGCATTGGCAACGAACTCGATGTTGCTCTGGCTCAGGTCAGTCTCGGCACATTTCAGGATAATGTCCTGAAAATCAGTTTGGCGCATGAACAGGCACTCCGCTCCCTCGAGTTACTGGTTGGCCGTTTTCCCGCAGCTGAACTGAAGGCCCGCCGTGATCTGACAAAACTTCCGGGTCCGGTTCCTGTCGGTATACCCCTGGAAATGCTCGAGCGCCGCCCCGATCTTATCGCTGCCGAACACCGGGTGGCAGCAGCTTTCAACCGGATTGGCGAGGCAAAAGCTGCCCGTCTGCCGAGTATCTCCATAAATGCAAGTGTCAGCGCCTTTACCAGCGAGATAGTTCAACTCAAGAAAGATTTTGAAAACCCGACCAGTGGTTTTGGGGGGAAGCTTCTCGCTCCAATTTACCAGGGAGGGTCGCTCCAGACGCAGGTGGAAATCCGCACCCTCGAGCAGAAAGAAGCCATAGCCCAGTATGCTAGCATCGCCCTGCGAGCCCTCGGCGATGTTGAAACCACACTCGCTGCATCCCGAAACCTGGCCGAGCGTGAACTGCTGCTGCAGCGTAATGTCAGCGATAACCAGCGAGCTCTTGAACTGGCGGAGAATAGTTATCGAGTCGGCACAACTGATCTGCGCAACGTCCAGCAGCAGCAGCTCAGCCTCAACGCCGCCCTTCTCGGTCTTTTGCGCGTTCAGAGTGAACAACTGAGCCAGCGGGTTAACCTCCATCTCGCCCTGGGAGGCAGCTTCAGCACAAAGCCGTAACAGATTGGTCAGGTAGTCTTCGCTGTTCTTTGCCTTTGCACTCTATAATCCGAGTTCTCGAGCTGAGTGCAGATGAAATGGCCCTGAATTAACCGTTCCCACAGTCACGGTCGACATGTCGCCAGAATGTCGGCATATCGACACCAGGTGGTATTTTCAACTCTGCTGTACTCCTGTTTTTTTCCAAAATAGCAAGTAAATATCGTGTAGTTAACAGGATACTCGTCGAATTGTCAGGACAGGTACGCTTCTTGCGATAATGACAAAAAAGGGCCGCCTGTTTTTATCTGTGTTCCGCACATGAACGCCGGACATTTTGGCGCATCAAATATTCTTCTCTGCGGTTGCGCAAACCAAAGAGAAAGGGAGATCCTCAGACAGATATGACAATGTTCCACTCGACGATAAGGATCGTCACAGATTCAGGAAAAAGGGCTGAAACAGCGACAATTCTCCAGACGATGTCAGAAAGGATCAGGTTGCTTTCCGGCTGCGCTTCCTGTCGGGCCTATAATGATGTACAGGATGATCGTATACTCATGTTAGAGACGATCTGGGAAAATGAAGCGGATATGAACCGGTGTCTGCGTTCGGAAGATTTTCGCAATGTTCTTTTCGCGATGGAGATGGCCGTGGAGATGCCTGAGATACGATTTGCGTCTGTTATGCAGGTAACCGGCATGGAGGCGATCGAAAAAGCCAGAAGTGGCGAGTAGAGCAATGCTGTCCTGGAGCAGGTAAGTGCAGAGGTGTATGACATTTAAACAGAGCTGTAATAGAGATCAAAACAATACAAACTCAGGAGAATAGCATGAAAGTTATAATCGTTGGTGGAGTGGCAGGTGGTGCGTCTTGTGCGGCACGTCTTCGCAGGCTGGACGAAAAAGTTGAAATCCTCATGGTGGAGCGCGGGCCATATGTCTCGTATGCGAACTGCGGATTGCCCTACCATGTCGGAGGCGTGATTGAAAAAGAATCGAGCCTTCTGGTAGCATCGGAACAGATGTTTCGCGTCATGTTCGGGATTGAGGTACGGACCAACTGCGAGGCGGTCTCCATCTCTTCGAAAAACAAGACCGTAGATCTTCGCGATGTCACAACCGGCGAGATCACCACCGAATCCTACGACAAACTGGTGCTTTCACCCGGCGCAGCTTCGGTCCGTCCGCCGCTACCGGGCATCGACCTGCCGGGAATCTTTCATGTACGGACCGTGCCGGACGCACGAACAATACGTCAGTGGATCGAGAGCGGCACGACGTTTCTGAGTGGAATGTTTAATTATTCCGGCATTCAGATGGTGAAGCCGGTCCGGCGGGGAGTGGTTGTGGGCGGAGGGTTCATCGGTCTGGAAACAGCGGAGAACCTTATCCATGCCGGATTTGAGGTGACGCTCATCCAGAAGCCCGATCACGTCCTGTCCCCGCTGGATCCGGAAATCGCCTGTCTTGTCCAGGGCCATATAAAGCGGCATGGCGTGCGCGTTGTTGCCAACGACGGCGTAGTAGGGTTCAAACAGCTGGACGGGGGCGCAATCGAGGTTCAAACGAGCAGCGGGAAGATGTATCCGGCGGACCTCGTGATCCTTGCCATCGGCGTGCGGCCGGACACGACACTGGCCAAGACGGCCGGGATCGCAATCGGTGATCTCGGCGGCATCCGTGTCAACGAGCAGATGATTACCAGTGACCCGGACATCTTTGCCGTGGGCGATGCCATCGAGGTCAAGGACTTCGGGACCGGCCACTGGAGCCTTATCGCACTGGCCGGGCCGGCGAACCGCCAGGGCCGGATTGCTGCCGATGTGATCGCCGGCCGTGATTCCAGGTATCGGGGTACCCAGGGTACATCGATCATCGGGTTGTTTGGCGGTGCCGCCGCCTGGACCGGTGTCAGCGAGAAAACGCTTAAGCAGCTGGGTGACTCGGATTACGAGAAGATCTACCTGTTCCCCAATTCCCACGCCGGCTATTACCCGGGCGCCACGATGCTCGGCTTGAAGGTCATTTTCCGGAAGTCCACCGGTAAAGTCCTGGGTGCCCAGGCGCTGGGGCAGGACGGCCCGGCGGTAGACAAGCGAATCAGCGCCATGGCGATGGCTATCCAGATGGGAGCGACGATCTACGACCTCGAAGAATCGGAACTCTGCTACGCTCCCCAGTTCGGCAGTGCCAAAGATGCGGTCAACTTCGCCGGCATGGTAGCTGCCAATATCCTGCGGGGCGACATGCCGGTCAGTCACTGGGATTCACTTGACGGCGCCTTCCTCCTGGACGTACGCCAGCCGGTTGAACTGGTCGTGGAGAACGTGCCGGGCGCACTGAACATCCCGCTGCCGGAACTCCGCGCCCGTCTTGGTGAACTGCCCCGTGACCGTGAGATTCACATTATCTGCCGTTCCGCACAGCGAGCCTACTACGCCACGAGCATCCTTTTACAGAACGGATTCAAGGCAAAAAACATCTCCGGCGGCATGCTGGCACGGGCCATGTACTCTCTGGGTGAATTGATTTATTAACAGAGCAATTCTCCACAACAAAACAACTGGGATCAGTCAATGGACACAGTCATGCAGTTTCTACAGGCAACATTCTCCCCGCTGGTGCTGATCTTCACCGTGTCGAACCTCGCGGCCATGGGGCTCCAGGTGAAGATGCCCGAGGTGATCGAGGCATTGCGGAACAGGAAATCTCTGGTGCTTATTTTCGTCTGGGGCTGGGTGGTCGGGCCGGCGTTCGGCTACCTGATCACCCGGATCCTTCCGCTGGCTGAGCCCTATGTTGTTGTCGTGCTCCTCGCCAGCCTGGCGCCGTGCGCCCCGTTTCTTCAACAGATGGTGGGAAAAGCCCGCGGGGACATGGGTTTTGCGGGTGCACTTATACCGCTGGTGGCGATCGGCACGGTGGTGCTCATGCCATTGATGGCACCCCTGCTGATAAAGGGGGTGACGATCAGCACCTGGTCACTGGCAAAACCGCTCCTGCTTACCATACTCCTGCCGCTGATAATCGGCGCGGCGATCCGGCATTACACTGACGCTAAGGCGACCAGGATATTCCCTGCGGTCAAAGGGCTGGCCCAGCTCTCCACCCTGACAACAATTGTCTGGTGCCTTGTGCTCTACGGCCGGGGAATGATCAACACGGCCGGCCAATTTGCCCTTCTTTCAATGACTGTTTTCATGGTCGGGATGGCGCTGATCACCTATCGTTTCGGCTTCGGCCTGAAACAGGCACAGAGAAGCGTTATGGCGCTGGGGATGGGCACACGCAACGTCGCAGCGGTGCTGGCGGCGGCTCTTGCCATCCCGAATGCGGATCCGCTTATCGTGACGATGACCGTCATGTGGACGCTATGGTCGGTGGTTCTCGCTGCCATTGGAGCCAGGATATTTGCAAAACAGGCCGGCGTGGCTGGCGTGGGCAAGGCAGCATGAGCCGTCAGGATCAGCCTGTCTATATCTCCGACAATGAAAAGGAACATCAGATGAGCACGAAATTTGAGGGAAAATGGCCAACAATTTTCTCAGGTCTGCGGGGAATGAAACTGGCGGATTTACCTCGCGAAATCTCTGCCGGTATAACCCTGGCGGCCTTGATTATCCCGCTCAATATCGGTTATGCCCAGGTGGCCGGGCTGCCGCCTGTGTTTGGCCTCTATGCGGGTATTATTCCCCTTGCCATATTTGCCATCTTTACCAGCTCTCGCCAGGTCGTGGGAAGCCCGGATGCCCCGATTTCCGCAATCATGGGGGCAATGCTAATTGGCTTTGCTCCGATAGGTGATCCGCTGCGTGCACAATATGCCCTGGCCCTTGCCCTGCTCTGCGGCCTGCTGTTTTTTCTGTTCTGGCTTTTTCGCCTGGCTTTTCTTGCCAATTTTCTGTCCCGTGCCGTGCTGGCCGGCTTTATCACCGGGCTCGGGATCGAGGTGCTTACCAACCAGGTCAGGAGGATGCTTGGGGCTGATCATTCCATAGACGGATCGGGAATGGCGGCGACAGCCCACCGGCTCCACGAGGCAATGGCCAGTTCCGTCGACACGACGGGGTATTTTGTAGAAATCATCGCCTTGTTTGAATCAATACCGCATGCAAATCTGTACTCGGTGGCGATTGGAATCGGCACTTTTGTTATCGTGCGGTTCATGAAAGGGTATGCACCCAGAGTTCCGGCTGCACTGATCGCACTGGTTCTGATGACGGTTATCGTGGCAGTATTCAGCCTTGATCAAAAGGGGGTTAAGGTGCTGGGGGAGATGCCGTCTGGCTTACCATCTCTGACGCTGCCGGGTATCCCGCTTGCTGATTATTTTCGCCTGTTGCCCGGTGCCCTGGCGGTCGTTGGCATCACCCTGTGTGAGGCATTGCTGCTGGTTCGCAGCTGTGACCGAAAACACAATACCAGATCCGATGGCAACCAGGTATTGTTTGCCTACGGGATGACCAGTATCGCCAGCGGCTTTAGCGGTTCGCTGGTCTCGGGTCCCAGCGCCTCGCGCACTGCGGCAATGGACGCTGCCGGGTCCCGCACCCAGCTTTCATCTCTGGCGGCGGCGGCGACGGTTGGGTTGGTCATGGTTTTCTTTACCGATCAGCTGGCCTACCTGCCCACGGCGGCATTGGCAGGTGTTGTTGCCAGCGCCGTACTGAATCTGATTGAGGTCGAGGAACTTCGGGAACTCCGGCACATGCGCCGCTCTGAATTCTGGATTGCCATCGTCTGCATGCTCAGCGTGCTGGTGTTCGGGCCATTACAGGCTGTCATCATTGCCTTTCTGCTTGCCTTGATCGACTTGCTCCGGAGAGCTTCCCGTCCCGGTGCCTGGGTGATGCGGGAAGCAGCGGACGGCAGTCATTTCGTTCCGGAAGAACCAGACCAGCCACCTGACACTTCGGGGATAGTTATCTATCGCTTTGGCGCGCCGCTCTATTTTGCCAACGCCCCATTTTTTGAGGAAGAGGTGGAGCAACTGGTCTCTCAATCCGCCACACCGCTTAAATGGTTTGTACTGGATGCGGAAGCAATCGTTGATATTGATACCACCGGTGAGGAAACACTGCATCAGGTTTTGACATCGCTGAGCAAACGTGGCGTGAGTGTTGCTGTAAGCCGTGCCAACCAGTCGACAGTTGCTCTGCTGTCTCGTTACCATCTGTTGGAACTGATTGGGGAAAACCGGCTCTTCCCGACTAACCGCCATGCTATGGCAGCCTATCACAGGGAAGCGGGGCAGGCAATGGAGCAAACCAAATGAGTCAGTAAACGTAACGTATAGATGTGAAACTTTGAGCCAACAGTTTGAAATATTGATAACTAATCTTTCACAATTACCCGAACACAGGAGAAAAAATATGAGCAGTTATTTGTCAGGTAAGCTGCCGTCAGCAGCAATTTTCATGCGTACTATTGTCACAATCAGCCTGGTACTGCAGGTAACATAGGCCGTGACCCAGGCATCAACCAGCCAGGTGTAGAAGAAAATATCGGGGTCGGGGTTGATCCGGGAGTCAATCAGCCAGGTCGAGTGGGCAACAGGAAAGAAATCATCAAGTAGGAGAAGTGATGAAAATTATGAGACGAACTATTTTTATCATGTGCAGTTTGTTGCTCGCTTGCACAGGGCTAGATGGATTTTTTACCAGCAGTATTGTCATTACAGATGCAGAAGCAAGGATAGGCAGACCGCTGACACCGGTCAGTGTTGCCGGAGTAGCAAGGCGCACAACCCGACGGGTAATCCGCCGTTCAACCGTGTATGTGGCGGCCTTGCCGGTTGGATATACCACCGTCGTTATCGAAGGCACGACCCTCTATCAGAGCGGCACGACGTATTATCAGGCCGATGGCAGTCAATACGTCGTTGTAACGGTAGAATGAAAAACAATGAACACAGAGACAGGGTAGGATCTCTCTAAGTCTCATCTGGGCACCTGATTCTCCCTAGGCCGGATCAAAGGTAATTACAAAACAACCACCATCACTTGCGGTTCAGTGATGGGCGACCAAAAATGAACAAAGGAGCAAATGTATGGTTACGAAAGCAAAAAATACAAAAAAAAGTTCCACCGCACAGGTCAAAGCCGATACCGCGCGGATCGATCGTCTGAAAGAACGGCAGAGAAGTACACCCCAGGAGCTCGATTTCGAGCGGGTCAGGATCATGAAGAGACTGTATACGAGGATACCGCCGGCAAACGAGCAGATCATCCGGCGGGCCAAGTTCCTGGCAGACTTGCTGGATCGCAAGAAGATCTTCATCGACGACAACCTCTTTGTGGGCACCATGGCAGGAAGCTAAATGGCCATCTACCCCAATCCGGAATGGAACGTCGCTATGGATGAAGGAAGAGAACACCGTCGAGAAGTCGAAAACCGAGGAAGACCACGAAGCCAATGCATGGGCGCTCGATTACTGGGCCAAACGTGGGCTGAAGCCCCGGACGGAATCGATTTTCGAACAGCGGTATGGTTTCGCTCTGACCCCGATGCTACGCACGCCGGCCTCGTCGTACCGTTCCATGACTGGCCGGGCCGGCGGTGGCAACCTCAACTACCCGATGGTGTACCAGCAGGGTCTCGCCAGTGTGATCAAGGACGTCAAAGAGCGGATGACGTCCCTGGACATGCGTTTAGGTAACACAGACAAACTCTACTTTTACCAGGCCAGTCTCATCGTGATGCGAGGCGATGATCCGCTGGGCGAACCGTTACGCCGAGCTGGCTCGCGAGATGGCGGCAAAAGAGAAGGACAAGACCCGCAAAGCAGAGCTGATTTCCATGGCCGAGACCTGCGAACAGGTTCCCGAGCATCCTGCCCGCAACCTGCGGGAGGCCATGCAGGGCCATTTCTTCGCTCACCTGGCGGCGGAACTCGAGCAGGTCGGTTGCGGGTACTCGCAGGCCTACCTGGGCCAGAACCTGGAGCCGTACTTTCAGGCCGACAAGGCAGCCGGACTGATTGACTACGACGATGCGGTCTTCATGTTCGAGAACCTCACCATCAGGCTGAATGAGATCAACTACTACTACGGTGAGAAGGTCGGCTATGCAGAACTCTGCCGACCTGGGACAAAGCATTACCCTGGCGGGCTATACCGAGGATGGGGATGATGCCACTGCGGAGATGGACTACGTGATCCTCGATGCATGTATATACCTGTCTTACCCCCAACCGCCCTTGTCTTGTGCGCTCACCCCAAAAACACCGGGCAAGTTCATCGAAAAAGTGCTCGATTGTATCAGCACCGGTGTCGGTATGCCGCAGTTCCTCAATGCCGACGTGATGATGAAGCGGGCACTGTATCTCTTGGCGGCAATGAGCAGGGTAGGCGATCTCCCACTGGGAAAAGCCAGACGAACTTGTGTTGGTGCTTGCGTAGGTAGCTACATCCCTTACGAAACGGGTCACCCAGTAGAAGGGCAGCCTAACCTAGGTAAAATCCTGGAATTAACCCTGAACGACGGGTTCGATCCACGCATCAAAATGCAAGTAGGACCTAAAATCAGGAAAAGCTGAAGACTTTCAAAAACTTTGAAGAACTATATACTGCCTTTGAAGCACAACTTCGAATTTCGTGAAGACACACTTCGCAGGGGAGCCTGGATTGCGAGTATGCTGAACGCAGATTTCCTGCCCGTGTACCTGGCGCTCCATCCTTACCAAAGGATGCATTGAAACAGGTACCGAAACCTGGAAAGGTGGCGCCAACTACTACACGGTTGCCCAGATTTCGGTGGGTCAGGTAGATGCCGCAAACGGACTTATGGCAGTAAAGGATCTTGTATTTGACAAGAAAAAGCTGACCATGTCTGAATTGAAGAAAGCGTTGGATGCCAATTTCGAAGGAGAATACCAGAAGGTCTTTAAAATGTGCTACGAGGAAGCGCCCAAATACGGTAACGACATCGATGAAGTAGATCTTATGCTTCGCCGCGTGAATAACAGTATTTTAACATGCTTTCAACAGTGTTGGATGGTGGTGGAAACTACATTAGCAAGAACATGAAGACTTCATTAGATCAAAACACCAAGAGTGTTCACAACCTGATGGGTTTGGTAACCGGCGCATTGCCCACCGGCAAGAAGGCCGGGGACGCACTCACCGATGGAAGTTTGTCGGCCATGCGGGGAACCGATATCAACGGAGCAACGGCGCTGATAAATTCTGCAGCAAAAGGTAATGATGCTACTAAGTGGTGTGCCACGCACATGAACATGAAGCTCCCTCCGGAACAATTGAATACGCGCAAGGGGCGTGACAGCATGATGAACCTGGTAAGGACATTATTCGAAAACGGTGGCTACCACATTCAGTTCAACGTGCTGGATACCGAACTGCTCAGGGATGCACAGAAACATCCTGAAAAATACAGAGATCTTGTTGTTCGTGTTGCTGGTTTCAGCGCATTCTTTACTCAGCTTCATGTGGGAGTACAGAACGAAGTTATTGAACGTACTCTGCAGAGGTGCGAGTAACATTCAACAACCGGTACGGCATGACGGAACGCCACGCCGTACCGAAATTTCTAAGCAAGGAAAAGGAAGCTATACTATGGCTATAAAAATGGGGCAAGGCAGTGTTTCCAGACGCATTGCGATCATGGTCGGTGCCGGATATGTACCGGGAATAAATGGTGTGGTTATAGGTGCGGTCACTGCAGCAACCAAGCTGGGATGGGAGGTTGTCGGCATCCTGGATGGGTTTGACGGGATACTGCATCGGGATCGCTACGATGGCGGCTTGATTTCCCTCAACTCCCGACTCATCGAGAATCTTGATCCTTCAGCCGGAGGTATCCTTGGCCAGTCCGCCAGGGTCGATCCGTTTCATGTCCGCCAGGTCAACGAAGACGACATGGTTGAGGAAGTCGACAAGTCTGATGAGCTGCTTGCGAGATTGCAGGATGAAATGATTGATGGGGTAATTTCGGTCGTTGGGGGCCAGGGGCTGAGTATTCTTTATAAGCTGCATCGCAAAGGGCTCAGTTGTG
This sequence comes from uncultured delta proteobacterium, assembly GCA_963696725.1. Taxonomy (GTDB): domain Bacteria; phylum Desulfobacterota; class Desulfobulbia; order Desulfobulbales; family Desulfocapsaceae; genus MADRE3. The sequence goes on from CAVOLI010000007.1 coordinate 155,991, forward strand.
TGTGCATTCCCCGATCGATTGATAACGATATTGCTTCAACGTCTGTCTCCTTCGGCTTTAACAGCGCGCTGAGTTTCACCATTGAAATGCTCGACCGTGCCCGTCAGGCAGCGCAGGCAGCCCGCAAAATTGCTGTAGTGGAGGTTCAGGGAGAACAAGTCGGCTGGCTGGCGCTTCAGTCAGGTATTGCAGCGTGTGCCGATGCGGTGCTGATTCCTGAAATTCCCTGCGATCTAAAAGTTTTGGCCGGAAAGTTGAAAGAAAAGATCTCACTAAAAAGGCCCTACGGCCTGGTGGTGGTAGCCGAAGGAGCAAAATTCATCAATAAAGCGCAAAAAGAGAAAAGTACATCTTCTCTTAAAGCTTCTCTTTCACCGCTGGCAACCGGTGCAGCAAGCGAACACGTCATTCATCTTTCAGGAAAGGCAGCCGAGACTGTGGCAATGGAGCTGCAACTGCTGATCGCTGAGGAAACCTATCCGCTCGTTATTGGTCCCTGGGCAAGAGGCGGCAGACCTACCGCTGTTGACAGGCAGCTGGGGATGGCCTACGGAGCCGGGGCAGTTCAGGCACTGGCGGCCGGAAAAAACGGAGTAATGGTGGCTTTTGTTCCTCCGGAGATCAAGTTTGTACCGCTGTCCGAAGCAATCAACAAGGTCAGAACGGTGCCTGCTGTCAGTGAATTTCTCAATACTGCAGATTCGCTTGGTATTTACTGCGGAAAATAAGGGGAGCAGAGCGATGAAAAAAAAGGCCAATAAGCCAGCCGACATAACAGGTATCGTACTGAATATTCAACGATATTGCAGTCATGACGGTCCTGGTATCAGGACCAACGTTTTTCTCAAGGGTTGTTCGTTGCGCTGCAAATGGTGCGGCAATCCCGAAAGCATCCGGATAAAACCTGAAATTTCCTATGATCCCAAAAAGTGCACCGGTAAGAAATGCAGCCTCTGCCTGAAAGCTCCTTTTCCTGAAGGAGCCTTTTATTTTGTCAAGGGTGACGATAAACAGGTGAAAGTCAACTGGCATCTTGCCGTGGACTGCGACGAGACGCATGCTTCGCTTTGCCCGACAGGGGCGCTTGAAATGTTCGGCAAGACGATGCCGGTGGACGAGGTACTCGACGAGGTAGAAAAGGACAGCTCAATCTATCGCAACAGCGGTGGGGGGATTACGCTGAGCGGCGGCGAGTGTTTATTACAGCCGGACTTCAGCGCTGCGTTGTTAGAAGGCGCTCACAAACGCGGAATTAATACGGCGATCGAAACAGCCTGCAATGTGCCATGGTCACATCTGGAAAAGGTATTGCCCCATGTCGATACCATGCTTCATGACCACAAGCTGACCATCACCGAGCGACACAAGAAATGGACTGGAGCAAATAACAAACGAATCCTGGATAACTTCAAGAAGGCCTATGAAACATTTCCAGACATAGATTTCATTGCCCGTACGCCGTTGATTCCCGGTGTCAATGCCGATGAGGAGCACATCCGTGCGGTACTGGCGTTTATTCGCCCCTACAAGAACGTGATCGATTACGAACTGCTGCCGTACCACCGCTTTGGCCTGGGCAAGTACGAGAGCCTGGGGGTGGTGTATGAACTCGACGATTACAAAACGCCATCCGATGACGTGGTGAAAAGGTTACAAGCCATTATTGATGAGGCTTTTGGACGGGTATCCGAATCGCTGTAAAAAAATACTCAATCAACATGGAATTGAAATACCTATACGGAAAGGAGGTGTTCAATGAATGCCGAACAAATCCGGATTGAAGAAGTTCGGTTGAAGAGAGCTCCCTGGAAAAAATGGGGTCCCTACCTGAGCGAACGTCAGTGGGGGACCGTACGCGAGGACTACAGCGAAAGTGGAGACGCCTGGAATTACTTTACCCATGACCAGGCGCGCTCGCGGGCCTACCGTTGGGGCGAAGACGGTCTTGCCGGTATTTCCGATGACAGGCAGAGCCTCTGTTTCGCTCTGGCGTTGTGGAACGAAAACGATCCGATTCTGAAAGAACGTCTGTTCGGGTTGAGCAATGCTGAGGGGAATCACGGTGAGGATGTCAAAGAATACTATTTCTATCTTGATTCGACGCCGACCCACTCGTACATGAAGTACCTCTACAAGTACCCTCAGGCGCCCTTCCCCTATGACAACCTGGTCGCGACCAACCGTGACCGCGGCCGAGGACGAACCGGAATACGAGCTGCTTGACACGGGTGTGTTTGACCAGGACCGCTATTTTGATCTCTTCGTGGAATACGCCAAAGCGTCCCCGGAGGATATGCTCATCCGGATCACCGTTCATAACCGCGGCCCGGAACCGGCGACGCTGCATCTACTGCCCACTCTGTGGTTCCGGAATGACTGGTCGTGGGGGCAGGATGTCGCCCGGCCAACCCTTCGTCAGCTGGCTCAGGATGAAATCGGCGGGATCGTCACGCTCTCGCATCGCGATCTCGGTGAGCGCTTCTTTTACGCGGAAGGCGCGACGGCGCTCCTGTTCACGGAGAATGAAACCAATACCCAGCGGCTATTCGGTACGCCCAATCCCACCCCGTATGTGAAAGACGGCATCGGCAACGTTATCGTTCACGGTGAAAAAAACGCGATCAATCCCGAGAAGAAGGGAACCAAAGTCTCTGCCCATTACCCGCTCACGCTGGGGGCCGGAGAGTCTCGCACGATTCGCCTGCGGCTCAGCGATCAGCCGGTGACGGACTCCCCAGAAGCGCTTGGCGAGTTTTTCGGGAAAGCATTTGAATCGGTCTTCAAGACCCGTCTCCGGGAAGCCGATGAGTTTTATGGGACGGTCATTCCCCCGTCGCTAGACCCCGACGCGGCCAGTGTCATGCGGCAGGCCCTGGCCGGGATGCTCTGGTCCAAGCAGTTCTTTTACTACGATGTCGGCAAATGGCTGAAACAGTCACGGCATTCAGCCCTACAAGAGCGAATCAGCGTTCCATCCGCAACGACCGCTGGAGTCACATGGTCAACACGGACGTGATTTCGATGCCGGACAAATGGGAATATCCATGGTACGCCGCCTGGGACCTGGCTTTTCATGTGACCGCCCTGTCGCTGGTGGATCAGGACTTCGGAAAAGAACAGTTGGAGCTCTTTCTCAGGTCGCGTTACCTTCACCCCAACGGCCAGATCCCGGCCTACGAGTGGAACTTCGGGGACGTGAATCCCCCGGTCCATGCCTGGTCGACGATCTTCACCTACCTGACGGAGAAAGCGGACGTGGACAGGGCGACCTTGCCTGGCTCGAGCGTTGTTTTCACAAGTTGCTGCTGAATTTCAACTGGTGGGTCAACCGCAAGGACCGTGCCGGAAACAATGCCTTCGAAGGGGGATTCCTGGGACTGGACAATATCGGGGTCTTCGACCGTTCTTCAGCCGTTGCCGACCGGCGGATATCCTCGAACAGGCCGACGGCACCGCCTGGATGGCCCTCTTCTGCCAGAACATGCTCGAGATCGGCGCTGAGCTGGCGCGTGGCCAACCCGGCCTATATCAATCTCACGATGAAATTCCTCGAGCATTTCCTCCTGATCGCTTCGGGGATGATCCGGCCGAGACGAGGAAGGCGGGATGTGGGATGAGCAGGACGGCTTTTTTTACGATGTGCTGTCGCTTGCCGGACGGGCGGTCCGAACGGCTTGAGGGTCCGCTCGATGGTCGGGCTGCTGCCCTTTTGCTGCCGTCACCATTTTCGAAGGGAAGATATCGGCGAAATACCCAGAAGTCGACTCAACCGTGCGAGAGTATCTCAACGCCCGCCCTGAACTGATGCACTTTCATCCATGACCCGCTGAAGCCCGGCCACAAAGATCGCCTCCTGTGTTCGATTTTGAATGAAGCCAATCTTCGCCGGGTACTGGACGATCATGCTCGATGAGAACGAATTCCTGAGCCCATTCGGCGTTCGGTCGCTTTCGCGGTATCCACCGGGATCAGCCATACTCGTATTGGGTCGGCGATCAGGAACATCGGGTGTCGTATCTCCCCGGGGATTCGGACAGCGGCATGTTCGGCGGCAATTCGAACTGGCGCGGCCCGATCTGGATGCCGGTCAACATGCTGATTGTGCGGGCACTGCTGCAGTACCACCTTTACTATGGGGACTCTTTCACCATCGAATGCCCGACGGGATCCGGAAAGCGGATGAACCTCTACGAGGTGGCGGAGGAGATCGGGCGCCGACTCTCCAGTATCTTCCTGAAGGATGATCAGGGGAAACGGCCCGTGCACGGCGTACGTACAGAAATTCCAGGAAGATCCCCACTGGAGAGATTACCCCCTGTTCTATGAATACTTCCATGGGGACAGCGGCGCGGGGATCGGCGCGAGCCATCAGACCGGATGGTCCGGGGCGATTGCGCGTATCATGCATCTCTTTGCGTCTTTGGATGCGGAAAAGATCCTTGAGCTGAAGAAGGACCAATCGGCAGGCGGAATCCCTGGGCCTGGGAGTAAGAGATGAAGAAAGTATCCAAGGAGGTAACCCATGAAAGCGATTACGGTAGAACCTAAAAAACCCGGGACAGCCCGGCTCGAGGATATTCCGGAGCCGGACGCAGGCGAGGGCTCGGTCCTGGTGGAAGCCATCGCCGTCGGTGTTTGCGGGACAGACGTCGAGATCGTGGAGGGCACGTACGGCTGGGCGCCTCCGGGCCAGACGCGCCTCGTGCTCGGGCACGAATCCCTTGGCCGTGTCATCGATCCGGGGCCGAGCGGCTCATTTAAAAAAGGAGAGCTGGTGGTTGGGATCGTTCGCCGTCCCGATCCGGTTCCCTGCCCGAACTGCGCTGTTGGCGAGTGGGACATGTGCCGCAACGGCCAGTACACCGAACGCGGCATCAAACAAATTCACGGATTCATGTCGGAACGCTGGCGGATCGAGCCCGAATACGCGATCAAAGTTGATCCTACCCTGGGGATCCTCGGCGTGCTGCTTGAGCCGGCCACGGTGGTGGCAAAAGCGCTGGAGCAGGTCGGCAGGATCGGCCGACGATCGTTTTGGGAACCCCGGACCGCGTTGATTACGGGAGCCGGGCCGATCGCGCTGCTCGCTGCACTGTTCACAAAATTGTATGGGTTGGATGTGCACGTACTCAGCCGGGCAGAGGGTGGTCTTAAAGCCGACCTGGTGCGGGAACTCGGCGGAACGTATCACGCAGGCAGTGTAAAGGATCTTGATTTCGAGCCGGATACCATCATCGAATGCACTGGAGCGGGCCAGGTCATCGCCGAATCCATCCAGAAGATCGGGGCGAACGGGATTGTATGCTTAGCAGGGATCGGTCATGGAGGTGCCACCACCTCAGCAACCATTGCTGAGGTCGCCTCCGCAGTGGTACTTCGCAATAACGTGATTGTGGGTAGTGTTAACGCCAACAAACGGCACTGGTACCGGGCAAGCCAGTATCTTGCCCGGGCTGACCGCGCCTGGTTGTCTAAACTCGTTACCCGGCGGGAACAACCTGAGAACTTCATGGGGTGCGCTGGAAAGAAATCCTGAAGATATTAAGGTTGTCATTCAGTTTTCTAAAATATAACGGGCAACCCGGCATGCCTGTAGCAAACCATCATGACAGCCGGCCCAGAGATGACTAACAACTTACTTTAATGAGGTATTTATGACAAATACAAAAAAGAAATCAAGCACGGTACCGTTGAATTGGAAAGAGGTCTACTGGACCAATTGTCCCCTGGTATCGGCCAGCAATATCGACCAGGAACTGGGGTGGACCAAAGAGGAGTTCAAGAAGATCGGTGTAGAGTACGCCTATCTCCGCTCACGTCGCGAGAACAACTGGTATCCGCACTACGTCCACAACATGGACAATCTCATCCGCTTCGGCGGTTTGTTCCCCCCGATCCACGTTCATGCGGACATCCGCCGGACCAGGCTCCTGGGACCGACGCATGTCTATGAAGGCGGTGCGATGATGGTGCGCGCCAGAGACCCCATCTACCGGATGAAGGACCTGAAAGGCAAGAAGATAGGGCTCACCAAGAGTCTCAATACCATCAAGAACGACTGGTGGCGCATCCAGGAGGAACAGGGTATCGAGCTGATGCTCATGATGAACGATATGACCCGCGACGACGTGGAGATTGTGGAGTTCCCCTACCCGGATGACTGGTACGACGATGACACGATGCTGGCGCCGATGGACAACATGTCCGATATGATGCTCCAGCGTGATCACAAGCACGATCTGGCTTTCCGTCCACTGGAGACAGCCTTGCTGAAAGGCACCGTCGATGCGATCTATACCCAGAGCATTGTCTTCCAGAGAATCCAGGAGGCGACCGGTAAGATCAAGGCGATCGAGGATCTGTCCCGGTATCCGGACTGGACCCTGCAGGTTGCCAACGTCCCCGCCGTCATCACGTGCACCCAGGAGATGGCCGAGCAGCACCCCGAGCTCGTGGTCACCTTTCTGAAGGGCATGATCAAGGTGGGACGCTGGGCAAATGAGCACAAGCGCGCGGCCGCCGCAATCCTCGACAAGCAGACATACTACCTGGATGCCGAGCACACCTATCGGGGCATCAAGAACGTCGATATCGTACCCAACCTGTCGCCCCAGAATCTGGTCTCAATTGAGATCGGCAAGGACTTCATGCTCAGCCACGACTACATCAAGAACGATTTTGATGTGAACGAGTGGGCTGCACCGGAATTTCTGGAGCAGGCCGCCAGAGAACTGCTGGAAGAAGAATGGAAGAAAAGAACCACATCAAAACTTCCCCAGGCGGCTGCGCCGCTAAATACCGGGAACCGTCTCGGTTAGTCGGGATGCAGGGTGCTCAAGACGTTAACAATAAGGGAAATAACATGAAATTAGCTGAAATGATAAAGAAAAGACAGTTGGCCGCAAGTCTTGCTTTACTGCTTGCTTTTTTCGGGGCAAACAGTGTTGCCGCCCAGTCTGACGATACCTGGCAGTTCGAGGCCACGCTTTACTTATGGCTGACAGATATAGATGGCACAGTGACGAGATTCTGGTACTGTGATTGCCCGGAGGTCCGTTCGAGATCGACTCCTCGACAATCCTTGACAACCTGGAAATGGTCTTCATGGGCACATTTGAAGCCCGCAGAAACCGGTGGTCAATTATTGCTGATGGAATCTATCTCGACCTTGGCAACGAAAAAAATACCATCTTGACAGGAAGGTCAGGTACACCGGTTAATGGTTCTGTCGACCTGAGTATCTCGGCATGGGTCCTGACCGGCGCGGTCGGCTATGATCTGGTGCAGTCCGATCGAGGCACACTTGCCGTGGTTGGAGGCGCTCGCTATCTCGATTTATCGACTGATCTTACCTTGGGTGTGCAGGGACTGCAGGCAGAGAGATCCAGATCAGAGGGGCTGCTGGACGGAATCGTCGGACTGAGAGGAGCCATAAACCTAAGCGAACATTGGTATCTGCCGTACTATGCCGACATCGGCACCGGCGACTCTGATCTGACCTGGCAGGCGCTTGCCGGTATCGGTTACCGGTTCGGCTGGGGCGATATCAGGCTGGTTTACCGTTACCTGGATTACCAGATGGATGAAGACAAACCCCTGGAGGATCTCACTGTAAGCGGTCCTTTACTGGGGGTGGGTTTTCGATTCTAGAGATCTAACTGCCTCTGGTTATAGGTAACAAAACAGATGAACAACAGAAAAATACAATACAAGGAGGCACATTTTATGAAAAGGACAGGTACCATATCAGGGAAGATATTTGTACGCACAATGTCCGCTGTTGTGCTTTCGTTGATGATTCTAATTGGAACATCCGTCGGGGCAAACGCTGAAGAGGAGGATGCCAGACGGATTCTCAAGACCATGTCAGATTACCTGGCGGCTCAGAAGACCATCTCGTTTGCTTTCGATGCTACCCTTGAGGTCGTTACCAAGGAAGAGCAGAAACTGGCATTGGCCAGTTCAGGGGTGCTGAGACTCAACCGGCCTGACAAGATTCATGTAACTCGCTCCGGCGGGTTTGCTGATGTAGAGCTGTTTTTTGACGGAAAAACACTGACGTTTTTTGGCAGGAACCGCAACCTCTATACGCAGCTTGAAGTGCCCGGTACGATCGATCACCTGGTCGACGAACTGCAGAATACGTACGATAGGCCGCTGCCCGCTGCTGATCTGCTGTTATCAAAACCCTATGAAGATCTGATGTATGGCGTGATCGATGTTAAGGACCTTGGCAGTGGTGTGATCGGCGGTGTTGAGTGCGACCATCTTGCGTTTCGTACTGAAGAGGTTGATTGGCAGATCTGGATTGCCCAGGGGGAGAACCCGTATCCCTACCGATACGTCATCACCTCCAAGCAGATCAGTGGAGGGCCGCAATACAGCATCCAGACCAGGGACTGGAAAACTGGAAGTGAAGTGGCTGCAACCGATTTCGCTTTCAACAATACCACCAAAGCCGAAATGGTCGATCTGAAAGATCTCAAAGGTGCAGCAGATTTGCCGGACCATTTCATGAAAGGAGATTCAAAATGAATATGTTGAAAATATTTGCTGTTGCAATGATTTTCGGTTTAATGATGACGTTCGGGGCTGAGATCGGCGAACAACTTGCTATCCGCGGGGCTCAGAATCTGGTGCCGACTGCTGAAGCGGTAGTCGGCCGTCCGCTCACTCCAGTAAGCGTTGCCGGGGTAGCGCGCCGCTCTGTAAGGCGTTGTGCGGCAGGTGTATATAACTGCCAGCTTCCGGGTTCTCAGTCTCTGGAAAGACTGATTGTGCACTTGGACATTGAAGCTGGATCTAGTGAGGCCAGCCAGACTGCGGCCAGTTATCGCCCTGTGAATTGCCTGAATGCAGTCTTACGTGGTCAACGAGTGTGCTGCCGATTTGGATCAGTTTTGTTCAGAAGTGGAGGCTGGGGAAGGACGGCTTCTCGCCTGTCTCTGATGCCCATGCCACGGATGTATCAGCGCGCTGTAAGGATTCGGTAATTGTAGGTGATTGTTACATAGCAAATCGTGAAAACAAGGCATCAGTTGCTTTGCGTTGTGGCTGATGCCGTACAATCGGATGAATACCGGGGGAAGCATTTACACTTATTAGGGACGCCTTCACCTGTGAAACAAACTGATCTTATCTATCATCTCTCGGTGTAGTATTGCAGAGATCAGGATCTGGAAGTGCAGGTACTGACGGAAAAATTATCGGGAGGGGATATGGCAGAGCGGAAATGCACCATCGGGCAGAATGACACTACAGCTAGGCTGCACGAGATTATCTTTGAGGCGGATACCAAGGCCGGACAGTTATTCAACCTGTTGCTGATTTCCAGTATTATCGTCAGTGTCCTCGTTGTCATGCTCGACAGCATTAGTGAGCTGCATGATGATTTTGGGCAACTCTTTTATGTGCTGGAGTGGTTTTTTACACTGCTCTTTTCAGTCGAGTACCTGCTCCGTCTCAGTTCCGTCAAACGGCCGCTTAAATATGCCCTCAGTTTCTACGGGATTGTTGACCTGCTTTCTATTATCCCTACCTATCTCAGCCTGTTTATGACGGGTGGCCAATATCTTCTGGTCATCCGTGTTTTACGGGTGCTGCGGATATTTAGGGTGCTCAAGCTGGTACATTACGTCGGGGAGGCGAGGATTTCTGCTGCATGCGCTGCGGGCTCAGGCAGGCGGAAGATTTCCCTCTTTGTGCTGTCGGTATTTCTGTTGACGGTGGTTATTGGCTCGGTGATGTATCCTCGTTGAAGGCCCGGACAACGGCTTCACCAGCATTCCCCGCTCAATATATTGGGCGATTGTGACGATGACGACGGTCGGTTATGGAGATATTTCACCAAAGACCAATCTGGGACAGACGTTTGCTTCACTGGTGATGATGCTTGGCTACGGTATTATTGCCATCCCGACCGGGATTGTTACCGCCGAGTTGGCCTTCGCTCACCAGTTTACCACCCAGAGTTGGCCTGCACTGTCTTAGCTGAAGGTCATACTCCGGACGCCGAAATACTGTAAATTTTGCGGCGCGGAGTTGAACCCGGAATCAAATGATTTATGATGTGTGGATAGTTTCTGTCACCCTCTGATGAGTGTGGCATAATTAAATTTGCGGCATTTTTGCCGAATAATAGGGAGACAGGCTGATGGGCAAAGGTAAAAAGAAGAAAAAGCAGATGGCGAAGAGAATCGCGAAACAACAAGACATCGACAAGCCGAAGATGAAGGATAAGGACTATGAAAAAGAGCTTGCTAAACTGCATGGGGAGCTGGTCAAGCTGCAGCAGTGGGTAATCCAAAAAGGCCTCAAAGTCTGCATTGTTTTCGAGGGGCGCGACGGTGCCGGCAAGGGTGGGGCAATCAAGGCGATCACCGAACGGGTGAGTCCGAGGGTGTTTCGAGTTGTCGCTCTGCCGGCGCCGACGGAGCGGGAAAAGTCGCAGATGTATGTGCAACGCTACTTGCCCCATTTCCCAGCGGCAGGCGAAGTAGTGATCTTTGACCGGAGCTGGTACAACAGGGCTGGTGTCGAGCGGGTTATGGGCTTTTGCACGGAGGAACAGGCCCAGGGGTTTCTTGACAAAGCCCCCGATTTTGAAAAGGTGATGGTCGAGTCCGGAATTATCCTGCTGAAATACTGGCTGGATGTCAGTCCGGAAGAGCAGACACGGCGGCTTACCGCCAGGATTGACGATCCCCGGAAAATCTGGAAGCTTTCCCCTATGGATCTCAAATCCTATGACCGATGGGATGAGTATACCAGAGCCCGGGATGAGATGTTTGCCAAGACCGATGTCCCGTGGGCGCCCTGGAACGTTACCTACTCAAACGACAAAAAGCGGGCTCGCCTGAACATCATCAGTCACCTGCTCGACTCAATTGATTACAAGAGCATCAAAACCAAGAAGGTAAAACTGCCGGAGCGCAAGATCGGCAAAGCCGATAATGAAAAGGGGTATCCCTTTAAACTCATTCCTGAGAAATTCTAAAACTTGATGAATTGAGGCAAGATCGCAGGCATCTTGAGCAGGAATATCAGGTGGCACTTTTCTAAATCAGGACAGGACGGCCAAAAGAAAAGCGGAAATCATTGAGCCTTTTGCAAAACGGTCTTTTCGCTCAACCTCCGCGTTATGCTAAAAAATTTTATCCTCGGAATATCAATTACATGCCTGCGGTAAAATTTTTCGCATGCCTTGATTTTGAACGAAAATCATCATTTTGCAAGCGGCTCCATTGAGTGAGAATTAAGAATTGACACTAATCTTGAACACTGTACCAGGGCCTGTTTTTCGATTATGTTATATTCAGCGGCATGAATCAAAGGCTCTGGTTTGAATCCGGTGATGTACATATCACAAGGAGTTCATGAGAAGAATACCGGTACGGCAAAGTATCACGGAATTTGAAAACTATATGAGGCAAATGATGAAACAGTGGAAAAATGATGAAAAACATGATGACCGGCGGTTTGTTTTACGTTTGGGGTTGGCCGCAGGGATGATGGTTATTACGTGCCTCCCCCGGTCCGCCCCGGCGGACGACCTGAAGGAATGAATGACGGAAATGATGGAGCAGGTGCAGGATACCATGACGATTGCTGAGCTGCGCCTGCAGTGCCAGAAACAGATCAGCGACGGGATCTTCCAGGCACAGGAGACAAAGGAGGATATCGTTTCAGAGCGTACCAGGCTGGACAGGGAGCATGTTCTTGAACCTTTTACCCTCATGGCCCATAAACCGAATTACATCTTGGTCGCAGCCCATAACTTTGCCGGCTATAGCGCGGAGCAGTTCCAGCAACAATACGATGACCCTTCACTTCAGCTGGATGACACGGAAGCGCAGTTCCAGCTCAGTGTCAAATTTCCGCTTCTGGTCAATGTCTTTGATACGGTGGATGTCTTCGCAGCGTATACGAATCGTTCTTTCTGGCAGGTGTATAACAGCGATATCTCAGCCCCGTTCAGGGAAACGAACCATGAGCCGGAAGCGTGGCTGCAGTTCAGCCCGGAATGGGAATTCCTCGGTTTCAAGAATGCAGCAAATATGATCGGCATTGTTCACCAGTCAAACGGCCGGGGCGGTAACCTCTCCAGGAGCTGGAACCGGGTGTATGCCAGTTTTGTAATCGAACGTGGAAATTTTGCTCTCGGTTTTAAACCCTGGTACCGCCTCCCTGAGGATGACGAAAATGATGATAATCCGGATATTACCGATTATCTTGGTCATTATGAAATCCGCGGGGCATACAAGTGGAACGAGCATGTTTTCAGCATCATGTCACGCAACAATCTGGAGTCTGGGTTTGAAAACGGTGCCGTTGAACTGGGATGGAGTTTTCCCCTCTGGAACTACCCTTACCTGAAGGGATATGTCCAGTATTTCACTGGTTATGGCGAAAGCCTCATCGATTACGACCAGTATGTTAACAGGATCGGCATCGGCTTTTCCCTGACGGACTGGCTCTAGGGAGGAACCAACTTAATCGGTAAAGAACGGCCAAAAGCCTGGAGTTTTTTACTGACATTGTTGGCAGTAGCATCGAAGTAAGAGTCAGGCGCTTTAATTTGTTCATCTGAAAGGATTTCTGGAAGCACAGAAAACAGGTGAGCAAAGCGACAGGATAGCATGCCGCTGATAAACATGAAAAGACGAGAAACAGGCAGGAAAAGAAAATTTATCAGGTGGCTGTGTCTCTGGCTTGTCATTTTCCTGACAACGGGCTGGGCCGCTTCAGCCCTCTGGGTGGCCCAGCCGTCGTCGACCCTCCGCATCGTGGCGATCGTCCTTTATCTGCTGGGAGCGCTGTTGCCCCCGCTTCTACTGCGCCCTTTCTGGCTCGGGGGATCGGTTTCCGGAGTTTTATTTGCCTGTGTTCTGATCTGGTTTCTGAGCCTGGCCCCTTCAAATAACCGGGACTGGCAGCCTGATCTGGCAATCCTGCCCTGGGCAGAAATAGAAGCAGAGGAGATCGTTCTTCATAATATTCGCAACTGTGACTACCAAACTGAAACTGATTTCACCTGCGATTATTACGATCGGGTCCTTGATCTGGCAAAGCTTCAGGGCGTCGATCTGTTTCTCGTCTACTGGGGGTCACCGCATATCGCCCACACCATGCTCAGCTTCGGCTTTGAGGGGAGCGGTAACGTCTGTTTTTCAATTGAAACACGCAAGGAAAAGGGCGAGGACTATTCTGCATTCAAGGGGTTCTTTCGTCAATATGAGAAGATCTATGTGATGGCCGATGAGCGTGATCTGGTCCGTCTGCGCACCAATTATCGGCATGAAGATGTCTACCTGTACAGCCTGCGGGTAGAACCCGAAACCGCCCGCAAGGTATTTCTGGACTACCTTCAGGAAATTAACCGGCTAAAAGAGCAGCCGGAGTGGTATAATGCGCTTACCGCCAACTGCACAACGAGCATCCGTCAGCACACCAAACCCTATAACCCGGGGGCCCGGCTGGACTGGCGACTGATCATCAATGGCTACATTGACCAGATGATCTATGAACGAGGCGGCTTCAAAAGTGACCTGCCGTTTGCACCACTGAAAGAGGCAAGCCACATAAATGTAAAAGCTCGGGCAGCCGGTCAGTCTGCCGATTTCAGCCGGCACATCCGCGAAGGGCTGCCTGGACGATCAGAATAAGGAATGAAGGAATGAGTATGTCTGACAGGTCAAGTATAAATTCTTTGCTGCACCGTATGTATCTCACCGCCATACTCATGGTCGGATTAAGCCTCGCCGGATGTGCGGCACCGTACGGTGTGACCAAGGTGAGTCCCCAGGATTCATACAATCTCAGTGTGGAAAATGTTCTTGGAGCCGACAAGTTAAGTGATAGCACGAAGGTGGTGCTGCAGAGATACAATTTGTTTGAGATACTCGCCGAAGAACCATTAAAAGCCATCCAGAACCTTCATGATATCACCAGGACAGATGAACGAAGGGACATATTATTCGCCTTATCGGAGTTGAGCTATCTCCAGGGTGGAATTGAGTTGGCCCATCATGGCCCAAAACAAAACGAGGAGCAGGCTCGAAATTTGTTCCTCCAGTCAGCCGTTTATGCCTATTACTACCTGCTGGACGAGGCCCGGAAATCACCACCAACGCCCTATGACAAGGACGATCGTGTCGCCTGTGACCTGTATAACCGATCACTGTGGCAGGCATTTTCCGTCAATCCGGATGGCAGCCTCGTTCTCTTGGAAGGTAGCCGGCAGCTGACCGGCGGCTCCTTGTCTCTGGAAATCAAAGCCGAGGCCCTCTCCTGGGATTATGATAGTTTTACAGGGTTCCTCCCCTCAGACAGTTATGATTTGCGTGGGTTTACTGTCCGAAACAGAACCGCCGGCCTGGGATTGCCGCTTATTGGTTTGCTCCGCGAAAGCCCCAAGTCGCCGAACGGAGGAGCATTGCCGATTACCGCATTGCTCAGGTTGCCAGGGAGCTTTAGAGATTATCTTGACGGCGATCTCCGGGCGGAACTGAATCTCTATTCGGTTCTGGACACTGAGGAAATAAAGCTCAATGACCGGACAGTGCCGTTGGAGGCGGATTTCACAACGCCGATTGCCTACCGGTTGAATAACTCCAGTCTCTGGACCATCGGAGAGAGGCGCTTCTTGACCGGTGCTGAAGTCCCGCTGCGGCTTCTGCTGATACAGCCTTATGAACCAGGCCGGATTCCGGTCGTCTTTGTTCACGGCACGGCGAGCAGTCCGGTGTGGTGGGCTGAGATGGTAAACTCCTTACGGGCTGATCCCGAGATCCGCAAAGAATTTCAGTTCTGGTTTTATCAGTACAACAGCAGCAACCTGATAACCGTCTCGGCGGCGGAACTCCGTGAAGCAATAACCGAGAGGGTAAAACAGCTCGATCCCCTGGACAAGGATCCGGCATTACACAAAATGGTTGTCATTGGTCACAGCCAGGGAGGGCTTTTGACCAAGATGACGGCCGTCAACTCCGGAAGCGCACTCTGGGACTCCATCAGTAATGAAACTATTGACGAGATGCAGCTTGATCCGGAAACGGAGCGTTTCGTCCGCCGTCTGCTTTTTTTTCAGGCCCTGCCATTTGTCAAACGGGCGGTATACATATCAACACCACATAGGGGGAGTTATCTCAGTAAAGGCTGGGTCCGTTCACTGGTGAGAAACATTATCAGTATTCCCTCAAATATATTCAGCAAGGACAGTTGGAATATGCTGAGTGTTCGCTTCCAATTGCCTGAGTCTGTGAAGGGTGATATACCCACAAGCATCGACGGAATGTCGGAGGAAAATCCACTGCTCAAGGGCTTGGAAGCGTTGCCGCTGGCACCGGGAGTGACTGGCCATTCCATTATTCCCGTGAAACCGGGAATGGAAATAGCCGACGGGAACGATGGCGTGGTTACCTATAGGAGTGCTCACATAGAAGGGGTAGAGTCGGAGTTTATCGTCCGTGCCGGTCATTCCTGTCAGGATCACCCTCTCGTCATTGAGGAGGTCCGCAGAATCTTGCTGAAACATATTGGTATTGAAAAAAACCAGCAGGTTCTTCTGATGCAAACCCAATGATTTTAAACAACATTTTAAAGAAATATGCTTTGCTTTCCCTGAAGTGTGAGTCCACATATACCTTGACACTTCTCTTAATGATGGATGTCCTCAAACACCTTACGATCTGAGCGGCGAAGTAGAAGTTAGCCTAATAAAGGTGACCATGATATTTTATGATTTCTTCATCAATCATCTTGTTTGAGGAGAATTACCTACTAGCGGCGTCCTCCTCCTCCTCCTCCTCCTCCTCCTCCTCCTCTTCCTCCTCCTGCGTGGCCGGCTCCCCCTGTACGCGTACCGACCTCAGAACGAACATTATCTCTCGTTTCCACTCGATTATAATGGTAGTTCACCCCAGATCGATAATAATTATCATAATCCCATGAATTTTGATGGTAGTAACCGGCACCCCCGCTGTATCCTGTTGAACTGCATCCTGTTACGATGGCCAGGAGAAGGGTGAAGGACATAAAATATAAAAACGATATTGTTTTTTTCATAACAGCCTCACATTGTTACTGGATTAGCGATTTTATTGACTGAATCATATGGACGAGTTCCTCATCGTGACTGACCGTTGCCTCAGGGGGTCCTATGTAAATTGCGATGGCCACGTGATCTGGTGAGAGCTGGAAGAAACCTGCCCAAAAATCCATAGCTTCGCCCTCTTTGTTTCCAGTGCCTCTGACGTACTGAGTCTCCATTGAGTCCATGATTTCGTGTTTAATTTCCGTAATTACTACGTCAGCAAGCAGATCAAGCCCGAGGGAAGTCACATACTCCTTTGCTCCTTCAATTTTCTCCAAATCTTCAGGAACCCACATGCCAAACCACAATGGCTCTCCACTATTCGGCATGGTGCTGATTAGACGAGCCGGTTTCATCCTGCCTTCAGGCTCTCCAGCAAGATCTTGTTCGGAGCCAACATTTAACCGCCAGTCATCTGGAATGATCATGGAAAAATATTGTTTTCCCACGGATGAATAGGTAATGGACACCTGGGCCTGAGCCTCTCCAACGGCAATAATCAGAATTAATGTCACAAGGCTGATTGTTGTCTTAAACATATGTTTCTCCTTTATCTGCCTTAATCCGCACAATACTTGTTACCAAAATGCTCGATTCAGAAAATTATAATCATGAAAATAGTATCTAGTCGAGGAAAGGCATGCTTCGTTATACCCTGGAACGAAATGATAACCATCCAGTTAATCTTGTTCCTTTCGTGCCGAGAATGAAGTTGGGTCTATGTAATGTGAAATGTTCCAACACAAAGTGGGTACAAAAGAGGGCATTTAGCCATTCGTAAGTATTTATAACGGTTTTACGTATTTGATATTTTATTAAATGAGGCTCTTGGAAAATGATCAAGAGAAGTTGCACTGACAGACCAATTTGGTTGGGTTGCGCCAGCGCTCCCTCTCAATGTTCGTTTTTCTGATTTTTAGTTAATATTTATAGCTATATAGGCGCACGTCTCTTGTCTTAATGTTGGTTTTGTTCCTTGAAAATTTAACCGAGTATCCGTATGAGTTGATCTGCAAATAAAACAATCTTTACTCCCTTTTATATCCCCATTAATAAAAAAAATAGGTATAAATACGGATTGAATGGTTGTCAGGAATTGGGTAGTCTTTAAGAGAATAGAAAAAAACCGCTACCAGTGTCAATCGATAAAACAGCTATTTCAATGGAACGAAAACACGACAGATTTACTGAAGCCATCATGAAAGTCGGCTTTGACTGTAATAGAAATTTTGGTTGTTTAGGGGAAGAATTTTGTAAAAAAGTTGATGATGTCGTGGTCTGTGACAAACCAGAATACGAAAAATGTAAATTTCGCTTTGGAACTTCTTTACCGAACCCTATGTGTATGTGTTGGGTCAAGACAGAATAAGAAACCAAGTTTTGTCGGCAGTCGTCACCCAGCGTCCCAATTTGCCCCTTTCAAGCGTTAAATATTGACCTTCTGCTAAACTGAAAAGGCAATATCATTTCTCTTTTAAACCCCTGTATATACTCAATTTGCTGTCTTAACCCGCGCCAGCCTGCGCAGGAGAAACGGTAATTCGTGAAAACCATTTTTCGCCGGCCAGCGTCTAAAGGCGTGAATGCTTTCTGGATATGGGCTTCTCCGGTTTTCTCGGAGGAGCGGTCTTCAGAATGGGCGAGATCGATATTCTTTTTTATTGACTGTTTATGAGTTATTTTGATAGAAACTGATCTCTCTGGCTGTTCCATTCAGACTGGATTCGAAATTTGAAAGCTGACATCATCCCAGCACAGCGCCGTAACCTTATCCTCGAGCATATACGGCAGCGAGGCGTGTCCTCCGTCAACGCACTTGCAGACTCCATAGGGGTCTCGCTACCCACCATTCGGCGGGACCTGGACTGGCTGGCAAAAAGTGGCGCCGTTGATAGAAGCTATGGCGGCGCAACCATAAAATCCTCAACCTGTACAACCTTCGAACCGGAATATCACATCTCCGCCTCCATGGCACGAGAGGAAAAAGCCCGCATCGGCAATGCCGCGGCTGACAGGCTGGACAGTTACCAGTCAGTCGTTTTTGATTCCAGCTCCACCGTCTTCGAAGCAGCCCGAAGCGCGGCGGAGAAGGGGCTGCACTTAACCGCAGTGACCAACGATCTTCGTATCGGTGGACTTCTCGCCGATGCCTCGAATGTTCGGCTCATTGTCTGTGGAGGGTCTCTGCGTCCCGGCTCGTATACTTTGACGGGGGAACCGGGAATTAGTTTTTTAAAGCAGTTGCGTGTCGATGTTGCCGTGCTTGGGATCCACGCCATCGATAAAGGATCATGCTGCGACACCTCACTGGAGGTGATCTCTATGAAACGAGAAATGGTTGGCAGCGCAAAAAAAATTCTGATGCTGGTCGATTCCTCCAAATTTGGCCAGGTGGCCTTTGCCGAAGCCTTTGAGATTGACCGTAGGTTTGAAATCATTACCGATCGCCCCCTTCCTCGGTCGGCGGTTAAAATGATTGAGGAAAAGGGAGCAACGCTTACCGTTGCCTGAAAGTAACGCATATTCTTAAAACACTGATAACCGGAGAGAACGACATGAAAAAGAAATTGACCCGATTTGATCTGCAGGAGATGAAGGACAAGGGCGAGAAAGTCGTCTGGATGACCGCCTACGACTTCGTTACCGCTCAGCTGGCAGAGGAGTCGGGAATGGAGATGCTGCTGGTGGGCGACAGCCTCGGCATGGCCGTTTACGGTTACCCCGGAACCGTGCCGGTGACCATGGACCAGTGCATCTACCATACAGAAGCGGTACGTCGCGGTGCTCCCAACACGTTTGTTATAGGCGACATGCCCTTTGGTTCCTACCAGACCGGAGTGCAGGAGGCCTGCCGGAACGCCGTCAGGTTCCATAAGGAGGCGGCAGTCGACTGTGTCAAACTGGAAGGCGGTGTGCGTGTTGCTGCAGTTATCAAAGCGATCTGCGACGGTGGCATGCTGGTTATGGGGCATATAGGGCTTACCCCCCAGAGTTCCGGCGCCCAGGGTGGTTTCCGCGCCCAGGGACGTACCGCTGAGAGCGCAAAATCCATCATCGAAGATGCCAGGGCCGTTTATGAGGCGGGAGCCTTCTCCGTACTGGTGGAAGGAGTTCCGCCGGAGGTTACCGAGGCGATCATGAAGGAAGTGCCCATACCGGTGTACGGCATCGGTGCCGGCCTCTGCGATGGTCAGGTGATGATCTGCGCTGATATACTCGGTCTCTTCCAGGCCTTTACTCCCAAGTTTGTCAAAAAATACGGTAATGTAGCAGAAGAGTATCGCAAGGTATTCAGCGCCTATGTGGATGATGTGAAAAAAGGTACCTTTCCGGCCAAGGAGCACACCTATAAGATGATAGATGGAGAGGCGGATAAACTTTAAGCAAATATATCAAAACATCCTATACTAAAATTGCGAAGCGTTATGACACAAAAAGCACAGGAATTTGAACTGAAGATAGGAAAAGGAACGGTCAGCTTCTCTATACCCGAAGAACAGCTGCTGTACAACATTGTCGGACGAAACCAACCGCCGCCGCAGGACTTGACAGCGGCCTATCGTCATGCGCTTGACAATCCTATCGACAGTCCTCCTCTTAAAGAGATTGTACGTCCGGGCGAGACAGTTGCAATAACCGTAAGTGATATCACCAGGGCCTGGCAGCGCAATCACCAGACCCTGCCGGTTCTGATCGAGTACTTGACTGAAGCGGGAATAAAAGAGGAGGACATCACCATCATCATTGCCGTCGGTGCGCATCGTCAGAACAGTGAAAAGGAGTTTGCCGAGCTCTGCGGCCAGAAGGTTTACGACCGTGTCAAGGTGATGAATCATGATGCCTGGGACACGGAAAACATGGTCTACTATGGCAAGACAAGCCGAAATACCGAAGTCTCGGTGAACCGGGTAGTTGCCGAGGCTGACAGGGTTATTCTGACCGGCGGGGTAATTTACCACTACATGGTGGGTTACGGCGGCGGCCGCAAGTCGATCATGCCTGGTGTCGCATCGCTGAAGACCATCCAGCAGAGTCATCTGTGGGCCATGGAAAAGGAGTTGGGTGGGGGTTCGAATCCTCTGGCCGCGAATATGAAGACGGCAGGCAATCCCGCACATGAGGATATGGTCGAGGTGGCGGCTTTTGTCAAACCTGACTTCCTGGTCAACGTGGTTCCAAACCTCGATGGTGATATAACCGGCATCTTCACCGGCAACTGGATCACAGCCTGGCATGCAGCCACCCGGATGGTGGACGATATTTTCGGGGTGGAGATAGAGGAGCAGGCAGATATCGTCATCGCCTCGGCAGGCGGATACCCAAAGGATATCAACCTCTACCAGTCGCAAAAGACCATAGACAACGCAGTCTACGCGATGAAACGGGGCGGGGCGGTTATCCTGCTGGCGGACTGCCCTGACATCAGTGAACCAAGCGAGTTTTTGGACTGGTTCGACAATCCGACACCGTTCGAGCTGGAAAAGGCCGTTCGAAAAAATTTTCTTATTTCCGGTTGGGTTGCTGTTCGGCAGCTGGAGTATGGCAGCCTTGGAACCATCATCATGGTCACCCGGAAAGACAATATCGAACTGGCCAGGCGGGCCGGAGTCCAGGGGGTTGCCTCCATCGAGGAAGCCCTCAAAATAGCGTATGAGAAATGCGGCAGTGACACTCCCAAAGTTACGGTTATGCCGCAAGGTGCCAATACTTTTCCCATTCTCAAGGTCTGAAAACCGGGAAGTGAAAGGGAGAATGATAGGCTTTTATGTTAATAAATACAGTATATTATGGAGGTAGCTATGCGCAAAAAATCGTTGGCAGTAGTTCTGTTTTCACTGTTTGTTGTCGTCTCTCTTTCTTCGGCGGTCACCGCCAAGACGATACTCAAGCTCGGGACCTCAACCCAGCCCAGCCACATCTACAACCTGGCTGCGGAAAAATTCGGTGAGATTGTTGCCGAAAAGAGCGGCGGTGAAATCGAGGTTCAGGTTTTCCCTGCTGCCCAGCTCGGTTCCGAGCGGGATATGGTAGAAGGGCTGCAGCTCGGCTCGCTCGAGATGACTCTGACCTCTACCGGTCCCATGGGCAATTTTGTTCCCCAGGTCAAACTCTTCAATCTCCCGTTCCTCTTCAAGGATCGTGAGTCCTGCTACAAGGTGCTCGATGGCGAGATCGGTACCCAGATTGCCGATCGTTTCGTAAAAGTTGGCATTCGATCTCTTGGCTGGTTTGAAAATGGTTTCAGGAACATCACCAACTCCAAGGTTGCTGTGGAAAAACCTGGAGATATGAGTGGCATGAAGATCCGCGTCATGGAAGATGATGTCTTCATCCTTACCATGAAGGCGCTTGGCGCCAGTCCGCTGCCGATGGCCTTTGGTGAACTCTATACTGCGCTGGAACAGAAGACCGTCGATGCCCAGGAAAATCCCCTGGCGGTCATTCACTCTTCCAGGTTCTTTGAAGTCCAGAAATATCTGGCGATGACCGGACATTTCTACTCTCCTGCGGTCCTCCTGATCAGTGAGATCACCTGGCAGACACTGAGTCCTGAACATCAGCAGATCGTAACCGAAGCTGCCGTCCAGGCGCGGGATTACGAGCGTCAGCTCAGCCTCAAGGCCGACGAGGAACTGGAAGCAGCCTGTGCCAAGGAAGGTATGATCATAACCCGTCCGGACAAGGCTCCGTTTGCTGAAGCCGTAGCCTCCGTATACACTAACCCTGATGTTGTTAAGGCGATCGGAGGTGGTGATGCGGTGGAAGGTCAGAAGCTGATCGATGCGGCAATAGCTGCAGCCAAATAGTTTTTACCAAAAAACAGAGCAGTTTATATACCTTGACAGCCGGGACTCCGCTTCTGTTCCGGCAGTCAAGGTCTTATTTTAGCCACCGCTTAAGCGGTGCTGCGCTGATGAATGTTTTAAGAATTACATAACTTAACTGGAGGCCAGTGGTGTTGACCGGACTGTCAAAAAGCCTGGAGATAATGGATCGGGTCATCAACTGGTTTCTGGCCATGTTGATGGCGATGATGGTGGTGATAATTGCGGCGCAGGTCTGGTATCGTTTTGCGCTCAACAACCCTCTGTCCTGGTCGGAAGAGGCCGGGCGCTATCTCTTTGTCTGGATATCCTTTATGGGGGCAGCAGCAGGTGTTCGCTATCAGGTGCATCTGGGGATTGATCTGATGGACAAACTGCTGCCGCCCAGATTGTACCGCTGGGCGGTGGTGCTGGTCAACCTGGTCATCCAGATTTTTCTGGCAATGATTATTTACTGGGGCTTTAAGATTCTTGGGGTTATCAAGTTCCAGGAGTCGGCTTCCATGCATATATCCATGGCCTATCCGTATCTGGCAGTGCCGGTCGGCTCCATCTTCATGTTTATCAACTCAATGCGGGTCATGGTGGCAGCGCTCAGAAACGAGACCCTGGACAGGGAGGTGCGGATATGACGCTGGTACTGTTTGCTTCACTGATCTTCTGTTTTATCATCGGGGTTCCGATAGCCTTCTCCCTTGGGGTCGCTTCCGTGGCTACCCTGGAAATTGCCTCCAACCTGCCTTTGACCCTGGCGGCGCAGCGGCTTTTTACCGGAACCGATTCCTTCCCCCTGATGGCTATTCCTTTTTTTATGCTGGCGGGTGAGTTGATGGAATCCGGGGGTATCTCACGGCGCCTTTTTGATTTTGCCCACGCCCTGGTAGGTTTTGTTGCCGGCGGCCTGGCCATGGTTGCAGTCGTGGCAGCGATGTTCTTTGCAGGCATCTCGGGTGCGGCAGCGGCCGATACCGCAGCGGTTGGAGCTGTTTCCATTCCTGCCATGATCAGGAAAGGTTACGACAAGGGCTTTGCCGCCGCAGTACAGGCGGCTGGCGGTTCAATCGGCGTTATCATCCCACCCTCGATCCCGATGATTATCTTCGGGGTTGTCGGCGGCGTGAGTATCGGCAAGATGTTTCTCGGTGGCTTTATTCCCGGCGCACTGATCGGTGGCAGCCTGATGTTGGTCAGCTACTTCCTGGCCAAACGGGCGGGTTATGAGAAGGAGGCTTTTCTGGGGATAAAAGAGATCGGGCGCACCTTTGTCGGTGCCTTCTGGGCGCTCCTGATGCCGTTGATCATCCTCGGCGGAATTCTCGGCGGTATCTTTACCCCGACAGAAGCGGCAGTGGTTGCTGTGCTCTACGGAGTTGTCGTGGGTTTTCTTATCTATCGTGAACTCAGGCTCAAGGATCTGCCGAAAATCCTTGCCAAGGCAGCGATCTCGACGTCAACGGTCATGCTCCTTATCGCTACCGCCAACATTTTTGGCTGGCTCCTCACTGCAGAACGGGTGCCGCAGTCAGTGGCTGCCTATCTTGTGAGCCTTACCTCGTCACCCTTTGTGCTCTATTCGCTCATCCTGGTCTGCCTGCTGGTAATAGGCACCTTTATGGAGACCTCTGCCTCGCTCATTATCCTCACCCCGGTGTTCCTGCCGGTTATTCTGCAGTTCGGAATCGATCCGGTACATTTCGGGGTGGTGATGGTAACGGCGCTGGCTATCGGTATGCTGACCCCGCCGCTCGGTATCTGTCTCTTTATCAGTTGTAATATCGCCCAGATTCAGCTGTCGGAAATTATCCGGTACATACTGCCGTTTCTGCTCGTGATGATCGGCGTTCTGCTGCTGATAACCTATGTACCTATATTAGTAATGTTTATCCCGAATATGTTTGGAGGTTGATGGTATGGCACAGGTGAGTTTTCCTTTTGACGGTGAGCCCTACAGCTTTGAAATAGAAAGTGAAAATCTGATAGAGGTGCTAAGCCCCAAACCCTGCAAGCCTCTTGCTAACCTGGACTATGCGATAGAGCAGGCACTTGATTCCCCCATAGGAATGGAAAAGTTGGAGAATCATTTAGAGTCCTCGGATCGTGTTGTCATTGTCAGTGATGATATTACCAGACTGACCCCGGCCGACCGAATCCTGCCGCCAATGTTGAAAAGATTGAATGGTGCCGGCATCCCCGACAGCAATATCTGCTGCGTTATGGCTCTTGGCACCCACCGCTACATGACCGAAGAAGAAATGGCAGAGAAAGTTGGGCGGGCGGTTTATGAGCGGATCAAAGTGGTCAATCACGAGTGGCGCAACAAGCAGGCGCTCCTGGATATGGGGAAATCCAGCCGGGGAACCCCGCTTACCGTTAACAAATTGGTTGCCGAAGCCGATGTGGTAATTGGCCTTGGGGCTATCGTTCCCCACCATATCCCCGGGTTTTCGGGATCTTCCAAGATCATCCAGCCGGGAGTCTGCGGGGCTAATACCACCGCGGAGACCCACCTGCTCTCCTGCGAGAGTGGCGGCGATTCTTTCCTGGGCATCCCCGACAACCCGGTGCGCCGGGATATGGATAATATGGCGGACATGGTTGGCATGAACACCATCTTCAACGTGGTCATGGACAGTCACGGCGGGGTGATGGACCTCTTTTTCGGTGAAAAACGTGCGGCTTTTCTCGAGGGGATCAAACTGGCAACGGATATTTACGGGGTCACCTACAATGAGGTGCCGGACATAGTCGTTTCCAACTCCTGCCCATGCGATCTCGACTTCTGGCAGTCCCATAAGTCTCTCTATCCAGCCCAGCGGATGGTGAAATCTGGAGGAGTAATCGTCGTCTGTACCCCTGCTCCGGAAGGGGTTAGCCCTGTGCACACTGATCTGCTCGACTACACCTCCTGGTCGTCCGAAGAGATCAAGGCGGGATACCGGGACGGCAGGATCAAGAACGGTGTCGCCGCAGCTCTTGCGATAGCATGGGCGATGGTACGGGAAAAGGCTGACGTTGTAATGTATTCGCCAGGCATTCCCGAGTCAGATAAGAGAAGACTGGGATTTATACATGCGGATTCGATCGAGGAGGCGGTAGCCGAGGCCCTGAGGCGTCAAGGCCCAAAAGCTCGGATCTCCGTGCTGACCCATGCCCCTGATATGCTGCCAATACCAAACAGGGCATTGAAAGGAGAATAAGCCCGCAAAAATGACCGTCGCAACTCAGGCTTTGAAAATAGCGGTCATTGCCGATGACCTTACCGGGAGTGCTGATACCGGTGTGCAATTCTGTTCGGTGGTTGGACCGGTATATCTCACGAGCCTGGGAGATGCCTGTTTTGAACTGAGTTCTGAAGGGTTTGATTCTACCGGAATCTCTATCAACACCAACAGCCGGCACGTTTTGCGGGCAGAGGCCGCAGACAAGGTGAGGAGGGTGGTTACAGGACTGAGAGCGAGCGGACTGAAGGCTGAAATTATCTATAAAAAAATTGATTCCTGCCTGCGGGGAAATATCGGTGCTGAGTTGGACGCCCTTCTGGCTGAGACGGGTGCCGATGCCTGTTTTGTGGCCCCGGCACTGCCCGTCCAGGGTCGAACTACTGAGAGCGATATCCACAGGCTGCACGGAATCCCTGTTGCTGAGACTGAAATTGCAAACGACCCTCTCTGTCCGGTCTCCGAGTCCCGCTTATCCGTCTATCTGCAGGGACAGAGTGGAAAGAAAGTTGGTCATGTTGATCTGGCGACTATCGAAAGTGGCGGTACATTTGCGATCGAGAAGGTCAAACGATTGCTAGCTGAAGGCTGTTGTCATATCAGCTTTGATGCCACTGATGATCGGCACCTCGATCGCATTGCCGAACTTGGTAGGATCATTTCGAAAGAAATGAAGCTCCTTTTCTGCGGTTCTGCTGGATTGGCAGCAAGCCTTTGCCGTTTGATAAGACCTGGTCGTTCTCCCGGAGGTAGTGATATCAGAGAAGGCAAGCAGCGTATCAGACAAAACGCAGCAAGGTGGCTGATGATATGCGGTTCCGCTTCGGACATGAACAAGCGCCAAGTTGACAGGCTTGTGCAAACTACCGGGTGGGAGCATAGAGCCCTTGGTCCTGATCTCTTACTGGCAGATAAAAACAGCAGGAGCAGCGAGAAGAGCTTGCGGATAAGAGAATACAATAAGAACCTGCCGGCAGGAAACGGTATCCTTTCAATCGACCCCGAAAGCGAATATCTAAATGTTGATCCCGAACAGCTTGTGAGACGGTTTGCCGCCATTGGAGGTAAGCTGGCGATCACAACTAAACCGGAAATTCTCTTCCTGACAGGCGGTGATACTGCTGAGGCCGTGTTGAAAACAATTGGTTGGTCCGGAATCAAACTCTATCGTGAAGTCCTGCCCGGCCTCGTGCAGGGTGAACTTTGTGGAGGACCCTTGTGCGGGTCAATCGTAGTGACAAAAGCCGGAAGCTTCGGCGAGGAAGACACTCTGGTAAAATTGGTGCAGCAACTATCCTGAAAAACAATACAGGCAACGAAAAATCAGCAAACGACTATGAAAAACGACAAGAAACGCCCTGTTCTCGGTATTACCACTGGAGATCCAGGTGGTGTTGGCCCCGAGGTGTGTGTTAAGGCCTTGCACTCTGAAGATATCTATGACCGTTGTTGTCCCCTTGTTATCGGCGATGCGGGTGTCGTCGAAGATGCAATCCGATTTACCGGGCTCAAGCTGGGTGTTCGGAAGTGCAGTTCGGTCAGGGACGCGCAATTTGTCTATGGCATTATCGATGTCTTTGACCTGGCAAACCTGCCTCTCGGTGAGTTGCAGCATAAAACTGTCACAGCCGCCCAGGGACTGGCGTCCTTTGAATATGTGGTCAAAGCGATAGAACTGGCCCTCGGCAAAGAGATAGACGGTACTGTCACCGGCCCGATCAACAAGGGGGCGATAAACGCAGCTGGAATCCACTATGCAGGGCATACAGAAATCTATGCCGACAAAACAAACACCCGCGATTACGCCATGATGCTGGCGGAGGGTAATTTCCGCGTCACCCATGTTTCGACCCACGTTTCGCTTCGCGAGGCCTGCGACCGCGTGAAAAAAGAGCGCGTATTGAGAGTGATCAGGTTGACGGATTCGACCCTCAGAGGCTTGGGTATCATGTCGCCTCGGATCGCTGTGGCGGGCTTGAACCCCCACTGCAGCGAAGATGGCTTGTTCGGCTGGGAGGAGCAGAAGGAAATCATTCCGGCAATCAAGGAAGCGCTCGCTGAAGGAATCGGTGCTGAAGGACCGCTGCCTGCCGACACTGTTTTCTCTAAGATGCGGGGGGGCATGTTCGATGCGGTGGTGGTTATGTACCATGATCAGGGACATATCCCTACCAAACTTGTCGGCTTTCAGTACGACGAAAAAACAGACACCTGGGGACAGATGGCAGGAATCAATGTGACTCTTGGCCTGCCGATTATCCGCACCTCAGTGGACCACGGCACCGCCTTTGACCGCGCAGGAGAAAACCGGGCCACTCCCCAGTCAATGATTGAGGCCATCGAGATGGCTATACTTCTGGCGAAGAACTAGCGCCGAACGCTCATTGGGCGAAAAGATCGGTTATTACTTTTAGAAAAATCCAGTATCTTTGTCAGGCATGGTTTGGTTCCCTGCGCTCAGATACCGGTGAGGCTGATTCCAACTGGAAATGTGCTGAAATTACTTAAACACAGCCAAAATTCGCACTGATCAGACACACCGCTCCTGTCAGCCTCTGAGATTAATCACCACAGATGATTAAACATACCTTGGGATTTTCAGTAAATTACTCATGACCTGAGCGAAGACCCTCTTGTTCTGTGGCTGATTCATTATAACAATGAGAACTCGCCAGGGTAAAATGCGCCGTGAGCTTACTCTGCAGAAAGCGACTACTTATCACCTGCTTTGGACAATTTGACAACATACTATTTCTTTATCAAATCACTCGTGATAGTCTAAATGAAAATGGAGGGCACCATGAATGAACAGAACGCTGCTGAGATACTGAAAAAGGCGATCATCCTGGAAAAACAGGGGCAGGCATTTTACAGAAGTGTGTCGGAAACCACAGCTATTGTTTCCCTGAAGAATCTGTTTGACAAAATGGAAGAAGAAGAAATAAGTCATGAAAATACTCTTAGAGCTCAGCTTGATTGCCTCATCAATAAGGGTGAATTCAATACCGATTTAGCAAAAAACGATCCGGAGGCATTTGCAGAGATAGTTTTTTCAGATGATATAATCAAAAGTATCAAAGGTGCCGATTATGAGGCATCAGCGATATCAGCCGCGATGGGTCTTGAGATTCGGTCTTCTGAATTTTATTCGGAACAGGCAGAAGCCACAGATGATGCTGCTGAAAAAGAGCTCTTTTCATCCCTGGCGAACTGGGAACGTTCACATCTGAAAGTTTTATCTGATTTAAACAGAAAACTGCTCGAACAGGCTTTAAGAGAAGACATATATTAAAAGAAAGTAGATGATCAAAGACAGATTAAGTTCACCTGCCCTTATGGAGCGCAGCAGGGTACCTTTCTTTTTTTGTTCAGGGAGGCAGGCGTGCCACCCTGATGATGCCAGCTGCTTTTCTTTTGTCAGCACTTCCCTCCAACAGCAACCAGACTGATTCCAAGTTTCTTTTCCAAAGCCTGTATCTTCTTGAGCTTGTCGGCAGATAACTCCGCAATCGGAGAATCATTACAGCTGAAGGCAAGCAGTGGTGAATGGATATCTTTTTCTAATGTATTGATTTCCTGCAGATCTTTTTCTGTCAAATTCGATAAACTGCATAGCATGGCTCTACCTCCTTCAGGTGTTATGGTCGAAAAGCCGATCGACCTGAGTGATCTCCTGAAACTATAATGACTCACCAACTCTGTGCAAAAAAATCAGATAAAAGCAATTTATTCATCTTTTTTATGTCTGTTTCAAATCCACCTTCCCTGATCACTGCAACTCAGTTTGCAATAACAGCCCACACTATTGAAAGGACAGCGATTGTAGCAGATGGTGCTCACCTGGTCACGGCAGGCTAGCCGGAAGCATACAATATTCCTTGCAAAAAAAGCTGTGGTATCCTGCATCAACATGTCGACGATCGAATAGCGCTCCAATGATGTCTTTTCCCGTGAATACCGATTCTATCGGCAGGTATAGGATAAGTCGATGTGAGTGATCAGCTCTATCCAATGTAACTATTTGACTTTAGAGCCTCGCCTGAACAATATTACCTGCGTTGGGAACAATTATTATTTCGAAGCATCATCTGCTGTTTGCTTACATTGGAGATTTTTATGATTCGCTTTTCGCTATTGTTTGTATCTGTGCTGATGCTTTTCCTGTTACCGCTTACAGGTGTTGCTGCTGACTTTACGTTTACTGCCATACCTGATCAGGATACTGCACGACTTCAGCAGCGGTTCGACAGGATAGCTGAGTATCTGAGCAGGGAACTGGGAATTCAGGTTACCTATGTGCCTGTAAAAACATATTCGGCTTCAGTACAGGCATTTAAGAACAATGAGGTACAGATGGCCTGGTTTGGGGGCTTGTCCGGTGTTCAGGCCCGCCTCGCTGTCCCTGGTTCTGTTGCGGTGGCTCAGGGTGAGGAGGATGAACATTTTGTCAGCTATATTATTGCCCACCACTCAACAGGGCTAAAAGAGGGGGAAACTCTCAGCGATGGTATCGCCGGGAAAACCTTTACTTTCGGTTCCAAAGGTTCCACTTCCGGTCGATTGATGCCGGAATATTTTATCCGCGAACATTTTGGCAAAAGCCCTGAAAAACTTTTCTCCCGCGTAGGGTTCAGCGGTGACCACTCGAAAACAATAGCTCTTGTTCAGTCGGGGAGTTATCAGGTCGGCGCGGTGAATTTCAAGGTATGGGAAAAAGAGATGGAGGCGGGAAACATCGATTCTGCAAAGGTTTCAGTTATCTGGAAGACTCCCGAATATCCGGATTATAACTGGACAGTACGAGGCGATGTCGACAGCGCCTTCGGTGAAGGAATCACCGCAAAAATCCAGAAAGCGCTTCTTGATATCTCTGATCCTGAGTTGCTGAAAGCTTTTCCTCGGAATCGTTTTATTCCTGCCGATAATTCGATGTATCAGCCGATTCTTGAAACCGGCAAGGCTATAGGGATTTTTCGATAAGCTTCTCCATGGTACTTCTCTGTAGATGAACTATAGAGGAAGACCTCCATATTTACTGCAATACGCCTATTCTCAGATTTATGCTGGTACCCAAAACGCTGCTTTCGCTGGCAGGCGAAGATATTGCCTATACAGATTTCGTTGCTTTGAGAGGAATCACGCTCTCTATTGCCGAAGGAGAGAAAGTCGCGCTGATCGGCCAGAGCGGCGCTGGAAAAACAACGCTGTTGCGAAGGCTTTATCAATTGCATCCCCAGCAATGTTCCTTTATTCACCAGCATCAAGCGCTGGTACAACAACTCTCTGTTTTCCATAATATCTACATTGGCAGGCTGGATGCTCACTCGGTGTTCTGGAACCTGCGTAATCTCGTTCACCCGATTCAGCGGACCATTGAAGAGATTATGCCCATCGCCAAGCGGCTCGGCCTTGAAGATAAACTGTTTACCCGGACAGGAGAGCTTTCGGGTGGACAGCAACAGCGGGTCGGGATCGGCAGAGCCTTGTACCGTGGCGGCTCTATCCTGATGGCGGATGAACCGGTTTCTTCACTTGATGTGGTTCAGCGCGACGAGATTATGGGGGTTATTGTCAATGCCGGAAAAACCGTCGTATCGTCATTGCATTCGATCAATCTGTCTCAACGTTTTTTTAATCGGATGATCGGTTTAAAAGACCAATCTATCCTTTTTGATCTGCCTGTTGGATCGATCTCTGACGACCATTTTCAGGAGTTGTATAATTAGCAGATGCTGCGCACCAGCCTCTATTTCCTGCTGATCGCAGTCTTTGCCCTGATCGGTGCGGATATCTCCGTAACCACGCTGGACCCATGGCAGGAACTGCAGAAGTTGGGCGCAGGCTTGCTTACTCCGGATTTTTTCAGTCTGCCTGAATTCTGGTCGGCACTGGTAAACACGGTAAGCTTTGCTCTGATCGGTATTGTCGGTGCGGTGGCTATCGGTTCGGTGCTTTCACTCTTCTTCGATTACACGCCGGTCCGGCTTTTCTGTGCCTTTATCAGGTCTATCCACGAACTGTTCTGGGCCTTTATCTTTATGCCGATTGTCGGACTGAGCAGTCTGTGCGGCATTCTTGCCATTGCCGTTCCTTATGCCGGGATATTTGCAAAAGTTTATGCAGAGATCCGTCAGGAATCAGATACCCGGCCTGGTGAACTTCTGCCGCCGGCGACTTCACGATTGAGCGGCTTTTTCTATACGACCCTGCCGGTAATTTATCGTGATCTAGAGCATTACACCTCGTACCGTTTTGAATGTGCCTTGCGCTCCAGCGCAATTCTGGGGTTTATCGGGCTGCCGACTCTCGGATATCACCTGGAGACGGCCTTTCGTGAGGGGATGTACAGCGAAGCGGCAGCCCTGATGTATGTCTTTTATTTGCTGATTATCTCCATCCGCTTCTGGGCCAGACCGAAGTTTATTGCTATTCCGGTATTCGCGGCCATATTGGCTACATCCTGGGAGGTTTCATCGTCTCTTGCCAATATAGTGCGTTTTTTTACCTATGATATTCTTCCCTGGCCCATGCGGGCGGATGGGTACTATGCAGGCACGCAGGCCCTTTCATTACCGCTGATGGATATCGGCAGATGGGCCCGGGGAATTATACTTACGGCAGCGTTGCCGGGAACCTGGTCTACTCTCCTGCTTGCTCATATTGCCCTGGTCTGTACCGCAATTTTGTCGCTTATCAGTTTCCCGTTTGCCAGTCGGACATTCTTTGCAAAACCGGTAACCGGAGGAGCTCATCTTCTGCTGGTTATATTTCGCACGACCCCGGAATATATCCTTGCGTACATCTCTTTACAGCTCTGGGGGCCTTCAATGCTGCCAGCGATTATTGCCATCTCCCTGCATAATGGAGGGATCCTTTCGTATCTCACGGCGCGCAATGTCAATCAGATTGAATTACCGATAGATACTTCTCCCAAAAGGGTGAACCGCTATTTCTATGAGGTTCTGCCAAGGTGTTACGGGCAGTTCCTGGCTTTTTTGTTTTATCGCTGGGAAGTCATCATGCGCGAATCTGCAATATTGGGAATTCTCGGGATAACCACGCTGGGCCATTATATCGATAGTTCAATTACCAGGGATCACCTCGACACCGCGCTCTTTCTCATCCTGATCGCCGCGATCTTGAATATGGGTATCGATTCGCTTTCACAGATAATCAGAAAACGATTACATATTTCAGCGCATCTTGAAACACGGGTCTCCCCATAAAAAGCAGGTGGAGATTGTTATCCTCTCATGCTGTTCTTCCTGCCATATATTTTCAAAAACATTGAGTAAATATGTTTTTTGAGGTCGTTTTCAGCCAGGTTTTTACGAGCTTCATCAAGGTCACGGCGACCATACAGATCAGTGAACGGATTTTACTCTCCCGACAAGACCGTTCTCCAGGCGAACCTTGATTCCGTGGGGATGAGTGGGGGACTTTGTCAGGATATCTCTGACAATGCCCTCTGTCAGTTTTCCCGTTCGTTGATCCTGCTTTAATACTATGGACACTTTCAGTCCGACGTTGATATCCGCCCGTTTTGTTCCGTTGTGCATCTATACACCCCTTTGTTTGGCTTTTCTGAGGATCCCGGATCTGATCACATACGAAGAGTTGATAAATAGAGCCTTTTGCAAAACGGTCTTTTCGCTCAACCTCCGCGTTATGCTGAAAAATATTATCATCGGAATATCAATTATATGCCTGCGGAAAATTTTTTTTCATGCCTTGATTTTGAACGAAAATCATCATTTTGCGAGAGGCTCAATAAATTCAAGAATTCCGATAGAAACTATTCGGGGAAAAAAAGTCGGCCAATGCGGCAAACGATTTTATATGGCAGCTCGAAAAGGGTTGTGAACAATCCCTGATGGGGTGCGCTCTGTCTGGCTCCACCAAGTTTGAAATCGGAGTGAAACTTTTTGCCGCATGAAGGACAAGCCATAAGCATCCCACCGATATCTTTTGGAAAACGCAACCGCTGGCCACATTTTGGACACTTTTTCTCTGTATGTTCAGTCATGATATTAGAATTTGAAACGTACTTGTCAACAGCCGTATTATCCTATTGTATCCGGAATTACTTTATGCATGCCAGCCCTAGGGTGCAGGAGAGTATGGCAGTGAAAAAGAGTCCGTCCTGCTGAATCACCCCTAAAACGATAAAAGTGTTCTTGGGAACCGTTAGAAATGCGGTATGAAAGCTGTTCTTTCAATGTACGACGGTTTGGTTGCTGCGATCAGATAATGTATCAGTCTAGGGAGAATCAACCTGATCGAAACTCCTGATTATCTGCTGTAGTGTTCCATTATTTTTGATCTCAACAACAAACTCTTTCAGGTAGTCAAAACCGCTGGGAAAACCTTGCGGCATGCACATTGCCTGGTTGATAACCATGAACGGCTCATTCAATACCCTGAAAGCCCCGTTTTTTTCAGCAAAATTAATTAATGGAAGTTTTACGCCGGCGGCGACTTCAAGCCCTTCCTCGACAAACAAGTCTACAGCCCCTGGAGTGGTTTTGGCACGAATTAATTCAGCTGATTTCAGGTTTCTGGAAAGATAAAGATCATATGCAGCATTTTTGCCAACAGCAATTCTCACCCCGGGTTGATCAACGTCCTCATTTGAAACAAAACGCGACTCAGTCCGTACCAGGTAACTGCCCTCAATTGCAAGGTAGGATTCAGTGAATGCAATCGTTTCCGCACGTTTGGGGTCAATGGCCAGAAAGGCTATTGTCCAGGCATCCTGCTCAAGTGCCTCAACGACCTCCCCTGCCGACTTGAAGGGTATGAGTTGCAACTCAACCTCAAGGCGGTGCGCCAGCTTTCGGGCGATCTCAACTGAGATACCCTTTAAACCGTCTGAACCCGAATTTTTCTGGGCCAGAACTGCATTGCCAAGATTAATTGCAGCCCGCAGCGTTCCGCCAGGGGCCAGGTCTCTGCGTACAAGAGACATGTCACTCTGTTTCATATATCCCTCCTGGGAGATTATCGCTAACCAGCAGCAGCAGATCGTCGTGTTGCTGTCAGTTTAGTTTAAAGCATACCATCCCCTCTGGACAAGGCTGTCTTGCGCACTTCCCACGCTCCTAGAGACGGTATTGTTTCATTTTTTTCCAGAGCGTTGTCCTGCTGATACCGAGTTTCTCAGCAGCTTTTGTCTTGTGGTATCCGGTTGATACCAATGCCTGCTGAATTGCGTCCCGTTCGCTTTGAACAGCCGTTTCCGGAGCTGCCGCCGGAGAATCGCTGCCGGCTTTCTTTGGCTTGGACAGGATAGGGCCACCCTGGTAATCATACAACTCGTCACAGAGTTCATCAAAAACAAGAGGCTCAAAGCCATCATCCGTAATGAGAATCAACCGTTCCAGAAAATTCTGCAGTTGGCGAACGTTACCCGGCCAGTGGTAGCTCTTCAGCTTCTGCATATTTATTGCTGGAATGATTAATGGCTTTCTTTTATACCTTCTGCCCAGCTCTGTTAAAAACTTGTCAACGAGCAGGGGAAGATCGTCGAGCCGTTCCTTCAAAGGTGGAATACGCAGATTAAGCACGTTGAGCCTGAAGAACAGATCCTCACGAAAGTTTGTCTCAGCCACAACTACCACGATGCAATTGTCGAGGCCGGGTATCAGATCCCTGCAAATCCACGAATTTTTTCAAAATATAATAACAGCTTATGCGGGAGCGGGGTTACGATAGCCAAACCGGTTGAGGCCAGGGCACTTGGCTATGAGGCCGAATTAACCCTGGTGATTGGCAAGAGCGGAAGAAACGTTCAGCCTATCAGGAAGATACAGTATATCGCCGGATATATGATCATGACCGATATCACGGCGCACGATTTTGCTACAATAGATAATCATAATCTTCGGGCGAAATCATATAACAATTTTGCTCCGTGCGGTCCCTGACTCATCTCACGGAAGGAGGTGGCCGACCCGCATGATTTAGAAATCAAGTTATGGGAGTCTTTTGCAAAACGGCCTTTTGCTCAACCTCCGCGTTATGCTAAAAAAAATTATCATCGGAATATCAATTATATGCCTGCGGTAAAATTTTTCGCATGCCTTGATTTTGAACGAAAATCATCATTTTGCAAGAAGCTCTTGGGTTAACGACAAACTGCTGCAGGACTCGAACACCTCTAAAATGGTGTACAAGATACCTGAATTGATATCGTTTATTTCAGAAATCGTGCCTCAGGAGCAGGGTGATATCATTGCAACCGGCTCACCGGCTGGTATTGCTAAAAATCATGAACCGCCTGCTTATCTCAACAAGGGTGACATTTGTGCGATAGAGATTGAAGGACTTGGAAGACTTGAGAATACAATCAGCTGATCTCCATCAGCTTAATCCGGGGATTCGCCGATCCCACGGCTGTGACTTTACCAGGGCCTGGTAAAGGAAATTACGGGTTTTTGTGGAAAGGCAGTTTAAGCAGGTTTCTAAAATTATATACAATTAATTAGGATTGAAAGATATCATGAAAAGCAATATCATAAGTATCTAATTTATATAATAGCGTTGCCAGTCACAGGTAATTTACTGGCGAAAATACTTTCTTTAGACTCCATTAAAGAAAGCAAACCATACCTAGGAGGGTATTATCATGAAAATGAAAATCGTCCGCGCTACCGCCTTTGCCGCCGTTGCGGCAGTCGCACTGTTCTCAACACCTTCGGTGCAGGCCTTCGAGCCCGAGAATCCCCAATGCATCGCGCCCTCGAACCCCGGTGGCGGCTGGGATTTCATTTGCCGCGCTACGGCCAAGAATTTATTCGAGCTGGGTTTGACCAAGCAGGCAATGCAGGTCACCAACATGAATGGTGGCGGCGGTGGCGTGGCGTTTGCTCACGTTACAACGGAGCGTAACACCGACAATAACCTGATCGTTGCCGCATCGGTGAGCACCAGCGCACGTCTGGCACAAGGCATTTTCAAGGGTGCTACGGCTGACGATGTCCACTGGCTTGCGACCTTCGGCGCTGAGTACGGTGCCATCGCTGTCAATAAGGATTCGCAATTCAAGGATCTCAAGCAGATGATGGACGCCATCGTGGCCGATCCGCGTTCAGTTGGCATCTCTGGCGGCTCTTCGGTCGGCAGTTATGACCACATCAAGCCGATGCTGCTGGCCAAGGCCGCTGGTGTCAAGGATGTTACCAAGCTCAAGTACGTCGCCTACTCAGGCGGCGGGGAAGCAATGACCGGCCTGCTTTCAAACGCGGTCGACGCACTGTCCGGCGACTTCTCCGAAATTCGTGGTTTCGTCGATTCCGGCGACGTGCGGGTACTGGCGATTCTCGGACCCAAACGGTTGAAGGCGTATCCCGACATCCCGACGGCACAGGAGCAGGGCTATGACGTGATTGGCGCCAACTGGCGCGGTCTCTATATGCCGAAAGGTGCTTCGGACGAAGCCAAGGAGTTCTGGAAGAATGCGATCATGAAGATGACCGAATCCGAGGCGTTCCAGGCAGACCTTGAGGCCAAGGCGATCGAATCCTTCAATAACTTTGGCCCGGACATGGACAATTTCGTCAGGGGGAACATCAAGGATATCACCGAACTCTCAAAAGAAATCGGCATTCTCAAGTAATGCTAGCCTGGAGGTTGCCCCAAGGTCTGGGGCAGCCTCTCATTTTTTTCATCGCTTGAAGAAGGGGGATCTAATGAGCGACCGGATATTCGGCTTTTTTGGACTGGCGCTTGCCGTGTTTTATCTCTGGGCCACTTCCATCATTCCCGACAGTTTCATGATCGATGTGATCGGCCCGAGGGCCTTTCCGTACATCGTCGGGACCGTGCTCGTAATCTGTTCGCTGTACATACTGTTGCGACCGGATGCGGAGCCGGAATGGCCGAACCTGGTCAAACTCATTGAGATCATTTTTGCCACTGCAGTTATGTTTTTATATGCCTGGGCGTTATCCAGAGTCGGGTTCGTGATCGCGACCGTCTTCGCCACCGCCTACCTGTCATGGCGCCTCGGCAGCAGGCCGTTTAGCTCCCTGATCACCGGTGTCGGAACTGCTGTGGGCATCTACGTAGTCTTTCATATGATCCTCGGCCTGTCGCTGGCCAAGGGACCATTGGGTTTCTAGGGGGCCAAGCAAATGGAAATTCTTTCAAATCTGGCTGATGGGTTCACCGTCGCATTGACCGCTCAGAACCTTTTACTAGCCCTCCTGGGCTGCTTTCTTGGTACGCTCATGGGCGCCTTGCCGGGTCTCGGCCCGGCCAATGGCGTGGCGATCCTTATCCCCATTGCTTTCACACTGGGGCTTGGACCCACGGCGTCCATGATCCTGCTGACCAGCGTCTACTATGGCGCCATGTATGGCGGGCGTATCAGTTCGATCCTGCTGAACATTCCCGGCGACGAACCGGCGATGATGACCTGTTTGGATGGCTATCCAATGGCCCAGCAGGGCAAGGCGGGAGAAGCGCTGGCGCTCTCCGGCGTTGCCTCATTTGTCGGCGCCTTCTTCGCCACCTGGGGATTGGTATTCCTCGCGCCGCAGTTGGTCAAGATTGCGCTGCTGTTCGGCC
This sequence comes from uncultured delta proteobacterium, assembly GCA_963696725.1. Lineage (GTDB taxonomy): Bacteria > Desulfobacterota > Desulfobulbia > Desulfobulbales > Desulfocapsaceae > MADRE3. The sequence goes on from CAVOLI010000007.1 coordinate 193,697, forward strand.
CGGCCGAGTATTTCGCCCTGTTTACGATGGCGTTCGCGACACTAGGCGGCATAACGGCCAGCAACCAGGCGAAGTCGGCCTTCGCCGCTGCACTGGGCCTCGGCATTGCGATGATCGGCAGCGACTCGCAGACCGGTTCGCAACGCTTCACCTTCGACCATATCCACCTGTACGACGGAATCGATTTCCTGATCGCCATCGTCGGCTTATTCGCCCTGAGCGAAGTGCTCATCTTCATCGAGCATCACCATGGCAGCGCCGCGGCCAAGCCCAGTATGAAGATCGGCCGGCTGATTCCCGATTTCCGTGTGCTGAGGCGTTCCATACCGACGATGATACGGTCGACAATAATCGGTTTCGTTGCCGGCGTTCTGCCGGGAGCGGGGGCATCGTTGGGATCGTTTCTCTCCTACTCGGTGGAAAAGAACACCGTCGACCGCGAGGGCAAGACCTTTGGCAAGGGTGATCCACGCGGCGTCATAGCGCCTGAAGTCGGCAACAACGCGGCTTCCGGCGGGGCGCTGGTACCGATGCTGGCACTTGGCGTGCCCGGTTCCGGCACTACCGCGGTGCTGCTCGCGGTGCTGCTTCAGCTCAACATCACGCCGGGGCCACTGCTGTTCCAGAGAAACCCCGACGTCGTCTGGGGTCTGATAGCGTCGCTCTTTATTGCCAACTTCATTCTGCTGGCGATGAATCTCCCGATGGTTGGCCTGTTCACCCGCGTGCTGCTGATTCCTACGAGGATCCTGATGCCGGTGGTGGCGATGGTTTCTTTCGTCGGCATCTATGGCCTCACCGGTTCGACCTTCGACGTGATGTTGCTGGTCTGCTTCGGTTTTATGGGGTGGCTGCTGCGCAAACTTGGGGTGCCCCTGGTACCGGTCATCCTCGGCATCCTGCTCGGCAACGAGATGGAGGTGAATCTGCGCCGGGCCTTGACGGTGTCGGACGGTGACTGGTTGATCCTTTTTGGCAGCCCTCTGGCCATCACCATTTGGACCATTGCGATCGCCGGCTTTGTCCTGCCGATCTTCTTTGGCAAGAAGGTGAAAAAGCGTATGAAGGCTGATCATTCCGATGACGAGATGGACGAGGTCATCCAGGGCGGCGATTGAACCGAAAATGAGTAACTGACGCTGCCGGAGGTTCTTGACTACTTCCTGAGGAAAATGTGCATTCCGCTTGTGCCGATCATCCTTGTGGTGCTTCTTGAGTCTGTAATGGAGACCGATTTGCTCATTGCGATGAAGGTTTCCAAAGGAGATAGGACCGTGCTGTTTCAGGCCCCGACCTGCATCACTCACTTGGTGCTCGCGTTCATGGGCTTCGCAGCCGGTATTCACTGGGCCAATGCTGTGACGCCTGGTGCAGCGCAAAAACTGACATGCACAAGCAGACCACCCTCCTAACTGATAGTTGGGCAACAAAGGAACGATATAAAATGGGTTTAACACTAACAGAAAAGCTGATCACTGCTGCTCTGGTAGACGGTGAGATGGAAAAAGGGCAGCGGATAGGTATTCGGGCTGATCAGACCCTGACCCACGACGTAAATGGCGTCATGGCGTTCCTGGCGCTGGAGGCTATGGGCGTTGAAACAGTTGTTCCGGAGGTAACCGTCCACTATATGGACCACAACTTGCTCCAGGCAGATTTCAAGAATGCTGATGACGCCTGCTATTTGCAGGACATCACCGCCAAAGTCGGAGTCACGATCTCCCGCAAGGGAAGCGGGATCTGTCACCAGCTCCATCTGGAGCACTGGGGCGTGCCCGGCAGGAGCCTGATCGGTGGAGATTCCCACTCGACAGCTGCCGGTGGACTGGGAATGTTGTCGATCGGGGTGGGAGGCTTTGATTCGGCCATGGCGATGGCTGGAGAACCGTTTTATTTCACCATGCCCACCATCGTCAACGTTCGTCTGACAGGAAGTCTGCCGCCGTTCGTGTCGGCCAAAAATGTGATCCTGGAAGTGCTGCGGCGCATCTCGGTCAAAGGCGGGGTCGGCAAGATCCTTGAATATTCCGGCCCCGGGGTCAAGACCCTCAATGTTGCCGAACGCTCCACGATAACCAATATGGGAGCCGAGACCGGGGCAACGACTTCGATTTTCCCCAGTGATGAAAATACCAGGAAATGGATGCGGGCCTATCATCGTGAACAACAATGGAGCTCTTGGGCAGCGGATGACGATGGTGAGTACGACGAGGTTTTGGAGATCGACCTGTCTGAATTGGAACCGCTGATCGCCCTACCGCACCAGCCGGACAATATCGTGCTTGTGCGGGACGTGGCCGGCACCAGGGTGGACCAGGTGATGTTCGGCAGCTGCACCAACACGTCTCTGCACGATGTGCTGTCCATCGCGCATCTCCTGAAAAACCAGAGGGTCAATCCGGACGTTGACGCCGGTTTCTATCCTGCTACCCAGACGGTGCTGCGTGAAAGTGTTGAGCGCGGAGCTTATGATGCGATTGTGCAGGCGGGGGTCCGGGTGTTTGAGATGTTCTGCGGGGGCTGTAATGGAAGCGGGTTTGCCCCGCAGACCGACGGCGTATCTTTGCGAACCACACCTCGGAACTTTCTGGGCCGCAGCGGCACTCCCTCAGCCCAGGTTTACCTGTGTGCCCCGGAAACAGCCGCCGCTTCTGCGATTACCGGGGTGATCACGGATCCGCGCGATATCGACCTGGAACCATACTCGTACGAAATGCCGGAATTCTTCAAAGATGACCGCTCCATTTTTATCTTGCCAGGTGAGCGGGAAAAGCGGGCCGAGATCCGTCGGGGCCCGAACATGAGGCCGATCCCGCCAATGTCACCCCTGCCGGACGAGACTCAAGGCGAGGTTCTTCTCAAACTTGGAAATGACATTACCACCGATCATATCTGCCCGGCAGGAGCGCTCTATCTGCCGATACGCTCCAATATACCCGAGCTTGCCAAGCATGCCTTCAAAGTAGTCGATGATAGCTTTGCTGACAGGGCGAAACAGGCAGGTACCAGTATCGTGGTGGCTGGAACGAACTATGCTCAGGGTTCAAGTCGTGAACAGGCGGCAATGGTGCCCAGGTATCTTGGTGTTAAGGCGGTAATCGCCTTTGACTTTTCCCGGCTGCACCTGGCAAACATGGTTAACTGGGGATTACTCCCGCTGCGGTTTCAGAATAGTGAAGATTACGAATCGATTGACCAGGGTGATCAGCTGGTTATCGACACTGAAGAACTGCGCGAGGGAGAACAGTACCTGGTCAAAAACAGGTCAAAACAGATCGAGTTTCATGTTGTGTCTCCACTGTGCCAGATGGACCTTGATGCGATCAAGGTCGGAGGCAGAATCAATCTGATCAAAAATAAGAGCAGCAAGACGGCCGGGTTGAGCTGAAAGAGCGGAGCCGCTGAAACTATCAGGATTGAGGGGTTAGATGAATACAAGAGAAAAACAGATGATAGAGGTCCTCAAAGATCTCAGGGAGTATGGCGTCACTGATGTAAAAGTGGCGATGGAGGCCGAGGGGATCCGGCTCAACGAGATTCTCAGAACCAAGTTGATGACCATGGAGGCCGGCATCGGTCTCTCCATCAAAATAGGCGGCTGTGAGGCCATAACCGATGCCCGCATTGCCCGGGATCATGACTCGGCTATCCTGCTGGCGCCGATGATCGAATCCCAGTTTGCCCTGGAAAAGTTTCTGGATATGGCCGGCGATATCTATGAGGACGACGAAATAGATGAAAAGAAGTTGCTGATCAATATAGAAACGCTCGATGGTGCTCAAAACATTGAAAAAATTCTGGCAGCACCCAATGTCGACATGCTCGACGGCATTGTCATTGGTCGTACCGATCTGAGCGGTGCCATGAAACTCGGAGATGTGAATCACCCCGATGTCCTGAAGGCGACTCGCAACGTATTTATCGAGGCTAAGAAGAAATCGCTGCAATGCCTGATCGGAGGCGGAATATCTGAAAAAACAATTCCGTTTCTGGCTGATCTTGGCGACCTGGTTGATGGTTTTGAAACGAGAAAGGTTGTCTTCTACAACGGCACGGCTCCAGGGAAAGAACTTGGCGAGGCTATACACCTTGCCTTACAATTCGAGTATCTCTGGTATCTGTGGCGTCAGGATACGTATGGCCGTGCAGCTCGGGAGGATGGTTCCAGGATTGAAAAGATGGCGCCGAAATTCAGCACCTGACCAGGAGTGCTATTTGGATACCTCCTCAATCAGCGGCAAGACATGTTTCTTTCTCGATTCTGAAGGAACTATTTTTCAGTTAATTTACAGGTCTGAGCCTTTCTTCTGATTTTCCTGTGCACAATACGAAGATTACGCAATAAATGTTCAGCCGATGCTTAGATAAAAGTCATAAAATCAGAGAAATAAGCTGTGGTAACGTTGACGGATAATGGATGTTTTGTTGTAAATGGTAATCACCTGATCGAAGAGGATGCGCTCTTGGAGGAGGGGCAAATCGATGCACAATGCGGGGAACTTGACCTGCCTCCCGTGACAAAGGAAATGCTCAACAAGGAGACGGCCAGACGGGGTACCATCGCCTATCGGATTCTTTCCAGGCACAGCCATTCAGACGATATCGACAACCTGGTCAGTTCAGTCAAACCGGGCGACGGTTCGGCCCGGGAGCAGGCGGCGTCATGCCGGAAAGTGCTGGGGGTCTGGGCTAATGTCGCCAGGGAATATGCAACCAAACGCTATCGATCGAACTGTATAAACTGGGGAATTCTGCCGCTTATCAGCGAATCTGAACTTTCAGATTTGTCACTGGACAGTTATATCTTCCTGCCTGGCATAAAAAATCTCGTTGAAAACGGGAGTGAAACTGTCGGTGGCTGGCTAATCAACGGCGAAACCGTTTGCCCCCTGACCCTCTCTCTTCCCGATCTGACCGAAAAAGATAGAGCTGTCCTACTCGCCGGTAATCTTATTAACTACCATGCCGGCAGTCATCAGTCTGTTGCAGAGCCAATGATAGGTAGGAAAAAACATAAGATCTAGGATAACCATATAAGAAATGCAGACACGAATACCAGCCGTCGTTATGCGCGGTGGAACAAGCAGGGCGCTGTTTTTTAAAGAATGCGATCTACCGGCCGAATCAGATAAATGGGAGTCGATTTTCCTATCGGCACTCGGCAGTCCGGACTCGACCGGCCGCCAGATTGATGGTCTCGGCGGTGGTGTCAGTTCAAGCAGCAAGGTTGCCGTGATCTCCAGATCTGAAGATCCCCGGTTTGACGTGAGCTATTATTTCGGACAGGTGGCCGTTGATAAGCCGTATGTAGATTTTGTCGGAAATTGTGGCAATATCTCCAGCGCAGTTGCTCCTTTTGCAATCGATGAAGGTCTTGTTCCAGCGACCGAGCCAACCGCTGTCGTTCGTATTCATCAGCGCAACACAAACAAATTAATTCTCGCCGAAGTACACGTTAACAATGGGAAATTCGATGAATCCGGGAATTACAGGATACCCGGTGTCAATGGAACAGGCAGCAGGATAACGCTCCATTTCATCGATCCGGGCGGCTCACTTACCGGTTCGCTGCTGCCGACAGGAAATGTTATCGACACGCTCAAAAATATAAAAGGGATCGGTGAGATTGAATGTTCCATTGTTGATGCGGGGAATCCGTTTGTTTTTGTTACGGCGGATGATCTTGGTATCGATGTGAAGGATCTTGCCCAGTTCGATACAATCGAAACCGCCGCCATGATTGAGTCGATCAGAGCCCGCGCAGCGGTAATGCTTGGATTTGCCGAAAATGAGGAGAAGGCCTCGATTTCATCGCAGGCTGTCCCCAAAATAGCTGTTGTCTTCCCTTCCACGACCTATAAGAGCATGGAGGGGGAAATAATTGAAAGTTCTGAAACAGATGTCGTCATTCGATGCATATCCATGGGACGTCTGCACAAAGCATTGCCGGGAACTGCAGCCATCTGTGCTGCTGGTTCAGCAAAGATAGGCGGCAGTGTCGTCAATCAGGTTGCGACACGCAGCGCCTCCAGCAGCAGCATTCTGCGTTTTGGTCATCCGAGCGGGGTAATGGATGCCGGCAGCGAGGTTGAGCAGCAGGGCACACATATTGTTTATCGCCAGGCTACCATTTTTCGCACAGCCCGAAGAATTATGGAAGGAAACATTATGGTTCCTGCCGCCCGCTGACCTTCGCTTGTTAAAAAGTTCATCACCGTCAATTGATCAGGAGTATCGGGGAAAATTTTTTTCCAGGAGCTCTCTCAATTATCCACCGGTTAGAGCTGAGCTGCAGGTGTAAACGGAATTGCTTCCGTAAATCCTTATATATTCGTAAAGAAGCAGGCTATACGAATCCTAGTTATACCCTGTGATGGTATTGGCCCTGAGATTGTCGAGGCTTCAATGAATGTTGCTGCAGCAGTCATAGAAAAGTCCGGTGCTGCTATTCATTTTGACTATGAGGAGGCCGGTTTTGTAAGCCTTGAAAAATATGGTACCGACCCTGCGTGACGAGTTGTTGGAAAAGGCCAGAGCCTATGATGGGATCATCCTGGGGCCGTAGTCGCATGCTGACTATCCTCCACCCGAGAAAGGCCGCAAAAATGTGTCTGCCGGGTTTCGCGCTTCCCTGGACCTTTACGCCAATGTGAGGCCGGCTCGAACACGCCCATTTCTTCCTTCCAGGCGGCTAGTGAGCAGAAATCGTAATTCTTTGCATCCTCGTGCAGCCGGTTGTTCTAGATAAAACAGCACCCATTACCTTAAAATTGAGCGAAGCCTTCCTGTAAACGTATCAGCTAAAATTTTGAACTGACAAAATTAGAATTACTATAAATTAACTTTCCTGTGCATCTTCATGCTCCAGGCATTAATGTTAACCGATGATTAAAAGTGCTTAGCTCAACTATGCATCGGTTATAAGGAATCGTGGAACAATCCTGACGAACAAGAGACAAGAAACGTGCGACCTCTTACAATTGTATTCAATAAGCGGAGTGGCAGCTGTCTGATATGGTAAGAAAATGTTGTCCTGATTGCGAAACGCTGGCGCAGACTGTCGAAGGCAAACGACTGGCGCAACAGGAGTCTGGAGAAAAATCATGGTATCGCTGGGGCCCGTATCTCAGCGAACGTCAGTGGGGTACTGTTCGTGAAGATTATTCTCCAGAAGGAGAACCCTGGGATTTTTTTCTTCATGATGACGCCCGCAGGCGGGCATATCGCTGGGGTGAGGATGGTTTAGCCGGGTTCAGTGATGATCGGCAGCAGCTCTGTATTGGCCTGGCACTCTGGAATGGCAAGGATGCCATCTTGAAGGAGCGCCTCTTTGGACTGACTAATGCCCAGGGTAATCACGGGGAGGATGTTAAAGAGTATTACTACTACCTGGACGCACTGCCATCACATGCCTATTGCAAAATGCTCTATAAATATCCGCAGGCGCCGTTTCCCTATGGCGAACTCGAAGCTATCAACAGCTCACGCAGCACCGATGAAAAAGAGTACGAATTGCTGGAAACCGGTGTTTTTGATGATGATCGCTATTTTGATGTTCTCGTTGAATACGCCAAGGGAGATGTCGATGATATCCTGCTCAATGTGCAGGTGACTAATCACGGGAACGATGTTCACCCGATAACGCTGATCATTCAACTCTGGTTTCGCAATGACTGGAGTTTTAAAAAAGGTGCGTATCACCCCTCACTCTATGCAGAGGACGGGACTGTGCATGTTGACCATCCGGAATTTGAGCATTTTCTGCTGGTCAGTGATCCCGGGGATATTATATTCTGTGATAACGAGACAGCTGCCCAGGATGTCCCTTACCCAAAGGATTCCTTTCACCGTTACGTCATAAACCGGCAACTCGATGCGGTAAATCCGCAGATGAGAGGGAGCAAGGCCGGGGTAAAATTCCACACGGATATACCGGCCCATGAGACGGCGATCTTTCGAGCACGTCTGGGAGTTAACCACTCATTGGCGGGCTTTGAGAATATATTGGTTCAGCGCCGGGCTGAAGCGGATGCGTTTTATCAACAGCTGCAATGCCGCATCACAGACCAGGATGCAGGTGCGATTCAGCGCCAGGCGCTCGCGGGTATGATTTGGAGCAAACAGTGGTACTACTATGATGTTGACCGCTGGCTTGACGGTGATTTGTCCGAAACACCGGAATTTCGAAAGCACGAGCGAAACAACGATTGGCGTCACCTTCATAATGCTGATGTCATTTCCATGCCTGACACCTGGGAATACCCATGGTACGCGACCTGGGATCTGGCCTTTCATTGCCTGCCCATCGCGTTGGTCGATTCCTATTTTGCCAAACAGCAATTGCTTTTGTTCACGCGGGAACGCTATTTGCATCCGAATGGCCAGCTGCCGGCATATGAATGGAATTTTTGTGACGTGAACCCGCCGGTACATGCCTGGGCCTGCTGGAGAGTGTTCCAGATTGAAAGAACACAGCGTGGGGGAGATGGGGATCTTGCCTTTTTAGAGCAGGCGTTCCATAAGCTGATGCTCAACTTTACCTGGTGGGTTAACCGTAAAGATGTCGAAGACCGCAACGTATTTCAAGGCGGTTTTCTGGGACTGGACAACATCGGCGTCTTTGATCGCAGCAGGCCACTGCCGACCGGAGGACACATCAATCAGGCTGACGGCACAGCATGGATGGCAATGTATTGCCTGAACATGATGCGCATCGCATTGGAATTGAGCCTTCACAACGCAGTATATGAAGAGATGGCAATCAAGTTCTTTCGCCACTTCCTGCATATTGCCGAGGCAATGACCAACATGGCAGGTTGCGGTATTGGCCTCTGGGATGAAGAAGATGGCTTCTACTATGACGAACTCTCATTGCCACGGCCTGATGGCCGTATGGAGCGTATTGCACTTAAGGTGCGTTCGCTTGTCGGTATTATTCCGCTCTTCGCCGTTGAAACGATCGAGCCTGAGACGCTGAAAAAATTGCCCCGTTTCGCCGAGGAACTGAACCGGACATTGGAGGAGGAGCCGGGCCTTGCTTCACTGGTTTCACACTGGTATGAGCCGGGAAGGGGAGACAGGCGTTTGCTGTCGCTGCTCCGTGGCCGTCGCATGAAGCGTCTGCTGAGTCGAATGTTGGACTCCGGTGAATTTTTATCCGAGTACGGTATCCGAAGTCTTTCGAAAGTGCATGAGCAGAGCCCCTATGTTTTTGAACATCAAGGTCAGGATCACCAGATACAGTATACCCCGGCCGAATCATCAAACCGGATGTTTGGCGGCAATTCCAATTGGCGCGGCCCCATATGGTTTCCAATCAATTTCCTGATTATCGAGTCGCTGCAGAAATTTCATCACTACTATGGCGATGAATTCAAGCTCGAATATCCAACAGGCTCAGGGAACTATCTCTCTATTCTCGAAATATCTGATCGATTATCGGAACGATTGACCCGACTGTTTCGCCTGGACGATCGCAATGAGAGACCGATCTATCGTCACTCTCCCGAGATGCAGCACGATCCGAAATTTCGTGATCATCTGCTCTTCTATGAATATTTTCATGGGGACAGTGGGCGCGGTGCTGGCGCATCGCATCAGACGGGATGGACCGGATTGGTCGCAAAACTCTTGTATCCGCGTCGACCGCTGACCTGAGCTTCGGCCAGTATCTCTGACATATGAGGAAAGAAATGAATCAATCACTACCCGAAGTCGTCCTGCCGAGCTGCCCGGTCATTAAACTCCTGGAGGGGCAGAAGGCGCTTGTCACCGGCGCCGGTTCAGGCATAGGCAAAGCTGTTGCCATAGGCCTGGGCCATGCCGGAGCAGATGTCGTGGTGAACGACATTGCAAATCCGGAGTCAACAGCCGCAGTTTGCGAGGAAATCGAACGTTGCGGGAGCAGGGCAATTGCAATTCAAGCAGATGTCTCGAGCGAGGCCCAGGTGCAAGCCATGTTCAAGCAGATGATCGAGGCGTTCGGCACCATCGATATTTTGGTCAATAACGCCGGTATTCAGCGTGACGCACCCTTTGATGAGCTGACGCTTAAACAATGGCAGCAGGTCATAGATGTAAATCTGACGGGGCAATTTCTCTGCGCACGAGAAGCGATTCGCGAATTTAAACGCCGCGGGGTCAATAAGGCTGTCTCCTGCGCAGCAGGTAAGATCATTTGTATGAGCTCTGTTCATGAAGTCATTCCTTGGGCTGGCCATGTCAACTACGCTGCAAGTAAAGGCGGCGTCATGTTGATGATGAAAAGCATCGCCCAGGAGGTAGCGCCATACAGAATTCGCGTCAACAGTATCGGACCGGGGGCTATCCGCACGCCAATTAACCGCCCCGCCTGGGAGACCCGGGAGGCTTATGACAAACTGATGAAGCTGGTTCCCTATAAACGAATTGGCGAGCCTGAAGATATCGCCCGGGCGGCGGTATGGCTGGCGTCTGATGAGGCTGATTACATTAACGGCACGACTCTGTTTATTGACGGCGGAATGACGCTTTATCCAGGATTTACTGAAAATGGGTGACGATTGTGTTAGATGAAAAAAAAGATCACGCAGAAAAAAATACATTCATTGATATCTCAATTCCGATCTCACCGGGCATGATCACCTGGCCGGGAGACCCTCCAGTGGACATCTCCCGCATGCGGGATCAGGGCCAGGGTGACGACGCTACTGTTTCCCGACTCAGCATGGGTGCGCACACGGGCACGCACATGGATTCGCCGGTTCATTTCCTGGCTGATGGAGCAGGCATGGAGTCAATGCCCCTTGAAGCAGTGCTTGGCGTTTGCCGGGTGATTGAAGTAGCGGATGAGCATTCGATAAGCCGCGAATCCCTCGAAGTGCATACAATTCGCGAAGGTGAGCGTATTTTGCTCAAAACCAGAAATTCAACGAGTCGCTGGTGGGAAACTTCGTTTAACAAGAATTTTGTCTATATTTCGGCTGTTGCTGCGCATTACCTGGCGTCTCTTCGCATCATGACGATTGGCATTGATTATCTGTCAGTGGGAGGATTCTATCATGACGGTGTGGCCACGCACCGGGCGTTGCTTGAGGCCGGAATCTGGGTCATCGAGGGGCTTGACCTGACACGGGTAAATCCGGGCTGTTACACATTGTACTGTCTGCCACTCAAAATTGACCGAGGTGACGGGGCGCCCGCCCGCGCAGTATTAACAGACCCTCCCTCAGAAGTTCGTGGATGAGAGAACATGATCCTGACAGAGCGGCAGCGCGTATGGCGACCCATCTTGATACCGCTGAATGGAGTCTAAATAAAGTAAGCGATTAAAAACGGAATATTTCGGCATGAAAATCACGAAAATAAAAAGCCACGTACTACAGTATCCGCTCGAGGAGGAGCTAGGCTACTCACAGCAGTATTACACGCTGCGAACAGCCCACATTGTCGAGGTGAATACCGATGAGGGAATAACCGGCTGGGGTGAATGCTTCGGCGGCGGCAATGTTGCGCTGGCCAACAAGACCATTGTCGAAAAGGTCATCCAGCCGATGGCTGTCGGCATGAATCCCCTCGATCGTGAGGTCATCTGGCATAATGTCTATAATCTGCTGCGCGACCATGGACAGAAGGGCATGCCCATTCAATCTCTGTCCGGTGTAGATATTGCTCTATGGGATATTGCCGGAAAGGCTTTGGGCTTGCCTGTTTACCAGCTCCTTGGAGGAGCATTCAGAGAAACCATCCCTGTCTATGGATATGGAATGATGCTGCAGCGGGTACCGGATCTGCCCGATAGATTTGCAGCGGAAAGTGCTGCTATTGTGGAGCATGGTTTTAAGGCGGTAAAGATGAAAATCGGTTTAGGTCCGAAAAAGGATATTGAGCTGGTCAAAGCGGTTAGAAACTCGATTGGTCAGGATATCAAGTTGATGGTTGACGCCAACCATGCCTATACGGCACGGGAAGCAATACCTCTGGGCAGAGCGCTTGAACAACTTGGCGTCTACTGGTTTGAAGAGCCGGTAGCATCCGAGGACCATCAGGGATACAGAGACCTGTGTCAGGCGCTCGATATGAATATCGCCGGTGGAGAGGGTGAATTTACCCGCTGGGGTTTCAGGGACCTGATCGAGAGAAGGTGCGTTGATGTCCTGCAGCCTGAAGTCTGCGGACTTGGAGGCATTACTGAATACCAGAAAGTGCTCGCTCTTGCTCACACCCATTTTGTCCCTGTGATCAATCATGTGTGGGGTTCTGCTGTCGCCGTCGCAACAAATCTTCATCTTCTGACAGCGCTGCCTGACCTGCCGGGTGGCGCGCACCCGTTACAGCCTATGCTTGAGTATGACACGACTCCAAACAAATTTCGTGAAGAACTTTTGTCCATCTCACTTGGCGTTTTAGACCAGGTTCAGGAGAATGGCGGATATGTATCGATACCCCAGGGGCCAGGGCTCGGCATTGAACTGGATCTGGATTTCATGAAACACTTTTCGGTCTGAGCTTGAAGCTGAACCAGAACTTCCTCTACCCGGGTTAATGGCTAAATAGGATATCCGAATAGTATGTCCGAATTAATTGGTATAGATTGGGGAACCACATCATTCAGGGCTTACCTGTTTGATCGGTCGCAGAGATGTGTTGATAAAATTTCCGCTCCAGCCGGTATTATGCAGGTAGGAGACAGCGCCTTTGAGGATGTGCTTTTCGACCAGCTTGAAAACTGGCTGACAAAGTATCCTCATATTCCGATCATCGCCTCTGGAATGATTACGAGCAAACAGGGCTGGATAGAAACGCCATATCTCACCTGCCCGGCTCAATTGACTGATCTCTCAAAAAATCTTACAAAAAAGAGCACCAGCCATGGGCAGACGGTTTATTTTCTACCAGGAGTCTGCCAGGATCTTCCCGTTGCGAACATCATGCGGGGCGAAGAAACGCAAATGGCCGGCTTTGAATGTGAGACACCATTTATGTCCATTCTGCCGGGAACACATTCAAAATGGATTCGGATGGAGGGACAGACGATTAAACGGTTTTGGACGTTCATGACCGGAGAGCTGTTCAGTGCGTTGACCGAACATACCATTTTAGGCCGTCTTGTCACCGATGACGAAGATCCTGATGCCTTTCTTGACGGTGTAAGGGAAGGTTTTTCTTCGGATGAGGATAGCGGCGGGATACTCTCCAAGCTATTTGGAGCGCGGGCCAAGCCAATCATGAATAAAATGCGACAGGAATCGATCCGAGACTATATTTCCGGACTTTTGCTGGGCACTGAAATACAGGAGGCACTGGGGAGCGGCCTGAAGAAAGATGTGAACCCGGTGATATGCGGAGCAAGTGCATTGGCGAAAAGATATGAGGTTGCTCTTGCAGCCTGTGGGTTCCATCCGGAGATGGCAGATGACGATCTTGCTGCAGCCGGCCTGATGCGGGTTGCCTGTGACGCAAAGTTAATTGAGCGGGGATAATTATTGTGGACTTGACAGAGGCACTGGAAGAATTCCCTTTTATTGCAATTCTCAGAGGAATCAAAGCAGATGAGATCTGTGACGCGGGACTTATCCTTAAAAAAGCAGGGTTCAGGATTATAGAGGTACCACTCAACTCGCCTGCACCATACGACAGTATTAAGGCTCTTTGCGAGTCTTTTGGGTCGGACATTCTCAGCGGCGCAGGCACGGTGCTTGAAGTTTCCGAAGTAGACAACGTCGTCCAGGCAGGCGGGAAACTGATTATATCCCCAAACTGCAATCCCGAGGTGATCGCCTACGCTAAATCCTGCGGCCTTGTCTGTCTGCCGGGTGTTGCCACTCCAACCGAGGCATTAAACGCTCTTAAAGCAGGTGCGGACGGCCTCAAGATATTTCCAGCAGAATTAGTATCCCCGTCTGTGATAAAGGCAATGAAAGCGGTACTGCCTGAGGATTGCATGGTGATTCCTGTTGGAGGGATTACTCCTTCAAACTGGCGACATTACACCGCCGCAGGAGTTGCCGGGTTCGGTTTGGGATCGGCGCTTTATAAAGCAGGTATGTCAATGGCTGAGCTCAAGGTAAATGCTGACAAATTCCGGGAAAGTTTTGGAAATGCTTAACCGATGGGGTTTGTCAGGCCTTCTTCTATGAAAACCTAAACCTACGAGAATGCTTCATACCGCCAGGGAAAAGGACGTTGCCGCATTTTTTGGATGCAACCGAGGCGGGTAGTATGTTACTTTCTGTACCTAACAATAACCACCGTCATAGATTACCTGACATCGGCCTGGAGACACCATGGAGAAACTGATTGAAATTTGGGAGAAGGTCCTTTTCTATCTTTCTGAATTTTGGGAAAAGATATCTCCTTATATTGCTCAAGCCTGGGAGGCTATTTCACCTTTTGTCTTGGGCATCTGGAAAAAATTTCTGCCTGTATTTTGTCAATTTGGGTTCGTTTGTTCGGATGGAAATCTTAATTGGATGGGTGGAACAGTGATTTCAGTTGCAGCAGTGGTACTCATCATGCTCATTTTTAGCGTAAAGAGCCTGATTCAGAATCGCTAATAATGTTACTGTAAAATTTCCCGAATTCCTGTCAGTTGATTGTAATCCTGCTCTTCTGGGTGGACTGCAATTAAATATACTGTCCCCGTAATAGAATCGTCCACCATTCATTTAGGAGTACGATCCACGGGAGCATCGATATGAGCGCGAGCGCCGGAACGGGGTATTAATATATCTTGGTATTATCAGCTATGTTTAACTGGTTGTTTACCGATTCGATACCTTCGATGTTTGCTATGGTTTTTTCACAATGTTCCTTTATTACCGGCGACCTGACTAAGCCTGACAGAGTGGCGACCCCTTTTTCCACGACCAGATTCACTATTTCCACACCGTCATATCCAAGCAGGGCGGCCCTGGCTTTCTGATTCAGGGCAAGATCAATTAATTTTTCAGATACTGAGGGGCTTTTACTGGTCTGAAAAGCCTCGACGGCAGCAGTGATCATTTTAACACCCGTATCCAGGGTAATTGCCCGGGTATTTATGACTAGGTCATAAAGACCACTATTATCCAAATCAGCATCAAAATACGTACTCAGGTATCCGGATGAGTCTCGATCACCTTGGCGAATGGCCCGCTGTGCGCTTTTCTCCTCGCATTTCATCTGTTCCATCAGCCGCGTTATTCTTTCAGCATACGGTGCGATTATCCGTACGTGTATCACCCCTGGGACATCTTTTAATATCATCTGTCCCCCACGGCCTACAATCACAACATTTTGCTTGGCAGCAAGTTCATAGACAGCAGCTTGAATCAAGTGTGCGAATAATTTTTTCTGAATGGAAAGGGTTTGCCATACAGATGGCTTTTTTTCATCGTATTTATCAACCTCGGATACTGAAAAACCAAGCTTAGAAAGCGTCTCGCTTATTTGATTTTTTTCAATGTACCCGTATCCGAGTTTGTCTGCTGCTGACCTGGCGACTTCATCACCAAGGCTACCTAACTGTCTGGAAATCGTTACAATAGCCATCGTTATGTCCTCCACCTTGAATGTTAAAATTTCTTGTGCGTGCTACATTTAAATAAGGCGTCTTTAGTTGCACGAAATTCAACCTGCCGGATGTTAACCAACGTCACGATTAGGCTCATATACAATAAGCATCAGGCACAATAATAAAAATGCCACATTGTGGCTGTCGAGGTAGCTCTATTTCCAGGATTGTGATTCCCGTCACAGGATCATCTCAGCCCCTTTCCTTTATTTTTTCTTTAAGTATGAGGAAAATATATGGCTCATACTCTTTCAGGCTTCAAGTATGGTTGTTATACTGTATGCTGATCTGGTTTAGATAATTACTTCGAAGACGCTGGCAGTCAGCGTTTAAAGGATGTGACCTAAACGTATCATCATCGTTATTTTCAAGGAGTATTGGATGAAAAAAATCGTTCTGCTTGCATGTGTCCTTCTCTTCCCCGGCTGCTCCGTGAAGTATCCGGAAACTGCCAACCTCAACCTGCAGATTCCGGCTCAATCCTCTGTAGTGTATGCCAATTCGGCGGCGTCTGTTCGCGGGCGTGATGCCAGGGAGAATGTAGAGGTTGTTGTTTTCAAAGTTAAGAATGAACCTGTCGTCAAAGTTACAAACCTCAGCCCACCCCATATAGTTATTACAGAACGACTTGTTGGCGGGCTCCGTGAACAAGGGCTTCAGTTTGAAAGCAACGCTCCCGTTCGCGTTCTCCTCAACCTCAATCAGTTACTGGTGACTGTCACCAAGCCAAAATTGCTATACAACTCCGAGGCTGTCAGCGAGGTAACCCTGGAGGTAAAAAACAGCAAGGCGACGCTTAAGAAAAAGTACACCCGCAATGACAGCAAGGACTCGGTATCACGACCAAAGATAGAAGAAATCGAAAAAATGCTGAACGACCAGCTCTCCGCTATCGTCAATCAGATTCTGATGGATGCAGAATTCCACGGACTGATAGGCAACATGTAGATGCTGTGCCTGTTGTCATGAACAGACCACATGCCTTCTGGTTTTATACAGATGAAAGCGTGGTCTTTCCCCTGGGAAGGCAAACTGGCACCAGCTTCTCAAGTCTTGCCCCTCGGCTACAGTGGACTGGTGTTTCCAGGTGACATCCCCGAACATCAGGGGTGCCGGTTCTGGACAGATGAACAGCAATGATCAGTGCAGCGCGGCGGTAAATGAATATTATCCCTGCTCAGCGGCAACAATCTGGTTCTGTTCTCCAAGCCCGTCAATACCCAGGCGCATCCTGTCCCCAGCCTTGAGATAAACCGGCGGTTTGAGTCCGAGACCGACACCGGCAGGGGTTCCTGTTGAAATGACATCCCCCGGATGAAGCGTGAAAAAAGTGGAAAGATAGCTGACAATTCTCGCAGCCGTGAACACCATATTTCGGGTATTGCTGTCCTGATACCGATGATCATTAACATCGAGCCAGATGTTCAGGTTTTGCGGATCCGGGATTTCATCGGCAGTCACCAGCCATGGGCCGATAGGACCGAACGTATCGCAGGATTTCCCCTTTACCCACTGGCCTGTTCCTTCCAGTTGTAATTGACGCTCCGAAAGATCATTGACGATGCAGTATCCGGCGACATGAGCGAGAGCTTCGGCCTCCGAGACATATTTAGCCGGTTTGCCGATAATGAGCCCCAGTTCTACTTCCCAGTCGCTCTTCGTAGAACCGCGGGGGAGTATGACAGTATCGTCTGGCCCGCAGACAGCGCTTGTTGCTTTGGTAAACAGGACAGGTTCGCTGGGCAGGGCCATACTTGATTCGGCGATATGGTCGGAATAATTCAGGCCAATGCAGAGGAATTTGCCGATATTTCCGACGCAGGCGCCCAGGCGCGGGGAACCTTCTACAACCGGCAGGGCCATGATATCAAGTGCTGCCAGCTCCGTCAGCCTCTCCGGCAGCAGTGCATCTCCCGCGATATCAGCAACATGTGCCGACAAATCACGGATAGTTCCATTATCATCCAGAATCCCTGGTTTTTCAGAGCCAGGCGAACCATATCTCAAAAGTTTCATACGCTTCTCTCCTTTTTGTGCTTAGACTGACCAGCCGCCGTCAATGGCGATGGCCTGTCCTGTCATATATGCCGATTCATCACTGGCCAGGTAGACGGCGAGCGCTGCGATCTCTTCAGGTAAACCAATACGCCCCATAGGCTGACGGGCGATAAAGCCTGCACGGGCTTTGTCATAATCACCCTGGGCGTGGAGCCGCTCTTCAAGGGATGGTGATTCCACAGCCCCGGGGCAAATTGCATTGCAGCGAATACCCTGGGTGGCATAGTCGGTGGCAATCGATTTCGTCAGACCGATAACAGCGGCCTTGGACGCCGTGTAGGCAAACCGATCCTTTGCTCCCACGATACTGGAAACAACCGATGACATGTTGATAATTGAAGCTCCCCCTGCCTTCAACATTTCAGGCAGCAGTGCCCGGATGAGTCGGTATTGGGCTTTGACGTTAAGATCAAAAGCATAATCCCAGTCCTGTTCCGTGCACCGCAGAATCGATCCATGGTGGACATGGCCGGCGCAATTAAACAGGACATCAACAGCCTTCAGCTCGTTTGCCAAGGTGGCAATAGCCTCGCCATGGAGCACATCAAGTTTTCGACACTGAATGTCCGGCGCCTCCAGTGCCAATGTGGACAGAACCTGTTCATTGATATCCGTGGCAATGACATTTGCTCCTTCTGCGGCCATGGCCAGGGCCGATGCCCTGCCGATCCCCTGAGCGGCAGCGGTGATCAATACGTTCTTCCCAGCCAGTCTTGTTGCCATCCAGAGCTCCGCATCCCTTCAGTTGCCGTTAATCCTGCTCTTTTCTCCCGATAAACCTCCAGGAATAAGAGGAGAAAGCGTCACAAACCCGCAATTGATTCTATCATGTATCGCCATCAGTGCCACTGAAATGTGAGCTCGCAGTCGCAGAGTTCTTTTTTCTGCAGGAATTTGATGATCTTGATCATGTTGTTGTCCTACAGTGCTTCCATGACTCGGAGAGACGGTTCTTGTTTTTATATTGCCAGATAGCAAGATAAAATGTTGTTGGTGACCTCAAGAGATTATCTGTGTCTGCTCGGTACAAGGGACGTACCAGCAGAACAGGGAAGAACAAGACAAACAAAATGTAATTAAAACAAAAGGTAGCAGTGCTAATCAGTCACTTGTGGAAGGCCTTTGTCACAGCGTGAGGTTGAAATAATGTGATGAAGTGCGAAATGGTGGCAAAATAGAGCGGCATGTTATAGCATTGAGGCAATGAAAGTGGTTTGAAAGGAGGCGGTATAAGAAAAAATGCAATTATACACGAATATCTTTTTCAATTGGAAGACGCTGGTTGACATCTTATTGATATCCATCTGCCTGTTTTTTCTCTATCGAACATTTCTCAGGCTCGGTACCTGGAAAATTCTGCTCGGCATGCTGGCTGCATTTATTTTGTTTGTCTTTGCCAGCATTTTCAATCTTGAAGGAATAGAGTGGATTTTCAAGAATGTCTCTCATGTTGCACTGCTGGCTCTCATCATTATTTTTCAGCCGGAAATAAGAAAGATATTTGAAAAGGTTGTCTCTCTTGCGGTTACCAAGAAGAACGCCAACAGCGACGATACCAGCAAGATTGTGGCTGAAAGCCTGTGGTCCCTGGCCGCACAGAAACGTGGAGCGCTCATTGTTTTTCCCGGTAAAGACCAGATCGGCGATAAAATTTCGGGGGGATATCTTCTCGGGGCGACACCGAGTGTACCGCTTATAATGAGTATCTTTGATCCTAACTCTCCGGGACATGATGGTGCCGTCGTTATTGCTGACAACGTTCTCACCCATCTTGGTGTTCGCCTGCCCATGTCTGAAAGTTCACGATTGACGGAAGAATTTGGCACCAGGCACCATGCCGCGATGGGTATGGTCGAAAACACAGATGCTCTTGTCCTGCTGGCTTCGGAAGAACGGGGCGTTGTATCATCTTTTGAGAATGGAAGGATGACCCGGCTCGATACTCCTGAAGAAATAATTTCAGTGATAGAGAAACATTTCTCTCAATCTGGTATCACCTCTCTTGATCAGTTCGCCGATATTAAGCCAAGGACAGTGCTGCAGTTTGCATTCAGTCTGCTCATTGCCACTGTTTTCTGGTCTACCCTGATACTTGGCCAGAAACAAATTGTCGAGCGAACTATGACGATTCCTATTGAGTACACCTCCCCGAATAAGGATCTGGTACTTGTTGGAGACAAAACCCAGGGCATTGTCGTTCATGCAGCTGGCCCAACATCCGCGATGAATGATTTTGCACTGTCGGAACCAAAAGTCCTGATAGACTTGTCCCAGATGACTGGCGGAAAGCAAATTGTGCCAATTACCGGTGAAAATATCAAATATCCCAAAGAGGTGCGGTTAATTGACATCTCCCCTGCAGAGCTCGAACTGACCCTTACCGGTCGAATTCAGAAGATCGTCCCCATAAATCCGCAACTGATCGGTCAGTTGCCGGCTGGGTTGAAAATCAAAAAGATCCAGTTGATTCCCGAGGATATAGAGGTTTTCGCATTGCCCGACCGCCAGGACAACAAAGCACTTACCGTTTCAACAACGCCGATTTACTTGAATTCCATCACCAATGACAGCCGAATCCTCTGCAAAATAATTGCTCCACCCTCATTTCAGCCTGTGGATAAGCGCTGGCCTGACGTTGAAGTATTGATCAGGCTTGAATGATCCATGGAGAACAGCTGGGTTGGGGGCAAATTTCTGGGTTTCTACGGAGAAGACAAGACAGGCAATGAATGATATCCAACAGGTGATGAGCTTTGTAGAACGAATCGTCTCTCAGGACATAGGCAAGGCGGTAAGAGTGCTCGAAGAAACGCCGAAAAAAGAGGCTGCCGCGCTGCTTGCACACATGTCTTCCGGGAATGTCGCGCAGCTCATCCATCGATTGCAGACCAGTTTTTCAGCAGCTCTACTTGAAGAGCGTGACGCCGAATCAGCAGTCGCTATTCTCAGCGCGCTGCCGCCCAACCAGGCTGCTTCCATCGTCATGCATCTTTCCCTGGAATCCCGGAATCGCCTGCTGCCAAGTATTTCAGGAAAACTCGCTGAAAAGATCAGGGATTTGTATACCTACCCTGAGGGCAGTGTGGGGCGGTATATGTCAACAGACTACCTTACTTTTTTTAAACATGAAGAAGCCGGAGACGTGATAGAGAAAATCAGGGCACTTGCCGGCAATAAATCCTTTCCCGCATCCTACACATACGTTGTCGATGACGATGGCATTCTGCAGGGGGTTTTGAACATGCGTGATCTCATGCTGGCTAAGCCTGATCAGCAGCTCAGCAGCTTCATGATTGCAAATGTTTTTACGCTCCACTGTTTTCTGGACAGGAGCGCCGCTGCCAGAGAGATGGCGAAGCGTAAATATTTTGCAGCGCCGATTGTCGATAACGAAAACAGAATTCTCGGAGTCATAAAGGCCGAAAACCTGCTGACCGGGCTCAAGGAGGATGTCACAGCAGATTTAATGAAGATGGTCGGCGCCGGCAGCGATGAACGGGCATTTTCTCCTATCAGCTTTTCTTTGAAGAAACGGCTCATCTGGCTGAACGTAAATCTGGCCACTGCTTTTCTCGCGGCGGCGGTTGTTGCGATGTTTGAGGGGATTATTGCAAAAATTACTATTCTCGCCATCTTTCTACCGGTTATTGCCGGCCAGGGTGGAAATGCAGGAGCACAATCCCTTGCCGTCGTCATGAGGGGACTTGTGATGCGCGAAATTCCGACACAAAGAGTTCGAGAACTGATCTGGAAAGAAACGAGGCTTGGTGCCATTAACGGAGTTGCTATCGGAGTCTTAACAGCCTTTATCGCCTGGTTATGGCACGGGAATCCATGGTTTGGTCTCGTGATCGGGCTCGGTATGATCCTGAATCTGATCATTGCTGGCTTTGCCGGCAGTTCCATCCCGATACTGATGAAGAAGATGGGCTTTGACCCTGCTCAAAGCTCAAGTATTATCCTGACGACCGTGACCGATGTGATGGGGTTTCTGGCATTTCTTGGTCTTGCCGTCATTTTTCAGGACTACCTGATCTGAAAAATTTGGAGCCGTTTCGGCTCCAAATAAGGAATTGATGGTACCTGCGATTGCCATGAAAAGGTAAAGGATTTTATCGGGAAGTCGATTTTTCAGGAGGAACCGTTTCTGTCCGGGTTGTAATCGGCAGTGTTGCACACTCGAGGAATATCCGGGCTGTGCAGTGCCTGCAGATAGAGCGGTCAAGACGTTCGAAAATTTCGGCGATGGATTCTTTTTTTGAAAGGAAAACATTATCGGTACCGATGTCGAGGAGGTATTCAAGAAATTTGAAATGACTGCATATTCCTTCCTTCATATCATAGAAATAGAGCCGTCCCCCTGCGTTTTCTCTCTCCCTGGCGAGCTGTAACAGAAATTCCGCACCTGCCATATCAATGAAATTAATTCCGCTTCCCACCAGCAGTAAATGACGCTGTTCGGGGTTTGTCTGCAGCAGTTTCTGCAGGCTGCTCCGCACATGGTTGACGGCTCCGAAATAGAGTGAGCCGTCAATGCGAACTATCTTGAGCTGCGGGCATTCCGGCAACATCGGATCGGTTACAAAAGCCCGGGACTCCTGGCGGGGATCAGGTACCCGCACCAGTGCTTTGGGGTGTGATGTTCGATTCAGATAGATCGCAAGTGACAGCATGATGCCGAGCAGGATGGCAAATTGCAGTTCAAGAAACAGCGTGGCCGCAAAAGTAGATCCGAGGATGATGGACTCTGTTCCACTGGTTTTTACTATTTTCATGATGTGGTGCGGGTCGATCAGTTTCCAGGCGACGAGAAAGAGTATTGCCGCCATAGCCGCGTTCGGCAGGTACGCAGCGAGCGGCGCGAGAAAAAGAACCACAGGAATAAGCAGCCCTCCGGCGAAGATTGCCGCCAGCGGTGTACGCGCTCCGGAATCATAGTTCATGCCGCTTCTGTTAAATGAACCAGTGGCTACATAACTGCTGAAAAACGATCCGATAATGTTGGACAACCCCTGGCCGATAAACTCTTGATTACCATCCAGGTTCTGGCCTGTTTTGTCTGCCAGGGACCTGGCTATTGAGATTGCCTCCGTCAGGGCAAAAAGCGTCATGGCCAGGGCTGTCGGTGCCAGCATCTTGATATTGCTCATGGTCAGCGGCGGCAGTGAAACTGGCGGCAGTGTTGCCGGCAGGGCACCTACCGTCGCAATCGCACCCGTTCCCCTGCCGGCTATAAAGGTAATGAGTACTGCTGCAAGACTGCCGACCAGCATGGAGACGATCATGTAGGGCCATTTTGGCCGATAGTGCTTGACCAGGATTCCGGTGATGATTGTGACCAGGCCGACAGCGGTGGTGTATGGATTGATTTCTTTGATATGCAGGATGAAATTATAAATTGAATCCTGAAAATGCACCGCTCTTGGATAGGTCAACCCAAAAAAATGTTTCAGCTGGCTGGCAATAATCAGCAGGGCTGCGCCGGCGGTAAAGCCCACAACAACAGAATGGGAGATGAAATTGACCAGTGAGCCAAAACGGACCAGTCCCAGGCTGAGCTGAATTAAACCGACCATCAGGGTTAAAGCGAAGGCCAGCTGGACATATTCAGGGCTGCCTGGAGAAGCGTGCAGGCTCAAGGATGAGAACAAGACAATTGAAGCAGCTGTTGTCGGTCCGGAAACAAGCAACCAGGAGGATCCGAACAGCGCAGCTATGATTGCCGGAATCATACCTGTGTACAAACCGAATTCTGGTGGCATTCCGGCAATTGTGGCGAAGGCGACTCCCTGTGGAAGAACAACGATGGCCCCTGTTAACCCGGCCAACAGGTCCGCCCGGGCTGTTCTTCTTGTTATCCCGGGCATCCATAACAAAAACGGGAGAAACCGGTATTTCCACTCATGTTGTCCGTTTATACGGCTGGAGACTTTTTCTTTTTTCATAATTTTCGTCGCAGATGGTGTTTCATTTTCACGCAGGTGGATACAGGAAAGCACAGGTTAAAATTCCCTGGAGCACCGTTCGATAAAAAAGAGCGTCCAGAGGAAGATTTCACGCGGGAATAATGTACCATGGATCAGGTTGATTGTACACGCTGTAAACTCTTCTATAACAGGGTGTGCCGTTTCTTCAATCCTTCAGGGCAAATGTTTGAAGAGCAGCCCCTGGAAGCAGTTTTCGGCAACCAGCATTCGGAACAGGATAGCCTGTTTTTGTCCGAGAATCTGGTGCTGACATGACTGCAGACATTGTGGCATTGAAAAAATGTGACAACGTAGTAAAATCAATTTATTTCTGATAGGTTGCAACATATCAGACCCTGGAAAGAGCCATGAATTACCGGCGGGTATTCATGACTGTTCCGTTCTTATCGCTCATTCACTCAATAAAGGACAGATGAATAATTCAGGCGGGTTATACATTCAACTTTTCAGCATACACGGTCTTATTCGAGGGAGCAGGCCTGAGCTCGGCAGGGATGCTGATACCGGTGGGCAGGTCAAGTATGTGCTTGAACTTGCAAAATCACTGGCCGAACAGGAACAGGTTGCTCAGGTGGACCTGGT
Source organism: uncultured delta proteobacterium (assembly GCA_963696725.1). Classification (GTDB taxonomy): domain Bacteria; phylum Desulfobacterota; class Desulfobulbia; order Desulfobulbales; family Desulfocapsaceae; genus MADRE3. The sequence goes on from CAVOLI010000007.1 coordinate 217,856, forward strand.
GACGAGACTCATCCAGGACAAGAACGTTGGACCGGAATATGGTGTGCAATTTGAACCCTTGTCAGATAAGGCCAGGATCGTCCGTCTGCAGTGCGGTGGAAAGAAATATATCAGAAAAGAACTCCTCTGGCCTCACATGGATGAATTTATCGATAAAGCGGTTCGCTTTATACGTAAGCAAAAGATGTACCCTGATGTTTTTCACGGCCATTATGCTGATGCAGGCTATGTGGCAGCCGAACTGTCCGCGACGTTTGACACTCCATTGGTTTACACCGGGCATTCTCTGGGGAGAAACAAGAAAGCCAAACTGCTAGCCGATGGTGTCTCCGAGGCGAATATGGAGCGTTTGTACAAAATCGGCAAACGTATCGACGTCGAGGAGAATATTTTAAAAAGGGCCAAGCTCGTCATTACCTCCACACAGCAGGAAATTGAAAAGCAGTACGGTCTTTATGACAACAGCGATGTGGGCCGTTTCAGGGTGATCCCACCGGGCATTGATCTGGAAACATTTTATCCGTATTATGATCCACTTCTCGATGAAACCCTGCTCAACGATGATGTCAAGCAGACCAGGATGACCATAATCCAGGAGCTGCACCGGTTCTGGTCAAAGCCGGAAAAACCATTTATTCTGGCTCTCTGCCGGCCCGATCAGCGTAAAAACATAACCGGCCTTATCGAGGCATATGGAAGAAATCAGCAGTTGAGGGCCGTTGCCAATCTTGCCGTTTTTGCCGGGATACGAAGTAATATCAGGATAATGGAGGAAAACGAACAGGCGGTGCTGACAGATATGCTCCTGCAGATGGACCGCTATGATCTCTACGGAAAACTGGCAATACCCAAGAGGCATGAATTCGCCACCGAGGTTCCAGAGCTGTATCGATTATGTGCTGAGGGAAAGGGTGTCTTTGTGAATCCGGCTCTGGTTGAACCCTTTGGCATAACGCTGATAGAAGCCTCAGCCTGCGGCGTACCGATTGTCGCAACCAACGACGGGGGACCGGTTGATATCGTCTCCAATTGCCGGAATGGCATACTGGTAGACGCGACTGAACCGACTGAGATTGCGCAGGCAATCTCAGACATCCTTTTTGATGAAGAGATATGGGAAACATACTCGAACAACGGAATTAAAGGGGTTCGTAACTATTATTCATGGCAGAATCACAGCAAAATGACATTACAGGCCTTCGATGAAATCATGCCGGCTGCCAGACAGAAACGCAGCAGCCCCGCTCATGGGGAAAACGACAGAAAAAAACGCTCATTTGGTCGAAGGTTGAAAGGTATTGATAAGCTGCTGATCGTCGATATTGATAACACGCTGGTAGGAGATGACCGCAGCATGAGAGCGCTTTTCGACATTCTGGATGAACACCATGACGATATCGTCTGGGGGGTATCTACCGGCAGAAGCCTTGAGCTGATGCTTGATGCGATGACCGACTACAGTATTCCGATGCCCGATATTGCTATCTGCTCGGTTGGTACGGAGATATACTACGCGCCTGATCTTCGCAGGGATAAAGGCTGGAAGAACCATATTTCCTACAAGTGGAAGCCCGACATGATCAAACAGGCGCTTGGGGCCATACCTTTTTTAAACCTGCAGAAAGAAGAGGGCCAGCGGAGCCATAAAATCAGTTACTATATGGCTGATGACTATGATTATCTGGCCTGGGTTCACTATGTGATCGAGCAGGAAGGCCTGCAGTGCCAGGCTATCTTTTCGCACGGGCGGTTTCTCGATATTCTCCCTGTTCGTGCTTCGAAGGGAAAAGCGATTGATTATATCATGTATAAATATAAATTTTCCCCGAGAAATGTAATGGTGGCCGGAGACTCAGGCAATGATGCCGACATGCTCACCGGCAAGGCTCGGGGCCTGGTGGTCGGCAACTATAGTCAGGAGCTTGAAAAACTGAGAGAAAAACAGAACATTTACTTCAGCCAGAAAGAATATTCCGCAGGAATTATCGATGGGTTGAAACATTACGGATTTGTCCAGTAATTTATTTGTCAGGTAATTATTGCATGTACGAACAGGTATCACACTCCCTTCTAAACGAAATACTCACCAAGCTCAAACCTGAAATTCATGAGGAGGACCTGCGTCATTTCTATACGAGGCTCGGGGCAAACTTTTACTCCATCTATTCTCTTTTTTTCATTCTCTATGGAAAGCGAGACGATTTTAAAGAGCAGATGCAGTGCCTCGTTGAGAAAATGGCGAGGCAATACATCAGGCGTCCTGAATATCTCAGACAGGTTGATATAGAGCGTGAAAACGATCATAACTGGTTTTTAAGCCAGGAATGGGTTGGCATGGCACAGTATGCCGATGGCTATGCCAAAAACCTCGTGGAGCTGCAACAGCGCGTTCATTATTTCCTTGAGCTTGGGGTCAACCTGGTCCACCTCATGCCGATGATGGTCTGTCCTCAAGGCGCCAGTGACGGGGGGTATGCCGTGAGTGATTTCCGCCGGATTGACAGCCGCTTCGGCAGCCTTGATGATCTAAAGCATCTGGCGCAAACGTTCCATGAGCACGGTATTCTTTTAACGCTTGACGTTGTCGTCAATCACACCTCTGATGAGCATGACTGGGCCCGGAAGGCACGGGGGGGGGAGCTGAAATATCAGGATTATTATTATATTTTTGATAATCGCGAGATCCCTGACATGTTTGAACTCAGCATGCCTGAAATTTTTCCGGAAACTGCATCAGGTAATTTTACCTGGGATGAGGTGATGGGGAAATGGGTTATGACGGTTTTTAACGACTACCAGTGGGATCTGAATTACAGTAATCCCGCCGTGCTCATTGAGATGCTCGACATAATCCTGTTCTGGGCTAACCAGGGAGCCGATGTTCTGCGACTGGACGCCGTTGCTTTTCTGTGGAAGAAAATCGGCAGTATCTGCCAGAACGAGCGGGAGGCTCACCTCATCCTGCAACTCCTGAAGGATTGCTGCCAGGTAACCTCCCCCGGTGTATTGTTTATAGCCGAAGCAATTGTTGCGCCGGTTGAAATCACAAAATATTTCGGCGAGGATGCGATCAACGCCAAAGAATGTGAGATAGCCTATAACGCAACGTTCATGGCGCTTCTCTGGGACGCGGTTGCCACCAAAAATACCAGGCTGCTGAATCAGGGGATCAAGAGCCTGCCCGATAAACTTGATCGGGCTACCTGGCTCAACTACGTACGCTGCCACGATGATATCGGCCTGGGCTATGATGACAGGGATATTGTCGCTGTCGGCTACGAACCACGCGCCCATCGCCAGTTCCTGATAGATTATTTTACCGGCAAATATGAAGAATCCTTATCACGGGGGCTGCCGTTTGGTCATAACAACAAGACCGGCGATTCCCGGATTTCCGGATCTCTTGCGTCACTGGTCGGGCTGGAAGCGGCAATCAACGCTGGTGACCCTTCAGCAATCGGAGATGCCATAAAAATCATTCTGCTGCTGCATTCGATGATCATGTCTTTCGGGGGAATTCCTCTGCTCTACTATGGCGATGAAATCGGTACCATGAATGACAGCAGTTATCTCAATGACCCTGCCAAGGCCAATGACAGTCGCTGGGCGCACCGTCCACGCATCGACTGGGAGAAGGCTGAGCTTCGCAATGTGCCGGGAACAGTCGTGTACCGAATTTTTTCCGCTTTAAAGAAAATGATCGCCATCCGCAAGGAAATACCCGCATTTGCCGATTTTAATAATCGTGAACTGCTTGATGTCGGGAACCCCCATCTCTTTGTGTTTTCACGCCTTGAGCATACCCAGTTTCGCAACAGGGTTCTGGTGGTCGCGAATTTTGACAGCAAACCGCAGCATCTGAATATCGAGGAAGTAGGCTCCAGTATGCATATCCGCCATGAAACTGTTTATGATCTGTATTCCGGAGATAAGCCGGCTATGTTTAAGGAAGCTTTGGTTATTCCTCCATATCAGTTCTATTGGCTGAGCGATCAGTAAAGCGTATGAGAAGCACTGTATTGTTATTTTATGATAGGGAGTGCTGCGAGAAAGGATGTGACTAATTTTATCAGCCATTTTATGGCAGGAGAGTGAGATGGAGAAATTTAAAAAAATTCTGGCTTGTGTGGATTTGTCTGACTACTCAAAAATGACACTGGATTGTTCCCTCTCGCTTGCCGCGGAGTTCAGCGCAGAGATTGTCATTTTCAGTGTCATAAATATCAGGGATATCAATGCTGTAGAAACAGCAAGCCACTTCTACCCTGAACAGATTAATGTCGAAGATTACGTCAAGCGGGCAAAAGAGTCCCGCCGCCAGCAGATTCAGGAACTCCTGGATCTGCACTATTCAGAAACCACTTCCGGGATAAGCATCAGTGTTGAAGTCGGAGTCCCCTTCGAAGCCATCCTGGAGGTTATTGAATCGGAACATATTGATCTCGTCATAATGGGAAACAAAGGCCGTGGCAATGTGCTTGGAACCCGTTTTGGAAGTACCGCTGAGAAAGTTTTCAGACATTCACCGGTGCATGTCTTTAGTGTCAGAGACCGTAAAGAGTTCAGGCGGCACAGGTAGCCGATTTGCAGCTAAGGTGCCAGGGGCTAGGAGGCTGTGAAAAGATGGTCGAAGGCGGACTGTTTCTCCGGCGACAAGTCCTCCTTGAAGGCGGCGCCAACAACGATTTCATAAATGGAAGCGCTGTTCAGATCTTGATTCTTTGCGGTCCAGACGGTCTTCATTGAGAGCTCGGGGAGATGTGTCCCGACATTGTCTATGATGTCGACAGTCCAGGTGTCGGGGATATTTACTTCACTGGTACATCCGAAGCAGATTCCTCCACGGCTGAGATCGAATACACGGCAGACCCCCTGTTTATTGACGATGAAGGTGTTGGCCAGTTTGTGTCGAGGATGTTTTCTTGGCTGCTGCCTGCTGCCTGTCGTCATCTTTTCATCCTTCAGTTAAGTAGAGCGGGTTATCGAACGATCTCAGAAACCAAGGTCATCTTAGAATAATTATACCATGCCATCATAGTAATATCTAACCATTTAGAAGCGATCTGTGGCTGAAAGAGTGCATTGCCGACATCCTCAAGGCCCCGGGAGAGCTCTGTCAACGCAGGGGAGCACCCTAAAAAGCGGATAGAGATTGTTAGTTGTTTTTCAGCAGCAGGTAGAGCAGCGCCATGCGGATATACAAACCATTCTGGGCCTGCTCAAAATAACGGGCCTGCGGTGTTGAATCGATTTCTTCGGGAATCTCATCGACACGGGGAAGGGGGTGCATGATTATCGCACCTGGCTGCATCTTTTCAACGATCTCCGGGAAGAGGATGTATTTGCTTGCAGCCGCCTCGTAATCCTCCGCGGAGTGAAAGCGCTCTTTCTGGATCCGGGTCATGTAAACGCAATCTACCTCGCTTGCAACCGCTGCAAGGTCTGTTTCTTCACGCCATGGTATGTTGTACTTATCCAGGTATTCCTTGATATCACGCTCCATTCTGCAGACTGGCGGCGAGACAAAGATAATCTCCATGTTTTCATATTTACTGAGCAGGTATGACAGCGAGCGCACGGTTCGTCCGTAGCGCAGATCGCCGACAAGGGCAACCCTGAGATTGGACATTTCAGGGAAGGCATCGGCGATAGTATAGATGTCGAGCAATGCCTGCGTCGGGTGCTGGCCGGCACCATCGCCGGCATTGATAATCGGTATGGTAGAAATTTCCGCTGCCCGTGCGGCGCTTCCCGCCTCACTGTGGCGCATGACAATGATATCGGCGTAACCGTTGATAATCCGGGTCGAGTCGGCGAGACTTTCGCCTTTTGCGGCACTCGAGAACTCACGGGCGTTTTCCGTTGTAATAACAGCACCGCCCAGTCTTCGCATGGCGCTTTCAAACGAAAAGCGGGTACGGGTGGAAGGCTCGTAGAACAGGGACGCCATGATCTTACCGTCCAGGATTTTAGCAAGCCGGCGGTCCCCGGCAAGATCTGCCTTCATCCGGTCGGCGGTTTGAAAAACCAGATCCAGCAGTTCTCTGTCAAACTGCTGGGACTCAACCACATGCTTAAGAGGAAACGTTGTCATCATCATTCTCCTTACGAGGTTGAAAACACGTAGCTAAAGCGACCGCGCCATATTCTGCGGAAGAGACCTCAGGATTTACCAAACAGCTTCAATAAAATGGCATTCTGCGCATGCATGCGATTCTCGGCTTCATCAAAAACGATTGATGCTTTTGATTCAACCACGGAGTCGGTTGTTTCCACCCCCCGCTCGACCGGCAGGCAGTGCATGAAAAGACTGTCTCTGCCGGTGGCGGCCATCAGCCTGTCATCGACCTGAAATCCCTTAAACCGATCTTTGCGCTGCTCCGCCTCTTCTTTTTGCCCCATTGATGCCCAGACGTCCGTGTAAACGATGTCTGCGTTTTTGACCGCGTTCAGCGGATCATGGCTGATCTCGATCTCCGACAGGCCTTCCGCCCTCGCCTCGGCTACCGTTTTAACATCCGGCTGGTAGTCTTCAGGACAGGCACAGACAAAGTGGAACGGCAGCCGCTGGGACATGCGCAGCCAGGAGTGGACAATATTGTTGCCGTCTCCCACATAGACAATTTTTAGATCGTCAAGGTGCCCACGATGTTCCAGGATGGTGAACATGTCAGCCATTATCTGACATGGATGATTGTAGTCTGTTAAGCCATTGACCACCGGGACGGACGAATATTCAGCCAGCTGCAACAGGTGATCGTGTGAAAAAAGCCGGGCCATGATGACATCGTTATAGCGAGAGATGACCCGTCCAACATCCTTGACGGCTTCACGTTTGCCGATGGAAATATCAGCAGGGCCAAGGTACAGTGCATGGCCGCCCATTCGAAAAAAACCGGTCTCAAAGGAGACGCGCGTGCGGGCAGAAGGTTTGGCAAAGATCATGGCCATGGAGAAATCCTGGAACGGTTTGTAGTCCTCACGTCTTTTAAAGCGGGCCTTGACCTCTCTTGCCAGGGTAAATGTCTCCTTGATCTCGTCAGCAGTAAAATCGGTGATGTGCAGAAAATCACGTTTCACGAGTGTTCCTCCTGTCTACGGTCGCGTTATTTCAGGTAATGGAAAAGAGATGTAATACAAAACTATTGCAAAAGGGCCTATCAAACAGGTATTGCCGCGAGTCTGTTTCAGAGGCCTTCTATTTTTTCTGGAAAAATTAATAGGCCAGACTCTGGTCAGGCGTGAATATGCGCACCTATACTAAACCGCTGGCGGTAAAAATCAACACTCTAATCCGTATCATTTTTGACTGATGCTATCCTGCTGAACCGATTTTCCCGCTGATTTATGAGGTACGTCTAAAGCTGATGAGAAATGTTCTCACGAACCCTCCGGGACAACCCAGTCCTTGTCTGCTGTCAGGTTTGCGTCAAGACAGAGAATTTCTTCAAACTCGTTTATGCAGTTCAGGTCCAGTCCCATAGAGATATTTGTGACCGGTTCGAGCATGCATTCGATGACAACAGGCACCTGGTACCGGGCAATCAATCGTTCTGCTTCGGCAAAGGCTTCCCTGAATTCTTCAGGTCTGTGTACCCGGATAGCTTTACAGCCAAGTGCTTCGGCAAGGGCAACATGATCCACGCCATAGCTTGCGATGGCGTCATCATCTTCAGAAACATTAATATTGTCAAAAGCCAGACTTACCTGGAATTCCATCTCGAAGCTCTGCTGTGATTGACGAATCAGGCCGAGGTAGGAGTTGTTTACCAGTACATGTATGTACGGCAGTTTGTGCTGGGCGCCGACAGCCAGTTCCTCGACAAGAAACTGGAAGTCGTAATCGCCGGACAGGGCAACAATCTTTTTATCCGGCAGGGCCGCACGTACGCCCAGCGCTGCAGGCATTGTCCAGCCCAGCGGCCCCGCCTGGGCTGCATTTATCCAGTTTCTCGGATTGTATACTTTTAAGAACTGGGAACCGGCAATTTGCGATAAACCGATTGTCGTCACGTAGCAGGTATCTCGGTCAAGAATCGAGTTCATCTCCTGATAGACGCGTTGGGGCTTCATTGGCACCTGGTCATAGTCGGTTTTGCGGAGCATGTGTTTTTTGCGATATTCACACTCTTCAACCCATTTGGATCTGTCGGGCAGCAGGTCTTTCTTTTTTCGCTCTTCTGCCACCTCGATAAATATTTCCAGTGCAGCTTTTGCATCTGAGACAATTCCAAGATCGGGTGAAAAGATGCGTCCAATCTGTGTCGGTTCAATGTCGACATGGATAAATGTCCTGCCTTTCGTGTAGGTTGGAATCGAACCGGTGTGCCGATTCGCCCATCGGTTGCCGATACCGAAGACAAAATCGGACCTGAGGAACGTCGCATTGCCGTATCGGTCGCTAGTCTGCAGTCCGGCCCGCCCCTGCATGAGCCGGTGGTCGTCAGGGATCGCTCCCCATCCCATGAGTGTTGGAATTACCGGAGTGTTGATCAACTCTGCAAAGGCGACCAGCAAGTCGGCGGCATCGGCGTTGATAATGCCGCCGCCGGCTATAATCAGGGGACGTTTGGCTGAACTCAGCATATCGAGGGCCATCTCTGCCTGTCTGCGCGTGGCCCTTGGTTTACTGGGCGTGAGTGAGACATAGCTGTCAGGATCGAAATTGATTTCTGCAACCTGAACATCTATCGGGATGTCTACCAGTACGGGGCCCGGGCGGTCCGAGCGCATCAGGTAAAATGCTTTTTGCAGAATGCTTACCAGCTGTCCCGGTTCCATCACTGTCACAGACATCTTGGTGAGCGGACTGGTGATCGAGGCGATATCAACTGCCTGGAAATCTTCCTTGTCAAGCTTGTCACGTGGGGCCTGTCCGGTTATGCACAGAATTGGGATTGAGTCTGCTGCAGCGGAATAGAGTCCGGTAACCATATCGGTGCCGGCAGGTCCTGATGTGCCGATGCAGACACCGATATTCCCAGCGGCTGCCCTGGTATAACCCTCCGCCATATGGGAGGCTCCTTCGACATGGCGGGCAAGAATGTGCCGGATTGCACCGTTCTGCTTCAGCGCATGATAGAGGGGATTTATCGCTGCTCCGGGAACCCCGAAGGCGCATGAGATTTGTTCCTTCACCAGAACGTGGACTGCGGCATCAATGGCTTTCATTTTCGGCATCGCTTTATCTCCGAAGGTGGCATGATTGTCTGGTAATACCAGAAAATATTTTTTTCATTATACTTTTTTTACATGATTTTTGTTGGTAAGACCACGTTAATGAACCGCTCTTTTCCTGTCAATGTAAAAGATAACTCAAAAGCTGCAGAGACGGAGCCGTCCTATTTTTCAGATGACCTCGATAACAGTTTTATCATCTGGATATTATTCGGCATCGTGTTTCAGCCGATAATCATGAAAACAACCATGTAAATTAGATGAAAAAGTAATAGAGTGGTACGGGAGGTGTTGGCTATACGTTCCATTTCCGGAACCGGCCAAACTGGCGAGTCGGAGTCGAAAAAAGACGAAGCTGTTTTTTGAACCCCAGAGTACTGATGAACAGGAAAACAAGGGGGCTTCCGGCCTCAGTTTTTCTTGAAAAATACATCCTTTGAAGCGCCGCAGATCGGGCATTTCCAATCGTCTGGGATTTTTTCAAAAGGGGTTCCGGGCGGAATGCCTCCGTCACTGTCTCCTTCTGCCGGGTTATACATATATCCGCAAAGCGGGCAAACATATTGACTCATTTTTTATACCACCGGAGATTGTTAAAAGGGTATGATCCTATCGTTCTGCCAATCAGAATTCCTCAATCTATTACCCTTTACCCTTATACAAAATGAAGCAGATGATCAAGAAGATAAAAGGCAGCTCAACGGTGATGGCTGATCCTCTCACAGTGAACAGGCAGAGATAATGGAAAATAAAAGAATCGCTGTTCCACTGATAATTACACTCCTTGTTCAGGCAATCGTTTCCATGGTCGCCGTGACTGTTCCTGTCCTGGCTCCATCGGCATCGGCTGATCTTCGTATCTCTGCAACGTACGCCGGAGTCTATGTTTCGCTGGTGTATGTGGGGGGCATGCTCTCGAGCCTGTGGAGCGGTGATTTCATTCTGCGATACGGTGCACTGAGAGTCAGCCAGGTGTCTTTGTGCCTGACAGGCATTGGCCTGATTATCGCCTCCCTGGCAACAATTCCGGCGATGATCCTCAGCGCCTTTGTCATCGGTTTTGGCTATGGTCCGGTTACCCCGGCAAGTTCGCATCTCCTTGTCAAAAATTCACCCCCGCACATGATGTCTTTTGTTTTCTCTCTCAAGCAGACAGGAGTGCCGATCGGTGGTGCTCTCGCAGGAGCCGTTGTGCCGCCTCTTGTGATTGCTGCCGGCTGGCAGAACGCCCTGCTCTTTATCGGGCTGTTTACCACCTGTCTGGTTTTTCTGCTCACCCCGTTTCACTCGAGTCTTGACAGTGATCGCCAGTCACTTCGAAAGATTTCTTTTCATGGGGTAACCGATCCATTGCGGATGGTCATCTCTCTTCGCCCACTGAGAAGATTGGCAATTATCTCATTCTTTTACGCCGGTATGCAGCTCTGCCTGATTACCTATCTCGTCATCTATCTGACCGAGGATGTCGGTATGGCTTTTATTGCTGCCGGTCTGACCCTGTCTGCAGCCCAGATGTCGGGTACCGTCGGCCGCATTGTCTGGGGGATACTTGCTGATCGATATATAAAGCCACGCAGTCTTCTGGGGTTGCTGGGAATCGGTATGTCACTCGGGGCGCTTGCCACCGCCTTGATTCGAAGCAACTGGCCGCTGTCAGCGCTGATCGGGGTCACCATACTTTTCGGTGCCACGGCAATCGGCTGGAACGGTGTCTATCTGGCGGAAGCGGCGCGCAGTGCGCCTGAAGGCAAGGTGGGTGCCGCTACCGGGGGAGCCCTTTTCTTTACGTTCTTTGGAGTGGTACTGGGACCGCCCATTTTCGGCGGAGTGGTCTCTGTCACCAACAGCTACCCCGTGGCATTTCTTTCATTTGCCGCGCTCACCCTTGTCGGCGGTATCCTGACCCTTTTAAACAGGCTTGAGCGTGCTGAGCGTGGCTGATGGCTGCAAAACCCGCTTGCAGGTGGCCGGGAAGGTACTGATGAGAAATATCGAAGAATGGAACAGGAGTTAATTTCGACGGATGCCTGACTTGAGAATGGTCGTGAACGTGTTTACCTCGACAGGCTTGCAGAAGTAGTAACCCTGGTAGATCGAGCATTTCTTCCTGCTGAGATAGGCAAGTTCCTGCTCTGTTTCAACGCCCTCGGCAATTACGTCAAGGCCGAGATTTCGAGCCAACATTATAATGGTGTCAACAAGGACAACATCATTGGACCCATCCTTTATTCTGCTGATGAATGAGCGATCAATTTTCAAGGTGTTCAGAGGAAGTGTCTGCAGGTAATTCAGGGATGAATAGCCGGTACCGAAGTCATCGACGGAAAATTTGATTCCCAGCTGCCGCAGGGTGATAATCTTGTCAACAATATCCCTGCCAGTGGAAACCAGGCTGCCTTCGGTAAGCTCTATGCCCAGATGACTCGGGTTTGCACCTGATTTTTCGATAGCAGAGCGAACCGCCTGGACGAAAGCGGGCGCGCTGAATTCTTTACCACTGATGTTGACTGAAATAATCATCGCTTCCTTAAGCAATCCATCACCGGCCCAGCGGCTGATCTGCTCGCAGGTGGAGCGCATCACCCATTGACCGATGTCCCACATGAGTCCGGTCTCTTCGGCAATTTTCAGGAAGGTTCCCGGGGGTATGAGCCCCCGCTCCGGGTGATTCCAGCGAACCAGTGCCTCGGCTCCGAAAATATCGCCTGATTCGTTAACCTGCGGCTGGTACCAGACCGCGAATTCGTCATTGAGCAGAGCTTTTCTTAAGTCAGTCGTGAGCCGGAGCCGTTCATCGGCGGCTTTCTGCATGCTCGGCAGAAAAAAACGAATTTCGTTGCTGCCCGCTCCTTTTGCCTTGTACATGGCAGCATCAGCCTGCTTGAGGATGTCGTCGGTCCCCTTGTCTGTTTTGGGAAAAAGAGACACGCCAATACTTGGTGTGATATGCATTTCGTATTCATCAATTTTACAGGGAGCAGAAAGGTAGTCACGTATGTTTTCAGCACCTTTTCTTGCTTTTTCTATGGCCCCGTCAAGATCGCCGTCCAGCTCAGTGAGAATGATGATAAACTCATCTCCGCCCATTCGTGCGACACAGTCCTCACGGCGGACATTATCGGTGAGTCGTTTGGAAATTAGTTTGAGCAGTTTGTCGCCGACTGAATGGCCGAGTGAGTCGTTGATTGTCTTAAAGTTGTCCAGATCAAGAAATATCAGCGCGCCATATCTTCCATGTCTGGTAGCCCTGGATATTTCATTGTCGAGCTGACTCACCAATAATCGCCGGTTCGGCAGTCCTGTGAGGGCATCATAGGTTGTGTGATATTTAATCTGTTGTTCCGATATCCGTCGTTCGGTAAAATCCTCGAGAATTCCAACACCGCCAATAATCGTCTGGTCTGTATTTCGAATAGCCTTGAAAAAGGCACGAATCGGGGTGGTCTTGTCGCTGGTGACGGAAACATAATCGCCTTCAAAAAAACCATCTCCTCTGTTCAGGGAGGCCTTGATGGCGTCGATCGCCCCTCTCTGCCTGATGTTTGCCAGCATGTTGAAACCCACAAGTGTTTCTTTGGAGGAACCGATGATATCGGCAAAGGCGCTGTTGCAGCTGACAATGGTGCTGTCTGAGTCATAGTGGAAGATTCCCAGCGGGGCGTTGTCAAATATATGCTGGTATCTGTCCTGGCTTGCCTTGAGTATCGTTTCACGATGGATACTCTGAAAACGAAATTGAATGTTTTCCCGTATGTTTCTGTTTATTCTGATCACTCCTGAGAGGCAGACAGCCAGAAAAAGCAGAACGAGCAGGCCCACGAATACGGATTCATTCGTATTGTGATGTATCATGGTACCAGCCAGGGGCACCAGGATCATGACAAGATATCCCGACACGATAGGGAGGCTTGATCCGAGTGAGGCAATAGCACCGGCTGACATGCCGGTCATCGCCAGTATGAAAATTACCTGAGCCTGTGGGAAATGGTGCGGGTAGATAAAGAACGAGGCTGTCCCCCAGGTACCAGCTGCTGAATAGGCGCCGATCAGGAAATAGAGGTGCCAGTTCCTGATATGTGCTGTTCCTGGTTTATGCTTGTAGAAGAGATAGAGAAGAAGAATCCTGAAGGTCGATATAATTAAAAACAAGCCGAGCCAGCCGGTCAAAATTGCGGTGTCGGCCTTATCCCAGAGTGTCCAGCAGACAATGATACCTACAGAAATTGATACACAGATCGGTACTGTCGAGTTGACATAGAGCAGTCGAACCTGCTCGGCGAATATTCTGAGAGAATTGTTTTCAGAGTTGAGCATCCTGAACTGAAAAAATCAAATTTATCTAAAAAAATTATGACTATTAAAGAGTATCCCATGGAAGGCAAAAAGTAAAATGTTGCACAGATTATGCTGATGGATTACGCCTCAACATAGAATGACAGAACGCTGTGGTCGAGGGGCAATAGGCAGCGGGCAGCGAGGGGACCTGGAAAATAGATTGAACCAGCGGTGCTGCAGGAACTCGCAGTGAAAATGATGAATCCGCCTGCCACAAAATTTTAGATGACGTAGCTGACGAGCCAGACAAGGAGTCCTGCTATAATCCAGGAGATGTCTGATTTCATTGGCTTTGCTGCGGCTCCGCTCCCAGGAGGCAGCTTTTGCTTTGGCGATTGGCTTGAGGTTGCCTCGGTGCTCTTGTCTGTCCGCCATCCCAGGCCGGAGATTCCTCCTAAAATGGTGATGGAGAAAAAGGCTATGGGGACAGTAGCGACCCAGAACAACACATCCTTCAGGGAAAGTGCTGAATCGCCTGTTGCATAGGAAATCAGCAGACTGAGCATGACAAGCAAAAGGCTCAGCATCAGTATGCGAACGGCATATTTATTGATCCGTTGTCTCATCAGCTGAAATAGTTTCGATTTGATCTGACCGGCAGCAGTTTTTTAGGGTGCCTGTCAGACCCAGCCATAAGCGCTAAACATAATCCGGTTATCATCAATTAACAATCATTATCCACTCTGAGAACGTGCGGTTCTTTCTGCTTTCTTCTTTGCTATGCAATGTCTGCATGCAAAAAAAATAAAATCAGCTACAATGTGCATATCATTCTGGAAGTGCATTGGCAATACGGGATTCCAGGCATCCATTTGAAACATTACAGGCGTGCTGAAGCATCGGTTCATATGAAAGACGGGGCAATCGCACATTTCCTCAACGAGAATTTTGATTTCTCCCAGTTTGATTTTCTCGAACTTCTCTGTTCTTTCGACCAGGGCGTCCTTATGACTGATTCAAATGGTGTGATGATTTTTTATAATTCAGTTCAGGCAAACATCGACAAACTCAATCCTGCCGATGTCCTGGGAAAGAAGATAACTGAAGTATATCGTTATAACAATGACAGTTCCACCTGCATGCGTGTGCTCGAGCATGGAAAACCGATAATCAATTATGCACTGTCATACCAGTCAAAAAATGCCAATGTCGGAAACACCATCCACAGTGTCTTTCCGCTTTTGAAAAATGGTAAAATCGCCGGGACTATCTGCTTTGTTAAAGATTATAATATCCTGGAAAGGAACATTCCGGCGTTTCTCGGGCCAAAGAATAATGAGGTGTTTGCCGAGGGGACAGAGTTTACCTTCGCAAGTATAATCGGCTCGGCACCTGCTTTTGTCAACGCCCTAAGAACTGCAAAAATGGCAGCAAATTCGCCATCTCCGGTAATGCTGTATGGAGAAACCGGAACGGGAAAGGAATTGTTTGCCCAGGCCATCCATAATTTTCATTACGGCAACAAACAACACTATATAGACATCAATTGTGCCGCAATCCCGGAAACGCTGATCGAGGGGCTGCTTTTCGGTACTGCAAAGGGGGCATACACCGGCGCAGTTGATCGGGCAGGATTATTGGAAGCGGCAAATGGGGGGACTATCTATCTCGATGAGATTAACTCGATGCCTCTTTCTCTGCAGGGGAAATTACTTCGAGTCCTCCAGGAGAAAAAGATCCGCAGGGTTGGATCTCTTGATAACATCCCTTTTGACTGCAAGGTTATTTGTTCGGTCAATGAAGAACCGAAGCAATTGGTGAGAAGCGGCCTGTTCAGAATGGATCTGTTCTACCGTCTGGCCGTGGTTTATATACATATCCCTGCTCTTAGGGAGCGATTGGTTGACATTGAGGAACTGGGGAGGCATTTCCTGCAGAAATATAATAGAATGCTCGGTAAAAAGCTGCTGAATATATCGCCAGACGTCATTGATTTTTTCTGGAATTATTCATGGCCGGGAAATGTCAGAGAGCTCCAGCATATTATTGAGAGTGCGGTGAATATGGCCGGGAGCAATGACCACACCTTGAATTTGGAACATTGTTATATTGCCAATCTTCTTGGCATAACTACTGGCTTTACAAACAATATCGAATTGTCTCTGCAAAGCAATCAGCTTGATAGCTTTGAAGCACTCCGGGGGACACCCGCTAAGAAAAGGCGCTCACTTTCTGAATCCTCTGCAGCTCTTGAATCTGAAAGTATCGCAGCGGCACTTCGAGAGAGCAGGGGAAATATCGCTGCTGCGGCCCGTGACCTTTCTATTTCACGACAGCTCCTGAATTACAAGGTCAGAAAATACGGACTTTTATCACTGGTTGGCGAATTAAGGAATAACGAAAGAAACTGATCTCCTGCCCTTCTGCACTGAGCCCGCTTCCGGAATGGCTCCTTCAATTAACTGAATTTCTTCATTAAATACCACAATGTGGCGTGAAAATAGAGTGGTATCTTTTCGACCATAGAAAATATATTTTCGAAAATAGCAAGTATATTTTCTATCATTCCTGAATCTTTCCTTACCAAATTGTAATAAAAATAACAATTTCAAAATCTTGGAACGTCTAGGTTGTTGTGGCCTCAATTTTGCTTAATCCCAGGAAGTAAAGAATTCTCGTGCAGCTGCTGAATCGTTATTAACTGCCGACAACGATGAATAGTTTTCTAGTATTTTTTCGATTTCGGTGAAACCTTGAGAAAGAAAAGGAGACGAGTAATGAATGGGAAATCGAGCAACATTGATTTATCTCTAATGGTTCCCGGTGTATTGATAACCGTGCTGGTGGGGATATTATTAACTATTTTCCCGGTACAGGGTAAGGCGGTTGTTGATTCTCTGTTTGGCATTCTGACGCATAACTTCAAGTGGGCATTTCTCATCTTCGGCCTCTTCTGTGTGCTGTTCCTCATCTGGCTCGCATTCAGCCGTTGGGGAGATATCAAGCTCGGAAGGCCCGACGATGAACCTGAGTTTTCAACGTACGCCTGGGCAGCGATGATCTTTTGTGCGGGTATTGGCATCGCTATTGTCTATTGGGCATTTATTGAACCCGTCTATTATCTTAATTCAAGCATTCTTCATACCGATCTTCAGACGCAGAAAGGACTGGTTGGTGAGCTTGCCGGCATGTATGGTCAGTTCCACTGGGGGATCACCCCATGGGCAATCTATGCTATTCCCACCCTGCCAATCGCCTATGCGATTCATGTTAAAAAAATTGAAGCCCTTCGGCTGAGTACCGCCTGCCGTGGTGTTATCGGTGCAAAAGCAGATGGCTTCCTGGGAAAATTCATTGACACCGTTGTTATCTTTGCAATGATCGGTGGTGTCGGAACCTCCCTCGGCCTCGCGGTTCCGCTGGTAACAAGCCTTGTTTCCAACATGACCGGTATCCCTGAGTCTTTTGCCCTGCAACTTGCAATCCTTGCCGTCTGGACAGCTCTATTCACCGTTACGGTCTGGGCCGGATTGAAAAAAGGTATTGCAAAACTTGCATCACTAAACACCTACATTGCCTACTTTCTGTTGATTTATGTCTTTGTTATCGGCCCGACCACCTTTATTCTCAATAACTGGTGCAACAGCCTTGGATTGATGTTCAGTGATTTTTTCAAGATCAGCCTGTGGACAGACCCGATCTCAAACGGCGGGTTTCCCGAAGGATGGACGGTTTTTTACTGGGCCTGGTGGGTTGCTTATGCACCGATGATGGGGCTCTTTGTCGCACGTATTTCCAAGGGCAGAACGTTTCGCCAGGTAATCCTTGGGGAACTGGTCTGGGGATCACTTGGATGCTGGGTGTTTTTTGCTATTTGGGGAGGTTATGCAATTAATCTCCAGACTTCCGGTGGGCTTGATGTCTATGGTGTGTTGAAAGAATCCGGCTGGTCAAATGATGTTACCATTGTCAATATTCTCAATACGATACCAGGGGCAAAATACCTGTTTATTCCGGCTTTCACAGTTCTCTGTTTCGTCTTTTTGGCAACCACCTTGAATTCTGCCGCCTATACCCTGTCGTCTCAGGTAACAAGGAGAATAAGTGGTGATGAAGAACCTCCGCGCTGGAATCGGACCCTGTGGGGAATTATCCTGGGCCTTTTTGCAGTCGGCCTGTTATCCACCGGTCAACTCAAAGCGGTACAGCTCTCGTCCATAGTGGTCGCGCTGCCGCTAATTCCGGTACTGCTGGTAATGGTATTTTCCCTGATGAAATGGGTGAGGGAAGATTATGGAGAGATGTTGGCGCATAAGGTTGCAGCGCTGCCTGGCGAGAAAATTAAAAAATCAGAATAACGGGGGAAAACATGGCACGCAAAGATAATTTGACAATAGCTTCTGCACTGCTGCTTAAGGCGAAGGACTTTGGTGCCGATCTGGTAGGCTTTGCGTCAGTAAAAGATCTGCGGAGTGCTCCATCTTTTACGTTTGCTCCGCAAATGTCTGGAGTCGGAGAAGGCGTAGGTACCAGGAAAAATGAACTGGGACTGCAGCCAGGTGAAGTCTTGTGGCCAGAGGGTGCGAAAAGCGTAATGGTAATTGCTGTTCATCACCCGGAGGATAAGCCTGAGATGGACTGGTGGTTTGGCCGCGTGGATCCTCCCGGGAACAGGATTTTAGCCAGGGTTGTCAGGGATCTCTGTCAATGGATTTCCGAGCGGTTCGGTATTGGTATCTTTCATTTCCCTTATCATGTTGAAAAAGGTGGAACGTATCTGAAGGATTCAGCTGTTCTCGCGGGTCTTGGCTGTATAGGCAGAAATAATATACTGGTCACACCGGAATTCGGGCCACGGATAAGGCTTCGGGCTCTTGCGCTGAACACTGAGTTGCCGTCTACAGGTCCTGCAGACTTTGACCCATGCAGCATGTGTCAGGACCTGTGTCGTAAGGCCTGCCCTCAGCAAGCTTTTGACACAAACATTTATTCTGAAGCAGAATACGGGCAAATGATGCTTCCAGGCCGCAATGGTGTGTTTTCCAGACCTGTCTGTAACAAACAGATGGATGTCGATAATGAAGTCGCCAGGGAGCAGGCTGTGGAAGGCTTTGATGATCCAATAAAAATTATTAAGTATTGTCGCCGATGTGAACTTGCCTGTCCGGTTGGCAAAGCACTCTAGCTTTATCCTCCTGTACCAGAAAACGACCCGGCCCGCTTCAATGGCCGGGTTGTTTTCTATCCACTCACACAACAGCCCTCACAGTTGCCTGGATTGACGGATACATGCTCCGGGAGATAGTTCCCAGGTAGGCGCTTCTCTTCTATTTTAACTGAAATATTAGTAATTTTAAAATTGAGGCTTATATTGTATCGGGTATAGTAATACTATTTCAAGGAGATATTCATGACAACAATTTTGCTTAAGGGCGAAAAAGTTCGGCACAACAAGAGAGCGAATTGGGGCATTGGCAAAATTGTTTCAGTTGACCGGTGTGGCACAATTCAGGTTGTTTTTGAAGGGGATCGGAAAGTGTCAATTGCCAAGGGTGCTAAGTTCCTCGTTAAAGCGCCATAGGGGCAGGTGTTGAAAGCTGCTCCAAATAAGTAGTGGCATAAACTGTATTTAGCGGTTTAAATGCCGACAGGTTTTATTTTTCATTGCCGTTATTTGGATTTGTTTGAGCATATCTGGTATGCTGTGTTTATCAAACAAATCAACAATCGCAGGATCCTGATGGATCCACATTCTTGTGTAAATCTCATAACTATTCAATTGGAGGTGTTTTTTGCAAACGGTGGTAAAAAAATGGTTTCGCGACAAGAATTCCGGTTTTCTTGAGAACGGAAGCGGGCCGGATATACTCGTAGACAAAGCCGACCTTGTCGGCTGCCAGTTTCTGAAGGTTGGCGTTAAGGTGGAATTTGAGTGCCATGTGGATGATCAGGAGTTAGTTGCCAAAAAAGTCAAACTTTGGAGACAGAAAAAATCAAAAGGCACGAAAAGCGGAAACAAGGGGCACAAACCATTCCCATTCGGTGTCATGACCTGATCATCAGATAGATCCACAGTTCCGATAGTTCCGATAGTTCCGGGGACAGTATATTTATTATTGTAATCCATCTCTGTTCTGATATGATAGGCGCATGGCCAGAATAGCGCGCGTCATAGCCCTCGGCTATCCTCATCACATCATTCAACGAGGCAATCGTCGCCAGCAGACCTTTCTCTGCAGCGATGACTATATCGTCTATATCGAACTGATGGCACACTGGTGTAAAAAGCATGCAGTTGCTATCTGGGCCTGGTGTCTGATGCCAAATCATGTTCACCTGATTGCTGTCCCGCAGACTCCCGATGGTCTTGCCAGAGCAGTCGGTGAGGCTCATCGGCGTTATACGAGACACGTTAATTTTCGAGAGAAATGGAGAGGACACCTCTGGCAGGAAAGATTTGCATCTTTTCCGATGGATGAAACGCATCTCCTGGCTGCAGCACGCTATATTGAGATGAATCCCGTAGCGGCAAAACTGGTGAGCAAAGCGGAAGATTATCGCTGGAGCAGTGCGCGTGCGCATCTCAAAGGTCAGGATGATGAGCTGACTCTTGTCGCTCCGCTGCTGGATCTGGTTCCTGACTGGAGAGGGTTTTTGCAACTGTCTGAGAAAAGCGAGGTGGAGCTGCTTCACCGTCATGAGCGCACCGGCCGGCCTCTCGGGGAGGACAGCTTTCTGAAGAAGCTGGAAAATCAACTCAAGAGAAGCCTGCGACCCCAGAAGCCAGGCCCCAAGAAAAAGATACCTGCTAATTAGGTATACTGTCCCCGGAACTAGAACTAACTCCTGCCCTGCAAACAACAAAGGCTTGCTGTCGTTATAACAGCAAGCCTTTGTGATATTTCTGGTGGAGCTAGTCAGGATCGAACTGACGACCTCTTGAATGCCATTCAAGCGCTCTCCCAGCTGAGCTATAGCCCCAGGTCTGGTCCGGGAAATGAGAAGTTTCTATAACAGGGTTTGAAAACCGTGTCAACGAAAAACAGGTATTGTCATGTCGCTTGCCATTTATCCTTGCCATTAATCTTGCCAATATACAGGGTCTCTGGTATCTTAAAATGTTTTAATAATTTGGGCTGTCTGAAAATACCTGGTGCAGGTTTCCTGTACCGTTTTGAGTGTTATCTATATTCCTACTAGGGAAGGTATTATGTTTTCTCCATTCAACTTTTTGTTTGGCTGGCTGTCAAATGACCTGGCTATCGATCTGGGCACCGCAAATACCGTTTTGTATGTGAAGGGCAAGGGGATTGTCCTGCGGGAACCATCTGTTGTTGCTGTGCGTCAGGATGGCAGGATGAGCAGGGTACTGGCGGTTGGGCAGGAGGCCAAGTTGATGCTCGGCAAGACGCCAGGCAATATCACCGCCATCCGGCCGATCAAGGATGGGGTTATTGCAGATTTTGAGGTCACCGAAGCGATGCTGAGGTACTTTATAAAAAAAGTCCATAATCGCAGGACGCTGGTCCATCCGCGAATCATGATTTCCGTACCGTCCGGAATTACCCAGGTAGAAAAACGAGCGGTCAAGGAGTCGGCCGAATCGGCGGGGGCCCGGGAAGTTTATCTGATAGAGGAGCCGATGGCTGCTGCAATCGGAGCTGATTTACCAATCACCGAGCCGACGGCGAATATGATTATCGATATTGGCGGCGGCACAACAGAAGTTGCTGTTATCTCACTGGCAGGAATCGTCTATGCAAAATCAGTCAGGGTTGCCGGTGATAAGATGGACGAGGCCATTCTCCAGTACATAAAACGCAAGCATAACCTGGCAATCGGTGAGCGGACAGCCGAAATGATCAAGACAACAATCGGCAACGTCCTTCCCGAGGAGCCATATGAAACCATGGATATAAAAGGCCGGGATCTGGTTTCCGGCGTCCCGAAGACACTTACGGTCGGAGCCGACGAAATTCAGTCTGCAATTGCAGAGCAGGTAGACGTTATTGTCGAGGCGGTGAGGGTGGCGCTGGAATTAACTCCTCCGGAACTGGCTGCTGATATTGTTGACCAGGGAATTGTCCTGACCGGTGGTGGCGCGCTGCTCAAGAATCTGGATAAATGTCTCAAGGAAGAAACGGGAATGCCGATTATTGTCGCCGATGACCCGCTCTCGTCAGTTGTTCTGGGATCGGGCAGGGCGTTGGATAATCTTGACATTCTCAAAGAAGTAACGATTGACTAAACAGTTCGTGCGATTCTATCTCCGTCTCGGAGAAATACCAACTATTCTGTCGTGAGAAGAGAAATCAAGGACAGGAAGAGCAGAGCAAGACCTTCACGCTGGCGGGCTTTGCTGCTGACCGGCATTCTTCTGCCACTGTGTCTGGTGCTTTTTGCCTCGACATTTGGCGGCAGGTATGGCGCCTTTCACGAACTGACCCTGGAACTGCTTGGCCCGGTGCAGTCGACTTTTACGCGGGCCGCAGCGGGAGCGAGAAATTTCTGGACCAATTACGTTGATCTCCTGGAGGTGCGCAGTGAAAATCGGCGACTCAAAGCGCTCCTTGATTCCTATGATGAAAAACAGGCGAATTATCGTGAGGCCTTTACCACATATCTTCATCTTCAAGAGGAACTGGATTTTAGAAAAGAAGCCGATTTTCCGCCGTTGACGGCTCGAGTCATCGGCAAGGACCCGGCGTTCTGGTTCCATACGATCATTGTCGACCGCGGGGAAAATGATGGCGTGGTCGAAGGCATGGTAGCACTCACCTCCCAGGGCATAGTCGGCCAGGTTATCCATACCTCACGGAACTACAGTAAAATACTTCTGGCTATTGCACCAAGCAGTGCCATAGATGTTATTGTCCAGAAAAACCGGGTGCGGGGGATCCTCAAGGGAACAGGAGAGGATGGCTATGTCCTGAATTATGTCCTGAAAAATGCAAATGTTGAAAAAGGCGACCAGGTTGTAACCGCCGGCATCGGTGGCGTTTTCGCATCGGGTGTACCGGTGGGAACGGTAACCGCCGTGCATCGTAAAAAAAGAGGCATGTTCCTGGACATTGAGGTAAAGCCATCCGTTGATTTCCAGCGCCTTGAATTTCTGCACCTCAACCTCTCCCTTCAGCAATCAATTGCCTCTGAAAAAATTGTGCCTTAGTGTTACGGAGATATCGTGCAGACCGTAAGTTTCCTCATAATTGGCGTGTTCCTGATCGCTTTTCAGACCACGGTGTTGCAGTTTCTCCCCGCATGGCTGGGTTCTCCCGACCTTGTCTTTATCCTTATTGCTTTTCTGGCGTATCGTTTTTCGGCATTAAAAGGACTCCTGCTGACTTTTTTGCTCGGCTGGACAATGGATGTCATCTCCGGTATCTATCTCGGTACATACCTGATTGAATATCTCCTGTTTTTTATCATCCTCAACACCTTGACCCTGAACAGTCCGTTGAAAGAGTCCGCCTATCAGGTACCGCTGGTCGGCGTTTTCTACTACGTGGTGCAATTTCTGCTTTACTTTATTCTTTCAATAATGGTCAATGATTCGATGGAGATCTGGTCATGGAGCAGGATGTTGAGAGAAACAATCATTCTGACCTTGGCAACGATTCCCTGTTTTCTCCTGTTCAACACGTTCAATGAATTTTTACTCAAACGGAAGGCAATGAAACGCAGTTCACGGAAAAAAGCAGGCAATCGGTACAGGTAACAGGAAAATGGATAATAAACTGTTTATCGATGAAGTCGAAGAAATCGCCGAGCGAAACGACGCGGCGCTGACACTGTTGAAGAAACGAGCTTTATTTTCAATTTTTATCGTTTTCTTTTTCTTTTCCGTGATAGTCGCAAGACTCTGGTTTCTGCAGATCGGCAGTGGCGAGGAATATAGAAGCCTGGCAGATAACAACAGGGTCAGAATACGCTCAGTTCGTGCGCCAAGAGGCCACATACTCGATAAATACGGACGCGAGATTGTAACCAACAGGCCGTTATTCAATGTGGTGATGATACGGGAGGATTCCTATGACATTGATGATGTCCTCAAGCGTCTTTCAAAGATTCTCGACGAAGATATCGACGACCTCTGGGAGCACATCAGGGAAGCTGAGGGTACACCGAGGCACCTGCCGATTGTCCTGAAAGAAGATATCGACTGGGAGACGCTTGCCTATCTTGAAAACCACAAATACAAGTTCCCGGGTGTCAAAATCGAGGTCCAGCCGGTCAGGACGTTTCATTACGGTGACCTTGCTGCCAATACCATCGGCTATATTGGTTCTATTACCCGCAAACAGCTGGATGAGGATAAAGAGGGCGTTTACGAGGGCGGCGACCTTATCGGTAAACGCGGGCTTGAGAGGCTGCGCGAGAAGGACCTCCGGGGTGAGAAGGGAAAAAGCTCGACAGAGGTCAATGCCCGCGGTTTTGAGCAAAGAGAACTCAAGAGCCTTGATCCGTTGCCGGGCAATGATCTGCAGCTGACAATTGATGTTGACCTGCAGCTGGCGGCGGAACAATTCATGGCAATCGGCGAAAAAGCGGGCGCCGTAGTTGCGCTTGAAGTGAATACCGGCCGGGTACTGGCTGCAGCAAGCGCCCCTTCCATCCACCTTGACGAATTTATTGGTGGTATTTCTCAGTCCAACTGGGACGCGCTGCTGAACAACCCGAAACATCCCCTGCTGAATAAATCAATCCAGGCCGCATATCCCCCCGGGTCGACCTACAAGATAGTGACCGCCTTGGCAGGGCTTGCGGAAGGGGTCGTCGATGAGAATACGAAATTCTACTGTCCTGGGCACTACTATTTTGGCGGGCGCGTATACCGCTGCTGGAAGCACAGTGGTCATGGAGAGGTTGATCTGCGAAAAGCAATTACAGAATCATGCGATGTCTATTTCTATCAGGTCGGCGAGCGGGTAGGGGTTGATGGTCTGGCAAAATATGCTCTAAAACTGGGACTTGGCAAGAAAACAGGCGTCGAATTGGAGCACGAAAAACCAGGCCTTATTCCGACAAAAGAGTGGAAGCTTGAGCGCTATAAAGAAAAATGGCACAAGGGTGAGACTTTGTCGATTGCCATAGGCCAGGGCTTTAACCTCCTCACGCCGCTGCAGGTATGTCTCATGACCGCTGCCGTCGCGAATGGTGGAAAAGTCTATAAACCGCAGGTTATTGAATCCGTCACCACGCCTGAAGGCGCGGTTGTCGAGACATTTGCGCCCCAACTGCTCAGTGAACTCAGTGATCGTGAACAGTCATTTCTAACTATCATCAGGGAAGGGCTTGTCGGCGTTGTCCAGGGAAAACGGGGTACTGCCCGCAATGTGCGGATAGAGGGGCTGACAATCGGCGGAAAAACAGGAACTGCTCAGGTCGTGAAAATTGCACAGTACAAAGGGCTAAAAGAAAATGAGATACCGTATAAATTCCGTGATCATGCCTGGTTTACCTGTTATGCGCCGGCTGATAACCCCCAGATCGCGGTAACCGTCCTGATTGAACACGGCTTGCATGGCGGTTCAGGCGCCGGCCCGATTGCGCGGGTTATTTTAAAGAAATATTTTGAAAAGTATCTCCAAGACTGGGCGATAGCCGAACAGTTGAAAGAAGAGGAGAAGAGCTGACCCGATCAGTTTCTCAACGAATAGCTGTACCCATCATTACCATATCACGATACGATGTTTCGCTTTGACAGAAGACTTTTTGCCCACTTTGACTGGTTGATGACCATCCTGCTGCTCGTTATCTGCGGGATGGCCCTGTTCAACCTCTACAGTGCCTCATATCCCCCCAGCCCGTGGGGAACACCACCCTACCTGAAGCAATGTTATTATTTTCTGATGGGTTTTGCGGCAATTCTCTTTATTTTGAGTTTTGATTATCAGGAGCTGCATTTCTGGAATTATTTTTTTTATGTTTGTGTTGTTTTACTGCTTGCTGCTATTCTGGTTGTCGGTAAAACCGCCGGTGGTGCCCAGCGCTGGATTAATCTCGGATTCTTTAACCTCCAGCCATCTGAACTGGCCAAGTTGATGCTGGTGATTACCCTGGCGAGCTACTATTCCAGAAAGGAAGTAACTGACGGCTACACCATGAAACAGCTGGTTACTCCGGTAGTCCTGACCTCGATTCCCTTCCTGCTGATCCTCCTCCAGCCGGACCTCGGCACTGCTCTGATGATGGTGTTCATTGCCGTTTCCATGACGGTATTTGTAAAACTCAGGCTTTCCGTTTATGCAATTCTTGGCGGGACCGGAATCGGAGCTATCTTTTTTGCCTGGGAGAAAATGCTCAAACCCTATCAGAAACAGCGTGTCCAGACGTTTTTAAACCCGGAGGGTGATCCGATGGGGCATGGCTATCAGATCATACAGTCTAAAATTGCCGTGGGAAGTGGAGGACAATTTGGGAAAGGCTATCTGGAAGGCACCCAGGGGCATCTGCACTTCCTTCCCGAACGCCATACCGATTTCGCTTTTTCCGTCTGGTGTGAGGAGTGGGGATTTCTGGGCAGTGTTTTTTTTGTCGGGATCTATTTTTTCTTCCTGGTCTGGGGTTTGTATACGTCCATGTTTGCGAGGGATCGATTTGGTATGCTGCTCTCCTTCGGAGTTGTCATGCTGATTTTCTGGCAGGCGGTCATCAATCTGATGATGATTCTCGGTTTCCTGCCGGTTGTCGGCATTCCGCTGCCACTTGTCTCCTACGGGGGCTCTTCACTCCTCACAACGCTGGTGGCTATAGGGATTCTGCTCAATGTCAGGATGAGAAGATTTCAGGGAGGAATGGCAAACGAATTGTAAGCAGTCACCGCCCTTGAAGTGACTGAAGCACCAACTTTCTGAGTCCTTCTATGAACTTCGGATCCGTGTTGAGCGATTCCGTTGCCTGGAGATGAATGTTGTACCCGGCGGCCAGCTCCTTATACTGAACATTTATCTCATAAAGTGTCTCGGCATGATCCGAGACAAAACTTATCGGAACCATAAGGATATTTCTACAGTCGGTGCCGGCGACGGTTTCTATCATTTCCGGTGTTGACGGCGATAACCATTCAACAGGGCCGCTTCTGCTCTGGTAACAGAGTCTTCCCTTTTTACCGGTAATGGCTTCAACTGCCGCGATGGTCTGTTTGAGGTGTTCGACGTATGGATCTCCCTGCCTGATAAAGGAGACCGGCAGGCTGTGAGCACTGTAGAGCAGTTCGACATCTCCACCTTCAAACTGTTTGAGGCCGCTGGTGATTCTGTCGGCCAGGCAACTGATATAGTCCGGCTGAGTTGGCCACGATGAAATTTCCACGAGCTGCGTATTTTTCAGGGCGGCCAGACGGTGTTTCAGCTCATTGATTGAAGAGCCGCTGGTTGCGCACGAAAAATGGGGGTATAGGCTGAGGGCGACAATCGTCTGAATCTGCCTGCTGCGAACCGTTTCAACTGCTGAAGCGGTTGTCGGTTTCCAGTAACGCATTGCTGTCGTGGCGATAAAATCTCCGTCAAGGGCCAACGCTTTTTCCAGGGCATCCTGCTGCTGCCGGGTGATCTCTGTAATTGGTGATCCTCCGCCGATTTTACGGTAGATTTCCCTGCTTTTTGGGGCGCGTTTTCTGGCGATATACCAGGCGATCGGTTTCTGGAGGAAGGAGGGCCCGAGCCTGATGATTTGACGGTCTGAAAAAATGTTGTAGAGAAAAGGCCTGACATCCTCGAGCTTTTCAGGGCCTCCCATGTTCAGGAGAATAACACCAATTTTTTCGTTCTGCATGCGTGGAAGAGGATAGGAATTGATCTGAGTATTCGGTTACTACTAACACATCTTATTGGGATAGAGAAGCAGAGAATGAAATGCGAACAGGTTAGAAAAAAAAAGAATGTTAGGGCTGGTGAAAAATATCTGTGTTACTTGATTATCGCTTCATCTGGAATATAATATAAGACAACGGTGGAGAAAAAACGTAATCTTCGTTTAAGCAGAGAACACATCTATTGTTAATGTCAAAGCTACTCCCGACCACATCCAAAACAAATCAAGTAATCAAATTTTCAAGCCGTTCTCCACTGTTTTTCGTGAATCTTTTGCACGTGGTTAAACGCCCGGTTTACAGCATAGTCAGGGGGCGTTGTTTCCACTATGGAATGCGTCGAACAGGCGCATGCGTTTGGCAGTAAACGTGCTGCCGGATCACTAGATGGAGGAACTTTATGGAATTGAAAGTCGAAGCCCGAAATGTTGAGTTAAAAAAAGGCTGGCAGGTTAAAATCGACGAGGAGAAAGAGAAGTTGATTCGCCACTATGCAGGTTTTGTCCTGCATCTCCGAGTTAGCATTGAAGCCACAACTCATCATAAGGAAGGCGGCTTTGAGGTCAAGATAGTGGCCTCGGTCCCAAACGACACGGTAGTGGTAAGCAGGAAAGGCGAAATAGTCAGGCCTCTGCTCATCGAGGCGTTTGATGTTCTATCCTTACAGTTAAAGGAAAGGCTCAGGAAGAAGAGAAAAGCACAAAAACAGCCGGAACAGTATGTCGATACCGATAGCGTCGGCATCGTTCACAAGGTTTCACCTCACGAGTCATATGGTTTTATTACAACTTTTGATAACCGTGAGATTTATTTCCATGAAAATGCCTTGAAAAATGTCGCAATTGATGACCTCACAGAAGGTGACAGCGTCTTCTTCGGCGAGTCTTTCGGGGATAAAGGGCCGCAGGCTTCCTGGGTGAGGGTCGCCGGCTGATCGTTTCTGCGGTGCAACAGGAAAAAACCCTCCGGCTCAGTCACTGAGCCGGAGGGTTTTTTTTGTATGGTGGGGTACAGCGATAATTTAATCTTCGTACCGGGCAAAAGAAAAGGAGGTGTTGTCGTATAGTACTGGATCGGCGTCGGGATAGGCCACTTCTTCAGTGTTCCACGGTTTTCTCAGGATATAGCTGTTGTCTTTTCTGGTGACGACATTACTGCGATGCATCGGAATTTTTCCTCCTGCTGTGGTGATATAACGGGGTATGGCATCACCTGAGATATTGCCGTACATCGATTCAACAATATCCTGCCCGACTTCAATCGGTACGCGAAAATGGCTGAACTGCGGGTTGCGGTAGCTGCAGTTGAAGATATAATAGGGCCTGACATAGGCCTCCTGGATCGTTTCGCACAATTTCCACATTTTAGTTCTCGTGTCATTGATGCCCTTGAGCAGGACTGCCTGGTTGAGAACAGTAAAGCATCTTTTGGAGATACGCCGGAAGGCATCACGGGATACGGGAGTTATCTCCTGGGCGGTGTTGATCTGGGTAACAACCCTGATCGGCTTTCTGTCATTGCTTT
Organism: uncultured delta proteobacterium; assembly: GCA_963696725.1. Taxonomy (GTDB): domain Bacteria; phylum Desulfobacterota; class Desulfobulbia; order Desulfobulbales; family Desulfocapsaceae; genus MADRE3. The sequence goes on from CAVOLI010000007.1 coordinate 246,645, forward strand.
CCTCGAGGATGTCAAGCAGTTCGTTATCGATCCGCATCGGGGCGGTGACCGGTATCCTGGTTCCGAGCCGTTTGACGCGGACATGGTCAATTCCGTCAAGTTCTTCCAACAGCCATCTGATGATGGAATTGGGCAGCACAAAAGCATCGCCTCCAGTGATCAGGACATCTCTGATCCGGTTGCTCGCCCTGATATAGTCAAGGGCCTCACCGTATGCCTCTTTCGAGTAGGTATGATCTTTTCGGCCGATGTGAGCGATGCGCAGGCAGTGTGTGCAGTACATCGCGCACATATTGGTTGCTTTAATGGTTACAACCCGCGGGTAGAACTGGTCGATTAAGCGAGCCGGTGAATGATCGGCGGCAACCGGGGGAATCTCCTCTCCGCCGTTGTCAATCATTTCTCCGGTAGGGACGGACTGGAGCATGACAGGGTCATTGGTCATACCCGGCATGATCAGGCTGGTATAATAGGGTGTAAGGCGCATACGAAAATCTTTCGTAACCCGGTTGATGGACTCGATTGCCCGCGAGGGAAGGTCGACAAGCTTGGCAAGCGTATCAACGCTGTTGATAGCATGACGGATCTGTCCCTGGAAACTGTTCCAGTCGTCATCTGACATGCGGAGTTCTGATTTTATCCGCAGCTGATTTTCAAGCACCCGGTCCCATAGCTCGATACCGCTCGGGGCAACGCTATCTTTGCGCTGAAGATATCGATCCACCCGCCTGTTTGCTGACGAGGCAATGGGCAGGGCCTGGGTCAGCCTGCCTCCGAGGCTCACCATATGTTCGTCGGTATGCTGGTGCTTTTCTGCAAGCTTCTCCAGTGAACCGATGTCAAGACCGAAGGCTGCAGGAGGGCAGCTATATCTCGTTTTCTGCTCCAGAAGAAAGGAAAACAGTGCAATTACAGGCGCGGTGAGACGGTTTTCAAGGGCTGAATTATAGAGTGTTTCGGCGTGCTGCCGGATATCATCGGAAGGCACTTTGTCTTCCGGTGAAGGATCTGTCAGCGAGTCGAATAGATCTTTTGTGTAGGTGTCCATGGTAGGCTGCTCCCTGGTGTGAAAATAACGTTCAGTTTTGAATGTCGACGTCTGTTATGGTTTGTTTGATAAAACCGACACCCTGACACAAGCCTTCGTCAACATCCGCCATGTTTCTGGCGACGGAGACGACACGGGCCAGAAAGCTGCCGGGCATGACGTGAAAGTTTGTACCTGGATGCTCCAGGATGACAAAATCTTTAAGAAGTTCACCATTGGCAACTTTTCTGAAGGTTTCCCGCTCGTACGGGTTTTGCGGGATATAGCCGGTGGTAAGTTTTTTTGTTTCAAGTTTGTAGTTGTATGTTCCCCAGTGAAGGTTGCGGATATTGCCATTCATTTCTGTCGTGTGGGGCGGGAAACGGCTCTCCGTGACGGCAAAATATTCCAGCTCCGGCAGCATCGGAGAGCCCTCGGGCAGTGATTGTTCGAGGGTAAAACAGAATTCAAGTGTCGTACCCTGCTTGCGGGCATTAATTTCAAGAAAGAGCACTCCCCCCGTTTCATCAATGAGGTAATCGCAGCCGAATATGCCCCGGTACCCCTGCTTACCAAGGAATTTTCCAATAAGAACGGTGTATTCGTTGAGGGCGGCGCGCTGCTCCGGAGTGACGGCTGAAGGAAATTTCGAGCCGATGAAACGGTTCCCCCCGACAATAACCTGGTCGGCTACCCCTGCGATATAGACATCATTTTCATTGGCGACGACGGCCAGCACGGTCGGGTCAAGCTGGTGCGGGATGAACCGGGAAATAAGGTAGACATCATTGGTTTTGCCGAAGCGGGTTTCAACCTGCTGCTGGTCGAAGGTGACTGCAGAGTTAATGCCTGCTGCTGAATAGGCTCCGCTGATAAAGATGCCGTCACGCCAATCATCTCGTAAAGAAGATGTCGTCGTCAGCAGGCAGTTCAAGTCTTCACAGATGCGGTGATCTGCCATTGGCACGAGCCCCTCGAGCGCTTTGTACTGGGTAATCTTGTTATTGAACTTTTTTGCCAGATATTTGTCGGGACCCAGGATACTTACCCGGTCAAGCTGATCGAGTGTCATTTCAAGCAGGCTCTCGTAGAGATTGATATAGAGCTGGTTCTGTTTTTCAAGAATCCGGTCGATCAGCCTCCGGACCGCCTGGTTATTTGATACCGCCCTCATGAAGACGGTCGCATCAATGCGCCAGCTCCGGCGCGGTTCCTTGTCCTTCTGGTTAATGGCGTGATCAGTGATCAGCTCTTCGTCACCACGAGGGTTTATGACGATGATGTTGGTATAATTGTACTGGATACAGATATCAGGAATAATGGCGACAAATTTAACCGGGCGATTGACGATCCTTCGGGAAAGCGCTTCCTGGACAAAGTAGTTCAGGCTGTAGGTCTTGAGCTCACCTACATAAAGAAAATAATAAAAGTCGGGATTGTAGGTGAAGTTGGTAAAGAGAATTTCGTCATCTTCGAGAACCATGGGGCGCTACCTCTGACCGGTATTGATGGGCAATTGCTGCGTGGGCTTCAGGGAAGCCGGATTATCTGGAAATACGTCATAAAAACAAGGAAAAGAATCGGAATTCAAAGGGGAATCGTTGTTGAATCGGAAATCGTGAATGTGCTGTTCCGACAAAAGCTTCGGAGTGTGGCAGGTTATGCTCTGGTGTCCAGTGCAATCCATGTCCTTCAGTTTTCATTTGAAAAGTCGAGCATGATCCGGAGCAACCCAATGCAGTGTGCGCTCCATTTCCGGATAACAAACTCAGGATAACACATCAGCGCTGAGTTATTAAGATCAATTTCTCAATACATCCGCCGGTATTCTTTGTCAAGGGCTTAGATGGAGCGGGTAACAAATGGGGTTCCGAGAGATCTTTTTGCTTTGCACTGTCACCCGGAGTGATTAATGGTATAGACATTGGCATACGCGTGTCTTCCTGGCCGACCTCTGAAGGAAAATTGCTTGACTTGCCCGGCCATATTGTTAATTATATTCAGTTGTTGCTATTCGTTTTTAATCGGCGTTCCATAGCTGCCAAGATGATTGTAACATGATTATGGATATGGCGGCTGTTTTGTTAGAGCGGATTTTCATTTGAGCGCATGGTGTCAAGCCTCTTTCGGCCTCTACTGTTTCCGGAAGAATACCATAAAAAATAAACAGGAAGGAGAAAACGTATGAAAAGAAAAGCGTCTCTGCTGGCAGCCCTCTCCCTGGGCTTTGTGATGGCCTTCAGCTCTGCGGCAATCAGTGCTGATACAACATTTGTCACCATCGGAACCGGTGGTGTGACCGGTGTTTATTATCCGACGGGTGGTGCAATTGCCAGGCTTGTCAATAAAGACAAAAAGGAACATGGCATCCGGGCTACGGTCGAGAGTACCGGTGGATCGGTCTACAACCTCAATGCCATCGCGGCTGGTGAACTTGATATGGGTGTTGCCCAGTCTGATTGGCAGTTTCATGCCTATAACGGTACCGACAAGTTTGCAGAAAAGGGGCCCAACAAGGACCTGCGTGCAGTATTTTCTGTTCATCCTGAGCCTTTTACCGTTGTCGCCCGTGCCGATGCCGGCATAACGAATTTTATGGATCTCAAAGGCAAGCGGGTAAATGTCGGTAATCCGGGTTCAGGTCAGCGGGGTACAATGGAAGTACTCATGGAGAAGCTTGGCTGGACCATGGATGATTTTAAACTGGCTGCCGAGCTCAAACCCGATGAACAATCCAATGCACTTTGTGACAATAAAATTGATGCCTATGTCTATACGGTAGGACATCCCAATGGATCAATAAAAGAGGCGACGACATCCTGCGATGCCGTTATGGTGACTGTCGATGGCCCGGTGGTTGATGAACTCGTGAAGGCAAATCCATACTACAGATATGCAACCATTCCTGGCGGAATGTATCGTGGTACTGAAAATGATGTCCAGACGTTTGGTGTCGGTGCAACCTTTGTCAGCTCTGCCAAGGTTCCCGAGAACGTTATCTACGTTGTCGTAAAGGCCGTATTTGAGAATTTTGACGATTTCAAGAAGCTTCATCCGGCCTTTGAGAATCTCAAAAAAGAGGAGATGGTAAAAGACGGCCTCTCCGCTCCACTGCATGACGGTGCTGCAAAGTATTTCAAGGAAGCCGGTCTGCTCTGAAATAAGTGTGTTGATCAGCTGAGGTGATGCCCCGTGCGCGGCTCATATGAGTCGCGCGCATCTCCTTTATCCAGCACCTGTGTACGGTGTGACCTGACGAGGTGTTGCATCCAGGTGCCGTTAGCGAATGTTTTCGCCCGGGAGGCACGACGAAGATTCCGGTAAATTCCCCTGTCGTTTCAGTATCGAAGTGCACGGGCTCTTTTGCATAGACTGCTGAGTGCAACAAACGGTTCAGGGACAATAAGGAGTTGCTGCCATGACAAGACCCACCGAGAAGCCCCTGCCCAGTGACGGTGTCCATGAGATGATTGCTGAGGTGGACACCGGTGCACGTAATCCGAAAGGTGCAATCCCCAAGAGGGTTCTTTTCTTCGTACCGCTTGCCTGGACCCTGTTTCAACTCTGGTATGCATCTCCGCTACCCTACCTTTTTAATTTTTTTGTCTTGAACTCGACTGAAGCGCGGTCGATCCATCTCGCTTTTGCCATGTTTCTTGCCTATACGGCCTTTCCAACCTTTAAATCCTCGCCGAGAAGCTATATTCCGGTTCAGGACTGGGCCCTCGGGCTGACGGCTTCATTCTGTTCAGCCTATCTTTTTCTGTTTTACAGTGGTCTGGCAGACCGGCCGGGTGATCCGAACACAATCGATCTGATCGTTGCGCTGACCGGAATGGTGCTGCTGCTTGAGGCAACCCGGCGTGCGCTTGGCCCGCCGCTCATGGTTGTGGCGACGGTTTTTCTCATCTACACCTTTGCAGGGCCTTATATGCCGGAGGTCATTGCCCACAAGGGTGCGAGCCTGTCAAAAGGGATGTCGCACTACTGGCTCGCCACAGAGGGTGTTTTTGGAGTTGCACTCGGTGTTTCCACCGGCATGGTATTCATGTTTGTCCTGTTTGGGTCACTGCTGGAAACGGCCGGAGCAGGAAACTATTTTATCCGAGCCGCCTTTGCAGGACTTGGACATATGCGCGGCGGGCCGGCAAAAGCGGCGGTGATCTCATCTGCGCTGACCGGCCTTGTATCGGGCTCTTCAATTGCCAACGTGGTGACTACCGGAACCTTCACGATCCCGCTTATGAAAAAAGTTGGGTTTACTGCGGAAAAGGCTGGTGCCGTTGAGGTAGCATCCTCCACCAACGGTCAGTTGACACCTCCGGTCATGGGCGCTGCGGCGTTTCTGATGGTGGAGTACGTCGGGATTTCCTACATAGAGGTTATCAAGCACGCCTTTTTGCCGGCAGTCATTTCCTATATCGCCCTTGTCTATATTGTCCATCTCGAGGCCTGCAAGATGGGGCTGAAGGGGATGAAAAGAAAACATACAAAGACCTTTGCCCAGAGCCTGCTGGGTTTTGTCTCCACGATCCTTTTCCTGCTGGCGATCGCCGCAGGTACCTATTACGGGCTCGGCTGGATCAAGACCGTTGCCGGTGCTGCGACAGTGTATATCATTGTCGTGCTGCTGACGCTCGCCTATGTTCTTCTCGTCTGGCTGGCCTGCCGGGTCCCAGAACTTGAGCTTACTACTGAAATCAACGAACTTCCGCCGCTGGGTGCCACCGTCCAGGCTGGACTTTACTTTTTACTGCCGATTGTGGTGCTGATGTGGTGTCTGGTTGTTGAACGGCTTTCACCGTCACTTTCCGCCTTTTGGGCGACGGTCCTGCTGATCTGTATCGTTTTGACCCAGCGTCCCCTCAAGGGCTTCATGCGCAAGAGGCAGGGCGATGACTATGCTTTTCAACAGGGATGGCGGGATCTGATCAACGGCATGGTCTCAGGGGCAAAAAACATGATCGGTATCGGTGTCGCCACTTCCGCTGCAGGTATTGTTGTCGGGACCGTTACGCTTACCGGAATCGGACTGGTGATGACCGAATTCGTCGAATTCATTTCCGGCGGCAACCTGATGCTGATCCTGGTTTTTACCGCTTTCATCAGCCTGCTGCTCGGCATGGGGCTGCCGACAACGGCCAACTATATTGTTGTCTCAACCCTGATGGCACCGGTCATCGTCGGTCTCGGCGCTCAAAACGGGTTGATTGTCCCGTTGATCGCGGTTCATCTCTTTGTTTTTTATTTCGGTATCCTTGCCGATGACACGCCGCCGGTGGGGCTTGCCGCCTTTGCTGCGGCGGGCATATCGGGAGGTGACCCGATTCGGACAGGAATCCAGGGGTTCGCCTATGACATCCGCACCGCAATTCTGCCGTTCATTTTTATCTTCAACACCGAATTGCTGATGATCGGGATCGGCACCCCTCTTCATTTCATCGTCGTGGTGTCCGCTGCAGTCATCGCCATGCTTCTTTTCGCGGCCGCGACACAGGGCTTTTTCCTGACCAGAAACAAGATCTGGGAAACAGTCCTGCTGCTGCTGGTGTCCTTTACCCTTTTCCGACCCGGTTTCTTCTGGGACAATTTCTACCCCGAACTCATTGAACGTCCTGCTGCCGAGATGGCCCAGATCGCCGGCAGCCTCAAACCTGGGGAGCAGTTGAGAATGGAGCTCAAGGGCGAAAAGATGAACGGCAATGAGTATACCATGACCGTGATGGTACAGGTTGGTGCTGACAAGACGGGAGAAGAACGGTTGCAGGCAATAGGCATTGAAACCCGGGAGGAGGACGGCAGGATTTTTGTCGACAATGTCGTTTTTGCCAGTCCTGCCGAAAAGGCTGGATTTGACTTTGATCAGGAGGTCCTCAACGTTCAACTGCTCAACGATCGCCCTCCGAAGCAGCTAATGTTTATTCCTGCTCTTCTTGTACTTGCCGCCATCTGGTTCGGTCAAAAGAAGCGGGTAAAAAAGAGCAGCGTTGCTGCGGCGGCTTGATTGGCAAGCAGGTAAAAAATAGAGTCTGGCTTCTGAGCCGGGAGAGCTGACAATGATAAAAAAAATTTTGGTACCGCTGGCATTCTCAAAATATTCCCAGGGAATCCTCGATTATGCCGCCGGTTTAGCGGAGCCGATGGGAGCCGAGCTGCTCGCGGTAAACGTGATTAATGAACGGGATCTTGATGCGATAAATAAAATCGCCTCTTTCGGCTACAAGGTTGACACCGAGAAATATATCGAAACCATGAAGAAGGAAAGACGGGATGCAATTGCCAAGATGACAGCTCACCTGACACTAGCCGATGATAGAATCTCATTCACCTTCCTGATCGGGGATCCGAGCTCTGAATTGCTCCGCTATGTCGTCGAGAAAGATATTGATATCGTCGTCATGGGGATAAAGAACCATGAAATCAGACATTTTCTGGCTGGATCGGTTGCCGAGCGAATGTTTAGGAAATGCCCTGTTCCGGTGCTTTCCTATCGTGGAGATGATATTGCTGCACGACTGAAAAAACAGATAAAAAAACACATGTTCGATGGCTGAGATTCTGCCTCTGATCAACAGGGGCAGTGCAGATAGTGTCAAAAAGGGAGGAGTTTTGGACTTCTCCCTTTTTCTTTGATTACCGGGGCCTGCAGAGAGGTGATACACCCATCAATCAGCAGGATGACCTGCGCAGGGGAGAAACAGCGGTGGACAGCAAAGTATTTATCATAGACGGCAGTGCCTTCATCTACAGGGCCTTTCATGCAGTTGCGCCACTGACCAACAGCCGGGGTTTCCAGACAAATGCTGTTTTCGGGTTCGTCAACATTCTTCGCCGGCTATTCAAGGAACGAAAGCCGGATTATGTTGCGGTGGCATTTGATACCAGGGGTCCGGTATTCAGGCATGAACTCTATCAGCCATATAAAGCCAACCGTCCGGCGATGCCCGAGGAACTCGCCGCGCAGATCCCCTTTATCAAACAGATCGTCAAGGCAATGGGTATTGTCAGCTTCGAAAAACAGGAACTTGAGGCCGATGACATTATCGGTTCTGTGGCCAGGACATTATCGGCCCAGGATCATTCTGTTGTTATTGTTTCTGGTGACAAGGATCTCCTGCAGCTCGTAGACGCCAGGGTGTGCATGTGGGATCCCATGAGTGACCGGGTCATGGACCGTGAAGGAGTATTCAAAAAATATCAGGTTTATCCCGAACAGCTGCTTGATTGTTACGCCCTTATCGGCGACAGCTCCGACAACGTCCCCGGTGTTCCCGGAGTGGGTCCCAAGTCAGCCGCAAAACTCATTACACAGTTCGGTTCTCTGGATTTGCTCTATGCCGGGATTGATTCTCTGAAAAAATCCAAAATGAAGGAACGCCTCATTGAAAACCGGGAGAGTGCCTTCCTCTCGCGTGAGCTGATCAGGTTGAAAGCTGATCCGGATGTTCCGCAGCATCTTGACGATTATAAACTCGGAATACCCGATGAGGCAGCGCTTAAGGATATTTATACTGAACTGGGTTTCTCTACATTGCTGAAAGAGCTTGATAACGGCGTCGAGGTCCCCTCCGACGGCTTTTCCCTGATCACCACCGATGAGCAGCTGCACGCACTTGGCAGGAGCTTATCGAAAACTTCGATTCTGGCTCTTGATACCGAAACAACCTCTCTGAATGTACGTTCTGCCGAACTGGTGGGTATATCCCTGGCAGTTGATCGCCACAGCTGCTGCTATATTCCGGTCGGTCACCGTGATGAAAGTGGTGCGCTGATAACGGGGCAGTGCTCAATGGAGCAGGTCAAAACGCTGCTTGCACCCTATCTCGTCTCCGATGGTGTCTGGAAGATCGGGCATAATTTAAAATATGATTACGCCGTGCTTGAGAAAAACATGGCTGTCTCGCTCTCCGGTCCGCTTGCAGATACAATGATTGCTGCCCACCTCGCTGAACCGCTGCGAAGATCGTTCAAGCTGGACGATCTCTGCCTTGATCAGGGGCTTAAAATGACCTCCTACGTGGAGGTCGTTGAAGGGGATAAAAGAGAGGACGCCTTCTCCTATGTACCCGTCGACAAAGCTGCTCGCTATTCCTGCGAAGATGTCTACGGTACGCTGGTGCTCTGGGAATATTATCAGGGGCTGCTGGACAAGAACGGGCAGATGTCGCTTTTTGCAGATGTGGAGATGGTGCTTCTTCCGATACTTGCCGGGATGGAGCGAGTCGGTATCATGGTTGATGAGAAACGCCTGGGCCTTCTGGCTGAAGAGTTCGAGGGTAAGCTCGGGCTGCTCGAAAAAGAGATCTATGCAATGGTCGGTCACGAGTTCAATATCAACTCTCCACAGCAGCTGGGGGCAATCCTTTTTGAAGAGCTCGAACTGCCCCATGGCAGAAAAACGAAAACAGGATATTCCACTGACATGAAAGTACTGGAGAAGCTGGCCGCAAAACATGAGCTGCCGGCCCTCATCATCCACTATCGAAATCTGGCCAAGCTGCTGTCCACCTATATCGAAAAGTTGAAACAGCTGGTAGACCCTGAGAGTAAACGGATTCACACTTCTTTCAACCAGGCGGTTACCGCAACAGGGCGATTGTCGAGCAGCAATCCGAACCTGCAGAATATCCCGATCAGGGGGGAAGAGGGAAACCGTATCCGGGAAGCATTCGTGCCGGCTCCGGGGATGATATTTTTATCTGCCGATTATTCCCAGATTGATCTGAGGGTTCTGGCTCATTATTCACAGGATCCGGCTCTGATCGAAGCATTCAGGAATGGAGATGATATCCATTCAAGGACTGCGGCTGAAATATTTGGCGTCTCCCCGCTGCTGATCACCTCGGAAATGCGGCGTGCCGCAAAGAGCATCAATTTCGGCATCGTTTATGGAATGAGCAGTTTCGGCCTCGCCAACCAGTTGAAGATCAGCAGGAAAGAGGCACAGACCTTTATTGATCGATATTTTGGTCTCTATGCCGGGGTAAAACAGTACATGCATGATATTGTCGCCGCTGCCCGGGCCGATGGTTTTGTTTCAACCCTGCTGAACAGGAGGCGCTATCTTCCGGAGATTGATGCCGCGAACAAGATGAGAAGAGAGTTTGCCGAGCGTGCGGCTATCAATACACCCATCCAGGGGACTGCAGCTGATATTATCAAACTGGCCATGCTGCGTGTGAACGAACTGCTCAGGCGCGAGAAGAGCGGTTGCAAAATGCTCCTGCAAATTCACGATGAACTGGTGTTCGAGCTGAGTGGGGATGAGTGTGAACGGGTCAGGCAGTTGCTCAAAGAGGAAATGGAGCAGGCGATGAGACTGGATGTTCCACTGGTCGTAAACATGCGGACAGGAAGCAGCCTGGCCAAGTGAAGGCAGTAAAACGGGCGCTGCCGGGCAGCCGCCCGCCTGGCGCCGATTCAGCGCTTATCTGTCCTGCAGTTTTAAAAACGGCCGTTCGACGATACCGGTGTAGACCTGGCGGGGCCGGCCGATCCGTAAACTGTCGCCGTCCAGGTGCATCTCCTCCCAGTGGGCGATCCAGCCGGGCAATCTGCCCAGGGCGAACATGACGGTAAACATGTTGGTCGGAATGCCCATGGCCCGGTAGATAATTCCTGAATAAAAATCCACGTTGGGATAGAGGTTGCGCGAGACAAAATAATCATCGTTGCTGACTCTATACTCGAGCTCCTGGGCGATATCCAGAAGCGGGTCAGACAGTTCCATTGACCCCAGTATTTGAGAACATGCTTTTTTTATGATCGTCGCCCGGGGGTCGTAGGTCTTGTAAACCCGGTGGCCAAAGCCGGTGAGGCGATAGGGATCGTTTGAGTCCTTGGCTTTATCGATGTATTTCTCATAGTTCTCACCATCGTCCCGGATCATCTCAAGCATCCTCAGAACTGCTGCATTTGCTCCACCATGAAGTGGTCCCCAGAGCGCGGCAATACCCGCTGATATTGACGGGTAGAGCCTGACTCCGGCACTCCCCACCAGTCGAACCGTCGATGTTGAACAGTTCTGCTCGTGGTCGGCATGGAGGACGAGCAGCATGTTCAGGGTTTTCACCAGGAGCGGATCGATCCTGTAGGGCATGTTCGGCCTGTCGAACATCATATTGAGAAAGTTTCCGCAATAGTTGAGATCGGCGCGCGGATATACAAGCGGGTGGCCGATAGATTTTTTATAGGTGAATGCGGCAATCGTACGAACTTTGGAGAGCAGCCGTGCCGCGGTGATGGTTATCGCATCGACGTCATCCTCTTCGACGCCCATCTCCGGATAGAAGTTGTGCAGAGAGCCGACCATGGTGGAAAGAATAGACATTGGCGAGGAGTTAGGCGGGAAGTGATCAAAAAAATGGATCATGTCCTCGTGAATCAGCGCGAACCTGACCATGTCATGCTTGAATACCTCCAGCTCTTCAACCGTCGGCAGTTCACCGGTTAGAAGGAGATAGGCAACCTCGATAAACTGGCAGTTCTCCGCCAGGTCGGCTATATCGTATCCCCTGTACCTGAGGATACCGTTATTGCCGTCAAGGTAGGTGATCGCCGAACGGCAGGATCCGGTATTCATGTAGCCGCTGTCAAACGTCGTGAGTCCCGTGGTCTTCAGCAATGTTCGTATATCCACTGCTTCCTCTCCGGTCGTGCTTTTGATGACGGGCAGTTCGTATGTTTTGCCGTCTATAACGAGTTGTGCTGTTTTATCGGACATTGAAAGACCTCTGTGATTGGTGAGCTTGACCGTTCCGATGGCACACCATGATTTCTGAGTTTTGGCTGGGCGTTTCCAGGTCATGAAAATGAAAATGTACAAGGCTGCCGTGGTGCGAGATGTTTTGAGACCATCAGGGCTGTAAAAGTCCAGGTTTCAGCGAATATCTCGGACAGGCAAAGCTGCAGCAGAGTAAGTGCAGCTGGAAACAGTCTCAGACACGGTAAATATCGTGCAAATATAGCCGGAAGTGACTATTTATTCAATTGATCTTTTTTTGGCAGGGGCTGCCAGGGCGGCGCAGAGCCGGTTATTATGACGGTAATTGATGGGATAGTTTGTCAATTACTGCGGACAATACATGGAAGGGACAATAGTGACGATGAAAAGGGGAATTGATGCGCTGGACATTGACCTTCTTGTTCGATATGTGGTCAAGGAGGAGGAATATAAAGAGGCCCTGAGGGTGATTGAGCAGTTCTGCCATCATCCTGCCGCGGTCAATGTCTTCAGGAGTTATTATGGTGAGCTGCCCGAGGGGCTCGAAGAAATGGCCTGTGATCTCAGGGTTGTGGTGCAACGACAGGGTGCTTTTATCTTTGCCTTGAAGACAACCGCTCATTGCTATCTTTATGTTGGTTCCGAGGACGCGGCCCAGTATATCGGTGATTACACACAGGGAATTGATGATGACGAACTACTCTCCTTTTTCGGTTTTTCTGATTCCGGATCATTCTTAAAAAAAGTCGAGACATCGTTTGACAAGCTCGTCAGGCCCGCCAAGCATGATTCAGCATCCAACTGTGTCGCCTGCGGTGTTGCGGTGGGAGAGACTCATGTGCTCGGCTGCCCGGTGGAGCAGTGTCCCTGGTGCCTTGGGCAGCTCAACCGCTGCAATTGCCGGTTTGACCAGCTTGGGGTGGAAGCGATGGCAGATGAAGCACAGCTTGAGCGTTTTGAAGAGATTCTGGAGACAAAGGGACGCATTGTTTTTGAGCCCGAACAGGCGCCTGCATATCCGATTGCCGGCAATGACACCGGACCTGCCGGCAGGAGTTGATGACAACCTTTATGAGGACCCGGCAGTGAGCAACCGGCTGTCCGCAAGAAGGGCGGATCAGCCGGTCTATAGAGGGGTGGGTCAATTTGAAGATATCCTCTTCAGATACTTGTAGATATCGGAGTCGGACGAAAGCACCATAGAGGTGTTGTTGCCGATTATCATCTCATAGCTCTCAAGCGTTTTCTGGAATGAGAAAAAGTCGGGATCCTGGCTGTAGGCTTCACCGTATATTTTAGTGGCCTCCCTGTCGGCCCGACCCTTGATCTCCAGCGCTTCCTTGTTGGCTGTCGAGGTGATTTCTCTCAACTGGCGGTCAACTTTACCGAGAATTTCAGCCTTCTGGCCTTCACCGAGTGAGCGCTTCTCAGCTGCGATCCTCTTCCGCTCAGAGATCATCCGGTCATAGACACGATCCCGCACCGATTCGATATAGTTTACCCGCTTGAAAATAACGTCGAGCAATTCGATTCCGTACTGCGGGGTGGCGCGTGCTGCAATCTCCAGTATCTGTCGCGAGATGACATCCCGCCCCTGTGCGGGCTTAGTCCCCGGTTCCTGGTTGGAGGGGGTCATCCTGTCAATCGTCCAATCGGAACTCCTGATTATCTCTATCAGGTTGTTTTTATTTACCATGTCCCGAACAGTACCGCCGATGATATCATCGAGAAGCGACTGGGCACGCGACTCGGTGCGGACCGCCTGCATATATTTCAAGGCGTCATTGATCCTCCAGCGGGCGGTGATATCGAGGTAAACAAAGGTTTTATCGTTGGTGGGAATCTGGTTCGGGTCTCCATCCCAGATCTGGATACGCTTGTCAAACTCATTGACCTGCTGGAGAAAGGGCATTTTAAGGTAGAGTCCGGCATCAACCTTGGGAGTCCCGATCGTCTTACCGAACTGGGTGATCATTACCTGTCTGCCTTCTTCTACGATATAAAAGCCGTCATAGATAACGACGATGCCGATGAGAACAAGGCCAACCAGGAGAAAATTAGCTATCTGTTTCATGCGTTAATCCTTTAATTTGATTGGGTTTGCCGGCCGGCTGAATCCGGAGTGCTGCCTGTGCGGAGATTCAGCAGTGGCAGTGGTCCCTGCTGGCCTTCATCCATGATATAAATCATCTCTACCGTCGGCAGAACTTTCTGCATGGTTTCCAGATACATGCGCTGCCTGGTGACATCCGAAGCGTTCCGGTATTCTGCCAGTATGTCAAGGAAGCGCGATGTCTGTCCCTCGGCGTCGTTAACCCGCTCTTTTGCGTAACCGTAGGCTTCCTCGACGATCTTGAGCGCATTACCCCTGGCGGCGGGAATAACACGGTTGTAGGTTTCTTCGGCTTCGTTAACCAGCCGCTTCATATCCTGGTCGGCCTCGTTTACCTCGTTAAATGCCGGTTTTACCGGATCAGGAGGGTTTATGTCCTGGAACTGAACGGTAACCAGCTCAACACCTGCCTCAAGAAAGGACAACTGCTGCTGCAGTTCCTGTTTGACGCCGGCTGCCAGCAGATCTCTATTACTGAGGACATAGTCAAAATCCATGTTGCCGACAACACGCCGGGTGACACTTTCGGAGATGTCATGGATCGCCTGCTGGACGTCCTGGACCTTGAACAGGTAATCGACGGGGTCCCCGACGCGGTACTGGACAATCCAGGCAACGTTGATGACGTTTTTGTCTGCGGTCAGCATCAGGGATTCCATATCATATCCCTTGCTGTCAAATGTAGACTTCTGGCCGGGGGTGCGTGTACGGAAGCCGTATTCCTGTTTCTGGATCTGGCGTACGTTAACCTTGTAGAGCGTCTCTATGTAAGGAATCTTGAAATGCAGTCCAGGCTCTGCTGTCCGGGTGTACTTCCCCAAGCGGAGCACGACACCAACTTCCTGGGGATTGACCTTGAAAAAGGACTGGAAAACGCCCCAGACAACCACACCGATCAGGGCAATCACCAGAATTTTTCCGATAGCTGCCATTGGATTGTCGGGTCCTGACGGTCTCGCCGGGGCTCCTTCTCCCGGATCTTTCTTTCTGGAGTCCGAGAAATAATCCTGAAGTTTCTTAATGATCTGCGCTACGACTTCCTCGGGGGATTGCGGCCTTTTCTTCTTTCCCCAGGGAGGCTGGTCCTGATTCGGCATTAATCTGTCTCCTGTTGGTTTGTTAGTGATCTAAACCGGTTAGGCCAATCATTTGTAGATGGCCTGCTGGGCCTCGAACTTTGACGAATCCCTATAGTTTTTCCCAATAGAGGGTAAGTACTGATCTCTTAAATTGCAAACGAAATCGGAAAGAATATACCATAAAGAATAAAGAAACAATATCAATCCATTTTCACAGACAGTGCGCTGCTCCAGGACAAAATCAGCACGGTAATGGCTGTGATGAAAAATGCTATCTGCATGAATGGGGATTGGCGCAGTTGTTTGAGTGGTTTGAGGGCGATGAAAAGTCCGATGACAAGGCCGGACAGCAGGCCGAAGAGATGGGATCCGAGATCGGTCCGTTCCCCGGAACTGCCGAGCATGGCGAGCAGGGCCGCTCCAGCCATGAAAGGAACGAAAAGCCTGATCCCAAATGGTTGTCGCTGCTCGACCATCTGATACATTGACAGCATACCGATGATACTAAATATTGCCGTGGAGAAGCCTACAGAAAAGTGATCTCTGCCGTGGGCAAGAACATTGATGAGGTTTCCGGACGCCCCGGAGAGCAGAACGGCCAGCAGGCCGAAACCGGCGCCGTTGATCTGCAGGAAAAAATAAACAAGCATGCCCCCGATGAGGCAGTTTCCGGCGAGGTGGGTAAAATCGGCATGAAGCGTCAGTGAGGTGATCAGCCGATACCATTGCCCGCTGGCAAGAACCGCGTTCGCGTCGTTTGCCCCTGCCTCAAACCATGGTGATCCCGGCCTCCAGGGACCGGTAACCGTGAAAAAAAAGGCCAGGGCCCCGATCAGGACAAGCGTCGGCAGCAGCGCCGGAAAGGAGGGATGGTGGACCGTGAGCTGGGGAGGGGGCCAGTTTCGGTTCTCCTCGAGGTAGCGGTTCACTTGATAGCGGGCGCGCTCGGCGATTTCCGGCGCACAGATGATTTGCATAGTCCCGCGATTGTCCTGGCGGATGTGATGACTGATGTTCTTTGCGGACAGAACCAGTGAGCAGGTGTCGATACGTTTTTGATTCTGGGAGGAAATGACAACCGACTCGCTGTCAGTGGCTGAACTCGATGATTCCATCCGAGCAGAATAATGCAGTTGCTGGTTTTTGCAATACAGGGGGCACAGGCATGCCGGTCGATTTCAACGCAAAAAGCCCCGGCAGTTGGGGAAGCCGGGGCTTTTTGCTGATTCGGCAGAGACCGGGATCAGCTGAAATCGTCAATACTGACAACGGATCCGTACTGTTTTTTTAGCTCCTGAAGTTCTTTCTTCTGTTTCCGGTAGACAGCAAAGATGGTCTCGGGAATATTTTTTTCTTTTCCATATGCTTCGGTCTGCAGATCAATTCTATTAATGATATTGTCGACGTAGAGCGCGAACTGCATGTCGTAGAGCGATTTTGGATATTCTTTCTTGATTGAGCTGAACAGCGTTTTCAGGTCTTCGTAGCGGGGCAGGAAGCCAATCGGCGTCTCAATCGCCTCGACATCATTGTTGGCAAATTGTTCCAGCCAGCCGAGCCAGGCTTTCACATCCCGTTTTTCACCAAGCAGGCCGTCGCCTGATCCACCGCGGCTGCCGTGGGTAAGGAAATAGTTGAGTCCTGCCATGATCGGTTTTCCCGCGGCAGACAGTTTTTCGGAATTAAAAAATGCGAACTGGGCTTCCATGTAGTCGGCGAGCGCCCCCGGAATAAACGGGGCATTTGCCCAGGGCTGACGCCTGACGCCGGTAACCCCGACTTCTGTTGCCGTTGCCTGGGAGACGATTGATGCGCCGATAACAACACCCTCGTCCATTGATTTTGCGGCCCAGACCGGGGGCATGGTGTCCGCATCCCGTCCGGAGTAGGTAAAAACTTTTATGGGAACCCCGGCAGGGTCTTCCGAGGCTTCGCTGTTATGGTTGGCAATGGCCGAAGCCAGCAGGGTACAG
This sequence comes from uncultured delta proteobacterium, assembly GCA_963696725.1. Classification (GTDB taxonomy): domain Bacteria; phylum Desulfobacterota; class Desulfobulbia; order Desulfobulbales; family Desulfocapsaceae; genus MADRE3. The sequence continues at coordinate 263,560 of CAVOLI010000007.1, forward strand.
CGGGAGTTTTTATGCGACATCGGTATGGGATTGCCGTCCGCGTCGGTTTTGCCTTCATGCCACTCACCCTGGAAATTTACACCTTTCTTGGGCGGCTCTTCGCCGTTGCCGACCCAGTGAGGAACGCCCTTGTCGTCGATGAGCACGTTGGACCAGATAACCTCCGTACCGTCACCGCGCAGACAGTCCATCAGGTAGGGGTCGCCTTCACGGTTGACATCTTCGACGATCCCGAAGATTCCTTTTTCAGGGTTAATCGCACGGATGGTGCCATCAGCCGCAATCCAGATCTGGGCGAGATCGTCTCCAATAAAGTCGCTTCCCACCATTGCCGTGGTTGTTTTACCGCAGCCCGACGGGGCAGCGCCGGCAAAGTAGGTCTTGCGCCCGTTCGGCCCGGTGAGGCCGGTGATGAACATGTGCTCAGAGAGCTGTTCTTCTTTCTTGTAGTAGGTGGCATAGTCGACGGAAAAGCGGTGGTTGCCTTTCTTCATCAGCAGGGTATTGCCCGCATAGGTGCAGAATGACGAGAATGTGGTCATCCAGCTCCGATCCATCAGGATGCGTGCATTGGGCACATCCTCCGGCCTGTTGGGTCCTTCTGAGTGAACGTTGGTATAGAAGATTCCCGCCCGTTCAACCTCGCGGTCGAATTTGTCGTAGCAGTTCCGGTAGAGCAGCTCAGCCGAGTGGAGCACGTAGGTTGAAGATGAAATCTCGATGGCAGGTACTGCCGCTTCAGCACCCACCGGCCCACGGCTGTAAAAACCGATCATCATGGTCTTGCCCTTCATGATGCCGTTCATGTTGATGCTGATATACTCTGTTGCCTCATCCCGGAGTATTGACTTGGCAAGCGAGCTCATCTGCTCGCCTTCGTTGATGATGTAAAAAGTCTGATTGACGAGGCGTGCCTGGTCCTGGGGGAGGTCGAAATGGATGGTGTGGCCTTTCTTTGCCAGTTTCTTCTCTTCACCCTTGCTCAGTGAATAGTCGCGAATCCACTGGACATCGACTTCACTTCCCGAATTGACAAAGACAGCATCAGGCTTGCACATGGAGATTGCATTGGCAATTTTAATCAGTGCCTCACTGTTTTTGATCGGGGAAAGCTTTCCGAGGTTGTCTGAGTCAAGCGTTGCTTCAAATAATTTCTGAGCATCCGCAGCTGTTGCAATACCCCCGACCGTTTCCAGGATATCACCACCTTTTTTAAGCTCAAGCATTATAAACTCCTTATAATTTCGATTGAAAAAAAAACAGTATTTATTCCGCAAGATTACAGGCAGCCAAATAATAAGAGATTTGAGCTTCTCAGTCAAGTGTTGTCAAGGCAGACGAGTCCCCATGCGACAGTGAGTTTTTTTACCCCAAAGCGCTTTCGCTGCCTGAGCGGGGGGCAATTGCCGAAAACCTGCTATTTCTCCGGCAATTCGGAAAACGGCGTGTTCATTGAATCAGCCCAGCGCACCGCTCCGGTGGTGGTGTCGATAACATAGACAAGGTGGGTCCGGTCCCGATGCGCTATCTCCATTGCGTATCTCCCCACCGCTGTGTTATTTCCTGCGCCGGTGAGCAGCAACAGCGCCAGTGTGCAGAGTCCTCCGATGATAAACATACCAATATTCTTCCTGTCAGCGTTCATTTGTCCACCTCCTGTTAAGTTAGCTCTCAGAGCGTACTGCTTCATAATAATCAGTGTCGGACTGATTTCCAGAAAAGCAGCATTTCCAGCAGGTGGGGTAGGTGAAAATGTTCTTTCTGGATCGAACGATTGGTTGTCTCGATTGAGCCTCTTGCAAAATGATGATTTTCGTTCAAAATCAAGGCCTGCGAAAAATTTTACCGCAGGCATATAATTGATATTTCGAGGATAAAATTTTTTTGGCATAACGCGGAGGTTGAGCGAAAAGGGCGTTTTGCAAAAGGCTCGATTATCTGTTCGTACGGCTCCCCGCGTGTCTCGAAAAAGAGACAATCCGTATGGTTTTCCAGAATTGTTGTCCGGAAACGCGGAAAAAACAGAAGGGGATAACCAGCAAAATACGTTCCTGTGATGAATTCGCAAGAGATGAACCTCACTTGGCGTGGGGTCTGCCAACGTTTTTATCGGAGCAGTGAACTCTGGCGTAAATTTTGCTCAGGAGAAGGTACGGATTGATCTCCGGGTAGTACTCGTTGAGAATCAATCGCAAGTGCGGATACGTCTGCTAGAGGGCTAGGTAAGTGAGGTGGCTATGAAAAAAATAATACTCTTGATCATCCTTATAACACTTGGAATCGCAGGGATTTTGACGCAGCAGAACAGTGTTGATCAGGCCGGTGCAACCAAAAAATCAACAGAGCCAGCGACCATGCTGTTATTTGGCGCTGGTCTGATCGGCCTGGCCGGGATCAGGTTGAAAGGAAAAAAATAGTCATATCTGTGCACCTACATCAAGGCCACAGGCAGGGCCATACAGCTGCTGCCTTTTTTTGTTTATACGATCACCACAATATAATTACATGGAAGAAAAGATACTCAAGGACAGGAAATATCCCCGGCTCAGATTGACAGACACCTTCGTTGTCAGCCAGCAGGGGGCCTGCCGGGTTTTTGATCTCAGTCCCGGCGGAGTATCTTTTGGCTGCACCAGTGAACGCAGGATTCCGGAAATCCTGACCGTTGATATCGTCGATAACACGGGCCTCCATCTCCTGGACCTGCCGCTGAAAACCATCTGGGCAGCAAAAAACAAGGATCTGTACACCTCTTCAATTTACGAAGTGATTGTCGGCGCCAAGTTCGAAAATGATCTATCCCCGGAGCAGCAGACAGCACTCAACCAGCTTCTGACTTTTCTCAAAGACAGTAACGTGTCATAAACAGGAAGAAGCGATCAGGCGGGAACCCTTAAAATACGCACAGATTCGGTCACGCCGGAAACCAGTGATAGGAGAATCCGGAATTCTGGAATTCTGGAAAAATTTTCTGTAAATTTGTTCTCATTATTCCCCTTTAAGCTGTAAGGATCGAACACCTCTGCGTGTAACATATAGAAATTAAAGATTATTATCCTTTGACTCGTTGCACAAACCTTGCTGGCATGTTTTTTGCTTAAAGAATCATGAAAGAAGTCAGCTTCACACCTGTTGTTCAACAAAAAGCTATACTGGATTACTCAAGAGGAAGCATATGAAAAAAATGGTTTTTATCCTGACAGGATTTTTTGTAATAGCGTTTTCAGCAAATCAGGCGTTTTCATACTTGATAAAGGATGATAACCGATGCTGGGTGCTGGTATAACAGGATCAGATACGATAATTATCGGGTATGCAGGACATCGTCGGTGCTGATTATAATACCGCTGGCATCAATGTCAGTTTTGCAGGATCTATGATCACCATTGATCTGTTTACAAAATATGACGGAAAGGGTATCTGCTGGTAGGTGTAAATTTGGAGCTTGCAGATCTGTTCTTTAATACCGGATCTGGTTGGAATTATGCTATTGATATGGGTGTTTTTTTCGAAATACGTCGATAGTGGTAGTAAAGGTGGCATATACAATAAGTTTTACAGAGCACTTACATCAAAATGAAAAATGCTGATGCAGAATAGGGATGGTATTATGGCAAGATATATATGAAGTAGTACGCAGTGGAATTTGGTCGAAGTCCTATCGTTGACATGATGCATAACGGGAAATCCCTTGAGTGATGTTGGTTTTGGATCTACAACGGGGATGAACAATGGATGAGAATAACATATACAGCGTGTCTTTGATACACTGTCGCTAGGTAAGATCGGAAACAATACCTTAGGCATCCACTGGGCCACCGCCTATTGTGCCAATGATTTAGTGATCGGGAGTGTCACCGTACCAACAGCTCCTGTTCCCGAACCCGCCACGATGCTGCTGTTCGGTGCCGGTCTTGTCGGCCTGGCAGGTGCACGGTTTAAAAGTAAAAGAAAAAAGTAGACTGACAACGAGCATATAGAAAAGAAAAGAGGCAGGGCCTGCAGAGGTCCTGCCTCTTTTCTTTTTGCCATACCTCGAGTTACCCCCTCTGTTGTTTTCAACCATATTCCATCTGAATCATCATCTTTCTCGGTTCATCCGGATAACGCTTACCTGAAACAGGAATGCGCCTATTAGATGTCCCGCCGCCGAGCAGCGGAGCCGGTGGCGGAATAAGACGCCAAACCTGTCTGAGCGCCAGCGAGTTTGGGCGTCCCGCCACTGGCGAGCAGCACAGGGAAGCCCAGGGCCGGCATCACCGGGTGTCTTTTTCTTGATCCTTCTTTTGGACAAGCAAAAGAAGGATGCCAGGCGGCGAGCAAAAGGAATCTGATGGACAACAAAGTGATTATTATAGCAAATAGGTACTCGTTTACTGGAAGAGCCTGTCATTGTAACCAGTAATACAGTCACATGATACAGACGTTCCGGCAAGTAATCGGGGAAATTCTCTTCAAGAACGATACTTGATCACCGGTCGTCGGTGAGACGGGATCCACAATAAACCAGAATAATTTGTAGTGTCGATAGGCTTTATTTAAAATATCGACCATTTAAAAAGGTGAAAAGACTATGGAACAAAATAAAAATATAAATTGACGCATTGTGCTTGCTTCCCGCCCGAAGGGTGCACCAACTCGAAGACAATTTTCGGTTGGAAGAAATTGCAATACCAGTCCCGGGTGAAGGAGAGGTCCTGCTGCGGAGTATCTACCTGTCACTTGATCCTTATATGCGCGGCCGGATGAGCGATGCACCATCTTACGCTCCCCCTGTGGATATCGATGATGTAATGGTCGGTGCTACTGTCTGTCAGATCGAAGATTCCCGCAACCCTGATTTTGAAAGAGGCGAATGGGTTTTGGCCTACAGCGGTTGGCAGCTTTATGCAGTGTCGGATGGTTCCGGTCTCACCAGGTTGGGTAAAAATCCCGAAAATCCATCGTTTGCTCTGGGGATTATGGGAATGCCTGGATTTACAGCTTATATGGGGTTGTTAGACATTGGCAAACCAAAGCCGGGTGACACCCTGGTGGTCGCTGCTGCGACTGGTCCGGTCGGGGCAACTGTCGGACAGATTGGCAAGTTAAAAGGTTGCCGTGTGGTCGGCGTTGCCGGGGGTGCTGAGAAATGCAGCTATGCCAAAGAGACGCTTGGTTTTGACGAGTGTCTCGATCACAAAGATCCAGATTTTGCCGATAAGCTGAAACAGGCCTGCCCCGATGGCATTGACATCTATTACGAGAATGTTGGCGGAAAAGTATTTGATGGGGTTTTACCATTACTGAATGTCGGTGCCAGAATCCCGGTCTGCGGTCTTGTCTCAAGATATAATGCAACCAGACTTCCGGATGGCCCTGATCGTTTATCGGTTCTCATGGGCACAATTTTAGTCAAGCGAATCAAAGTGCAGGGTTTTATCATCTTTGACGATTATGGTCATCGCTACGATGAATTCGCCCAAAACATGACAGAAATGCTGGGAACCGGGAAAATACATTACCGGGAACAGATCGTTGAGGGCTTAGAGAGTGCCCCGCAAGCATTTATGGGCATGCTGGAAGGAAAAAATTTTGGCAAACTTGTCATCAAAGTAAATAACGAGCTGTAACAAATCATCAGCCATAGCGTGATTCATCAGGGCAGAGACGGAGCGCATGCATGATACAGCTTGTGAAAGTGTGGGTTTCCCTCCACTAATACCTTGATCACCAAAGTCAGTTGCTTCTTCCAATCATTTAGTTTACCTTGTCTGACTTTCTGGATTAATGAGATTGTCTGGTTTCTTGCACCGGATACTGACATGACAGGATGTTCTCCAAGTGTTTTCGTACTGATCGACCTTCATGCCGGACTCCAGCAATGGACATCATTGAGCCGGAGAGGCATTCACCTTGACAGCGAATCCTTTGACGCTATTATCTCTGATGAAATAAGGTGATGATTGAGGTTTTCCTCCACAGAAGATGGACAGTAGAGGAAATGACTTGATTGGGAGTATCTGGTTGCGAAGGCGGCAGGTGCAGGTCTAGAAGCACAAAAAGCGTAACCCAATGTAAACACTGAGCTACGCTTTAAGAACTTGGTGCCGAAGAGAAGACTCGAACTTCCACGGGGAAACCCCCACTAGACCCTGAACCTAGCGCGTCTACCAATTCCGCCACTTCGGCAACGGTGTGGTGAATATGGTTTCTGTACCTCCTTTTGTCAAGACTTTCTTGATAACGGGTTGAAAAAATAAATGGTATCTGCAGGAGAAATGAAAATATTCAGAAGCCTCGATGAGATTACCCAGCCGTTTGAGAACCCCTGTGTTACCATCGGCAATTTCGACGGCGTTCATCTCGGGCACCAGCTGCTCTTCAGGGAGGTTGTACGGCGCGGTCGGGCAAACAGCGGCTGCAGTATTGTCGTGACCTTTGATCCGCATCCCTTGAGGATACTCAGGCCCGGCGGGATCAAGCTGATTTCGACGATCGAACAGAAAATCGAACAGATAGAAAAGGCCGGGATTGACGCGCTGATTGTCATTCCTTTCGATCTACCATTTGCTGCAACGACCGCTGAACACTTTGTCGATGAGATCCTGCTCATAAAAATCGGTATGACCGAGCTGGTGGTCGGATATGACTATGCCTTCGGCAAGGGCAGAAGCGGAGATACCAAATTTCTGAAAAACCGGGGGAAGGAGAAGGGATTCCCGGTAACGGTTGTGGATGCTCATTACCAGGACGGCAACCTGGTCAGTTCAACGAGGATCAGGGAGCTGGTGCACCAGGGGCGAATGATGGATGCCAGAGAACTCCTGGGGCGTCCTTACCAGATCAGGGGGGTTGTCCAGGTAGGCAAGCAGCGGGGCGGCAAGGAGATCGGTTACCCGACAGCCAACCTGCAGGTGAATGAAAATGATCTTGTTCCGCGAATCGGGGTTTATGTTGCCCAGGTGATCTGCCAAGGAAAATGTTACGGCGGCGTTCTCAATATCGGCTATAACCCGACTTTCAGCGAGAACCGGCTGGTTGCGGAAACCCACATTTTTGATTTCAACAAGGATATTTACGGGAAACCGATAAAACTGAACCTGCTGAAATTCATTCGGGACGAGAAAAAGTATCCGGGCATTGGTGAACTGGCCGAGCAGATAGGCCGTGATGTGGTAGAAGCCAAAAAGATTCTCAGCGCCAGCCGGAAGGAGCTGGGTGTCTCCTGCCAGGCTGAATCCGGGCTGTCATCATGAGGATTGCAGAAGGTGGGCGTTTATTTTTATGCTTGAAAGTGGGTGGCGGGTGCCTATAATGTATGCCGCAGAGATCACCCGGCCGGGCTGTGCGCTGAGAAACCGGCCTTTGCGCTGATTACCAGACACATCGAATAGAAAAATACAGCCTGGCAATCGATATTTTATTGCCGGCACCATATGAGAATCAAGGAGCACGAGTATGGCAGAGCAGTTAAAAGAAGATCTTCCGAAAGTTATCGCCGAGATGGAAAAAAAATGTGCTGAGCACCCGGATAACGTGATGGCCCGCCACCACCTGGGGCTTGTCTACATGAAGGCAGGTCGTATTGATGAGGCGATCGCGTGTCTTGAAAAAGCAATCGAGCTTGATCCCCAGTCTGCGGAGAGCATGATCAATCTTGGCGCTATCCACTTCGGCAAGGGCGATCTGGACCGGGCCAGGGAGCTTAATACCAGGGCAATTAGTGTAAATACCAAGGCCGCTCAGGCACATGCCAACCTTGGTCTGATCTGTCAGCAGCAGAATGAGATTGAAAAAGCAATTGAGCACTACGAGAAGGCGATCAGAATCGATGATACCCTTGCCACCGTTTGGATGAACCTGACCTCCGTCCTGACCATGAAAGGAGACGATGAGCGGGCGCTTGAGGCCGCACGCAAAGGGCTGGAGCATGACAGCGAGTCTGGCCTTGCCCACAATAACCTGGCCGTAGCCCTCTACTTCGGTGAGCAGTTCAGCGAGGCAAAGAAACACATGAACAAGGCCCGGGAGCACGGTTATTCGGTAGATCCCAATTTTATCGCCAGCCTCGAGGAAAAACTCGGCTGAACAGCCTCTTCGGCTGTGGAAGGGCGGCGAGCTGGACTATGAAGAAGAAAACAATGATAAAACGCCCCTGGTGTCCGTTCTGCGGGCAGAAGGTCGAGCGAGCGGTCGATATACCGAACCGGCAGATGAGGGAGTTCAGCGTCGGTAAATGTTCCTGCGGTGCGGTATATTCATGCGACCCCACCGGGCACAATGTCGGTGCGGCGATGGTTGAGACAATCGTTCACGCCTGCGGTGACAACTGGGATCTGGCCTGGGAGCTGATGCCCGAGGATGATTATCTGACCGGCCGGGTTGAAGATTATGATGAGGAAACGCACCAGGTAACCGATCTCAGGCACGTTGACGGCAGAGCGGTGCGCGGGGTGCTCTATTTTGTCCGGCTGCATACCGAGATTTCTGATCTTGCCAGGAGACTGCAGCAGAAGAAGCAGCAGCAGACCGAAGAGGCTGCACTGTCCGGCGGTTACGCGCCGCCAGCAGTCGAGCCTGAGCCCCAAAAAGGTCGTAAAAGAGCCCGGGCCAGCAAGCAACTGGTGAAACAGCTCAGTGAAGAGCGTGACGAGGACACCCTTGTTGCCCTTTGTCTCGAAGACAAGAAGACCCTGCGTTTTATGCAGCGGCTTCTCTATGACCCGTATGAAGATAAGCGCTGGCAGGCTGCCTGGATGATCGGCCGGGTCTGTGCCCGTGTCTCAACCAGGGACCCGGGGCAGGTATCAGAACTCGTACACCGGCTGTTTGAGGCCTGCTCCGATTCGGCCGCGACACCATGGGGAATGATCGAGACGATTGGCTCGGTAGTCGCCCTCAGGCCCGATATTTTTGGTGCCTTTACCCGCCATCTGCTCGGTTTTGTCAGTGCCGACTCCACACGGGTGCAGGTCATATGGGCTCTTGCTGAAATAGCAGAGCGGCGCCCTGATCTGGTTCGTGAAACGCCGTTTTACTCGATGTTTCATTTCCTCAATCACCCCGAGGCTCAAGTTCGGGGGCAACTGGCCAGGCTGCTTGGCAGAATAACGGCCACAGAGGCCTCGATCCAGCTGATGGGGCTGCACCAGGACAATGCCGAATTGACGATATGGGAGCAGGGGGCTCCCGTGCACACTACTGTGGCAGAACAGGCAACACGTGCCATTAAAAGGATACAGGGACAGAAAGAACAATGAGCAAACCAATTCAGGATATACATTCCATAACCAAAGCCGGGCAGGCAACCGGGGGCAAAAAGGATTCTCGGAGTCAGGCACAGATTGACTATGAGGAGGGACGCGGGTATGTTGAAAAAGGTGAGAGTGCCCTTGCCGCTGTCTCCCTTCACAATGGTTTACGCGGTTTTGAGGAAATGGATAACAAGGAAGGTATCGCCAATGCTTCAAATCAGCTTGGCCATGTCTGCCTGCAAAGAGAGGAATTTGACAAGGCACTGGCCAACTATCGGCGCGCCTGGGATATCTGTGAGGAACTCGGGGACCGGGTAAGCCTTCAGGCCATCTCCCTGAAGCTTGTTCAGGTCTACCGGGGACTCAAGGATTATCGGAAATCCCTGGATATCTGTCTCGATCTGCTTGATGAATACCAGGGGAATAACGACCCGAGAGGAACCACCACCGTTCTGGAGCTGATGGCTGAAGTCTACCTGGAATCAGGTGAGCTGGAAAAAGCGGCTGATACCTATCGGACGATGGCATCGATTCATGCCAATTTCAAGCATGATAAGATTGCCGATTCATATCGACAGAAGGCTGCGGATCTGGAAAAAGGCGAGCGTAGATAAACATGTTTACCGGCATCATCCTGGGGAAGGGGAAATTAATCAGCAGCAGGCCGGCAGGCGGCGGGCTTGCCTTTCACCTTGAAGCGCGATTTTCTTTCACCGACCCGGAAGAAGGTGAGTCCATCGCGGTGAACGGAGCCTGTCTGACCGCCTACAACATCAAGGCGGACCGCTTTACGGTTGATGTGTCGCCGGAGAGCCTTTCGAGGACAACATTAGGTGGCCTCAGGGCGGGTGATATGGTAAACATGGAGCGGGCGCTGAGGCTATCCGATCGACTCGGCGGGCATATGGTATCAGGACATGTTGACTGTGTCGGCGCTGTTTCTTCGATCAGAAAAGAGGGAGATTTTACAATTCTTACTTTTTCTGTGCCGCAGGAACAGGATCGATATATTATTGAAAAGGGCTCAGTTGCGGTAGACGGTGTCAGTTTGACGGTTAACAATTGCGCAACCGGAAGCTTCAGCGTATCCGTGATTCCCCTTACCCTGCAGATGACGACGCTTGGCATGTTGAAAACCGGCAGCAGGGTCAATATAGAGGTGGATATTATCGGGAAATACGTGGAAAAACTGCTGACATCAGGAACTTCTGCTGCCGGCGGGCAGCCACGAATAAACCCGGCGTTTCTCGCCGAAAATGGTTATCTTTAACCGATAAAACTATTGCTAAACAAGAGCTTATTATGGCAGTCAGTTCGATAGAGGAAGTGTTAGAAGACATCAAAGCCGGTAAAATGGTCATTCTTGTTGATGATGAGGATCGCGAGAATGAAGGTGATCTCTGCATGGCCGCGGAGGCTGTTACGCCAGAGGATATAAATTTCATGGCGACCCACGGCAGAGGGCTTATCTGCCTGACCATGAGTCCGGATATCATCGACCAGCTGCAGCTGCCGATGATGGTCACCCAGAACCAGTCTCCGTTTGGAACCGGTTTTACCATAAGCATCGAGGCCCGCACCGGCGTTTCCACCGGGATTTCAGCGGCTGACCGCGCGCGCACCATTCAGGCAGCGGTTGCTGTGGATGCAACACCCTATGATATCATCAGCCCCGGCCATATCTTTCCTCTTAAGGCAAAAGAGGGCGGTGTACTTGTTCGTACCGGCCAGACCGAGGGATCGGTCGATCTTGCACGACTGGCCGGCATGCGGACTGCAGGGGTTATCTGTGAGATCATGAAAGATGATGGATCGATGGCCCGTATGCCCGATCTTGAGAAGTTTGCCGAAAAGCATGACCTGAAGATAGCGACGATTGCCGACCTGGTGGCCTACCGGCTGCGCCAGGACATGCTTGTCCACCGTGCGGCCGAGGCCAGGATCCCCACCGAATATGCCGGTGAGTTCAAGGCGATCGTCTATACAAACGATGTGGATACACTGGAGCATATCGCCCTCGTCAAAGGCGAACCGAAAGAAGGGGAGAAAATCCTGGTGCGTGTTCATTCGGAATGTCTCACCGGTGACGTCTTCAACTCTGCCCGTTGCGACTGCGGTGGACAATTGCACGCTGCAATGAGGATGATTGACCAGGAGGGCTGCGGAATTGTCCTGTATATGCGGCAGGAAGGGCGGGGCATCGGTCTTGTCAATAAAATCAGGGCCTACAGGCTGCAGGATGAGGAAGGGGTCGACACGGTGGATGCTAACCTGAAACTTGGTTTCAAAGCAGACCTGCGGGACTACGGCATCGGGGCTCAAATCCTCCGTGACCTCGGCGTGACCAAAATGGCAATGCTTACCAACAACCCGAAAAAAATAGTGGGTCTGGAGGGTTACGGCATTGAGATTGTCGACCGTTATCCCATAGAAATTGAAGCGGGAGCGGAAAATAAGGATTATCTGCTCTGCAAGCGCGACCGTATGGGGCATCTGATCGAGGTTGACTGAGAGCCTCCGGAAGCGAAGAGAGGAAACGAGCATCATCACGATAGAGGAAAGACAGAAAATGGCACATTATATTGAAGGAAACCTGAAAGCGGATGGCAAGAAGTTTGGTATTGTAGTTGCCCGGTATAATTCCTTTATCTCCGACAAATTGCTGGACGGCGCTCTTGACAGCCTGGCACGCTCCGGCGCTCGCGGTGATGATATCGACGTGGTACGTGTACCCGGTGCGTTTGAAATTCCGCTGATCGCCAAAAAGCTGGCTACTGCCGGGAAATATCACGCCATTATCTGCCTCGGCGTTGTTATCCGCGGCGCAACCCCTCATTTTGATGTGGTTGTCAACGAAGTATCGAAGGGATCCGCCCAGGTTGGCCTGGAATCAGGTGTCCCGGTACTGTTCGGGGTCCTTACCACCGAAACCATAGAACAGGCGATTGAACGCTCAGGCACGAAAGCAGGAAATAAAGGTGCTGAAGTTGCGGTCGCCGCAATTGAAATGGCAAATCTTGTCGAGGCGCTGAGTTAATTCCTGCCACAAGGGCGCAAACATCAAAAAGCCGTACCCGTGAGTGATGGGTACGGCTTTTTCTTTCAGGCAAAGAACGAATATGGGCACCAGACGAAAAGCGCGGGAGGCCGCACTGCAATTTCTTTTTCAGGATGATTTTGCCGGCAAAGGCGGCCATGGGGCTGAGGATATAGATGAGCGGTTTGGCCACTTCTGCCTGTTTTACCAGATCAGTCACAAGGCCCGTCCCTACGCGCTTGAACTGCTTCATGGCATTGCCGCCAGGCGGGATGAGCTTGACCGTATTATTCGTGAAAACGCTGAAAACTGGCGTCTTGAGCGGATTGCCATCATGGATCGCAACCTGCTTCGGATTGGCGCCTATGAAATGGTTTTCGCAGGAGATGTTCCGCCGCAGGTTGCGATCAATGAGGCAGTTGAAATTGCCAAACGATTTGGCAGCGGAGATTCTCCGGGGTTTGTCAACGGTGTCCTCGATGCAGTAAATACCAACCGGAGCACAGCTGAATAACCCCTGTTTGGCCCGCCAGCTCCGCTTGGGACAGGACCATCTGTATTTCTGGTTCTTTTTTTTTATCACCGATTTTCACTTCATTTCCTGCCTTTTTCCCCTGTATTTCCTGCAAACAGCCTGGAGCAAAGCCGGCCGGATGTTGTGCCCCAAGGCGGATTGCTTGCATTTTCTGGCTATTGTGGGTACATCTAGCGCGGATGGATGATACATTTGTAATTTTTCCGGATCGTGGGGCGCGGTAACGCATGGCTCAATCTCAAAAAAACGGCAAACCCGGGTTTAAACAGGAATTTGTCGCAATTCTCGGCCTTTTTGTGGCCGCTTTTATGCTGCTCAGCCTGATTTCAGAGCAGCTTTCCTCTGCTGTGAACTGGTGTGGGGAAATCGGCCGGTTGGTGGCACAACTGCTGCTTGGCTTTACCGGCTGGGGAGCATATCTCTTTGCAGCTCTGATTATCCTTGTTTCCATTCTTTTTTTCAGCCGCCGCCTGTCGTTTGAGCGCCTACCGCAGGTGACCGTTGGTCTTACCGGCGCGATTATCTCATTTTGCTCGCTGCTTTCATCGTTGACCCTCTACCGTCCCGAGCTTCTGGAGATGGGCGGTTTTCTCGGCAGGACTATTTTTTCGTTTGTCCACACCATTCTCGGTGACAGCGGGACGATTTTACTGCTGTCGCTTATCCTTCTTGTCTCAATGATGCTTGCCGTTCAGTTCTCACCATACCAGCTGCTGACTTTTGTATGGCGCACAATCAGGGCTGTTGTCGGCGGAAGCATTGTTTTACTGAAAAAAGGATTTGAAAAACGGGCCGAGCGGAAAAAGAAAACGGTTAAGCGGGAATACATAAAACCAACCTTAAAACCCGAACCTGAGGTGGCCTCGTATTCAGGCCAGCCTGTTGTTAAAGAGCTGCCGAAACCTGATCCTTCGGGACCGGAGGAAAAGGAGTTCAGTACCGTGCCCGTTGCCAAGGGAAACTGGAAGCTTCCGCCGTTGTCAATTCTTGCCAGAAATGAGCGCATCACCGAAAAGGTGGACAAGGATGTTTATTTCAAGATCTCCAAGCAGCTTGAGCAGAAACTGAAAAACTTTGGTGTTTCCGGCAAGGTGGTCGGCATATCTCCGGGGCCGGTGGTAACCACCTATGAATACTCGCCTGCTCCTGGAATTAAAATCAACAAGATCGTCAGCCTTGCAGATGACCTCGCCCTCGGCCTCAAGGCACAGTCTGTCAGGGTTGTCGGATCGGTCCCCGGCAAGTCCGCACTGGGAATCGAAATCCCCAACGATGTCAGGCAGGTCGTTAATATCAGGGAGCTGCTCTCTTCAGAGCATTTCAAGAACCATCGGGCAAAACTTGGCATTGTCCTCGGCCTTGATGTGGTTGGTCATCCGACCTTTACCGATCTTGCCAGAATGCCTCACCTGCTGATAGCCGGGGCAACCGGAGCCGGCAAGAGCGTTGCAATCAACGCGATTATCGGATCCATCTTATTCAATGCGACACCGGATGAAGTTCGTTTTTTGATGATTGACCCGAAGCGCATTGAGCTGTCCGGGTACGAGGGGATTCCTCATCTGCTTCATCCCGTCGTCGTTGAGCCGAAGCTGGCCAGCAGGGCGCTGATGTGGGGGGTGCGCGAGATGGAGCGGCGCTACCGGCTGCTTGAAGAAGCCAGGGTTAAAAGTTTTGACTCATATAACGAGACAGCGGCGGAAAAGCTTCCCTACATTGTCATTATCGTTGATGAGCTCGCTGATCTGATGATGGTTGCGTCGAAGGAAGTTGAAGGAGCCATCGCCCGGCTGGCACAGATGGCGCGTGCCGCCGGCATGCACTTGATCCTTGCCACCCAGCGGCCCTCGGTCGATGTTCTGACCGGGTTGATCAAGGCCAATTTTCCCGCCCGGATTTCCTTCAAGGTCGCCTCCAAAATTGATTCCAGGACGATCCTCGATGCTACCGGAGCGGAACATCTGCTCGGTATGGGTGACATGCTCTTCATGCCGCCCGGGACCTCGACACTTCAGCGCGTCCATGGAGCCTACATCTCGGAACAGGAAACCTCTGAGCTGGTCAAATTTCTCAAAAGGCAGGGTAATGCGGTGTATGATGATTCGGTTCTGGAGCAGGTCGAAGAGGATTCGCTTACTGATTCAGGAAACGCCGCGGACTTTGACGAGCGTTATGACGAGGCGGTTGCGGTGGTCTGTGAGTCCGGTCAGGCCTCTATCTCAATGGTCCAGAGAAGGCTGCGGATCGGTTACAACCGTGCCGCCCGGATTATTGAAATGATGGAAAAAGAGGGCGTAGTCGGGCCGGCAGACGGAGCAAAACCCCGCGAGGTGCTGGCACGCAATTCCTACAGCTGAACAATTCATTCGGGTAATTGATTTTCCTTGACAATTACCAGGCAACATTTTATAAGAAAACTCTTGGAAAAATGAGTGAGCGTTCATTTTTTTTAAATGGAATTCTCTCAATTATTTCAATGGTTTTATTCGTAGTAATATCAAACAGTTGTTGACCTTGCGCGAAGGTGTGTCAACGGCTGGGAGAATGTACGTTTGCAGTAAAGGATTTTGTTAAGGTTTAAGTGGGCCCTGACTGTTTCAGGGCCACAACAGTTAAAACAAACTGAGGAGGTAGTTTAATGCCAAGTTATGTAGATCCTTCCAAGTGTGATGGTTGCAAAGGTGGTGACAAAACTGCGTGCATGTACATCTGTCCCAACGATCTGATGGTTCTGAACGTTGAATCGATGCTGGCTTATAATCAAGAGCCGGATGCATGCTGGGAGTGTTACTCCTGTGTAAAGATTTGCCCGCAGGGCGCAATCTTTGTTCGCGGCTATGACGACTTCGTACCAATGGGAGGCCAGGTTCATCCGATGAGGTCTTCTGATTCCATTATGTGGACTGTCAAGTTCCGTAATGGCAACATGAAGCGTTTCAAGTTCCCGGTCCGTACTACGGCTGAGGGTGCTGCCAATGCTTATGTCGGTCAGACAGGTGGAAGCCTGGACGATGAAAAACTGCTTCTTGAAGCTGATCTTCCGACCCCTAAATAAGCTGGATTAGTTAAAATCTGAAATCTTTTATAAAGGAGATTTGAATATGGCATTACCAAATAAACCAAAGGGTGAGCTGAAAGCCGTCGTTGATCCAGCAGTTGTCGAAATGGAAGTAGACGCGCTGATCGTCGGTGGTGGAATGGCAGCCTGTGGCGCTGCTTTTGAGATCAAGAAGTGGGCACCGGCAGACATGAAGATACTGCTCGTTGACAAGGCTTCTCTTGAGCGCTCCGGTGCTGTTGCCCAGGGCCTCTCCGCGATTAACACCTATATCGGTGAAAACCCGATCGAGAGCTACGTCAAGATGGTCCGTAACGACCTGATGGGCGTTGTGCGTGAGGATCTGATCTATGATTGTGGTCGTCACGTTGATGAGTCCGTCAAGCTTTTTGAGGAATGGGGACTGCCCATCTGGAAAAAAGATGCAGAAGGTGAAAACCTCGATGGCGCCAAGCCCGCTCCGACCCTGCGTGAAGGCGGTACCCCGGTTCGTACCGGTAAATGGCAGATCATGATCAATGGTGAGTCCTACAAGTGTATCGTTGCAGAGCCTGCAGCCACCGCACTTGGCTCAGACAATATCCTTGAGCGTGTTTTTATCGTCAAGCTGCTGCTTGACAAGAACAAGCCGAACCAGATCGCCGGTGCAGCCGGTTTCTCCACCCGTGAGAACAAGGTATACGTCATCAAGTGTAAAACCGCCGTTGTCGCCTGCGGCGGTGCTGTTAACATCTTCCGTCCGCGTTCGACCGGTGAAGGTAAAGGCCGTGCCTGGTATCCGGTATGGAATGCCGGTTCCACCTACACCATGTGTGCTCAGGTGGGCGCTACCCTGACCATGATGGAGAATCGTTTCACCCCGGCCCGTTTTAAAGACGGTTACGGTCCTGTCGGCGCCTGGTTCCTTCTTTTCAAAGCGAAGGTTTCCAATGGTCTTGGAGAGTTCTATGCAAACAGTGATGCAGTAAAAGACGAGCTTGGGAAATTCATGCCGTATGGTGCCTCCCCTGTCACCCCGACCTGTCTGCGTAACCATTTGATGATCGAGGAAATGAGAGCAGGACGGGGACCGCTGTACATGGCTACCGACGTTGCCCTGAACGCCTTCCTTGATGATCGTAAAGCGGCTGGAATGGATGAGAAGAACCTGAAAAAATTCTGGAAGCATCTCGAATCAGAAGCCTGGGAAGACTTCCTGGATATGTCAGTCGGACAGGCAGGTCTCTGGGCCGGTATGAATGTCGAGCCTGAAAAAGTCGGTTCCGAGATCATGCCGACAGAGCCTTACATGCTCGGTTCTCACTCCGGCTGCTGCGGTATCTGGACCTCCGGTCCGGAGGAAGCCTGGGTGCCTGATGTGGCCAATGACTCACGCGCTCACAAGTACAAGTGGGGCTACAACCGCATGACCACCGTTGACGGTCTTTTCACAGCTGGTGACGGTGTCGGCGCTTCCGGTCACAAGTTCTCCTCCGGTTCTCATGCCGAGGGTCGTATCTGTGCCAAGCAGATGGTTAAATATTGTCGCGACAACGCAGATTTCAAACCTGAGCTCAAGCAGAGCGCGCAGGAGATTGCAGATGAGATCTACGCTCCGGTAAGACTGTACCATGAGTTTGTCGGCGCATCTACTGCAGCCGATGTAAACCCCAACTACTGTAAGCCTGCCGGGCTGATGATGCGTCTGATGAAGGCTACCGATGAGTACGGTGGTGGCGTTGCTACCTACTACATGACATCCGGTAAGCTTCTCAACATCTGTCTGGATCTTCTTAAAATGCTGCGCGAAGATGCAGAGAAGATGGCTGCCGGTGATCTCCATGAGCTGCTCCGCTGCTGGGAGAACTACCACCGCATCTGGTGCGTAGAGGCTCATATCCGTCACATTGAGTTCCGTAAAGAATCCCGCTATCCGGGCTTCTACTACCGCTCAGATTTCCCGACCGTTGACGACGATAACTGGAAGTGTTTCGTCAACTCCACCTTCAATCCGGAGAGCAAGGAATGGAAGTGTGAGAAGGTTGAGTGTCTGAACATCTTCGAGACAGATCCGTGGCTGTAATCTTCTGATGACAGTTCGATCGTGATGTAGAAAAATCTCCAGGGGCTTTATGCCTCTGGAGATTTTTTCTATGGTAGCATGACTGTTTCATTCGGGAAAACCTGCAAGATTGCTTGCAGGTTTTCCCGAATGAGGAAGTTGACCGCTTTTCTGGTTTATTTATAATTGGTACCTGAGTATCCTGCAGTGAGAATCTCGGGGGAGGTATCAATAGTCCAATATTTATAAGCGTAATAATGGAGGAAAGGTATGACTGACGAGCAAGGCACCTCCGGTGCAATTTTGGTCGTAGGCGGAGGAATCAGTGGGCTGACCTCAGCGCTGGAAGCCGCCGAAGTCGGAAATGATGTTTTTCTCATCGACAAGAACCCCTACTTTGGCGGTCGTGTCGCCCAGCTGAACGAGTATTTTCCGAAGATGTGTCCGCCGAGTTGCGGGCTGGAAATTAATTTCCGCAGAATCAGGGATAATCGTAAAATACGAACCTATTCAATGGCCAGCGTGTCATCGATAAGTGGAGGTCCCGGCAATTATGAGGTTGAACTGGAAATAGCACCTCGCTATGTAAACAGCAACTGTACTGCCTGCGGGGATTGTAACGCTGCCTGTCCGGATGAAATCGACAATCCCTTCAACTTCGGTATGAACAAGTGCAAGGCTGCCTATCTGCCTCATGAGATGGCTTTTCCGAGAAGATATGTGATCGACAAGAACGGTCTCTCTGCAGCGGGTGCGGCTGCGGTCAAGGATGCCTGCAAGTATGACGCCGTTGATCTCGATATGAAGAGGGAGAAGATTACCCTCAATGTCGCCTCGATCATCTGGGCTACAGGCTGGAGTCCGTATGATGCCGCCAAGATTGACAATCTCAAGTTCAATGAGTCCAGTGCCATTGTCACCAACATGATGGTCGAGAGAATGGCGGCTCCTTCAGGACCGACCGGCGGGAAAATCGTTGTGCCGGGATCAGACAAAGAGCCTGCCTCCATAGCGTTCGTACAGTGCGCCGGGTCCCGTGATGAGACACATCTCGAATTCTGTTCCTATATCTGTTGTATGGCTACCTTCAAGCAGATGAATTACATCAGAGAACAGTCGCCGGATGCAAAAATATATGTATTCTATATCGATCTTCGTACTCCTGGGAAGTATGAAAAATTCCGTGAAAAGTTGATGGAGGATGAAAACGCCACGTTTATCAAAGGCAAGGTGGCCGATATTGACATTGAGGCCGATGGCACGGTTACTGTTATCGCAGAAAATGCCGTAACCGGTGATAAAATACGTCAGACTGTTGACATGGTTGTTCTGGCAACCGGCATGCAGCCGACCATGGCTGAAGGTGGAGTACCCGCTCCATTTAAGCTTGACGGTAATGGCTTTGTCCTCTCTGATGCGGAAAAAGGCCTGATCGCAGCCGGATGTGCTAAGAAAGCAGCAGATGTCGCTACAACCACTCAATCATCAACAGCCGCTGCCTTAAAGGCAATTCAGGTTTCCAGGAGGTAATGAACGATGGATAAAAAATATTGCGCCTATTTGTGCTCTGGTTGCGGTATCGGTGATGCGCTCGACATGGAAGCGCTTGCCGGGGTTGTGACCGGAGAAATGTCCATGGAGTGTAAAACGCATGACTGTCTCTGTGGAGCTGCAGGAAGATCCCTGATTGAAAAGGATATCGCCGATAACGGGGTGAACACCTTTATCATCGGGGCATGCTCCCCGCGTGTCATGAAGAACGAGTTCGATTTCGGGGAAGACAAGATCACCGTACGGGCAAATCTGCGCGAGCAGGTGGTCTGGGCCGAAGCAAAACCTGCAGAAGGGGAAGAGCCCTCGGCAGAAGCTGCCGAGTATCTCATGGAGACCGCCTCTGATTACATGCGCATGGGTTGTACCCGAGCGAAGAAAACAGAGTTGCCGAAAGCCTACCTGCTGGAAAACCTGAGCAGAAAAATTCTCGTCATGGGCGGTGGTATCGCCGGTCTGACCGCGGCAAAGGAAGCTGCGGCGGCCGGATTTGAAGTGACGCTTGTCGAGAAGGAAGGCGTGCTTGGAGGAAAAGCTGCAGGGTGGAGAAAATCATTCCCGACAAAAGCGCCCTGGACCGATCTTGAAGAGAATCCTGTGGACGCACTGATTGCTGCGGTGACTGCTGAAGACAGGATTACCATAAAAACAGATACCGAAGTTGCCCGTATTGCCGGTTCGCCCGGTGAATTCAGGGTAACGTTTAAAGCTGCCGGAAAAATAACCGAGTGGGATGCGCCCGCAAAAGTAACATCAGAGCAGATGGAGAAGATAGAAAAGGGCGAGATGGAAGATCCGAATAAGGGATTGAAACGCTATGTCGATATCGACACTTCCGCCGAGTTGCATGGAGCTGTTGTTCTCGCTACCGGGTGGGTTCCTGCCGATGTCGCGGAGTATGATCACCTGGGGTACGGATCCATCAAAAATGTTGTGACCAACGTTGAGTTCGAGGAACTGGCAAAAAACGGCAAAGTACCGGCAAATGTCGCTTTTATACAGAGCCCCGGCGGAAAGGATCACGATAAGGACTTTCCGTATTGCAACTCGGTAACCTCGATGGTTGCCCTGAAACAGGCACAGTATGTGTGTGAGGATAACGAGGAAGGCATGGCATACGTGCTGTATCAGCATATGCGTACCCCTGGCAGCCAGGAAATGTATTACAAGAGAGCACAGGAAACCGACGGTATTTTTCTCACTAAGGCCAGTGTAACCAAAATTCAGGAGAATGGTGCTAAACTCTCGGTTACTGCGGAGGATACACTTCTCGGTGAAGATTTGACCATCGATGTGGATATGGTCGTTCTCGCTGCCGGGATGGTCCCGACCACCAAGGAACAGAACACTATCAATCTTGCCTATCGTCAGGGACCGGCGTTCTCTGATCTGTCACTTTTCGACGGTTATGCCGATTCGCACTTTATCTGTTTTCCCTATGAGACGCGACGGACCGGCGTCTACACCTGTGGCGGCGTCAGGAAAGCCGAAACCATTGAAGAAACAGTCGATGATGCAACAGGGGCGGCGTTAAAAGCGATCCAGTGCCTTGAATCTGTCGACCGCGGCGTTTCCGTTCATCCAAGATCCGGAGATGCTACCTATCCTGAATTCTTCATGCAGCGCTGCACACAGTGCAAGCGATGTACAGAGGAATGTCCGTTTGGCGCGCTTGATGACGATGAAAAAGGCACGCCGCTGCCCAACAATACCCGGTGCCGTCGCTGCGGTACCTGTATGGGGTCCTGCCCCGAGCGCATCATCGGCTTCAAGGATTACAATATCGATCTGATCGGCTCGATGATCAAGTCAGTGGAAGTTCCGGAAGAAGATGATAATCGTCTGAGGATTCTTGTTTTTGTCTGCGAGAATGACGCCTATCCGGCACTCGACATGGCTGGGATGAAACGCCACGGTATCAATCACATGATCCGTTTTATACCGGTCCGTTGTCTTGGCTCCGTGAATATGGCCTGGATTCGCGATGCACTGTCGGCAGGCATGGACGGTGCAATGCTGCTTGGCTGTACCTATGGTGATGACTACCAGTGTCATTTTGTGAAGGGCTCTGAAATTGCTACTAAACGTATGGAAAATATTGGTGACACGCTCTCAACGCTTGGACTCGAGTCAGAGCGTTGTGCAACTGAACAGGTTGCGATAACCGATTACGACAAAATTCCTCAGATTTTGAATGATTTTGTAGAGGAAATCGTTGAAATGGGTCCGAATCCGTTTAAAGGCTTCTAACCTGTTTTTTATCATGATTGAGCCGCATGCCTCTGGTTTGCGGCTCAATATCAGGCTGAGTGTGCCAGAAAAATGGCTTTTATTGATAAGATAACAGGAGGCAAAAAATGAACGTCCAACCTGATTTAAAATTTATTAAATATTTAAAAGGGGCAGGTGGTGATACGCTGAAGAAGTGTTACCAGTGTGCAACCTGCTCTGTGCGTTGTCCTCTGTCCTCTGATGACAAACCGTTTCCGCGCAAGGAGATGATCTGGTCCGGCTGGGGTATGAAGGAAAATCTCATCGCTGACCCCGATGTGTTTTTATGCCATAATTGTGGTGACTGCTCTACCTACTGCCCGCGAGGAGCCAAACCCTCTGAGGTGCTCGGCGCTATCCGGGCCTATGCCTATACCTTTTATGGCTGGCCCAGCGGGCTATCCAAACTGGCATCCTCTGCGAAAGGTTTGCCGATGCTGATCGGCATTCCTGCTGTAATTATCTTTGTTTTCTGGCTCATTTCCGGCGCCATGCATATTCCCTCAGGGGAGGAATTCGCCACCTACGGCTACCAGAGATTTTTCGGTCATTGGGATTTTAAATGGTATGCCAAGAACATCTTTTTTATTGTTATGTTCATGGTGCCTTCCGTCTGTATTGCCCTTTTTTCTCTGTATAAAGGGCTGACAAAATTGTGGAAGGATATGGCCGCGAGGGGCAACATCACATCTAATTTCAGGCCTTCCGTTGTTCAGTTTGTAACCGATTACCTGTGGCCGTCAATCGTCGAGATCTTTACCCACAAGCGCTTTAAGGAGTGCGGCACCAACGATAATCGCGTAACCGGCCATCTGCCGCTGATGCTCGCCTTTGTCGGGCTTTTTATCGTTACCTGCTGGTCGCTGCTCAAGAATGATGTTATCGGTCTGTTTCTGCCCTCCTGGCACGGCCCGATGCTGTTGTACGATCCATTCAAGATTCTTGCAAACGTCTCGGCAATTGCGCTGCTTTTCGGTGTCTGGGTCCTGTGGACCAACCGGACAAAATCAGAGGGTGAGGGAGCCTCCAGTAAAACCTTCTACGACTGGTTTTTGATCTGGGAAATCATGGCTGTCGGCGTCACCGGCTTTGGAGCGGAAATCATCAGGCTGCTCGGCATGCCTGCGCTCGGTTACACGGTTTATTTCCTTCACCTGGTAGCCGTTATGATGCTTTTTCTCTACATGCCGTATACCAAGTTTGCCCATATCGCCTATCGTACCACGGCGATGGCTTTTGAGAAGTACCGGGAAAGCGCTTTTGGAAAGCCGGTGGTCGAGCAGGAATAATTTTCGCTCATCCGGCAGTTGCCATAAAGGCCCCGGTTTGTTTACAGACAGACCGGGGCCTTTTGTCTTTGTGATGATAAAAACAAGAAGTGTGCCAAAAAAATATTGCTATATAAATTATGAAGGAGTATATTTATCAGCTTTGTAAGCTGGCGTAGCTCAATTGGCAGAGCAGCTGATTTGTAATCAGCAGGTTGCGGGTTCAAGTCCCATCGCCAGCTCCATGGAAATGACTACTTGTAAAATATCAGTAATGTTATAAAGGTATTACGACCTAATTAGAATGATTTGTGGAGGGGTTCCCGAGCGGTCAAAGGGAACAGACTGTAAATCTGTCGGCGGAGCCTTCGGAGGTTCGAATCCTCCCCCCTCCACCATTCATCATTCTCTTTAGGTCTTGTTTTTCTGCGGGAATAGCTCAATTGGTAGAGCATCAGCCTTCCAAGCTGAGGGTTGCGAGTTCGAGTCTCGTTTCCCGCTCCAGGTGGTATGCAGTGTACGCTCACGTAGCTCAGATGGTAGAGCGCATCCTTGGTAAGGATGAGGTCACCGGTTCAAATCCGGTCGTGAGCTCCAGGGACAAGAAGAAGCAACTGGTTAAGAAACTTCAATGGCCTGAGGAGACAGGAAGATGTCAAAGGTGAAATTTGAAAGGACGAAGCCGCACGTCAATGTTGGAACAATCGGACATATCGATCACGGCAAGACGACATTAACGGCAGCGATTACACGGGTATTGTCACTAAAGGGTCAGGCCAAATTCACTGATTTCAGTGAAATTGACAAAGCGCCTGAAGAAAAAGAGCGTGGAATCACGATTGCGACTGCTCACGTAGAATACGAGACAGTCAATCGTCATTATGCCCACGTCGATTGCCCCGGTCATGCAGACTATATCAAGAACATGATCACCGGTGCAGCCCAGATGGATGGTGCGATCCTGGTGGTTGCCGCAACAGACGGTGCAATGCCCCAGACCCGGGAGCATATCCTTCTTGCGCGTCAGGTGGGCGTCCCGGCGATGGTCGTTTTTCTGAACAAGTGCGACATGGTTGACGACGACGAACTGATCGAACTGGTCGACATGGAGCTTCGCGAGCTGCTTGACAAGTATGAGTTTCCCGGAGACGATATCCCGTTTGTCCAGGGGTCCGCACTTCATGCCCTTGAGAATCCCGAAGACGAGGACAAGGCCAAGTGCATCTGGGAGCTGATGGACGCGATCGACAACTATATCCCCGAACCAAAACGGGAGGTTGATCTGCCGTTTTTGATGCCTGTCGAGGATGTGTTCTCGATATCAGGGCGTGGAACGGTAGCGACCGGTCGAATCGAGCGTGGTGTGATCCATGTTGGTAACGAGGTTGAGATCGTTGGGATTCGGAAGACCCAGAAGACGGTAGTTACCGGTGTTGAGATGTTCCGTAAACTCCTTGACCAGGGTCAGGCCGGCGACAACGTCGGTGTTTTGCTCCGTGGCACCAAGCGAGATGAGGTTGAACGAGGTCAGGTTCTGGCAGCGGCGGGTTCAATCACGCCGCACACGAAGTTCAAGGCCGAGTGTTATATTTTGAGCAAGGATGAGGGTGGTCGTCATACGCCGTTTTTCAATGGCTACCGTCCACAGTTCTATTTCCGCACCACCGATGTTACCGGCGTGGTAACGTTGGCAGATGGAGTGGAGATGGTAATGCCCGGCGACAATATTTCGATAGATGCCGAGCTGATCACGCCGATCGCGATGGATGTCGGTCTTCGCTTTGCAATACGCGAAGGCGGCCGTACCGTCGGTGCCGGGGTTATCAGTGAAATCGTTTCCTAATAATCCGTAACACAGATCGTATTACCCTGCTCCTCTGGAGGAGCAGGGTAATTTTTTTCTGTAATAGGCTAGCAAGATATGAGAGATATAATTACCCTTGCATGTGGTACATGCAAGCGTCGAAACTATACCACGACGAAAAACAAGAAAAATACTCCGGGTAAGCTTGAGCTGAGTAAGTATTGTCCGTTTTGCAGAGTTCATACTCCGCACAAGGAGACGAAGTAATTACTCCTGCAGGCCAGTAGCTCGAATTGGTAGAGCACCGGACTCCAAATCCGGGGGCTGGGGGTTCGAATCCCTCCTGGCCTGCCAGAAGAATGCAACTATTACCGGGCAACTTCAAAATCAGGTACGGTGCTAGAATGGCTGGTAAAGCAAAAGAAAAGAAAAGCAGTGGAGATGTCAAAGGGGCACAGCCTTCTCCGTTTTCGCCCGGTCAGATAAAAAAATTTGCAGGCGAAGTACAGGCTGAATTCACCAAGATTGTCTGGCCGGATAAGAAGGTGACCCTCGGGCTGACCGGCATGGTTATTCTGCTGGCACTAATAGTCTCCGCGTACCTCGGTACAGTCGATGTGCTGCTGGGTAAGCTGGTTTCAACGATTTTGCGTTAAGGTAATCATTACGAGCATGGTTTCAGCAAACCCTTTTCTGTTGAAACCGTTTTCTGTACTCATTTGAGATAACGGCATATACATGGCAAGACAATGGTACATACTGCAAGTTCATTCCGGCTTTGAAGAACGGGTGAAGGCAACGCTTGAAGAACGCATAGCCAAAGAAGGGCTGGAAGAGCTTTTTGGGCAGATTCTTGTTCCCACCGAGCAGGTAGTGGAGATGATCAAGGGCTCCCGTAAAACATCATCGCGGCGCTTTTTTCCCGGCTATATGCTTGTCAGTATGGAGCTCAACGACACTACCTGGCACACGATTCACAGAGATATGCCCCGTGTCGTCGGGTTTGTCGGCGATGATCTGAACCCTGTACCGCTCTCTGATGAGGATGCAGGTAAGATTATCGGCAGGATTCAGGACGGTTCTGAGCGGCCGAGGCCAAAAGTTGTTTTCGATATCGGCGAAGTGGTCAGGGTCATCGATGGCCCGTTTGCCAATTTTCAAGGTGTTGTTGATGAGGTTTTTCCTGAAAAGGGACGGGTCAAAGTCATGGTTTCAATTTTTGGCCGGGAAACACCTGTTGAACTGGAATTTGTACAGGTATCAAATACCTGATAAAAAATATCGGGAATCCACAGCGAGGGTTTCCCTGTTACGTTCTCTGTGAGAATATCACACTTGTTGGAGTAGAAAAATGGCCAAGAAAGTAATGGCATACATTAAGCTTCAGATTCCTGCCGGTAAAGCAAATCCATCTCCGCCGGTCGGTCCGGCTCTTGGACAGCACGGCGTTAACATCATGGAATTCTGCAAGGCGTTTAATGCCAAAACCCAGTCCATGGGAGATACCATCGTTCCTGTTGTCATCACCGTATTTCAGGACCGCTCTTTCAGTTATATCACCAAGACTCCCCCGGCAGCAGTTTTGCTGCTTAAGGCGGCAAATGTTTCCAAAGGTTCAGGAAATCCAAAACGCGAGCGTGTTGCGGAGTTGAGCCGGGACAAAGTCCGTGAGATTGCTGAGATCAAGATGCCTGACCTGAATGCGTACGATATAGAAGGAGCCATGCGTATTGTTGAAGGTACTGCACGCAGTGCAGGCATTACCATCGTAGATTAGCAGACCGAGTAAGACTAACATTTACTACGTACGCGGCCGGCTTTTCGTCGGTACTCGTGCAGTAGGAGGCTGTCATGCCGAAACATGGAAAAAACTACAGAAACAAGATAAAAGATATTGATAAAGGGGCGTTACGGACCATTGACGAGGCGATCAAGATCATGATCGATTCGTCATACGCCAAGTTTGACGAGACGGTGGATATTGCCGTAAAGCTAGGTGTCGATCCACGTCATGCCGATCAGATGGTGCGCTCATCTGTTGTCCTGCCTCATGGGACGGGAAAAACGACCCGCGTTCTCGTCTTTGCAAAAGGACCCAAGGAAGCAGAGGCCACTGAAGCCGGGGCCGACTATGTGGGTTCAGACGAACTGGTAGAAAAAATTCAGGGCGGCTGGCTTGAATTTGACAAAACGGTTGCAACCCCTGACATGATGGGTACCGTTGGTAAGCTTGGCCGAGTCCTCGGCCCACGGAATCTCATGCCAAATGCAAAACTCGGTACCGTCACCTTTGATCTTGCCAATATCATAAAAGAGATCAAAGGCGGGAAGGTTGACTTTCGTGTTGATAAGGCTGGTATCGTCCATGCTGGAATCGGAAAGGTTTCTTTTGGTCCTGAAAAGGTTTATGAAAACGCTCTGGCCTTTGTTGAGAAACTGGTGCAACTCAAACCGTCGTCAAGCAAGGGCATTTACCTGAGATCCATCGCTGTCTCATCAACAATGGGACCTGGCTTCAAGATCGATACACTTGACGTCAGAACCCGCATTAAATAGAGCGTACAAGTAGGTAAGAGAAGGTGTCTGCTGGACGGCAGACACATCAAGTCGAAGACAGCAGGCACGACAGTTTAATCGGCGTAATAGCCGCCCTGCCGAGACTCAAGTTGAGTGGTGTTTCGTCTTATGACAACCAGTCATTTTGTAACTGCTGTTTCGAGAACGTGTTAATCTTAACAAGACGTAGGAGGGTAATTTGAATCGTGATCAAAAATCAGCAATAGTCGCTGAATTGAACGAAATGTTCAACCGGGCGAAGTTTTCTGTCGTCGCAGACTATTGTGGATTAAAGGTCTCAGAGCTGGAAAAAGTCAGGAAAGAACTTCGTGGCTGTGACACTGAGATCCGCATTGCCAAAAATACTCTTCTGAAAAGAGCAGTTGCCGACACCGCCTGTGAGTCTTTAGTCGAGGACTTTTCAGGGACAACAGCCATTGTTGTGGCCTATGATGATCCGGTATCTCCAGCCAGAGTGCTGGCCAAGTTTGCCGAGGATCATAAGAAATTCGAGTTGCGGTCTGCTGTTCTTGAGGGAGAGAAAATCACTACAGACAAAATTATCGCTTTGTCGAAATTACCGACCAGAGAGATCCTTCTTGGTCAGTTACTGTCAGTGATGAATGGCGTGCCCACAGCTCTTGTTCGGGTCCTCTCAGGAGTACCGAGAACATTTCTTTATGGTTTGCAGGCGATCAAGGAGCAGAAAGAGCAGGCATAGGTTGCATCTGTTCACTGGTCTTTCAAAAAACATTTTACAATCATCATAGATAAAAGAGGAAAAAAATGGCTGTTACAAAAGACGATGTAATTGAGTTTATTTCAAATATGAGTGTTCTTGAGCTGGCTGACATGATCAAAGAGCTCGAAGAGAAATTCGGCGTTTCTGCAGCAGCTCCTGTTGCCGTTGCTGCTGCCGGCGCTGCCGGTGCTGAGGCCGCTCCTGCTGAAGAGCAGACCGAATTTGATGTGATCCTGGCCGGTGCCGGTGACCAGAAAATCAAGGTGATCAAGGAAGTTCGGGCAATCACCAGCCTTGGCCTCAAGGAAGCAAAAGAGCTCGTTGAGGGTGCACCTCAGCCTCTGAAGGAAGGCGTCACCAAGGAAGAAGCACAAGAAATCAAAGGGAAAATAGAAGCTGTCGGCGGAACTGTTGAAATAAAATAATCATGACGTTGACAGGGTGTCCCATAATTTGGGCACTGCTTGGAACTAAACACGCTACGCACTTTGGTGCGTGGCGTGTCGTGTTTCCAGAGGTTTGTTTTAGTCAAACCATAATGTTTTTTAAAAACAAGTAGTTACGCTGGATCTTTCGACGGCCCGTAGTTGGGCCCGGTCGTAACAAAGGTCACTAAGATGCATACTCGATGTATGGTTTGCTTTGCTGCACTACCGGTTGCTGCCTCCTGCTGCTCGACCTGTGACCAAGATATCAGCAGAAACATCCCATTTTTCATTTTCGCACGTGATCTGATCAGCACGATCATCCGGCACATCCAGAGCGTACCTCTGGTGAGAAAAATTAACCGCAATATCACTGTCTTTAGACAATCTTGAGGACAATTATGGAAAGAGTCAGAAAGCAATTTGCCAGCGTAGCAAGCATCCTGGAACCACCTCATCTGATTTCCATGCAGAGGAAATCATACGAAAGCTTTCTCCAGATTGATCGTGAACCCGACAGTCGTGAAGATTTCGGGTTGCAGGCAATCCTTAAGGATATATTCCCGATTAACGATTTCAACGGTTTATGCTCCCTGGAGTTTGTTCGCTATAAATTTGGGGAACCAAAGTATACCGTTCAGGAGTGTCAGCAGCGGGGGATGACATACGATATTCCGCTTAAAATCGTCGTGCGGCTGATCACCTTCGATGTCGATGAGGAGACTGGCGTGCAGTCTATTCGAGATATCAAGGAACAGGAGGTCTTCTTCGGTGCATTGCCGCTGATGACCGGGGATGGCGTTTTTGTCATCAACGGTACGGAGCGTGTCATTGTTTCCCAGCTCCAGCGTTCTCCCGGACTTTTTTATACACATGACCAGGGAAAGAGCCATGCCAGCGGCAAGCTGCTCTATTCAGCAAGAATAATTCCTGTTCGCGGCTCCTGGATTGATCTTGAATTTGATATCAAGGACATTCTCCATGTCAGAATTGACAGGAGAAGAAAGTTTCCGGTAACAACGCTGCTAAAAGCCCTCGGAAATAGTGCTGAAGAACTCCTTGCGGAGTTTTATCCGGTAAACCGCGTCAGAAAGGAGAAAACCGGTTATTTTATTGATTTCAGCGAGAAGACCGCGCTTGGTCACCGGCTTGAATTTGACCTCATAAACCCAAAGGATGGTGAGGTGCTCGGCAAAAAGGGACGGAAAATATCAAAAGCGCTGTGCCGCCGGATTGAAGAGGCGGAAATTGATTGGCTGCAGATTTCCGAAGAACAGCTTCTTGGCAAGGTTTTTGCCGAAGACATTGCTGATGCCGAGGCGGAGCAGCCGCTGGTAATGCACAACACTGATGTGAATGAGTCGATTCTGGAGACCCTTGACGGCGCCGGCATCAGTGAGTTTAAAGTGCTTGCCATTGACGGCGTCAACTATTCCGAGTCTTTCAGAAAGACCCTTGCTCTTGACAAGGTGGTCTCGACCGAGGAAGCGCTTCTTGAGATCTATCGTCGACTTCGACCGTCTAGCCCGCCGACGATAGAGGTTGCAGAAGGTTTCTTTGAGAATCTGTTCTTCAATCCCGAGCTGTATGACCTCTCGGAGGTCGGCCGGTATAAAATCAATGCCAAGCTCAAGCTCGATATCGATATCAGCCAGCGTGCGCTTACCCGCGAGGACATCATCAAGGCAGTGAAATTCCTTGTGCGCCTGAAGGACAGCCAGGGTGCGGTAGATGATATTGATCACCTCGGCAACCGTCGGGTTCGCACGGTCGGCGAGCTGGTTGAGAACCAGTATCGCATGGGACTTGTCCGCATGGAGCGGGCAATCAAGGAACGTATGACACTGCAGGATGTTGAAACCCTGATGCCGCATGACCTGGTTAATCCCAAGCCGATTTCGGCGGCCATCAAGGAATTTTTCGGGACAAGCCAGCTGTCTCAGTTCATGGACCAGACCAACCCGCTTTCCGAGGTAACTCATAAAAGGCGGCTCAGTGCACTTGGACCTGGTGGTCTGTCACGTGAGCGCGCGGGTTTTGAGGTTCGTGACGTTCATCCGACTCACTATGGTCGAATCTGTCCCGTTGAAACTCCGGAAGGACCAAATATCGGGCTCATTGTCTCACTGGCGACCTATGCCCGGATTAATCCTTACGGCTTTATAGAAACCCCGTACCGCAAGGTCAAGGACCGTATCGTCTACGATGACCAGATCGACTACCTCAGTGCGCTTCAGGAGCAGAACAACTTTATCGCTCCGGCGCTGGTGCCGCTTGACAAGGGTAATCGGCTCGTTCCGGATTCGTTGATCGTTCGCGAGGATGGCGAGGTTATCACCTCAATTGCGGACAATGTCACCTACATGGACATTGCCCCGAATCAGCTGGTCAGCGTTGCGGCATCACTGATTCCGTTCCTGGAAAATGATGATGCCAACCGCGCACTCATGGGCTCGAACATGCAGCGCCAGGCAGTACCGCTGATGATAACGGCAGCTCCTTTTGTCGGCACCGGCATGGAACGCTACGTCGCCAGGGATTCAGGCGCCTGCCTGCTGGCCGGCGGGGATGGAATCGTCGAGGAGGTTGATGCGAATCGTATTGTCGTACGTTACGACCAGCCGGGTATCGACGGTCATGAAACCGGCGTTGCCGTATACAGGCTTGAAAAATACAAGAAATCCAACCAGAATACCTGTTTCAACCAAAAACCTCTGGTGAAGCCTGGCGTTCGGGTAACGGAAGGTATCGTTCTTGCCGACGGTTCTTCATGTGACAAGGGTGAGCTTGCACTCGGCAAGAATGTGACGATTGCCTTCATGCCATGGCGCGGGTTTAACTTCGAGGACTCAATCCTGGTAAACGAGCGGCTCTTGAAGGAAGATACCTTCACCTCCCTGCACATAGAAGTTTTTGAGACTATGGCCCGTGACACTAAACTCGGAAAAGAGGAGATCACCAGGGACATCCCCAATGTCAGCGAGGATACCTTGAGGAATCTCGACGAGTCGGGCATCGTCAGGGTTGGTGCGGAGGTCGGAGCCGGTGACACCCTTGTTGGGAAAGTTACCCCGAAAGGCGAGACGGTGCTCTCTCCCGAGGAAAAACTGCTGCGGGCTATTTTCGGTGAAAAGGCGCAGGATGTCAAAGACTCTTCCCTTCGCGTCCCGCCCGGAGTCGAGGGGGTTGTCATTGATGCTAAGGTTTTTTCCCGCAAAGGTGTTGATAAGGATGAACGCTCCCTGATGATTGAAGACCTGGAAATTGAGCGGCTCAATCAGGATAAGCTTGATGAGATCGGAAGCCTGAAAAAAGGGGTTTGCCGCGAGGTTGGAAAGATCGTTGGCGGCCGCACGGTTAAGGAGGATGTGAAAGCCAAAGACGGGACCATCCTTGTCAAGCTCGGCAAGAAATTCAACGAGGAGATTTCAGCCGAGATCGGCTTCCATGACCTGCGCAAGCTCGATTTTTCCGAGCGCGCCAAATATCTTGATAAGATTGAAGCTATTTACGAACGATATGACCGACAGGCCCAGTTGATTATCGAGCGCTACGACGGTATCATCGATCGCTTGAAGAAAGGTGATGACCTGCCTCCGGGAGTAGTGAAAATGGTCAAGGTTTATGTCGCCACCAAGCGTAAATTGTCTGTCGGCGACAAGATGGCCGGACGTCATGGAAACAAGGGCGTGGTATCTTGCATCCTGCCGGAGGAGGACATGCCTTATTTTGCCGATGGCGGAACCGTTGATATCGTTTTAAATCCGCTTGGCGTGCCCTCTCGTATGAATGTCGGCCAGGTGCTGGAAGTGCATCTTGGTTATGCCGCCAGACGACTTGGCGAGCAGATCGAAACCCTGGCACGGAATCACGCGGTAGACCTGATCAAGGGAAAACTTGCAAAGATCTACTCGAAATCCGAGTGCAGTTCGATCCTTAAAGGCAGGACGGATGAGCAGATCATCGACTGGGCCCGGGAGCACAGGGACGGCCTGCACATGTCCACCCCGGTGTTCGATGGTGCCCGCGAAGACCAGATCCGCAGCCTGCTTGTCGAAGCAGGCATGGATGAGGTCGGCCAGGCGCAGCTGTATGACGGTCTTACCGGAGAAGCTTTTTCCAACAAGGTAACGGTCGGAGTGATGTACATGCTGAAACTCCACCATCTTGTCGATAATAAAATTCATGCCAGATCCACCGGCCCTTATTCCCTTGTTACCCAGCAGCCGCTCGGCGGAAAAGCGCAGTTCGGCGGGCAGAGACTTGGCGAAATGGAAGTCTGGGCGATGGAAGCATATGGCGCCGCCTATACCCTGAAGGAATTCCTGACAGCCAAGTCGGATGATGTGGAAGGGCGTACCTCCATGTACGAGCGTATCGTAAAAGGTGATAATTTCCTGACCACCGGACTGCCGGAATCTTTTCACGTTCTGGTGAAAGAGCTGCAGGGATTATGCCTGAACATGGAGCTGATTGAGGAATAAGAAACTCCAGACACGGCAGTCTGCGTGTTGATGAGCTATTAAAATATCTCTTCAAAACCCGGCACTATAAAACCGGGTAACCAACAACTTGAAGGAGAGGTGATTACGTGGAAGAGTTATTCAATTTTTTTCAAAAACCGAAGACTCCTACCAGATTCAAAGCGGTAAAAATTTCTTTGGCATCGCCTGAAAAGATCATGGACTGGTCCCATGGCGAGGTGAAAAAGCCTGAGACGATAAACTACAGGACCTTTAAGCCGGAACGGGATGGGCTTTTCTGTGCGAAAATTTTTGGTCCGGTCAAAGATTTCGAGTGCAACTGCGGCAAATACAAACGCATGAAACACCGTGGTGTCGTCTGTGAGAAGTGCGGTGTCGAGGTCATCCAGTCAAAGGTTCGCCGTGAGCGGCTCGGGCATATAAAACTTGCTGCCCCGGTTGCCCATATCTGGTTTCTGAAAAGCCTGCCCAGCAAGATCGGTGCTGTGCTTGACATGACCTTGAAGCAGTTGGAAAAAATTCTCTATTTTGAGCAGTATGCGGTTGTTGAATCCGAGGTTGATGAGATCCCGCGTGCTTCGCTGCTCAGTGAGGAAAAATACCGCCAGGCACGAGAAGATTATCCCAATCAGTTCAAAGTAGGAATAGGAGCCGAGGCCATCCGTGAACTGCTTGGTGGCCAGGACCTTGCTGAGCTGTCAAAGGAACTCAGGGCGGAGATGCTCACAACCGGCTCCCAGACAAAACGGCAGAAACTCGGCAAAAGGCTCCATGTAATCGAAGCATTTCTTGATTCGGGAAACAAACCCGAATGGATGGTGCTGGAAGTTATCCCCGTGCTGCCGCCGGATCTGCGACCGCTTGTTCCACTGGAAGGGGGCCGCTTTGCAACCTCAGACCTCAATGATCTCTATCGCCGCGTTATCAACCGCAATAACCGCTTAAAACGGCTTCTTGAGCTTGACGCGCCCGATATCATCATCCGAAACGAGAAGCGCATGCTTCAGGAGGCTGTCGACGTCCTGTTTGACAACGGTCGGCGCGGCAGGGTTATCACCGGTGCAAACAAACGGCCGCTCAAGTCCCTTGCCGATATGTTGAAAGGAAAGCAGGGGCGTTTTCGCCAGAACCTGCTCGGCAAGCGTGTCGATTATTCCGGCCGTTCAGTCATTGTTGTCGGGCCGAATCTGCGCCTTCATCAATGCGGAATTCCTAAAAAGATGGCACTCGAACTGTTCAAGCCGTTCATCTATAACAAGCTCGAGCGCCGTGGTTTTGTAACGACCATCAAGAGTGCCAGGAAAATGGTCGAAAAAGGGGTCAAGGAAGTCTGGGATGTTCTTGAAGAGGTGGTAACCGAATATCCGGTTATTCTCAACCGGGCTCCGACGCTTCATCGCCTCGGCATGCAGGCGTTCGAAGCGGTGCTGATAGAGGGCAAGGCCATTCAGCTGCACCCGCTTGTCTGTGCGGCTTTTAATGCTGACTTTGACGGCGATCAGATGGCGGTTCATGTGCCGTTGTCGGTTGAGGCACAGGTGGAAGCACGAGTGCTGATGATGTCCACCAACAATATCCTCTCCCCTGCCAATGGAGAGCCGATAATCATTCCATCACAGGATATCGTCCTTGGTCTCTACTATATGACCCGTGAGCGTATTAACGTTACGGGAGAAGGGCACGCCTTTTCCGGTGTTGACGAAGCGCGAATTGCGTATGACCATGGTGCAGTGGATCTGCAGGCGAAAATCAAAGTTCGCATGGGCGGGGCCCTGGTGGAAACGACCATGGGAAGAGTGATCCTTGGAGATCTGCTGCCGAAATCAATACCGTTTGCTGAAGTAAACAAGGTGATGAGCAAGAAAGCGCTCGCCAAGCTGATCGATTACACCTACCGGCATGCCGGTACAAAAGATACGGTAATTCTGGCAGACCGCCTGAAAGATACCGGCTACGAGTATGCAACGCGGGCTGGAATTTCAATCTGCATCAACGACATGAAAATTCCGCTTTCCAAGGAAGATTTCGTCGAAAAGGCCGAGAAAGAGGTTTTTGACGTTGAGCAACAGTACTCTGACGGCTTGATAACTTCAGGTGAAAAATACAATAAGATCGTTGATATCTGGTCCAAGGTTACCGAGGATGTCGCCAATGAAATGATGGACGAGATCAAGGTGGATTACGTCCGTGACAAGGATAACAAGCTTATTGAGTCCCCCAGCTTCAACTCGATCTTCATCATGGCGGATTCTGGGGCCAGGGGCTCTCGCGACCAGATCAGGCAGCTCGCCGGAATGCGCGGGTTGATGGCCAAACCGTCCGGTGAGATTATTGAAACGCCGATCAAGGCTAATTTCCGTGAGGGCCTCGGTGTGCTGGAATATTTCATTTCGACCCACGGCGCCCGAAAAGGTCTTGCCGATACGGCCCTGAAGACAGCTAACTCAGGTTATCTGACCCGGCGCCTGGTTGACGTGGCCCAAGAGTCGACCATCATTGAAACCGATTGCCGGACAATTGATGGTATTGTTGCCGAGCCGCTTATTGACGGTGGTGAGATCATCGTTCCGATCGGAGACAGGATCCTGGGGCGGGTTGCCCTTGGTGATGTCAAGGACCCATTCAGTGATGAATTGATTGTCAAGGCAGGCAAGGAGATTACTGAAACAACTGTTGAGAAAATCGAAGCAGCGGGCATTGACCGGGTCATGATTCGCTCAGTACTCACCTGCCGTTCAAAACGAGGCGTCTGTGCCTCCTGCTACGGTCGTGATCTTGGCCGTGGGCATATGGTGAATATCGGAGAGGCTATCGGGGTTATCGCTGCACAGTCCATTGGTGAACCGGGAACCCAGCTGACCATGCGTACCTTCCATATCGGCGGTACCGCAAGCAGGTCTGTAGAACAGGCTGAACTCGTCTCTCAGCGCGGTGGAACAGTCGGTTTTAAAAACCTGCACTTTGTTGAAAACGCAGAGGGGGTCAAGATTGTCATGAACCGTAACGCCGAGATCGTTGTTCAGGATGAGCTTGGCCGCGAACGTGAACGATTCAAAGTCAACTATGGCGCCCAGATCATGGTCCAGCCGGGAAGTGAGGTGCCGCCAGGTACGACTCTGGCCGACTGGGATGCCTACACCATACCGATTGTCGCTGAAGTGGGCGGTATCATCAAGTACGGGGATATTCTTGAAGGCATTACCATGCAGGAAAAAGTTGATGTCGTTACCGGAAAATCATCCAAGGTTATCGTCCATTCCGCC
Source organism: uncultured delta proteobacterium (assembly GCA_963696725.1). Classification (GTDB taxonomy): domain Bacteria; phylum Desulfobacterota; class Desulfobulbia; order Desulfobulbales; family Desulfocapsaceae; genus MADRE3. Next base: position 299,831 of record CAVOLI010000007.1, read on the forward strand.
GGAGGTGCCCAGCTAAACCCGCGCGTGTCGGTAAAAGATGAGGGCGGCAGAAAAACATTGAAACTGCCCGATTCAGACATTGCTGCCCGTTATTCGCTGCCGGTCGGCTCCATTATCTCCGTGGAGGAAGGCGCATTAATCAAGCCGGGGACTATCGTCGGAAAGATTCCAAGGGAAACCTCAAAGACCAAAGATATTACCGGTGGACTGCCCCGTGTTGCGGAACTCTTTGAAGTCAGAAAACCCAAGGAGCCGGCAATAATTTCCGAGATTGACGGGCGCGTCAGTTTCGGAAAGGAACTGAAGGGCAAGCGAAGGGTAGTCGTTACTCCCGAGTATGGCGACCCGCAGGAATACCTGGTGCCGAAGTCAAAACATATCATCGTCCATGATGGCGATTATGTTCAGGCCGGGGAGCGCTTGATGGAGGGAACGATCGTCCCCAATGACATTCTCAGGGTACTCGGAGTTAAGGAACTGGCAAAGTTTCTGGTGAATGAAATTCAGGAAGTTTATCGTCTGCAGGGCGTAAAAATCAATGATAAGCACATTGAAGTCATTGTCCGTCAGATGATGCGCCGGGTAATGATAACCGTGGCCGGAGATTCGAAATTCATGATCGGCGAACAGATCGAATGGTGGTCTTTCGAAGATGAACGTGACCGCCTGTTTGCAGAAGGCAAGCAGCCGCCGGTTGCAGAACCTCTGCTTCTCGGGGTTACCAAGGCGTCCCTGTCCACGGAAAGCTTTATTTCCGCGGCATCCTTCCAGGAGACCACCAAGGTTCTGACGAATGCGGCCATGGCAGGCAAAATAGACGAACTTGCCGGTCTCAAGGAGAACGTTATTATGGGTCGACTGATCTCTGCGGGCACAGGCATTAAGGGAAATTCGGTTCACTAAGAGGCCGCTGACAGCGGTGCACTGCAATGGCTGCATCGAAGTGTTCGAGGTACAATAAAAAACATCACTGATGCTTTTAATCTTGACACTCAAATAACAGTGATGTAAATATGTCTTTTTCCGCCGTAGCACACTTGGCTTTTTTTATACTGTTTCGGCGTGATTACAAGAAGATTAACAGAACAGGAGAAGTCTAGGTAATGCCAACGATTAACCAGCTGGTTCGCCAGGGCAGGAAAAAAATAGTCAAAAAGACAAATACACCAGCCTTGAAAGGCTCGCCCCAGAAACGGGGTGTCTGTGTAAGGGTTTATACTACGACTCCGAAAAAACCGAACTCAGCGTTGAGGAAGGTGGCAAGGGTCAGGTTGACGAACGGTATTGAAGTTACTTCATATATTCCAGGTATTGGGCATAATCTGCAGGAGCACTCGGTCGTAATGATACGTGGCGGAAGGGTGAAGGACCTTCCGGGTGTTCGATACCACATTATTCGTGGAACGCTTGACACGCTTGGTGTTTCAGATCGACGTCAGGGTCGCTCGAAGTACGGCGCGAAGAAACCGTCCTGATAATGGCTCATACGGGAGAGAAAAGAAATGTCACGTAGAAAAGCAGCAGAGAAACGACCGACTGAGCCGGATGCTCGCTTCCAGAGTGTGCTTGTTTCCAAGTTTACCAATGGCCTGATGGAGCGGGGCAAGAAAAGTGTTGCCAGGCGGATTTTTTATGATGCAATGGATATCATCGCCGCCAAGCTGCCGGAAGAAGAGCCGCTGATTGTATTTGAAGAGGCGATGGATAAAGTTCGCCCGCGTGTAGAGGTTAAATCAAGACGCGTCGGCGGTGCGACATACCAGGTGCCGATGGAAGTTCGCCAGACGCGCAGAAACGCGCTGGCTATCAGGTGGATCATCGGTTTTGCCCAGAGTCGTTCGGGCAGGTCGATGTCTGAAAAGCTGGCAGCGGAACTGCTCGATGCTTACAACGAGCGCGGAGCTGCCGTCAAGAAGCGTGACGACACTCATCGTATGGCAGAGGCTAACAAGGCGTTTGCGCACTATCGCTGGTAAGGGGTACGCCTTTTTATCGAACGGGAGCTGAGGTCAGCACAAAAGAGCGATTGAGGTCTGTTGATGTCAGCCCAGAATGAGTTAGCCCATGTGCGCAATATAGGCATCATGGCCCATATTGACGCCGGAAAGACGACAACAACGGAGCGGATACTCTATTATACGGGCCGCTCTTACAAGATGGGTGAGGTTCATGACGGAAATGCCGTTATGGACTGGATGGAACAGGAACAGGAGCGGGGTATAACCATCACCTCGGCGGCTACAACCTGTACCTGGAAGGACCATAAGATAAATATAATCGACACTCCCGGGCATGTCGATTTCACTGTCGAGGTGGAACGGTGCCTGAGGGTGCTGGATGGCGTTATCGCTGTCTTCTGTGCGGTGGGTGGGGTCGAGCCCCAGTCGGAAACTGTCTGGAGGCAGGCTGACCGGTATTCCATCCCGCGACTGGCTTTCATCAACAAGATGGATCGGGTGGGAGCTGATTTCAGTCGTGTCGTTCGGATGATTGAGAAGCGGCTTGGAGCGAACCCGCTGGTTCTGCAGTTGCCCGTTGGACGCGAAACAGGATTTACCGGGGTCATTGACCTCGTAGAAGAGGAGATGCTCAGTTTTGATGAGCAGTCTCTTGGACAGGAAGTCGTGAGGTCACCGATTCCTGAAGAACACAAAAAAGAGTTCACGGCCGCACGAATGGCAATCCTCGAGAAGTTGGCCGACTTCGATGAGGCTGTCATGGAAAAATATCTTGATGACAGACCGGTTTCGGTTGAAGAGATTTATCGTGCTCTGAGAAAGGCTACTCTGGCGCTGGAAATTGTTCCGGTCCTTTGTGGCAGTGCCTTTAAGAATAAAGGCGTACAGCCGCTGCTCGACAGTGTTATCCGCTTTCTGCCCTCTCCGGTTGACATACCGATGGTTGAGGCAATGGATAAGGATAGCGGGCGGCTTGAGCTGAAGACCGGACCGAAAGAGCGCTTCTGCGGCCTGGTGTTTAAGCTGATGAGTGACTCGTTTGTTGAAAACCTCGCTTTTATCAGGGTGTACTCAGGGGTGCTGAAGCTCGGAGATAAGATCTTTAATCCGGTAAAACGGAAAAAAGAGAAAATCTCAAAACTCCTGAAACTTCACGCCAACAAACGTGAGGAAGTGCGGGAGATAAGGGCAGGCGATATCGGCGCAATTGTCGGACTGAAGTTTACGACCACCGGCGATACCCTGTGCGAGAGCGGTGATTTTGTTGTTCTTGAAAGCATGGACTTTCCTGAACCGGTGATAGGAATCGCTATTGAGCCGAAAAGTAAGGCTGAAGAAAAAAAGCTCAACGAAACGCTCGCAAAGATTGCCATTGAGGACCCGTCCTTCACGATAGCCACAAACGAAGATACGGGACAGACAATTATTTCGGGTATGGGCGAACTTCACCTGGAGATAATTGTGGACCGGTTGCTGAACGATTTTAAAGTTTCGGCCAAGGTCGGTAAACCCCAGGTTGCGTACAAGGAAACGATCACCTGCGCAACTGAAGGTGAGGGAAGGTTTGAGCAGCAGACCGGCACCCGTCAGTACGGGCATGTCGTCCTCCGCATAGAACCTCTTGAACGCGGTGCCGGCTTCGTGTTCAGCAATGAGATTGACGAGACGACGATACCACTGGTATTTCTCGCGGCGATCGAAAAAGGCATCAGGGACACGCTGGATTCAGGACCGCTGGTGGGCTATCCGCTCACCGACATAAAGGTTCGTCTGATCGGTGGCTCCTGTGATGATGAGGACTCGACTGAAATGGCCTTTGGTGTCTCGGCCTCTATGGCTGTCAGGAAAACGGCACCAGAAGCTCAGCCGGTGCTGCTTGAGCCGATAATGGATCTTGAGGTTGTGACTCCTGAAGAATACGTCGGGGATGCAATTGCAGATCTGAACAGCAAGAGGGCGAAGATCACCGGAGTAGAGGCTGAAAAGGATATCCAGGTAATCCGTGCACATGTGCCGCTTGCAGAAATGTTCGGTTATTCTACCTCCCTGAGGTCTGCGACACAGGGCCGGGCTCATTTCAGCATGCAGTTTTTAAATTACGATGTTGTACCCAGAGTAAAAGCAGAAACGATAGTTAAAAAAATAAGAGGGATTTAGATCCGGAAATATTGAGGAAAGAAGATGTCAAAGGTGAAATTTGAAAGGACGAAGCCGCACGTCAATGTTGGAACAATCGGACATATCGATCACGGCAAGACGACATTAACGGCAGCGATTACACGGGTATTGTCACTAAAGGGTCAGGCCAAATTCACTGATTTCAGTGAAATTGACAAAGCGCCTGAAGAAAAAGAGCGTGGAATCACGATTGCGACTGCTCACGTAGAATACGAGACAGTCAATCGTCATTATGCCCACGTCGATTGCCCCGGTCATGCAGACTATATCAAGAACATGATCACCGGTGCAGCCCAGATGGATGGTGCGATCCTGGTGGTTGCCGCAACAGACGGTGCAATGCCCCAGACCCGGGAGCATATCCTTCTTGCGCGTCAGGTGGGCGTCCCGGCGATGGTCGTTTTTCTGAACAAGTGCGACATGGTTGACGACGACGAACTGATCGAACTGGTCGACATGGAGCTTCGCGAGCTGCTTGACAAGTATGAGTTTCCCGGAGACGATATCCCGTTTGTCCAGGGGTCCGCACTTCATGCCCTTGAGAATCCCGAAGACGAGGACAAGGCCAAGTGCATCTGGGAGCTGATGGACGCGATCGACAACTATATCCCCGAACCAAAACGGGAGGTTGATCTGCCGTTTTTGATGCCTGTCGAGGATGTGTTCTCGATATCAGGGCGTGGAACGGTAGCGACCGGTCGAATCGAGCGTGGTGTGATCCATGTTGGCAACGAGGTTGAGATCGTTGGGATTCGGAAGACCCAGAAGACGGTAGTTACCGGTGTTGAGATGTTCCGTAAACTCCTTGACCAGGGTCAGGCCGGCGACAACGTCGGTGTTTTGCTCCGTGGCACCAAGCGAGATGAGGTTGAACGAGGTCAGGTTCTGGCAGCGGCGGGTTCAATCACGCCGCACACGAAGTTCAAGGCCGAGTGTTATATTTTGAGCAAGGATGAGGGTGGTCGTCATACGCCGTTTTTCAATGGCTACCGTCCACAGTTCTATTTCCGCACCACCGATGTTACCGGCGTGGTAACGTTGGCAGATGGAGTGGAGATGGTAATGCCCGGCGACAATATTTCAATAGATGCCGAGCTGATCACGCCGATCGCGATGGATGTCGGTCTTCGCTTTGCAATACGCGAAGGCGGCCGTACCGTCGGTGCCGGGGTTATCAGTGAAATCGTAGCGTAAAAAGGTCTGAATATATGATACCTACAGAGAAAATTCGCATTCGCCTCAAGGCCTATGATCACAAATTGCTGGATCAGTCTACCCATGAGATCGTCGATACTGCGCGCCGGACCGGGTCTGCTGTGGCCGGCCCGATACCATTGCCGACAACGGTGAACAAGTACTGTATTCTTCGCTCTCCGCATGTTGACAAAAAGTCTCGCGAACAGTTTGAGATGAGAACTCACCGCAGGCTCCTTGATATCCTGGAGCCGACCCAGCAGACGATTGATCTACTGATGAAACTGGAGCTCTCAGCTGGTGTTGATGTTGAGATCAAGCTGCCCTAGAGCGCAGCAGCAAACGAAACGTAAATTGAAGCATCGGGTACGATTATGCCAAAGACAATGGGTATACTAGGTAAAAAGTTGGGGATGACCCGCATTTACGACGAACTGGGTGTTGTTATTCCCGTCACGGTCGTAGAGACCGGACCCTGTACTGTTTTACAGATTAAAACAATGGCAACGGATGGCTACAGTGCAATCCAGGTCGGCTTTTCCGAAAAGAAACAGTCCAAGCTCACCAAGCCGATGGCAGGCCATTTCAAGAAGGCTGGTGAAAACGGTTACTATCACGTCCGCGAGTTCAGGGTGGAAACGCCTGAAAATTTCGAGGTTGGCCAGAAGCTGTCCGTCGATGACGTGCTCAAAATCGGAGATGTTGTCGATGTCCAGGGGATTAGCAAGGGTAAAGGATTTCAGGGTGTCATGAAGCGCCACGGTTTCAAAGGCGGCGGTGCATCTCACGGCTCCGGGTTTGCGCGAGCGCCTGGTTCAATCGGATGCAGTGCCTGGCCGGCGCGAGTCGTTAAGGGCAAAAAAATGCCGGGACGAATGGGTAATGATACAGTTCTGAAGAAAAACACGGTGGTGATCGATGTCCGTTCAGAAGATAATGTCGTCCTTTTGAAAGGCTCCGTCCCTGGAGCCAAGAACGGTCTGCTGAAGATTTTTTCGAGATAACGTGTCGATAGAGACCGGTTCAAGGAGAGCATAATGTCAACGGTAGAAGTTAAAAATATAAAGAACGAAAAGGTTGGCGAGATCGAGCTGAATGACCAGATTTTCAATCTTGAGGTCAAGGGCTACCTGCTTCATGATGCAGTCCGCATGCAGCGGGCCGCAAAAAGAGCAGGAACAGCTTGTACAAAAACTCGCAGCGAGGTGAGAGGAAGCGGTGCCAAACCATGGCGACAGAAAGGTACCGGGCGAGCTCGCTCGGGAACGCGGCGTTCGCCAATCTGGCGGGGCGGTGGCGTTGCCTTTGGCCCGAAGCCACGTGATTACAGCTTTAAGCTGAACCGCAAGGTTAAGAAACAGGCTGTAGCCATGGCGATGTCGGCACGGCTCCAGGAAGGTAATCTCGTCGTTCTCGATGACTTCACGCTGGACCAGATCAAAACAAGGGATTTCGTTCAGGTGATGAATGCCCTTGCTCTTGATACGGCTTTGATCGTGATAGAAGATACCAATGAGAACCTGACGAAATCATCCAGGAATGTTAATGGATTTAAGGTCCTGAACTCTGAAGGGTTGAATGTGTATGACATTCTTCTGCACAGCAAGCTTGTGCTCCTTCAGCCTGCGATTACAAGCCTTGAAGAGAGGTTTTCGGCATGAAAAATATCTACGAAGTACTAAAGGGGCCATGCCTCACGGAAAAGGCGAGTTTGCAGCAGGAGATTGACAATAAAATTGTTTTCAAGGTGCATCCCGGCGCCAACAAGGTCGAGATCAAACAAGCCGTAGAAAAGATGTTCAACGTTAAGGTGAAAAACGTTCAGACAGTGTCCATAAATGGAAAACAGAAGAGAGTGGGACGTCATATCGGTTTTACCAATAAATGGAAAAAAGCCTATGTCACTCTGTCGGAAGGTGAAATCAACTTTGTTGATGAACTATAAAAAACATTCGGCAGTGTCGGTACAGAGCGAAACTGAAATAGATTGTCCACTCAAAGATGATGGAGCGATTGGGAAATCATGGCTATAAAGACATATAAACCAACATCAGCTGGTAAACGACATCACGTGTCTACCAAAAATCCGGACTTGTCCACCAAAGGACCCGAAAAAAGTCTGGTCAGCAGTCTGTCTAAAAGCGGCGGGCGCAATAACTACGGTCGAATCACCGCACGGCATATCGGTGGCGGCCATAAGCGTAAATATCGCATAATCGACTTCAAGCGAAACAAAACTGAAATCGCAGCAAAAGTCGTTTCGATAGAGTATGACCCCAACCGATCTGCAAATATTGCCCTGCTGAGCTATATTGACGGCGAGAAGACCTATATTCTCGCCCCTGATGGCATTGCTGTTGGCGACAAGGTGATTGCCGGCGACAGAGCTGATATCCAGCCGGGCAATTGTCTGCCGATGGTGAATATACCACTTGGTACGATTATCCATAATATCGAGATGAAGATCGGCAAGGGCGGACAGCTTGTTCGCAGCGCCGGTACCTCTGCGCAGTTGATGGCAAAAGAGGGCAACTATGTACTTGTGCAGGCTGCCCTCCGGCGAAGTTCGGAAATTCAACAATCTCTGCCGTGCCTGTATCGGCCAGGTTGGAAACCGGGAATTCGAGAGCCAGAAGCTCGGCAAAGCCGGCCGTACCCGCTGGCTTGGTAAACGCCCCCATGTGCGAGGCGTGGCCATGAACCCGGTTGATCATCCGATGGGCGGAGGTGAAGGAAAGAGTTCCGGTGGTCGTCACCCGTGTACACCATGGGGTAAGCCGACAAAAGGCTACAAAACCAGAAACAAGAAAGCGTCTGACAGAATGATTGTCAAACGGAGATCATAAAAAGGAGTAAGCAATGTCTCGTTCAGTAAAAAAAGGACCTTTCATCGACGACCATCTGATGAAAAAAGTAGACAAGGCTATCGAGTCTGGTTCCAGGAAAGTGATCAAAACGTGGTCGCGCAGGTCCGATATCAGTCCTGAGATGGTGGGGTTGACTTTCGCGGTTCACAACGGTAAAAAGTTCATCCCCGTATTTGTCTCTGAAAACATGGTCGGACACAAACTTGGCGAGTTCTCTCATACCCGAACATATTATGGACACTCATCGGACAAGAAAAAGTAAAGCACCTGCATTTTGACAGGACGTATTGGGAGTACACAAGATGGAAACACGAGCCGTAGGAAAATATATCCGTGTATCACCGCAGAAGGCAAGACTGGTTGCGGATGTGGTTCGGGGAATGAATGTTGATCAGGCGATTACAACGCTTAAGTTCATGCCTAAAAAAGCTGCAGCGATCCTGAAACAGGTGATTGAGTCTGCAGTTGCGAACGCAACCCAGGATGATCAGGTTGATGTGGACAATTTATTCGTAAAAAAAATCTTCATCGACGGCGGCCCCTCGCTGAAACGTATCATGCCTCGGGCAATGGGAAGGGCGACCGGGATCATCAAGCGAACGAGCCATATAACTGTAGTCCTCGATGAGAGTTAACTTGTCGAGTCTGACGTTGAATTTACTATTTTGGTAAATTAATAAACCACCTACTCAGTTGGAGGATTGTTTTGGGCCAGAAGGTTAATCCATTAGGACTAAGACTGAATATAACCCGTACTTGGGACTCGATCTGGTACGCCGACAAGGACTATTCCACTTTCCTTATCGAAGACCAGAAAATTCGTAAATATCTCAAGAATCGTCTCTATCATGCCGGACTTTCAAAAATTATCATTGAGCGTACCGGCGAGAAGATGAGGGTGAAGCTGTTCACTGCACGACCCGGTATTGTGATCGGCAAAAAAGGTGCGGAGATCGAAACATTAAAAAAGGACATCGAGCAGGTGTTCAAAAGATCGGTAACGCTGGACATTCAAGAAGTCAGGCGACCCGAAGCCGATGCGCAGCTTGTTGCTGAAAGCGTAGCCTCACAACTTGTTCGACGTGTAGCTTTTCGCCGGGCGATGAAAAAGGCGGTGAATTCGGCGCTCAGGTTTGGTGTCCAGGGCATTAAAATCTCATGTTCAGGACGCCTCGGTGGAGCTGAGATGTCTCGTTGCGAATGGGTTCGGGAGGGACGGGTCCCGCTGCATACGCTGAGAGCTGATGTTGACTATGCCCTGGCTGAAGCTAATACCACATACGGTATAATCGGCGTAAAAGTATGGATTTTTAATGGTGAGGTCCTTGACGAAAAAGAGGCTGTCAGCTGATTTTCTTCAGGTGAGTTGATACCAGGTAATTTGGAGTAAGACATGCTAAGTCCCAAAAAGGTAAAACATAGAAAGGTGTTCACGGGTAAACTAAGAGGAACAGCCCAGCGCGGCGCGTCCATCTCGTTTGGTGATTTTGCCCTGAAAGCAACCACCAGCGGCAAGATGACAGCTCAGCAGATCGAGGCTGCCCGTGTTGCCATTAACCGAAAAATCAAACGTGGCGGCAAGGTCTGGATCAGGGTTTTTCCGGACAAGCCGGTTACCAAAAAACCAGCCGAGACCAGGATGGGTAAAGGTAAAGGCAGCCCGGAATACTGGGTCGCTCCTATCAAACCGGGCAGGATTCTTTACGAACTGGCAGGTGTTGATGAAGAACTTGCCGTACGGGCACTGACGCTGGCTGGAAATAAACTTCCTTTTGGCACGAGAGTTGTTTCTAAAAGGAGAACATTATGAAAGCTGAAGAGATCAGGAAATTGTCCGACGAGGAACTTGAAAAAAAAGCAAATGAATTGCGCGAAGAATACGGAAACCTGTCGTTTCAGCACAAGATTCGACCTCTTGAGGATACTTCGCGGCTGAAAAAAATTAAAAAAGATATTGCACGAATTGAAACGATTGCTGTTGAAAAAGGGCTTGCCCGAGACTTTTAATAAATTAAACGCGGCTCATTATTCGTGCTGCAACATCTTGAAATTATATTATGAGTGAAAATAAAAAATCGAGAAAAACGAGAACAGGTTCTGTTGTCAGCAACAGGATGGAGAAGAGTGTGGTTGTCCGGGTCGAGCGTAAATTCCGTCACAAGCTGTACGGCAAATATGTGAAGACCAGTGTCAAGTACCTCGCCGACGATCCGCAGAACCAATGCAATATCGGTGATGTTGTTCTTATCGAAGAATGTCGTCCATTGAGTAAGAAGAAGCGTTGGCGGATCAAATCCATACTCGAACAGGCGGTATAGCGCTAAAGGTTCCTGACGGTACCTCGCGTACCTGTCAAGGCTGATGTAGAATCAGGTGACACTATGATACAAACTGAAACAATGCTGAATGTTGCTGACAACTCCGGAGCAAGAAAAGTGCTCTGTATCAGAGTTCTCGGCGGCACGAGAAAGAGATATGCCGGAATTGGCGATGTAATTGTCGTAACGGTCAAGGAAGCTATCCCTCACGCCAAGGTGAAGAAAGGGGATGTAATGAAAGCGGTCATTGTCAGAACGGCGAAGGCAATGAAAAGAATGGATGATACCTGGGTGAAGTTTGACGAGAATGCTGCTGTTATTCTCTCTCAGGCAGGTGAACCGATCGGTACCCGTATTTTTGGACCGGTTGCCCGTGAGTTGAGGAATCAAGGGTTTATGAAGATCATTTCTCTTGCCCCTGAAGTCCTCTAGCAATTCGCATATCGCTGAAGATCAGCACAGTAAAATAGGTAACGAGATGAGACAGGGTAGAACATACCTCAAGGCAAACGATCAGGTTGAAGTTATTGCTGGAAAGGATAAGGGCAGGGTGGGAAAGGTGCTCAAGGTTTTTCCCGCTGAAAACAAAGCCACGGTTGAGCGTATCAATATGATCAAGCGTCATACCAAGCCGCGGGAAATGAATCAGCAGGGACAGATTGTTGAGAGGGAAGCTCCTCTTCACGTGTCAAACCTCCAGCTGATATGTCCAGAGTGTACGCAAACCGGTCGAATAGGCAGAAAGCTTCTCGATGATGGTACCAAAGTCCGCTTTTGCAAGAAATGCGGCGAGTCAATCGAGAACAAATAATAGGTCACGTAGAGGACGTATACCAGGAGTTATACATGGGTGCACTTAAAGACTATTACTACAACGAATGCGTTCCTGCATTGAAGGAAGAGTTTGGTTATACCAATATCATGCAGGTACCCAAACTTGAAAAGATTGTCCTTAACATGGGTCTTGGTGAAGCCGTCCAGAACCCGAAAATCATAGATGGCGCCGTCAATGAACTGACAAGGATCGCAGGACAGAAGGCAGTTGTCACCAAGGCTAAAAAGTCAATCGCGAGCTTCAAGCTGAGGGAAGGGATGCCGATCGGCTGCCGTGTCACGCTTCGTGGTGACAGGATGTATGATTTCCTGAGCAAGCTTGTTAACATTGCACTGCCGCGGGTAAGAGATTTCCGGGGAATGTCGCCCAAGTGGTTTGACGGGCGCGGCAATTACTCTCTCGGAATTAAGGAACAGATTATTTTCCCTGAAATTGACTACGATAAGATTGATAAAATAAAAGGTCTCAACATCACAATCGTAACCTCCGCACCAACCGATCATGAGGGGCGGGCTCTTTTGGGATTGATGGGAATGCCGTTTAAAAAATAATTATCACATTATTACAGACAGAGCTATTGGAGGCTGGTTTGGCTAAGAAATCAATTATTGCTCGAGCGCAAAGAGAACCGAAATTTAAGGTTCGGAAATATAATCGCTGCCCATTGTGTGGACGTCCGCGTGCGTTCATCAGGAAGTTCGGGGTTTGTCGAATCTGTTTCAGGAAACTGGCGTCAAGCGGCGAAATAACAGGAGTGACTAAATCCAGCTGGTAGCAGATTTGTTTCAGCTGATAAGTTAATCCGTTTACACAATGAGGAGTGTTCGCTATGTCAATGAGCGATCCCCTGGCAGACATGCTGACCAGGATACGTAATGCAGTAATGGTTAAATTCGATTCGGTGCAAATGCCGAAATCAAATGTAAAGGTTAATGTTGCAAAAGTTCTGCAGGATGAGGGATATATCCTCGGCTATGCAGTCAGCGACGAGGGACCCCAGGGAACTTTGACCATAGACCTTAAATACGGACCGAATGGTGAGCCGGTGATAACGGGCATAAAACGGGTGAGTAAACCCGGTTTAAGGCAATATGCTAAAACCGGAAAGATCCCGACAGTGCTCAACGGTCTTGGAGTCGCTATCGTTTCAACGTCAAAAGGTATCGTTTCTGATCGTGTTGCACGTGAAAGGAATACCGGCGGCGAGATACTTTGTGAAGTGTGGTAACACCGGTACGAAACGGAGGAAAAAATGTCACGAATTGGAAAAATGCCTATCCCGGTGCCTGCAGGTATCAAGATCGATATTAAAGGTCAGGATATCTCGGTCAGTGGAAGTAAAGGCGCTTTACACCGTACCATTCATCCCGGAATCAGTATTGAACTGAAAGATGGCGAGATCCTGGTGACAGGTGGTGAAAACGATAAAAAATTAACTGCCTTCCGGGGTCTGATGCGTTCGCTGGTCAACAACATGGTGGTTGGCGTTGATCAGGGGTTTAAGAGAGTCCTTGTTATCGAGGGCGTCGGGTATCGTGCCAGCGTCCAGGGCAAAAAGCTTTCACTCAGTGTCGGCTATTCGAACCCCGTTGAATTCATCTTGCCGGATGATGTCTCCGGTGGTGTAGAAAGCAACAAGATCATCCTGGAATCAATTGATAAGGAAACTCTGGGAATGACAGCATCGAAGATCCGTTCCATCCGAAAACCCGAACCATACAAGGGCAAGGGTATTCGCTACGAGGACGAACATATTGTCCGTAAAGTTGGTAAGTCTGGTGCTGCATCATAATTGTAAAATAGTGGTTAATCGACTTTATTTTCACTAATTGAGAAGAAACAATGGCAAAAACAAATCCAAGCACCGTTGCAAGGAAAAAAAGGGTTCGGAGGATTCGCAAGAAAATTTGTGGAACCGGCGAACAACCCCGACTCAGAGTGTTCAAATCCAGTAAGCATATCTACGCACAGATCATAGATGATACTACCGGTCAGACTCTGGTCTCAATGTCAACGGTCGATAAAGCATTCGAGAAAGGTGAGGAAAAAGGTAAAGCCGCATCCGCCAAGCAGGTCGGCAAGGTCATCGCTGAACGTGCCAAAAAGGCGGGTATCAGCAAGGTGGTTTTTGACCGTGGCGGTTTTATTTACCAGGGACGTGTAAAGTCCCTCTCAGATGGAGCTCGCGAAGGCGGGCTGGAATTTTAATTTGAACTATTTAATGGGGGTGCCCCTTGTCTGAGTTTAAGCGTTCCAAAAGTGAGCCAACTGAGGAACTTATTGAAAAAATAGTATATATCAATAGAGTTGCCAAGGTTGTCAAAGGTGGTCGTCGCTTCAGCTTCAGTGCAATCGTCGTTGTAGGTGATGGAAAAGGTAAGGTAGGCTACGGACTTGGAAAGGCCAACCAGGTTCCGGAGGCGATTCGCAAAGGAATAGAAAAAGCACGAAAAGAAATGAATGCTGTTTCCCTTACCGAAGCTTCTATCCCGCATCAGGTTATTGGCAAGTATGGCGCAGGACGTGTCCTGCTGAAACCTGCTTCTGAAGGTACTGGCCTGATTGCCGGCGGCCCGGTAAGGGCGGTACTCGAGGCGGCCGGAGTCGGCAATATTCTTACCAAATGCCTTGGCTCACATAACCCGCACAATATGGTTAAAGCTACACTCAATGGCTTGAAATCACTGAGATCAGCTCAGAAAATTGCTGAATTTCGCGGCAAGACGGTTGAAGAGATAACTGCTTGATTTAAGCTTTTTCATTAATTTGAGCAGCTGCTGATAAAATATTAGAATTTACATGGTGCAGTTACATGGCTGAGACAATTACATTCACCCAGGTTAAGAGTGGAATCGGCAGCACAGAAAAAATACGTGCCACGCTGACCGGTCTTGGACTTACTAAAATGCAGAAGACGGTAACCCGTAAAGATACCCCTGAAATCAGGGGCATGCTTGCCAAGGTTCGGCATCTTGTTCGGGTAGAGGAGGCTTAAATGATAACTCTTGGGAACCTTTCACCACAGAAAGGATCAAACAGGGAAAAAAAACGTGTCGGGCGAGGTCCCGGATCCGGAAATGGGAAGACAGCAGGGCGCGGACACAAGGGCGCACGGTCCCGCTCAGGCTACAAAAGCAAGCCCGGATTCGAGGGTGGCCAGATGCCGCTGCAGAGACGCCTCCCCAAACGCGGCTTTAAAAATAAATTCAGGAGCGTCTATACAATTGTCAGCCTCAGCCAGCTGGAGTCCTTTGATGCAGGGCAGGAAATTACCGTTGAACTGCTTGTTGGGGCCGGAATGGCCAAAGCCGGGCAACCGGTAAAAGTGCTTGCCAACGGCGAATTAAGCAAATCCCTGGTCGTCAACGTCGACAAGGTAAGCGGGAAGGCCAGAGAACTCATCGAAAAGGCGGGAGGCAGTGTGATTGCTGCTCCTGCTGAAGAGAAATAGCAGCGTTTACCAGATGTGAGATGAAATGGCAGGCTGACTGTTCAGTCTGCCATTTTTCTCGTTTACCGAGATTTGAAGCAGGAACACTTACATGAGCGGACTACAAAGCGCAGCACAAATTCCTGAACTGAGGAAACGGCTTCTTTTTACCATTATCATGCTTGCCGTTTACCGCATGGGAGTGCAGGTGCCGACTCCGGGAATCAACGGAGAAGCCCTGACAGCCTTTTTTCAGCAGAATGCCGGTACTCTGTTCGGTATGTTCAATATGTTTTCAGGCGGTGCGCTCGAGAATTTCTCGATCTTTGCGCTCGGTATCATGCCGTATATCAGTGCATCGATTATCATGCAGCTGCTGACCGTCGTCATTCCACAGCTTGAAGCTCTCAAAAAAGAGGGGGAATCCGGGCAGCGCAAGATCACCCAGTACACCCGCTACGGAACAGTGGTGCTGAGTGTCATCCAGGGATCTTTTATCGCTGCCGGACTTGAGGGAATGACCGGGCCGTCGGGGGAGATGATTGTTCTTGATCCCGGCATCCAGTTCAAATTGATGACGATGATAACCCTGACGTCGGGCACAGCTTTTATCATGTGGCTCGGCGAGCAGATGACGGAGCGCGGGGTCGGCAACGGCATCTCGCTCATTATCTTTGCCGGTATTGTGGCCCGCGGGCCATCGGCCCTGGTTAATTCGATCGAACTGGTCAAGGCTGGTGAGATCCAGATCTTTTTTGTTCCGTTCATTATCCTGATGATGCTTGGAATCATTGGCACTATCGTGTTCTTTGAAACAGCCCAGAGAAGGATTCCCATCCAGTATGCCAAACGGGTAGTCGGGCGGAGGGTTTACGGGGGACAGAGTTCTCATCTGCCACTTAAAATTAATGTTTCCGGTGTCATACCGCCTATTTTTGCTTCGTCAATCATGATGTTTCCGGCAACCATCGGCAGCTTCATCCAGATAGACTGGGTTCAGCGCGTTTCAGCCGCAATGTCGCCCGGCACGGTCTATTATTATGTCTGTTTTGTCGGGATGATCGTTTTCTTCTGCTTTTTTTATGCCGCCGTACAGTTCAAGCCGGATGACGTTGCTGAAAATCTGAGAAAAAACGGCGGATTCATTCCTGGAATACGGCCTGGAAAGAAGACTGCCGATTTTATTGATAAGGCGCTGACACGGCTTACGGTCATAGGGGCGATCTATCTCAGTACGATATGCGTGCTGCCGACCATTTTGATTGCTAAACTGAGCCTGCCGTTTTATTTCGGCGGCACTGCACTGCTCATTATTGTCGGTGTTGCCATCGATACGATTTCCCAGATTGAATCTCACCTTGTGATGAGAAACTATGAAGGTTTCATGAAACAGGGGAGAATCAAAGGCAGAAGGTAATGGTGAGTGGTTCAGCGCATAACCTGCCAGCTAAATCAATCATGGTAAAAAGTCCCGATGAGATCAAGATTATGCGGGAGGCAAACCAGATTGTTGCTGAGGTTCTCGTCATGCTCGAAAAAATCGTTGAACCGGGTATTTCAACATTTGAACTTGATCGCCAGGCGGAGGAGTTGTGTCGAAAGAGAAAGGCTGTTCCGGCGTTCAAAGGATACCGCGGTTTTCCGGGAAGTCTCTGTGTTTCTGTAAACGAGGAAGTTGTTCATGGCATACCGTCGCGTAAACGGAAACTGAAAAAAGGTGATATCATCTCAGTTGATTTCGGTACATTTTTTAACGGTTATTATGGTGATTCTGCAATAACCATTGCGGTAGACAAGATTGACAGTGTTAAACTCCAATTGTTGAAGGTCACCCGGGAGTCGCTCGACCGCGCGATAGAACAGGTTGTGATCGGTAACCGGATTTCCGACATCTCCGGCGCCGTGGAGCAGTACGTTAAGTCAAACGGCTTTTCGGTCGTAAGACAGTTTGTCGGGCATGGTATCGGGACCTCCCTGCACGAGGGACCGGAAATACCCAATTTTGTTCAGGATGAGGCCTCACCGAGACTCATCGAAGGGATGGTGCTGGCCATCGAACCGATGGTTAATGCCGGCACGCATAAAGTGAAGGTCTTACGTGACGGCTGGACAGTGGTTACCAGTGACCGGCAGCCTTCGGCTCATTTTGAACATTCGGTGGCGGTAACGGTCGAAGGTCCCCTCATTCTCAGCTCCCGTGCAAATATTTGAGATGAAGAAAATAATACTTCTCTTTTCCAAACAGGTGTATTATAATTCTCCGTTTTTGGACATTTACTGACTACCAGGTTCGCTATGGCAAAGGAAGAAGCAATAGAAGTTGAGGGGACGATCATTGAGCCCCTGCCAAACGCTATGTTCAGGGTTGAACTGGACAATGGCCATAAAGTGCTCGCTCACATCTCCGGGAAGATGAGAATGCATTTTATCAAAATCTTACCGGGTGATCGGGTTACGATTGAGCTTTCACCGTATGACCTGACACGCGGCAGGGTGACGTTCAGGGCCAAAAACGCCAAAAAGAACAAATAGAGGTTGCACCATGAAAGTACGATCATCGGTAAAAAAAATGTGCAGTGACTGCAAGGTATACAAGCGCAATGGCGTTGTTCGTGTGTCCTGCAAGGTTAAAAAACATAAACAACGACAGGGATAGCGGTTTTACAGCCGTCAATTATTGTTAAAGGAGAAATACCTTGGCACGTATAGCAGGAGTTGACCTTCCTAAGAACAAGCATATGGATCGGGCGCTGACGTATATTCACGGCATCGGACTGACATCTGCACGGAAGATTCTTGATTCAGTAGATCTTCCCTATACCATGAACAGTGATGACCTCAGCGGTGATGACGTAACTCGTATCCGCAAGGTCCTCGAGAGTGATTTCATTGTAGAGGGTGACCGTCGACGTGAAGTATCAATGGACATCAAACGATTGATGGACCTTGGTTGTTACCGCGGTCGACGCCATCGCATGGGGCTTCCATGCAGAGGACAGAAAACGAAAACCAACGCCAGGACAAGAAAAGGTCCGCGCCGCGGTGCCGCACGCCGAAAATAAGGAACTATAAGGTAACGATATGGCAGCTGCAAAAAAGACCGAAACACGGTCTAAGAGGAAGGTTAAAAAGAATGTTCCGGAAGGTATCGTGTTTATTTATTCGACCTTCAACAACACCATTGTCACCATTTCGGACAAGCAGGGGAATGTGGTCTCCTGGTGCAGTTCCGGTGTGCTCGGATTCAAGGGCTCACGGAAAAGCACTCCCTTTGCCGCACAGAATGCGGTAGCGGATGCTTCCAAGAAGGCCTCCGACCAGGGCATGAGAAAGGTCGAGGTCAGAGTGAAAGGTCCCGGTCCGGGAAGAGAAGCGGCACTGCGGGCACTTGTCAGCACCGGGTTGGAGGTAACACGTATCTACGATGTTACGCCGGTCCCCCATAACGGATGTAAACCTCCCAAGCGGCGTCGTGTATAACGGCTGGAGTTTTCCTGCATAGGCACAGAAGTTTAATCAACGGAGGCTTAAGTTGGCTAGATATACAGATGCAGCGTGTCGTCGCTGTAGACGAGAAGGATTAAAAATGTTTCTCAAGGGTGATCGCTGCTATTCTGATAAGTGCGCTTTTGAGCGAAGAGCATTCGCGCCGGGCCAGCATGGTCAGGCACGATTCAGAAAACAGTCGGATTACGCAGTACAGCTCAGAGAAAAGCAGAAGGTAAAGAGCATGTACGGAATGCTCGAGGGGCCATTTCGACAAAATTTTGTTCGGGCTGATCGCCAGAAAGGAGTTACCGGCGAGAATCTTCTCATACTGCTTGAAAGAAGGCTTGACAACGCGGTATTCAGGATGGGATTTGCTTCGTCGCGCAATCAGGCTCGTCAGCTGGTCAGACACAAGCATATTCTTGTTAACGGCAGAAAGGTCAATGTTCCTTCTTTCCTGGTGTCAGTCGGGGATGAGATTGTCGTCAAGGAAAAAAGCCGTGCCAATGCGCTGATCAACGAAAGCCTTGAAGCTGTCGAGCGGCGAGGAGTGCCAAGCTGGCTCGAGCTGAGCAAGGACAGCTACAAAGCTAAGGTGAAAGCATTGCCGAACCGCGAGGAGCTGACTATGCCGATTCAGGAGCAGCTGATTGTAGAGCTTTACTCCAAGTAGCGACGGGCACGGATCGTTTGTATGGTGACCTGCTGACAGAGAATTCTCTCTGTCAGCAGGTTTTGACCGTTTAGTTAATGTACCTTTAAAAAAGTCCTTTTTGTTCTCCGGATAACGCGAATATCCACAGGAATTTTGCTTAAAGGTTTTCGCTTCTTAAAAAAATAACCAAAAAGGGATTATATGACTCAAGTTGCCGACGAAAACATACCTTTTTACCGGAACTGGCACGAGCTTATTAAGCCTGATAAACCAGAGGTTGACAAGGATAAGCATTCAAACGCTTACGCAAAGATCATCTGTCAGCCTCTGGAGAGGGGATTTGCCACTACCATTGGCAACTCACTCAGAAGAATTATGCTCTCGTCAATCCAGGGAGCGGCAATTACCACTGTAAAGATAGAGGGTGCGCTGCACGAATTCACGACACTCAAAGATGTGAAGGAAGATGTCAGTGAAATCATACTCAACATCAAGCAGATCAGGCTAAAGCTGAATAGTGAAGATTCACAGCGTATCGTCGTTGAGAAAAAAGGGCCATGTGATGTGACTGCAGGAGATATAACTCCTTCTGCGTATGTCGAGATAATGAACCCCGATCAGGTTATCTGCACTTTGACCAGCAAAACCGAATTCAAAGCTGAAATGACCGTCGAGTGGGGAAAAGGATATCAGCCTGCCGAACGTCAGGAGAAGGAAGAACTGGCAATCGGGCAGATACCTGTCGACGCCATTTTCTCTCCGGTCAAGCGCATACAGTATATTGTCTCCCAGGCTCGTGTCGGACAGCAGACTGATTATGACAAGCTGACCTTTGAGATTGAAACGGACGGCAGCGTGCGCCCGGAAGATGCGCTCGCCTTTGCCGGGAAGATTATGAAAGATCAGATGTCCATCTTCATAAATTTTGATGAGGAAGACGCGGAACCGGAGAAAGAGGCGGAGGACGTGGAAAATGCAGAACCGCTTAATCCGTATCTTGACAAACCGGTCGAGGATCTTGAACTGTCTGTCCGCTCAGCCAATTGTTTAAAAAACGCCGAGATTTATTTTATCGGTGACCTTGCCCAGAGATCAGATCAGGAAATGTTGAAGACCAAAAACTTCGGCCGTAAATCTCTCAATGAGATCAAGGCCCTTCTGGCTGAAATGGATCTTACCCTGGGGATGAAATTTGAAGGCTGGATTCGTCCGGAAATACCTGAAAAAGTAAAAGAGTAACGCACGGATCGATATATTCACTTTTGGAAATAGTTAACGTCAGCTACCAGGGTCTACGGTACTGCAAGGTTATCAGTTGAGGGAAGAACCATGAGACACGGAAAATCCGGCAGAAAGCTCGGTCGAACAAGTTCACACAGAGAAGCGATGTTTAGAAATATGGTAACTTCTCTTTTCGAGCACGAACGAATCGTCACGACAAAGCAAAGAGCAAAAGAACTGCGACCGATTGCCGAGAAGATGATCACCCTGGCCAAGCGTGGGGATTTGCATGCCCGCCGCCAGGCTTTGAGCTACATCAGAAGAAGTGATGTCGTTGCCAAGCTGTTTGATGAGATTCAGCAGCAGTTTGCTGATCGCAACGGCGGTTATACCAGAATTGTCAAGACCGGTATCCGCAGGGGCGATGCCGCAGAAATGGCAATCATCGAGCTGGTCGGGTATGAAGAAGATATGGGAGCGGACCCGGCGACTGACGAAAGCTGATCCTGTTTTCCTGCACGTCTTAAAGCTGACCTGGATTTACCATCCTCGTCAGCTTTTTTTTTCATGAATAGGGATGGTCATGACCGTTGAAAGAACATTTCCTGCAGGAATGGAGCCTCTGGACGAAAAAGGATTTACCTTCCGTTGTCATCCCGGGGTGTCCTGTTTCACCGTCTGTTGCCAAAATGTTGATCTTGATCTTTATCCGTACGATATCATTCGACTAAAGCAGGCTCTGCAGATAGATTCCGAAGCTTTTGTACGCACCTATGCCGAGATCAAACAGGGGGGGAACCCCTATTTCCCGACCATTCGGCTTCGCTTGAGCGATTTTGACAATGGAGCGAAGGCCTGCCCCTTTCTCAGGCAAAGCGGCTGCACTGTCTACAGAGACCGGCCGACTGCCTGCAGGACCTATCCGCTCGAGCGGGCGGTAGACAGGGATCAATCGAAGGGACGGCAGGATGATTTTTACTTTCTGACCAACCATGAGTATTGTCGAGGTCACCAGGAGGACCATCGATTCACCGTCAAGCAATGGGTGAGGAATCAGCGCCTTGACGAATACAACCTGATGAACGATTTATGGGCACCGGTCGACACTCTGTTTGCGTCAAATCCATGGAAAGGTGAGGGCGTCGGCGGAGAGAAGCAACAATTGGCATTTCTTGCCTGCTACAATATCGATGGATTCCGGCGGTTTTGCACCACCCATAACATCTTCGATCAGTACAGGCTGGGGCGTGATCTGAAGCGAAGAATCGCACGAGAAGATGCAGAGCTGCTCAAATTCGCTTTTGAATGGTTGAAAGCACTATTTGGCAGTGCGCATGCGTTGGTAAAAAAATAGTAATCAGCGGCTCAGGAGCAATCTGCAAGCTTGCAAAATATTGCCCTGCATGGTAACAAGAGATGTTTTGCGCGTCATAGGGACGCAAATCTGAAACAACGAAAACACACATCTCCGCACACGCTGGTGTCAGGCTGAACCCGATACAAACGGCCTGATCACATGGGGATGGAGGAAAAACCAGGAACTGGAGGAAGTTATGGCTAATGCTACGGTAAAAGAAATGTTGCAGGCCGGTCTGCATTTCGGACATCAGACCAGGCGGTGGAACCCGAAAATGAAGCCCTACATCTACGGGCCTCGCAATGGTATTTACATTATCAATCTCGATCTTACCAGGCGCATGTTTGACAAAGCCTGTGATTTCATAGCCCGGGAAATTGCCGACGGTGGTTCAATCCTTCTTGTCGGCACCAAGCGGCAGGCTCAGGCAATCATCCGAGAGGAGGCCAGGCGCTGCGGGATGTATTACGTTGATCATCGCTGGCTGGGCGGTATGCTGACCAATTTCCAGACGATCAAGACAAGTGTTGAAAGACTCAAATCCATCGAGTCAATGCAGGAAGACGGTTCCATCAACAGATTCCCCAAAAAGGAAATCCTGCTGATGGAAAAAGAGCGTATCAAGCTGGAGCGAAATGTCGGCGGCATCAAGGATATGCGCTCACTGCCGAGCGTTGTTTTCGTCGTCGATCCGAAAAAAGAGACCATTGCTGTCAGTGAAGCCCGCAAACTGCGGATTCCCGTTATTGCCATTACCGACACAAACTGTGATCCGGATGGCATAGACTATCTGATTCCCGGCAATGATGATGCCATCAAATCCATCCGGCTGATCGCTCATTATATTGCCGAGGCGGTATTGAGGGGCCAGGCCGAACGGGATGGTGAGGATGCCTCTCAGGAAGCACTTGAGGCGGCCATGGCCGGAAGCGGTGAAGAACAGGGAGAGGCCGCGCACGAAGTGGCAGCAGAGCTTCCTGCCGAAGATAAGCCCGCAGAGTAGAATTTTCAGCTAACACCCTGTTTTTAACGCGGTGTTTACGGTAGAAAAGGGGCAGTCCTCGGACAGCCCCTTTTCGCTATTCAACCCCTCAATCCGTTTCACTGTTTTTCTCGGGTTGGGTCAAGATTGTGAAAATGGTTTTGAGAATCGTGTTCGAACTGTTTTCTAAAAAACCAGGATATACTGATAAACGTAACGATACGTTGTTTAATGGAGGCGTCGTATGAAGATTACCAGCCAAATGGTCAAGGAATTGCGCGATAAGACAAGTGCAGGTATGATGGATTGCAAGAAAGCACTGAGTGAGACCGACGGAGACATGGAAAAGGCGGTCGATCTGTTGAGAAAAAAAGGGTTGGCTGTTGCTGCCAAACGCGCCGGTCGAGCTACCAGTGAAGGTGTTATTGAAACCTATATCCATGCAGGCGGTAAACTGGGCGTGATGGTCGAGCTGAACTGCGAGACGGATTTTGTCGCCAAGACAGACCTGTTCCGGGAGCTTGCCCGCGATCTTGGCATGCACATAGCTGCTTCAAGCCCGATTTCGGTTGACCGTGAGGGTGTTCCAGCCGATGTTCTTGCACGAGAAAAAGATATTTATGTGCAACAGGCTCTGGAATCAGGTAAACCAGAGAATATTGTGGAAAAAATTGTTTCAGGCAAGATGGAAAAATTCCTCGCTGAAATTTGTCTGCTTGAACAGAGCTATGTCAAGAACCCCGATCTTTCAATCCAGGACCTGCTCACCGATTGTATCGGTAAGATGGGAGAAAACATATCCGTCAGAAGATTTGCCCGTTTCCAGATCGGCGTAGAGTAGTATCCTGCTTGTTCACAGGTCCGGCTGTCGCCTGATAGCCGGACCGAATGTTACCTGCTGATTCCGTGAGGTTTACGGCTGTGGGCTCACCTTGTTCTCCAGGAGCGTTTTTATGCAAATCAAATTCCGGCGAATTTTGCTGAAACTGAGTGGGGAAGCTCTCATGGGCGAGGATGCATACGGTATTAACACCGGTGTGCTCAATTTTGTTGCCTCGGAAATAAAAGAGATCATCGAGATGGGTGTTGAGCCAGGACTGGTGATCGGTGCCGGTAATATCTTCAGAGGAGTGGCCGGCGCCAGCAAGGGAATGGATCGAACGACTGCAGACAACATGGGAATGCTGGCCACCGTGATGAACAGTCTCGCTCTCCAGGATGCTCTCGAGAGAAGCGGTGTCGATACCCGCGTCCAGTCAGCAATTCCAATGCAATCGGTATGCGAACCCTATATCCGCAGAAGGGCGACCAGGCACCTGGAAAAAGGACGGGTTGTCATTTTTGCAGCCGGTACGGGCAATCCCTATTTTACCACCGATTCCGCAGGTGTCCTAAGGGCCCTTGAAATCGATGCGGACGTGATTATCAAAGCCACGAAAGTTGATGGTGTTTATGATAAAGACCCGGTAAAATTCTCTGATGCCCGGAAATATGATCAGCTGACTTACGATCAGGTCCTCACCGAAGGGCTTCGTGTCATGGATGCTGCAGGAATTGCCCTTGCCAAAGAAGATAACAAACCTATCATGGTCATGAATATGACGGTACCGGGAAACATAAAAAAAGCTGTTCTGGGCGAACCGGTTGGAACGCTCATTACTTCTTGATATGCGGAATAACCGTAAGACATAAAGACAGGTGACAAGAATGAGCGAAATAATTTTTGAGATGTCTGATAGGATGGAAAAGAGCGTGGAATCATTCAAAGTCGAGCTTTCCAAAGTACGTACGGGCAGGGCCTCTCTTGCACTGCTTGATGGTATCATGGTCGATGCCTACGGGAGCAGCATGCCGCTTAACCAGGTCGGCACACTGACGATTCCCGAGAGCAGGATGATTGCCATTCAACCATGGGACCCCCAGGTACTGTCGGCGATTGAAAAAGCAATCCTCAAATCCGATGTCGGTCTGACCCCCGTCAATGACGGAAAGATTATTCGATTGAATATCCCGCAGCTCACCGAAGAGCGGAGAATCGAGCTGGTGAAGAAGGTCAAGAAGATTGCCGAAGAATTCAGGGTGGCCATCAGAAACGTTCGTCGTGATGCCATAGATTCGCTGAAGAAGCAGAAGAAGGATAAAGAAATATCCGAGGACGAACTGTTCAAGCTCCAGGATGAGGCTCAGGCTGAAACTGACACATATGTCGCTCAGATTGATGAAATCACCGCGTCCAAGGAAAAAGAGGTTATGGAGGTATAGCCATCATTGGTACCCTCAGCCTCCTTGAGACCTTTTCATGACATCAACAGTACAGCTTGATCCCGATAGAATTCCAACCCATGTGGCCATTGTTATGGATGGTAACGGCAGATGGGCAAAAAAACACAAAAAACCAAGACTTTACGGACACAAGGTGGGTGCTGATTCTGTCCGTGACATTGTTGAGACCTCGGCTGAAATCGGCATCAGGCACCTGACGCTCTATGCATTTTCCTCTGAGAACTGGAAGAGGCCTCAATCGGAAGTATCAGGCCTCATGAATATCCTGAAATCGTATCTTGTTTCCGAACTGGAAAAGATGGAAAAAAACAGGATCCGCCTTCGTTGCCTGGGTGACAGGGAAAGGCTTCCCGCGGGCGTCAGGAAAGTTCTTGATGAATCCATTGAACGTACTGCGGCTAATGACCGGCTGACACTGAACCTGGCCTTGAGCTATGGTGCCCGTGATGAAATCTGCATGGCAGTCAGGTCCATAGCCGCGCAATGCGCCAACCACAGATTACGCGTTGAGGATATCGATCACGATACGATTTCAAATCTGCTTTATACGGCGGGACAGCCGGACCCTGACCTGCTGATACGCACGGGCGGGGAGGCGCGTCTGTCCAATTTCCTCCTCTGGCAGGCCTCCTATGCGGAAATCTATTTTACCGACACCATGTGGCCGGAGTTCAGACGTGATGTCTTTTTGCTGGCGATTCAGGATTTTCAGAAACGTGAACGGCGATTTGGTAAAACAGGAGACCAGTTGAAAGGTGCTCAATAATGACACGGACGGTCCCGGGACTCCTTCTTGCCGCCGGCTGGTTGCTTCTTCTTCTGCTCGGCTCCTATCTGCTTTTCTGGGCGGCCATAGTTCTGGTTGGCATCATTGGTGGCCGTGAGTATACCCGCATGGTTCTTCCGGATAATTTCAGTGGTGTTGATTATACCGTTATGTCCATCATCATCACTATTCCTATTCTGACAACTGCTTTTGCCGCTCGACCTGTATTCCTTCTTTCGCCGGGAGTATTCCTGGCATTCTGCGTGATGGTCATCTTTACCATGTACCATTATCGCCGATTTGAAAATCCGTATGTCATCCTGATGAAAGGGGTACTGGGGATTTTTTTCATCGGCTTTCTTGCTTCGCACCTGGTAATGATTCGTGGCCTGGCTGATGGGGCCTGCTGGCTGGTTATTCTCACTGCAATCACTGCAGGCTCAGATACAGGCGCCTACTGGATAGGCTGCCGCTTCGGAAAACGCAGGCTCTGTCCAGCCATCAGCCCGAATAAAACAGTCGAGGGTGCTGCCGGCGGTTTTGCCGGGGCGGTCATAGCTGCGCTTTCTATGTATTTTCTTCTTGATGTTCAGTCTACAGTACTGACGATCCTGATGCTGGCGATCTTTCTGTCGATGGCCGGCATGGCCGGTGATCTCCTGGAGTCGATCATCAAAAGGGGCACCGGCACAAAAGATTCCGGGACCCTGCTGGGTGGACACGGGGGAGTCCTCGACCGTGTTGATTCGCTGCTCCTTGCAGCTCCTTTTCTCTACTACATCCTTCTGTATCAGCGCTTCTGATGAAAAAAATATCCCTTCTCGGGGCTACTGGCTCGATTGGAGTCAACGTCCTTAATATTGTCAGACAATTTCCGGATCGCTATAAAATTTTGGGACTTGCTGCAGGACGAAATATTGAACTGCTGAGCAGACAGATTGCAGAGTTCACACCGCAGGTCGTTTCAGTAATCGACGAGGAGCATGCAGAAAAGCTTGCCCCCATGCTGCCTGGTTCCTGGGAAGGCGAAATAGTCTGGGGAACCGCAGGCAATATTGAGGTTGCAACCTGCCCCGAGGCGAGTATGACCGTCTCCGCCATGGTCGGAGCCGCAGGCCTGCTGCCGACCCTGGCTGCCGTGGAAGCGGGAAAGAATATCGGTCTTGCCAACAAGGAAACCCTCGTGGTTGCCGGCCGCCTGGTGATGCAGAAGGTCAGGGAACACCGGGTGAGCCTTTTGCCGATCGATTCTGAACACAGTGCTGTCTTCCAGGCGCTTGAAGCGGGGCGAAAGGAAGATGTGGCAAAGATTATCCTGACCGCCTCGGGCGGCCCCTTTCTCTACCTGAGCAAAGAAGAGCTGCAGAACGTTACCCGGGAGCAGGCGTTGAATCACCCGAACTGGAGCATGGGTCCGAAGATCAGTATAGACAGTGCAACATTGATGAACAAGGGGTTGGAGGTTATTGAGGCGCGCTGGCTGTTCGATATGGTACCGCGTTCCATCGAGGTTGTCGTGCACCCGCAGTCAATTATTCACTCGCTGGTGGAATATCGAGACGGCTCGGTCGTCGCTCAACTGGGTATCCCCGACATGAAAATACCGATTGCCTATGCCCTTTCATTCCCTGAACGCATGTCCCTTGATCTGCCCTCGCTGAATCTTGGTCAATGCGGTAACCTTCAATTTCTGGAACCTGATTACGATCGTTTTCCCGCCCTGAGGCTTGCCTTTGAGGCACTTGAACGGGGAGGTGTCAGTGCGGCAGTGATGAATGGTGCAAATGAAGTGGCCGTCGCTGCCTTTCTGGACGGGCGGATTGCTTTTCCTAAAATTTCAGCTGTTGTCGAGCAGACGATGGCCCGGATACAGGGCGGCAGTGATATTGTCCTGAATGATCTGCTGGAGGCTGACAAAAATGCCCGCTTGACGGCAGATGGCTTACTTGGTGATTAGTCCCCTTTGACCTTTAACAGAGTCGTTATTTATGAATACAATTGTTTCATTTATTTTAGTTCTCGGTGTTCTCATTTTTGTGCATGAACTGGGTCACTTTCTCTTTGCAAAATTGTTCAGGGTAAAGGTGCTGAAGTTTTCCCTCGGGTTCGGCCCAAAAATATACAGCAGGATCGTTGGTGAAACGGAATACCTGATTTCGGCATTTCCTCTCGGCGGTTATGTGAAGATGTTTGGTGAGAATCCTGACGAGAAAGCTGACAGCGGGGCCGAGAATGAGCGCTCTTTCGCTCATAAGCCTGTCTGGAAGCGGTTTTCCATCGTTTTTGCCGGACCCCTTTTCAATATGCTCTTTTCGGTCTGTATTTTCTTTTTTATTTTTCTCTTCATGGGGATTCCTGAAGACCAGGATTCGACCATGATCGGTGTCGTCAATGAGGGTTCTCCTGCCTATGAGGCGGGTATTGAACCTGGTGATCGCATTCTTGAGATCGATCATCACCCTGTTGAGCAATGGCTCGATGTCCTGACCATGGTGAAAGAGAGCGATGGCCGGGAGCTGCTGTTCAAAGTCCTGCGGGATGGCAGTCAACGGGAGATTGCGGTTACGCCTGCAGTCGACAGTGTGGAGAATGTTTTCGGGGAGGAGGTCGAGCAGCGGTTCATGATCGGAATTGTCAAGAAAGAGGCAATCGAGTATGTGCCCGTCGGGCCGTTTGGTGCCTTGAAAAATGCATTCTACCAGACCTGGATGTTTATCTATCTGACCTTTATGGGAGTTGTAAAAATCATCCAGAACGTCGTGCCGGCATCAGAACTTGGCGGGCCTATTCTCATCGCTCAGCTGGCAGGTGAGCAGGCACGTGCCGGCTGGCTTAATCTCTGTTATTTCATGGGGCTTCTCAGTGTCAACCTCGGAATTTTAAACCTCCTGCCAATTCCGGTACTGGACGGCGGGCATCTCGTTTTTCTGACGATTGAAGGAATTACCCGCAGACCGGTCAGTGAGCGCATCCAGATCCTGGCGCAGCAGGTTGGCATTGCGTTGCTCGGTACGCTCATGATCTTCGTGTTCTACAACGATATTGTCAGGGTATTTACACAATGGCAGACGACACCCTGATTCTCGCGCTTGATACGGCAACGCCACAGTGCTCGGTGGCCTTGACCTCCGGAGGTCCAGCGGATGGAACAGTGATCGCCTCCCGATCCCTTGGCCCGGGTGTCACCCATTCCAGGCGTTTACTGTCATCGATTGATCAGCTGCTCTCGCAATCGTCTCGGGCACCGGCTGCGCTTTCGGCAATTGCGGTCGGTCTCGGCCCCGGAAGTTTCACCGGTCTGAGAATCGGTATGGCCACAGCAAAAGGGTTGGCCCATGGCGCCGGGAAAGTGCTCATCGGTATTTCATCGCTGGATGCGATTGCTGCCGTCATAAGGGATGAGCGCTTGATCTGTGTCCTGCTTGATGCCCGGAAAAATGAGGTATATGGGAGATTTTACCGGGCGGATGACGAGGGTATTGCCAGGCCCTGCTCTGAACACGCAGTATCTGCTCCTGCTAAAATTGCCGAACAGATCAACGAACCGGTCATTATGGCAGGTGACGGGGTTGATGTTTATAGTGAGCAGCTAAAAGAGGTGTTAGGGAGCAAAATGGTGCAGTCAGCTGTTCTCTATCCGCCTGCTGAGATGATCGGTTTTTTGGCCGATGAACAGTACAGAAACGGCCGTTTTCTTGATATTGGTGCAGCCGAGCCGCTCTATGTCCGGGCCTCTGACGCGGAATTGAGCCTGATTCGGTCTGGACAGTAGATTTCATCCGGCAAGACCATGCTGCGGTAACGGATACGATGATAAAACGACGAAAAACCAGACAGATCATGGTTGGCGATGTGCTCATCGGCGGGGGTGCTGACATTGCTGTACAGTCCATGACCAATACCAGTACCGCGGATGTGCAGGCAACGGTAGAGCAGATTCAGGCATTGGAGCGGGGCGGATGTGAAATCATACGGGTCGCTGTACCGGATCTTGAATCGGCAGGTGCGCTCAGGAGTATCAGGGATCAGACGTCAATACCGCTTATCGCCGACATTCATTTTGACTGGCGACTTGCCGTAGCCGCGGTCGAGCACGGAGCCCAGGGCATACGAATAAATCCCGGGAATCTGGGTGGTCGGGAAAAGCTTGCAAACGTCGTGGATGCCGCCAGGATGCATGGTGTGCCGATCCGGGTCGGAGTAAACAGCGGATCGATAGAGAAGGATTTGCTCAGAGATTTTGGCTATCCGACAGCCGATCGCCCGAAATCACTGATCGAGAGCGCGCTGCGCAATGTCAGACTGCTTGAGAAACTGAAGTTTAAGGCTATCAAGATTTCAATCAAGTCGGCAGATGTCCTGACAACCATAAACGGCTACCGTCAGCTTTCCGCCCAGACCGACTACCCGCTGCATATCGGGGTTACCGAGGCTGGAGGGCTGATCGCCGGTACGGTGAAATCAAGTGTTGCTCTTGGCATATTATTGTTCGAGGGTATTGGTGACACGTTCAGGATCTCTCTAACCCGGGATCCGCTCGAGGAGGTGCGGGTCGGTTTTGAGCTCCTCCGTTCCCTGAGGATCAGAGAGCGGGGTCCGGAGCTTATCTCCTGTCCTACCTGCGGAAGAACCCAGATAAATCTTTTTTCATTGGCGGAGGAAGTGGAGAAGTTTATCCAGACCATGGAGTCGCCGCTCAAGGTTGCGGTGATGGGATGTGCCGTCAATGGCCCTGGGGAAGCCCGGGAGGCCGATATCGGTGTTGCCGGAGGCCGCGGAGTCGGCATCATTTTCAAGAAAGGAGAACTCTTTAAAACAGTGAGTGAAGATCAATTGCTGTCGGTCTTTATGGCAGAATTGCAGAAAATGGAGCAGGAACGGATAAAATCTTGTTAACTATTTGAAATAGCAGTTTATTTGTGTTATATTTTGAGTAGTAATAAATGGCCCGACAGGTGCTCATAACCAATAATGTGTGTAGGATAAAATGCGCTATTCCCAGATATTGATTCCGACGTTGAAGGAAGTGCCGGCCGAGGCGGAGGTGGTCAGTCACAGATTGATGCTGCGGGCAGGTTTTATGAGAAAACTGACTGCAGGTGTTTATACCTATCTTCCCTATGGCCTGGCGGCGATCCGCAGAGTCGAGAACATTGTTCGGGAAGAGATGAACCGGGCTGGGGCACAGGAAATGAAAATGCCGATGGTCCAACCCGCCGACCTCTGGCAGGAAAGCGGCCGCTATGTAAAGTACGGCCCTGAACTCCTGAGATTTACCGATCGTCACGAGCGTGAGTCCTGCCTCGGGCCGACCCATGAAGAAGTGATTACCGATATTGCCCGCAAGGAGATTCATTCGTATCGCGACCTGCCGGTAAATCTCTATCAGGTGCAGACCAAATTCCGTGATGAGATCAGGCCGCGGTTCGGACTCATGCGCGGTCGGGAATTCATCATGAAAGACGCCTACTCCTTTGATGTGAGCGACGAGGCTGCGGAGCTTTCATACCAGAAAATGTATGAGGCATATAACCGGATCTTCCAGCGCTGCGATCTGGATTTCAGGTGTGTGGAGGCTGATTCCGGTACGATCGGCGGCAGTTTCTCTCATGAGTTCATGGTCCTTGCCGAAACGGGAGAGGACACGATCGTTGTCTGTGACGCCTGCAGCTATGCAGCCAACATGGAAAAAGCGGTGATCAGACTGAGCACAGATCTTGTCAATGATACACCCGGCGAGATGACGAAAATAGAAACGCCAGGTAAAAGAAAGGTTGAGGCGGTCTGTGAATTTCTCAACATCACCCCCGAGCAACTGGTAAAAACGCTTGTTTTTATCGGTGATGATACTCCTGTTGCCGTGCTTGTCAGGGGTGATCGGGAAATCGAAGAGGTGAAACTGAAAAATTATCTTGGCGTTTCTGATCTCAGGATGGCCGATGACAAGGAAACATTTACAGCAACAGGCGTTCCTTCCGGGTATCTCGGCCCGATAGGTATCGGGATTCGATTGCTGGCAGATCAGGAAGTCATGCAGATGGTCAATTTTACTGTTGGGGCCAATGAGAAAAATTTTCATTTCCAGAATACCAACAGCGGCAGGGATTTCAGTATTGGTGAGGTCGGCGATTTCAGGCAGATCTGCGAGAGCGACCTCTGCCCTTCCTGTGGTGGCGCAATCAGGCTTGTCCAAGGCATTGAGGTCGGGCACATTTTCAAGCTCGGAACCGGTTATTCAGAATCGATGAGAGCATATTTCCAGGACAGGGACGGCAGCGAAAAACCGCTTGTCATGGGATGTTACGGTATTGGCGTCAGTCGTATTGTGGCCGCGGCAATTGAGCAGAATCATGACGATAACGGTATTATTTTCCCGGCGCCGCTTGCGCCCTACCAGGTAACGGTTCTGAATCTCGGCATGAAGGATGAAACGATTTGCGAGGCGGTTGAAACGATATACATGCAGTTGAAAGCGGGGGGAATCGACGTCTTTCTTGATGATCGTGATGAACGGCCCGGAGTGAAATTCAAGGACGCAGACCTGCTTGGATTTCCCCTTCGTGTTACCGTCGGCAAGCGTTACAGCGAAAATGGCATGATCGAAGTCCGCAGGCGAGGCGACGGTTTCACGGAAGAAACAACCCTTAACGATCTGGTGAGCCTGGTCAAAAGACGCCTTGCCGGCAAAGCAATACCCATTTAAACCCGGTTTTTTATGCATTCGTCAATGGTAAATCCGAGCGGCCTGAAGGTGTTGGCTGCCAATTATCTTCATGACGTAGACCTGGCTCCGATAGATCGAGCCTGGGCTCTGGCCGAAGATGTGCACCGGGGAGGCAAGCATTTTTCGGGGGAGCCCTATCTCATTCACGCCCTGGAGGTTGCCTCGACGCTTGCGTCGATGCACCTTGATCTTGACACGATTCTCGGCGGGCTGCTGCATGGAGTCCTGAAAAACGGGGTCACCGCCGCCGAACTGGAAAAACAATTCGGCAAAGATGTTGCCCTTATTGTCAGCGGCACCACAAAGATTACCAGCGTCCAATTTAACAACAGGCTGACAAGCCAGTCTGAAAACATCAGGAAAATGCTGCTGGCTATGGCCGCAGATATCCGGGTCCTGCTTGTTCGACTTATTGACCGGCTGCAGGACATGCTGCTGCTCGAACTGGTGGATCGGGATACCCAGCGTTATGTTGCCCGTGAGACCATGGACCTCTATGCACCTCTTGCCAGCAGGCTCGGAATCGACTGGCTGAAACGGCAGCTTGAAGATTTTTCCTTTCAATTTTTATATCCAGCTGAGTTTGAAGATCTAAGCAAGAGACTCGAGAGTTCACTTGGCGAGCGCGAGCGCTATGTGGATGAGGTGATCTCTATTCTCTATGACAAGCTCCATGCCGGCGATGTCCAGCCGACCCGCATCATCGGCAGACCCAAACACATTTATTCCATCTACAAGAAACTGGTTGCCCAGAATATCCCGCTAGAGCGGGTTTACGACAAGGTTGCATTCAGGATTATCGTTGATACGGTTAATGAATGCTATGAATCACTGGGGATCATACATGCAAACTGGTCTCCGATTCCCGGGAGGATAAAGGATTTCATTTCCGTACCCAAGTCGAATAACTACCAGTCAATGCACACCACGGTTATCGGTCCCCGTGATCATTTTATCGAGATTCAGATACGGACCGAAGATATGGACCGTACAGCCCAGGAAGGTGTTGCCGCGCACTGGGCTTACAAGGAAGGGCAGAAAGTCAACGAGAAAGATGCCAGGCTGTTCAGGAATCTGAAAACGCTGGTTAATTCCCTGCAGGAGGTTGAAGATCCCCGGGAATTTCTTGAACAGGTTCGTGGAGAGCTCTATGACCCCGATGTCTATGCCCTGACCCCGAATGGAGAGGTGAAGGAGTTTCCAGCACTGAGCTGCCCGATCGATTTTGCCTACTCAATCCACACGGAAGTGGGTGATCACTGCACCGGGGCAAAGGTTAACGGCCGCCTGGTACCCCTGAAATATCAAATGCAGAATGGTGATATCGTAGAAATTATCACCTCTCCCAGCCAGCGCCCCCGGAGAGGATGGCTGGATTTTGTCAAGACCAGCAGAGCCCGCACCAGGATACGCTCATGGCTTCGCCGGGAGCAGAAAGAGAAGGGGCTGAGGCTCGGCAGGGAGATCTGCGAGCGGGAACTGAAGAAGCATGACCTGACCCTGAAGCGGATGATCAAGAGCGGTCATATAAAAGTGCTGCTCAAAACACTCCGCTGCAACGCCCTCGATGATATGCTCATTAAGGTCGGCAGTGGCGCCATCACCATACAGAATCTGGTAAAAGCCCTTAATCCGCCGGATATGGCCGCAGATCATGAGGCAACAGCCACCGAACTGAGGCCGGAGGAAATGGCTGCGGCAATGGTCAGTGGCCAGCGAACAGGTGTTGCCGGCGGCGGTTCGGTCGTCCAGATTGACGGCATAGATGACATGCTGGTAAAAATCAGCCAGTGCTGTAATCCGGTGCCCGGAGATCTCATTGTCGGATTTATAACCACCGGCCGTGGGGTTTCAGTTCACAAGGCCGATTGCCAGAACCTGTTGAGCACTGATCCGCAACGCTGGATGGAGGTTTTCTGGAGCAATACCGACAGTCTGCAATATCGGGCTGAACTGCATCTGATCACCGAGAACAACAAGGGCATATTTGCAGAGATCAGCTCTGCTATTGGATCGGACAACGCCTCCATCATAGAGATTTCCGCTCATACTACTCCAACCGATACGGTTGATTTTTTCATCGCGGTTGAAGTCAAAAACCTTGATCACCTTCAACTGCTTCTTCAGCATCTGCGTCAGATGGAGCATGTGATATCTGTTCGCCGTTCCTGATGAAAACACGCGTGAAGATAGTCTGCCCCACCTGTGGAAACACGGTAGAGCCCTTCCTTTCCAGGTGCGTATTTTGCGATACAGCTATCCAGAGCAGCTCAGTCCCCGTCCAAAAACCAAAACTGCTGCACAAAAGGGTGAATCTGGAATATGGTCGGCCCGTGGTTGAGTCAGCATTGAAGCGAATGCGCACCGAACTCGAGTCGGCGCAGCTGACCGGTGTCAGTGTCCTCACACTGATTCACGGGTACGGATCTTCCGGCAGAGGCGGAAAAATCAGGATCGAATGCCGTAAGTCGTTAGATTTTCTGCAGCAAAGCGGCATGATAAAATCCGTTATTCATGGTGAAGCTTTTCACCGCCGATCAGGTCTGGGAAAATCACTGGTAAGGCAGTATCCCGATCTGAGCCTGCTTTGCAAATCAGACTTTAATAATCCGGGAATAACTGTAGTTGTATTTTAATATCTGGCGTGTATGATGGTTTCCTACACCGCACCTGCATGTTGTTGAGAAACTCAGGTCAGAAAGTGTTTTCACAAGAGAGAAACATTACCTAGCAAGGAGTTGAAATGAAGAAAATTGTCAGTTTTTTTATTGCCGGGATGTTCCTGGTGCCGTTTTGTCTTCAGGCGGATGACAAGGCTGTCGAGAGCCCGTTCAAGACATCAAGTGAGAAACTCAGCTACTCCATGGGACTTGATCTCGGCAATTACCTTAAAGGCATGGCCAGCGAGCTGGATCTTGCTACCCTGAAATTGGGTATTGATGATGGCTTTTCCGGTGCAGAACCAAAGATGAGCCAGGAAGAGCTTGCCGCGGTGCAGGAGGAATTTGCTGCCAAGATGAAGGCCCAGCAGGAGGAGCAGCTGGCGGCGATGATGGAAAAAAACAAGGCTGCCGGGCAGGCATACCTTGATGAAAACAAGAAGAAAGAAGGCGTCAAGGTTACCGATAGCGGCTTACAGTACGAGGTGATTGAAGTAGCCGAAGGACCAAAGCCGGTCGCGAGCGACACCGTGAAGGTTGATTATGTCGGCACATTGGTCGACGGAACTGAGTTTGACAGTTCAATCAAGAGGGGTGAGCCTGCCGTCTTCGGAGTAGATCAGGTCATTCCCGGCTGGAGTGAAGCTCTGCAGCTGATGGAGGTGGGGTCAAAGTACCGTGTTGCCATCCCGTCTGAACTTGCCTATGGAGAAACCGGCGCGCCGCCGGTGATTCAGCCAAATTCCGTACTGGTTTTTGAAATATCTCTGCTGGCTATAGAAGAACAGTAGGCTTTACGGAAAAAAAATCACCTCCAAAAGGGAGAGGCGGAGGAAAGCTTCTCCCTTTTGTCATGCTGTTCTTACGGCTGACAGCTCTTTGACCGTAATCGGGTCTGCACATCCCAGCACCTGATGCGCCATTCTGATATGTTCTATCTCTTTCCATGATCTGCCGAGCAGCGATGTACCGTAGGCATCTATCGCCACCGGGTCGTAGGCTGCGGCGATTTTTCCTACAGGCGGTTCACAGGTTGGCCCCCAGAGGTGTGCCTTTGCCATGCCAACCGATGCGTCCAGGATGGTAAAGTCCGGTGTTCGATACCTGTTCAGATCAAATACCGCAGCGTGAATCTGACGATGAAACGATGATTTTCCCCATCCCCCACTGCCTCGAAAATGCTCAGGTGGTGCACACCCCATCATGTTTTTCATGGTCAGTGTAACCCGTGACAACGAATGTGCCTTCAGGACAGGCAGCGATATCAGGAAACTGCTGAAGATCAGCTCCGGAAGGTACATCTCGGGCCACCTGGTACACTCACTTTTTTGCAGGCGACGGGAGGGCTCCTTGTTCAGATCGACCAGTTTGACATTGTCAAGCCCGGCGAGCGGCAGATATCCAAGTGCTTCGAAGCAGTGAAAGGTATCATATGATAATGAGCCGGTGCCGTCGGCAATGATTATCCTCAGATGCGGGCAGCGGCTTGTCAGCTGCGTGACGATCGCGCTTACAAAAGCAGCAGGTGTTGTGATCGGCGGCTGAAGGGCTTCGACCAGATTGGGCTTGAGCACAACCTGCTGTTTGTCTTTCAGTATTTCAAAGAGGTCTGCCGCTTCAATTATTGCTTCAATTGTATTATCAAGAGATGAAGACGGGCCGCTCCAGACGATTCCCTGCTGTTTGGGTAATAAGGTATCCATCAATTGTTTATCGTATCCGTGTCCTGACGTTCCTGTTTGCAGGCGGTCATTAATGATCCTGCATCCTTAAAAGATAAAGCCCCAGAAGAGAAAAAACAATATGTACTGCTAGAGCTGCCGGAATTGCCGGGATATATCCGGTTTTGGCAAGCGATTGCAGTGCGCCCCAGGTCCCCCAGGCAAGAAAGGCCATGCCGCAGCTTACCGGAATGGCGATAGAGAGATCACGCCCCCATTTCTGGTACGAAAGGATCAGAATCGGCAGCCCGAGCAGCAGCAGCGGGATGCCGAGAATCAAGTATGACATCCGGCCATAAAATTCTGCACGCGCTTTTGTAGTATCAGCATCGACCTCCTGGTCACCGATATCGCTGAAAAGTTCGGTTAGAGACATCTCCACAGATTCATATTCAGGTATCAGAAAATCGTCCGGGGTTTCCGGAAAATCGAAGCGGCTGGCATCGAAAATCTCCGTTGAGAAAGTGCCGTCTGTATTCCTCTGGATCTGACCTCTTCTGAGAACCCAACCTAAACTGGTCCATCTGGCAAATTTTGCAACGGTCAACTCTTTGACATTGTAATTGTCATCCCAGGTGGAATAAGAAAAATTACTGAGTATCATGTCCTTGTTATTGGGCCATTGAAACGAGTAAAAGCCTTCGCTTCCCTTGAAATAATAACGGCCGTTTCTGTATATGCCGAGTGGAACCTTGCCCCGCACCTGCTCATACCAGATGTCATTGGTTATGGAAATGGTATTTGGCAGAAGAAACTGCGCGGTAAGGATAAAAAAAGAAGTAAACAGGAGGGCGGCGATAAATAACGGCCGGGTTATTCGTTTCAGCGGAATTCCTGCAGCTTTGAGCGCTGTCAATTCGTTGCTGTGGTTGAGAATTCCCAATGTGATGACACCGGAAAGAAGTATCAGGATGGGACCAAGCTGGTCAACGACAAAGGGGATATTGTAGATGAAAAATTTAATAATCAGGGATGCCGGCTTGCCTGCCTCGGCAAATTCGTCGTATTTTTCAAAGAAGTCAATCAGCAGATAAACCGCGACAAAACCGATATTAATGGTGAAAAAATAGCGCGTGAACTGGCCAAGAAGATAGCGGGTAAGCAATTGCATCGGTTAAAAGAATCTCCCGGAATGCAGAAATCGGACCGATATCATGAATCCAAATGCAACAAGGGTGAGCCCAAAGATATTGCTTGCCAGCAGATACGTCACTGCGTGCAGCGGTTCCCCGGATTTGAAATACTGAACGCTCTCTCGTGCAAACGTAGAAAATGTTGTAAATCCCCCGAGAATCCCGGTGAATAGAAAAAGTCTGAATTCATTACTCAGATGGACCCGTTCAAAATAGCCCCAGAGCAGACCGATAAACAAACAGCCTATGAGGTTTGCCGCAAGTGTTTCATAAGGGAAGTCATATCTGGATATCCGACCGACCAACAGCGCTATCAGGTAGCGGCCGACAGACCCCAGTGCTCCGCCAAGAGCTACAGCAATGATTTTTGACATGTGATAACGCTCATCTTGAGTATTTCATATGAAAAAGTACCGGAACATAACTGATAATTGTCCCACTAGGTACCATTAGCTGCTCTTTCCGTCAAGCAGAAGGACTGTTGATGATCGGTGCCGACGCCTGCGGTAGCACTTGCCATGGCTGAAATTATGGAAGATATTAAAACAACGGATAGGGCAGATTTTGTTTGTTCTTTCACGACAAGTGATTATGGTCCGAGCTCCTGCTTGCCTTTTGGCCGGGAACTGTAGTATATTAGACTCTTTCGTTGCTGTTTGGGGATTCGGGCCGAATTGTTCCCTTAACAGCTTTGGCGTCTCTTTAACTACCCGATATTGTAAGAGATAAAAACAAAAAGGAGGTGGCTGACGACTGTATTGCAGATCCTTTCCCACGGTTTTTCGGGAAATGCTTCTGCCGACATCTGTGTGGAGAGAGCAATAGAGATTGTTGAGACGGAGTGGGCGCTTGTCATCTGATTACGGTTGATGCCATAAAGCCTCTGT
This sequence comes from uncultured delta proteobacterium, assembly GCA_963696725.1. Classification (GTDB taxonomy): domain Bacteria; phylum Desulfobacterota; class Desulfobulbia; order Desulfobulbales; family Desulfocapsaceae; genus MADRE3. Next base: position 338,489 of record CAVOLI010000007.1, read on the forward strand.
CGGTATAGGTTGTCACGGTTACCATCAATGACGAGAAAACGAAAGACCAGAAGTGTTCAATCTATCTGTGATCAATCCTACAAAAAATCAGCAAAAATCCGTCTTGAGGAATTCCTGTCCGTCTTTGAGAAAGAAGATACCGTCCTTATCTGTATCGTTGCTGACCCCGATTCGCTGGCGTGCTCCCTGGCTATCAAGCGGCTTCTCAGATATCGAGTAAAATCGCTTACCATTGCGCACCCGAACGAGATCAGCCGTCTCAACAACGTCGAGATGGTAAAGCGATTGAGGATTCCTCTGGAACGGCTTCACGCGGTAAAACCCACTGATTTCACTAAAAAAATAATTGTTGATTCTCAGCCTGACCATTTACCGGATTTTAATGGTATAGATTTCGATGTCATCATCGACCATCATCCAATTAGTAAGGACTGGAGTGCAGCGTATGTAGATATCAGGCCTAACTATGGTGCTGCTTCATCAATGCTGGTTGAATATCTGCGCGCCGCTTCCATAAAGCCGTCAGTTTCCATGGCAACGGCTATGTTTTATGGTATCAAGGTCGACACCCAGGATTTTGAAAAAGACGCAAGGCTCTCAGATGCCATATCTTTCAGGTATCTGTTTGATATCGCCAACCGCAACCTGGTAAGAAAATTTGAACTGACGGATCTGCGACGCTCGGAGCTGCGTTACTTCAGCATGGCGCTGGCCGAACTCAAGTACTCAAAGGGTCGTTATTATTGTCATATAGGTAAGGTACGCAGTCCCGATGTCCTGGTAATCATCGCTGATTTTTTGAGTCATGTGGCGGATATCGACTGGGTGCTGGTATCGGGCATTCATTGCGATAAATTGGTTGTCATATTTCGTTGTGACGGTTATCGTAAGAGTGCTGGTAAGCTTGCCCAGCGGGCATTTGGCACTCTGGGTTCTGCCGGCGGGCATAAGGGAGCGGCTCGGGCTGAAGTCCCGCTGAAGAATCTTCAACTCACCGAGAATGACATTAACTCTCTGACCCTGAAGCGGCTGACCAGCTGTCACATGAAATAAGGCAGTCTCAGGACCGGCTGTTTCTGCAGTGATAATTTCCATGTGGCAGTGTCGGCCACGCACTCATTGACCCGATTACAAAGTTTGGATACCTCATGCTCAGACCTTCCACACTCGCGATGATTCTGGCCGGTGGCCGGGCCGACGAACTCAATGTCCTCACCTATTACCGCCCCAAGGCCGCAGTTCCTTTTGGCGGGTTTGCCCGGGTAATCGATTTTGCCTTGTCCAACCTGATGAACTCCGGTATCGAACAGATAGCTATACTGAGCCAGTATAGAAGTTACTCACTCATCAATCATATCGGAACAGGAGCTGCCTGGGATATGATCGGCCGGTACCGGGGCGTTTCCATTCTGCCGCCGTTCATCGATTCCGAGCAGAATGACTGGTACCGTGGCTCTGCAGACGCGGTCTATAAAAATCTGGACTTTGTCCGTTATCATAATCCCGAGGAGATACTGATCCTTTCCGGTGACCATATTTACCAGATGGATTACCGAGACGTTATCGATTAGACCCCTACGAGCGTGCGGAGATCACCTCCAACACCTACTACGACTGGCTCCTGGACCGCGCCTTCTTGCTGGTGCCGGCCCAGGCCTACGTCGGGCAGTTCCTTGCGACCTTCAAGGAGTTCCCGCCGCGCCAAAAGGCGGCCAGTTTCAGCTTGGAGAAGGTCCTGGGTGACTTGAGCGCGCCAGCCAGCCATTAACCCGCCCGAGGACTGCAAGGACAGGGACGTCCGCCCCCCAATTGACCTATCGAGGACTCAGATGCATCAACTCATCGCGGCCCTTGCCCTCGGCTTGATCCTGGCGGCCAGTCCGGCTGCCGCCGACCCTCTGCCGTCCTGGCGGGCAGGTCCAGCCAAAGAGGCCATCACCGGCTTCGTCTCTGACGTCACCAGAGCGGACGGGCCCGAATTTGTCCCGCCCGCACAACGCATTGCCGTGTTCGACAACGACGGCACCCTGTGGGTCGAGCAGCCTATGTACACCCAGCTCGCCTTCGTACTGGACCGGGTCAAGGCCCTGGCCCCGCAACACCCGCAATGGCGGGAGCAGCAAGCCTTTAAGGCCGCGATCGAAGGGGACATGGCAGGCCCTGGGCGAGGCCGGGACGGAGGGCCTGATGCAGCTCCTCATGGCCACCCACGCGGGCATGACCAGCGAGGAGTTCGAAGCCATCGCGGCGGACTGGATCGGCAAGGCACGGCACCCGCGTTTCGACCGCCCCTACACCGAGCTGGTCTACCAGCCGATGCTGGAGCTGCTGGACTACCTGCGCGCCAACGGCTTCAAGACCTTCATCGTCTCCGGCGGCGGTATCGACTTCATGCGCCCCTGGACCGGAGCGTGTCTACGGCATCCCGCCGGAGCAGGTGATCGGCTCCGAGATCGCGCAGAGCTTCGAGATGCGCGACGGCAAGCCGGTGCTGGTGCGCGAGCCCGAGGTCGCCTTCATCGACGACAAGGCCGGCAAGCCGGTGGGCATCCAACGCCACATCGGGCGGCGCCCCATCCTCGCCTTCGGCAACTCCGATGGGGACCTGCAGATGCTGCAATGGACCACCGCCGGCGAGGGGCGTCGGCTCGGCCTGATCCTGCACCACACCGACGCGGAGCGGGAATACGCCTATGACCGGGAGGGCCACATCGGCCGACTTGATCAGGCCCTGGCTCTGGCCCCAGAAAACGGTTGGCTGGTGATCTCGATGAAGGAGGATTGGAAGCAGGTGTTCCCGGCACCCTGAGGCCCCAGGGCAACCCTGCCGAACAAACAACCTGCACGTGCTCCCAGCTATCCGGTAGATGCGGCCAGAACCGACCTCATAGGATAATGTGTCCCTATCCACTGCGGACCACCTGGGACCCTGCCATGACCACAGACGCCGACACCACCGCCGCCGCCGCAGCCTCGGAGCCGGAACTAACCCCGGTCGAGGCGCGCATCCTCGCCTGCCTCATGGAGAAGCAGCGCACCACCCCGGACCAGTACCCCCTGACCCTCAACGCCCTGGTCCTGGCCTGCAACCAGAAGACCAGCCGCGACCCGGTCATGGTCCTGGAGGCCGGGGAGGTCGGCCATGTGGTCAACACCCTGCGTGACCGCAACCTGATCTACGCCAGCTTCGCCGGGCGCACCGAGCGGTACGACCACAAGATGTCCTCGACCTATCACCTCAATCGCCAGGAGCAGGCGCTGCTGTGCGCCCTGATGCTCCGCGGGCCCCAGACCCTGGGCGAATTGCGGACCAACACCGGGCGCATGGCCGAGTTTCCGGACCTGCCGGCGGTCGCCGAGGCGGTGCGGGGTCTGACCGAACGCGACACGCCTCTGGTGACCGAACTCTCCCATCTGCCGGGCAAGCGTGAGGACCGCTTCGGCCACATGCTGTGTGGGGAGCCTAAACAGGATGCGGTCGTTGCAGCGTCGGCCGCAGCCCGGTCCGGCTCCCGCTCCGGCCCTGGGGATGATCGCATTGCCGCCTTGGAGGCGCAGGTCGCCGCTCTGCAAGCCGAGGTCGCGGCCCTCTGGGAATTGACCGGGCTGGCCGGACAACGGCCACGCCCCGAACCTCTCGTAGGTGATGCTGATTAAAGCCATTCCTGGCTCAGATCGGCGGCTTTGCTGGGTCCGCTTCGCTTGACTCAGCCTACGACCGGCGGTCGCCCCTCCTTATTGAGAAGTTGCTCTTGAACCAATCGCCCGCCGGGTGAAGCGACTGGCAATGGTGTCGCATTGAAAAACTTGGCAGTTTGGCGCCGTGGTGTGGCGACTACTCTCTCTCATTGCTACCCCCGGGTTGCGCCGCAGTTGGGGGGCCCGGCCGGGACGGCGTCACCGAGCCGCCGGAAGGTATTGGCCAGCTGGCGGGTTGCCCTGGACAGGCCCCAGTAGTACCTGGCAGCGGCAAGGAAGGCCGTGCTGGCCGCGATGACCCAGCGCGCGTATCGCCAGGGTCGCTCAACGCCAGGTTGCCGACTTCCACCAGGCTTGTCGTAATCGATTTAGGGTCCGCAACCTATGCGGACCTTGGCTACCCCCCGGCGAAGACATCCCCCTCGTTGGGCTACTGCCGTTTGCATCGAAAAATACGATGTATCGATGCCCTATTTCGTCGGAAGTGATCCTTCTCTGAAACCCCGCCGACCCCAACTCTCTTCTCCAGCAAACAAACTGGAGTAGTCCGCATGAGCACAAGAGTCCTGTCTATCACCCCAGAGCGCTTCGCTTCCCTGCGCCAATTGGGTCAGACCCCGGTGCTACTGGATGTGCGCACCGATGCTGAGTATCGGGCGGGCCACGCGGAAGGAGCTCGCTCGGTGTCTCTGAGCGAGATCGATCCGCAGACCCTGCCCGGGCTGATCGGGAAACCCGGCGTAGGCCGGTACGAGACCCTGTATGTCACTTGCCAGAGCGGTGCACGTGCTCGCGAAGCCGCCGAGCGGCTGGCCGAAGCGGGCTACCACAACCTGGCGGTGATCGAAGGGGGCACCCAGGCATGGGAGCAGGCTGGGCTGCCCATGGTTCGCCGCGGGAGAGCGATCGCCCTGGACCGGCAGGTGCAGATCGCGGTCGGCACCCTGTTGGTGCTGAAGTTCATTTTCGGTTTCACCATTCACGAGATCTTCTTCGCTGCCATCCCTTTGATCGGCGTCGGGCTGATCGTGGCTGGGGTGACCCGCTGGTGCGGCATGGCCAACTTGCTGGCGCGCATGCCCTGGAACCGCCCGGTCCGGTGCCACGACGAGGCGGCAGCCTGACTCTGATCGTCTACCAGGAGACACCACAATGATTTTCCGCCAATTGTTCGACCACACCTCATCCACTTACACCTACCTGCTGGCCGAGCGCGCCGGCGGAGAGGCCTTGTTGATCGATCCGGTGCTGGAGAACACCGACCGCTACGTGAAGCTGATCGAGGAACTCGATCTCCGGCTGGTGCTGGCGGTGGACACGCACATCCACGCCGACCATGTCACGGCCCTGGGAGCGCTTCGGGAGCGCACGGAGTGCACGACCGCCTTGGGCGAAATGACCCGTGCCGAGTGTGCGTCGGTGCACTTCCGCGAGGGAGAGCGGCTGCGCGTGGACAATCTTCACCTTGATGTCCTCTATACGCCTGGGCATACGGACGACAGCTACAGCTTCCTGCTGCGGGATCGGGTCTTCACCGGCGACACGCTGCTGATACGCGGCACGGGGCGTACCGATTTTCAGAATGGCGATCCCGCTGCCCAGTATGACAGCCTGTTCGGCAAGCTCCTCAAGCTCCCTGAAGCCACCCTGGTCTACCCAGCCCACGATTACAACGGCATGACCGTGAGCACGATCGGCGAGGAGCGGCGTTGGAACCCGCGGCTCCAGGTCAAGGGCAGGCAGGCGTACGTGGACCTCATGAATGGACTCAAGCTTGACAACCCCAGGCTAATGGATATCGCGGTCCCGGCCAACCGGGCGTGCGGGCTGAAGGCCGCAGCCTGATCTTGTTTTTCCCGCGGGCCCCGACCGGTCCGCTTTCTCGCCAGACCAATTCGCATAGGAGTGTTAGCCATGTCCGCAGAAGTCATGAACAACGCACCCACCGTCGCCGACACCGCCGCCGGCATCCGCCGCGTCAAGGCGGCTGAGCCCCTGGGGTGGCTCAGCGCCGGGGTGCGCAGCTTCGCATCGGCCCCAGCGGCCAGCCTGCTTTACGGCGCTCTGTTCGCCCTGGCCGCGGCCGGGACCCTCTACCTGACCTGGACGCTTCCCGGCTTCACCGTTGCGTTCATCACGGGCCTGCTTCTGATCGGCCCACTCCTGGCGGCTGGTCTCTATGTTGCTGCCCGCCAGCAGGAGAACGGGGAGCCGGTCGAGATCGGCGCGGCCATCCGTTTCCTTGGCAGCCGCTCGGCCAACCTGGGGCTGTATGCCGTCTTCCTGGCCCTGGTCATGGCCGCTTGGGTGCGCTTCTCGGCGTTGCTATTCGCGCTCAAGTTCAGCACCTTCTCGATCTCGGTGGATGGCTATCTCGGCGTTCTTTCCGGTGGTGGAGACCCAGTGGCATTCGCCTATTTCGTGCTGATCGGTCTCCTGCTGGCCTTCACGGTATTCATCACCAGCGCGGTGGCCATCCCCATGATCGTTGATCGCGACTGCGGACCACTGACCGCGATCCAGACCAGCGCCCGTGCCGTTGCGAAGAACTGGCCGGCGATGCTGCTTTGGGCGGCCCTGATCGTCGTCCTGACGGGCATTGGCATCGCCACCTTCTTCATCGGCATGGTGGTTCTGTTCCCGGTACTCGCCTACGCGACCTGGCACAGTTATAAGGCCCTGGTCGGCTGACAGGAATGACGGGGCCGGCAGCAGCACAGCCCCTTTGGATCGAGCGCGGCGACGCCCCTATTCCATGGGCGCGCCGCGCTTCCCGTTTCCCGGGTTTGCGATCACCAAACTCGCCCTGAGTCGATTACCACCGCCGCCGGGCACGGAGAGACGCGATGCATCGCTTCAAGAACATTCTTTACGTTGCGGATGGTCCTGCCTCCCACAGACAGGGGTTGGATCGGGCCGTGGCCCTGGCCCGGACCAATCAGGCCCGCATCACCATCCTCGACGTCACTGAACCTGTGACCATCGGTTGGGACCTGGAACAGCAGTACGGCCTAAAGCTGACCGAAACGCTGAGCCAACGGCGTCTCGACGAGCTGGAAGTCCTCACCGAGCCCTATGCCGACGCAGGGGTCATGCTCTACACGCAGGTCCTGACGGGGATCCCATTCATCGAGGTCATCCGCGCCGTCCAGCGCAATGGCCACGACCTGCTGATGAAGATGCCCCGCACAGGCGAAGGCGCCGGCGCCCAGGTCCTCGGCAGCACGGACATGCATCTCCTGCGCAAGTGTCCCTGCCCCGTCTGGATCGATCGTCCGCAGAGCGCCTACCCTTACCGCACGCTTCTGGCGGCGGTCGACCCGACGGACCCCCAGGCGGGCGACCTCAACCGACTGATCCTGGATCTCGCCACCTCGTTGTCGGGGCGAGAGGCAGCAGGGTTGCATGTGGTGCATGCCTGGTGCCTGCGGGGGGAGCAGATCCTGAGCGGCGCTGCGGCCGGCGTCACCACCGAACAGGTCCAGGCCCTGCTGGCTGGGACGGAGCAGGGTCACCGGAGTGCCTTGGACAGGCTGCTGGCTCCCTACGGCCTGAGCGCGGCCGATCCGTGCGTTCACCTGATCAAGGGTGATGCGGCCACGGTCGTCGGTACAAAAGCGGAAGAGATCGGGGTCGACCTGATCGTCATGGGTACGGTGGGCCGAACCGGCGTGCCTGGGCTCTTTATCGGCGATACCGCCGAGGACGTTCTCAGGACCACCCGCAACTCGGTGCTGGCCGTGAAACCCGCGGGCTTTGCCTCACCCGTGACGCTGCCTTAACCTGCGCCGATGGCTCACCTGAACCTGAAACATCTGCGGTACTTCTGGGCGGTTGCGACCCACGGTTCCATCGCACGCGCCGGGGAGATTCTGCACCTGACGCCGCAGACTATCAGCGGGCAACTGGGAGAGCTGGAGCGCCAGGTCGGTGCCAAGCTCTTCAGCAAGGATGGACGCGGCCTGGCACTGACCGAAACGGGGCGCATGGTCTTCTCCTACGCCGACGAGATGTTCCGCCTGGAGGGGGAGCTGCGGGACCTGCTCGGGGGACACTCGGCCAGCCAGGTGCCGGTGCTCACCGTCGGGATCGCCATGGTGGTGCCGAAACTCCTGGCCTACCGGGTCCTTGCCCCTGTGCTTCGAATGGCGGAGCCGGTCCGGCTCGTCTGCCTCGAGGCGCCCCTGGTGGATTTGCTGGCGGACCTTTCGGTGCACAAGCTCGATCTCGTCCTTGCCGACAGCCCGGTGAGCCCCGCGCTCAATGTTCGCGCCTACAACCACCTTCTAGGGGAATCGGGTATCGGGTTCTTCGCGGCCAAGGCGGGGGCGAGCCAGTATCTGGAGGGCTTCCCCCAGTCTCTGGACGGCGCACCCCTGCTCATGCCGACTGGCAGCAGCGCGCTGCGCCGGGCCCTGGAATATTGGTTCCAGCGCGTCGGTGTCGTCCCCAGGGTGGTCGCGGAGTTCGAGGACCGTGCTCTGATGAAAGCCTTCGGCGAGGCCGGCGCAGGGATCTTCACCGCACCGACGGCGGTTGAGCGCGATGTCGTTGCGAAGTATGGGGTCACGGTGGTCGGCCGCACCGAAGAGGTCAAGGAACGCTTCTACGCGATCTCCGCCGAGCGCCGTATCAAACACCCGGCGGTATC